>NZ_CAXBJW010000002.1:0-790099 GCF_963976325.1 uncultured Pseudosulfitobacter sp.
GATTGTGCCGATGTTAACGTGCGGTTTGTTACGTTCAAACTTTGCCTTACCCATGGGGGAGGTCTCCTATTTGTCTTGGTGGGGAGGCGGGGCCCAGGCCCCGCCCTACGAGTGGTCGGTAGGGCGGGGCATCCCCCGCCATCCCGTTAAGCGAATTTGGACTGAATCTCGTCCGAGATGTTCTGCGGAACAGCTTCGTAGTGATCGAACTGCATGGTGAAGTTCGCACGACCCGAAGACATCGACCGCAGGGTGTTGATGTAGCCGAACATGTTGGCCAGCGGCACGAATGCGTCGATCGCAATCGCGTTGCCGCGGGTGTCCTGACCCTGAACCTGACCGCGACGCGATGTCAGGTCGCCGATGATGCCGCCGGTATATTCTTCCGGTGTCACAACTTCGACTTTCATGATCGGTTCCAGCATCTTCGCACCGGCTTTGCGCATGCCTTCACGCATACACATCCGCGCCGCGATTTCGAACGCCAGAACGCTCGAGTCAACGTCGTGGAATTTACCGTCGATCAGCGCAACCTTGAAGTCGATCACGGGGAAGCCGGCCAGGGGGCCGCTGTCCATGACCGAACGGATGCCTTTTTCAACGCCCGGGATGTATTCCTTGGGCACCGAACCACCAACGATGCGGCTTTCGAACGAGAAACCTTCGCCCGGCTCTGTCGGCGAGATGATCATTTTCACTTCGCCGAACTGACCCGAACCACCCGACTG
Source organism: uncultured Pseudosulfitobacter sp. (assembly GCF_963976325.1). Classification (NCBI taxonomy): domain Bacteria; kingdom Pseudomonadati; phylum Pseudomonadota; class Alphaproteobacteria; order Rhodobacterales; family Roseobacteraceae; genus Pseudosulfitobacter; species uncultured Pseudosulfitobacter sp. The sequence continues at coordinate 729 of NZ_CAXBJW010000002.1, forward strand.
TTTCTTGTGGGTGTAGGTGTGTTCGACTTCGTGACCGATGGTCTCGCGGTAGGCCACTTGCGGGGCACCGATGTTCGCTTCGACCTTGAACTCGCGACGCAGACGGTCGACCAGGATGTCGAGGTGAAGTTCGCCCATGCCCTTCATGATGGTCTGACCGGATTCGATGTCGGTCTCGACGCGGAAAGAGGGATCTTCGGCGGCCAGACGTTGCAGGCCCATCGACATTTTTTCTTGGTCGGCTTTGGTCTTGGGCTCGACGGCAATCTCGATCACGGGATCGGGGAATGTCATCGTTTCCAGAACGACCGGATCGTTGACAGCGCACAGCGTGTCACCGGTTGTGGTGTTCTTCAGACCCGCCAGCGCGATGATGTCGCCCGCGAACGCTTCGGTGATTTCTTCACGCTCGTTCGAGTGCATCATCATCATACGGCCAACACGTTCTTTGTTGCCCTTGGTCGAGTTCAACAGCGTGTCACCCTTGTTCAGTACGCCCGAATAGATGCGTGTGAAGGTCAGGGTGCCGACGAAGGGGTCGTTCATGATTTTGAACGCCAGCGCCGAGAACGCCATTGTATCATCCGCGCGACGCGGAATGTTACGTGTTTCTGTTTCGTCACCGGGTTTGAAGCCCATGTAATCGACAACGTCCATCGGCGACGGCAGATAGTCGATCACGGCGTTCAACAGCGGCTGCACGCCTTTGTTCTTGAACGCGGAGCCACACAGAACGGGGATGAATTTGATCGCCAAAGTACCGGCACGGATCAGGCGGCGCAGTGTCGGCACGTCAGGCTCTTCGCCTTCCAGATATGCTTCCATTACGTCGTCGTCCATTTCGACGGCGATTTCGATCATTTTCGCGCGCCATTCGTCAGCTTGATCTTTCAGGCTGTCGCGGATCGGACGTTTGAACCAGCTTGCGCCCAGATCTTCACCTTCCCAGACCCATTCTTCCATGGTGACCAGGTCGATCATGCCTTCCAGCTCGGTTTCGGCGCCGATCGGAATCTGGATCGGGCACGGTGTCGCGCCGGTGCGGTCCTGGATCATGTGAACGCAGTTGAAGAAGTCCGCGCCGATCTTGTCCATCTTGTTGACGAACACAATGCGCGGAACCTTGTAGCGGTCAGCCTGACGCCACACGGTTTCGGTTTGCGGCTCGACACCGGCGTTGGCGTCGAGAACGGCAACCGCACCATCGAGAACCGCCAGCGAACGTTCAACTTCAATGGTGAAGTCGACGTGGCCGGGGGTGTCGATGATGTTCATGCGGTGCTTGGGCGTGTCGGGTGTCTCACCGTCTTCGGTGCGTTCCCAGAACGTGGTGGTCGCAGCCGAGGTGATGGTGATCCCACGCTCTTGCTCTTGTTCCATCCAGTCCATGGTTGCGGCGCCATCGTGCACCTCACCGATGTTGTGCGACTTGCCTGTATAGAACAGGATGCGTTCCGAACAGGTGGTTTTGCCGGCATCAATGTGTGCCATGATGCCGAAGTTGCGGTAGCGGTCGAGCGGATAATCGCGTGCCATTGGGCTGCTTCCTCAGAGATTGCGTCGGAGAACCGACGTATTACCAACGATAGTGGCTGAACGCTTTGTTGGCGTCGGCCATCTTGTGTGTGTCTTCGCGCTTTTTCACCGCGGTGCCGCGGGACTGAACGGCATCCATCAGCTCGCCTGCAAGGCGCTCTTCCATGGTGTTTTCGTTCCGTGCGCGGCTGGCTTTGATCAACCAGCGGATTGCCAGGGCTTCGCGGCGCTCGGGGCGCACTTCGACGGGAACCTGGTATGTCGCACCACCGACGCGGCGCGAACGCACTTCGACGGAGGGTTTGATGTTGTCCAGCGCCTCGTGGAACACTTCCACGGGTGCGCGTTTGATTTTGCCTTCAACGCGCTCAAGTGCGTTGTAGACGATGCGTTCGGCGGTCGATTTCTTACCGTCCAGCATCAGGTTGTTCATGAATTTTGTCAGAACCTTATCGCCATACTTGGCGTCGGGCAGGACTTCGCGTTTTTCAGCGGCGTGACGACGTGACATCCTCAGCTTCCCTCTTCGGTGGCCACTCAGCGGTCGCTATGACTGCGCTGGCGGCATTTTGATATGTTTCGCAAGATGCGAGAGCGAATTTTTCAATCTGGGCCGCAGTCAGGCTGCGGTCAGATCGGGCGGGATTTGCGATGCGGCAAAACCCAAAAGGCGGCCCACCCCTGCCCATCGGGCAAAGGTGGCACCACCAACCATTACTTCGGACGTTTCGCGCCGTATTTCGAACGACGTTGTTTCCGGTCTTTGACGCCTTGGGTGTCCAGAACGCCACGCAGTACGTGGTAACGGACACCGGGAAGGTCTTTTACACGGCCGCCACGGATCAGGACAACAGAGTGCTCCTGAAGGTTGTGGCCTTCGCCCGGGATGTAGCTGATGACTTCGAAACCGTTGGTCAGGCGAACCTTCGCAACACGACGCATGGCCGAGTTCGGTTTCTTAGGCGTTGTTGTATAAACGCGTGTGCAAACGCCGCGCTTTTGCGGGCATTCTTGCAGGTGCGTCGATTTCGAACGTCGGATTTTAGGCTGGCGCGGCTTGCGGATCAGCTGTTGGATCGTTGGCATTCCGGTTTTTTCCCCGTCTTACACATGTGCTGCGGGAAAACCCCGCGGTTTCAATTCAATCGTCCGCGCGTCCACGGACCAACTCAGGTGCATCCCGAAAGATGCGTTATACGTTGCGCGAAACGCGCCAATGCAGAAATGACCGCGACGTTCCCGTACCGAGGCGAACGTTGCAGTGTGTTTCCAGAGGAACGGGTCCATAGGAGACCGGTTCGTGCGCACTTCATATCTGATTTCGGGACGAGAGCAGGCCGCTCCCTCACCGAGATGACGCGCGTATAGGGGGAGTCGCAGCGGGTGTCAACAGCACCAGACCGAGCGCGCACGCAGGGTGGCATCTTGCACAGGCCTGCGCGGCTTGTCATGGTCACCTGTGCATATTCGGACAAAAGGGCGTTGCAATGCAAGTGATCGGGCTGTGCCGGTTTTCGTACCCCGCAATCGGCGGCTTTCAGGTGGATCACCCCACGCTGGAAGAGCGCATTGCCTATCTCTATTCCCCTGCGCGGATGGAAGAACGCTTTGCCACGTTTGAAACCATCACCCTGCCCCCGCTGCGCGCGCAGACCGACCCCGATTTTACCTTTCTGGTGGTGATCGGCGACAGCCTGCCCGACCACTACCGTCAACGGCTCGACGCTTTGCTGGCGGATGTGCCGCAGGCGATTGTTGCCGCCTATCCGCCCAAGCGGCACCGCAAGATCATGCAGGATGCGATCAACGAGGTGCGCGCCTTTGACGGGGAACATTGCCTGCAATTCCGCATGGACGACGACGACGCCGTCGGCGTGCGATATGTCGAACGGCTGCGCGAGGTGGCGCGCGACATCAAGGGGCTGGCGGCCAAGAACAAATATGTGGCCATCGACTTTAACCAGGGCTTTGTCGCCCGCGCCAGTGCAAAGGGGATCGAGGCGATGCCGACGAAACTGCCCTATACCACGGCCGGGCTGGGGCTGATGTTCAAACCCAAGATCGTGCAAAGCGTGATGAACTTTGCCCACGTCAAGGTGGCGCAGAACATGCCCACGGTCACCATCACCAACGAAGATATGGTGCTGCGCGGGCACAATGAATTCAACGACAGCCGCCAGAAGGGCAACGTCAAGCCCGTACCGCTGGAACTGCTGGATGCCGACGGCGAGGCGCATCTGCGCGACGTGTTCAACATCGACGCGGATCACGTGCGGCGGGTGTTCTCAGCGCTTTAGCAACTGCCGCTCGCGGTACAGGGTGAACAGCCCCATGCCCACCACGATGGCCGCCCCCAGCAGGGTCAGCGGCGCGGGCCAGTCGCCGAACACCAGCCACCCCATCACCAACGCCCAGATCAGCCCCGTGTACCGGAACGGCGCGATGAACGCGATGTCGCCGGTGCGCATCACCTGCACGCTGAAATAGTAACCGCCAAAGATGAACACCGACGATCCCGCCAGCAGGGCCCACAGGCGCGGCGTGACCGGCTGCCATGTTTCGCCCAAACTGAAAGCACCAAAAAACAGCAGTACTGCAAAGGCGGCGCTGAAAGTGACGGTCATGCCCGGCACATCCGGCGACAGCCGCCGCGTGGCCAGATCGCGCACGGTCACACACAGCACCGCAGCCAATCCGTACAGCGACCAGACGTTGAACCCTTCGGTTCCCGGTCGAACGATCAACAACATGCCGGCAAAGCCCACACCAATCGCCACCGCCCGCCGCCACCCCACGGCCTCGCGGAACACCAGCGCGCTGCCCAGGGTCACGGTCAGCGGCAGCGCCTGAAGGATCGACGTGATGTTGGCCAGCGGCATATTCATCAGTGCCGTGATAAAGAAATAGGCCGCCACGACCTCGCTGGTCGAACGGATGCCGACAAGCACCCAGTCGCGCCACCGCAAATTGAACCGCAGCGCGCCCAGATAGCGGGCCAGCGCAAAGATCAGCAGCGTCGAAAAGATACCGCGCAGGGTCAGCAACTGTCCCAGTGGCAACACCCCGTCGGTCAGCTTCATCGCAGTGTCGTTCAGCGTGAAACACGCCATCGACGCCATCATCAGCAACGCGCCCAGCACATTGGGGGACATCAAAGACCTTCCAGCATTTCGGGCGTCAGGCCAAAGCCCTTGCGCAGCACACGCAGAATGCCACGCGGGCGCAAGCTGCCCTCGCGCCCTGACGGCTCGGCCCCTGAATCGTTGTCCTGATGCACCGAACGGATGAACATGGGTTCGGCCACCTCAGTGTAGCAGTCGTAGTATTGCGTGAACTGGCGGTGGTTGCGGCGGAACACCGTGGCATGGTCGCCCTTGCGCGCGACCAGCGTCAGACCGATGCCCAAGGGCGTACGTTCGAACCGTTCCGTCAGCATCGGGTCGGCGCTGGTGTTCAGGTAGAACCCGCGATTGAAGCCGATGACAAACGGCGCGTCGACCGGCCGCGCCGCAAGCAATGCCCGCGACACCTTGCGAATGCGCGCGGTCGTGGCGCGGTGCATCCCGTCGTCGTCATCTTGCCGGAAGGTTGCGATGTGCGTCGCCTCGGGGTCGTCGGGCAGCGCGAAATAGGCCTGTTTCACCGCCTGTACATGAGTCATCGGCGGCAGCGACACGATCTTGACCGGCGCGAACCCGTCGACCAGTTTTTCCAGCCGGGTGCGGTAGGCATCGGGAAAGCTGTCACCGATCAGGATCGCGGCGCTGAAATCCGTGTCGTCCTGCAAGGACAATGTGTGAAAGGCCAGCTTTTCAAACCATGCGAACCGGCGTTCCAGCCGCGCGGGATCATACAGCATTTCGCGCATCTTATCGACGCCCTGCTTGGACTTGGCAAAGCCGTTTTCGGAAAGATACGAAAACCGGATCAGCCCTTTGATCTGTACTTTGCTTTTGTCCGCCATGCCGCGCCCTGCCTGTTCGGCCTCACGCTAAGCGATGATCATGCAACGAAAAAGCCCTCTTGCTCATTTTCAGGACAGCGGGCGGAAAAACCGTGACCGCCTTGCCCCAAAACGCAAAAAGCCCCCGGCGAACCGGGGGCTTTTGCAGTTTTATGTCAGTGCGATCAATCGCGGCTGTCTTCGTCCGAAATGATGGTGTTGAACACGTCGCCACCCACCACATCGTCCTGCGCCTGCGGCTCGGGTGCGGCGAGGGCTGCTGCCTTCTCCGCCTCTTCGCGGCGTGCCTCGATCACGACATTGTCGCGGTCCGACGCGATCTTGCGCATCTGCTGTGTCGCACCACCGGTGCCCGCAGGGATCAAACGACCAACAATCACGTTCTCTTTCAGGCCGACCAGTTTGTCACGTTTGCCCTGAACCGATGCTTCGGTCAGAACGCGTGTGGTTTCCTGGAACGACGCCGCCGAGATGAAGCTGCGGGTTTGCAAGCTTGCCTTGGTGATGCCCAACAGGATCGGTTCGCCCGTTGCGGGACGGCCCTTTTTCGAAATCGCCTTGGCGTTGGCCTGATCGAATTCCTGCTTGTCGACGTGTTCGCCCTTGAGCAGCGTGGTGTCGCCGCTGTCCTGGATTTCCCACTTTTGCAGCATCTGACGCACGATGACTTCGATGTGCTTGTCGTTGATCCGCACACCTTGCAGGCGGTAAACGTCTTGCACTTCGTCGATCATGTAGTCGGCCAGCGCCTCGACACCCATAATGGCAAGGATGTCGTGCGGTGCCGGGTTGCCGTCCATGATGTAGTCGCCCTTCTGGACAAAGTCACCTTCCGCCACGGGAATGTGCTTGCCCTTGGGCACCATGTACTCGACCTTGTGATCCGGATCTTCCGAGCTTTCGATCGCGATGCGGCGCTTGTTCTTGTAGTCCTTGCCAAAGCGCACATAGCCGTCGATTTCCGCGATGATGGCGTGGTCTTTGGGGCGACGTGCCTCAAAGAGTTCGGCCACACGCGGCAGGCCACCGGTGATGTCCTTGGTTTTGGAGCCTTCACGCGGGATACGCGCGACGATTTCACCGGCCTTGATCTCTTGGCCGTCTTCAATCGACAGAACCGCATCCACGGACATCGGATAGGTCACCGGGTTGCCCGCATCGTTGCGGACCGGTTCGCCATCTTCACCCACAAGGATCACTTCCGGCTTCAGCTCGTTGCCTTTGGGGGCAGCGCGCCAGTCGATCACGATCTTCTGGGTCATGCCTGTCGCGTCATCGGTCTCGTCCTTGACGGCGATGCCGCTGACCAGATCGACAAACTTGGCCGTACCGGATTTCTCGGCGATGATCGGCAGGGTGTAGGGGTCCCATTCGAACAGTTTGGCCGAACGCGCGATGGTGTCACCGTCCTTGACGAACAGTTTCGAGCCGTAGCCAACCTTGTGGCTGGCACGTTCTTCACCGTTTTCGTCCAGGATCGCCAGCTTCATGTTCCGGCCCATGACCATGGTTTCACCAGCTTCGTTTTCGATGGTGATACCGTTTTCGATCCGAACCTTACCGGCATGGCTGCTTTCCAGGAAGGATTGCTGACCACCCTGGGCCACGCCGCCGATGTGGAAGGTCCGCATCGTCAACTGTGTACCGGGTTCACCGATGGATTGGGCGGCGATGATGCCGACCGCTTCGCCGGTGTTCACGCGCGTACCACGCGCAAGGTCACGACCGTAGCAAGTGGCGCAAACGCCCTCTTCGGCCTCGCAGGTCAGCGGCGAACGGATACGCATGGACGCAACGCCGTTTTCTTCAACAGCGTCGGACATGCGTTCGTCGATCAGCGTGCCATGTGCGATCAGCACTTCGTCGGTGCCGGGTTTCAACACGTCCTCGGCCGCGACACGGCCCAGAACACGCTCTGCCAGCGACGACACAACTTCACCGTCGTTCACAGCCGCAACAGCCGTGATCGAGTTTTCGGTGCCGCAGTCGATCATGCGCACGATGCAATCCTGCGCCACGTCCACCAGACGACGGGTCAGGTAACCCGAGTTCGCCGTCTTCAACGCGGTGTCCGACAGACCCTTACGGGCGCCGTGGGTCGAGTTGAAGTATTCAAGAACGGTCAGACCTTCCTTGAAGTTCGAGATGATCGGCGTTTCGATGATGTCGCCGTTCGGCTTCGCCATCAGACCGCGCATCCCGCCCAGCTGTTTCATCTGTGTGACCGAGCCACGCGCACCGGAGTGGGCCATCATGTAAACCGAGTTCGGTTCCATTTCGGCGCCGGTCTCGTCAAGCTGAGCTGCCGAGATCGCGCCCATCATGGCGTCGGTGACCTTGTCGTTACACTTCGACCAGGCGTCGACAACTTTGTTGTACTTTTCACCCTGAGTGATCAGGCCGTCCATGTACTGCTGTTCAAAGTCTTTCACCAGTTCGCGTGTCTCATCCACGATGGTCCACTTGGTTTCAGGGATCAGCATGTCGTCCTTACCGAACGAAATACCGGCCTTGAAAGCCTCGCGGAAACCCATGGTCATGATCTGGTCACAGAAGATGACGCTCTCTTTCTGGCCGCAATACCGGTACACGGTATCAATGATCTGCTGCACTTCTTTCTTGCGCAGCAGACGGTTGACCAGATCGAAAGGTGCCTTGGCGTTCAGCGGCAGAAGCGCGCCCAGACGGACACGGCCCGGCGTGGTTTCATAGCGCTTCAGGATTTCCTGACCGTCGTCGTCGATCTGCGTGATCCGTGCCGTGATCTTCGAGTGCAGGTGAATCTCACCCGCGTCCAGCGCGTGCTGAACCTCGTCGATCGAGCCAAAGACCATGCCTTCGCCCTTCATGCCGGAACGTTCCAGGGTCGTGTAGTACAGACCCAAGATCATATCCTGCGACGGAACGATGATCGGTGCGCCGTTGGCAGGCGACAGAACGTTGTTGGTCGACATCATCAGAACGCGCGCTTCAAGCTGGGCTTCCAGCGAGAGGGGCACGTGAACCGCCATTTGGTCACCGTCAAAGTCGGCGTTAAAGGCCGAGCAGACCAGCGGGTGAAGCTGGATCGCCTTGCCTTCGATCAGGATCGGTTCGAACGCCTGAATGCCCAAACGGTGCAGCGTCGGCGCACGGTTCAGCATGACGGGGTGTTCGCGGATGACTTCATCCAGAATGTCCCAAACCTCGGGACGTTCTTTTTCGACCAGTTTCTTGGCTTGCTTCACCGTGCTCGACAGGCCCTTGGCCTCGAGACGTGAATAGATGAACGGCTTGAACAGCTCGAGCGCCATCTTTTTGGGCAGACCGCACTGGTGCAACTTCAGTTCCGGGCCGGTCACGATGACCGAACGACCCGAAAAGTCGACGCGCTTGCCCAAAAGGTTCTGACGGAAGCGACCTTGCTTACCCTTCAGCATGTCCGACAGCGACTTCAGCGGGCGCTTGTTGGCACCGGTGATGACGCGGCCACGACGGCCGTTGTCGAACAATGCGTCGACGGATTCTTGCAGCATCCGCTTTTCGTTGCGCACGATGATGTCGGGCGCACGCAGTTCAATCAGACGCTTCAGACGGTTGTTCCGGTTGATCACGCGGCGATACAGGTCGTTCAGATCCGACGTGGCAAAGCGGCCACCGTCCAGCGGCACCAGCGGGCGCAGTTCTGGCGGGATCACGGGGATCACGGTCAGAACCATCCACTCGGGGCGGTTGCCGGATTCCAGGAAGCTTTCCACGACTTTCAGGCGCTTGATGATCTTCTTGGGCTTCAGTTCGCCTGTGGCCTCTTTCAGATCCGCACGCAGGTTGTCTGCTTCGGCTTCCAGGTCGATCATCGACAGCATTTCGCGGATCGCTTCAGCGCCGATGTTGGCGGTGAAGGCGTCCATGCCATAGGCGTCCTGCGCGTCCATGAACTCTTCTTCGGTCAGCATTTGACCGTAAGTCAGGTCCGTCAGGCCGGGTTCGATCACGACGTAGTTTTCAAAATACAGCACGCGTTCCAGATCACGCAGTGTCATGTCCAGCATCAGACCGATGCGCGAAGGCAGCGATTTCAGGAACCAGATGTGCGCAACCGGCGACGCCAGCTCGATGTGGCCCATCCGCTCGCGGCGGACCTTTTGCAACGTGACTTCAACGCCGCATTTCTCGCAGACGACGCCGCGGTATTTCATGCGTTTGTATTTGCCGCACAGGCATTCGTAATCTTTGATCGGGCCAAAGATGCGCGCGCAGAACAGGCCGTCACGCTCGGGTTTGAACGTGCGGTAGTTGATGGTTTCGGGCTTTTTGATCTCGCCAAAGGACCACGACAGAATGCGTTCCGGCGAGGCCAGCGAGACCTTGATTTCGTCAAACGTCTTGACCGGTGCGACCGGGTTGAACGGGTTGTTTGTAAGTTCCTGGTTCATTTTCAAATCCTTGAAAGGGAGGCATTGGAAGAGAGCAACGGGAGGGCGGGGTTAACCCCGCCCGCCGCCGTTATTCGTCTTCCTCAGCGTCCAGGAGTTCCATGTTCAGGCCGAGGCCTCGGACTTCTTTGACCAGAACGTTGAAGGATTCCGGCACGCCGGCTTCAAAGTTGTCCTCGCCTTTGACGATGCTTTCATAGACTTTCGTCCGTCCGGCCACGTCGTCCGACTTGACTGTCAGCATTTCCTGCAAGGTGTAGGCGGCGCCGTAAGCTTCCAAAGCCCAGACTTCCATCTCACCAAAGCGCTGACCACCGAATTGCGCCTTACCACCCAGCGGCTGCTGGGTGACCAGGCTGTACGGCCCGGTCGAACGCGCGTGGATCTTGTCGTCCACAAGGTGATGCAGTTTCAGCAGGTACTTCATGCCAACGGTCACGGGACGGGCAAACTGCTCGCCTGTGCGACCGTCGAACAGGATCGACTGACCGGATGTGTCAAAGCCTGCACGGCTGAGCGCGTTGTTCACGTCCGCCTCTTTCGCGCCGTCAAAGACGGGCGTGGCGATCGGAACGCCGCGGGTCACGTTGCCCGCCGCTTCCAGCAGCACATCCTCTTCCATGTCCTTGATGCCCTCGTCGTAGACATCATCGCCGTAAGCCAGATGCATCGCTTCGCGCACCGGGGTCAGGTCACCCGACCGGCGGTATTCCTGCAATGCCTCGTCCACGTTGATGCCCAGCCCACGCGAGGCCCAACCCATGTGGGTTTCGAGGATCTGACCGACGTTCATGCGCGACGGCACGCCCAGCGGGTTCAGACAGAAGTCGACAGGTGTACCATCGGCCAGGAACGGCATGTCCTCCATGGGAACCACTTTGGAGATAACCCCTTTGTTCCCGTGGCGGCCCGCCATCTTGTCGCCCGGTTGCAGCTTGCGCTTTACCGCGACAAAGACTTTGACCATCTTCATCACGCCCGGCGGCAGGTCGTCGCCACGGCGGACTTTCTCGACCTTGTCCTCGAAACGGGCGTCCAAAGTGCGCTTTTGCACTTCGTACTGCTCGTTCAGGGCCTCGATCACCTGTGCCGATTGCTCGTCTTTCAACGCAATCTGCCACCAGGCCGAACGCGGGTAGGCGTCCAGCATGTCAGCGTCGACAGTGCTGCCGGCTTTCACGCCTTTCGGACCCTTGGCCACTTCCTTGCCCAACAGCATGTCGCCCAGACGGGCATAGATGTTGCGGTCGAGGATCGCGAGTTCGTCGTCGCGGTCACGGGCCAGGCTTTCGACTTCTTCACGCTCGATTTGCAGGGCGCGTTCGTCTTTTTCCACACCGTGGCGGTTGAACACGCGCACTTCGACGACCGTGCCGAAGTCACCCGGTTTCACCCGCAGCGATGTATCGCGGACGTCTGATGCCTTTTCACCAAAGATGGCGCGCAGCAGCTTTTCTTCCGGCGTCATCGGGCTTTCGCCCTTGGGTGTGATCTTGCCGACCAGAATATCGCCCGGTTCAACATCCGCACCGATGTACACGATGCCAGCCTCGTCGAGGTTGCGCAGCGCTTCTTCACCGACGTTGGGAATGTCGCGGGTGATTTCCTCTGGCCCAAGCTTGGTGTCACGGGCGGCGACTTCGAATTCCTCGATGTGGATCGAGGTAAAGACGTCATCACGCGACACGCGCTCAGAAATCAGGATCGAGTCTTCGTAGTTGTAGCCGTTCCACGGCATGAACGCGACGACCACGTTTTTGCCCAAGGCCAGTTCGCCCATATCGGTGGACGGACCATCGGCAATCACTTCGCCCTTCTGAACCGTGTCACCCACTTTGACCAGCGGACGCTGGTTGATGCAGGTGTTCTGGTTCGAACGCTGGAATTTGCGCATGCGGTAAATGTCCACACCCGCGTCGCCCAGTTCCAGATCGGATGTGGCACGCACAACGATACGGGTCGCATCGACCTGGTCGATGATACCGGCCCGTTTCGCCATGATCGCAGCGCCGGAATCGCGCGCCACGACTTCTTCGATGCCGGTGCCGACCAGCGGCGCCTCGGCCCGCAGAAGCGGCACGGCCTGACGTTGCATGTTCGAGCCCATCAAGGCGCGGTTGGCGTCGTCGTTTTCAAGGAACGGGATCAGCGATGCGGCGACCGAAACCAACTGTTTCGGCGACACGTCGATCAGATCAACGTTTTCGTTCGGGGACAGCGTGTAGTCGCCCGATTTCCGTGTCGACACCAGATCGTTCACAAAACGCATGTTCTCGTCGAGGTTGGCGTTCGCCTGCGCCACGGTGTGACGCATTTCCTCGGTCGCGGACATATAGTGCACTTCATCCGTCACCACCGAGTCTTTGACGACACGGTAGGGTGTTTCGATGAAGCCGTATTTGTTCACGCGGGCAAAGGTGGCCAGCGAGTTGATCAGACCAATGTTCGGACCTTCGGGCGTTTCAATCGGGCACATCCGACCATAGTGGGTCGGGTGAACGTCACGCACCTCAAAGCCTGCACGCTCGCGGGTCAAACCGCCCGGCCCAAGCGCCGACAGACGGCGTTTGTGTGTCACTTCGGACAGCGGGTTGGTTTGGTCCATGAACTGCGAAAGCTGGCTGGAGCCGAAGAATTCGCGCACAGCCGCTGCCGCCGGTTTGGCGTTGATCAGATCCTGGGGCATTACGGTGTCGATCTCGACGGACGACATGCGTTCCTTGATCGCACGTTCCATGCGCAGCAGGCCAACGCGGTACTGGTTTTCCATCAGCTCGCCAACGGAACGCACACGACGGTTGCCCAGGTGGTCAATGTCGTCGATGTCGCCACGCCCGTCACGCAGATCGACCAGCGCCTTGATGCACGAAACGATGTCTTCGCGGCGCAGGGTGCGCTGTGTGTCTTCTGCGTCCAGGTTCAGACGCATGTTCATTTTCACACGGCCAACGGCGGACAGGTCGTAACGCTCGCTGTCAAAGAACAGCGTGTCGAACAGGTTCGACGCCGCTTCGACGGTGGGCGGCTCGCCCGGGCGCATCACGCGATAGATGTCCATGAGCGCGGTGTCGCGGTTCATGTTCTTGTCGTTGTGCATCGTGTTGCGCATGTACGGACCGACGTTGATGTTGTCGATGTCCAGCACGGGGATCTCGGTGACGCCTGCGTCGATCAGCTCTTTGGCTGTGCCGCCGATCAGATCGCCGTCTTTGTCGTATTCCAGCGTCAGCTCGTCACCGGCTTCGATGTAGATCGCGCCGGTTTCTTCGTTGATCATGTCCTTGGCTGCGAATTTGCCAACGATGTGATCGAACGGAACCAACAGGTTTTCCACGTCGCCTGCGTCGATCATCTGCTTGACCGCGCGGGGGGTGATTTTCTTGCCGGCTTCGGCAATCACTTCGCCAGAAGCCGCGTTCACCAGATCATATGTGGGACGGGTGCCGCGCACACGGTCGGGGAAGAACGGCGTGACCCAGCCCTTGTTCTTCTCCAGCTTGAACGTGACGGTCTTGTAATAGGCGTCCATGATCGCTTCTTGGTCCAGACCCAGCGCATACAGCAGGGTTGTGACAGGAAGCTTCCGACGACGGTCGATACGTGCGAACACGATGTCCTTGGCGTCGAATTCAAAGTCCAGCCAGCTGCCGCGATAGGGAATGATGCGGCAGGCGAACAGCAGTTTGCCCGAAGAGTGGGTCTTGCCCTTGTCGTGGTCAAAGAACACGCCCGGCGAACGGTGCATCTGGGAAACGATCACACGTTCGGTGCCGTTCACGACAAAAGTGCCGTTCGGCGTCATCAGGGGCATGTCGCCCATGAACACGTCTTGTTCTTTGATGTCTTTGACCGATTTCGCGCCTGTGTCTTCGTCGACATCAAACACGATCAGGCGCAGCGTCACTTTCAGCGGCGCGCTGTAGGTCATGTCACGTTGCTGGCATTCTTCAACGTCATATTTCGGCTTTTCCAGCTCGTATTTGACGTATTCCAGCACGGAAGTTTCGTTGAAATCCTTGATCGGGAATACCGATTGGAACACGCCTTGAATACCATCACCATCGGTGGGGGTTTCAGCGTCGCCGGAGTTCAGGAAAAGATCGTACGAGGATTTTTGAACCTCGATCAGGTTCGGCATTTCCAGCACTTCGCGGATTTTGCCGTAATATTTACGAAGACGTTTCTGGCCAAGGAAGGATTGCGCCATGTGAACTGTCACCTTTCAGATTCTCTGCGAGCGCGCGCACCGTCGGGCCACGGTACACCGCCCAGTCGAGATGGTTGGGTTTCGGTCAATTCATGGCCCTCGTCCCACCGAGTGCCTCCCGACCTTTGAAACCACATCCTGGAAAACGCTTCATTCAGAAGCCCTTGCCAAGACAGGTTCGGCTGGACCCGGAAAATTCCGGATCCAGCCTTGAATGCGACATGGGGCAAGCCCCATGCAGTTGGCTTACGCCAGTTCGACTTCAGCGCCAGCTGCTTCCAGCTTGGTTTTGATTTCTTCAGCTTCGTCTTTCGACACGCCTTCTTTGATCTTGCCACCGGCTTCGACCAAGTCTTTGGCTTCTTTCAGGCCCAGGCCTGTGATGCCGCGGACTTCTTTGATGACGTTGATTTTCGATGCGCCTGCGTTTTTCAGAACGACGTCGAATTCAGTCTTCTCTTCCTCGGCTGCGCCACCGGCGTCAGCAGGACCAGCCATCATCACAGCGCCACCAGCGGCGGGCTCGATGCCGTACTCGTCTTTGAGGATTGTTTTCAGTTCTTGTGCTTCCAGCAGGGTCAGACCAACGATGTCTTCTGCCAGTTTTTTCAGATCAGCCATGTTCAGCTCTTTCCGTTACGATATGTGTGTTCCAACGTGATGGGTCAACCACACGCCAGTATGACGTTGCTTTATGCAGCCGCCTTGTCCTCGATTGTGGACAAGATGGATGCGATGTTGCTTGCAGGCGCGCCAATGGCCCCGGCGATGTTGCTTGCAGGTGCGGCGATGCAGCCCACGATCGAAGCAATAAGCTCCTCGCGCGAAGGCATTTTCGACACAGCTGTAACACCAGCCCGGTCCAGAGCGTTCTCACCCATGGCCCCGCCGAGGATCACGAATTTGTCGTGGTCTTTGGCAAAGTCCTCGGACACCTTGGCAGCAGCCACGGGATCTTCGGAGAAGGTCAGAACGGTCATACCCGTCAGGAGGTCACCGATGCTTGCGCAGGGCTGTCCTTCAAGGGCGATTTTGGCGAGCCTGTTTTTGGCAACACGCACTGCGCTTCCGTGCTCGGCGGCACGGGCACGCAGATCTTGCATGTTCGCAACTGTCAGACCGGCGTAGTGGGCTACCACAACGACGCCAGAGCTTTCGAAGATTTGGCCGAGTTCCTCGACCACTTTCTCTTTCTGGGCTCTATCCACAGTTTCACTCCAAGTATGGGGGTTTCCCCCCGGCTCAATTCAGCAACCCCGAGGGGCCACCACTTAGGTCCGTTTCAGGGACCGAGGCCAAAATCACCGCAAGGCGGATCCTTTAAATCTCGTTTCCCATCTCAGGAAGGAATTATGAATGCGGCTGCATCCACCCTCCGTCTCGGACAGAACGGGGGAACCTTGCAAAAGGCGTCCCCGCCAACCCGCTTGCGCGGGATCTTGTGCGGGGCAAGGTTTCCCCTGCCCCGAAATGCTTACTCGGTAACCGCGTTGTCCACGTCAACCGACACGCCCGGGCCCATAGTGGAGCTGAGCGAAACCTTTTTCATATATGTGCCTTTGGCACCGGCGGGACGCGCCTTGGCCACGGCACCGACGAAGGCGCGAATGTTTTCGGCCAGCTTGTCGGTGTCGAACGACACTTTGCCGACGCCAGCGTGCACGACGCCCGCTTTTTCGGCTTTGAACTGGACTTCACCGCCTTTGGCAGCTTTGACCGCGTCCGCCACATCCATGGTGACCGTGCCCACTTTGGGGTTCGGCATCAGGTTGCGGGGGCCCAGAACCTTGCCCAGACGGCCGACGATCGGCATCATGTCCGGGGTTGCAATGCAGCGATCGAATTCGATCTTGCCGCCTTGCACGATTTCCATCAGGTCCTCGGCGCCAACGATGTCGGCTCCGGCTGCTTTGGCTTCGTCGGCCTTGGGGCCACGCGCAAAGACAGCGACGCGCACGTCTTTGCCTGTGCCGTTCGGCAAACCGACCACGCCGCGGACCATCTGGTCAGCGTGACGGGGGTCGACACCCAGGTTCATCGAAATCTCGATGGTTTCGTCGAACTTGGCTTTGGCGTTGCCCTTGATCAGCGCAACGGCGTCTTCAACCGACAGGTTCTCTTTGCCAGCAAATGCTTCGCGGGCAGCGGTGGTGCGTTTTCCGTACTTTGCCATCTTACTTCACCTCGATGCCCATAGAGCGGGCAGAGCCCAGGATGATCTGCATCGCCGCTTCGATCGAATTGGCGTTCAGGTCTTTCATCTTCGCTTCGGCGATTTCGCGGATCTGCTTGGTGGTCACAGTGCCGACGGTTTCACGGCTGGGCGTTTTCGCACCAGACTTCACCTTGGCCGCTTTTTTCAGGAAATACGACGCAGGAGGCGTCTTGATGTCCATGGTAAAGGACTTGTCCTGATAATACGTGATCACGGTCGGGCACGGCGCACCGGGCTCCATATCTGCGGTCTTGGCGTTGAACGCCTTGCAGAATTCCATGATGTTGATGCCGCGCTGACCCAGCGCCGGACCGACCGGCGGGGAGGGGTTTGCTTGACCGGCGGGCACTTGCAACTTCATCGTGCCAACGAGTTTCTTGGCCATGGGCCTTCTCCTATTTCAACCCCCGCAGGACGCGTCCCTTGGGGCTTTATGTTGTGTGGTCCGGTCCGGATGCCGCGGCACCCTCGCCTCCCACAATTTACACTCAGCTCTGTTTCGTGACCTGAGTGAATTCCAGTTCAACGGGCGTTTCGCGCCCGAAGATCGACACCGTCACCTTGAGGCGCTGCGCGTCATCATCAACTTCTTCGACCATGCCGTCGAAATCCTCGAACGGTCCGTCGTTCACCTTGACGCGCTCGCCCACTTCAAAGTGGATCAGCGTGCGCGGGCTGTCTTCGCCTTCCTGAACGCGGTTCAGGATCTGGTTCACCTCGGCATCGCGCATCGGCATCGGGCGGCCTTGCGGGCCCAGAAAGCCGGTCACGCGGTTGATCGAACTGATCAGGTGATACCCACGGTCGGACATCTCCATATGCACCAGCACGTAACCGGGCATAAAGCGACGCTCGGTCGTGACCTTTTTGCCGCGGCGCACCTCGATGACCTCTTCGGTCGGCACCAGAACTTCGTCGATCTCACCTTCGAGCTGCTGCTCGACGGCGGTAGTACGAATTTGTTCGGCAATTTTCTTTTCGAAGTTCGAAAGAACGCTGACCGAATACCATCGTTTCGCCATAAGCTCGTCTGCCTCTCTTGGTGCGACACGAAACCGTGTCAAATTCTTAATAATTTTCAGACACTTGGCCCGAATGACTTGAACAAAAAATCGGCGCGCAACACGAATCGCCGCACGCCCTCTGTCAGGTCAGGGTTGCCATCTACTCCGACAATCGCAGAGTTTCAAGGCCTTGATCGGGTTTGTTAGGCTTTTGGCAAGGACCGGCGCAGGGCGCGGCGGTCAGCCGAAATAGGTCAGGATCTGCTGCAATCCGCCACGGATCAGAATGTCGATCAGCGCGAAAAAGACGGCAACCAGAGCTGCCATGATGAACACCATCACAGTGGTCAGCATCACCTCGCGCCGCGTGGGCCATACGACCTTGCTGACTTCGGTGCGCACTTGCTGGATAAATTGCAGCGGGTTGGTGGTGGCCATGACAGGCTCCTATCGGATTGGTCCGGCCCATGTAACGGGCTGCGGGCGTGAATTCAAGACCTCTTGCGGGCGGGCGCCTTCAGGCTGCGGCCTTGTCGTTCGGGGACTGGTCCTGCATCCGTTGCAGACGGGTGGCCATAACGGCGTCGTGACGGTCGTCCGCATCAAGCAACGATTGCAGATCGGGCAGGTACAGCCCGTCAACCCAGCCATCGGGGAACCGGTCCAGCAGATTGTCCCAGCGACAGGCAAACCGGTCGATCCGCGCCGTCAGGCGTGCACCGCGGACCGGAGCGCGCAGCATGTACCACTTCAACAGGCTGACCGCACCGGACCAGACGCGATCCGCCCCAAAGCCCACGAAAACGCCCAAGGTCACAAAAGCGCCCAGCACCAGCGTCAGCACGATCCATGCGGGACGCAGCAGGACGATCAACGCGAAAACGGTCCAGAATATCTGACGACGGCTGGGGCGAAACGCCCGCACCCGCGCCAAGACTGCGTTCGGGGGCCGGCGCGCATATCCAGAAGATGCAGCTTGCGACGGCGCAACGGTGTGCATCGCGGCGGTGTGCACAGGCGATGGCGCCGCGCGGCGCGGTTCCGGCATGTGGACCGGTTCGGTGTCGGACACCATATCACGAATAAGCGTAAGGGTTTCGGGACCAAGGCCAGTTTGGGCAGAATCGGACATCGGGGAAACCTCTTGGCACTCGTTACCGAACACCGGTGAGCTATCGTCAAAATGCGCCACGGACGCGACGCAATTGCGGCAAAAAGAGGGCACAGTTTCCAATAAGGGGACAGCGCTGCATAAACGCATTGATCTTGCAAACACCCGGCATAATGCCAAGGCCCCAAGGGTCGCGCGCACGTCGGTCAACACTGGTCAGGAAGATGATGGCAGGGGCAGAAGGGTTCGAACCCTCGACCTACGGTTTTGGAGACCGTCGCTCTACCAGCTGAGCTATACCCCTGTGTATTGTGTTCATTAAGTTTTATCATTGCAGCCGTCAACCGGTTATCACACTGGTTATCACGTTTCCGTTCTGTACTTGTTCTGTTCATAGCCGTGCCCATAGCCTCCTCTTCTCTGCCGCCGTAGCGGCACGCATGATCTGGCGAGCCAGACCTGCATACTTGATCACCATTTCCCTGGTATTGTGCCCGCTGTAGGACATGATCTCTTCGTCGTCACATCCGGCCCACGCCAGCTCCATCACACCCCGATACCGCAAGGCGTGTTGATCGTACGCCTCAAGGCCCAGTCGCCTGCGTTCTTTGAGCATGAGTTGCGTAATGCCGCTGATTGTCAGCGCGCTTCCTCCGCGCGCTATCAAAATAGGGCGTGAGGGGTGAGGAGAGCCACCAATCCTTCGTTTCTCTCTGTCGAGCGCTGCCTTCAGCTCTGGCGTGCAGGGAAGGCAAGGAAGCTCCTTGCCAGTCTTATTCTGGCGTAGGCCCAAGTTCTGACCATCGTAATCTCCCCAGAGGAAAGTCGCCCAATCACCCGGCCGCTGGACACTGCCCACGCCGATCTCGAATATCAGCAAAGCGCGCTCATTCGCTTCAGCCCGAAACTTTTTGACAGCGGCATCTGTCCATGGAATGTGCGGTCTTTGCCTATCTTCTGGGATGGGTTTTTTCTTTACACCCTTCGCAGGGTTATGATCCATCCACCCGATATCAATGGCGTGTTCGCACAGGACAGACAGAATTCGTGGAATATCGTTGGCGAACTTTGCCCTGTGGCTGTTGGCTTCCTGAGCCGCAATAACATCCTTTCGGCGCAGACGCGTCACATCCTTACTACCGTTCTTGTCCAGCATGTAGATCAGAACAAATTCATAGGTCTTTTTTGTGTTGGGCTTGAGATTTATCCATCGAGATGAGTTCCTGTACGAACCAATTAGAGTTCGCCACGATGTCCTTGGCTCGACAGCGCGCCCCGTCAGTATATCCCAATACTCGCGATCAAACTCAGCGGTGCCCTCCCGCGCAAAGATCCTGCCAATATATTTTCCACGCTTTCGGACGTAGATAAATCCCGGCTTGGTTTCTATCAGATACTTCTTTCCGCCCCACCTGCTCACCAGTCACACTCCCCACCACTCATAGCGTCGCCACGACCAATCCTGCGCAGTTCTTCAACGTCCCAGCGTTCAAAGCCGCCCATGTCTCGGGGTCGAGGAAGATGCCCGCGATCAACCAGCTGACGAAACTCATCTCGCTTCATGCAAAACAAGTCAGCGGCTGTCTTTTCGTCTGCAAAGAGTGGAAACGCGCGGCTCATATCTAACTTGGTCCCTTATTCACCAGTGGCCATTGCACGCCTGTGAGATGCCAGCGAGACAACATTGGTGCCGCCACACCCGCGTCCGCAGGACGCCTTTGACGACAGATAGCCCTGGAAGCTGGCCTCAATCTCTTCCGGCGTCTCGCCCGTTTTAAGAAGCGCCAGCTCAAGATTTTTTCTGCTGCCACATACGCCTGTGAATTTACCTTGCATCATCCTGCCCCTCCAAATCTCGGATACCTATTTCCTCCAGCAGCTCTGCTTCTGATTTGTCAGCACGAGATATGCGGAAAAGGGTATGAAAGCCGATGCGGACGGTGCGCTCGAGGCCGGTCAAGTAGGGGAACGGGGATTCGACTGAATCATCGTCGAGCTCCGTTTCAAATTGATGGAAGGAGTGATTTTCCGAAGGCACGCCTAAATCTGGACGGAGAGGCGTGAGAATTGCGGCGTTCGCGTATGAAATATCAATATCCACCTGCCAGCTTTTCTCGCACCCAGCCTCCCAGCTATTTTCCCTCACGTTCTCAAGCAGCTTCGCAAAAGCGCCCTCGAACGTTACCGGAGGTGGGGGGCCATCATACTTTGGCACGCCGTTAATCAAGCTATCCGCCAAGGGAAGCTGGCCAAAAAATCTGAGCCTTTCGACTGAGCTTGCGGGACCTTCGGAAACCATCAGTGCGATGATAAATCGCGCGAGCTCTACATCGGTCAGGTGAGGGGCATTGCGGCCCCTTGCGCCTTTGGCGACCAGACCATTTTCACGCATAATTCGTCCAACCATTTGGGGAGTAGCTTCAGGAAGCTTGAAAACCTCCGCGAGGAACTTGGCAGTTTGACCTAAGTGCATAATATCATCCCCAACGGCTTCCATTGGATAAAATCACCAATGGAAGTCGAGGTCAACTCAATTAGACAAATAGTCCGATAGATGAGTGTGTAAGCTTTTCAGGCCAGGAGCGGACTCAGAAACCATCTGGGAGCGCACGCTCTCCCGAGAGCGTCTTGTAAAGGTTCTCAAGCAATCTGATGTCTGTATATTTGATTGCTTCAGAATAGGCAGCGCTGCCAGGATCGTCGTTCGGGCCATGGTAGGCGAAAATCACGTGCGCCAGCGCAGCAAGCCCTTCGGGTGATGATGGAGAGATGTCTGCCATCAAATCAACCGCTTCAGCTCCGACTTCCCAAATCCGATCGAGTTCATCATATTTAGAAGCCCCACTTGCTGATAGATTATCGACCCGACTAAACTCGATTTGAGACTGGATCCAAATGTTGTATGCATCCAAAAAAGGATCTTTTGGGATTTGCTGTGAAGCCCCACAACACGCCGTGTTCGCCGCGCAAAAGGTCAATGCGGCAGCTGGCAAGCTTTTCATGAGACGGCGACGCGTGGTGGCATGGCTGGCTTGGGTGATTTGAATGTTCATGCCAACGCCCTTTCGCTGCATTGTTCGCCGTCCGTGGTACCGCAACTAAATATGTAGATTTGGCGGTATCGCTCAAACGCAGCCTTTTGGAAATCGACATGCATCTGAGCATACTTAGGATCCGGCATAGTGAGGCCGAGTGCCTTACGGATTTGCCACGCTGCGAACGCCATAGCCGCGACGACGTTTGCAGACTCCCAGCCTTCGTGCGCTTCAAGCTGATAGACAACGCGGATCATGCGGTCCCGATCAGATTCAGCCTTCGCCGCTATGGGCAAGGCCAGTGCGGCGCCAGCAAGGGGCAGCCCCATCAGCAGCTTGCGACGGTTTAGCCCTTCCTGAGGGCAAGGTACGGTGATAGGTTTGGCCACAGCCATTGTGCGATCTCCTCTGATAGATCGTTCTTAGGTAAGGGCCGGTTGAGGTGTTGCTGCACCCACCGGCCCGCTTGATTTCAGGTCGCTACGCTTTCTTGCATTCGGGTAGCTCGTTCACGAACGGCCCGGATGATCTCGCTATTCTGGGAAGACCCATTCTGCGCGGCTTGCTGTTCCAGCCACTCCTTCAGATCTTCAGGCAGACGGAGCTGGATTTGCCTTCTAGGTGTCATTGGAATCTCCATGTAGCACGGTGATACCTAACACCGTGCTACTATTGACTGTCAACCTATCATATCACAGTGCTACCTAAAATATTGGGTTAGCCGATGTCCAAAAGCGCGGGAAGAGGATCAGATCAATTCATGCTTCGCTTGCCAGACGGCATGCGAGATAGAATACGTGAGGCCGCTGAAGAACATGGTCGGTCGATGAATGCTGAGATTGTCAGGAGGCTTGAACAGAGCCTTTCAGCAGGCCCTGGGGACCTGCCTGAAATGGCACGGGCGTATGCAAAGGAGATGGATGATCAGATCCGAAAGCTCCAGGAATCGCGTGACCAACTGGACGAAGTCACCGCAGCACTCAAGTCAAAGCTTCCTGATACCCTCTGGAAGTGATTCACCGCTGAGCTTCAGCCCATCGCCAAATCGAACATAGCTGGCGTCATCTCATGGGTAGATCGAGTAGGCAGAGCCTCCACCCCTTCAGGCGGCCCCTGCCGAGCGTAGTAGCGCTTAATCCACACCTGATCCATCGCAAGGATAGCCCGCGTCTGATGCGGCTGGATCGGCATTCTCATAAGCTGTGACCACGCATGGATATCACTAAAGCTCAAAGGGTTTGGACCGTTGCTGCTGACTGAGCGTTGCCTCGACAGTTGGGTGAACGCTTCCCAAAGAACAACAGCTCCAGGCGGCAGCTTGTTTTCCTTGCGATCAAACTCAGCTTCGAGAGCCTTGCAGAGGGCGATTTCGAGCTTCATTCCGACGAAATTAATTTGAGGTGCGGTGGCAATGGAGATCCAAATTCCGGCCGCACGGGAAAACCAATAATGTCCTCAGGCCATCGATGCGTGATCCAGGTGTTGATGTGGCCGCGTTGTATTAAGGCGATCTGGACGTAACCACCTGCGTTATAGTGGTAACTTCTCTCACCATCCAAAACCATGCCGCTGGAAGCCCGCCCAGCACAGATAGCCCGGGTGATTGAATCTACGTCGCTTTCACCGTCTATGGCTTCCGTCAAGCCAAACAGCTTCATGTTATTTTCCTTCGGCGCTGATGACATCCACATACCACCACTGGTAAATTCATGCGCCACAAATGGTGCAAGGACAGCAGTGTCTCCTGTCTCCGAATTGGTAGTGCCCTTCTCATAGCTGACAACACGAACCGCCTTGTACCGTTGTTCTTCAATTGACCAACCAGCAGCCATCAAATTTGCTCTGTTGTCATCGCCCCTGATCATATTATCCCGGCATAGTTTTTCGTGTGTCAGCCGCGCGAGATCAGGGAGGGCTTCGATAAAACCATCAAAGTCCTTTACCCAACATGGCATGTTCCATTGAAGCGCATGATTGAAGCCCCCGACGCCGGTTATAGCAATGGCACAATCCAGATCAGGCATGGCTGTGATCTTAGACATATATCCAGCGACCGCGCCAGTTTCGGGATCTGTACACACACCGTCGCCAGCGATTAGAGCGTAATCCTCTCTCACCTGTAGTGCGACAATACTCATTCCGGCCTCCCAATAATAATTTCATTGCCGCCTTCACAACCAGGCACCAGCCCACCTCGCGCGAAACCGGGTAGACCGCTGTTCAGCGCGTCGAGAAAGCCTCTCATGCCAGGCTTTGCAACCTGACTGGCCTGAACGACATATTCTCCCTTATGGACCACACCGGCCGGATCATGCTTACCACCAGCACCGGTATAGCCGCCCCCTGAAAACCCAAGCCAGCTACCGACTGTCTGCAAGAAGCTGCCGCCGCCGCCACTTTCCGCAAGCCCGAGGAAAGCCTTTTGCATTTGCACTTTGGCAATTTCGATGAGCAAAGCAGCCAAGGCATCCTTTGCCGACATCGAGCCATCCACAATTGACATGAACATGTCGGACATTCTGTCAGCGCCACGTTCAGCATTTTCTTTAATTGCGTCGATGCGATCTGCTGCTTCTTCCGCAGCTGCGCCAGCTGTAGCGTAGGCCTGAGCGAGCTGATCAATTTCCGCTTCAAGCTCAGGCGTGATCTCTTTCCCGGCCTTCTGTGCGTCATAGAGAAGCTCAGCTTTTTTGCGGGCGTATTCCATCACGTCGGCATACTCGCGCCCTGACATTGCGACGGCGGTCAGCGCTACGGCCTCCGCCTCCAGCATGGCGATCTCTTCGCGGGTTTGTTCCACCCGACTTTGGTAGTCGTCGACGTCAGAGGTGCCACCGCCACCGCCTCCAGGCTTGACTGGGTCAGGAAATCCAAAGCTGGCATCAACACCGGGAGTGTGCGGGCGGGGTGAAGTGCTGGGAGCTAATTCACTTATAGGTATGATGCGGCGCGGCCTTCCATTCTGTGGACCGTATGTGACAGATGTTTCGGTATCGCCTTCAGGCAAGCTGGCGCGCAAGGCTGCCGCATTTTGAGCAGCCTTCGCCAGGGCACTTGCGATGCCGCCAATGGCATCCACAACATTTCCAAATCTTTGGGCATCGACATCACTAAGTTCAGAGGTCAGATTTTCCGCCTCTGCAACCAGGTCGAAAACTTGCCCCTCAAAATCGGCGGCCTTCGTTTCGCCGTTGGTGAACGCCTGCATTTCGCGATCGATGTCCTGCAAGATTGCTGCAAGTTCATGAGCGGCGTCGATATCCGCGACGTCCATCAGTCGAATGCCATCAGGACCAGTAGCGGCATTTATAGCGCGAAACAGCTCTTCATAAGTTTCGACGAGGTCTTCCACATCCTCGCGCTGGTCTCCGGTGACGTCCGAAGCACCTTTCATGGCCCGATAGTTGGCTTCGCCCATCATGGAAATTGCGCGCTCTGCTGACCCAAAGATTTCATCGACATCGACAGTCAATGCTTCTTCGATCGCACCAGCGAGGTTCACCACAATCGTCTTGCTGAGGGTAGAAACGCGCGCAGTGATTTCGGCGAACTTCCGGTCCAGTTCGGCAGCTTTCGCGATTGCCTCTTCGTCCATAACGATGCCAAGTTCATCCGCCCGGGACATGATCTTACGGATTCCGTCGTCACCCTGGGAGAGCAGCTCGACGAAGCGCTCACCGCCAGTTCCCCCGAAAACCTCATCTGCGACCCGGATCTGCGCAGCGCGATCGAGATCTTCCATGCGATCAATCATGTCGAGAAACAGCTCGGAGGGATCCTCGAGCTTTTTACCGAGTTCGCGGGCCCGGTAGCCCAATCGCTTCAAAGCATCAGCTGCTGAGCCTCCGCCGGTTTCCGCAAATTCATCAGTCCGGAGCTGCATTTCTTTGATGCCATCGATCATCGCGTCAACGTCTATGCGATTCTGTTCAGCCACGAATTTCAGCTTCTGGAAGGCAGTCACGCTCAGACCCGACCGCTTGGCCTGCCGGTCGAGTTCGGCAAGACTGCGGACCGCAGCGCCCGCGCCAGAAGTGATCGCAGCCATACCGCTCGCGATTGCGCCCGCGACAAATGCCTTACCCACCAAACCGATCTTGCTGGATGTCGTGGCGAGAGCCTGGTTGATGCGGGTGGTCGATCGCACCATGTCCCGTTCCATCGCTGCGGTGGCCCCGCGTGAGCCACGCTGGAGGCTCTGGTAGGATCTGGTGCCGCGCTGTTCAGCCCGCTGCATGTTCTTTTCGAAGTCTCGGATCCGAGCTTCGAGCGCGACGATCAAGCGTTCTTCATCCATTGGTTTTCCTTAAGCTGTAAACATGTCGTCATCGAACCAGGCGGCTTCCGTAACGAAGTGATCCTCCGCCGCCGCGCAGCGCGCTACGGCCATTGCAGTTGCCACGGCGCCATCAATCTTGTTGCCGCTCTTGCCCTTGTGAAAACTCTTGTTTCCCGAGGCGTCGATGTGAAGTTGAATGTTGCCGAAGTTCCACCGCAGCACCGGTTGCCCGCCGTGCTTGAACCTACCGCCCAGGATTGCGCGTTCCAGTTCTTTTACCGCGGGGGCCATGCTCACCCAGCCTTGACGAAACTCGACCGCCGGTAGTCCATCCTCGCAAAGGTCAGCCATCATCGAGCGCCCATACGTCGGGTCGAATGCGATTTCACGAACGTTAAACCGGGCGCAGAGTTCACGGATATGCGCTTCGACGGTCCGAAGATCTACCGTGTTGCCGGGCGTCGGGATGATAAATCCATCTTCGGCCCAGCTGACATAGTCGACGCCATGCATCTCACCACGGGCGCGCAGATTGTCCTCGGGACAGAAGAAAAATGGCACCACTTGGTAGCCGTCTGCGCCATCCTGCCAGCAGGCCACCACAACCGTCAGATCTTCATTCTTCGACAGGTCCACCCCTATGTAGCAGGGCGCTTGCACGATCTCCAACTCCTCGGGATCGACCTCGTGCGAGCCCTGGTCATAGACATGCATCTCGACAAATGGCGATGTCGTTTGATCGAGCCAGCGATTGAGATTGAACTGAAGAAAGCTATCACGATCAAAGGGTGAGTGTTCTGCCTTACGGGCCTTGTCGCGAAATGCCGCGAGATCCGGGTAACCGTGTTGAAGACCGGGATTTACCGCATGCCAGAGAGCTTCGTCTTTCCAATCATCTTCCGGCTCGGCCATGAATATCACGGGCAAAGTTGCGGGATCGTCGATCTCACCCTTCTGCACCTTGATCGCATATTCAACCGTCTGCCAGGCAAGGTTTTCCTGACCTCGCCCGGAAGTGCTTGCCACGATCATCAAGGTACCGGGCACCTTGACCAGCGCCGAGTCCAGCGCTTCCCACTGGCGCAGACCAGCGCGCCCTTCCCAGGCGTGCAGTTCGTCAGCGATAACCACGTTGGGTGTTTTTCCGTGCTGTACCTTGCCATCCGAAGCGACCGCAATGTACCGGGTCTGGCGCTTTGGGCAGGCGATGCGTGAAACATACTCGCGCACGCTCAAGTGCTTTTCGAGACGCCGGTCATAATGCACGATCATGGCCGCTTCATTGAACAGTTCCATTGCCTGCTCATGCGCAGATGCTGCTGAGACGATCAAACCGCCGGGAAGGCTTTCAGGACCGATCAGGTGCAGCAACGTGATCGCAGCCGCAAGGCTGGTCTTTCGATTGCCACGTGGCAGCAAGAGAACAACACGACGCACGACGCGCGAGCCGTCTTCATGGCGAGGCCCGTAAATGCGACGAATGGTATTTTCCTGCCACTCATCCAGTTGGAACGGATGCCCAGGTGCAGGGTTCTTGGGATGCTTGAGCTTGCGAAGCCAGTTCACCGCGAGATCTCCACGGCCCAGCGGGTCGGCGATCTCTTCGGGGCGATCGATCCAGGACGGGACAAGCATTAGGCAGCGCCTGTCCAGCCGAACAGATCGTCATCATCATCCTCATCATCGAGGGTCGGTCGCGAGCGCGAAACCGGCGTTGCACCCAACTCGGCCGCATGCAGCCGCGACTGTGTCATTGCCTCATTCCGGATGCCCACAGCAGGATTCTTCCGGATCGATATCATCAGCGAGTTGCCGTCCTTGTCGATCTTGTAAATCTTCTGAACGGCGCCAATGCGCTGGATCTCCTGATCCATTTCGCGGACGGTACCGATCGCCATGCAGTAATTTTCCAGGCAGCCAACATCCGCCTCGGTCAGGATCTTGCGCTTGGCGAGGATGGGAACAATGCGGTTCCATTCCGCCTTGGCAGCATCGGATAGAAAATCAGGCGCAGGCCTTTCGGCAAGCGATTCGCGTTCCACCCGAATGTGCGGTTTTGATCCTCTCATGGCTTGATCTCCTTGCAACGGATTTCCAGACCCTTGCGCCGCCCGATGGTGACCAGCTCCTCGATGCCATAGGTCGAACCGTCAAAACTTACGCGATACTGATCCCTGATGCCCGCCACGAAGCGCGTCCGGAACACGATGGTTGTTTCCGAAGTTTCTCCAGCGTTGCGCAGGAATTCCTCAGTGCTACGCTCGACCAGCTCAGCGCGTAGGGAAGCGAAACTCTGCCATGTCGAGGTCGCAGTGCCGGCGTCATTCACCGTCTCGATGGCGCTCTGTATTTCGATCACATGCACAAGTTTGCCAGATCTCATGGAGCCACCTCTTCGACCAGGCATTCAACCACAATGACGGCATGCGACGTTTCACCGTCCGGATCGCTCATAGTGCGGGTACTCGCCAAGCGCCAGTCGGCGCAATGATATCCCGCACCCAAATCAAGGCGCGCACTGCGGATCGCGGTGCGGATCGCGGCGGCGATGATCTTGACGCCTTCGCGCGACGGCTCAGTCTTCCACACATGGATCGTGTGAAAGATGCGGGTTCGAGTTCGGCTGATGCTGTCGCCTTCATCTACCTCTTGCGCTTCACCGATCACGATGCCAGGGCGCGGCGCAGGGCGTGAATTGCGGTCGAGAATGCTGTTCGCAGGCACGAGGTCCGTTACCGCCGTGGTGGCGATCAGGCGCGCGCGTATGGCCTTTTGTACAGCAAGATCAGCGCTCATCCCTTTGCATCCCTTATGGCCTTTCGCATCACGCGCTTGATCCGGTTTTCGGCCTTCTTCCGTGCCAAACGAAAGCCGGGCCAGAAGAAGGGCTGTGCAGGTGCGTTGGCAGTGCCGTACTCGACAAGATGTGGATATCGCACATCGGTGTTTCCGACTGTCACCGCCACCTGGTTGGCTGGGACAACGTGCGTTCCACCGGGCGCCGAATATGCGGGCGTGGCCTTCCCGCCTCGCGTTACCGCGACGGACCCTTTGAGATCACCTTCGTCCTCTGGTGCCAACGCCTCAATAGCGTCCGCAATCTCGTACCCACCCTGCAACAACGCGGGATCGACGGCATTGCGCACCGATTTCGGAATTGCCCGCATGCGCCGCTGGAAGCTGGAAAGACCGCCGTCGCTTGTCAAAAGGTAAACTCCCGGTATTCGTTGACGATCTCAGTCACGCCGAACGGCAAGATGCGGGCCGTGTCAGAAGCCGCCTCACGGTTGTCGTACCACCAAGCGGCAAGCTGGCTCACGGCCTCGATCAGCGCGGGCGGCACCGGCTCCTGTTCGTCTCCGCCAAACACCTCCTCGATCTTGAAACCGAGGAGGCGCTCTATATGGTTTTGAGCTGCGTCCAGAATGCGCTGTAGCAGAGCATCGTCGACCCCGCCGATATCATCGGTGAAAGCGAGATGCTCTTTAAGCTGATCCAGATCGAGGATGGCCATTGCTCAGACCTAGGCCCCCGCCGCATCGACGCGTACGATATTGCTGTTTACCCAAAGACTGCTGCTCAACTTCATGATTGAGTTCGCGGTGTCATAGGCTTCCGTCACGCTACCGACCAAGCCGACAAAATATCGTTCGGATGGAGTACCCCCTGCTGGCGCATCGTCAAAGGTTACTTTGAAAGCGTAATCATCAGAGGTCTTTTCCGCTGCGATCAAAGCAAGCTGACCGGCATCACTATAGTCAATGTTAGCGATGATCTCCATCGTTTGTGCCGTGCGCAAACCCTTGATGCGCTGGGTCCGAATGCTGCCGATATGTGTTGCCTCGATTTCGCTGGCCGCATCACCAAGTGACCCCATGGATTCAAGCTTTGTGACCTCGGTCCAGACAATCGCGGAGAAGTCTCCGACAACGAAATCTTCGTCCTTCATTGGAAGCACGGTGCCGATGAACACTTTCGCTCCAGCTGTTGCAAAGATGGGCATGGTTTAAGTCCTTTTGATAGTGCGCCGTTCTTCACGTTGTTTGGCGCTGGAGTGATGTGATGTGCAAAGCGGTTGCCAATTCGATCTGTCCCAGAACAATTCCGAATTGCCGCGATGCGGCTTGATGTGGTCGACAACGACGGCGCGTGCGCCACAGCGTCGACAGAATGGATGTTGCGCCAGATAGTCGGCACGTGCCCGATCCCATGATCCGGTGTAGCCTCTGGCACTTGAGTTGGGCCGCTTCCGATCGAAGCGCGCTTTGCGTTCCGCATCGCGCACTTTCTGACATGCGCAGCGCTCCCCTGAGAGAACCAATTTTCCGCAGCCGCATATCCGGGGAGCTTTCGTTGCCATAAAAACCCCTGCCGATGTCAGTGATGGGGCAGGTCGAAACCTGCCCCTGAGATATTACTGTCCTTGACCCTCTGAAGAAGCGCCGCGCAGGGAGGACAGCTGTCTGTCTCGGACCGTTCTCAAAGCCCTTTAAGGAGCGCGCGCCGCTATTCATCTTCAGGTAACCGGAGCTTCGGCTGGGTGACCCTTCACAATCACCGCGCCAGCGGCGATGGACGTGCCGCCGTTCTTGGTGATGACCGTGCGGACGTACCGCTTATTTCCGATGTAGCCCTGCTTGTAGACAGAGGACGCCACCAAGGTCGCAGGCAGAGTGCCAACCAGATGCTCGGCCCCGACATCAGCAAAATCGCCAGATGTGGTTGTATCGCTTTCCTGGAGCTTTGCCGTGAAGTCTCCCGCCGCTTCGATAGCGCCGGTGTTGATGACCAGGGCCGCGCTGTTGAACCCCAGAAGGTCGATCGCAGCGCTTGTGTTGGTCGCGGACAGCACCGCAGGCGCAACGGCCTGAGAAAGTCCGAAATTGGGCGCAATATCACGCATGTTAGATCTCCTTAGCTGGTAGCCATTTTAAGTTTGCGGAAGCGGGCGGCCTGAATGACACGGCCCCCAACGCGGCGGGTTGCATGGATACGGGTCAGGCCCTTGGTTGCCAGCAGGTACGGGTTGACCAGCATCGACATCGCCAGACGATCCACGATCCGGTATGCGGAGAAATCGCCGAAGAGGATCGGGAAGGCACCGGATGCGATGTCCGGCATGTCGACTGCCTCGATCACCGGGCGACCGAGGATGGTTTCGGGCTGGCCCGCCTGGAAGCTCGGTTGCCAGAGGAACCGGCCATCGCCATCCTTCAGCGTCCGGACAATACCCATCGTGGTGCCGTTCATCATCCAGGTGCCAGCATTGCGGTACATGGCCGGGAGCGCATACATCATCTTGACCATAGCGTCCGGAGAGAGGACCGTGGCCGAGCCGTTCAGATATTGCGCGATATTGGCATTGGTCATGACGCCTTCAGGCTGCCCAGCACCCGTACCGTTGACGAAGGCAGCGCCCTCTTTTTTGCCGAAATCCTCGGCCAGGGCGAGCCGCACCTCAGCCTCAGCGGTCCCACCACTGTCGGACAGCAGCTCGTTGCTGATGTCGACGTATGTCATCAGCTTGTTTGCCGGAACTTCGACTTGCCCGAAGCCAACGGTGGATTCTTCGCTGTCTTCAGCTTCACCTTCCCACTGGGCGTTTGTGATCGACGTACGCTTGGGATATTTCACCGAAGGTGACGTGATGCCGCGAACACTGGCCACGGTGCGGATGGGCGAATACTCGACCAGGTTGCGGATGAACTCGGTCGACATCTCAGCCGGAGCAAGGTAACCGCCCTGCTCATCATTCGAGACCGTCAGCGCCTTGCGCTCTTCTTCAGGCGTGCCGTTGCCGTGGCGCAGGTATACCCCGAAGGCCTTTTTTTCGATGGCGGCTTTTTCGTCCAAGTCATCGTCGCCGCCACCATTGGCACGATTTCCCTTGGCTTCGAGCTTATCCAGCCGAGCCGCCAGCTTTGTGTTGTCAGCCTTGCTCTCGATATCCGAGAGACGCGTTTCCATCGTCTTGGTCAGGTCTTCCAAGGCCTTTGTGACGATGTCTTGTGGATCGTCTTCACCGCCGTCCTTGATCGTCAAGGACGTGCTGCCGAGCAGCTCTTTCATCTTCAAATGTCGCATGTCTTACCTCTTCGTGAGCTGCGCAGTCGCGCGTTGAATTTTGGCGGCAAGGCTGAGTGCCTCGACTGCCGACTTGGCCGAGGTTACCCTCGCCCCTGGGTGCATCGGAATTGTCACGAGGCTCGCCTCGAGGAGTTCCAATGCCTCGATCGTCCGACCGCCACGCGGGCGGGGCGTTGCCTTCTTGGTGCGAAAGCCAATGCTGATGCCGCGCACAGCGCCAGACCGGACCAACGCGCGCACCTCACGCGCCCGAACAACCTCATCCACCAGAAGACGCCCCTTGAGGTGCAGTCCGTCCTCACGCTCTTCAGCACCTGACCAGATGCCCACAGGGTCGTTTTGGTCGTGGCCGAACAGCATAGGCAGCGGCAGGGCGGCACCCGCGAAAGCGCCCTTGGTGATCATGTCGCCAACGCGGTCAGGCAGTGCGAAGGGCCATGCAAGGCCCTCAATCGTGCCATCATCAAAGGCGTCGAGCTTGGTTTCAAGGAAGAGGCGATCCATCAGAGATCCTTCCGAAAGCTGGCGCGGTCGGATGCAAAGGCATCTATCTGGGCTTGCACCCAGTTTGCGGCCTTCAGCAGGCGCAGGATGTTCGCGTGATTGAACGGAACTGGCTGGCCCGCCTCGGAGATTTCCCAATCCAGAACACAGCGGGCGAGGCTATCTACGCGAACGCTTTCGCGCGCCTCTGCCGACACACGACCCTCAGAATTCGCAAGCTCTGACAGGTCATCAGCGAGACGAAGACGGGCTCTGTTTTGCACCTCACTGTCCGGCCCTGCGACTTTGACGCGGATTCCAGTTTTCTCACTGGTCACCGGGTCAAAGAGCTCGAACCAGTGACCGCGCTCCTGGTCGGCGCTGTGATTATGGATATCATCAAGCTGCATCTTCGGCGTCCTTCTTCGGCGGCAAGGCGGGCTCAGTTGTGATGTTGGGATTGCTGAAAGCCGCGCCGCCGGCATAGGGCGGCAAGCCGAGCCATTCGCGACCCTCATTGGGGTTGATGGTGCGCGAACTGATCAGGTTGTTGATCACGGTGGCACGGGTGGCCAGATCCGCACGGGTCAGATCGTCGCGGTCAAACCGAATGGCGTATCGCAGGCGGTCTTCGGGCGAGAACAATGCGCGGCGCAGGGCACCTTCCGTAGCCCTGAGCCAAGGTTCCAGCGTGTAGCTGAGGAACTCCCGCCCCATCTGTTCGGTGTTGCTCCAGGTGGCGCGGTCATGATCGAACAGCATTGACGGCGGCACCCGGAAGACACGTGCGATTTCGAGGATCTGAAACTTGCGGTTTTCGATGAACTGGGAATCGGTCGAGTTGAACGTGAAGGGCACGAAGGTCGCACCATCGTACAAGATCGCGGTTTGCCCGCCCGCGTCGTTGCCCTCATGAGTGGCGCGCCATGCAGCGCGGGTCTTCTTCACCGCTTCCTCGCCCATGTTCTTTTCGAAGGTGAGAGCGCCCGATGGGCGAGCCCCACGTCCAAACAGCTTGGCAGCGTGGGCATCCAGCGCCATAGCGGTGCCGATCGCTTCGCGGGCAAGGGACAGCGGCGCTCGCCCGAATGGGCTGCGCAGGTGGATCACGTTGGCCGCAGGAACGGCTAGCGAGTCGATCTTGTAAGAGGGCTCGCCCGTTGTCTGGTCGAACTGAACATCGATCACCCCACGCCGGTAACGGATGATCTCGGCCACGCGCCCGTCATCAAGGCGGTTGACGAAGGCCACGCCACCCTTGTCGTCTGACAGCGCATCGATGACCAGGTCGCGGATCATCGAAAATCCATCCGTCCATTCGTTGGCCTGGTCGCGCAGGAAGTACATAACCGGATGACTCGGCGCGTTGACTTCGGTGCCGTCAGCCTCGATCTGCTTGACGGTGACGTCGAGAGTGGCCACCGCATCAGAAATTGCCCGGATCGCGGACCCAACCGCAGGGACCCGCAATGCCGCGTCAGGTGTCACAACTGCGCCGCCCGTGGTCGTGGGGGTCAGCCCAAACAGCGCGTAGAGGTCATCGCCGGGTTCGGCGAGGCCCTTGGTTTCGGTCTTGGGTTTGCGTCTGAAAATGTTCATGGCGTCAGGGTTCACGGAAAAATCCGTCTCGCCAAGCTGCCAAAACCTACCAAAACCTACCAAACCCTTCCAAACCCTATCACGAAAAAACTCTATTTCGGGCAAATCTCGAGCGAAGTACCCCGCGCCGGTCCCCCGAAGGCCCCCAAAGTCTTGGACCACCCCCCCGGACATCATCTGCACTTCGCCCATCCCAGCAGCTCACTACGCAAGGCAAAATGGCGCGATCCATCGGGCTTCGATATTGGCACATCCTCCCGCCGCGCCAGTCGACGGGCGGTCGAGGTCGAGACCCCCAGCGTTCTGGCTATCGCCTCCAAGCCCCATAGCTTTTCTGGGCCCGCAATCAGCGCATCGAACCGATGTCGATCGAGTGGCGGACGGTCCGTCATCATCGAACCTCCAAGCGTTTGAGCTCCTCGGGCGTCACGAGCTTCAAGTCGAGCATCTTCTGACGAACGTTGTCTGACAGAGAATAGACGCGCTTTCCTGCGTTGATCCTCTCGGCCATCGCTCTGGCAAGCGCCTCGACGCCGTCAACCTCAGGCTGCTCCACCGCGGCGCATCCAGTGGCCAGCCACGCTTTTTGATCCAGCCAGTTGTCGGATCTGATCACGTAAATTCGGGGCACGTCCGCGTTTTCTTTGCAATGCCGCTTGGCAGCAGCCAAGAGCCACGCAGGATCTGTACCCTGCTCGACCGCCTTGGCGTACAGCTTACGCGTTTTGGCTCGATCTCTCGGGTGGGCACACGCCTGCCAAAAAGCCTCGAACTCCGCATCGCTCACCTCGCGCGCATCACACGCGGGTTTTCTTCCTGGTTCCCTTACAGGGTTAGTGTCGCAAATTGAGACACGGCTATCGCCATATTTGAGACACGGGTCAGGGTCGATTTGAGACACGGCCCGTGTCTCATTCTGAGACGCGGTAAATTCGGTGTCAAAGGCAAGTTGATAGGTGGTGCTCTCTTGTCGTTTTGTCCTCGGATCGATGCGTTGAAACCGTCGTATAAGACCGGCCTCTTCCAGCTTTGCAAGGTGGCGATTGATCGAGGCTCGGCTCATCTCACAATCCGCAGCGAGCCGCTCCTGAGAGGGATCACACCGGCCCGTATCTTTGTTGTGCCGGTCAGCCAGCTGCCACAGAAGGAGCTTTGTTGCGGGGTCGAGGCCACGCTGTTTGATGGCCCAATTGGTCGCGTCATGGCTCATGAGGAGACCCCCAGAGCGCGAAACGGCGCGTTATCACGTTCACTACCCGTTCTGGTAATGTCCTGATAACTAATCTGACCTAAGTGATTGTTTTGTCGGACTATCGTATCCGATTTGGAGACCGTCGCTCTACCAGCTGAGCTATACCCCTACGCGATCGTTGCGTGATTACGCGGCACGCGGGCGCATTGCAAGTGTGTTTTGACCACAAACTCCAAGGATCGTCATCGCGGCGCCCGTGCGTGCATCACGGCCAGCCCCACCAGCAACAGCGCCGCACCGCTGGTCACGGTACGCAGCGTGTTCCAAAGCTGCCATGGCCCCGAATAGGCGGCCCAGATCGCGCCTGCCTGATCCGACGGCAGTGTAACCTGTGCCAGCGCCTGATTCATCGGCACGTTGACCGACATCGTCGCCAGCACCGACGCCACCGCACAGACCAAAGCCGCCGCCAGAATCACCCCTGCCCTGCGGTGCCCCGTGGCAAAGGCCAGCACCAGGGTCAGTA
Source organism: uncultured Pseudosulfitobacter sp. (assembly GCF_963976325.1). Taxonomy (NCBI): domain Bacteria; kingdom Pseudomonadati; phylum Pseudomonadota; class Alphaproteobacteria; order Rhodobacterales; family Roseobacteraceae; genus Pseudosulfitobacter; species uncultured Pseudosulfitobacter sp. The sequence continues at coordinate 36,382 of NZ_CAXBJW010000002.1, forward strand.
CCAATACCAACGGCGTGCCGAAAAAGCTGACAGCAAAGACGCCGTTGCGCACCGACGCGTTCATCGCCTGCATTGCAGCAATTGCGACCTCGGGCGGGGCGGCATCCAGCCCCCACATGGTCGAACAGACCCAGGCGTAGAAAAAGCCAAAGATGGCGCCAGCCTCAAGCAGGCTGAGGATCAGAAAGGTGCGAAAGACAAATGGCATCGAAAAACTCCTTTGGTGCAATAGGTCGTTATACGCAGCCCCCGCAGCCTTCCGTCGCCTAGCCGCGCAATGCGGCCAAATCGGCCCCGCATATCGCCGCCTCGTGCGCCAGAACCCGGTAAATGGGCCAGTCCCACCAAGCAATCTCAAGCAGCGCCGCGATTGTATCGGCGTCAAAGCGCATCCTGACGACGCGCGCCGGATTGCCGCTGACAATGGCGTAATCGGGCACCTGCCCTGACACCACCGCACCAGCACCCACGATCACGCCCGACCCGATCCTTGCCCCCGGCAGGATGCGCGCGCCCTGTCCGATCCAGACGTCATGCCCGATCACCGTATCCGGCCCGGCCCCCGGCATTGACGGACGACCCGCCATGTCACCCCCGCCGAAGATCGCAAAGGGAAAGGACGAGAACCCGTCATAGCGGTGATTGGCCGAGGCGGTGATAAACTGCGCCCCGTCCGCGACCTGGCAGAATTTGCCGATGTGCAACGCCTCGGGCGAGAAGTCGTAAAGATAAGGGGCCAGATGCGCGGCCCAATCATCGGGCGGCACATGGGCGCTGGCATAGCTGTAGTCGCCCACGGTGATGCGCGGGTGTGACAGCGCGGGTCGCAGGAACACCGTACCAAGGTGCGGCGTGCCGTCGGGCAACAAGACGGGATGGATTTGGGTCGGGTCTGCAAAGGAACGTGTCATGCGGATTATGTGCCAGCATCTGTGCCGATTGTCATCAGCGACAGACGCACCCAGCCCTTTGGTGCGGCACGCGCCGGTTTTGCTGGTCATCCCTTTGGAACCCCAAGCGGCCTCTTCGTGTTGTCTCGCTGAATACAACGCACACCCCCAACAGGAGATCACCATGACCATCAACAATCTTAAAGATGTATACTTCGACCAACTGCAAGACCTGCACAGCGCCTGCACGCAGTCCATGGAAGCCACCACCGATCTGGGCCGTGCCGCCAAGGACGAAGAGTTGAGCAAAGCCCTGATTGCCGGCGTGAACGGCATTTCCGAAGGTCTGGACGTGCTGAAAACCATCTGCGCCACGCACGACCTGGACCCCAAGGGCGAGCATTGCAAAGGCATGGAGGGTCTGGCAACCGAAGCCCGTGCCCACGGCATCAAAGCTGACATCTCGGACGATGACGCGCGCGACGCTGTGATCATCACGCAATATCAGCGGATGGTGCACTATGCGCTGGCCGGATACGGCAGCGTCGTCGCCTTTGCCAACCGTCTGGGTCTGGATGATGACGCGGCCAAGCTGCAAAAGCTGTTGGACGAAACATATGATGGCGACCGCCACATGACAGCGATTGCGACCGGTGGCGTGAACAAAGCCGCCGCCTGAACCGCCCCGAATTCCCCCAAAAAGGCCAGCCTATGCGCTGGCCTTTTTTTTGCGCCCCTAATAAGGCCCCTGTGACTTGGCCGTCTCTCCGACCTTGCGCGTGCCGGTCAGCTTCATCATCGGCTCGGCCAGCCGACCGGCAGCGCCGGTCCACGCATAGGCCAGCAGACAGGGATCCAGCTCGCCCGTGGTGATCCGGTGTTCGTCGCCCGAACGGTTCAGGATCAGCGACCCCGGCGCATAGACGGCGGTGTCGTTCTCGGACCACGCGCCGGACACCGAGATATAGCTTTCCTCGATCTCCTGGTGGCTGTGCTGCGGATATGTCGTGGCGGGCGCAAACAGGACGAATCCCAGGATCAGCCCATCAGACTGCACCGGCCCCTTCGGCCCCAGAACCTCGCAGTACGCATATTTCTGCGCCAGCGCCTTGGGCAGTTTCTCGTATCCATATTCCCACGTCAGATCGCCGCGCACCTCGCGCAGCGCCCGCGCCATGCCTTGCATCGCGGACCGCTCGCCCAGATCCAGCGCACGGGCGAAATGGGCGGTCACCGGCTTTACCTCGTGCGGGCGCGGCAGCACCACCGGGTTCGAAACGACACAGGCCGACAACCTGTCACGCACCCGTTTGCGGTGGCTGCGGATCGACGGGCTGCCACCGGCAGAACCGTTGCGATACAGCACATCGAACTCGCGCAGAAGGTAGGTCCAGTTCGGGCAGTCGCGCAGCCGCAGGTCGGCGGGGGCGGGCGTGTCGGTCATGGGCTGCGGTCCTTTTGTGCGGTGGCATTCCCCCCACCAACACCTGTTTGCATCCCACGCGCACGACAGCTTGCGCCCTTGGGCAGTACATCCGCGACACCAAATGCAAAAAGGCCGCAGCGGGTGCTGCGGCCTTTTCTATTGCGGCGTCATGCAGGCGCGTGGCCCGCAAAACGGCTTACTCGACGATTTTCGACACCACGCCGGCGCCGACGGTGCGGCCACCTTCACGGATCGCAAAGCGCAGGCCTTGCTCCATGGCGATCGGTGCGATCAGTTCAACGTCGAACTTCAGGTTGTCGCCGGGCATAACCATTTCGGTGCCTTCGGGCAGGTTCACGGTGCCGGTCACGTCTGTGGTCCGGAAGTAGAACTGCGGACGGTAGTTCGCGAAGAACGGCGTGTGACGGCCACCCTCATCCTTGGTCAGGATATAGGCTTCGGCTTCGAACTTGGTGTGCGGGTTCACCGAACCGGGTTTGCACAGAACCTGACCACGCTCAACGCCTTCACGGTCCACACCGCGCAGCAGGGCGCCGATGTTGTCACCAGCTTCACCACGATCCAGCAGTTTGCGGAACATTTCCACGCCTGTGCAGGTCGTTTTCTTGGTGTCGCGGATGCCGACGATTTCGATGTCGTCGCCAACGTTGATCACGCCACGCTCGATACGGCCGGTCACAACTGTACCACGGCCCGAGATCGAGAACACGTCTTCGACGGGCATCAGGAACGGCTGGTCCACGGCACGCTCGGGTGTCGGGATGTATTCGTCAACAGCGGCCATCAGTTTCTTGATCGACTCTTCGCCGATCTCGGGGTCGCGGCCTTCCATTGCGGCCAGGGCCGAGCCGGGGATGATCGGAATGTCGTCGCCGGGGTACTCGTACGAGGACAGCAGCTCGCGGATTTCCATTTCCACCAGTTCCAGCAGTTCTTCGTCGTCCACCTGGTCCACTTTGTTCATGTAGACAACCATGTAGGGAATGCCCACCTGGCGGCCCAGCAGGATGTGCTCGCGCGTTTGCGGCATCGGGCCGTCGGCTGCGTTCACAACCAGGATCGCGCCGTCCATCTGGGCGGCACCGGTGATCATGTTCTTGACGTAGTCGGCGTGGCCGGGGCAGTCGACGTGCGCATAGTGGCGCGCTTCGGTTTCATATTCGACGTGGGCGGTCGAAATGGTGATGCCGCGGGCTTTTTCTTCGGGCGCGCCGTCGATCTGGTCGTACGCGCGGAAGTCACCAAAGTATTTGGTGATCGCAGCCGTCAGCGTGGTTTTGCCGTGGTCAACGTGGCCGATTGTGCCGATGTTAACGTGCGGTTTGTTACGTTCAAACTTTGCCTTACCCATGAGAGGCGCCCTTTTTGTTGGTGGAATCCTTGCGGACCCAAATGCGTTCCGCGCGGCATGTATTGCTATTGCGCAGGAAAATCAAGCGGTCTTCGCCGTTTTGGTGGCCGTTCGATACCCGGCGAAGACGCAGCCAAGAGGCATCGCGCGGCTTATTCTGCGGCGACAACCGCTGCCGGCGTGGTCGTCGCAGGCGCGTCGGCCACCGCAGCATCGGGGCGGCCCGACCCTGTTGTGACGAACCAGCCTTCTTCCTTCATCTGCTTGACCAGATAGCGTTCGATCGCTTTGGCCGCGTTCTCGGACAACTGTTCCAGTTGCTCCTCGGCAGACAGCGTATAGCCAGATCCGACAACAGTGCCTGTGCCAAAGGTTTCAAGCACGGTGATCGTGTGCGGCTTGTCCGTCAGCTTTTTGCCCGCCGCATCGTCCCAGACCGTCAGGTTCAGGATCAGGATCGACTTGGGCGACAACAACACCGGCACGCCCGGTGCCGCCAGAACATACCCTTCGACAGACACGCCAAAGTGATAGTTGCTGTCGCCTTCGTAGCGATCGAACCGCTGGGCAATGGCCTTTTGCACGGCCGTGGTCAGTTGCTCTTCGGTGGCATCGCGGCTGAGCGGGCCCTTTTGTGCCTTGGGCGCCACAACGACGTTGTGCATCAGGTTGAAGTTGCCCAGTGGCACAGGTTTGTCGTTAATATCATTGGCGCCGCCACAGGCTGTCAGCAGGCCCATCACGCACATCATCATCACAAGCCGCAGCATTGCAGTCCCCCCAAAAGGATTGTTCGGGCAAAGGCCTAGCCGATGAACGCCAAAGGCGCAATTGGCCGCAGCCGATTGCAGCCCGGGCAGATGCACTTATATCATGGTGCAACAAGGAGAGCATGATGCCCGACACGGTTCTGCCACAAGCCACCCACAGCCCTCTGCCCGTCCGCGTGCCGCTGGTGACCGAGCCGTGGGGCCTGTTGAAAAGCCTGCAAGAGGCGCGGCGCAACGTGCTGTCGATCATCCCCGAGATTGCGACGACACAGCCAATGGTGTCCGGCAAGACCGGCAAGCGCTGGCACATGGTGATGGACCCCGCCGCCATACGCGAAATGTTGCTGGACCGGCTGGACCAGTACCCCAAATCGCTGGTCACCAAGAACCTGCTGAAACCCGCCATCGGAGAATCGCTGTTCATCGCCGAAGGCGCGCATTGGCGCTGGCAACGGCGCACCGCGGCCCCGGTGTTCTCGCACCGCAACGTCTCGGCGCTGGCGCCGATCATGTCTGACGCGGCAGAGCGGGCTTGCGACAGGATCGCGGCGGCAGGGCCGCGTGCGGTCAACCTGCTGGACGAGATGGTGACGACAACCTTTGACGTGATCGCCGACGTGACCTTTTCAGGTGGCGACACATTTGACCGCGACGGCGTGCACGGGGCCATCGACGACTATATCGCCGAGGCAGGCAAGATTTCACTGTTCGACATACTTGGCTTTCCCGACTGGATCCCGCGCCCCGGCCGGGTGATGTCGGGCAAGGCCCTGAAAGAGATGAAAGCCGTTGCAGACAAGGCCATCGAAGACCGCGCCGCGCGGGGCACAAGCGCGGTGCCCGACCTGCTGGATTTGCTGCTGGCGGGCGAAGACCCCAAGTCGGGGCGCACCATGTCCACCGCCGAGCTGCGCGACAATCTGCTGACCTTTATCGTGGCCGGCCACGAGACCACAGCGCTGACACTGGCGTGGTCGATGTATCTGGTGGCCTTTGATCAGGACGTGCAGGACCGCGCCCGCGCCGAAGTGCAAACGGTGTTGCAGGGCCGCGCGGCAGGGGCCGATGACGTGGCCAACCTGCCCTATATTCGCCAGATCGTAGACGAGGCCCTGCGCCTTTACCCGCCTGCGGGGATCGTGTCGCGCACCGCGCTGAAAAAGGACACGCTGGGCGGGCGCGAGATACTGCCGGGCGACACGGTGATGATCCCGATCTATGCGCTGGGTCGGTCCAAGCTGCTGTGGGAAGACGCCGATGCCTTCCGGCCCGAACGCTTTGCCGACCGCAAGGCGATTGACCGCTATGCCTATCTGCCCTTTGGCGACGGGCCGCGCATCTGCATCGGGGCGTCATTCGCGCTGCAAGAAGCGGTGATCATCCTTGCGACCCTGCTGTCGCGGTTCCGGTTCAAGCCCGTGGCAGGGCGCGATCCTGAACCGGTGATGATCCTGACCTTGCGCCCCGAGGGCGGCGTCTGGCTGACGGCCGAGCCGGTTTAGGGGGCGCTGCCCCCGGCCTGCGGCCGCCCCCGGAGTTTAACCGGCAAGATGAAGCGTGATCAGTCGCAGATGGATTGCAGGGCCGCGAATTCGGCTGGTGTCAGCAGCGGCTGCGTCGGTCCTTGGGTCGCGGCAAAAGCGCGGGCAGCATCGGCGCGGGCGGCGGTTTGCGGGTGGCTGGACATATAGACTGGAAGATCTGGCATTATGCTTTCGATTTCGGCCAGGCTGTCAAAGAAATCGGCAAAGCCTTCGGTCGTGACTTGGGCATTGTCCAGCATGGTCAGCGCGTAGGTGTCTGCCTTGGCCTCGGCGTCGCGGGTGTAGCTGGAGTTCAGCATCCATTCGGCCATGGCCACGGCAACGGTGCCGCCTGCGAAATCGCCCAGCACAAGCCCCAACAGCCCTGCCGACCCGGCGGCACGCAGCGCGCCGCGCGTGCTGTCGCGGTGTTCGACGTGGGCGATTTCATGGGCCAGAACCGCACCGACCGCCTCGGGCGTGTCGGCGGCCTTTAGCAGGCCGCGCACCACGACGATCTGCCCGCCGGGCGCGGCGAAGGCGTTGACCATATCGTGGTCCATCACCGAAACATTCAGATCATATTCCACGCCGGTCGCGTCGGTCAGCCGGTTGGTGAGCTTTTCCAAGGCCGCATCGCCCGCAGGGGACGAACAGACCAGCCCGCCTGCCTCGGTCGCGCCAAGGACGCGTTCCATCTGCCGGACCATGGATTTGCCCCAGGCCACTTCGCTGTCGATGGGGATGATCATGGCCAGGGTGCCGGCCATCGCAGGCACGATCACAAAGATCATCAGCGCCAGCGCCCCCACCGCCAGCCCCAGCCGCGTCACAACGCGCCTGGTCGTGCCGCGCGGCACCTCGCGGCGTTTCAGGTCAGGACACAGCCGCGTGATGTCGCGTACCATCTGCGGATCGGACACCGTCAGACGGGCGGTGGCGATCAGGGCGCTGTCATAGGAATGATCGGCACGCAGGCTAAGCACCAATTGATCGGTGCGGGCCTGATCCCTTAGCGCACGCAAGGCGCTGAGCGGCCAGCGTTGCACCCCGTCCGGCAGGTCGGGATGCAACAGGATCAGCACCTGCGCGGCCACGTCCAGCGTCAGGTCCACGTCAAGCCGCAGACCTGTTTCGCCGTCGAAATACCGCGCAGGCACCTCCATTCAGATGGCCCCGCCAATGTCCAGCGCGTCGGCAAAGCCTTCGGCGTCGGCACCGGGGTCGGCGGCGCGTTGCTTGACGTGATCAAGATGCGGGGCGTTGGCCACGACCACGCAACTCACCACATGCGCGATGATCCGCTGTGTGATCATCACCAGCGACAGGCCACCCAAGGCCAGGATCAGCGCCACGTAAAGGACCGCGATCGCGATGCTGCTCACAAGGGCGCTGGCCGCGTTAAAGTCACTAGGATCAGCATAACCGCCAAAGATCGCGCCCACACCGCCAAAGCTCAGCCCCAACGAGGCCATCAGGATCAACCCCATCAGCAAAAGGCCAACGATGATCGCACCGATAATCGCCAGAATGCCGGTCAGCACGATGCCAATCACGCGCCCGGTGCGTGCGCCCGAATCAAAGGTCACCGCGCCGTCCAGCATTTTCGCGCGGGTCAGTACGTTGAACGCGTAGATACGGTAATAGACGCCGCCCACGATCAGCCAGATGTAGCCCACAAGAGCCGAAACGCCTGCCAACAGCGGAGCCTCGATCATGATGGCCAGCACAAAGCCGATCACAATGACCAGCACCGCGAACAGCACATGTTTCAGCCCCGGATACAGCGATTGCCAGCGGCCGGTCTGTTCGAACTTGGCGTCGCCATACCACGTGCGGTCGGTCATGTATTTCTCAAGCCAGAAGGTCTGGCGTGGCAGCAGTATCCCCAGGGTGATGACGCTGAGAAACCCATGCCCCAGCGCCCGCCAGACATAGCCCCATGCGCCGTTGTCCATGCCAAAACGCAGCCCCCGCCAGCGGGTGCGCGCGGTTTTGTAGCGGCGTGCGCGATAGGTGGCGAACAGCAGCAGCGGCAGCACCGCCAGCAGGGTGATATAAATCGCCCCAACCTGCGCCAGCGCCTCGATTTCATTGCGTGGCTCGGTGAACAGGTTCAGACCGAAGTACAGCAGCGCCATCTGGACGATGCCCAGATAGATCGCCAGCACCACGATTGCGAAAAGAAAGCCCAACAGCTTTTCCAGACCGGTGCCGGTGTATTCAAAGCTGTCGCCGTCGCCTGCGGTCGCAGACCAGATGTATTTACGCAACCGGGTCTTGGCCCAGAAACGATAGATGCCCAGTGTAATCAAAGTCAAAAATGCGGTTTTGAAATAGAGCGAGAACAAAGGCCCCGCTTTGCCATGATACTGGCCGTGTATGGTTGCACTCATTTTATCTGTCCTTCGTGAAAACGTAACGTGTTGTCTGCGCATGTTGTCTGCGCATTTCCGTCCGCCGCTCTAACAATAATACGGCCTACGGTTGCAAGAATATCTTTAGTTGAATCGGTTGTCGCGTGGAAATCCGCGGGGCGCCATGCGGCCCGTGCCGGCGCGTTTGCCGCGCCATTCGTCCAGCTCCAGTTCCGTGCGCGTACGCCCTGCCGGGTCCAGCCACGTCAGGCCGTCCGCAAGGGTAAAGGTGGTGGCATCAGACAGGCCGCCATCCTTGTATTTCTGCAAACGCACGCCCTTGCCGCGGCCCATTTCGGGCAGTTCGTCCAGATCGAACACCAGAACCTTGCGGTTCTCGCCCACGACGGCCACGGCATCGCCGGTCACACGTTTGCAGACCAACGCCGAAACCTCGCCACGCACGTTCAGCACCTGTTTCCCGCTGCGGGTCTGGGCGATCACGTCGTTTTCGGGCACGACAAAACCGTCACCGGCGGTCGAGGCGACCAGCAGGCGCGCCTCGGGCTGGTGAATGAACAGGTCCACAATCTGTGCCTCGTTCGGCAGATCGACCATCAGACGCAGGGGTTCGCCCATGCCGCGCCCACCGGGCAGGTTGGCAGCGGACAGCGTATAGAACCGCCCGTTCGATCCGAACACCAGCAACCGGTCGGTGGTTTCCGCATGGAATACAAAACGCGGACCATCGCCGTCCTTGAACTTCAGCTCGCGGTTCAGGTCGATGTGGCCGGTCATGGCACGGATCCAGCCCATCTGGCTGCACACCACGGTGATCGGCTCGCGGTCGATCATCGCTTCCAGCGGCACATCCTCGACCTGTCCGGCCTCGGCAAATGTGGTGCGGCGTGCGCCCGCGTTCGGTGTGTCGCCAATCGACCAGTCCTTGCCGAACTGCTTTTTGGTTTCTTTCAACTGGGCGCTGATCGCGTCCCATTGCAGGTGCGGATTTTCCAGCAAATCCTCAAGCCCCGCACGCTCTTCCATCAATGCGGACTGCTCGCGCAGCAACTCCAGCTCTTCCAGACGGCGCAAGCTGCGCAGGCGCATGTTCAGGATCGCGTCGGCCTGCACCTCGGTCAGCGACTCCTCGGTCGCGGGCGGCGGTGTCTGGTAATCTTTTTCGTCCATCGCCCGCACATGTTCGCGGCCCCAGTCCTCGCGCATCAGCGCGGCCTTGGGTTCGTCGTCATAGCGGATGATGTCGATCACGCGGTCCAGGTTCAGGAAGGCAACGATAAACCCTTCCAACACCTCAAGCCGGTGGTCGATCTTTTCCATGCGGTGGCGGCTGCGCCGTTCCAGCACTTCGCGGCGGAAATCAAGGAAGGCACGCAGCACTTCCTTCATCGAGCAGACCTTGGGCGTGACGCCGTCGATCAGCACGTTCATGTTCATCGAGAACCGCACTTCCAGATCGGAATTGCGGTACAGCATCCCCATCAGCACGTCGGGATCGACGTTCTTCGAACGCGGTTCCAGCACCAGCCGTATATCATCGGCGCTTTCGTCGCGCACGTCGCCCAGGATCGGAACCTTCTTGGTCTGGATGACCTCGGCCAGCTTTTCGATCAGCTTGGATTTCTGCACCTGATAGGGAATCTCGGTGACAACGATCTGCCATTGCCCACGGCCCAGGTCCTCGACCTCGTAGCGGCAGCGCAGGCGAAAGCCGCCTTTGCCCGTGCGGTAGTTTTCAGCGATGCTTTCGGGTGGCTCGACGATAATCCCGCCGGTGGGGAAATCGGGGCCTTTGACGAAATTCAGCAGCGTGTCGTCGCGCGCATCGGGCACCTTGATCAGATGCAGACAGGCATCGCACAGCTCGGCGATGTTGTGCGGCGGGATGTTGGTGGCCATCCCCACAGCGATCCCGGACGACCCGTTGGCCAGCAGGTTGGGGAATTGCGCGGGCAGCACGACCGGTTCGGTCAGCGTGCCGTCGTAGTTGTCGCGGAAATCAACGGCGTTTTCGTTCAGCCCGTCCAGCAGTGCCTCGGCCACGGCGGTCATGCGCGCCTCGGTATAGCGGCTGGCAGCGGGGTTGTCGCCGTCGATGTTGCCAAAGTTGCCCTGACCGTCGACCAGCGGGTAGCGGACGTTGAAGTCCTGCGCCAGACGCGCCATCGCGTCATAGATCGCGGCATCGCCGTGCGGGTGATAGTTCCCCATCACGTCGCCCGAGATCTTGGCCGACTTGCGGAAGCCACCCTTGGACGACAGGCGCAATTCGCGCATCGCATACAGGATGCGGCGGTGCACCGGTTTCAGACCATCACGGGCATCAGGCAGCGCGCGGTGCATGATCGTGGACAGCGCATAGGTCAGATAACGATCCCCCAGCGCGCGGCGCAGGGGCTCGGACAGGTCCATGTTGGGCGGCTGGATAATATCTGACATAGGGGGTGTGTAGCTATCTGCCCCAAACGGAACAAGAGGGCAAAACACCTGAACTTTATTGGGGAACAACTTCGCCGGTAGTGGCGTTGCTTTTTCAACACGGCGATGGATGCGGGGAACAATGGCTTGGTTTTCTCACTGCGCGTCCTGCGGCCGCCTGATAAGTTCAACTCACCCGCGCTAAAGCTGCCGCGTCTGCCGGGTTTCCTTGGGGGATTTTGGAATGTTTCGTTTTATTGTTTTGACGTTTTTATTTTTGGGTGTGGTCTTTTTCGAAATGAGCGGGGGGGCCGATTTCGACGGCGAAGTGCTGCGCATGTCGCGCCTTGATCCGGTTGAGCCAAATCCGATTGCACCCGATGCGCCCAAGACATTGTTGGCAGGCGTGAAATCCCAGAATATCGACACGGCTGAAGTGTCACGCGTCGCCCTGAACCTGACCACGACACGCAATGTAGACGCCCCGTCAAAGACGCTGCCAACCGCAGCCGTCGCCAGCCCTGCGGTCGCCAGCCCTGCCAAATTCGGTGGCGCGACACTTAGCACCGCATCGCTGGACACCAACAGCATCGTCATCCCCAGCCTGATCCCCGCCGCCCAGCCTGCCGTGCAGGTGTCTCAGGACGCACTGCCCGAAAATGACATCTTGCCTGATGAAGATGCCAGCGCGCTTGATGTCCGCGCGGTGTCCGGCAACCGCGTGAACGTGCGCGGCGGTCCCGGCACAAGCTTCGGTGTGGTCGACAGCCTGACACGCGGCGTCGAGGTCGAGATTTTGCAAGACCCCGGCAACGGTTGGGTGAAACTGCGCCCGATGGACGGCGGCCCCGAAGGGTGGATGGCCGACTTTTTGCTGACCAGCGGCTGATTGCCAAACGCACGACAGCGTGACACACCTGCCCGCATGAATTTGCGGGCAGTTTTTATATGAAAACCATTCTGATCACCGGATGTTCGTCGGGCATCGGTTATGCAGCGGCCCATGGCCTGCGCGCACGCGGATGGCGCGTCTTTGCGGCCTGTCGCCAGTCCAAGGATTGCGCCCGGCTGCAAGCCGAGGGGTTCGACAGCCCGCGCATCGACTACGCCGACGAGGACAGCATCGCCAGCGGGCTGGCCGAAGTGCTTGAGGCGACAGGCGGCACGCTGGATGCGCTGTTCAACAACGGCGCCCACGCCTGCCCCGGCGCCGTTGAAGACCTGCCCACCGACGCCCTGCGCGCTATTTTCGAGGCGAATTTCTTTGGCTGGCACACGCTGACCCGCGCCGTGGTGCCGGTGATGCGCGCCCAAGGGCACGGGCGGATTGTGCAATGTTCGTCCATTCTGGGGTTCATCACCCTGCCCATGCGCGGTGCCTACAACGCCAGCAAACACGCGCTCGAAGGTCTGAGCAGCACCATGCGCATCGAAATGCGTGGCACCGGCGTGCACGTTTGCCTGATCGAACCCGGCCCCGTCACCAGCCGGTTTCGCATCAACGCGGTGGAACATTTCGAACGCTGGATCGACTGGAAGGCATCGGCCCGCGCCACGCAGTACGAAACCGAACTGCGCAAACGGCTGTACGCGCAGGACAGCGGCCCCGACAGTTTTGAACTGCCACCCGAGGCCGTGGTGAAAAAGCTGATCCATGCCATCGAAAGCCGCCGCCCCCGTCCCCGCTATTTCGTGACCGTCCCCACGCATTTCATGGGGGTGATGCGCCGCATACTGCCGACCCGCGCGCTGGACTGGTTGCTGACGCGCGTCTAATTGGCGCAAGACGAATTGGCGAAACAGGTTCGCTTTCGGCGCGCGGGCCGCTACATCTGATGTCGAAGACGCAATAAGGAAACGGGCATGACCTCTGATCCAATGTTCATCTTGATCCTGCTGGCCTGTGCGGCGGTCGTTCTGGTGCTGGTCACTGGATTGGGCGGCTTTGCCAAAGGCGATGGCTGGGCGTCCAAAAATGCGAACAAACTGATGCGGATGCGGATCATCGCGCAATTTATCGCCGTGGTGCTGATCGTGATCGCCGTGCTGTGGCGTCAGTCAGGGGGCTGAAATGGTTGTACTGAACAAGATTTATACCCGCACCGGCGACAAGGGCGAAACCGCCTTGGGCGACGGCACGCGCGTGGTCAAACACGCCGCACGGGTCAACGCCTATGGCACCTCGGACGAGTTGAACGCCTTTGTCGGTGTCGCGCGGCTTGAGGCAACTGGCGAAACCGATGCGGCCCTCGCGCGCATCCAGAACGACCTGTTCGATCTGGGCGCCGACCTGTGCCGCCCCGATATGGAAGCAGACGCCGCGGCCGAATACCCGCCCCTGCGCATGATCGACGCGCAGGTGAAGCGGCTGGAAGAAGAGATCGACGTGATGAACGCCGAACTTGAGCCGCTGCGCAGCTTCGTGCTGCCGGGCGGTGCCGCGCTGGCCGCGCATCTGCACGTGTGCCGCACCGTATCGCGCCGCGCGGAACGGCTGGCGGTGGAACTTGCCACGTTGGAACAGGTTAATCCGGCAGCGGTGAAATACCTGAACCGGCTAAGCGACTGGTTCTTTGTCGCCTCGCGGATCGCCAACAATGGCGGCAAAGACGACGTTCTGTGGGTGCCCGGCGCCAACCGCTAGGCATTCAAACCGGGCGGGCAAGGCCGAAACGCGGCGTCGCCAGCCCATATTGTGACGATTTTACCCTGTTTCCCCAACGCGGGCTTGGGTAAACCGTTCGGAATGAATTGTTGGCTTGCCATCTGGTGAGTCGAATTTTGTCAAGGAAGGAACGCTCATGAAGGTGCTGGTGCCTGTCAAACGCGTGATCGACTATAACGTGAAAGTTCGTGTGAAAGCGGACGGATCGGGTGTTGATCTTGCAAACGTAAAAATGTCGATGAACCCGTTCGACGAGATTGCCGTAGAACAGGCAATCCGTTTGAAAGAGGCCGGTCAGGCAGAAGAAATCGTTGCGGTGTCCATTGGTGTCAAACAAGCGCAGGAAACCCTGCGCACAGCTTTGGCCATGGGCGCGGACCGTGCGATTCTGGTGATCGCGGCGGACGACGTACACCAAGACATCGAACCGCTGACCGTCGCCAAAATCCTGAAGGCGATCGTCGACGAAGAGCAGCCCGGCCTTGTGCTGTGCGGCAAACAGGCGATCGACAACGACATGAACGCCACCGGCCAGATGCTGTCGGCCCTGCTGGGCTGGAGCCAGGCGACATTCGCCTCGGAAGTCGAGATTGCGGGCGACAAAGCCAAGGTCACGCGCGAAGTTGACGGCGGTCTGCAAACCATCGAAGTCAACATGCCGACCGTCATCTCGGTCGACCTGCGCCTGAACGAGCCGCGCTATGCGTCGCTGCCCAACATCATGAAAGCCAAGAAAAAGCCGCTGGATGAGAAAACAGCAGCCGATTACGGCGTTGATACGGCGCTGCACCTGGAAGTGGTCAGCACGAAAGAGCCCGAAGCCCGCGCGGCTGGCGAAATCGTGGCAGACGTGGACGCACTGGTTGCGAAACTCAAAGAAAAGGGAGTGGTGTAATGGCTGTTCTGCTTCTTGCTGAAGTCAACAACGGCGAACTGGCGATGGACGCCACCGCCAAGGCTGTCACCGCCGCCAAGGCGCTGGGTGATGTGACCGTTCTGTGCGCGGGCGGCTCTGCTGCTGCGGCAGGCGACGCGGCTGCGAAAATCGACGGCGTGGCCAAGGTGCTGGTCGCCGAGGATGCAACGCTGGGCCACCGTCTGGCGGAATCCACGGCCGCGTTGATCGTGTCGTTGGCCGATGACTACGAACACATCGTCGCCCCCGCCACCACCGACGCAAAAAACGTGATGCCCCGCGTTGCGGCGCTGCTGGACGTGATGATCATTTCCGACGCTTCCGGCGTTGTCGATGGCGACACGTTCGAACGCCCGATCTACGCAGGCAACGCGATCCAGACCGTGAAGTCGAAAGACGCGAAAAAGGTCATCACCTTCCGCACATCGACATTCGATGCGGCCGGTGAAGGGGGTTCCGCTTCGGTCGAAACCGTGTCGGCAGCCGCTGATCCCGGTCTGTCGTCCTGGGTCGAAGACAAGGTTGCCGCCAGCGACCGCCCCGAACTGACATCGGCCGGTGTGGTTGTGTCCGGTGGCCGTGGTGTCGGCTCGGAAGAAGACTTCAAGCTGATCGAACAATTGGCCGACAAACTGGGCGCCGCCGTCGGCGCGTCACGTGCGGCTGTGGACAGCGGCTATGCCCCGAACGACTGGCAGGTTGGCCAGACGGGCAAGGTTGTCGCCCCCGAACTGTATGTCGCCGTCGGCATCTCGGGCGCGATCCAGCACCTTGCAGGCATGAAAGACAGCAAGATCATCGTCGCGATCAACAAGGACGAAGAGGCGCCGATCTTTCAGGTGGCCGATTACGGTCTGGTCGCCGACCTGTTCACCGCTGTGCCGGAACTGATCGAAAAACTGTAATCCGTCACAGGATCACGAACGAAAGGCCCGCCCGTAACGGCGGGCCTTTTTGCTCTCAGGTGTCGGCGCAGGCCGCCTGACCCACCAGCTTGCGCAGCACCGGTGCCAGGGCCGCTGCTGCCTCTTGATGGGCAACCGGGCCCAGCATGGTTTCCGCCGCCGGCCGTTCAAGTTCGGAAAACACCATGCCTTCGGTGCCCTGCTCGCGGGCGTATTCCGACGGCAGCACTTCGACAATCTCGGTCACATCGCTGCGCAGCGTCTCGATCATCTCGCGGGTGATGAACCACGGATCGCGGGCCATCCCGTTGTCGCGGTTGTCCGGGTCAGCCTCGCCGAACCACAGCAACACGGTCCGCCCGGTGATCCGGCCCAGCAAATGACGCATCCGCGCGACCCAGGCGCTTTGCAGTTCCTCGCGAACCGTGCGGAACCGCTCGGGCGACACCGTGTTCAGATGCGTCAGCATATGTTTGGTAAAGTTGAACTCGGCAAAGTCCACATCGCGGAAAATAGCCTCAAGCAGACCGGACGGTTTCAGGAAACGGTCGTTGCGGCGCGGATGGACCGAATAGAACCGGTTGGACATATTCTGCGCGCTTAGCACCTGCATCACGGTTACCTTGGCCCCTGCCCCGATTTCGGTCAGATGCGCGTCGGATGCAAACACCTCGATTCCCGCGTTGGTGCAGCCAAGATTGACGCACGGCATCCCCAGCTTTTTCTCAAGCAGGTCGGGGAACGGCTCGGCCACGAATTTACCATAGGTTTCCGTGCCGCCGAAAAACGCGATATACGGTTTCTTCAAAGACTTCCGTGGCCCGCGAAACAACACTTTGGATGTGCCATACCGGCACGGAAGATAGTCAAGGGACCCTTGGCCCACAGCATCATAGGTCATTACACCCACCTCACAATTTCACCCAACGGTGGGTATAGCGCGCAGGTCCTTAGAAATTGCTAACGGGGTCTGACCAAACGCAGGGCCGTTCACACCTTGCAGCCAGACGGATGGCGCGGATATGGTGCGCTAACAAATAAGGGGCATCGCATGGACATCAAAACAGTCGGAATCGTGGGCGCGGGTCAAATGGGCAACGGGATTGCCCATGTGATGGCGCTGGCAGGCTATGACGTGACCATGACAGACATCAGCGAGGACGCGTTGCAAGCAGCCGTCAAGCTGATCGACGGCAACATGGAACGGCAGGTCAGCCGCGAGAAGATCACCGCCGAGGCCAAGGCCGACGCGATGGCGCGAATCACCACCACGGTGACGCTGACCGATCTGGGCCCCAGCGATCTGATCATCGAAGCGGCCACCGAACGCGAAACCGTCAAACAGGCGATTTTCGAGGATCTGCTGCCACATCTGAAACCGCACACGATCCTGACATCCAACACCTCGTCGATCTCGATCACCCGTCTGGCCAGCCGCACGGACCGGCCCGAGAAATTCATGGGCTTTCACTTCATGAACCCCGTGCCGGTGATGCAACTGGTCGAATTGATCCGTGGCATTGCCACCGACGCCGAAACCTATGATGCGTGCAAAAAGGTGGTGGACAAGCTGGGCAAAACAGCGGCCAGCGCCGAAGATTTCCCCGCCTTCATCGTCAACCGCATCCTGATGCCGATGATCAACGAGGCGGTCTATACCCTGTACGAAGGCGTGGGCAACGTGCAGTCGATCGACAGCTCGATGAAGCTGGGCGCGAACCACCCCATGGGGCCGCTGGAGCTGGCGGATTTCATCGGTCTGGACACCTGCCTGGCCATCATGAACGTGCTGCACGACGGGCTGGCCGATACGAAATACCGCCCCTGCCCGCTGTTGACCAAATATGTCGAGGCCGGATGGCTGGGCCGCAAGACCCAGCGTGGGTTCTATGATTATCGCGGCGAGACACCTGTTCCAACGCGCTAGGACGCTATTTGAAAATGCTCTGGGCTGGGGGCGCTGCCCCCGGCGCTTGGCGCCTGTCCCGGAGTTTCTCATAGCGTTTCGGGAAAACCTTAAATCACCCTTAAATCACACGGCATCACTTTTCGCGTTTGAGCCGAAGGCGAAAGGCAGCGAACAAGTGATTCAGGTATTTCCCGAAACGCTTTGGCAAAGTGAAAAGCGCTGTCAGCCCTTGAGGTTCAGCGTGTGCTCGCGCAGCCACGCCATAAAGCCGCGCGGATCATCGGCCCAGGCTTTGACATCTTCCTGCGGGATCGGATCGCCAACGATGGGGCCTTGCGGCTTGTTCAGCGAATAAACGATTTCGTGCAGCAACAGGCCCTGACGCAGCATCGGCGACAGTTTGTTGGCGATCTGATAGGCGCGGCTGTTCTGACCGGGGAACTTCATCGGCACGACCGTGGCGCCCGAACGACGGATCAGGGCAGCGGTGAAAACGTTCCATTCAGCCTCGACCGCCGGGCCAAAATAGGTTTCCGACGCCGCGACCTGTCCGGACGGGAACAGCGCCACAACGCCGCCCTCTTTCAGGTGCTTCATCGCCTTGGCGCGCATCTCGACGCCCTTGCGCTGCGCGTCGGGGTCATGCGGGAACGGCACCGGGATCATATAGCTGCCCGCCACCTCGTCGATGGCGGTCAGCAACGAGCGGGTCAGAATGCGGTAATCCGGGCGCACGCGGCCGATCAGATCGCCAAAGATCATCCCATCAACCATGCCGTGCGGGTGATTGGCCACAACGATCACCGGTCCCTCTTTGGGGATACGGTCCAGTTGCACCTGCGGCGTGGTCAGCTGGATGCCCATGACATCCAGACAGGCGCGCCAAAAAGCCTGCCCTTGCGGGGCACCCTGACGCTCGAACTTGCGGATCAGACGCAGGATCGTCAGCTTGCCGGTGAACGCTTCCATGACGCGGATGAACGACGCTTTCCACGGGTCGTCAAAGGTCGAGGCGTAGGACAGGCTGCGACGGTCGTATTTGGTAAACGTAACCGTTTCGCCTTGTGCCTGCGTCAAGCCTTGTGCGCCCTGCGAGCTGTCAACCACGTCTGTGTCACCCTTTGTCATGCTGTCAGGTCCGAGATCGCCGATGTCTCAGGCGCCTTCGCCGAACTTGTCAGCGACCAGTGCCGTCAGCGCCTCGGCCAGTGCCTCGGCATCCGGTCCAGAGGTTTCAACGTCAATAAAGGTTCCTTTGGAGGCTGCCAACATCAAAAGCCCCATGATACTGTCGCCCGAGGCCGACATGCCGTCCTTGGCCACTTCGGCCTGGGCGTCAAAAGCTTCGACGACTTCGACCAGTTTGGCCGAGGCACGGGCGTGCAGGCCCTTTTCGTTGACGATCTTCAAAGTGCATTTGGTCATACGTGGTTCGGGCTTTCTGCGCTGACGTTCTGGCTGTCGATATATTTTTTGCCAGCGTCCAGTGCTGCACGTACTGCATCGCCAACGGGTTTGTGACGGCTTTTGGCGAGTTTGATCAACATCGGCAAGTTCGCGCCGTAAAGTATGCGGCGCCCCTGCGGCTGGCAGGCCAGCAGCGACAGGTTCGAGGGCGAGCCGCCATAAAGATCGGTGACCACGACAACTCCGTCGCCGTCATCAACTTCATCGGCAGCGATGCAAATTTCGGACTGTTTCTCCGCGCGGTCATGGTTGGCCTCGATCGCGATGGCGCGGACGCCCGATTGCGATCCGACAACATGTTCGATGGCAGCGAGATACTCTCGTGCCAGTCCACCATGCGCCACAATCACAATTCCGATCACTCTGCTCCGTCCTTTTTCCGGCGGTCCAATTCGCGATGCCTAATTGACACTTGCCAGCCTGCCTTCGCAAGGGCCACTGCGCAGGTTTCCGCTATGGCAACCGACCTATGTTGCCCGCCGGTACATCCAAATGCGATCGACAGATGCGATTTTCCCTCTTCCGCGAAGGCAGGCAACAACCATAACGCGAGATCGGTGGTCTTGGCGACAAACTCCGCATAGCGCGAATCTGTGGCGATATGGTCCTGAACCGCCTTTTCGGTCCCATTGGCCGCCCGCAACGACGGTTCCCAGTACGGGTTTTTCAGGAACCGGCAATCAAACACCATATCGACGCTGCGCGGCAGGCCGCGTTTGTAGGAAAAGCTTTCGACCGACACCGACAAATGCCCCTGATCGCCCGGCGCGAACCATTCTTCGACCGCAGCGCGCAACTGGTGAACGTTCAACTGCGATGTGTCGATCAGGATGTCGGCCCGCGCCCGCAAGGGCCCCAGCATCTCCAGCTCGCGGGCAATGCCCGCTTCGGGCCGGTCACCATCGGCCAGCGGGTGCCTGCGGCGGGTTTCGGAAAAGCGGCGCAACAGCACATCGGTGTCACAATCAAGATACAGCAGTTCGGGCACCAACCCGGGCACGGCGGCGATCTGGCCGATGGCGTCCATCACCGCATTGACGGAAAAGTCGCGGGTGCGCGGGTCGATCCCCAAAGCGAGTGGCCGCGTGCTGGACGGATCGTCCAGCAAGGGCCGGATCAGACGCAATGGCATGTTGTCGATCACCTCGAACCCCAGATCCTCAAGCACGCGGATTGCACTGGACCGTCCGGCGCCCGAAGGTCCGGTGATCAGAACAAGGCGTCTATGTGTGGGTTCGGTCTGGGTCATATCTTTGCGCTTCCGGCTTTAAGATATTGCATGATCGCCGCGGGCCAAGCTGGAGTATCGCACTTGTGAAGGCAAGGCAGCGTCAGATCTAACAGGCTGTGACCGTGCGCCGCAGGCAGGCGTTGTGTTTCGGTCTGGTCCAGATCAATCACCACCGACACCGGGACAGGCCCGGCACAAGTCGCATTCAGAATGCCGACGCCGCGTGCCTCGATCAGGCCGCGCAGGGTGTCGGGGACATCTGCAACGATGTGGCTGCCATCACGCTGCACCACGGTGCGGTCGTCCGCGACCAGCACCGCCCCCAGCGCCATCAATTGCAGCGCAAGCGACGATTTCCCCGCCCCCGAAGCGCCAAGGATCAGGGCTGCGCGCCCATCCACGGCCACTGCCGTTGCATGAAGCGTGGCCGTGGCCGCACCGGACGGCATATCAAACCGGCAGACCCACGACGAAACGGGCGCCCAGCGGGTCGCTGGTGATGTCGGCATCGGTGGGGCGGATGTTCTCGGCCCAGATCACGCCGCCATGTGCTTCGACGATCTGTTTTGAAATGGCCAGACCAAGGCCCGAGTTGTTGCCAAAATGCTCTTCGGGACGCTGGGAATAGAAACGTTTAAAGATCTTGGACAGCGCCTGATCGGGGATGCCGGGGCCCGTGTCCTCGACCACGACCAGCACACGGTTTTCCTTTTTGCGGGCCCAGACGCGGATCGCGTCGCCGTCCTCGCAAAAGGAAATCGCGTTGGTGATCAGGTTTACGAACACCTGCGCCAGCCGCGCCTCAAGCCCGTGGACCAGCAGGGGCTGTGCAGGCAGGTTGGTGATGAAATCAATGCCCTTCGATTTGGCGTCCTCGCCCAGGTACTGGCTTAGGTTGCCCAGCATCTTGAGCAGGTCAAAGGGTTCTTCCTCTTCCTTGACCAGTTCGGAATCCAGCCGCGACGCGTTCGAGATGTCGCTGACCAGCCGGTCCAGACGGCGCACGTCATGGTCGATCACATCCAGCAGCTTTTCGCGCTGGTCCTCGCGTTTGATCAGCCGCAGCGTGCCCACGGCAGAGCGCAGCGACGCCAGCGGGTTCTTGATCTCGTGGGCCACGTCGGCGGCAAACTGTTCGTTGCCGTCGATGCGGTTGTAAAGGGCGGCGATCATGCCGCGCAGGGCACCGGACAATCGGCCGATTTCATCGGGCCGCGCGGTCAGATCGGGAATGCGGATGCGTCCGGGATTGACCTTGCGCTGGTTGCGGTCGCGGCCCAATTCGGCAGCGGCGGCCAGATCGGCCAGCGGATTGGCGATGGTCGACGCCAGAACCAGGCTGAGACCCACAGACACCAACGTGGCAATCACGAACATCTGCAACACCCGCTCGCGTTCGCCGCGCACCAGCTTGTCGATCTCGCCCGCGGCGGACGTAATGCCGACCACGCCAACGGTGGTCGATCCCTGAACAATGGGCGTAACGACGCTGAACAGCGTGCCGCCCGCGGTATCAAGGCTGTCTTGCACCTGTGTGCCGCCGGTCAGGCTGCCGGGCACCATCGTGCGCAATTGTTCTTCGACACTGGGCGCCTCAGCGACGGTGTCCGAGGCAAAGGGTGACGACAGCTTGGACCACAGCCAGCTTAGTCCGTCGGTCAGAATGGTCCGGCTTGCGCCGCCGGGTTGCTGGCCCATCGACTGATTTGCCGCACCTTCGATGCTGGACACCAATGCGCCTGTCGGATCGAACACCAGAACCTCGATGCCGCTGCGCAGGTCCAGCCCTTGCAGGGTGGTCGCCACATCAACACCGTCACCGGTCGCCAGATTGACCGGCGCGCCCGCAGGCAGTTGCGCCTCGATCACGTCGGCAATCAGCTCTGCCTCGCTGACCATCGACGTGGCGCGCTGCACGGCAAGGCTGTCGCGCGAGGAATTCAAATACAGGATACCCGCGACCAGCACATTCAACGCGATCAGGTTGAATGTGATGATCTTGCGTGTCAGCGGCGACGCACGCAGCGAAAACAGCCCGCGGCGTTCACGCTTGGCCCGGATTTCATTTCCGGTTTCCGAACGGTCGGGCGCGACCCAGTCGTCGCCCAGCACAACGTCACCGTCACGTGATGGAGGTGGGGCCATATCCCGCACGAAGTTCCTTTCCGCCAGAGCCATTTGCGCGCATCACTCTTCGTTGTATCGATAGCCGATCCCGTACAGCGTCTCAATCGCCGAAAAGGAATCGTCCGCCGTCCGCATCTTCTTGCGCAGACGTTTGATGTGGCTGTCGATGGTGCGATCATCCACGTAAACCTGATCGTCATAGGCCACGTCCATCAACTGGTCGCGCGACTTGACGAACCCGGGCCGTTGGGCCAGCGCCTGCAACAGCAGGAACTCGGTCACGGTCAGGGACACATCGTTGCCCTTCCAGCTAACCGAATGGCGCAGCGGGTCCATACGCAGATCGCCGCGCTCCATCACCTTGGTGTCTTCCGTGTCGCCCACTTCATCCGTGGCAACCGCATCCTGGCGACGCAGCAGGGCACGAATGCGTTCGACCAGCAAACGCTGGCTGAAGGGTTTCTTGACGTAGTCATCGGCGCCCATGCGCAGGCCCAGCACTTCGTCAATCTCGTCGTCTTTTGATGTCAGGAAAATGACCGGCATCGACGTCTTTTGACGCAGTCGCTGCAACAGGTCCATCCCGTCCATGCGGGGCATCTTGATGTCCAGAACCGCCATATCCGGCAGCCCCTTGTTAAAGGCGTCAAGCGCCGCCTGCCCGTCATTATATGTCTCAACCTCAAAGCCTTCAGCCTCGAGCGTCATCGAAACGGATGTCAGAATGTTCCTGTCATCGTCCACCAATGCAATCTTTGACATTGCCTGTACCCTTTTTGCTGCTCAATATTGTTTTTTGTCCATACATCCAGATTTTATTGGGTCGAATCAATCTTTAAGTGCGAATCACTCCCCCCTAATGCCCTAATTGCGCCACAATTTGGTTAGGAATGGCTAAATTGACGCACTTTCCCCGAATACGGGAGGCTGCGAAAAGGGCTGTAACAGGGTGCATGGGCCAAAGATCGCGGTGATGGCGCTAACTGTGCCAAAGCGTCCTGTTCATGTCTGGAAACGTCATGTTAAGAGGCCCATAGGCCATGACGGCCACGACGCTGACGCGCCTAATTTAGTACGATCCGCCCGTGGCGGCGACAGGAGACGACATATGACATCTGGACGGGTGAACCCGAATTTCCGGCTCGAAGATCAAGGGATCAAGGATCTGGGCAATGTCTATTACAACCTGATCGAGCCTGCGCTGGTTGAAACCGCGCTTGCCCGTGGCGAAGGCACCTTGGGCAAAGGTGGCTCTTTCCTGGTGACCACCGGCAAATTTACCGGCCGCTCGCCCAAGGACAAACACGTCGTCAAAACCGCCAGCGTGGCAGACAACATCTGGTGGGAAAACAACGCCGAGATGTCCGAGGCAGGCTTTGATGCGCTGTACAATGACATGCTGGCCCATATGAAGGGCGGCGATTATTTCGTGCAGGATCTGGTGGGCGGTGCCGACCCGGCCTACGCCATCAACGTCCGTATGGTCACCGAGCTGGCATGGCACGGCCTGTTCATCCGCCACCTGCTGCGCCGTCCCGATCGCGAAGACCTGGAAGATTTCACCGCAGACTTCACAATCATCAACTGCCCGTCGTTCAAAGCGGACCCCGCAAAACACGACTGCAAGTCCGACACCGTGATCGCCCTGAACTTTGACCGCAAGATCATCCTGATCGGCGGCACCGAATATGCAGGCGAGAACAAGAAATCGGTGTTCACCCTGCTGAACTACATGCTGCCCGCAAAAGGCGTGATGCCGATGCACTGCTCGGCCAACCATGCCACGGGCAACCCTGTTGACACCGCCGTGTTCTTCGGCCTTAGCGGCACCGGCAAGACAACCCTGTCGGCCGACCCGTCGCGCACACTGATCGGCGATGACGAACATGGCTGGTCCGACCGCGGCACCTTCAACTTCGAAGGCGGCTGCTATGCCAAAACGATCAACCTCAGCGCCGAGGCCGAGCCGGAAATCTACGCCACGACCGAGAAATTCGGCACCGTGATCGAAAACATGATCTTTGACGAAGAAACCAAGGATCTGGATTTTGCCGATGACAGCCTGACCGCGAACATGCGCTGCGCCTATCCGCTGCACTATATCTCGAACGCATCGAAAACCGCACTGGGCGGCCACCCCAAGAACATCATCATGCTGACATGCGATGCTTTTGGTGTTCTGCCCCCCATCGCGCGCCTGACACCGGCGCAGGCGATGTACCACTTCCTGTCGGGCTTCACGTCCAAGGTGGCCGGAACAGAGCGCGGCGTGACCGAACCCGAGCCCACATTCTCGACCTGCTTCGGTGCGCCGTTCATGCCCCGCCGTCCCGAAGTGTACGGCAACCTGCTGCGCGAAAAGATCGCACAGCACGGCGCGACCTGCTGGCTGGTCAACACCGGCTGGACCGGCGGCGCCTATGGCACCGGCAGCCGGATGCCGATCCGCGCAACCCGCGCACTGCTGACCGCCGCGCTTGACGGCAGCCTGGGCAACGCCAAGTTCCGCAAAGACCCGAACTTTGGTTTCGAAGTGCCCGTTGCCGTGGACGGTGTGGCCGACATCCTGCTGGACCCCCGCCGCACCTGGGACAATCCCGAAAGCTATGACCGTCAAGCCGACAAACTGGTCGAAATGTTCGCCACGAACTTTGAACAGTACCTGCCGCACATCGACGAAGACGTGCGCGCCGCCGCCATCGGCTAAGCCGCGCGGCCCCGGGCCCCGAACGACAAAAGCCCCCGCAGCCGATCTGGCGCGGGGGCTTTTTCATGGGTGCAACGTCCTGAGTGCTGCGATCAGGCGGCCAGTTCGAGCGGCACCTGAATGATATGCTGGATGTCCTCGTGGCCCATATAGACCATGTTGCCCTCGACCGGCTTGTTCTGGCCGGTGATCTTCCAGCTTAGGCACAGTGGGTCCACATGCATGTACCCCTCGCGCTCGGCCAGACCACGGCGCGCGATCGCACGGGGCATGAACCCGAACACATAATCGGGTTGCCAATGCAACTGGCTGCTGAGAAAGGCAAAGCGCGCCAGAATGTCGACGATCCCGCGTCCGCGATAGTTGCCCTCTTCGGGGTTGATCCACATCTCGCCGTGATAGCACACCAGCCCCGACATCCGCCGCGCCCCGGGCCCCGACCTGTACCAGGAATCGTCCAGATCAATCGGCACGCCCGACGGCGGATAGGCGCGGAAATTGCGCTCCATGTAATCGGCCAGCGTCTGCCCCTGAAGGTCGATCAACCGCACCGCCTGCGTCTGCACGATCTTGCCTTGGGGATTGCGGCCAACCGACCAAAACCCCTGACCGCCCGACAGATCCGATTGGGCAGGATCAAACGGCAGGCTGACCGGCTGGTTGGGCCGGTATTGGGAAATCAAAGCTTTGTAATGATTAAAATCGTCTCCGACCGTCAGATACAGTTGGCGCTGCGCCAGCAACTCCACCGTCTCGGTCAGCAAACGCGACCCTTCAAATATGTCGTGTATGCTCATCAGGTTTCTCCCGGTATGGCGCACAGGTTGAAATAGCAACAGCAGGCAAACGGCCTTTTGACCTCTGCCTTGGCAACATTTACGCCACAGTCCATACACCAGAACAGCATCATTTGCATCGGCAAGACGCACCGCCGCAGACAACAGGCCAAAGCGCGCGTCGGCGCGCAACAATCAGCCCGGTCAGATGCTGACCTGCATTTCCAGACTTGGATCCATGGAATTCAGATACTCCGCAGGCAGTTCGTCAATCTCCAGCGCGTTGGTCCGCTCGATAATATTGACCAGCGCAAAACTGCCATCGGGAAACCGCGACCCCAGCAAAAGCCGCGAATAGCTAAGCGGGACAAGCGGTGTATCGGGCTTGCGCGCCACCGTGGTGTGGATGTGATCAAAGCGCAGCCCGTGGTTGGCCGCGATCTCGTGAAAGGTGCCTTCCATGATGTCGCCGATCAACGGCCCGCCCGGCAACGCCTCAAGCGTGCGCCCGATCGAACTGCTTTGCCATTCCCAGCCGAACCATGTGGCGAACGACGACTCGCGCCCCACGTCCACGCAAACCCACTGCTGGTCGTTGGGGCGAAACACCATGGCGTAGGGACGCACGGGCTGAAACGCTGGATGTTCGATATTGCCACCGGCGTCGGCCCAACACCGCACGCTGTTGCGCAGAAAGCTTGATCCGTGCACCCAAATCTCTGACAGGGGGCGCTGTTGCAGGTAAAACCGCCAGTCGCCTTCGACCTTGGCAATCCGCAGCATCCCGTATTCGAAACCAACCTCGGAACTCAGCCACGCAGTCCCGCGCGACAGCAACGTCAACGCCTCGGGCAGTGCGCTGGCACCGCGTTCGGTCAGCTCGTAGCGCCGGTCCCTGATTCGAAACAGCTCAAAACCCTTGGCCTGCTCAAGAAAAGTAATGTGCCGCCGGACCGTTTGACGGGTGCTGCCCAGCTCTTCAACAGCGCGCGAAAGGTTTAAATGACGCGCCAAAGTCGCAAACGATCGCAACATTTCAAACAGAAGCGGCTGGTGTTCTTGCTGAAAATTCGTAGGCCTGCGTGTGATTTGACGACCCCTTATCCATCACGGCTACCATTAAGGGTGCATAAATCATCCAGTGTTGCAATATAAATATACCACAAATGTATAAATCTAGGCACTTGATTATGGCCAACAATTCTTGGATCACTGCCAGAGTTACAACCGGAGGTACTTAAACAGATGTCTCATCCCGTAGATATTCATGTTGGTCGTAAGCTGAAGCAGGCACGCACGTTGCGCCGTATGTCGCAAACAGATGTCGCCCGGCACCTAAAACTTTCTTTTCAACAAATTCAAAAATACGAAATTGGCTCCAACCGCATCGCAGCAAGCCGCCTTTATGACCTGTCGCGCATCCTGGATGTTCCAACCTCTTATTTCTTTGAAGGCCTGCAAGACGTCAGCGATTCTACCGCACGCGATCCCGGACTGGACATCGTAAGCGCCGTCGCCTCGATCGACGACGAACAGATCAAATCGCGCATCGTCACCTTCATCGAAGACGTGTCCGGCCGCACGGTCGCCAGATCGGCCTAAGGGTCACCCCACCAATGCGCGGCGCATCAGGTTCAGCCCTGCCACAAGCAGCACGAACAGCGTCGCGCGTCGGAACACCACCTGGTCGATCCGGTCCATGATCTGACGACCGCAGAACATCCCGATCAGCGACGGCACGATCATCGCCGCACTCAGCGGCCAGGTCGCCGCATTCAGCACGCCCGATCCGATGTGCGCCCCCACCAGTGACACAGCCCCCAACCCGTAGATCACGCCCTGCGCGCGCATCTGGTCGTGTTTCTGTGTGCCAAGCGCCGTCAGATACATCACCGTCGGCGGCCCCCAAATCCCCGAGATCCCGCCAAGGAACCCGGCAACCACGCCGATAACCACCTCGAAGGTGGTGCTTTGGCCGCTCATGGTCAGGGTCCAGCCGACGATCTGCATCAGCGCAAAGCCGGTCACCGGCACGCCGATGATCAGCAGCATCACCTGCATCGGCAGCACATTGACCAGTTGCGCACTCAGGATCAGCACAACACCCCCGACGATCATGTAGACCTTGAACCGGGCAATCGATTCCCACGCGGCACGCGGCCCCTGGCGCAGCGCCTGTATGCCATTGGTCGCCAACGTCGGCAGCATCAGCATCGCCAGCGCCAGTTCGGGCGCCAGAAAGCTGGACAGCCCCGACACAAAGATCATCGGCATGGCAAAGCCCACAACCCCTTTTACAAACCCCGCCAACAGCGCGATTGCCACGGCAAGACCCAGTTGGGTCGGTGTCAGCAAAGTCAGAAAAATGTCCATAAACCCGCTATACCACCCTCATTCGCGGCTGCACGTGCAAAAACACCGCGTAACTTTCGATCAAATTGCCGCACTTGTACGCAAATAAGTTGCGCTGCACCTGCGAAGGAACTATCTCGAACCGCAAGCAAACAAGGGGATGTGAGCCATGGCACACGACGGACAAGACATGACTTCGACCACTTCGGTGATTCTGGACGATCTTTTGGCAAAAACCGCAGACGCCATTGCGCCGGTCGATGCGATTCTGGAGGCGGCCAAGGACAGACTGCGCGGCGTGCTCAGCGAAAACGGCCGCGTGTCGGCCACCCTTGTCGAACAGAACCAGACGGCGGCCCACGGGCTGGCATGGCTTGCCACCTACGTTCAGGCCCTGCACCAGATGCAGAAATGGGCCACAACACTGGATGAAAACGGCCAGTTCGGCGAAGTGGAAAAGCTGATCCTGCAAATCGGCGTGGGCGAATATCTGGGCCAGATCCAGGGCGGCATCCCGATGAACCAGGGCGAAATCCTGCGCCCGCACGACATGGGCCTGACCACAGACGACATCGCGGGCCTGTCTGCGCCCGCCACCATGACGCTGATCCGGACCGGCAATACCCAGTCCGCCCGCATCCGTCTGGTCGCGCTCATGCAGGAACGCAATGCCGAGATCACGGTGGGCGCCACCGGTCTGGACGAAGAGCTGGAAATGATCCGCGCACAATTCCGCCGCTACGCGCTGGAAAAAGTCGAACCTTTTGCACACGACTGGCACCTCAAGGACGAACTGATCCCGATCGAGGTGATCAACGAGCTGGCCGAAATGGGCGTCTTCGGTCTGACCATCCCCGAAGAACACGGCGGCCTTGGCCTGTCCAAGGCGTCGATGTGCGTGGTCTCGGAAGAACTCTCGCGCGGCTATATCGGTGTCGGCTCGCTGGGCACGCGCTCGGAAATCGCCGCAGAACTGATCATTGCGGGCGGCACCGACGCGCAAAAGGCCAAGTGGCTGCCTGCCTTGGCCTCGGGCGAGACGCTGCCAACAGCCGTGTTCACCGAACCCAACACCGGATCGGACCTTGGGGCCTTGCGCACCCGCGCCGTCAAGGACGGGGACGACTACAAGATCACCGGCAACAAGACATGGATCACCCACGCGGCACGCACGCATGTGATGACCTTGCTGGCGCGCACCGATCCGAACACGACCGACTACAAGGGCCTGTCGATGTTCCTGGCCGAAAAGACCCCCGGCGACGATGCCAACCCTTTCCCCACCGACGGGATGACCGGCGGCGAGATCGAGGTGCTGGGCTATCGCGGCATGAAAGAATACGAACTGGCTTTCGACGGCTTCCACGTCAAAGGTGAAAACCTGCTGGGCGGTGAAGAGGGCAAGGGTTTCAAACAACTCATGGAAACCTTCGAAAGCGCCCGCATCCAGACCGCAGCCCGCGCCATCGGCGTGGCGCAATCGGCGCTGGATATCTCGATGCAATATGCCCAGGACCGCAAGCAGTTCGGCAAATCGCTGATCGAATTCCCACGCGTTGCCAACAAGCTGGCGATGATGGCCGTCGAGATCATGATCGCCCGCCAACTGACCTATTTCAGCGCCTTCGAGAAAGATCAGGGCCGTCGCTGCGACGTCGAGGCCGGCATGGCCAAGCTGCTGGGCGCCCGCGTGGCATGGGCGGCGGCCGACAACGGCCTGCAAATCCACGGCGGCAACGGCTTTGCGCTGGAATACAAGATCAGCCGCGTCCTGTGCGACGCCCGAATCCTCAACATCTTCGAGGGCGCAGGCGAAATTCAGGCACAGGTCATCGCCCGCCGCTTGCTGGGTTGAACCCCGTCAAACAGCCCGTTTAACAGGCACGGCGCCCAAATCCGTCGCAAGCGTCCACGCATATGCTGCACGTGCAGCATATGCCGCTTGCGAGGTGACAGGCGACCCTCTACACCCGTTCCTATGAAACACGCCCGTCTCAATCGCGAGAAGTGGATCAACGCAGGCCTTACCGCCTTGCGCAGCGATGGTCCGCCTGCGCTGCGGGCCGAACCGCTGGCACGCCGCCTGGGCACGACCAAGGGGTCGTTCTACTGGCATTTCGCTGATGTCCCCGCCTTTCACGACGCACTGCTGGACCACTGGAAAAGCCGGGCCTTCGCCGATGTGGTCGCCCTGCTCGAAGGACAAGGCAACGCCGCCACCCGCCTGCAAGACTTTGGCGCCCACGTGCTGGACGACACGACAGCCCCCGCGATCCGGTCCTGGGCGCAGGAACACAAAGGCGCTGCCGATGCGCTGGCACAGGTCGATGCAGAACGGCTGACCTACATGGCAACCCTGCTGCTGCAACTGGGCCTGAAAAACCCGGACTTTGCCCGCGCCGCCTATGGCGCGTTGATCGGAATGCCGATGCTGCCCAAATCCAAACGGCACGATTCCGCCAACGCCTATACCGCTTTGATCGACCTTGTGCTGGCATTGCGCTAGTCAGCGCCATGCGTATTGCCCTGATCTTCGCCCTGACCTTCGCCATGTCCTGCAAAGCAGATGAAACCGCCCGCGCCTATGGTGCCGGTGGCAAAACGTGGACCCTGACCGAAATCGACGGCCAGCACTTTGATGCCATGGCCACGCTCAGCTTTCCCGAAGCGGACAAGATCGAAGGGCGCGGTCCCTGCAACGGCTTCTCGGGCACGATGTCGGTGCCCTACCCGTGGTTCAAAACCGGCCCCCTGCGCAGCACCCGCCGCGCCTGTCCGGCGCTGGGTGACGAAACCCGCTATTTCACGGCCCTGCAAGACATGACCTTGATCGAAGTGCTGGGCGACGTGATGATCCTGAAGAACGAAAAAGGCCGCGAGATGATGTTCAGAGCTGCCGACTGAACGTCTCGACAAACCGCGCACGGGCCACAGGCAAGGCGCGGTTGCCCTGATCGGCGGCCAGATGCGTCTCCAGGAAATATCCGGTGGTCCGCAAGCCCTGGACAATCTCTGCATCCGGTGCATCGCCACGCCCGCGTAAAACTTCGGGCAAGGGCAGCATCCGGTCCACCCATTCGCCTGCCCCCTCTGCCGACACCGCCCGCCCCGACCGGGGCGAGACATAGACCAGCCCCTCGGTCGCGCCGGTGACCGCGCAGGCCGACAGGTCCAGCCCGTAGCCCATCTCTTCCAGCAAGGCCAATTCCCAGCGTAAGTAGGCGAGCGGCCACAAATCGGCCTGCCCCATCAGGTCCAGCAGCGCCTCGGTCCGCCGGTACAGCGGCGCGTGCACCTCGCGCTCGGGCAGGCAAAAACACAACAGCGCCGTCACCGCGTTCAAACCCGCCAGCGACAGCCGGTCGCCCATCGCCTGCGCCGCGCGGCTGCGCACAGGCTCTACGCTAAAGCTGCCGATGTGATCCTCAAGCCGCGCCCGCCACGCGACATCCAGTTGCGCGCCCGGTTGCAGGATCGGCGCAATCTTGCGGCTGGTGCCACCCCGCACCACGCCCGCATGACGCCCGCGATCTTCGGTGAACACGTCGATAATGACAGAGGTTTCGCCGTGTTTGCGCGCCGACAGCAATATGCCCGTGCCCCGCCAGTCCACGCTCAGCCCAGCCCGTCGTGATCCAGCAGATGCCGCCCAGAACGATCCTCGACCTCGACCACCCACAGGTCGGGGTCAAATCCGCGCTGCCGCGTCACCACAGCGTCCACATCGGCCTCGGGTCCGCGGGACAACTCGGCCCAGACCCGCGCATCGCTTTGCAGATCGAAACTGCGGTGAAACACCACCGCCTGCCCGTCCAGCGTGTTCAGCTTGACCAGAACCGCGCCGCCCGTGTCATCGCCATGCGACACGACAAACCCCGGAATATCGAACAACCGCAGCCGCGTCAGATAGGCATCAACCCAGAACCGTGCCGTCAGACGGCTCATGGCTTCATCTTGCCCGATAAACTCCCCCCGGAGGGTCGGCTGGCCAGAATATCAGGCGTTGCCATCTTTGAAATCCAGCCCCATCTGCGAATACCGCTCGGCCTCTTCCTGCCACTTCTCGCGCACCTTGACTTGCAGGAACAGGTGCACACGACGACCCAGAAACTCTTCCAGCTCAGCGCGGCTGGCCTTGCTGACCGATTTGATCGTCTCGCCCTTGTTGCCCAGAACGATGCCCTTGTGGCCATCGCGGCTGACATAGACCACCTGGTCGATCCGCGCGGTGCCATCTTTGCGCTCTTCCCAGTTCTCGGTTTCGACCGTCAACTGATAGGGCAGTTCCTGATGCAGCCGCAGCGTCAGCTTTTCGCGGGTCATCTCGGCGGCGATCATGCGCATCGGCAGGTCGGCAATCTGATCTTCAGGGTACAGCCACGGGCCGTCGGGTAACTGCCCGCCCAGCCATGTGCGCAGCGCATCCACGCCAAAGCCTTTCTCGGCCGAAATCATGAAGGTTTCGACAAAGGCATAGCGTTCGTTCAGATCCTTGGTCAGCCCCAGCAAAACCTGCGATTCCACGCGGTCGATCTTGTTGATCGCCAGCGCGACCTTGCGGCCTTCGCCGACGGTCGCCAGACCCTCCAGAATGCGCTCCACACCCTCGGACACACCACGGTGCGCCTCGACCATCAGAACCACCACATCGGCATCCGCAGCTCCGCCCCACGCAGCGGCCACCATCGCGCGGTCCAGCCGGCGGCGCGGCTGAAACAGGCCGGGGGTGTCCACGAACACGATCTGCGCATCGCCCTCGATGGCAACACCGCGAATGCGCGCGCGCGTGGTCTGGACCTTGTGGGTGACGATCGACACCTTGGCCCCGACCATGCGGTTCAACAGGGTGGATTTGCCGGCGTTCGGCTCTCCGATCAGGGCGACGAAACCGGCGCGGGTGCTCATTGGGTCTTCTCCATTTGCGCCAGCAATGCGGCGGCAGCGGCCTGTTCGGCCTGACGTTTCGATTTGGCAGTGGCCTGCGCGCTGGCCCCATTGGTCAGCTTCGCGGCAATTGTGAACACCGGCGCGTGGTCCGGCCCCTCGCGGTGCACCTCGACATAGCGCGGCGGTTGCAGCCCTTGGGCCTGTGCCCATTCCTGCATCGCAGTCTTGGCATCGCGGGCGTCTGCGTCAACATCCTTGATGCGCTTGCCCCACAGCCGGATGACCATCGCCTGCGCCACGTCAAAGCCCGCGTCCAGATAAACGGCGGCGATCACCGCCTCCATCGCATCGCCCAGCAGCGCCTCTTTGCGGCGGCCACCCGACAGCATTTCAGACCGCCCCAGCCGCAGAACGGCACCCACGTCGATCTCGCGGGCCACATCGGCACAGGTTTCCTTGCGCACCAGCGCATTGAAACGCGGTGCCAGCTTGCCCTCGGCGGCGTCGGTGTCCGCCTCAAGCAGCGCCTGCGCCATCGCCAGCCCCAGCACACGGTCGCCCAGAAACTCAAGCCGCTGGTTGTCGCCCCGCGTCGGCGACGACATCGACGCGTGCGTCACCGCCTCGGTCAGCAGCGCGGGATCGGCGAACTCGTGTCCGATGCGTTGTTCAAAGTCTTTGAGTTCGCTCGAAATTTTCATCTAAACGCCTAGTAAATACCTTTGAAGAACCGGTCGCCGCGCCAGGTCCAGAAGAACAGCATCGACCGCCCCGCGGACGAGAACATGATCCGGTCCGCGCGCCCGATCAGGTTTTCATAAGGAACAAAGCCGACACCGCCGGCCAGTTGCGAAAACCGGCTGTCCAGCGAATTGTCGCGGTTGTCGCCCATAAAGAAATACTGCCCCTCGGGCACCTGGAACACATTGGTGTTGTCCGAACTTTGATTGCCCGTGTTCAGCACAGTATAGCTGACGCCGTTGGGCATCGTCTCGGTATATTCCGACTTGGTGCAATCGCCGCCTTCGCCCACCGGTCCGTTTTCACAGCGCGGCACCAGCCCTTGCGGCCCCTGGCGCGCCATGGTTTCGGTAAAGGTGCCGCTGGGTTCCTGTGGCAACGGCTCTCCGTTCAGGATCACGATCCCGTCCTTGACCTGCACCGTGTCCCCCGGCAAACCGATCAGCCGCTTGATATAATCACGCCCCGACACCGGATGACGGAACACCACCACGTCGCCATGTTTCGGCGTGCCGCCGAACAAACGCGTGTTGTCGCCGTCAAAGACACCGCAGATGTCTTCGGCATCCACATCAATGCCAAGGCGCTGGATTACGATGCTGGGGCAGGACGCATAGGAATAGCCGTAGACCATCTTGTTCACGAACAGGAAATCACCGATCAGCAGCGTCTCTTTCATCGACCCGGACGGAATCCAGAACGGCTGAAAGAACAGGGTGCGGAACACACCTGCGATCAGCAGCGCATAGACAATGGTCTTGATCGTTTCGACGAATCCGTTGCCGGACTTTTCCTTGGCAGCCATGGGGGCGCTCCTGCTTGGGTCACGCTGCTACATGCGGGTGCAGCGTCAAGGTGTCAAGGCAGGCCACATGCGGCCAATCGCTCAACCTGCTATGGGCCGCGCTTCGATCAGCACAAAGGCCTGCGCCCACGGGTGGTCGTCGGTCAGCGTCACGTGAATGATCGCTTCGTGCCCTGCGGGGGTCATCGCCGCGAGCCGCTCGGCGGCCCAGCCGGTCACATGCATCACCGGCTGTCCGGTGCGCAAGTTGCTGACCGCCATATCACGCCACGAAATCCCCATGCGCAGGCCGGTGCCCAGCGCCTTGGAACAGGCCTCTTTCGCGGCCCAGCGTTTGGCATAGGTGCCGGCCACGTCCTTACGCCGCTCGGATTTGGCCTGTTCAACTTCCGTGAACACGCGGTTGCGAAACCGGTCGCCAAAGCGGTCCAGCGTGCCTTGGATACGCTCGATATTCGCCAGATCGGTGCCAATGCCCAGGATCATGGCAGCCGCTTCACCTCGCTGCGGGCCCCCAAGGCAAAGAATACGCGTGCCACCAGCACGTAGACAATGGCCATCACCGCCACCATCACCGCGATAAACCCGACGCCCAGACTGGACAAATCGCCCAGAAACGCAGGGGCCACCACCAGCACAACCGCCGCCAGCAGCATCGAAAACATGACCCCGAGCAGCGCAAACAGCCCCGCCATCTTCCACGCTTCACGATTATCAGGCCGCCGCCCCGTCGCGCGCACAAACCGCGCGCCTTCGTTCAGCGTCGTCAGCATGATCGGGATCAACGAAATCCCGCCTGAACTCAGGTCGAACCCCAGATACTGGCGGATCAGATAAATCAGCACCGGCAGGCCGATGCTCAGCCCCAGGTAAAACGTGGCAAACCGCGGGATGTTGAAACGATACTCAGCCACGGGCGTCATCCATCAGGCGGCGCATTTCGGCGATGGCGGGCTGCAAGCCGCGAAAGATCGCCTCGCCAATCAGGAAATGCCCGATGTTCAGCTCCATCACCTCGGGAAAGGCCGCAACCGGCTGCACCGTTTCATAGGTCAGCCCGTGGCCCACATGCACCTCGAGCCCCAAACTGTGTGCGAAGCTCGACATCTCGCGCAGCGCCTCCAGCTCGCGGTCGCGGTCGTCAAAGCGGCCTTCGTGGTGGGCATCGCAATAGGCGCCCGAATGCAGCTCGATCACCTGCGCCCCAATGCGGTGCGCCGCTTCGATCTGGCGCTGGTCCGCACCGATAAAGATAGACACACGGCAGCCGGCATCGCGCAAGGGCGCGATAAAATGCGCCAGCTTGTTTTCCTCGCGCGCCACTTCCAGCCCGCCTTCGGTCGTGCGTTCCTCGCGTTTCTCCGGCACGATGCACACCGCGTGGGGACGGTGGCGCAGGGCGATCTGCTGCATCTCGTCGGTGGCCGCCATCTCGAAGTTCAGCGGCACCGTCAGCACCTCCATCAACCCCTCGATGTCGGCGTCCGAAATATGTCTGCGGTCCTCGCGCAAATGCGCCGTGATGCCGTCACAGCCCGCCTCTTGTGCGATCCGCGCGGCGCGCAGTGGGTCCGGCGTGTCGCCACCACGCGCATTGCGCACCGTGGCCACGTGATCAATGTTCACCCCCAGACGAAGGGGACCAAGCGGTTTCATAAGCTACTCCAGACCGTATTTTGCGCCGCAGCCTAATGCCCGACGCGCCCAAGCGCGAGGCCTTCTTTGTACCGATACATCGCAACTTCATCTTGCCGGGTAAACTCCGGGGGCGCGCCGCAAGGCGCGGGGGCAGAGCCCCCTAATCCTGTTCGGTGCGCGCCTCGGACTTGCTGGCCGCCTTGGCCGCAGCCTTTTCCGCAGCCTTGGCCTTCAGCGCCTCGAACTTGGCCTTGATCGCCCCCTTGCGCCGCTTCTGATAGGCGCGCAACAGCGGTACGGAAATATAATAGGCGATGGTGCCGCAGATGATCCCGGGAATGATGCCCCCCACCAGATAGGGGAAAAACACATCATGGAAAAACCGGTCCAACCCGGTCCAGTCTGTCGGGTGTCCCTGAAACACGGCGATCAGGTTGTCCCACAAATCGGTCCCCGCATCATAGAACTTGCCACCAAACGACCGGTGCTCGTCGGGCGCCATGCGGGTGCCCAACAGCCAGTGCCCGGTTTTCAGCGATGCAATGCCGATGGGCACATAGGTCAGCGGATTGCCAAAAAACGTGGCCATCAACGCCGCCAGCAGATTGCCCCGCATCGCCTTGCCGACAAGTGCCGCAACCACGAAATGCAACCCGTAGAACGGCGTGAACGTGGTGAACACACCGGCCCAGATGCCCCGCGCGATGCGCTCGGGCGTGTCGGGCAGCCGCCGCACCCGATGTTTGACATAGTGAAACGCACGGGTCCAACCACCGCGCGGCCACAGGGCCTCGGCCAATGCGCGCAGGAACGGTTTGGGATCTCGACGTTTGAAGATCACCGGGTCAGGGTCCTTCCCGTTCGGGTTCAGTTGGTACGTGCCGGGTCGGCCGCACCCTTCGTGACATCGCGGAAGCGTTCGATAGACGCAACCTCGCTTTCGGCTTCCAGTGTCAGCATCAGCGAATGCAAATGCTCCACGTCGCGCAGTTCAACATTTATCAGCAGCCGGTAAAAGTCCGGTTTCCGGTCCAGAAACTCCAGATTGGAAATATTTGCGCTGCTGTCCCCGATCAAGGTGCAGATCCGGCCCAAAACGCCCGCATCGTTGCCAATCGTCATATCCAGCGTGGCCCCATAGACCGCCGGATGGCTGCCGTCGTGCCAGTGCAGGTCCAGCCAGCGGTCGGGCTGGTCATCGAAATCCACCAGCCGCTCGCAGTCGATCGAATGCACGACCACCCCTTGCCCGCGATAGGTAATGCCCACGATCCGCTCGCCCGGCAAAGGCTGGCAGCAGGTCGCGCGATCAAAACTTTGCCCCGGCAACAGACCGATCACCGCGCGGCGCTTGTCCACCTTCTTGCCCGCTTTCGGGGCCAGATCGGGATAGATCGACTGCACCACTTCGCGCCCCGTCAGCTCTGCACTGCCCAGACGCGCCAGCACCTCGTCGCCCGACGACAGCCGCAGGTGTTTGGCCACGGTGTCCAGCGCCTTGTCCGTCGCCTTGCGGCCCACGTTGGAAAACGCCGAGCGTGCCAGTTCGTGACCCAGCTTGATAAACCGCTCGCGGTCCGCTTCGCGCAGCGACCGGCGCACCGCCGACTTGGCCTTGCCGGTGGTGGCAATCTCAAGCCATGTGGCCTGCGGTGTCTGACCTTCGGCGGTGATGATCTCGACCGACTGGCCGTTTTTCACCCGCGTCCACAGCGGCACCCGCATACCGTCCACCTTGGCGCCGACGCAGGCGTTGCCGATCCGCGTGTGGATGGCATAGGCGAAATCAATCGGTGTCGCCCCGCGCGGCAGCTTGACCACGTCGCCCTTGGGCGTAAAGCAGAACACCTGATCCGAATACATCTCAAGCTTGACCGCTTCGAGAAAATCGTCGTGATCGTCTTCGTCGTTGAACTGTTCGGTCAGGCCTGCAATCCATTTGACCGGATCAACCGCAAACGGGTTCTGCGACCGCACGCCGTCCCGATAGGACCAATGCGCCGCCACGCCGCTTTCGGCCACGTCATGCATCTGGCGGGTGCGGATCTGCACCTCGACCCGCTTGCCGTCACGGCCCGACACGGTGGTGTGGATCGACCGATAGCCGTTGGTCTTGGGCTGGCTGATATAATCCTTGAACCGGCCCGGAACCGCCCGCCACCGTTGGTGAATGGCACCCAGCGCGCGGTAACAATCCTCTTCGCTGTCGGTGATCAGCCGGAACCCGTAAATGTCCGACAGCCGCGAAAAGCTCAGATCCTTTTCCTGCATTTTGCGCCAGATCGAAAACGGCTTTTTCGCGCGACCAAAGACATCTGCCTCGATGCCCGCCTTTTCCAGCTCGTGCCGCATGTCGTTGGTGATCCGTTGGATCACGTCGCCGGTTTCACGTTGCAGGGTGACAAAGCGGCGGATGATCGACGCACGCGCTTCCGGGTTCAGCACGCGAAAGGCCAGATCCTCCAGCTCTTCGCGCATCCACTGCATACCCATGCGCCCCGCCAGCGGCGCGAAAATATCCATCGTCTCGCGGGCTTTCTGCACCTGTTTGTCGACACGCATGGATTTGATCGTGCGCATGTTGTGCAGACGGTCGGCCAGCTTGACCAGAATCACCCGCATGTCCTTGGACATGGCCATGAACAGCTTGCGGAAATTCTCGGCCTGTTTGGTTTCCAGCGAACTCAGCTGCAAATTGGTCAGCTTGGTCACGCCGTCAACCAGCGTGGCCACATCATCGCCAAACAGCTCTGATACCGTTTTATAGGATGCTTTGGTGTCCTCGATCGTATCGTGCAGCAGCGCGGTGATGATCGTGGCATCATCCAGTTGCTGCTCTGTCAGGATCGCGGCGACGGCCACGGGATGCGTGAAATACGGCTCTCCCGAGTGGCGGAACTGCCCTTCGTGCATCTTCGCGCCGTAGTCATAGGCGGCACGAATATGCTTTTCATTTGTCTTGGGGTTATAGTTGCGGACCAGCGCGATCAGGTCATCGGCAGAGATCATTTGGTCCGCACCTTAAGGCGTTAGCCTTGTCCCTGAGCCGCCATCAACTGACGCAGCAGCATTTCTTCGGTCATGCTGTCTTCGTCTGGCTTGTCAGCGGTTTCCTGACCCATCAGCAACGCCATTGCGTCTTCTTCCGGCTCGTCAACTTCGATCTGGTTCTGGTTGCTTTCGATCATCCGCTCGCGCAGGTCGTCGGCACCTTGGGTTTCTTCTGCGATCTCGCGCAGGGAAACAACGGGGTTCTTGTCGTTGTCGCGGTCGACAGTGACAGCAGAGCCTGCCGAAATTTCGCGCGCCCGGTGTGCGGCAAGCATCACCAGTTCGAAACGGTTTGGAACCTTATCTACGCAATCTTCGACTGTTACGCGGGCCATTTGGGTGCTCCTGCATCGGACAATAACATCAGAAGCCGTGTATTTAGGCGCTTCCGCCCCTGATGACAAGGCGAAAACAGGTGTCACAGCGACGCAGCGCCGCCGCTCACACGGGTTTGACCTCGGCCCGCAACGCAGGGTCCAGCGCATCGCGCATCTGCACCACGCTTTGCCCGGTGACAGGATGCACCCAATCGGGTGCGACATCTGCCAGCGGCACCAGCACAAAGGCGCGCTCGTGCATTCGCGGATGCGGCAGGATCAACTGATCGGGGGCCTCTTTCATCTGCCGGTCCAGCGGCAGATCGCGCCAACGGGTGTAAGTTTCAAGATCGGGCCGCAAAAGGTCCCCCACCGCGATCAGGTCCAGGTCAACCGTGCGCTGCCCCCACCGCTGCACCCGCTCGCGCCCCAGGTCCGCCTCGATCCGGTGCAACGCAGCGATGATGTCCTGCGGCGACGCGCTCCACTTTAAGGCGAGTGCGGCGTTGACATAGTCCGGCCCTGCCCCGGCGGGAAAGCATGGTGTCGCATAAAACGGGCTGGCGGCGCGAATCACTCCGCCCGCTTCAACGATTCGTGAGTAGGCCATTTTCAGCGTGTCTTCGGGCGTTCCGGCGGAAGATCGCTGATTTGACCCCACGGCAATCAGTATATCTGACCGGAATTGCATCAACTCAATGTCCCTTTTGACCCTTTGGGTGCCTTGCAGCATACTTAAAAATACATATTTTCGCCCGATACGCCCTGTCTTAATTCACCAAGACACTCACGGAAACAGGCAGGCGGGGCGTTTTTCGAAAGGACGTTTTATGTTTTATAAAGACGAACGGCTCGCGCTGTTCATCGACGGGTCTAATTTGTATGCCGCCGCGAAAGCATTAGGTTTCGACATCGACTACAAACTTCTGCGCCAAGAGTTCATGCGCCGCGGCAAATTGCTCCGTGCCTTTTACTACACCGCGCTTCTAGAGAATGACGAATACTCTCCCATTCGCCCCCTGGTTGATTGGCTGAACTACAACGGCTTCACCATGGTGACCAAGCCGGCCAAGGAATACACCGACTCCATGGGCCGGCGTAAGGTCAAAGGCAACATGGACATCGAACTGGCGGTCGACGCGATGGAGCTTGCTCCGCGTGTGGATCACATCGTTCTGTTCTCGGGCGACGGGGACTTCCGCCCGCTGATCGAAAGCCTGCAACGCCAGGGCGTTCGCGTCTCTGTTGTTTCAACGATCCGCAGCCAGCCGCCGATGATCTCTGACGACCTGCGCCGCCAGGCCGACAACTTCATCGAACTGGACGAGCTTAAGGACGTGATCGGTCGCCCCCCGCGCGAGGATGACATGGCACAGCAACGCCCCAGCGCGGTCGCAAACGAACGCTGACCTCGACGGGCTGCGCACGCGATTCCTGTCTTGCAGCCACACAAAAAAGCAAACCGGGCCTTTTTCGCAAAGGCCCGGTTTTTTCTTGGGCGCGGCCCATGGCCCGCATCAACCGCATTTGATCCGCCGAAACGCCGCATGTGCTGGCACACAGGGTTTACGCCGCCCCTCGGACGACCTACCTGTCACATATCACCACGCCGGAGCCTGCCATGCCGCCCAAGCCGCCCCTGACCTTGTATCTAGCCGCACCGCGCGGGTTCTGCGCAGGCGTGGACCGTGCCATCAAGATTGTCGAGATGGCGTTGGAAAAGTGGGGCGCGCCGGTCTATGTGCGCCACGAAATCGTGCACAACCGCTTTGTCGTCGACGGGTTGCGCGACAAAGGCGCCGTGTTCGTCGAGGAACTGGACGAATGCCCCGACGACCGCCCGGTGATCTTTTCCGCCCACGGCGTCCCCAAGGCGATCCCAGCCGCCGCCGAAGGCCGCCAGATGGTCTATGTCGACGCCACCTGCCCGCTGGTCAGCAAGGTCCACATCGAGGCGCAGCGCCATTCCGAGGCAGGCTTGCAGATGATCATGATCGGCCACGCCGGACACCCGGAAACCATCGGCACCATGGGGCAACTGCCCGAGGGCGAGGTGTTGCTGGTCGAAACCCCCGACGACGTGGCGCATGTCGATGTCCGCGACCCCACGCAATTGGCCTATGTCACCCAGACGACGCTTAGCGTGGATGACACCGCCGACATCGTGGCCGCCCTCAAGGCACGGTTCCCGGGCATCGTGGGCCCCCACAAGGAAGACATCTGCTACGCCACCACCAACCGCCAGGAGGCGGTCAAGGCCATCGCCCCAAAATGCGACGCCATGCTGGTGGTCGGCGCGCCGAATTCGTCCAACTCGCGCCGTCTGGTCGAAGTGGGCGCGCGTGCCGGTTGCGACTATGCCCAACTGGTGCAACGTGCCACCGACATCGACTGGCGCAGCCTCGAAGGCATCGCGTCGATCGGCGTGACCGCAGGCGCATCTGCCCCCGAAGTGTTGATCAACGAGGTGATCGACGCCCTGAAAGCCCGCTTTGACGTCACCACGGAACTGGTCGAAACCGCCGTGGAACACGTCGAATTCAAAGTACCGCGCGTGCTGCGCACCACCGCATGAAGGAGGTCCCCATGACAAAGACCACCGGCCTGAACCATCTTGGCCTGACCGTGCGCGATCTGGACACCACCACCGGCTTTTTCGTCAAATGTCTGGGATGGTTGCAGACAGCCCAGGACCTGTCCTACCCGCGCAACACCGTGACCGATGGCAGCCTGCGCCTGACCCTGTGGCAGGCCGACGCGAACGCCAGCGACTTTGACCGCCACGCCCAGATCGGCCTGCACCATCTGGCCTTGTCCGTGCCCGATCAGGCGCACCTGATGGACACCGCCGAACTGGTCGCCGGCTGGCCCGGCGTGACCGTTGAATTCATGCCCGAACTGATGGGCGACGGCCCGCGCCAGCACATGATGTTTGCCGAACCGGGTGGCCTGCGCATGGAACTGGTCTGGGACGGCCACTGACCCTTTTCGCCACCTGACAGGACGACGCCCGCCATGAACACGATCCCCCGCGCACCGCTGGCCCTGGGCCTTTTGGGCCTGATCCCCTTTGTCTGGGGCGCCGCCACGGTGCTCAGCCCCGATCTGGCCGACTGGTGCGTTCGCACGCTGGGGTCGCGCTTTGTCGGGCCTTACGTGCAACTGTTCTATGGCGCCGTGATCCTGTCGTTCATGTCCGGCGTCCTGTGGGGCTTTGCCACCAAAGCCAGCGGCGCGCAGGCCGCCACCGGCTATGCGCTGTCGGTGATTCCCGCGCTCTGGGCTTTTGTCATGACGGGCAACGGCCCCGAAGCGGCTGGGCTGAACCTGATGGTGGGCTTTGCCGGCCTGTTGCTGCTTGATTTCGCCTTTTGGCGCTGGGGGCTGGCGCCTGTGTGGTGGATGCACCTGCGCGTGCTGCTGACCGGCATCGTGCTGATCTGT
Organism: uncultured Pseudosulfitobacter sp.; assembly: GCF_963976325.1. NCBI lineage: Bacteria > Pseudomonadati > Pseudomonadota > Alphaproteobacteria > Rhodobacterales > Roseobacteraceae > Pseudosulfitobacter > uncultured Pseudosulfitobacter sp. The sequence goes on from NZ_CAXBJW010000002.1 coordinate 79,097, forward strand.
CTGGCCATCGGTGTCTTCGCATGAGCGACAAGGCCACATTGGATGTCTACGCCGCCAAAGCGGCCGACTATGCCACCATGACCGACCACGAGGACCCGCAACTGACCGATTTCATGGCCGCCCTCGGACAGGGCCGCGTGCTGGATCTGGGCTGTGGCCCGGGCCGCGCCGCCGCGCGAATGGCCGAGGCAGGGTTTCAGGTCACCGCCATGGACCCCGTGCCGGAAATGGTGGCAATGGCGGCCCGGCACGCGGGCGTTACGGCGCAACTGGGCACTTTCGACGACATCAGCGGCACCTACGACGGCATCTGGGCCAACTTCAGCCTGCTGCACGCCCCGCGCGCCGACATGCCGCGCCATCTGGCGGCGATCAAATCCGCCCTGCACGCGGGTGGCCTGTTCCACATCGGCATGAAACTGGGCACAGGCGCCGCCCGCGACAGCATCGGCAGGCTGTACACCTATTATTCCGAACCCGAACTGGCCGGCCTTCTGACCGACACAGGCTTTACCATCGACGCCCGCGCCTATGGGCGCGACAAGGGGCTGGACGGCACCTATGCAGACTGGCTATGTCTGCGCGCTCATGGCTGATTTATTTGCATATACCGATGGCGCGTGCAGCGGCAATCCCGGCCCGGGCGGCTGGGGTGCCTTGATGCTCGCAATGGAAAACGGCGCAGTCGTCAAACAGCGCGAGCTGAAGGGCGGCGAGGCGGCGACCACCAACAACCGCATGGAACTGCTGGCCGCGATCAACGCGCTTGAAGCACTGGAGCGGCCCAGCAAGATCACCGTGGTGACCGACAGCAACTATGTCAAAAACGGCATCACAGCGTGGATCTTCGGCTGGAAGAAAAACGGCTGGAAGAATGCGGCGAAAAAACCCGTGGCCAATGCCGAACTGTGGCAACGTCTGGATCAGGCACAGGCCCGCCACAACGTGACATGGAAATGGGTCAAAGGTCACGCAGGCCACCCCGAAAACGAACGCGCCGATGCGCTGGCGCGCGCAGGCATGGCCCCGTTCAAAACCAAGTCGAAATGAGGCTGGTCGCCTGCCCCGTGGCCCTGCACCCCGACGGAGCCCCCCGTCGTCTGGCCATCGCGACCAAGCCGCAGCTTGCGCTGGTCCACACCGACATCGCCCCCGACGCCCGCCCCGAAAACACCGCCGCACAGGCGCTTTATGCCATCGGCGGGCTGGAAACACGCGCCGCGCTGCTGCTGGGCACCTCTGACGACATCGTCGCGGGCGAACGCTGGCATTTCGCCCTGTGCCGCACGGTGCCACCGGTGCGCGCCCACTGGCAGAACGCTGGCCCCGACGGCACCCTGCAACGCTTTGGCTGGCTGGCGCTGGACGACGCCCTGCCCGACGGCCTGACCACGCCCCACGACCGCGCCCTCGACTGGATCAGGGCCGCGCTATGAGCTGGCTGGCCCTTCTCGACTTCGGCTCGGTGATGATCTTTGCCCTGACCGGCGCGCTGGTCGCCAGCCGCGCCCAGATGGACCCCGTGGGGTTCCTGTTCATCGCCTGCCTGACCGCCATGGGCGGCGGCACCCTGCGCGACGTGCTGCTGGACCGCAATCCGGTGTTCTGGATCGCCCAGCCCACCTATATCGCCGTTGCCTGCGGGGCGGCCATCGTGGTGTTCTTCACCGCGCACCTGCTGGAAAGCCGCCTGCGCACTTTGCTGTGGCTGGACAGTCTCGCGCTGGCCATCGCGGTCCCTGCGGGGGCTGGCGTGGCGCTGGACCTTGGCACCCCCGCACCTATCGTCATCCTGATGGGCATGATCACCGGCTGTATGGGCGGCCTGATGCGCGACGTGGTGGTCGGCGACGTGCCCGTGGTGCTGAAACAGGGCGAACTTTACGTCTCGGCGGCCTTCGGCGGCGCGCTGGCGCTGTGGCTCACCTCGACCTACATCGCCCCTGACCTGCCCGCACTGGCCGCAGGCGCGGGCGTCACATGGGCCTTGCGTGCCGGATCACTGGCCTTTGGCTGGCAACTGCCCACCTACCGCTCGACGCCGCCAAAATCCTGACCCCCGCCCCTTCTCTGGTTCAAAAAATCCTCCCCGAAGGGCCGGTCGGCTACCTGCGCCAATGGGTCGGGACAATGATCAACGCCCCGATGCTGGACACAATCGCGTTCAGCCCCGCACTGTTGAAACCAAACCCGAACATCAGCCGCACAAAGTAGAACAGAAACGCCCCGCCGATGCAGATGATGATGCTTTGCAGAATACCGTTGTGGGTAAAGCCCGAGCGTTCGGAAAGGTAACCAACGATCCCCGCAATCACCACGGTGCCGATCAAAACGGGAAACATCGCGCGCTCCTAAAGCTGGCTGCCTGCGGGCAGGGCCGTGCCGCGCAGAAACTCTGACGCATCCTGCGCCCCGCGCCCGGCCTTTTGCAAGCGGGTCAACTGCACCGCCCCCGTGCCACAGGCCACCGTCAGCGCATCATCCAGCACCTTACCCGCAGCGCCCTGCCCTGTCGCCAGCCGGCTGCCCAGCACCTTGATACGCACCCCGTCATGGTCGAACCACGCCCCCGGAAACGGTGACAGCCCGCGAATCTGCCGGTCCACCGCAACCGCGTCCGCCGACCAGTCCAGCGCCGCCTCGGCCTTGTCGATCTTGTGGGCATAGGTCACGCCGTCTTCGGGCTGCACCTGCGGCGTCAGATCGTCCAGTTGGCCCAGCGCCCGCACAACCGCCGCAGCGCCCAGCGCGCTCAGCCGGTCGTGCAATTGCGCGGTGGTCTCGGTCGCACCAATCGGCGTCGCTTCGCGCAGCAGCACCGGCCCGGTGTCCAGCCCCGCCTCCATCTGCATGATGCACACGCCGGTTTCCGCATCCCCCGCCATGATCGCGCGGTGGATGGGCGCCGCCCCGCGCCAGCGCGGCAACAGGCTGGCGTGAATATTCAGACAGCCGCGCGCAGGCGCGTCCAGGATCGCTTGCGGCAGGATCAGACCATAGGCCACGACCACCGCCACATCCGCCTGCAACGCCGCAAACGCGGCCTGCGCCTCGGGTGATTTCAACGACACAGGATGGCGCACCGGCAATCCCAGCGCCTCGGCGCGGGCATGAACCGGCGTCGGGCGGTCCTTCTTGCCCCGCCCCGCAGGACGCGGCGGCTGGCAATAGACGGCGGCAATCTCTTGACCGGAGTCAACCAGCGCGTCCAGCACCGGCACCGAAAAATCGGGCGTGCCCATAAAGATGATGCGCATAGGGTGTCCTTTCCTGACAGGCACGGGGCTCAGCGGGATTTGCGTGCCTTGCGGATCAGCATATCGCGTTTCACGCGGCCCAGATTGTCGAAATACATCCGCCCCGCCAGATGGTCGATCTGGTGCTGCACCGACCGCGCCTCAAGCCCCTCGAAATCGCGCCGGTCAATCACGCCCTGGGCGTTCAGAAACCGCACCGTCACCGCCTTGGGGCGGACGATCTCGGCATGCACACCGGGCAGATTGGGCGAGGCTTCGGTCCCCGCCTCGACCTCGTCCGAGGCTGTCAGAACCGTCGGGTTTGCCAGCAAAATGCGGCGGCTGCGGTCGGGCGTGGCATCCACCACCGCCACTTGCAGCATCACCCCGATTTGCGGCGCGGCCAACCCGACACCGGGCATCGCGTCCATCGTTTCGACCATATCGGCCCACAGGGCGTGGATGTCATCGGTGATCTCGTCCACCGGCGCCGCCGCCGTGCGCAGACGTTTGTCGGGCCATGGCACGAACGGGCGCACGGTCATGTCGCGGCCTCGTCATAGTCGGCCAACAAGGCCGCGCGGGCATCCGCGTCAAGACGGTCAAAGGTCAGCACCCCGTCCAGATGGTCATATTCATGCTGCGCGCACACCGCGTCAAATCCGGTCAAATCGCGCACATGCCGCGCCCCGTCCAGACCGGTATAGGCCAGCCGTACAGCCGCAGGGCGTGTCACCGCCGCCGACACGCCGGGGATCGACAGGCATCCTTCGTTGTTCGTTACGGGGCTGTCGTCCAGCACATCAATCTGCGGGTCGATACACACCAGCGGATCGGGCGCGCCCTCTTTCCAGCCGGTGTCCATCACGAAAATCCGCAACATCTCGCCAATCTGCGGCCCAGCCAGCCCGCGTCCGGGGGCCGCGTACATGGTTTCCAGCATATCCGCCGCCAGTATCTGAACCTGCGCGGTCACCTCTCCCACCGCGGCGCAAGGCTGCGTCAGGCGCACATCGGGCCAGGTCAGGATCGGCCGTGTGCTCATGGCTTGTCGCGGGCCAGTTCGCGCTTCAGCTTGGTCATCTTGCGCGTGATCATCTGCCGCCGCAGCGGCTTGAGGTAGTCGATGAACAGCTTGCCGTCCAAATGGTCGATCTCGTGCTGCACACAAGTGGCCCACAGCCCGCCCATCTCTTCGGTGTGTTCCTTGCCGTCGCGGTCGATCCAACGCACCTGCACCTCGGCGGGGCGGGTCACATCGGCGAAATGTTCGGGGATCGACAGACAGCCCTCTTCGTAGACACTGGTTTCGTCCGACGATGCGATGATCTCCGGGTTGAACATGATCAACGGACGGGGCGCCTCGCCCTCGGCCTTGACACAGTCCAGCACGATCAGCCGCTCCAGCACACCCACCTGGGGCGCTGCCAGGCCAATGCCCGGCGCATCGTACATGGTGGCCAGCATATCATCGCCCAGGCTGCGCAGGTCGTCCGTCATGTCGCTGACGGGCGTGCACAGCTTCTTGAGCCGGGGGTCGGGGTGCAAAAGGATAGGGCGTTTCATGGCAGGTCATGTAGGACAACACGCGGTGCGGTGCAACGGCCCCTTGCGCCTGACCGTCAGCGCGTTAGCAATACAATCGAAAATCACAGGAGACAGCCTTATGAGCTTTGACGACATCGTAGACCGCCGCGGCACCCATTGCGCAAAATGGGACATGATGGAAAAGCTGTACGGCGTCTCTGCCGACGACGGGCTGGCAATGTGGGTCGCCGACATGGACTTTGCCCCGCCCCAATGCGTGCTGGACGCGTTGCAGGCGCGGGTCGATCACGGCATGTTCGGCTATTTCGGCGACGACAGCGACTATCACGCAGCGATCCAGTGGTGGATGAAAGAGCGCCACGGCTGGGACATCCAGCCCGAGTGGATTTTCACCACCCACGGGTTGGTGAACGGCGCCGCCATGTGCATCGACAGCTATACCCAGCCGGGCGATGGTGTGGTGATGTTCACGCCGATCTACCACGCCTTTGCCCGCGTGATTAATGCCGCCGACCGGCCCGTGGTCGAATGCCAGATGGCCCTGAACGACGGGCAATACACGCTGGATTTCGACGCATGGGACGCGCAGATGAACGGCAGCGAAAAGCTGCTGCTGCTGTGCAGCCCGCACAACCCCGGTGGCCGCGTCTGGACCAAAGCGGAGCTTGAAGGCGTCGCAGCCTTTGCCAAGCGACACGATCTGATCATCGTTTCGGACGAAATTCACCACGATCTGGTGATGCCCGGCCACACCCACATCCCGATGGCCAAGATCGAAGGCGTCACCGACCGTCTGGTGATGATGTCCGCCACGACCAAAACCTTCTCGATCGCCGGCGCCCATGTCGGCAACGTCATTATTCAGGACGAAACACTGCGCGCCAAGTTCGCCAAACGCATGGGCGCGCTGGGTCTGTCGCCCAACGCTTTTGGCCTGTTCATGGCAACCGCGGCATACTCGCCCGAAGGGGCGCAGTGGGTCGATGACGTGATGGAATACATCGCAGGCAACGCGCGCATCTTCGACGCTGGCGTGAATGCCATCCCGGGGTTGAAAGCGATGCCCTTGCAGGCGACCTATCTTAGCTGGGTCGATTTCGCAGGCACCGGCATGAGCCGCGAGGAAGTCACCCGCCGCATCGAAAAAGACGCAAAAATCGCCACCAACTACGGGCCGACCTTCGGCAAGGGCGGCGATACGTTCATGCGCTTTAACATCGCCACCCAACGCAGCCGTGTCGAGGATGCGGTGGCGCGTCTGACCAAAGCGTTCGGCGACTTGCAGTAAGCGGCGCAATCGCAACGGCATGACAGGTCGGGCCGCAACAGCCCGACCTGTTTCGTTTCACCCGCGCCTGCGCCACAGCACCCACACCGTCAGCCCCAGCACCAGACACTCGGCCACCGGACCTGCCAGCCATATGCCGATCTCGCCCCAGACCAGCGGCAACAACAGCGTCAGTGGCAGCCCGAACAGATAGGTGCGCGACAGCCCCAACAGTCCCGCACGCGGCGCGTCTCCGATGGCCTGAAAATGTGTCGCCACCATCATCAGCGGCCCGAACAGGAACATCGTGGCAGTCGTGATCGGCAGAATGCGCGCCACCTGCGCCACGATCTGCGGATCATCGACAAACACCGCCCCCAACCGTGGCGCGCCCAGCAGGTACACCACCTGCACGCACACCCCGTAAGTCAGGCCAATGCCGACCGCCACCCGCAGCGCCGCGCGCACCCGCACGCGTTGCCCTGCGCCGTAAACATTGGCGGTAATCGTCTGAAACGCCATCGACAGCCCCAACAGCGGCAGAAACGCAAAGGTCATCAACCGCGAGATGATGCCAAAAGCCCCCGCAATCGCATTGAACTGTGCACCCCCCCAGATCTGGATCGCCACCAAGGTCACAGCCGCCGACAACGACAGCCCGATATACCCCAGACTGGACGGCGCCCCCAGGGCCAGCAACCGCCCCCAATACGCTGGCCGCATGGGCCACACCACAGGACGCGGCTGCCCGCGCCGCACCGCGACAACCGCCAGCCCGGCGCAAAGCTGCGAGAGCAACGTGCCAATGGCCGATCCCGCCACGCCTTGGCCCAGCCCCACCACCAGCAGCGCGTCAAAGCCGATGTTCAGCACCGCCGCCATCAGCATGATCGCCGCCATCGGCCCCATGCGGCCCTGCGCCCGCAGCGCATCGACGCCAATCGCCACCAGGAACCCCAGCGGCGACCCGAAGACCAGTATCGCCAGATACAAATGCCCGGTGTCCGCCAACCCGACATCCCCCGCCGCCACCCGTATCGCCATGGGGGCGCCGAACAGCATGAACAGTCCCATCAGAACAAAACTGACCACCAGCGCCAGTTGCAGCGCACTGCCCAGCAACGCATGCGCCCGCAAACCATCGCCCGCGCCCAGCGCCTGCGCGTACAGCGCGGAAAACCCGTTCGACACCAACGTCGAAAGCGCCACCAGCATCATGTACAGCGGGAACATCAGCGTCACGGCAATCACCGCCCGCGCGCCGACATAGACCCCCAGGAAATAGGCATCGACGACAGCAAAGGCCCCGTTGATCCCCATCACCAGAATGATGGGTGCCGCCGTGCGCAAGAACAGCGGCACCAACGGCCCGCTGGTAAACATATTGGAAACGGGCGCATCGCTCATGGCGCACCCGCAAAGGACAGATAAAACATCCAAAGCCTCTTTCGGTCTCAGATGCGGTGTTGGGAAGGGGCTCGCGTTGCCGTCGGACCGCATATGTACCAAAGAAAGGGACCAGATGCCGGTTCCCGAACTTCACCATCCATGCGAGCGGCAGGGGTCGGGCCCTGCGCTGCGATTACACGCGGGCCGGTTTTTCGTCAAGCGTGACGCAAATTACATCTCGGCGACAGGGCGATCCGTTAGCAGGGCCACAGGCGCGTCCGGCGATTTTTCAAAATCCAGCGCGGGCTTGTCGGCCACGGCGGTGGCGCGCTTGAACTCATAGTTCATCTCGCCCGCCTCTTCATCCGATGCGACGATCAGGCACTGAAACAAATGCACAGCCCCGTCGTACAGATCGACATACCCGCGCAAATAGGGCGCGGTGGACGCATCGACCGAAAAGCCGGTTTTCCACATCCGCAGCACCGGATGCGTGACACCGTCGATGTTCACCCGCAGGCGCGACGCTTTTTTCAGACTGTTCAGACGGGCGCTGTCCAGCCCCGCTTGAACTTCTTTTGGCAGAAATGTCGTCATGATCGTCCCCAGTGCTGTCGCAATGAAACTTGGCGCTTCTTTACCGCGCTTCAAGTGAATTTCTGATGAACTTCAAATTGCTGCACTGCGGCTGTTGCAGAAATGTGCGCCTGTGCAGGGGGGCTGCGCGGCGGCACCGCTGGGCCTTTGCCGCCCTGCGCCCTAGGTATGTCCCAAGCAACAAGGGAGATAGACATGGGTTTGCTCGTAGACGGCCAATGGCAAGACAAATGGTATGACACCGACTCCTCGGGCGGAAAGTTCGAGCGCTCGGACTCCAAGTTTCGCAACTGGATCACCGCAGACGGGTCCGCCGGACCGTCGGGCGAAGGCGGATTTGCCGCCGAATCGGGGCGCTATCATCTCTATGTATCCTACGCCTGCCCCTGGGCGCACCGCGCGCTGATCTTTCGCACCCTCAAGGGGCTGACGGATCACATCGGCCTGTCGGTCGTACACCCCCACATGCTGGGCGAAGGCTGGACCTTTGACACCGACTTTGACGGGGCGACCGGCGACACATTGTTCGACCTGCCCTATGCCCGCGACATCTACACCCGCGCCGATCCGAAATTCACCGGGCGCGTCACTGTGCCGATCCTGTGGGACAAACACCGCGAAACCATCGTGAACAACGAAAGCGCCGAAATCATCCGCATGTTGAACAGCGCGTTCAACGACATCACCGGCAACACCGACGACTATTGGCCGCAAAAGCTGCGCGACGCCATCGAACCGGTGAACGACCGCATCTACGACACGCTGAACAACGGCGTGTACAAATCCGGCTTTGCCACCTCGCAGGACGCATATGACGAAGCGGTGCACCCGCTGTTCGACACGCTGGACTGGCTGGAAGACCGCCTGAGCCAGAATCGCTACTTGATGGGCAACCAGATCACCGAGGCCGACTGGCGGCTGTTCACCACGCTGGTGCGGTTCGACAAGGTCTATCACACCCACTTCAAATGCAACCGCGCGCGGATCGTCGAATACCCCAACCTGTGGGCCTATACGCGCGAGCTGTATCAATGGGACGGCGTGGCCGAAACGGTCCATTTCGACCACATCGTGCGCCACTATTATTACAGCCACGACAACATCAATCCGAACCGGATCATCCCGATCAACCCCACCCCCGACTTCGACGCTGCGCACGGGCGCGGCTGAGGTCAGGCAGATTGCGGGCGTCTCTGGCAATAATGCTCGACCATCGCCGTCAGATCCTCGGGCGGGGTCTGGCTTTGGACAAAGGCACAGGCGTTCTGGGCGTGGGCAAAGATCGACCCGTCGGAAAAGAACGACGTGTTGGTGACAAAGATGATCTGCGCCAGCGGGCAGCGATAGCTGGCATAATCCGACACGGCCAGCGCGCTGCCATCACCCAGCACCAGATCCAGAATGATGATCCCCGGTTCGTCCTCGGTGATCTGTTGGGTGGCCTCCTCTTGGGTGGTGGCCACGCGCACCACCATCCCCGAGCGTTCCAGATGCCTGCGCCAAAGATCGGCCAGCGCAACGTCGCTTTCTACGATCAACACATTCATCAGCGTCCTGGTCCCCAGCATTCCCACCCCACCAGCAGTCCGCCCAAATTCTTAACAAAGGGTTAATGGACCCCACCAATCCCTAACAAGTCGGAAAACGCGCCTAAAACGGCTTGTTTCCGCCGCAGGCAGCGTGTGAATAGGGCAATATTCGGCTTGTTTACGGCAAAGGACATCGGCGTGACACATAAAAGAGATCACGGGGGCGATCTGGACACGGCGATGGCCCGCTTTGGCGGCACGCGCAGTGACTGGGCCGACCTGTCCACAGGCATCAATCCGGTGCCCTACCCCGTGCCCGCGCTGTCCGACGCGGCATGGACCGCCCTGCCCGACGCCACCGCCACCGCAGGGCTGGAAACCGCCGCGCGGCGGTTCTGGAATGTTCCCGATGGGGCCGATGTGCTGGCCGCACCCGGTGCATCCGCCCTGATCGCGCAAATGCCACGGCTGGCACAGACGGGCAGCGTCGCCATCGCGGGACCAACCTATAACGAACACGCCGCCGCTTTTCAGGCCCATGGCTGGGACGTGGGCCTGCACGGCACAACCCAGGTTTTGGTCAATCCCAACAACCCGGACGGGCGACACTGGACCACAAACGACCTGACCGGCGACCTGCGCATCATCGACGAAAGCTTTTGCGACGTGACGCCCGATGCCTCGTTGATGGCGCAAGCCGCCCGCCCCGGCACCGTGATCCTGAAAAGCTTTGGCAAGTTCTGGGGGCTGGCCGGACTGCGGCTGGGCTTTGCCATTGGCGATCCTGCACTGATCGACGCGCTGCGCACCATGCTGGGCCCGTGGCCCGTGTCAGGCGTGGCGCTGGAAACCGGAACCGCCGCCCTGTCCGACCCCGACTGGGCCACGCAAACCCGCGCGCGTCTGACACAGGACGCCGCGCGGCTGGACGACATCATGACAACAAAGGGCGCCACCGTGGTCGGCGGCACCGACCTGTTCCGTCTCTACAACACGGACAACGCAACCGATTGGCGCGACCGTCTGGCCCGCGCCCATGTCTGGAGCCGCATCTTCCCCTATTCCGACACATGGTTGCGCCTGGGTCTGCCCGCCCCCGACCGCTGGGCTCAGGTTCAGGACGCCTGATGGACACCGCCCCCCTGCTGATACTGGCCCTCCTGCTGGACGCCGCACTGGGCGAGCCGAAATGGCTGTGGGCGCGGCTGCCCCATCCTGCGGTGCTGATGGGCCGTGCCGTCCACCTGCTGGACCAGCGGCTGAACACCGGCCCCCGCCGCAAATGGCATGGCGTGATTGCCGTGGCGGCGCTGGTGCTGGGCGGCGGCGCAATCGGCGCAGTCCTGTCCCTGTTCGGCCCCATCGTCATCACCCTCGCCGCTGCGATCCTGCTGGCGCAACGGTCGCTTGTGCAGCACGTGTCGGCCGTGGCCGACGGCCTGCGCATGTCGCTGGACCAGGGTCGCCGCAACGTGGCGATGATTGTCAGCCGCGACACCCGCGACATGGACACCAGCGCCACCGCCCGCGCCGCCATCGAAAGCGCCGCCGAAAACCTCAGCGATGGCGTCATCGCCCCCGCCTTCTGGTTCCTGATCGGCGGCCTGCCGGGGCTGGTGATCTACAAGGTCGCGAACACCGCCGACAGCATGATCGGCTATCGCACCGACAAATACCTGCACTTCGGCTGGGCCGCCGCGCGGCTGGACGATGTGCTGAACTGGATACCGGCCCGCCTGACCGCCCTGATGATCGCGGCCCTGTCCGGTGACCTGACCCAATGGCACGCCATCACCGCCGACGCCCGCCGCCACCGCAGCCCCAACGCAGGCTGGCCCGAGGCCGCAATGGCCCGCGCCCTGAACATCGCGCTGGCCGGCCCTCGCAGCTACGACGGCACGATTCAGCCGCTGGCTTGGGTCAACGACGGCGGACGCGTGCCGCTGACCGCCACAGACATTGACGCCGCCTGTGCGATACTGTGGAAGACATGGGGTGTATTTCTGGGCCTTGCCGCCCTTCTTTCCTTGTTCTGAACTGGACCCGTTATGCTGCGCCTTGCCTCTTTTGCCCTTGCCCTGACCCTGCCTGTGACGGCCTTTGCCCAATGCGGCGGCGACTTTGCCGACTTCAAGGCGGAGCTGAAAGCCGAAGCGGTCGGCATGGGCATCCCCGCAGCATCCGCCGATGCGTTCCTGTCCGGCGTGCGTCAGGACCCTGCCGTGCTCAAGGCCGATCAGGCGCAGGGCGTGTTCCAGAAACCGTTCATCGAATTTTCCCGCCGCCTGATCTCGTCCCAGCGGTTGGAAAAGGGCAAGCAACTGGCACAGCAATACGACAGCGTCTTTGACAACATCGAAGCAACCTATGGCGTGGACCGCACCGTGCTGCTGGCCTTCTGGGCGTTCGAGACGGATTACGGCGCGTTCCAGGGTGACTTTAACACCGCCAACGCGCTGGCCACGCTGGCCCACGACTGCCGCCGCCCCGACCTGTTCCGCCCGCAGGTGCTGGCCGCGATGCAACTGCACGCCGCCGACGACTTTGACCCGCGCACCACCACGGGCGCATGGGCGGGCGAGATCGGCATGGTCCAGATGCTGCCCATGGACATCATCGAAAACGGTGTCGATGCCGACGGCGACGGCCATGTCAGCCTGAAGACATCCGCCCCCGATGCCCTGACCTCGGGCGGCAAGATGCTGCACCATCTGGGCTGGCAGGCAGGGCAGCCATGGCTGCAAGAGGTCAACGTGCCCGCCTCGATGGACTGGTCGCAAAGCGGGCTGGACACGGTCATGCCCGCAACGGACTGGCAGGCGCTTGGGGTCGCGGCACGCAACGGCACGCTGGCCGACCTGCCCGCATCGCTGATCCTGCCGCAAGGGCACAAGGGGCCGGCCTTCCTCGCCTATCCCAACTTCAACGTCTATTTCGAATGGAACCAGTCGTTCACCTACGTGCTGACCGCCGCCTATTTCGCCACCCGTCTGGGCGGCGCACCCGTCTATGATGCAGGCACCCCCGATGCCGGACTGGACAGCAACCAGATGAAACAACTGCAACAGCGTCTGTCAGACAAGGGCTATGACGTTGGCAAGATCGACGGCATTCTGGGGTCCGGCACCCGCGCTGCCGTGCAAGCCGAACAAGAACGGCTGGGCCTGCCCGCCGACGCATGGCCCACGCCTGCGCTGTTGAACCAACTGTAAAGGACACCTCCATGGCTCTTAAGAAATCCAGCGCCCAGATGGTCGCCGACGCCCGTGCCCGCATCGAGGAAATCGAAACCGCCGACCTGATCGCCATGGTCGATGACCCCAAGGTGCAGATCGTCGATCTGCGCGACCCGCGCGAACGCGAGCGCACCGGATATATCCCCGGCAGCTTTCACTGCCCGCGCGGGATGCTGGAATTCTGGGTCGACCCCGACAGCCCCTACTTCAAGGACATCTTCGCCGAGGATCGCAAATTCGTATTCCACTGCGCCTCGGGTTGGCGGTCGGCAATATCCGTTGATACGTTAAATGACATGGGATTCAAGGCAGCCCACCTCAAGAACGGTTTCTCGGAATGGGTGAAATTGGGCGGGCCTGTTGAAACCAAGGGATGAATCCGGTTTCACATCCAATCCAAGCAAAAATCCGCCTTATGTCACAGGACATAAGGAACCATAATTCCTAAAGATTTCCGGGAACAACCAACGATCCGCCCGTGTTCTGCTGACATCAAGTCATCACGATCAGGAGGATCACATGAAACATTTTCTCGCCACCACCGCAGCCGCAGCCCTTATGGCAACCACCGCCTATGCGCAGTCCGAAGCAACTCAATCGCCCTTCGTCGATTCAACTGTTGAATCCGTGGCCAACGCCCAAACCGTGCGCGCCTCAAACCTGATGGGCAAAGCTGTCTACGTCACCGAAACAGACGTGACCGCGACCGAGATCGACACAGACGCCATCGAATGGGAACGTGTCGGTGAAGTGAACGACCTTGTCATGAGCCCCGACGGTGAAGTGAACGCGGTCCTGCTGGACATCGGCGGCTTTCTGGGCATGGGCGAACGCAGCGTCGCGCTGAGCATGGACCAACTGCAACTGGTCAGCGGCATGAATGACGGCGGCGAATACTACGTCGTATTCAACGGCACAGCCGAATCGCTGGAAAACGCCCCCGAGTATGACGCATCCGCCATCGGCGCATGGGCCGAAGACACCCAGGCTGACAATGCCGCAGCCGACGGCGCTGCAACGGGTGCCATGGCAACCGACACGGCAGCAACCGACATGGAAAAATCGGCTGATCCCGCAATGACCAATTCGGACACCGCGGCAACCGACCCTGCGATGACCGAAACAGACTCGGCCGCCGCCGACAGTGGCATGAAAGCCGACGATCCCGCGATGGCCGACACGGACACTGCGGCGACCGACGATATGGCAGCCGACAAAACCATGGATACCGCCGACGCTGATGGCGCCATGGCCGACGAAGGCAACGTCTACTCTGCCGAGCGTCCCGATGTAACCGTTGACGGCTGGTCGCAGGTTGAACTGGCCGACCTGACAACCGAAGATCTGACAGGTGCCGTCGTGTATGACGCACAGATGAAAGACATCGGTGAAGTTGGCGAACTGTATGTTTCGGCTGACGGTCAACTGACCGGCGCCGAGCTGGACATCGGTGGCTTCCTGGGCATCGGCGAAGACCACGTCCGTGTGGACATGGAAAGCCTGAACATCCAGCGTGACGCCGAAGCAAACGAGGTTCGTGTCTATGTCGACATGACCGAAGAAAGCCTGAAAGCGATGCAAGAAACCAAGTAAGGTTTGCTTCTAGCACAGTTTATCGCCCGTCCCTTCTGGGGGCGGGCGTTTTCGTGTGCAGGTGTCAGGACCAGACCCTCAGGCGACCAGCTTCGCCGCCTTTTTCAGATCGACCGACACCAACTGACTGACGCCCTGTTCGCCCATCGTCACCCCGAACAACCGGTCCATCCGCGCCATCGTCACCGCGTGGTGCGTGATGATCAGGAACCGCGTGTCGGTCTGGCGGCACATCTCGTCCAGCAGGTCGCAGAACCGCGTCACGTTGGCGTCGTCCAGCGGCGCGTCCACCTCGTCCAGCACACAGATGGGTGCCGGGTTGGCCAGGAACACCGCAAAGATCAGCGCCATCGCCGTCAGCGTCTGCTCGCCCCCTGACAACAGGCTCAGCGTCGACAGCTTCTTGCCCGGCGGCTGGCACATGATCTCCAGACCGGCCTCAAGCGGATCATCCGATTCCACCATCACCAGATTGGCCTCGCCGCCGCCGAACAGGTGAGTAAATAGCAACGAGAAATTACTGTTCACCTGCTCGAACGCCGTCAGCAACCGTTCACGCCCCTCGCGGTTCAGGCTGGCAATGCCCGACCGCAGCGTCTTGATCGCCTCTTCCAGGTCAGCCTTTTCACTGACCAGCGTGTCATGCTCTTCCTGCACCTCGCGCGCATCTTCCTCGGCGCGCAGGTTGACCGCCCCCAAGGCTTCGCGCTGGCGTTTCAGACGGTTCACATCCGCCTCCAATGCGTCCGACCGGGGCATCTGGCCGGGGTCCACGTCCAGCGCGGTCAGCAACTGGTTGGGCGTCTGCTGTTGTTCTTCCGCGATGCGCTCGGCGGCGGCCTGCACGGTTTCGCGGGCGGCCTCGGCGCGGGCTTCGGACGCCGCGCGCGCCTCGCGGGCCTCGGATGCGGCACGCTCTGCCTCGCGCTCGGTCACGGTCGCCTCGCGCAGCACGCCCTCGGCCACGCTCAGCGCATCGGTGGCGTTGGCCTTGCGGTCCTCGCCCTCGGCCATCATCTCGGACAGCTCGTCCCGTTTGGCGGCCAGCTCGGTCGGCAAGGCCTGCGCGGCCTTCAACTCAGCCTCGGACTGCGCCTTGCGCTCGACCAGTTCCGCACTGCGCTTTTCGGCGGTTTCCAGACGGTGCCGCCAGCCCGAAAGCTCCTTGGTCACCTCTTGCGACCGCCGCGTGCGGGCCTCGCCCTCGCGGCGCAATTCGTCCTGCGCAGACCGGCGCGACATCATCGTGATTCGCGCCGCCTCGACCGTCATCCGCAGATCTTCAACCGCCGCGCGCGCCTCGCTTACATCGTCCAGCTCGTCCAATGCCCGCTGCGCTTCCAGCACGCGGGACCGGGCCGCCATCGCCTCTTCCTCGTGGCGCTTCACCGCCATCGACAGCGATTCCAGACGCCCCTCGGCCAGGTTGCGATCCGCCTCGGCACGGCTCAGCGCGCGGCCCGCGTCCGCAACCAGACGATCCGCCTCGCGGCGCGCCTCGCGGGCGGCTTTATCGGCGTTGGACAGTTCCGCCAGCCGCGCCGTCAGCGCCTCATGCGCGGACCGTGCGCCTTCAGCCCGCTGGCTGGCGTGCTCCAGCCCCTGTTTCAATTCTTCCAGCCGGTTCAACTGTTGCAACCGCAGCGCCGCCGCCGACGGCGCATCCTCAGCCCAGGCGCGGAACCCGTCCCAGCGCCACAGGTCGCCCTCGGGCGACACCAGCCGCTGACCGGGCTTCAACTGCTCTTGCAGACGCGCGGCATCATCGGCATCGCACAGCCCGATCTGCGACATGCGCCGCGCCAGAACATCGGGCACCGACACATGCTGGGAAATCGGCGTGACCCCGTCGGGCAGCGGCTGGTCCAGCGCATAGGCCGGCAGAACGGCCCAGCCAGACGGGCCATCCCCCTCGACCTGCGGCGCACGCAGATCATCGGCCAGCGCGGCCCCCAGTGCCTTTTCAAAGCCTTTCTGAACCTGCAACCGGTCCAGAATCTGCCCACCCTCAGCCGTGTCGCGTTCAACCAGCTTGGCCAGCGCGCCCACTTCGGCGCGCAGGGCGTTCATCTCGCCCTCGGCCTCGGACCGCTCGCCGCGTGCATCCGCCTCGAGCGTCTGCGCATCGGCGCGGGCCACCTCGGCGGCGGTCAGCGCGGCATCGGCCCGCAAAGCCGTTTCCTCGGCCACCCGCGACGCCTTTTCGGCTGCTTCGAAATCTGTGCCCGCCTTGGCCAGCGCCGCCTGCGACGCGGCCACGGCATCGCGCGCCTTGGTCGCTTCGGTTTCGGAGCGGTCCTCGGTCTTGCGGTTGTCATCCAGCAGCCGCTGCGCCGAGCTGTGCCGCGCCGACAACCGCGCCACATCCTCGGTCTGAACGCCCAGATCGGCCTCGCGGTCTTGCAGCACCGACGCGGCCTCGTGGGCGGCGTCAACAGCAGCCTCCAGCCGCGCGTCGTGCCCCTCTGCCGCCTTGCGCAGTTCGGTCTGTTCCCACTCCAGCCGTTCGATGGTCTCGCCCGCGTCGCGGTTCAACCCGCCCTCGCGGTCGATGTCGCGGGCCAATTGGTCAATACGCCCCACCAGCGTTTCAATCGTGCGCTGCGCCTGTGCCTCCTGGTCTGTCAGCGTGTCGCGCTGGACGATCAGACGTTGCAGCAACGCGGCGGCAATCGCCTCTTCCTCGCGCAGCGATGGCAGCCCGTCCTCGGCCGCCGCCCGTGCCTTGATGGCGGTCTGCACCCGCGCCTCGGCCTGTGCCGCCGCCGTCACCCGTGCGCGCAATGCCTCGTCCGCCGTGGCGCGCGCATCGTCCGCCTCGCGCCAGCGGCGGTACAGCAACATCCCCTCGGTCCGGCGCAATTCCGTGCCAATCTCGCGATACCGCGCCGCCTGCCGCGCCTGCCGTGCCAGTTGCGCCAGTTGGGCTGCCAGTTGCTCGACCACGTCATCAACGCGGGTCAGGTTGGCCTCGGCCCCCTTCAGCTTCAGCTCAGCCTCGTGGCGGCGCTGGTACAGGCCCGAAATGCCCGCCGCCTCTTCCAGAATGCGGCGGCGGCTTTTGGGTTTGGCGTTGATCAGTTCCGAGATTTGCCCCTGCCGCACAAGCGCAGGCGAATGCGCACCGGTCGAGGCATCGGCAAACAGCATCTGCACATCGCGCGCCCGAACGTCCTTGCCGCCGGCCTTGTAGGCGCTGCCGACGTCGCGGGTGATGCGGCGCACGATGTCGATATGGTCGTGATCGTTGAACCCCGCAGGCGCCAGCCGGTCGCTGTTGTCGATGTGCAGGCTGACCTCGGCAAAGTTGCGGGCGGGCCGTGTCGCTGCACCGGCGAAAATCACGTCTTCCATGCCGCCGCCGCGCATCGCGGTGGGGCGGTTTTCACCCATCACCCAGCGCAGCGCCTCAAGCAGGTTCGACTTGCCACAGCCGTTCGGCCCCACAACGCCGGTCAGACCATCGGCGATGATCAGATCGGTGGGGTCAACGAAGCTTTTGAAGCCTGTCAGTTTCAGCTTGGTAAAGCGCAAATGCCTGCCTTTGGTCCGATTCCACTGCGCCACAGGATGAAGTAGCCTATGTCGACCTGTCAACGACAACCGCTAGGGAAGGCGGTGAACCCCGCAGTTATCCACAAGATATTGCGCGTTTGGGGTCTGTTCCGCTGCCCTCGGCTAAATTCGGTCGCACGCGTAGACAGGATCGGAACCAAGCGCATCAACCGCAAAACATTCGTACTGTGCGCCCGCCGTCATGGTCCGCGCAGGCGGGCCGTTTCCACAATCCAGCAGTCCCGTCGCCAACGCCTGATCGCCGCGCACTTCGGTCACTTTGCACCCCGACACCTGTTCCATCGCCACACCCGCGCGGTCGCGGATCGGGCCAAAGCGGGGCGCGTATTCCATATTGACGCGCAGCGCCTCGGCCAGACGGTCGCGCACGCGCACGTCAAAGGTCGACCCATCCACCGTCACCCGCGTCGCCGGCAGGCCGCGAAAATGCGGGCCGGGGGTGTTGCAAGCGGTCACAGCCACGCCAATCAGGATCAGAAAATATGTACGCATTCGTTCAAATTACGTACAACTTCCTTAACAACTGGTGAAAGCCCGCACAGGCGGCCCTTTACCCCGGACAACGGGTGGTCATATGATTTGACCAATTCCAAAAGGATCACCCATGCCGTTTCGTCCCGTCACCCCTGAAAAACTGTCTTCCGCCGTGGTGCGCCAGATCGAAAAGCTGATCCTGCGCGGCATCCTGCGCCCCGGCGAACGCCTGCCGTCCGAGCGCGAGCTGGCCGACCGGATGGGCGTGTCCCGCCCGTCCCTGCGCGAGGCGATCGGCAGCTTGCAGGACACCGGCCTGCTGAACGCCCGCCCCGGTGCCGGCGTCTACGTGGCGGATGTTCTGGGCTCGGCCTTTGCGCCGGCGCTGACGCAGTTGTTTGCGCGCCACGACGAGGCGGTCTTTGACTACCTGTCGTTCCGGCGCGACATGGAGGGACTGGCGGCAGAACGCGCCGCGCGGTTGGGGTCGAACACCGACCTACAGGTCGTGCAGACCATTTTCGACAAGATGGTCGCCGCCCACCCCGCGCGTAATGCCGACGCAGAAAGCGCGCTGGACGCGCAATTTCACATGGCCATCGTCGAGGCGTCGCACAACGTCATCATGCTGCACATGATGCGGTCGATGTACGACCTGTTGCGCAATGGCGTGTTTTACAACCGTCAGGTCATGTTCAAACAGCGCACCACCCGCGGCGACCTGCTGGACCAGCACCGCGCCATCAACGACGCGCTGCAAGCCCGCGACCCCGACGCAGCCCGCACGGCGGTCGAGGCACATCTGGACTATGTCGAACGCGCCCTGCGCGACCAGAAAAAGGCCGAGCGCAACGAGGATGTGGCGCGGCAACGGCTGGACCACGAAACGCAAGCCTGATGTTTGTGGCGCATTTGCGCGACTTTGGTGACAGGTAACTGACCCAAGGCGCGGGGGAAAACGGTCATTTGTGCAGAGTACCGCGAACGGCAGGGTTGAACCCATTTCAACTTCCCCCCGCGCGGAACCAAGGCCGCAGGCCGCCGCGCATCATGCCTCAGGCATGTCTTCGACATGACGGGCCGCCCCACGGCACGGCGATTTGGTTGCTGTTGGATATTGTCGATAGCTAGGATGTGTTTGGCTGCCATAAAGTGCCAGCCAATACCGTAGGATCGCCGCACCTCGGCCCGTCGATGCGCGGCTTCGTGCTTCGTTGCAAAAGGCAGCTTTGTCCCGCTGCCCACACCTTCTCGCGTTCCGCAGCGAAGGTCTGGCCTGGGCGGGAAATACCTGTCACGGAGCACTGAGAAGATTCAGGAATCTCTTCGCCAAGAGTCCGGCATTCCCTGCATTCGACGACTGACCGCCCAAACGAAAAAACCCGAGGCGATGCGCGCCCCGGGTTTCAAATGTTTTCGATCCGGTCGGGATCAGTGCAGCTTCGCATCCACTTGGCCGATGGCCTCGTCGATCAGCTTGTTCGCGTCCGCTGCGGTCATCTGCTTGGCGATCACGTCGCGTGCAACCTGAACTGCAATGGTCACAGCCTGGTCACGCACTTCTTTCACGGCCGAAGCTTCTGCCGATGCGATCTGACCTTCGGCTGCCGCGATGCGACGGGCGATGGATTTTTTCAGATCTTCGCGGGCTTCTTCCGCCGCGACTGTGGCTTCTTCCTTGGCTGCGGCAACGATCCGGTCCGCTTGCTCCTGAACTTCTTTCTGCTTGCGCTCGTAGCTGGCCAGCAGGGTTTGGGCCTCTTCGCGCAGGGCGCGGGCTTCTTCCAGTTCGGATTTGATACCGGTCGCGCGTTTGTCCAGCATGCCCATCAGCGTTGCGGGCACCTTGAGGTACAGCAGAACGCCAACAAAGATCAGGAACGCGATCAGCACCACAAAGTCGGTGTTGCGCAACGAAAAGAACGGGCCGCTGGCGGCAAACGCGGGCGATGCCGAAAGGATCAGGGACAGGGCGATCAGTTTTTTCATCGTCTTATCCCTTCATCCGTGCGTTGACCGCAGCGGTTACGGTGCGTGCGTCTGCCTTGCCACCCAACGCCGCGATCAGTTCTTTCGCGGTGTCTTTGGCCACGTCCTTGACGGCGACAAGTGCGCCTTCGCGGATTTCGGCAATGGCTTTTTCGCCTTCGGCTGCACGTTCGGCAATCTCGGCGTCGGCTTTCTTGATGGCGACATCAAGATCAGCCTTCATGTCGGCCTTGGCGGCGTCGATGATACGACCTGCTTCGGTACGGGCGTCGGCCAGTGCCTGGTCATATGCGGCCTCGGCCTCAAGCGCTTTGGCTTTCAGGTCTTCGGCGGCAGCGATGTCATTGGTGATCGTTCCCTGACGTTCGGCCAGAATGGCGGCGATCCGGGGCAGAGCAATGCGTGACAGAATAAAGTAGATCACGACCAGAGTGACAAGCAGCCAGAAAATCTGGTTGCCGAACCAGGCGTCACACAGCTGCGGCATGCCGATGGCGCTGCCAGCTGCATCCGTGCAGGTTCCTGCGACTTCTAGGTCAATAGGTTCAGTTGCCATCATGGCCTCCAGTCAAACAATCAGTCCAATGGGCGGCACGGTTGACCGCGCCGCCCAATGCGTA
Organism: uncultured Pseudosulfitobacter sp.; assembly: GCF_963976325.1. Classification (NCBI taxonomy): domain Bacteria; kingdom Pseudomonadati; phylum Pseudomonadota; class Alphaproteobacteria; order Rhodobacterales; family Roseobacteraceae; genus Pseudosulfitobacter; species uncultured Pseudosulfitobacter sp. The sequence goes on from NZ_CAXBJW010000002.1 coordinate 100,151, forward strand.
AGGAATAATCGTCAGACGCTTAGACGGCGAACATCAGCAGCAGGGCGACGAGGAACGAGAAGATCCCCAGAGCTTCTGCAAACGCGATGCCGATGAACATGGTTGCGGTCTGGCCAGCGGCAGCCGACGGGTTGCGCAGGGCGCCCGCCAGGAAGTTGCCAACAACGTTGCCCACACCGATAGCTGCGCCACCCATGCCGACGGAGGCCAGGCCTGCGCCGATGAATTGACCCATTTGTGCGATATCGCCTTCCATGATTTTCTCCTTACGATGGAATTTTGATTTGCGTAGTAGACCGAACCTTAGTGCGCAGGGTGCAAAGCATCCTTCAGGTACACGCAGGTCAGAATGGTAAAGACGTAGGCCTGGATAAAGGACACCAGAACCTCAAGCCCGTAGATTGCGGCAATGGCTGCGATCGAGATCGGCGCGATGGCCGTGACCGCGGCAAATGCTGCGAAAACTTTGATAACCGCGTGGCCCGCCATCATGTTGCCCGCCAAACGAATGGAGTGGCTGACAGGGCGCACGAAGTACGAGATAATCTCGATCACGGCCAGGATCGGGCGCAGCGGCAGCGGAGCCGCGGAAACCCAGAACAGGCCCAGAAACTTGAAGCCGTGCAGGACAAAGCCCAGGATCGTCACGGCCAGGAACACGGCCATCGCCAGCAGCGCCGTCACAGCGATGTGCGACGTGGGCGTGAACGCGGTGGGCAGCAGGCCAAGGAAGTTGGCGACAACGATGAACATGAACAGGGTCATGATGTAGGGGAAATATTTCACCCCGTCCTTGCCGGTCACGTCTTCGACCATCTTGTAGATAAAGCCGTAGGCCAGCTCGGCCACCGACTGACCGCGCGAGGGGATGACGGCGCGGCGCGATGTGGTCAGAACCATCAGCGCAAAGATCGCGACAACAGCCAGACCCAGCCACAGTGTCACGTTTGTGGGCGTGTACCAGAACACCGGATCACCGGCGTGGCCGAACAGCGGCTTGACCAGAAACTGGTCCATCGGGTGAAAAACCAGACCACCGTCCGCACCGTGTGCGGCATCGGCACCATGTGCCATGTCTGCGCCGGTTGTGGCTGCTGCGCTGTGTGCTTCGTCTGCCATTCTCAGGGCCCTTCGTCTGTGCCCCGCGGGGCGTCGTCACTGTCGGCCGCTTTGGCCATTCCGTCTCTCTGCATTTCGCGGGCGCTGCGTATCATCACGTTCACGCCGGCCGCGAAGCCGAGAAGTATGAACAGGATCATCAGCCAGGGCTTGGTGCCCAAAAGGCTGTCGAGCCCGTATCCGATCCCGAAACCGATCCCCAGACCGGTCACAAGTTCGATCACCATCCGCCAGGCCATCTGCGCCTGAGAGTGGTGGTCGTCGTAGTGGTGGGCCTCGGGCTTGTCTTCGCCCTTCAGGGCTTTGATCTTGGCCTCGAGATCCCGCATGCGCTGCTGTTCTTCTGGCCCCGCCACGCGGTGTCCCCCACTTGGAAACTTGAGGGGATAGCTACGGTGATGCGGGTTTTGAGTCAATGGCGGGGTGTGCCGGAATGAGATCACGGTAATATGCTGATTCTGAACAGTATTTCTGGCTTCTCTTTCACGCCGCGCGAGTCCACCCTTGGCCCCAAACCCCTACAAAGGGCCGTTTTCCATATTCAACCGTTTGGTTGATCTTCCTGGCCACTGCCACCACGCCATGGTGCCGCCTGCTTTAGCATCCAGTCCGAAAAGACGCGGATCGCCTTGCGCCGCGCGCCGCCCTGCGCCTGTACCAGATAGAACCCGCCATCATGGAATCCGATGTCGGACACCCGGTGCAACCGACCCGAGGCCACATCGTTGGCCACCACATCAGAGGACACCAAATAGACGCCCTGCCCCGCCACGGCGGCCTCGATCGCCAGATGCGCCCGCATCCGCCATGCGGCATCGGTCTCGGGCGGCGGCAGGCCTGCAAGCTTGGCCCACATCGCCCAGGTGTCCTTGTAACGGTCGCGCAGACGCGGATAGCGCAACAGGTCCGCCGGATCGTCGGGGGCTACCGGGATCAGCGTCGGCGCGGCATAGGGATAGATTGGCGCATCGCTCAGCAGGATCGCCTGCGGGTCGGACCCTGCGACGGCCAGAAAGCGGATGGCAATGTCGGCCTCGTACCGCGCCACGTCGGCCAGACCGGTCGATGCCTCAAGCCTGACTTCGATCTCGGGGTGTGCCGCGTGAAAGTCGCCCAGGCGCGGCACCAGCCATTTCGTCGCAAACAGCGGCTCGGCGTTCACGACCAGCGTGCCTGAGGGCCGCGCGGTCAGCCGGTCGGTGGCCGTGCTGATCTGCTCCAGCGCGCCAGACACATCCGCCAGATAGGCCGCCCCGTCCGGCGTCAGCGCCACGCCGCGCGGCAGATCGCGGAACAGTTGCGCGCCCAGCCAGTCTTCGAGCCCGCGCACATGGCGGCTGATCGACGAATGGCTGACGCGCAGTTCGTCCGCGGCACGGGAAAAGCTTTGATGGCGACCGGCGGCCTCGAAGGCGCGCAGGGCGTTGAGCGGGGGAAGCGGGCGTTGCATGGGATATATGTGCATTTATCGCACAGGTCTTGTCAAACTTATCTGGATTGAGCGGGCGCAGCTTCGGGCGCATAAGCGTGGAAACCATATAAATTTAAGGTGTTTCATGGAACGCTTTTGCAAGAAAACCGCTTTGGGCGGGCAGAATAATCATGCCCAACCGTCACAGATCAAACGCCTGCTCGCGTTTTTCAGACCTAAACGCGAACCGCACATCGACCAACATCTGGCGCGCGACATGGGTCTGGGCCCCGCCACGCACGCGCGGCTGACGCATCGCTGGCCGTCACAAGGGCCGGTGCATCCGCGCTGGTGACGCTTCTATTCACCTCGCGGCCCCGCTATGACAGGCCATGACACATGATCTGGATCAGATATTTGCAGCACTGGCCGACCCCACGCGGCGGGCGATCCTGACGATGTTGCTAGAGGATGATATGGCCGTCACCGACGTGGCCGAGCCGTTCGAGATGTCGCTGGCGGCAATCTCGAAACACCTGACGATCCTGACGCGCGCTGGCCTGATCGCTCAGGAAAAGCGCGGGCGGGTCAAGTGGTGCAAGCTGGAACCCGACGCAATGCGCACAGCGTCGGTCTGGATGCAGGGGTTCGGGCAGTTCGAGCCGGTGAACCTGGACGCATTCGAGCGGTTCTTGGCAATCGAGCTGGACAATGATGTCCAGCCCGATGGTTCAGAATGCTAGGGGTCGGTGCGTCTTAGACCAAGCCTGCCAGACGCAAAATGGCCAGAACGACGACAACAACGCCGATGATGTAAAAAATACCACGCATGACAGATCCTTCATTTATTCAACTTCTGAAGGGTTAACGTTGCAATGTTCAGAAAGGTTCCCGCGTCGCTCACATTCCGCTCACGGCGCTGTCATCACGCAGCAGCAGATACAGCGCCAGTATGGTCAACGCGACACCGATCAGGATCATGCCGCCCGGCGCGCCATTGCCCAGCAGGATCTCCCAGACAATCACCCACGACGGCGTCAGATAGGTATAGGCCATGACCTTGGCCGAGGGCAGCCGCAGCGTGGCGAACTGCAACAGCACAAAGGTCGCGGCACTGGCGAAGACCGCGATGTAGACCAGCGTGATCCAGACAATTGCAGGCAGGTTCAGCCAGTCGGTCGCCATGATGTCGGACCAACCATAGACGGTCAGCAGCAGACAGCCCGCAATCAGCGTGCCCAGCGTGAACACCACCGCCGGTTCGCCCCGGTTCAACTTTCGCACCATCGGTGTGTACAGCGCGTGGGACACGCACCCGACGAAATAGATCGCCTCGCCGCGCCCGATCTCGAAACTGGCCAGTGCCGACAGATCGGCGCGAAAGATCACCCAGACCGCCCCGGCCGCACCGATGGCCAGCGCCAGCGCCATGCGCGGTGTGGTCACCTGTCGCAAGACCAGCCAACCGAACCCGCCCGCAAGGATCGGCGTCAAGGTGAACACCGCCGCCGCACTGACGGCCGGCGCGGTTTTCAGCCCCTCGAACATCAGCACGAAATAGATGCCGAACAATCCGCCCAGCACCAGATAGCGCCACGGTGCCCGCCAATGCACCGCACGCGCCTTTCCGGTCGCGGCCACCACGGCACCGATCACCACCGCCGCCAGCGCAAACCGCGCCGCGTTCAGGGCCGCAGGTTCGATTGCATTGGCCGCCTTGGACCCCAGAGAAAACGACCCCGCAACCAGCGCCGAGAAGGTCAGCATCGCCAGATGCCCCTGCGCCCCCGGGTTAAGTTTTGACATCACAGATCCCATTCCTTTGCCGCCGCCTTGATGAACGTCAGGAACGCCTGAACCTTGGTTGTGCGGTGCAAATCGACGTGTGTCACCAGCCACAGCGGCGCCGACCATTCGTCGCCCTCGGGCGGGAACATTTCCACCAGATCGGGATTTGCCTTGGCCTCCAGCATTGCGGTGAAGCCGATGCCAGCGCCGCTGTGGATGGCCTGTTCGATGGCGCGGTCTTCGTCGCTGCGAAAGCTGAAAACGGCGTCGGGCACTTTTTCCCGTATCCATCTGTTGAACGGCGCGCGGCTTTGGTCGTCGCTGGTGCCGACAAAGCGGTGGCCGCCGCAATCCTCCCAGGTTTTGGGCATCCCGTATTCCTCGACATACCGGCGCGACGCAAAAAGCCCCATGCGCTGACGTGACAGGGTTTGCACCACGTTGTCGGGCTGTGACGGGGGCGATCCTGTGCGGATGGCCACGTGGGCCTCGCCGTATTCCAGCCGGAACAGGCGCGTGCCGGTCAGGTAACGGATCACCACCTCGGGGTTCTTGCGCTGGAACTCGGTCAGCAGCGGCACCATGCGCGGCACCAGCGCGGTCAGCGACGTGATCACCAGATCGCCCGACACACCGGCCCCGCGTCCCTTGATGCGCCCGACCAACTGGCTGAACTGATCGTCCGTCGCCTTGGCCACGCGCAACAGATCCTCGCCCGCCTCGGTCGCGGTATAGCCGCGCGCGTGGCGCTGGAACAGCTTGACCCCCAGCCGCAATTCCAAGGCGTCGATATGGCGGATGACGGTGGCATGGTGCACACCCAGCACATCCGCCGCACCGCTGACCGTTCCGATGCGTGCGACCTGATAGGCCGTTTTGATTTCGTCCCAATTGTCCATTTGAAGGCCACCCAAATTATTGTGTGCGTTTTTCAACATTCAATGTGAGTTTTGGCCAATTGCGTGTGAATTTACAATGACTAGTTTCCAGTCAGAACACTCCTGATGAAAGGACCTGAAAATGGCCAAATCCATTCTGCACATTGATGCCTCTGCCCGCCGCGAAAGCTCTGTCACCCGCGACCTGAGCAAGGATGTCGTCGCCCGCCTGAACGGTGACGTGGTCACACGCGACCTGTTCGACGGCCTGCCGCTGATGAACGAAAGCTGGATCGGCGCGAACTTTACCCCCGAAGCCGACCGTACGGACGCGCAAAAGGAACTGCTGGCGCTGTCCGACACGCTGATCGCAGAAGTCAAAGCCGCCGATGTGCTGGTGATCGGCGTACCGGTTTACAACTTTGGCATCCCGACCAACCTGAAAGCGTGGGTCGATATGATCTGCCGCGCGGGCATCACGTTCCGCTACACAGAAGCCGGCCCCGAAGGTCTGGTGACAGGCAAGCGCGCCATCCTGGTTGCCGCGACCGGCGGCACACCTGTCGGGTCCGAAATCGACTTTGCCACCAACTACATGCGTCATGTTCTGGGCTTTATCGGTATCACCGATGTTGAAGTGATCGCCGCCGACCGTCTGTCGGTCGATGCCGAAGGGTCGATTGCCGAAGCCAAGGCACAAGTGGCTGCACTGGCCGCGTAAGCTGCACCTGGCCACGCAGACTTTGACAGAACGGGCCAGCCGGCCCTAGCATCCGGCGCATTGTTCATTCAGTGCGCCGGATTTTTCATGCCCTTTTCTGTTTTCACCACTTTGCCCCACCCAGCCCGATGAAAGTGCTGCAAGACACGCCCGACCGACTGATCCTGGACGAAACCCCGTGGTTTCTGGCGCTGATGCTGGCGGGGTTCATTCTGATTTTTGTCGGCAGCGGCCTGTTCATCATGTCAAGCGAACTGGTGTTCGGTCTGGTCTTTGCCGTCTTTGGCGGCGGTTTGGGGGCGGTTGTGCTGATCGCGCTGGTCGAGCGGTTGCAGGTGATCTTTGACCGCAAGGCCGGGACCGTCACGATCCGGCGCAAGTCGTTGTTGCGGTACAAACAGGTCACCCACGCGCTGCAAGACGTCAGCCACGCCGAGCTGGAAACCACGGTCGGGTCCAAGGGCACGACGCTGGCGCGACCTGTCCTGCTGTTGACGGGCGGGATGAGCGCGGGGCGGCATCCGCTGGTGACGGCCTATTCCAACCTGTCCGGCCCGCCGAAAATGGTCGCGGCCATCAACGCCTGGCTTTAGCGCCAATGCCGCCCACTGTTGACTCGGGCCGTCGCACGCCGTAAACGCGCACCCAACATCCGGGAGCATCAGCCTTCCGGTCCCTGACAGATCAGGGATCGCCCTCCGTCAGCGCGTTGCGCCCACGGGGGCGCTCTTGGTTTGAACTTGGGAAATTCCTCACCGCTTCCTACATAGGGGGCAGATCGAAACGGGCACGAAAGGCGCTTGGCATGTTTGAAAATCTATCCGAACGGCTTGGCGGGGTCTTTGACCGTCTGACCAAACAGGGTTCGCTGTCCGACGAGGACGTGAAAACCGCCCTGCGCGAAGTGCGCGTCGCCCTGCTGGAGGCCGACGTTTCGCTGCCCGTGGCGCGCGATTTCGTCAAGGCGGTGCAGGACAAGGCCACAGGTCAGGCGGTGACCAAGTCGATCACACCCGGCCAGCAGGTCGTCAAGATCGTGCACGACGCGCTGATCGACACGCTGACCGGTGAGGGTGAGCCCGGCGCGCTGAAGATCGACAACGCCCCCGCGCCGATCCTGATGGTCGGTTTGCAAGGCGGCGGTAAAACCACCACCACCGCCAAGCTGGCGAAACGCCTGAAAGACCGCGACGGCAAGCGCGTGCTGATGGCTTCGCTGGACGTCAACCGCCCGGCGGCGATGGAACAACTGGCCATTCTGGGTGTGCAGATCGGTGTCGACACCCTGCCCATCGTCAAGGGCGAAGACCCCGTCGCCATCGCCAAACGCGCCAAGACACAGGCCAGCATGGGCGGCTATGACGTCTATATGCTGGACACCGCAGGCCGTCTGTCGATCGACGAAGAGCTGATGCAACAGGTCGAAGCGGTACGCAATGTCGCCAACCCGCGCGAAACGCTGCTGGTGGTCGATGGCCTGACGGGTCAGGACGCCGTGCACACCGCCCAGAACTTTGACGACCGTATCGGCATCACCGGCGTGGTGCTGACGCGGATGGACGGCGACGGGCGCGGCGGTGCGGCGCTTTCGATGCGTGCGGTCACCGGCAAGCCGATCAAGTTCGTCGGTCTGGGCGAGAAGATGGACGCGCTTGAGACATTCGAGCCAGAGCGGATCGCGGGCCGTATTCTGGGCATGGGCGACATCGTCGCACTGGTCGAAAAGGCGCAGGAAACCATCGAGGCCGAACAGGCCGAAAAGATGATGAAGCGCATGGCCAAGGGTCAGTTCAACATGAACGACCTGCGCATGCAGCTTGAACAGATGATCAAGATGGGCGGCATGCAAGGCATGATGGGCATGATGCCCGGCATGGGCAAAATGGCCAAACAGGTCGAGGCGTCGGGCTTTGACGACAAGATCCTGAAACAACAGATCGCGCTGATCCAGTCGATGACCAAGAAAGAGCGCGCCAACCCTGCCCTGCTGCAAGCCAGCCGCAAAAAGCGCATCGCGCGCGGTGCAGGCATGGAAGTGTCGGAACTGAACAAGCTGCTGAAAATGCACCGCCAGATGTCCGACATGATGAAGAAAATGGGCAAGATGGGCAAGGGCGGCATGCTGAAACAGGCCATGAAAGGCATGTTCGGCAAGGGCGGCCCCAGCCCCGAAGAGATGGCCGCAGGCATGGACCCCAAGGCGCTGGAAGCCGCCGCCAAACAGATGGGCGGCAAGCTGCCCGGCGGTATGGGTGGTATGGGCGGTATGGGCGGCGGCATGGGCCTGCCGTCGGGTCTGTCCGGCTTTGGGAAGAAGAAATAGATGTCTGATCCTGTCACACGCGCCGCCGAGCTTTTGAAAGGCCACCGCGCCAGCATCGACCGGCTGGACGCCATCCTGGTCTATACTCTGGGCGAGCGGTTCAAACACACACAGGCTGTGGGGAAACTCAAAGCCGAACACGACCTTCCCCCGTCCGACCCTGCGCGCGAAGCCGCACAGATCGCGCGGCTAGAAGATTTGGCGACCGAGGCCGACCTCGACCCCGAATTCGCCAAGAAGTTCCTGAACTTCATCATCGCTGAAGTCATTCAGCACCACAAACAGCACCAGACCTGAAACGGGGCCATCCCCGTCAAAGCCATCATTTAGGAGATACCAACCATGGCCATGAAAATTCGTCTCGCCCGCGGCGGTTCCAAGAAACGCCCCTTTTACCGTATCGTAGCCGCCGACAGCCGCATGCCACGCGACGGCCGTTTCATCGAGAAACTGGGCACATACAACCCGCTGCTGGCCAAAGACAGCGAAGACCGCGTGAAAATGGACATCGAGCGCATCCAGCACTGGATCGCCCAAGGCGCGCAGCCCACAGACCGTGTGGCCCGTATGCTGGAAGCCGCTGGCGTGACCCCAAAAACCGAGCGTAACAACCCCAACAAGGGCACGCCCGGCAAGAAAGCCCAGGCGCGCGTCGAAGAGAAAGCTGCCAAGAAAGCAGCCCTCGAAGAAGCCGCCAACGCACCGGCAGAAGAAGCAGCCGCAGAAGAGTAACTCTGGCTGCTATCTGATTTCAGGCCCGTTCCACGCAGGTGGGGCGGGCCTTTTTCGTGTGGGGTCAGAAGTGTGCGGGTGTCAGTTGCCAGGCAAAACCGACTTTTGCGACAGATCCCTGCCCCAGGGTGCGGCGCTGCGTCCGTAGCGCAGGAGTGAGCCCTTTCCGCAATCCCCTGCGCGGGATCAAGGCCGCAGGCCGCCGCACATCGCCGGGCCGTCCGCCGGCACGGCGATTTGGCTGCTGTTGAGTTCCACGGATAGCTCGGATGTGCTTGGCTGCCATAAAGTGCCAGTCACAGAAGTCGGATCGCCGCACCACGGCCCGACGATGCGCGGCTTTGTGACCGATTGCAAACGGCACCTCAGTCCTTTCGCGTGTCGTTCTGCGCCTTGATCAACGCCTCGATCTCCAGCAGGCGCTGCAACACCTCGTCGCGGTAGGTGTCGGTCTTTTCGTTGGTTTCTTCGTTGTGGGCGTCCTGCATCGAATTCACAATCAGACCCACCAGCAAGTTCACCACGGCAAAGGTCGTGACCATGATGAACGGAATGAAGAAGGTCCACGAATAGGGGTACACCTCCATCACCGGGCGCACGATGCCCATGGACCAGCTTTCCAGCGTCATGATCTGGAACAGCGAATAGCCCGACCGCGCCAGCGTGCCGAACCAGTCCGGAAAGGCCGCGCCAAACAGTTTGGTCGCCATCACAGCACCAATGTAGAAAATCACGCCCATCAGCAGGAACACCGACCCGACACCCGGCAGCGCATTGACCAGCCCGTCCACCACGCGGCGCAAGGACGGCGCCACCGAGATCACCCGCAGCAAACGCAAGATCCGCATCGCCCGCAGCACGCTGAGGCCCTGGGTTGCGGGGATCAGCGAAATCGCCACGATCACAAAATCGAACACGCTCCAGCCGCGCCGGAAAAACGCGAACCCGCGCCCGTAGATCTTAAGCACGATCTCGACCACGAAGATCGCCAGACACAGCGTGTCCAGCGTCTTGATCAACGGACCGGCCGCCGCCATCGCCTGATCCGAGGTTTCAAGCCCCAGAACAGCCGCGTTGAACAGGATCACGCCCAGAATGAAATTCTGAAAGGCAGGCCGGTCGGTGAAGCGGGCCACGCGGGCGCGCGGGCCGGGCTGAGAGAGAGCGGATGAATCAGTCATAGCAGCACATATCGGATGCGGCCCCTGACTGCGCAAGGGGCGAAGTCGGAAGATGTGACGCGAAACACTAAGCGATTGCGCCATCGGCGAAAAACCGTGCAATCGGGGGCCAGGCGCGCGTGCCGCAAATGTGGCGGCTCTGGACACTCGGCGGCGGGGACGACAGGGTAATCCGCGTAAATCGTGCATCAAGGTTTTGTAAGTGTGTTCAAACTGTTTCGGTTGATTTTCCTGTTGCCGGTCGCTTTCGCCGCCGGTTGGATTTATGAAAGCCAGGCCGCCGCGCAACGGTGCACCGATGTGGGCGGCACCATGCGCGACGGAATATGCAGAGGTGTGAAGTGAACAAGGATGAACTGGTTTGCGTGGGCGCCATCAGCGGTGCCTACGGGGTAAAGGGCGAAGTGCGGATCAAATCGTTCTGCGCCGCCCCCGAAGACATCGAAACCTACAGCCCGCTGACCGACGAGACCGGCAAGCGGTCGTTTTCGCTGGCCATCGTGCATTCGGTCAAGAACGGCTTTGTCGTGCGCATCGCCGAGGTGGCGACCAAGGAACAGGCCGACGCGCTAAAGGGTGTGACCCTGCACGCGCACCGCGACCAGTTGCCGTCGCTGCCCGATGATGAATATTACCACGCCGATCTGGTCGGCCTGACGGTCGTGGACACCGGCGGCACCGAACTGGGCCGTGTCAAATCGGTGCAGAACCACGGGGCTGCGGACCTGCTTGAGGTGGCCTTGCCCGACAGCAGCGCCACGGTGTTGCTGCCGTTCACCCAGGCGGCGGTGCCCACGGTTGATCTGGCATCCGGGCGCATCGTGGCCGACCCGCCCGAAGGGCTGTGGCCGTGATCACGGAACCGCGAGCGGGTTTGCGAGTTTCCTTGACAGACGGGCGGTTGGCGCCTGCCTGCGAAAGGACAAACCATGTTGAAACTTATTCTGATCCTGCTGGTCGTGGCCGCCGTGGCCGGCCTGTTCGGCTTTGGCCGTCTGTCCGGGGCCGCATTGAGTGGCGCGAAGTTCCTGATTTTCATCGCGCTGGTGCTGTTCCTGCTGGTCATTCTGGGCATTGTCGCCATCGCCTGACCCGGCCCCTGATCGCGCATGGCGGCTGAACGGACCGCTGCCATGCGCATCATCATCCACGCAGGGTTTCACAAGACCGGCACCACCACGGTGCAGAAAACCCTGCGGGCCAACCGCGAGGATCTGCGCCCGCATTGCCGCATCATCCTGCGGCCCGGCATGGTGGCCCTGTGCGAGGCCGCGCGCGCCTATTCCGTCAGCCGCAGCCAGACCGATCTGGCGCTGATCCAGTACGAGGCCGCGGCGCTGGCCGATGGCTGGGCTGCGCGGGGCAAGGATATTGTCATCAGTTCCGAAGACCTGGCCGGTCACATGCCCGGACGGCGCGGGCTGACCGCTTACGACGCCACGCCGCGCATCATGAAGGCGCTGGTTCAGGCCTTTGCCGCGGCCGCGCCGGATGCGCAGCAGGTGCTGTATTTCACCACCCGCGCCGCAGCGCCGTGGTTGCGCAGCTGCTATGTTCAGCATTTGCGGGCCACGCGGATCACACAGGACGCCGATGAATATGCGGCCGACATGGCAGGGTCGGCCAATCTGGATCAGATCGTGGCACAGGTGGCCGACGCGGTGCCCCATGTTCAGGTCATCGCCCAACCGCTTGAGGCGTGCACCACGCCGCTGGGTCCGCTTGCGCCCCTGCTGGATCTTCTGGGCGGCATCGACCCCGCCACGCTGACGCCCCGCCCCCCCGACAACACCGCCCCGCCCCAGGGCAAGATTGACGCGATGCTGGCGCTGAACCGCTCGGCCCTGTCCGACGCCGACTGGCGCGTGGCCAAGGATACGCTGAAGCGCGAGGATTTCTGATGCCTGCCAAGATCGTGCTGCACATAGGCTTTCACAAGACCGGTACATCCACGGTGCAACAACTGCTGCGCACCAACCGCGCGCTGCTGAAACCGCACCTGGCCATGCGGCTGAAACCGCAAATGACCGACCTGCTGCACGCCACGCGCGGCTATTCCACTTGGCGTGACAAGATCTCGTTGGCCAAGGTTGCGCGGCGGTTCGATATGCTGCTGCAAGAGCTGCCGGGAATGCCGCGCCGCACGCTGGTCTTGTCCGCCGAGGAGCTGTCGGGCCATATGCCCGGACGTGGCGCGCTGGCCGACTATTCCGCCGCGCCTGAGCTGGCGCGTATCTACGTGGAGTGGGCTCAGCGGTATTTCCCCGCCTGCGAGGTGGTGATCTATGCCTCGACCCGCGATCCGGAAAACTGGCTGCGCAGCGCCTATGGCGAGCATGTGAAATCGTCTTCCATGACGCTGGACTTTACCGATTTCGTGGCCCGCTACGGGCTTGCTGCCGATCTGGACGGCGTGGTGGACGACATCGCCGCCGCCGTGCCGGCCCGTGTGTTCCGCGCGCGGCTTGAGGCGGCGCAGACCCAACGGCTGGGCCCCGCGCAGCCCTTGCTGGACCTGTGCAACGTGCCGCCCGAGACGATGGCGCGGATCATGCCGCCGCCGGTGGCCAATCCCGCGCTGGATCAGGATGTGCTATTGGCCTTGCTGGACGCCAACCGCACCTATACCGACCGTGATGCACGCAAGGCGGCCAAACATGCCATTCTGGCCGCTGCCCAAGGAAAAGACCGATGAAATCACATGGCCGCAAAAGCATTCGCGCGACGTTGAAGCCTTCGTCGCTGATGGACGAAACGCCCGAACTGGCGGGCGTCTGGCAGGCACGTATCGTGACCCTGTTTCCTGGCGCCTTTCCCGGCGTGCTGGGCGAAAGCCTGACGGGGCGGGCAATGCAGGACGGGTTGTGGCAGTTGCACACCCATGATTTGCGCGAACACGGGCTGACCAAGCATCGCAATGTCGATGACACCCCTGCAGGCGGTGGCGCCGGCATGGTGCTGCGCGCCGATGTGGTCGGCCCCGCCATCGCCGAGGCGCAAAGCCACGCGCGGGGGCGCTGGCCGATCCTGTATATGTCACCACGCGGGCGCCGGTTCGATCAGGCGATGGCCCGCGATCTGGCACGGTGCGACGGGGTGACCATGCTGTGCGGACGGTTCGAGGGCGTGGACGAACGGGTGCTTGAGGCATTCGGCATCACCGAGGTGTCCTTGGGCGATTTCGTGATGACCGGCGGCGAGCTGGCGGCGCAGGCGATGATCGACGCCACCGTGCGGCTGTTGCCCGGTGTGCTGGGCAATGCGGAAAGTGCCGTAGACGAAAGCCATTCGGCCGGCCTGCTGGAGCATCCGCAATACACCAAACCCGCCGACTGGCAGGGCCGCGCGATCCCCGAAGTGTTGATGTCGGGCAATCACGCCAAGATCGCCGAATGGCGGCGCGAGATGTCGGAAAAGATCACCGCCGAGCGGCGGCCCGACCTGTGGGCGCAGCACAAGGACCAGCGCGGGGACACCTAGTCCCTATTTCTTGGTCTGCATCCGCTGCACCATCTTCAGCACCATGCGGCGCGGCATCAGCGGGATGATCCAGTTGACGGCAAAGCCCAGCTTGGCATCGTTCACCGTCACCAGATCGCCGCGCATCATCGCATCATACCCGTGGCGGGCCACCGTGTCGGGCGTGGCCCCGCCGTTGTTCACCAGATCGGTGCCGTTCAGGTCACTGACATCGGCAAATTCGGTTTTGACATAGCCGGGGCACAGCGCCGTGCAGGTCAGCCCATGTTCGCGGTTTTCCTGATCAATCGCCTGACTGAAGGATTTGACGAAAGCCTTGGTCGCGAAATAGGTCGCCTGCAACGGGCCGGGCATGAACCCGGCGGTCGAGGCGACGTTCAGGATCTTGCCGCCACCGTTCGCCACCATGTCGTTGGCAAACAGATGCGACAGCGTCACCAGTGCTTTGACGTTCAGGTCGATCATCGGCCAGATCGCGGTCCAGAAACCGCCCCTGCCCGCCAAAACCTGCGTTGTTGATCAGGATGTCGACACTTAGCCCTGCGGCCTTCACCTGATCATACAGCGCCTGCGCGCCGCCTTCGGCCCCCAGATCCAGCGCAAAGACATGGGCGGTGACGTTGTGCGCGGTCTGCACTTCGCTTGCCAATGCGTCCAGCGCATCCTTGCGCCGCGCGGTCAGGATGACATCACCGCCTTGCGCGGCGTGATAGCGAGCGAATTCCATACCGATGCCAGAGGATGCGCCGGTGATCAGGGCCGTGTTGGGCATGCGTGCTACCTTTTTTGCAATGTTTCAAAACAAAGATAGCACGCATGCGCCGGTTTTCACCCTTTAGGACAACAGCCGTTTCAGCGGTGCGATGCGCCGGATCACCAGCGCATCCAGCGCCAGCACAGCCAACAAGGTCAGCCCGGCCATCGGAAAGGCCAGCGACACCGCCAACCCTACAACCACGGCCCCCTGCCACAGCGGCATGTCACGCGGCAGCGGCGGCGCGGCCAGCCGCAGGCCGTTGCCGTTGCGCCGTTTCCACCACATGACCACGCTGGTCAGACACAGCGTCAGCACACACAGGCAGAACAGCGTGTTGGCCAGAACGCTCCAGATGCCCAGCGTGCCCATGTGCAGCGCAATGCCAACCGCCATCGCCTTGCCCGCCCAAGAATAATCGTCATAGCGCACATCGGCCAGGATATTGCCGGTAAAGCGGTCGATGTGGGTGGTGCGGTCGGCGGTCGGGCTGACGCTGTCGTTGTTCATGGAATCGCGGGCCAGCGTCCAGACGCCGTTCGCCCCGCTGGGCAGGTTCATCTGGTAACGCCCGTCAAAGCCGATCCGCCGCGCCAGCGCGTCGATGCTGTCGATGTCCGGTGACGCCTGCGCCGCCGGGGTGCCCGCAGCACTGCCAGAGGCAGGCATCGGCGTTTGCTCCAACGCCCAGGGCACGTCTTTCGGCCCGTTGTTCATGCTGCCGTGGGTCTTGTCCGACAGGGGCACGTTGTCCCATTTCTCGGCCGGGAACTGGCTCCAGGCTTGGACCATCTTTTCGCCCCAGACGCCGGACCATGACAGACCGGACAGCAGGAAAAACACCAGCACCACGGAAATCCACAGACCGATGGACCCGTGCAGCGACTTCCACGCACTGCGCCCGCCCTTGAACGACGGCACCAGCGCCCGACGCCACCCGCCATCACGCGGCCACCACATGTACAGGCCGGTGGCAATCAGGACCATGCCCAGCGAGGCAGCGATTTCCAGCATCCGGTCGCCGGTCACGCCCAGCAACAGATCGGAATGGATGTTGTCAGCCAGATCATACCAGCCCGACCGGCGCGGCCATGTCTGCACCACTTGGGCGGTGTAAGGGTCGACCGCGACCATCGTGGCACGCCCGTCCACGTCCACACGGAACACCGCCGCGCGGTCTGCGGCGCGCGGGGCGACGTATTGCACCAAAACGCTGTCATAGACGGCGGCAAGGGCGGCATCGGCCTGCACACTGACGGCCAGCGGTGCCTCTTGCGGCACAACGGGGATGCGTTCGCCGTCACGACCGCCCAGAAAGGCGATCCACAGCATTGTCATGCCGGTCAGGGCAAGGATTGCGAAAAACGGGATGACGTACAGCCCCGCGTAGAAATGCCAGCGCCACGCGGCGCGGTAAAAGGCAGACGTGTCGGATGACCGCGCAGGCGCGGCAGTGGGGTCGATCGAGACCATGGAAGTGTCCTCTGACAGGAGTAAGTTGAAAAGGGATCGCGTCAGAGAAGGGTCGGAGGGCCGCGCGTATGGTTCTGGCTGCGCTGCGGTTGTCCCGTGACAAGCGCCACCGTCGGAACGGTCGGCACATAGGCGCGGATTTGCAATGCAGCGGGCACCATCAGCGGGCTTTGCAGCACGGCATGGGCGATGCCCGCAGACCAGTCGCAGCGGTCGTGCGGCACCTGGACCGGGTTGCCGTCGGCGTCCAGCGTCACGGTTGTGGTGCCGTCACCGGTACACAGCACCAGCGTGATACCACCCGCCTGTGCGGCCGGCATGGTGCCCGGCGTCAGACAGGAAAACACCACGAACAACAGCACATGCACCGCACGGATCAGCGCGGTTGTCTTGGCGTGCAGAGGTGGCATATACGAACCCATGCGCGCGTTTTACCAAGGCCGCCGCAATGCGCCAGCGCAAAACCCGCCTGCGTCATAGTGCGCAGGGGTACACCCGCGCCGACTGCCCCCTTGACCGGGCCTGCACATCCACCCTATACCGCGCAAGTTCGGAATCGGCCCATGCCGCCCGGACCGTTTGGCCTGTGGCATCTCTTCGATGAACCCGCACGGCGCGAAACGCACAACAAGGAACGATGCTTGAACACTCCCTGCGGGCGGCACTGCCGGACCCGGTGAAGACAGGAAGCTCTGAGGCGCGCAAATCTTCGTGGAGCAACCACGAGCACATAAGGAGAAGGTCAGATGAACCTGATCGCACAGATCGAAGCGGAGCAGATTGCTGCGCTGGGGAAAGACATCCCCGATTTCAAAGCGGGTGACACCATCCGCGTCGGTTACAAAGTGACCGAAGGCACACGCACCCGTGTGCAGAACTACGAAGGCGTCTGCATCGCGCGCAACAACGGCAAAGGCATTGCCGGTTCGTTCACCGTGCGCAAGATTTCCTTTGGTGAGGGCGTGGAACGTGTGTTCCCCCTGTTCTCGACAAACATCGAAGACATCACCGTCGTGCGTCGTGGCCGTGTCCGTCGCGCCAAACTGTATTACCTGCGGGAACGTCGTGGTAAATCCGCGCGTATCGCAGAAGTCACCAACTACAAGCCCAAGTCGGGCGCCAGCGCGTAAGGATCCGGATCATGAAAGCCGATACACACCCCGACTATCACATGATCGACGTCAAAATGACGGACGGCACCGTGGTGAAAATGAAATCGACATGGGGCAAAGAAGGCGACCAACTGTCGCTGGACATCGACCCCTCTGTGCACCCCGCGTGGACCGGCGGCTCCAGCCGTCTGATGGACACCGGCGGCCGCGTGTCGAAGTTCAAGAACAAATACGCCGGTCTGGGCTTCTAAGCCTGACCGCAATCATGACGAAGGGCGTGGCCAGCGATGGCCGCGCCCTTTTTCGTTTGGGGGGGGCACCGCGCGCCCTGCTCACGCGACCTTAACCCGTGGGCGGCATCCTTGGCCCCGTTGCAACACCCCGCCGGCGTGGGCCATCACCCCCGTCGGCAGCCCATAGGACCAGAGGCGCGCGTGCCGCGTCATATCTGAACGGTTCAGACATGCAGGGATAAAATCCTGTCTCACACTCCGATCTGGCGGCGCCGCCTTTTTTAACGGCTTTCCACGATCCACATCAGATGACATGAAACAACTGCCCCGAAGGTTTCGGGCGCAGGGGTTCCGCGTGATTATTTGCGACCCAGACCTGGTGTGGATAAAGGTTTGGTGCTTAGGACATAGCGCTGATACACCAAAGCCCGGAACAAGGCACGCAGTGCCGCCGGGCAGCGCCCGACCGCCCGTCACGCCGGAGGCGTGCCTAAAACAATCGGCGCACCTTTGGTGCGACGGGCGGGCGCTGCCCTATGTGGTCGGGCCACACTGCCGCATAAGCGTCACTAACCCTGTCATTTTTGCCCGCTTTGCCCCTCTCCCTGCTTTTCACAGGTCGATCCACAACATATAGTGTGCCAAAGAAGGCAAACCGCACAGAAACCGCGGATGCAAGGGGACAGGCATGGCGCATATTATCGTCGTCGGAAACGAAAAGGGCGGCGCGGGGAAATCCACCGTGTCGATGCACGTGGCAACCGCTTTGGCGCGCATGGGCCACAAGGTCAGCGCGCTGGATCTGGACCTGCGGCAGCGCACCTTCGGGCGCTATGTCGAGAACCGCCAAGGGTTCCTGAAAAGCGCCGAACTGACCCTGCCCAGCCCCGAAGTGCACGACCTGCCCGAGATCGACCCCGGCACCCTGCAACCCGGCGAGAACATCTATGACCACCGGCTCAGCGCCGCCGTTGCCTCGCTGGAGCCGGACAATGATTTTATCCTGATCGACTGCCCCGGCAGCCACACCCGCCTAAGCCAGGTGGCACATTCGCTGGCCGATACGCTGATCACGCCGCTGAACGACAGCTTTGTCGATTTCGACCTGCTGGCGCGGATTGATGCGACCGGTGACAAGATCCTGGGACCATCGGTCTATTCCGAAATGGTCTGGAACGCGCGGCAGTTGCGCGCGCAGGCGGGCTTGCAGCCCATCGACTGGATCGTGGTGCGCAACCGCATGGGCGCACAGCGCATGGTCAACAAGGAAAAGATGGAGCGCGCGATCAAGATGCTGGCCAAACGCATCGGTTTCCGCATCGCCCCCGGCTTTTCCGAACGTGTGGTGTTCCGCGAGCTGTTCCCCCGCGGGCTGACCCTGCTGGACCTGAAAGACATCGGCGTCAAACAGTTGAACATCTCGAACGTCGCCGCCCGGCAAGAGCTGCGCGACCTGATCAAGGCGCTGAACCTACCGGGTGTGAGCGTCGATTTCTAGGGTCAGGACCCATTAATCCTGCGCCGTCAGTTCGACAGATTTTTCCGCTGACAAGCAGCATCTGTGCAGGAATAGTGGTTCTATTTCAAATAGATGCGCCGCAGGCATCGGGAAAATCCGTCGAACCCGCAGGGCGGCGATTTCATTTCATTTCAGCGGCTTGGGCCGCTTGCAAATAGAACCACTATTGGCTGCACGACCCAAACCACTGAAATTTCGTGAAATTGCCGCTGACGGTGCAGGATTAATGGGTCCTGACCCTAAGACACCCGCTGCGCCAGCCGCAGCAACATGCGACGCAGGGCGGCCACGTCCTCGTCGCCCAGCATCTCGGCCAGTGCTTCGTCATAATCCTTGGCAATCTTGCGCAAATCACGATAGGCGGCCTGACCCTGCGGGGTCAGTTCCAGATGCTCGGCCCGCCGGTCTTGCGCGTCGCGCAGGCGCGTCAGGAACCGCCGTTCGGCCAACCGCTGCACCGCGCGGCTGATCTTGGTCTTGTGCAGCCCCGACCGGTCGCGGATGTCCGACGCGGTCAACCGCCCGTACATCCCCAGATGGAACAGCACCCGCCATTCATTGCGCAACATGCCATAGCGGCTTTTGTACACGCTTTGAAAATCCAGCGACGACGCCTCGGCGGCCTGGTTCAGCAGATAGGGCAGGAAACGCTGTAGATCGAAGGTGTCTTGATCGGCCATTTCCCACCTGCGATGGTTGTTAGTTACAAATTCAACTATTACACATGCAACGAATCTGCAAGGCTGCCGCATCAGGCACCGCACGGGAGGCATCGCAATGAACACGCACACCACGCCCAGCACAATGATCCAGGCACCCGACACCAACGGCACCACGCCCGGCTATATGCCCGGTTTCGGCAACGATTTCGAAACCGAAGCCCTGCCCGGCGCGCTGCCCCAAGGCATGAACAGCCCGCAAAAGGTCAACTATGGCCTGTACGGCGAACAGCTTAGCGGCACCGCCTTTACCGCGCCCAGCCACCAGAACGAACGCACATGGTGCTATCGCATCCGCCCGTCGGTGAAACACTCGCACCGGTTCGAACGGATCGACCTGCCCTATTGGAAATCGGCACCGCATATCCCGCAGGATGTGACCAGCCTGGGCCAGTACCGCTGGGACCCGGTGCCCCATTCCGACCAGCCCTATACGTGGCTGACCGGCATGCGCACGATGACCACCGCCGGTGACGTGAACACCCAAGTCGGCATGGCCAGCCACATCTATCTGGTCACCGACAGCATGGTCGACAGCTATTTCTATTCCGCCGACAGCGAACTGCTGATCGTCCCGCAAGAGGGCCGCTTGCGGTTCTGCACCGAGCTGGGCGTGATCGACCTTGCCCCGCAGGAAATCGCCATCATCCCGCGCGGTCTGGTCTACCGTGTCGAAGTGCTGGACGGCCCCGCGCGCGGCTTTGTCTGCGAAAACTACGGACAGAAATTCGACCTGCCGGGCCGTGGCCCGATTGGTGCCAACTGCATGGCCAACCGCCGCGATTTCAAAACGCCGGTGGCCGCATATGAAGACCGCGAAACGCCCAGCACCGTGACAATCAAATGGTGCGGCCAGTTCCACGAGACCCGCATTGGCCACAGCCCGCTGGACGTGGTGGCATGGCACGGCAACTACGCGCCGGTGAAATACGACCTCAGCACCTATTGCCCCGTCGGCGCGATCCTGTTCGACCACCCCGATCCGTCGATCTTTACCGTGCTGACCGCCCCCAGCGGCATCGAAGGCACGGCCAACATCGACTTTGTCCTGTTCCGCGAACGCTGGATGGTGGCCGAAGACACCTTTCGCCCGCCGTGGTATCACAAGAACATCATGTCCGAGATGATGGGCAATATTTACGGCCAGTATGACGCCAAGCCGCAGGGCTTTGTCCCCGGCGGCATGTCGCTGCACAACATGATGCTGCCGCACGGGCCGGACAAGAACGCGTTCGAGGGCGCGTCCAACGCGGACCTCAAGGCCGAGAAGCTGGACAACACCATGTCGTTCATGTTCGAAACCCGCTTCCCGCAGCACCTGACCGAATTCGCCGCGAAAGAGGCGCCGTTGCAGGACAACTACATCGACTGCTGGACCGACATCGAAAAGAAATTCGACGGCACGCCGGGCAAGAAATAACGCCCCCCGCGCCGATCTGAAATACCGGGCGGCCCGCGCGTGGCCGCCCACAATCCATAGGAACAACATATGCCCCTGATGAAAAGCTGGATCACCAGCGCCAATTCCGCCGACACCGACTTTCCGCTGAACAACCTGCCATATGGCGTGTTCTCGGTCGGGGACGACGATCCGCGCTGCGGTGTGGCGATTGGCGACATGATCCTGGATCTGGCCGCCGCCGAAGATGCCGGATTGATCACGCTGACCGAATACCCGCTGTTCGACGTGCCGTTCTGGAACGAGGTCATGGAAGAAGGCCCCGCCGTCTGGGCCGCCCTGCGCGACCGCCTGACGCAATTGCTGGCCCAAGGCAGCGCCGATCAGGACAAGGTCACCCCGCTGCTGGTGCCGATGGCCGATGCCACGATGCACCTGCCCATGGTCGTTGCCGAATACACCGACTTTTACGCCGGCCGCCACCACGCCACCAACGTCGGCACCATGTTTCGCGGTGCGGAAAACGCGCTGCCGCCGAACTGGCTGCACATTCCCATTGGCTACAACGGCCGCGCGTCGTCGGTCGTGGTGTCGGGCACCGACATCCGCCGCCCGTGGGGCCAGTTGAAGGGACCGAACGACGACACGCCCCGCTTTGCCCCCTGCGCGCGGTTCGACATCGAACTGGAAATGGGCGCCATCGTCGGCACCCCGTCCGACGGCCCGCTGACCGTGGACGAGGCCGACGCAGCGATCTTTGGCTACGTGTTGCTGAACGACTGGTCGGCGCGCGACATTCAGGCGTGGGAATATCAGCCGCTGGGCCCCTTCCAGGCCAAGGCGACCGCCACCACAATCAGCCCGTGGATTGTGACCAAGGCAGCACTTGAACCCTTCCGCACCGACACGCCCGCGCGCGAATTCGAACTGCTGGACCACCTCAAGGACACCGGCCCGATGCTCTATAACATCGACCTGTCCGTCACCCTTGCGCCTGCGGGCAAGGACGCCAGCGTGATCGCGCGCACCAACTACAACGAAATGTATTACTCGTCTGCCCAGCAACTGGCGCACCACACCACCGCCGGCAGCCCGATGACACCGGGTGACCTGCTGGGGTCGGGCACCATCTCGGGCGCAGAAAAATCCGAACGCGGCAGCCTGCTGGAACTCAGCTGGGGCGGCAAGGAACCCTTCACGCTCGACACCGGCGACACCCGCAGCTTTATCGAGGACGGCGACACGCTGGGCCTGCACGGCCACGCAAGCGGCGACGGTTATCGCATCGGCTTTGGCCCGTGCACCGGCACCGTGCTGCCCGCGCTGGACGATCCCTACAAGCGCTAACGCCGCTTCATCTTGCTAGACAAACTCCCGCCGGAGGCTCCGGCGCTGACCAAAAAGGACCACACTCATGGCCAAGGCATTCGCGTCCCAAGGGGACATGACCGAAAAGAAAATCTCGTTCACCGAAGTCGGTGAGGGCCTTTATGCGTTCACCGCCGAAGGCGACCCCAACTCGGGCGTTATCATCGGCGACGACAGCGTGATGATCGTCGAGGCGCAGGCCACCCCGCGTCTGGCCAACAAGGTCATCGACTGCGTGCGCAGCGTCACCGACAAGCCGATCAGCCACGTGGTGCTGACCCACTATCACGCGGTCCGCGTGCTGGGTGCGTCGGCGTTCGATGCGGGACAGATCATCATGTCCGACACCGCGCGCGGCATGGTCGCGGAACGCGGGCAAGAGGACTGGGACAGCGAATTCCAACGCTTTCCCCGCCTGTTCGAAGGCCACGAAAGCATCCCCGGACTGACCTGGCCCACCACCACCTTCAACGACAAGATGACCGTCTATCTGGGCAACCGCCGCGTGGACCTGATGCATCTGGGCCGCGCCCATACCGCAGGTGACATCGTGGCCCACGTGCCCGACCAGAACGTGATGTTCACCGGCGACATCGTCGAATACCACTCGGCCTGTTACTGCGGCGACGGATATTATGGCGAATGGGGCGGCACGCTGGACAAGATCAAGGCGTTCGACGTCGACGCCATCGCACCGGGGCGCGGTGACGCGCTGGTGGGTCGGGACATGGTCAACGCCGCCATCGAGAACACCCGCGATTTCGTCGACAGCACCTATGCCGCCGCCGCCCGTGTCGCGGCGCGTGGCGGGTCGCTGAAAGAGGCATGGGACGCCGTGCGCGAAGCCTGCGACCCGAAGTTTTCCGATTACGCGATCTACGAGCACTGCCTGCCCTTCAACGTCGCCCGCGCCTATGACGAGGCTCGCGGCATCGCGCATCCGCGCATCTGGACCGACAAGCGTGACGTGGAAATGTGGGAAGACCTGCAATCATGACGGTCTGGGGAGTGGTGTATCTGGTGGTGCAAGGCACAGTCTTCGCCCTCTGGGCGTTCCAGATGTTCCGCGCCCTGTTTCAGGCCCGCCGCATCGCCGTCGCCAACAGCGGCAAGATGTGGCCCGGCCCCTTTGTGGCGCTCGCAGCCTTGCGCGACTGGGCGCGCAGCCACCCGCGCGAACGCAATCAGCTTCTGGCGACCACCGTCGTGCTTTTCCTGTTGATCGGCCTTGGCGCGCTGACAGGCCCGCTCCACCCTTAAAGGACCACTGACCATGGCCTATGATTACGCCCCCTTTCCCTACATCGCCCCACCCGGCCTGACCGCGCCCGAGCCGCGCCACCCGGTTGTCATCGTCGGCGCCGGCCCCATCGGGCTGGCCATGGCCATCGACCTTGCGCAGCATGGCGTGCCCTCGGTGGTGCTGGACGACAACAACGTGGTTTCGGTCGGCAGCCGCGCGATCTGCTGGGCCAAACGGTCGCTGGAAATCTTTGACCGGCTCGGCGTGGGCGACCGGATGCTGGCCAAGGGCGTGACGTGGAAAGTGGGCCGCCTGTTCCATGGCGACAAGCCGGTCTACAGCTTTGACCTGCTGCCCGAAGAGGGCCACAAATACCCCGCTTTCATCAATCTTCAGCAATATCACGTCGAACAATACCTTGTGGAACGCGCGCAAGAGCTGTCCGATCTGATCGACCTGCGGTTCCTCAACAAGGTGACCGGCCACACCGACAAGGGCGATCATGTGGTGATCGACGTGGAAACGCCCGATGGCGCTTACCAGTTGGAAACCGACTATTACATCGCCGCCGAAGGGGCCGCGTCGCCCACACGCAAGCGGATGGATCTGCCGTTCGAAGGCCAAACCTTTGAAGAGCATTTCCTGATCGTCGACGTGGAAATGCAGCAAAGCCCGTTTGAAACCGACAGCCCCGAACGCTGGTTCTGGTTCGCCCCGCCCTTCCACAACGGCCAGTCGGCGCTGTTGCACAAGCAGCCTGACAACATCTACCGCATCGACCTGCAACTGGGGCCTGATACCGACCCCAAGGCCGAGGCGACCGAGGAAAAGGTGATCCCCCGGATCAAGGCCATCGTCGGGGACACGCCGTTCCGGCTGGACTGGATGAGCGTTTACAAGTTCCGCTGCGCCAAGCTGGACAATTTCGTGCACAACCGCGTGCTGTTCGTCGGGGACAGCGCCCATGTGGTGTCGCCCTTTGGCGCGCGCGGCGGCAATGGCGGCATTCAGGACGTGGACAATCTGGGCTGGAAACTGGCCGCTGTCCTGTCCGGCGATGCCCCTGCCACCCTGTTGAACAGCTACAGCGACGAACGCTGCCACGGGTCGGCTGAAAACATTCTGAACTCGTCCCGCGCCACCAATTTCATGACGCCCAAGACCCCCATCGAGGCGCTGTTTCGCAACGAAGTGCTGAATTTGGCCGAAACCCATCCCTTCGCACGCAAGCTGATCAACTCGGGCCGCCTGTCGCAGCCCTGTTCGCTGCACGGAATGCCGTTGCAAAGCGGGGATCACCCGTTGGTGGGCCAATCCCTGATCGACGCGCCGCTGGGCGACGGATGGCTGGTGGAACAGGCACAAGGCGCCTTTACCCTGCTGAGCATCGGCGGCGCGGCCCCACAAATCGACGGCATACGCCCCCTGCACGTGGACCATCCCGCGCCCGAGCTGGCGCGGCGGTATGGCACCGGACACTATCTGATCCGGCCCGATGGACATATCTGCGCCCATTTCGACAGCCCCGACCGCGACCAGATCACCGCCGCCATGGCCCGCGCCAAAGGACAACACCCATGATCCTGCAAGACAACCTTGGCCCGAACGGCGACAGCATCTACAACGCGTTGATGCAAGCCCACGCAGGTCTGTCCGAGGCCGAAAGCCACGCGCTGAACGCCCGCCTTGTGCTGATGCTGATCAACGAAGTGGCCGATCCCGACCGCATCGCCGCCCTGCTGCAAGAGGCCCGCAGCCCCGCGTCTTCGGTGTAAATCTATGGCGCGTGCAGTCCCGTCCGGCAGGCCCGCCTGACCACTTCGGGCTGCGCGCCCTGATCCAGCAGTTGCCCCACAGCCGCCTCCTGTGCAGCCTGCATACGCGCGACCAGTTCCGCGTCGGACAGGTCGTGGCGGGTGAACTTGGCAAACCACGCCTCTTCCAGGATCAGATCCTCGATCAGCGGGTCGATCACCGCACCGCCGCCACCGGGATAGCGGTAATGCCCCACGCCGCCCTTCTTGCCCATGCGCCCCTCGGCCACCATGCGTGGCAGGATCGGCGACGCCGCCCCTTGCCTGCGGACCAGCACCACGTCCAGCCCCAGCAGGTCCATCGCAGCACATGGCCCCATGGCATAGCCCGCCGCCTCCAGCGCCTCGTCCAGTTCCCACGGGTTGGTGTGGAACATCAACAGATGATCCGCCGCCAGCCAAAAGCTGTCTTGCAAGGCCGCCGTAACCGCGTCTTCGGTCAAACGGAAATGCTTTCGACAAAGCGGTGCTTGGCGATCACCGCCAGCAGGTCGTTCACCGACGATTGCACCGGACGGTTGGCGGTATCCACCTGCGCCTGCGCGCGCTCGTATTGCGGGGTGCGGGCGGTCAACAGCGCCTTGAGCTGGTCCATCGCCGCCGGATTGTCCTTCATCGGGCGCAAGTCGCCCTGCGCCCGCACACGGGCCATATGTTCGGCGGGGCTGGTGCGCACCCAGACGGTGTGAAACCGCTCCAGCAAGGTGCCATAGGTCTGCGGTTCGGCCACGATGCCGCCGCCGACGGCCAGGATCAGACGGCTTTCGCTGTCGACCACCTCGCCCAGCACCTCTTGTTCCAGATCGCGGTAACCGTCCTGACCATACAGCGCCATAACCTCGGACACCGGCATGCCTGCGTGCGCCTCGATCAGCTTGTTCAATTCCAGAAACCGGATGCCCAGCGCCGCCGCTGCCGCCTGCCCCAATGTCGATTTACCGGCCCCGCGCAGGCCCACCAGACAGATCCGCTGTGCGCGCACCCCACCGGGCGTATGCGGTGCCAGCATCGCACGCACGCGGCCCTGCACGTCGGGCCCTGCGGATTGGAACAGATGCGCCACGCGCAACGTGTCATCGCTCAGCGGCGCATCATCGGCCAGCAAGGCCGACACCGACACGCCCAGCGCCTCGGCCACGCGGGCCAGCAGCAGGATCGAAATGTTGCCCTGCCCCGTTTCCAGTTGCGCCAGATAGCGTGGCGACACGCCCGACCGGTCCGACAGCGCCCGACGCGGCAGCTTTTGCGCCTTGCGCGCCGCGCGCACCCGTTCGGCCAGACGCTGGATCAGCGGATTGTCGTTGGGGGTGTTGGACTGGTACGTCATCGCGTCAGGGCCGGATCAGCGGCGTCACCACCGCGCGGATGTCCGGTGGGGCGGGTTGGCTTTTGAACACATCCGCCACGGTGAACACGCAGGTAAACGTGCCCTCGAAGCACAGCACATCGTTCTGGTAGGCGTCCACGCGAAAGGTGATGGATTTCTCGCCCAGCCGCTGCGGCCAAACGTGGCACATCAGCCGGTGGCGCGGGGTGACGGGGCTGCGGAAATCCATCGCCAGATTGACAAACGGCGTGCCGACATTGCGGTCCAGTTCCAGCTGGAACCAGCCGTCACCGTCCAGATGCGCCTCCCACCAGGCATTGATTGCATCCAGCGCAAAGACCGGCAAACGGCCCGTGTAGGCAATGCGCGCAGGGTCGCAATCGCCCCATGTCACGCGGATTTCATGGACAAAAGGCGAAGTCTGTTCAGTCACGTCAGTAGGTTTCCACATGATAGCGACCCTCTTCGCGCATCGCATCGCGCAAAGCGGTCCATTGCTGCCCGATACTTTCGGCAATCGAGGTCATGGCGCGTTCCACGCCTTCCTCCATCCCCTTCAGGCCACAAATGTAGATATACGTATTTTCATCCGCCAGCAAACCGGCAACCGCCTCTTCCTCGGCGATCATGCGATCCTGCACATATTCCCTGTCGCCGGTGCGCGAGAACACCAGATGCTGTTTCATCTGCGCCTCGGGGACTTTTTTCAGCGGGCCGAAATAGGGCAGCGAATCCGGCGTGCGCGCACCAAAGAACATGGTCATCTGGGCGGTGGCCCCGCTGCGCTGGCGCTGCATGGTAAAGGCACGCATGGGTGCCGATCCGGTGCCGGTGCAGATCATCAAAAGCCGCGCCTTGGTGTCGTTGGGCATCAGGAAGGTCGCGCCAAAGGGGCCGGTGACGTTCACGCTGTCGCCCTGCGCCAGATCGCACAGATAGTTCGACGCCAGCCCCTTCGCCTCGCGTTTCACCGTCAGCGAAATGTTGTGATAGCCCGCGCGTTCACCGTCGCGGGGGCTGGAGATGGAATACAGCCGGGGCAGATGCGCCTTGCCGTCGGCATCCGTGCCCGGCGGGATGATCCCCACCGACTGCCCCTCAAGCACCGGAAACGGCAGCGCGCCGGGGTCCAGGATGATGTGGCGCACGTCATGGTCTGGGTCGTCGGTCAGGCGATAGTTGCCCTGCACCGTCATCTTGGCCGGCTTGCCAAGGTTGTACATATTCACCGCCGCCTTGGCCGCGCTGACGGGTGCGCGGGCCTTGCCGCCAGCGCCCTGATGCGCCTCGGCCAGAAGGGCCGCGATGGGGTCGGCCACCGCGTCGTCCGCTTCGGACGGGGCGGCGGTTTCGATCTCTTGCTGGTCGGGCAGTTCGTCGAACGCGTATTGCTGATCCAGCGTATAGGGCACATCGACCACGCGCCATTCGTCGATCGACCCTGTGGGACAGACCGGAATGCAGTCCATGCAGAAATTGCACTTGTCCACATCCACCACGACGTTGTTGTCGTCATGTTCAATCGCGCCCACGGGGCAGGTCATCTCGCAGGTATAGCAGCGGATGCAAATCTCGGGGTCGATCAGGTGCTGTTTCAGCGGCTGGTTCATGAGGTGCGCCCGTTCAGGATCATGTCGGGGATCAGCATGGCGTCGATCAGCGCCTGACACAGCCCTTCGCAGCCTTTGCAGCCGACACAGGGGCCTTGCAGGGCGGCCAGATCAGCGGCCAGAGCATGGGTTTGCGGCGCATAGGCCACGGTGCGTTTGGTTTGCATGGGTCGTCTCCTTGGCGCGAAAGGGAAAACGTGCGCCCGGGCCAAGGTTACACCCCGCCCCGAGCCAAAGCCATCAGGCCATGTGCAGTTTGACGTATTCGAAATCGCCCGGCTTGTTGTCGATGCCGACCTTGGGCGGCGCGATCCACGAGGCATATTGGCCGGGTTCATAGCAGGGCTTCATCAGCGACTGGATATAGTCGCCATCGGCCTTGGTCGGCAGCCATTCGTTCTGACGCTTGGTCCATTCATCGGACGAGATGATGTTGCCATCGGGGTCCACAGCCACGGCCGAGAACACGCCGATCTGGCGATGGAACCCTTCGTGCGGCAGCTTCAGCTCAAAGTTCACGCCCGCCTTGGCGATCTGCTTGTTCCAGCGGCCCACCCCACCGGCGGCATCGCGAACGTAATCGTCGCGCAGGCGCATGTTGATGGCGGTCAGGGCGGGGACGTCTTCGGTCACGATCTTGCCGTCCTTGATCGAGGTGACGGGATAGGTGGCATCGGACAACTTGTGATCGTCGTCAATCCGCTGCTCCATATACCGGCCCTTGATGCCATAGTTGAACGCATTGGCGGCGTTGGTCGACACCTCTTGTCCGAACAGGTCCAGCGACAGCGTATAGTGCAGGTTCAGCTTTTTCTGGATCGTCGGCAGGTCGATGACCCCCAGATCGCGGATCTTGCCCGCGTCATAGGGATCGGTGATGCCGTGTTTCGCCATCGCCTCAAGCGTCGCCTGAATGGTGCGCCCCACGCCGGTTTCACCGACGAACATATGGTGCGCCTCTTCGGTCAGCATGAACCGGCAGGTGCGCGACAGCGGGTCAAAGCCGGATTGGGCCAGCGATTCAAGCTGCATCTTGCCGTCGCGGTCGGTGAAATAGGTGAACATGAAGAACGACAGCCAGTCCGGCGTTTCCTCGTTGAACGCGCCCAGCATCCGCGGCGCTTCGTCCGAACCGGACGAGCGGACCAGCAGGTCGTCAGCCTCTTCCCGGCCATCGCGGCCAAAGTATTTTTGCAGCAGATAGACCATGGCCCACAGGTGGCGGCCCTCTTCCACGTTCACCTGAAACAGGTTGCGCATGTCATAAAGCGACGGCGCAGTCAGGCCCAGAAACCGTTGCTGTTCGACCGACCCCGGTTCGGTGTCGCCCTGAATGACGATCAGCCGTTTCAGCATGTTGCGGTATTCGCCCGGCACTTCTTGCCATGCGGGTTCGCCGTAATGTTCGCCCATCGGAATGGTGCGGCCCTCGACCTCGGGGGCCAGCAGGACGCCCCAGCGGTATTCCGGCATTTTCACATAATCGAACTTGGCCCAGCCCTTGGGATCGACGCTGACGGCGGTGCGCAGGTAGACCATCGAGTCCTGAAAGTTCTGCGGGATCAGGTCGTTCCACCAGTTGATGTAACCGGGGTGCCATTTTTCCAGCGCCTTCAGCACCTTCTTGTCCTGGCTCAGCCCCACGTTGTTGGGGATCTGGGTGTCGTAGCTTACGTTGATCAGGTCCATCATCTTCGTTCTCCAATCTGGTGCGGCGCGCTGTCCGTGTCGCGGACGGCTGCGCAGGTTCAGTTACACACGTTCCATGTTGTAATCGCCGCGCTTGCCGGTGCCGTAGCGTTGCAGCGCGCCATCTGCACCAACCGCGTTGGGGCGGTTGAATATCCAGTTCTGCCAGGCGGTCAGGCGGCCAAAAATGCGGGTTTCCATCGTTTCGGGTCCGGCAAAGCGCAGGTTCGCCTCCATCCCTGTCATCGCGTCGGGCGAAAAGCTGGCGCGCTCTTCCATGAAGATGCGGATCTCGTCCTCCCAGTCGATGTCATCGAGGATCATGGTGACAAGGCCCAGTTCTTCGGCCTCTTCCGCTTCCAATTGTTCGCCCATCGCGGCCTTTGCCTTGTCCACCGCTTCGGGTTCGCCAAGGAAGCGGGTTTGCAGACGGGTCAGGTCGTTGGACATCGGCATCGGGCCAAAGTTCGCAGCCGTCAGGGTGATGGTCGCCAGGGGGCGGTTGTCGCCGTCAAATTCGTCTTCCATCATATAGGTGCGGTCGACCGAAAACAGGATTTCGGCAAGGATACCGGTAAAGCACGACCCGTGTTCCACCAGCGCCGCCATGCTGCGCGCGGTCACGTCGATGCGTTTCAGGATGCGCTTCCAGTATTTCAGCACCTCGTTGGCCAGCCAGTGATCGGCACTGTCCAACAACAGCGCCTCGTGCGCGGCAAAGCGTTCGGGGTCGCCTTGCGTGCGGAACACCAGCAGGCCCGCGTCCATTTCATTCAGGCGCAGGTGCAGGATGGCATCGTCCAACTGCCGCGCCAGACGCAGCATATAAGCCGCATCCCCCTGTGCAGTGAAGGCGTCCATATCGGCGGGCGCGTCTTCCTCGGGGCCTTTGATCGTGATCGTGGCGCGGCGGGCGGCACGGTCCAGCGCCACCTCGACCAGCTCATAGGACACGCTGCCGTCATCCGCGATGGTGCGGTCGATGGGGTTCAGCGTGATGCCCTGTGCCACGTCCGCCTTGGACGAACTGCCAGCGAATTCGCGGGCACGTTCCTGCACGGTCTCGTCGAATTTCGAGTTGGCGATCACCTCGTCCACCAGCCGCCAGTCCTGCGCCCGCTTGCCGCGCACGCCTTCCTCGGTCGAGCAGAAGATGTCGGCGCGGTCGCGGCGCACCTTGCGTTTGTCGGTGACACGGGTCAGCCCGCCGGTGCCGGGCAGAACCGCCAGCAACGGCACCTCGGGCAGGGACACCGACGACGTGCTGTCGTCGGTCAGCATGATGTGATTGCACGCCAGCGCCAGTTCATAGCCGCCGCCTGCACAGGCCCCTTTGACGGCAGCGATGTATTTCTGGCCGCTGTCGGCTTCGGCGGCCTCGAAAGTGTTGCGCGTTTCGTTGGTGAATTTGCAGAAGTTCACCTTGTGGCTGTGTTTGGCCCCGCCCAGCATCCGGATATTGGCCCCTGCGCAAAACACTTTATCCTTGCCCGACTGCATCACCACGACCTTGACCTCGGGGTGCTCGAACCGCATCCGCTGCACCACATCGGCCAGCTCGATGTCGACGCCCAGATCGTAGCTGTTCAGCTTCAACTGGTAGCCGTCGAACAGGCCCGCGTCTTCGTCCACGTCCATGAACAGGTTGGCCACGGGGCCGTCATATGCGACGCGCCAATGGCGGTATTTGCTGGGGTCGGTGCGGAAATCAATGATCTTGGTCACGATGTTTGTGTCCTTTTGGCGGGGTGCAAGGCGGTCTGCACTGGCTTATTGTGTAGTATAGTTACGAATATTGAGCGTTTCGGCCAAGGGAAGGGCGAAATACTGCGCATTCTTGGCATTATACTTCACCATTCTGAGCGTGCGCGGCCAGTTCGGCTGTCATTTGGGCCCAGTCCAGCAATTCCGGCGGGGTCGCGCCGGGAATCGGGCGGCTGGCGCGACCCGCGACCAGATGTTCCTGCACCATGGCGCACAAACGCAGCGTGGCCTTGGGCCGTCCCATCACCAGCTTCAGACGCGCGTTGGCCAGTTGGATCACCGCCTGCACCATGTGCCGCTCGGATGACGGATCGGGCAGCGCCAGCCAGACGGCTTCCAGCACCTCGTGGCATTCCCAGAAGTATCCGGCGTGCAGATAATCCAGACCGGCCCGCATCGCGGGGCTGTCGAAAGGGTCGGCGTCTACCGTTTTCAGCGGATCGAACCAGCCCTCGGGGTGGCGGGCCGTCTGGCCGGGCACATAGGCGTGCGCCGGCGCAGGGGTGCCGCCGGGCAGCTCAGGCAAGCTCAACCTCGGCCTCTTCCATACGCTTGAGACGGGCGCAGAATTCGGTGATGGCCGCGATTGTCCGGTCTGTCGCCTCGCGGTGGGGCGCGTGGCCGACACCGTCCAGAACCAGCGTTTCCAACGGCGAATAGATGCGGCTGTCGATCTCGTGGATCTGGGCCATCGTGCCGTAAGGATCGTCCGTGCCCTGCACCGCCAGCACCGGAATGCGCCAGTGGTCGATGCTGTCGGCCACGTTCCACGCGGCATAGTCGGGATGCGTCCAGGTGTCGTGCCAGCCGTAATAGGCGCTGTCGGGATGGGCGTGGTATTTTGCCAGTTTCTGCTTCAGATCGCCGTTTTCGTATGCGTCCTTGGTGGCGGCGATCGACGCCAAACCGCCCGGTTCGGTGAAGAAATGCGGCGCGATCAACACCAGCCCGCGCACCCGCATGTCGCTGACGCTGCCCGCATAAATCGCGGCAATCGTCGCCCCGTCCGAGTGCCCCAGCAGCACACAGTCCTGCACACCCGCGGCATCCAGCACCGGCCCCAGCACATCCACCGCCTCGCGCGTCTGGTAATCCAGCGGGCGCGGCAGGCTGGCGGCGCTGGACTGCCCGTAGCCCGCCCGCGAATAGGCCAGCACGCCAAAGCCTGTCTGATCCGCCAGCCTCTGCGGCAGGTCGTGCCATTGCGCCACGCTGCCCAGCCCCTCGTGCAGCATCACCAGCGTGGGTGCATCCCCCGGTGCCGCGCCGAAACAGGCGTATTCCAGCGATGCCCCGTCTATGTCGATAAATCCGTTGGTCCAGTCCATCATGCGTCCTCGCGTAGTTTGAAACGCTGGATCTTGCCGGTTGCCGTTTTGGGCAATTCATCGACACAAGTGATCCAGCGCGGATATTTCCATTTGCCGATTTTCGTTTTCACATGCTCTTTCAGCACCGCCTCGATGCCATCAGGCGACACGCCCGCATTCAGCACCACGAACGCCTTGGGCTTTTCCAGCCCGTCGTCGTCGCGCGCGGCCACCACGGCGGCCTCAAGCACATCGGCGTGGCTGATGATGGCGCTTTCCACCTCGAACGGGCTGACCCAGATGCCGGACACCTTGAACATATCATCGGTGCGCCCGCAGTAGACGAACCGCCCGTCGGCGCGGCATTCGTATTTGTCGCCGGTGCGGGTCCAGGTGCCTTCGAAGGTGGTGCGCGTCTTGGCGCGCTGGTTCCAATAGCAACTGGCGGCGCTGTCGCCCTGCACCAGCAGTTCGCCCACCTCGCCGGTGGCCACGTCCTGCCCCGCCTCGTCCACCAGCCGCACCGCATAGCCCGGCACCGCCACGCCCGAGGTGCCATAGACGACATCGCCGGGGCGGTTGCTGAGGAAGATGTGCAGCATCTCGGTCGACCCCACACCGTCGAGAATTTCGACGCCCATGTGCTTTTCCCAACGCTTGCCCACATCCTCGGGCAGCGCCTCGCCCGCCGAGATACAGCGGCGCAAGGGCGCGCCGGCCGCGCCGTTCTTGTCCATGTGGGCGGCCAAGGCGGCATAAAGCGTGGGCACACCGCAGAACACCGTGGGCTGTTCGGCGTTCAGAATGTCCACGACACTGTCCGGTGTCGGGCGGCCTGCAAACAACACGGTCGTGGCCCCCACCGCCATCGGAAAGGTCATCGCATTGCCCAGCCCGTAGGCGAAAAAGAACTTGGCCGCCGAGAACACGACATCATCCTCGCGCACCCCCAGCACCTGCGCGCCATAGGTGTCGGCGGTGGCTTTCAGGCTGGAATGGATGTGATGCACGCCCTTGGGCTGGCCGGTGGACCCTGAGGAATACAGCCAGAACGCCACCTCGTCCGCATGCGCGTCAAAGGCCACGGTGGGGGCGTCGGCGGTGTCCAGAAAGCTTTGATAGGATGTGGTGCCGTCGGGTGCGGCGCCCCCGATCACGACAACGGTTTTCACGAACGGATTGTCCGCCAGTGCCGGTGCGACCGTGTCATACAGCACGTCCGACACGAACAGCGTCGTGGCACGGCTGTCGCGCAGGATCGCGTCATAGACCGACGTGGCCAGCAGCGTGTTCAGCGGGACCGGAATGACCCCGGCCTTGAGCGCCCCCCAGAAGATTTGCGGAAATTCGATGGTATCCAACACCAGCATCGCAACCCGCTGTTCCGGCACAATGCCATGCTGCGCAAGGGCGGTGGCCACCCGCCCAGAGGTGCCCGCAAGATCGCCATAGGTCAGGTTGCGCCCGCTGCCGTATTCCCGAAAGGCAACCTTGCCGCCGCGCCCCTCTTCCACATGACGATCGACGAAATAGCTGGCTGCATTCGCGCTGGCTACGCTGGACATAGACGCTCCTCCCAAAGACATCTCGATTTGTGCGCTATCGTGCGCCAATCTCAGGATATCGCAACAGGACCGCGCAGTTTGCGCAACTTAGTGCAAGATTTGACGTCAGATCGTGATCGTCGCGGGGTCTGCGTCGTCATACAGACGATCCACCAGCGGCGCGCGGCGGGCCAGCAGCCTGGCAAAGTTGATGTTGCCCTTGGCCGTCGCCTCGCCCTCGCCCATGTCGGCCGGGTCTGACAGAATCAGCGCGCGGGTGACACGCGTGGCCGAGCCGGTGGCGTCCGCCGCCCTGTCGCGCAAACGGGCGCACAGGATGTCAGCCAGCTCGGGGCAGTTGCAGGCACCGTTGTCAGCCGTCAACGCAATTCCGGCTTTTTCGATGGCCGCGCGGTTGGGAAGGATCAACAGCCCGATCTGGTCGCGCCCCTGCCCCGTCACCACGATGTCGGCCGCATAGGGGGCCAGCAGCGCCAACATCTCAAGCCGCAGGTTTGCCGCCTGCACCCATGTGCCGGTCATCAGCTTGAAATCCTCGGACATGCGCCCGTCGAACCGCAGGCCAAGGTTCGGGTCGGCCTCATCAACAAACCGCATCGCGTCGCCGGTGATAAAGTAACCCTCGTCGTCGAAAGCCTCGGCGGTCTTGGCCGGGTTGTCCAGATAGGCCCGCATGATCGACGGCCCGCTGACCCGCACGTCGCAGCGCATGTCGGCGTCTGGCACCAGCTTGACCGTGACCCCCGGCAAGGGCACGCCCACAATGCCCGCACCGCGCGCAGGCACCTGTTGCAACAACGCCCCCGGCGCGGTTTCGGTCAGCCCCCACGACGAGGTGATCAGCGGCACGCGGCGTCCGGTCTGGGCGGCAAGCGTCTCCAACCCGGCCCACGTCTCTTGCGGCAGGGACGCACCGGCGTAAAAGATCATGTCGAGGTCGCGGAAATACGTCTCGCGCAGGGGCGCGTCGTTCTGAAGCGCTGTCAAAAGCTGCGCAAAACCCACAGGCACGTTAAAGCTGACCGTGCCGGATACCATCGACAGGTTCTCCAGCGTGCGCCCGAACAGCGCGGGCAACGGTTTGCCATCGTCGATGTACAGGCTGCCGCCACCTGACAGCACCATGTTGAAATTATGCGACCCACCAAAGACATGGTTCCACGGCAGCCAGTCCACGATCACCGGCGGACGCTGGCGCAGGAACGGCAGGCCCTGGGCCAGTTGCGTCTGGTTGGTGGTCATCATCCGCTGGGTGGTCAAAACCCCCTTTGGGTCCGAGGTAGAGCCTGATGTGAGCAGGATTTTCGCCACCGTATCCGGCCCGACCATGGCAAAGGCCGCATCGACCCCGGCATCGGAATGGGCCAGCAGATCGGCAAGCGGCGTGGCCCCGGTATCGCCCGGATCAGACGCAATCGCAGGGCAGTTCACCCGCGCCAGCCCCGCCGCATAGGCCGCACCATCGGCGGCAAAGACCCGCGCAGGCTTGATCAGGTTCACCACGTAATCCAGCCGCCCGTGGGCTGCGGGGATCAGCGTGTACTGCTCGGCCACGGGCACCGTGGGCACACCGACATAATGCGCCCCCAGCGTCAGCAGCGCGTGGTCGATGCTGTTGCCCGACAGGATCAGGACCGGCGTGTCCGGCCCCATGCCCTGCCCCAGCAGCCACCCCGCAATCGCCCGCGCCTTTTGCCGTGCGCTTGCGTAGCTTTCGCGCCGCCAGCCTGCGCCCGACCGTTCGGCCAGAAACACCGCGTCGGGCGTGGTTTGCGCCCAATGGTCCAGCCAGACGCCGCTGTTGCGCGCCACGTCGCCCAGTGGCGTGTCGGCGGTCAGCAGAATGGACCCATCCGCGCGATCCTCGCGCGTCACGGAATGTGGGGCAAGGATCGGCGTATGGGTCATTGTGATACCTCTCAGGGGATCAGAAACAGGGTGATGGCCGGGAAGGCCACAAGGATCGCCACCCTGACGATGTCGCTGCCGACAAAGAACATCACCGCCTTGTAGGTCTCGGTGATCGGGGTCGTGCGGTCCATCGCATTGATGATGAACAGGTTCATCCCCACCGGTGGCGTGATCAGCCCGACCTCGACCACGATCAGCACAAGGATGCCGAACCAGATCGCCACATGTTCGGGCGACATGCCGAAATCCATCGCCGAAATGACGGGGAAAAAGATCGGCACCGTCAGCAGGATCATCGACAGGCTGTCCATCACGCAGCCAAAGACCAGATAGAAGAACAGGATGATGATCAGCACGACCCACGGGCTAAGGCCCTGCCCCAGCACGTAATCGGCCATGAACTGCGGCACGCCCGACAGCGCCAGAAAGCCGTTGTAGAACCCCGCCCCCAGCACGATGAAAAAGATCATCGCCGTGGTCTTGGCCGTGCCGATCAACGAGTCGCGAAAGACCGCCCAGTTCAGATTGCCCGACACCAGCGCAACCAGCCCGGTGCCAGCGGCCCCCACGGCAGAGCCTTCGGTGGGTGTAAACCAACCCGCGTAAATCCCGCCCACCACAAGGCCAAAGATCAACAGAACTGGCCATGTCTCGGCCAGTGCCTTCCAGCGTTCGGACATCGGTTGCGGGGCGCGGGTGCCCGCGGAATCGGGGTACAGGCGCACATAGATCGAAATGGTGATGACATAGCCGACCGCTGCCAGAATGCCGGGGATAAAGGCCGCCAGAAACAGCTTGGCGATGTTCTGTTCGGTGATGATCGCGTAGATCACCAGAATGACCGAGGGCGGGATCAGGATGCCCAGCGTGCCGCCCGCCGCCAGCGTCGCGGTGGAAAACCCGCCCGAATAGCCATAGCGGCGCAGTTCCGGCAGGGCCACGCGGCTCATGGTGGCGGCGGTGGCCAGCGACGACCCGCAGATCGCGCCAAAACCGGCGCAGGCGCCGACGGCGGCCATCGCAACACCACCACGCCGGTGCCCCAGAAAGCTTTCTGCGGCCTTGAACAGGGCCGTGGACATGCCCGACAGCGTCGCGAACTGGCCCATCAGCAGGAACATCGGGATGATCGTCAGCGAATAGCTGGAAAAGGTCGAATAGGTTTCGGACTTCAGCTTGGCCAGCAGCGGCGTGGGGTTGCCGTTCATGGCAAAATACCAGCCGCCAAAACCGCACAGCAGCATCGCCAGACCGATGGGTGCGCGCAGGAAAATCAGCCCCAGCAGGATCGGAAACGACCAGAAGCCCAGTTCGATACGGCTGAGGCCTGCCAGCGGCAGAAGATCAAGAAACCATTGCATTGTCGGTTATTCCCCTATCGCGTCGTTGGGCAGGATCGCACGGCCCAGGGCCGCTTCGGCGACACGCGCGCAGGCACAGTAAATTGCGGTGATCGACGCGACCGTGGCCGCAACAACGCTGGCGGCATAGCTCCACCAGACGGGAAATTCGAGAAACAGCGTGGTTTCGCCGTTGTTCACATAGCGCATCATGCCATCGGCCAGCCGGAACGTCAGGAACACGATGGTGGCCGCCAGCACGATTTCCCAAAACGCCCGCAGCGCCGCCAGCGCACGCGGCGGCAGGGCGGATGTGAACACATCCACCGTCGCGTGGCCCGTATACAATTGGCACACCGGAAAGAACGCAAAGATCGCAAAAGCCACGCCTGCCTCAAGCAGCTCGTACGAGCCGTTGATTTCGCCCACGCCCGCATTGATCGCCCAGTTCGACAAGCCGCCAAAGGCGGACTGCGCGATGTCGGTGTGAAACAGCTTGTTCAGACTGCGCCCGATAATCGACAGGGTTGTCAGCACAATCAGGGCGCACAGAACCAGACCGCCAAGGACGGCAGTGGCGCGGGCAAGCCAGGTGACCAGGCGTGTCATGAGGACTCCGAATTTTGGGTAAGGATCAAACG
The DNA here is from genome assembly GCF_963976325.1 of uncultured Pseudosulfitobacter sp. NCBI lineage: Bacteria > Pseudomonadati > Pseudomonadota > Alphaproteobacteria > Rhodobacterales > Roseobacteraceae > Pseudosulfitobacter > uncultured Pseudosulfitobacter sp. The sequence continues at coordinate 138,575 of NZ_CAXBJW010000002.1, forward strand.
GAAAAGCTGCGGCGCGTGCCTCCACACGCCGCAGCGCACCAGTCAGCTTACTGGCTGTACTTTTCCATCAGCATGGTGGCCTCGTCGATCAGCGCCTGACCGTCGATACCTTTGGTGTCCATGTCAGCGATCCATGCGTCATAGACAGGCTGCGCCGCGTCACGCCATGCTTTGGCGTCCTCTTCGGACACGGTCACGATGTTGTTGCCCAAGGCAACGGCGGCTTCCCGTGCAGGACCATCAGAGTCGGCTTGCGTACCACCGGCAAAGACCGAGAATTCCAGACCCGAGTTGTCGTCGATCACCTTTTTCAGGTCATCGGGCAGCGAGTCGTAGCGGTCCTTGTTCATCGCCAGAACGAAGGTCAGAACATACAGCGCCTTGCCTTCGAATTCGGTGTGGTTGTGCACCAGCTCCGGCACTTTCAGCGCGCTGGTGACTTCCCACGGAATGGTGGTGCCGTCGATCACGCCCTTGGACAGACCTTCGGACACGGCGGGGACGGGCATACCGACGGGTGTGGCCCCCAAAGCCGACAGATAGTCGTTGATCAGACGCGAACCGCCACGGATTTTCAGACCGGCCATGTCGCCCGGCACCTTGATCTCGCGGTTGGCGTGGATCATGCCCGGACCATGTACCCAAGTGCCCAGAATATGTACATCTTTGAACTCGGTGTCTTTCATGTGCTCTTCGAACATTTCCCAATAGGCGCGGCTTGCGGCGCGGGCATTGGTCATCATGAACGGCAATTCGAACACTTCGGTCGACGGATAGCGGCCAGGGGTATAGCCCACCACGGTCCACACGACGTCGGCCACGCCGTCAATCGCCTGGTCCATCAGCTCGGGCGGGGTGCCGCCCAGTTGCATCGACGGATAACGGTCGACCTTGATGCGGCCGCCGCTGTCTTTTTCGACATTGTCGGCCCAGACATCCAGCACCAGACGCGGCACGTTGGCTTGGGCGGGCAGGAACTGATGCAGGCTTAGCGTGACCTCTTGGGCCGATGCGGGCGCGGCTCCCAGCCCCAGCGCCAGCGCAGCGGCGCCTGCCAGTGACAGAAATGATTTACGAGTGATATTCATGGTCGTCCTCCCTGAAGACACGCTCTGATGGCGGTCTGTCTTGTGTCGTTGCGGCAGATTGGTAGGGCAAGGTTGTTGGGCTGTCACCCAAATTTGTAACCTTTCCCCCTCCTATACCAAAGTGACCGATATGTAATTGTGCACGATAGAACAGATTCCGGCAAAGCGGTGATCACAATCTCGGACGCAAAAGCATCAGGCGACCGATGCCCCCTTGTTTTCAAGGCAATTACCGCGTGGACCTGAGCACTGTAATTGCAGAATAGTGCAATAACACGCATTCAGAAACACCACGCCCACCTGCGCCGCGCCTTCCAAAGGCGGCAGAGCGTCCGATGTGGTCTGGAAGTCGGTCGCGGTCTCTGCGCAAATGCGGGCACACACCGGACGGAACCTCCTCTATGCCTTTTTCCCTCGCGCACAGCGGCGCTGAACTGCGCTCTACCGGGTTCATCCTGTTGATTGGCGCGGTCGGTGCGTTCGCCGCGAAATGGCTGGGCGCGCCTTTGCCCTTTTTGTTGGGCGCGTTGATTCTGGTCGGCGCGTGGTCCATCTGGCGCAGCGCCGGCCATCCGGAAACCGCCGAGCGGCCCCTGTTGCAGACCCTGCGCAAGGCCAGCGTGTCGTTGATCGGCGTGATGATCGGGGCCACGTTTTCGCCTGCGCTGCTTGAGCAGTTGCCGCAACTGTGGCTTTCGTTGCTGGCGGTTGTGCCCTTTGTGATCTGCACCCATGCGGCCAGCTTTCTGATCTATCGCAGGCTGGCAGGCTTTGACGGGGTCACCGCCTTTTTCGCCGCCATGCCCGGCGGGCTGATCGAGGCGGTGACCCTGGGCGAAGCCGCAGGGGCCGACCCGCGCGTGCTGAGCACCCAGCATTTCGCCCGCGTCGTTCTGGTGATCATCGCCATCCCGACCGCCTATTACCTGGCAACCGGCATCGTCGTCGGAAGTGCGGCGGGACAGTCGTTTGACGCGACACCGGCGGGGCTGCTGGATCTGGCGGAAATCGCCGTGCTGTGCGCCGTCGGCATCTGGCTGGGCCGCGTGCTGCACCTGCCTGCGTCCTACATGATCGGCCCCATGCTGCTCAGCGCGATTGCACACGGCAGCGGTGTGCTGGACGTGGCAAGCCCGCGCTGGCTGCTGTCCGCGGCACAACTGGTGATCGGCGCGGGTCTGGGCGTGCTGTTCGCGGGGTCGTCGGTACGCAGCCTGACGCGGGCGTTCGGCTTTGGCTGTATCAGCGTGGCGGTGATGCTGTCGGTGGCGGTGGCCTTTGCCGCGATTCTGGCACCGTGGTCCAGCCTGCCGTTGATTGCCCTGATCATCAGCCTGGCCCCCGGCGGCGTGACCGAAATGGGGTTGGTGGCGCTGAGCCTGGGGATCAGCCCGGTGGCGGTGACCGTGCACCACCTGTTCCGTATTGTGCTGACGGTCAGCATTGCAGGCTGGTCGCTGCCAAGATTGCGCAGACCTGAGCAACGATAGGTCGTGGAGCAGGCGGCGGGCGTCAGTCGGGACCAACTGCATGGCGATCCGTCTAATCCCGAGATTTCGGTGGATAGTGGTGGCGTGGGGGAGACTTGAACTCCCGCACTCAGACTGCCGCGCAAGCGGCGGGCGTCAGTCGGGCCTGCCGTATGGCAGTCCGTCTAATCCCGAGATGTTGGTGAAGAATGGTGGCGTGGGGGAGACTTGAACTCCCGACCTATCGATTATGAGTCGATCGCTCTAACCAACTGAGCTACCGCGCCATCGGCGTGCGAAGTATGACAGCCACGCGGTCAGGTCAACCCTGAAACGCAGCTTATCCTTCGCGAACTGTATCTATCATCAATTGCACGTTGTCCGGGTTGGCATCCGGCGTGATTCCGTGGCCCAGATTGAAGATATGCGGCCCCTTGGAAAACGCTTTCACAATCGCCCGCGTCTCGTCCACCAGTGCCTGACCGCCCGTCACCATGTGATGCGACGCCAGATTGCCCTGAACGCAGCCATCGACCTGCACATTCGCCGCCGCCCATTCCGGCGCGACCGAATTGTCCAAGGCCACACAGTCCACGCCGGTCGCCTTGGCAAAGCCCACGTATTTCTCGCCCGCCTCACGCGGGAAGCCGATGATCGGAATGCCGGGGTGGCGCGCCTTGAGGGCTGCGGTGATCTGGCGGGCGGGTTCCAGGCTGTAGCGTTCGAAATCGGCACCTTTCAGCGATCCGGCCCAGCTGTCGAAGATCTTGACCACCTCGGCACCGGCGTCGACCTGCGCCGACAGGTATTCGATGGTCGCCAGCGTGATCCGCTCGAGCAGCGCCTCGAACAGCGCCACATTCTCGGCCTTCAGCGCATGGGCCGGCCCCTGATCCTTGGTGCCTTGTCCGGCGATCATATAGGTGGCCACGGTCCACGGCGCGCCGGCAAAGCCGATCAGCGTGGTTTCGCGCGGCAATGCGTCGGTCAGCAGCCGCACGGTCTGATAAATCGGCGACAACGTTTCGTGAATGTCCGCGACCGGCCCCAGCTTGTCGAAATCGGCCTGCGTGGTCACCGTGCTGAGGCGCGGGCCTTCGCCGGTGACAAACCACAGGTCCGCGCCCAGCGCCTGCGGCACCAGCAGGATGTCGGCGAACAGGATCGCCGCGTCAAAGCCATAGCGGCGGATCGGCTGCAAGGTCACCTCGCAGGCCAGTTCGGGGTTGTAGCACAGCGACAGGAAATCACCGGCCTGCGCGCGCGTCGCCTTGTATTCGGGCAGATAGCGCCCGGCCTGCCGCATCATCCAGATCGGCGGCACATCCAGCGTCTCGCCTGCCAGTGCGCGCAAAATCGTTTTGTTCCCGGTCATCCGCTGTCCCCTTGTTGTCATGGGGTGAGGTCTATTGGCGCGGGGCACTTGTCAAGTCGGGCCTGCGATGGCAGGACACCGTGACACACCTGTTTCCCAGCCGAAGGCCCGTGCGACGTGACCCTGCCCTCCCCCGACCGCCCCCTGAAAATCGGCACCCGCGGATCGCCGCTGGCGCTGGCGCAGGCCTATGAGACGCGCGACCGGCTGGCGGCGGCCTTTGATCTGCCGCACGCAGCGTTTGAAATCGTGGTGATCAAGGTCACCGGTGACCTGATACAGGACCGCGCGCTGAAAGAGATCGGCGGCAAGGGGCTGTTCACCCGCGAGATCGAACAGGACCTTTCCTCGGCCAAGATCGACATCGCGGTGCATTCGATGAAGGACATGCCGACCGAACAGCCCCCCGGCCTGCTGCTGGACACCTACCTGCCGCGCGAGGATGTGCGCGACGCGTTTGTCTCGCTGACCCACAGCGCCATTGCGGACCTGCCGCAGGGGGCCACTGTCGGCACCTCGTCGCTGCGCCGCCGCGCGCAGTTGCTGCACCGCCGTCCCGACCTGCACGTGGTCGAGTTTCGCGGCAACGTGCAAACCCGCCTGCGCAAGCTGGACGACGGCGTGGCCGTGGCGACGTTTCTGGCCGCTGCCGGTCTGAACCGCCTGAACATGGCGGACGTGCCCGCCACCCCCATCGACACCGCCGACATGCTGCCCGCCATCGCCCAAGGGGCCATCGGCATCGAACGCCGCACGGATGATGCCGCTACCGCGCAGTTGCTGAAGGCCATCCACCACACGCCCACCGGCCAGCGTCTGGCCGCGGAACGCGCCTTTCTCGCCACGTTGGACGGGTCGTGCGAAACCCCCATCGCGGGGCTGGCCGTGCTGGACGGCGACACGCTGACCCTGCGCGGCGAAGTGTTGCGCCCCGACGGGTCCGAAGTGATCAAAGGTATGCGCGCCGGGCCCATTGCGACGGGCGCTGATATGGGCCGTGATCTGGCGCAGGAACTTCTTGCAAGTGCAGGCCCCGACTTCTTCGACTGGCACTAGTCTGGGGCATTCGTCTGGGGCACCAACCCCCTTCATCTTGCCAGATAAACTCCGGGGACGGCGCGCCAGCGCCGGGGGCAGCGCCCAAAAACCTACGTCGCGTCCGACTTGACGCAAAGGCCCTGCACGCCCCACGCTGGCCCCATGACACCCGGCAAAGCCTATCTGACCAGCGACGAGATTCGCCCCCTTGCCCAACGCTCGAACCTGATGGGCGCGTGGTTGGTGGCGCATTGCTGGGGCACGATTGCGCTGGCGATCGGTGTGTTTGCGCTGTGGCCCAATCCGGTGACGTTCCTGCTGGCGGTGGTGCTGATCGGGTCGCGGCAGTTGGGGCTGGCGATCCTGATGCACGAGGCCGCGCACAGCGCGCTGTTCAAGTCGCGCAAGCTGAACGACTGGGTTGGCGAATGGCTGTGCGGCTGGCCGATCATGGCCGATTTGCACGCCTACCGGCACTATCACCTGACGCATCACCGCTTTACCCAGACCGACAAAGACCCCGACCTTGCACTGAGCCAGAAGTTTCCGACCAGCCACGCGTCGATGCGGCGCAAGTTCCTGCGGGATCTGACGGGACAGACGGGCATCAAGCAACTGGCGGGACAGATCATGATGTTCGTGCGGCTGGCGGGCGACGACGACGCCATGGACGCGGCCAAGTCGCAATCGGCACAGGCGTTCAAGTCCAACACGCTGGGCCGCGCCTTGCCGGTGTCATTGGGCATCATCGCAGCCATCAGCCTGATCGGGGACTGGTGGTGGGGGCTGGCGTTCTGGCTGGTGCCTTATCTGACGTGGTTCCAGTTTGTCCTGCGCGTGCGCAACATTGCCGAACACGGTGCGGTCGAACAGTCGGACAACCCGCTGCAAAACGTGCGCACCACCCATGCAGGCCCCGTCGCCCGCGCGCTGGTGGCCCCCTATTACGTGAACTATCATCTGGAGCATCACATGGTGATGCATGTGCCCTGCTGGCAATTGCCGAAGATGCACGCCCTGCTGATCGACAAGGGGCTGGGTGACAGGATGCGCACCGCGCCCAATTACCGCGCCGCGATGATGGAAGCAGGCTGGCGCAGCGTAAGGCCGCGCGCAGCCTAGCGCCTGCTCAGACCCACTTGGCCAGCGGCGGCAGGCTCATCAACACCGCGTTGGCGTCGTGGCCGGTTTCCAGCCCGAACTTGGTGCCACGGTCATAGACCAGATTGTATTCGGCATAGAGGCCGCGGTGCACCAGTTGCGCGTCCTTGTCGGCGTCGTCCCATGGCATCACCCGCCGTGCGGCCACCAGCGGCACAAAGGCCGGCAGGAAGGCGCGTCCGATGTCCTGGGTCAGGGCAAAGTCCGCGCCCCAGTCGCCGGTGCAGTGATCGTCCATAAAAATGCCGCCCACACCCCGCGCGCGCTTGCGGTGGGGGATGTAGAAATACTCATCCGCCCAGGCCTTGAGACGCGGGTACAGATCAGCGCCGTGCGGGTCCAGATGCGCCTGCTGGGTCGCATGAAAATGCGCGGTGTCCTCGGCGTATTCGATACAGGGGTTCAGGTCGGACCCGCCGCCGAACCACCATGCGTGCGGGGTCCAGAACATGCGGGTGTTCATGTGGACCGCAGGCGCATGCGGGTTCTGCATATGTGCCACCAGACTGATGCCCGACGCCCAAAAGCGCGGATCGTCCTTCATCCCGGGAATGCCCTTGCGTGCCGCCATGGCATGTTGCGCGCGTTCGCCCAGCGTGCCGTAAACGGTCGATACGTTCACGCCAACCTTTTCGAACACGCGGCCCCCGCGCATCACGCTCATCAGTCCGCCGCCTGCATCCGTTCCGTCGTCCGAGGCGCGCTTGGTCTCGGTCACATCAAAGGCACCGGGGGCTGCGTCGGACAGCGGGCCGGTGTCGTGGCTTTGCTCAAGCCCTTCGAATGCGGCGACAATCTCGTCTCGCAGGGCGCGGAACCATGCGCTGGCCTGCGCCTTTTGGGCGGTGAATTCGTCAGTCATGGGGATACCTTAGTGTGCTGGTGCGCGCACCGGGTCCAACAGGCTGCGCCCGCCGTCCACGGTGATCGTCTCGCCGGTGATGAACCCCGCGCCTTCGGATGCCAGAAATTGCACCGCGTCCACCAGTTCGCCGGGGCTGGCGATCCGCTCCAGCGGGGTGTGGTTTTCGATGTCCTCGCGCCATTCACGGTGATCCATGATCGACGATTTAAGCGAGGCGGACATGACCGACCCGAACGCCACGGCGTTGACGCGGATGCGGTCGTGGGCCAGCGCCAGCGCCATCGAGCGGGTCATCTGTTCCAGCGCCGCCGAGGCGATGGAATAGCCCAACAGCTCGGGGCGGGTGTGGCGTGCGGCGATGGAGGACAGATTGATGATGGACCCCACCTGCCCCTCGGTCTGTCCTTCGGCCTGTTTGATCATACGGCGCGCGACCTGTTGGGTCAGGCGCAGCGAGGTCATAAGGTTTTGTTCCAGCAGCGTTTCGACGCTGGTGTCATCCACATCCAGCGCGTCTGTTGCCATCACCTGCCGCGAGGCGTTGACCAGAATGTCGACCCCGTCAAAGGCGTCGATCGTGGCCGAGACCAGATTTGCGATGGTCAGACGCTGGCGCAGATCGCCGGCGAAATAGCGGATCTTGCCCTCTTCCGAGGTGTCGCCCCATTGCTGGGTCAGCGCCTTTTCATCCATGTCGGCGCACATCACGTTGGCGCCCTTGTCGGCAAACTGTCGCGCGATGGCCAGACCGATGCCGTTGGCCGCCCCCGTCACAATCGCCGTCTTGCCTGAAATCGAAAATGACATCGCCTGATCCTTATGTCCTGCGTCTGGGCTTGGTCGCCCGCGTCAATTTGAACCGTCCGTCACCGCCCATGTCTTCGACGCGGGCGAACTGTTGGTCCAGCGCCGTCTCGTAAGGCAGATGGCGGTTCGCAACCATCCACAGGCTGCCCTGCGGGGTCAACACCCGTGCCGCCGCCGCAACAAAGGCCTGTCCCAGCGACGGGTCGGCGTTGCGCGTGGTGTGAAAGGGCGGGTTCATCACCACGGTGTCGATGCGTCCCGACGGGGCCCAGCGGGTGGCGTCGGCCCAATGATACTGTGCGCGCGGGTCGGTCACGTTGCGTTTGGCACATTCCAGCGCCAGGTGGTGTGCCTCGACCAGATGCACGGCCTGCACATCGTCGCGCGTCAGGATATGCGCCGAAAGATACCCCCAGCCTGCCCCCAGATCCGCGACCTGTTTGCCCAGCTTGTCCGGCAGGGCCGCGGCCAGCATTTCGGACGCGGGATCAATGCCATCGGCGGAAAACACGCCCGGCGCGGTCCAGAAGCCGCCATCGGTCAGCGCGGGGCCTTGGGCCCAATCGGCAAAATTATCGCTGGATGTCATCCAGAACAGTTTGCCATGCGCCTTGTTGATCGCTTCGGTCACGTCGGCGCGCTTGCGCAGTTCCTTGCGGATGCTGTCGATACCGTCGGTTTTTTGCCCGTCGATCACGACCGGGCCATCCGTTACGGCGCAGGCCTGCGCAATCAGCACATGCGCCTCGGCCTTGGCGCGCGGCACGCAGACCACGGCGGCGTCGTAGCGCCCCTCGGGCGCGGTGCGGCAGGTCAGACCCATGCTTTCGAAATAATCATGGACGGGGCGCAGGGGCGAGATGACCTCGCAACCGCCCATCGCACTCAGGTCGGCACCAACCGCAGGGGCAAAGACCGCAACGCGCCCTGCGCCGTCAAAGCCCGCCTCGACCGCCAAGGGCAAACGCGCACCGATCATGGTGCAACCTGTTGGAATGTCATCAAACCCTCATCACGCTTCCCCGTCAGGGAAACGCATCCATGACCGTGCGAACACATCGCGATCAGTCTTCTTTTTCCATGGTGCATTGCAGCGGATGCTGGTGACGCCGTGCAAAATCCATCACCTGCGCCACTTTCGTCTCGGCGATCTCGTGGCTAAAGACGCCGACAACTGCCAGCCCCTTTTTGTGAACGGTCAGCATGATTTCGAACGCTTGCGCGTGGTTCAGGCCAAAGAACCGTTCCAGCACCAGCACGACGAATTCCATCGGCGTGTAATCGTCGTTCAGCAGCATCACTTTGTACAACGGTGGCCGCTTTGTTTTCGGCTTGGTTTCAGTGATGACCGAGCTGTCGCCCTCGTCATCGCCCTTGCCTGCCATCATATGCGCCTGTCCGAGTTTCAAAACCGTCACCCAAATCCGTTGTCAGTGTCTGTTGCCTCTATATAACGTCCATGCGCCCCATGAAAAGAGGCAGTCCCGGCTATGGCTCAAACCTTAACAACTATTGCCTTCGATGCGGATGATACGCTGTGGCACAACGAGCGTTTCTTCAAGCTGACACAAGAGCGGTTCGCAGAGCTGCTGGCGCCGCACACCGATGGCGATGCGCTGATGTCGCGGCTGCTGGAGGCCGAGCGGCGCAACATCCGGCACTATGGTTTTGGCATCAAGGGATTCGTCCTGTCGATGATCGAAACGGCGCTTGAGGTGACTGACAACGCCGTGCCCGGTGCCGTCATCGCCGAGCTGATCGCCGCGGGGCAGGATATGTTGCAGCATCCGGTTGATGTGTTGCCCCATGCCAATGACGCCTTGCGCGCGGCGCAGGCCATCGGCCCCGTGCTGCTGGTCACCAAGGGCGATTTGCTGGATCAGGAACGCAAGGTCGCCCAGTCCGGTCTGGGCGAGATGTTCGACGCTGTGCAGATCGTGTCGGCCAAGACGCCCGCCACCTACACCCGCATTTTCGACGCCTATGACGGTGCCGCGCGTGGCATGATGATCGGGAATTCGATGGCCTCAGACGTGCGCCCGATGCTGGATGCAGGCGGCTGGGCGGTGCATGTGCCCCACGACCTGCTGTGGGATCTGGAGCACGCCGAACGCCCCGAGGGCCACCCGCGATTCCACGAAATTCTTGATCTGGGCGCGCTGCCTGATCTGCTGTCCCGGCTCGGCTGATTTTCGCCGTCGGCGCGCCACATTCCGAACACATTACTTGGTGTGGACACCGTTGACCGATCAACCCCTACATATGGCCAAACTCCATCGGCGGAATTCCAGATTTCCCTTTGTTATAAGGGTTTATTACAAATTCAACCTATGCTAGCCTGAAGCCAATAAAATCGACCACCCGAAAAATCGGGGGTCACGAGGCAGACAAAAAGGCAGGTTTCCAGTGAAGGTTCGGCGCGCTCAGCCGGCCCGTTTCGGGCTATTTCTATTCGTCGCATTCTGGATGCTGGTGGTTCTTCCGCTGAGCGCCATTGCTGCGCCCTATGCCGCATATGTGATCGACGCCCGCACCGGCGAGGTCCTGCACGAGCAGAACGCAAACGCGCGCCTGCATCCAGCGTCGCTGACCAAGATGATGACGCTGTACATCACCTTCGAGGCCGTCAAAAAGGGCGAGATCACCATGGACACCATGGTGACCGTGTCGAAAAAGGCCGCCTCGGAAGAGCCGTCCAAGCTGGGCCTGCGGCCCGGTCAAAAAATCAAACTGCGCTATCTGGTGCGCGCCGCGGCGGTGAAGTCGGCCAACGATGCGGCCACGGCAATCGGCGAGGCCATCGGCGGATCGGAAGCGGCCTTTGCCCGCCGGATGAACCGCACTGCCAAGGCGCTGGGGATGACGCGCACCACGTTCAAGAACGCCAACGGTCTGACCGAAGAGGGCCACCTGAGCACGGCCCATGACATGACCATTCTGGGCCGCCATCTGCTGTACGACTATCCGGAATACTACAACCTGTTCTCGCGCACTTCGGCGGATGCGGGCGGCAAGACGGTGTATCACACCAACCGCCGCTTTTTGGCGTCTTACAAGGGCGCGGACGGCATCAAGACCGGCTACACCCGCGCCGCCGGGTTCAACCTGACGGCGTCGGCGCAGCGTGGCAACGAACGCGTTATCGCCACCGTGTTTGGTGGCAAATCCACCGCATCGCGCAACGCCAAGGTCGCCGAGCTGATGGATCTGGGTTTCCGCCGTTCGCCCAGCAATGCGCCTGTGCGCAAGCCCGACGGCCCGGCCTATACCGACGAACCCGTTGTGGTCGCCGGCAATGGCGAGACACCGCAAGGCGCGGGCAAAACCATTCGTGTGACAGGCGCCGTCACCCGCAGCCTGCGGCCATCCCTGCGCCCCGGCGAGACACCGCAACCGGTTCTGGTCGCGCAAGCCCCGCCGCCCGTCGTGTCGCCCACCGACATCGCCGCCGCGTTGGTCGAGGCACAGGCCCAGGCCGCTGCAATTGCCGACGCCACGCCCACCACAGTGGTCAAGTCCGCGCCCAAGACCACCTCGGTCCGCCCCGAAGCGCGGCCCGAAGATGTCGTTCTGGCCAGTGTCGACACCTCGGCAGCAGCGACCACGGCAATCGCGAAAGAAGCAGAACCCGAAGTTGTCACACGCCTGTCCACCTCGGGTGGTCATCATTGGGGTGTGAACGTGGGTCGGTATCCCAGCCGCTATGCAGCCGAAAAGGTTTTGCTGAAAACCGCCCTGTCGGAAATGGCCACGTTGGACGGTGCGCTGCGCAAGGTTGTGCGCCGCCCCCAAGGGTTCGAGGCGCATTTTGTCGGCATGACCCGCGACACGGCCGATCTGGCCTGTCGCAGGCTGCAAGCCCGCAACGTGACATGCTTTATGGTCGGCCCGGCCTCGTAGGCCCTACGTCGGCACCTGACGGGCCAGCCAGCGCACAAAGGTGCGCAACCCCGGGCGCATGACACCGGCCCGTGTGACCAGATGATAGCCCGCCCCTGCCTGCGGTTCTTCAAACAACTGCACCAGACGCCCCTCGGCGATGTCCGCGGCCACGAAGGCACGCACCGTCACCGCAATCCCCTGCCCGCCCCGCGCCGCGTCCAGCACCAGATTGCCCGGCATCTGCATGTAAGCGCCCACTGCCCCCTGTTCGACACCGTGCCGGTGCAGCCACGTGGTGCTTTCCGTGGTGCCCAGTTCCTCGAGCCATGGCAGGCACGCTAAGTCGGTCGGGGTTCCCACGGGGCGCCCTGCAATCAATGAGGGCGCTGCAACCACCACGATGGGGGATTCCAGCAGCATCTGGCAATCGTACCGCCCCCACGGACCAACCCCGTAGCGAATCGCCAGATCAATTCCGCCCGGGCTAAGCTCGGCCAGCTTGGGGGTTGGGTCGATCAGCAGTTTGATCCCCGGATGGTCCGCCTGAAACGCAGGCAATCGCGGCATCAACCACGAGGCGGCAAAGGTTGGCGTGGTCGACACATGCACCGCGCGCGCGTCGCTGACGCCGGTGATGTCCTCGACCGTGCGGGCGATGTTGCCGAAGCCTTCGCTGCACGCCTGGGCCAGCACGGCGCCCGCCTCGGTCAGTTCCAGCTTGCGGCCTGTGCGATCCACAAGCGGCAGCCCCAGGTGATCCTCGAGACTGCGGATTTGTTGGCTGACGGCGGCGTGACTGACCCCCAGCGTGCCACCCGCACCAACCAATGTGCCCCGTTCGGCAAAGGCCGCAAAGGCCCGCAATGCGGCCAAGGGGGGCATGTGTCGCCAGTCCATATGAAACCCCAGCTTACATTTGAGAAATCCAATTGAGTGGTATCAATCACGGAATAGCCACACATTACAAGCATCGAAGCGCAAAAACGAAAGGACGCAAGATGCTGCTGATATACGCAAATACTTTCAGAACTGCCACGCGGAGCGGTGCGATCAAAGCGCCCGAGACCAAACCGAAAGCCCCCCGCAAGCGTTGGCTTCCCAAGGGGCATTGGTTCGTGCAATCGTCGCACGACAGTGATCGCAAAAAGCAGTGAGTGAACGCATGAACGACGTCAAAGCTTTGGTCCTCGTGGATATTCAGAACGACTATTTCCCCGGGGGCCGGTGGCCCTTGCACCAGATGGACGCTGCCGCTGCGGCTGCCAAGGACGTGCTGGAACAGGCCCGCGACCGTGCATGGCCGGTGTTTCATGTGCATCACCAAGGCACCAAGGATGCCCCGTTTTTCCGCCCCGACACGACAGGCGCGGAAATCCATGCGTCGGTCGCACCCGTCGCGGGCGAGGCGATGATCCTGAAACACAAGCCGAACAGTTTTCTGAACACCGACCTGCACGCGCAATTGCAAGCCAAGGGCGTCACCCACATCCGTCTGGTTGGCGCGATGAGCCAGATGTGCATCGACGCCACCGCCCGCGCGGCCAGCGATCTGGGCTACAAGGTTGAAATCATCGCCAACGCCTGCGCGGCCCCTGCCGTCAAATGGAACGACACCGAAGTGCCCGCGCCGCAGGTTCACACGACAATCATGGCGGCGCTGAACGGCACATATGCAAATGTGATCCCGTCGCTTGATCAGGCCGACTGAACCAGCCCATGCGCTGTTTTTGGCCGACTTGAATAAAAAGCAGCCAATACAGCGACGGAATTCTGCTCCGTGTGCGTTATACTTGTGTCGAACGCAAAAGGAGCACAGCGCATGAAACTGTTTATCATGGCAACCGGCCTGGCCGCCGCGCTGGCTTTGGGTGTGGTCGTCAGCCTGCCGAAAGAACAGCCCGTGACGTGGCTGGCCGCCTTGCAGGTGCCGACCGTTCACACATCCACACTGACCTCGGTGCAATAAACCTAGTGCGTCGCCTGTAGCAGCGTCTGGGTGTATTCCGTTTGCGGATTGTCGAACATGTCAGCAGCGGTGCCGTGTTCCACAACATCGCCCTGCTTCATCACCATCACCTGATGTGACATCGCGCGCACGACCTTCAGGTCGTGGCTGATGAACAGATAGGCCAGCCCGTATTTCTTTTGCAAGTTCCGCAGCAGTTCCACGATCTGCACCTGCACCGTCATGTCCAGCGCGCTGGTCGGTTCGTCCAGCACCACCAGCTTGGGGCGCAGCACCATGGCGCGGGCAATGGCGATGCGCTGGCGCTGGCCGCCTGAAAACTCGTGCGGGTAGCGGTCCATCGTGGCGGGGTCCAGGCCCACCTCGACCATGACTTCGCTGACCAGTTCGCGGCGGTCGCGGTGGGCGTCGACCTTGTGCACTGTCAGCCCCTCGGCGATGATCTGGGCGCAGGTCATACGCGGGCTGAGCGAGCCAAAGGGGTCCTGAAACACGATCTGCATTTCCGACCGCAGACGGCGTAATTCGCGGGTGGACCATTTGCGCACGTCCTGCCCCATGTAGACGATCCGCCCTTGGGACGAGATCAGCCTCATGATGGCCAGCGCCAGCGTGGTCTTGCCCGAGCCGCTTTCGCCCACGATGCCCACGGTTTCACCGGCGCGCACCGTCAGGCTGGCGTCGTTCACCGCCTTTACATGGCCGGTGACCCGGCGCATCAGCCCGGTCTGGATCGGGAACCAGACCTTCAGATGTTCGGTTTCGGCCACCACGGGCGCGTCTGCGGCCACAGGGTCCGGCGCGCCCGAGGGTTCGGCGCTGAGCAACATCTTGGTGTAGTCGTGTTGCGGGTTGGCGAAAATCTCGGCCGTCGGGCCGCTTTCGACCACTTCGCCGTGGCGCATGACGAACACACGGTCCGCGATGCGGCGCACGATGCCCAGATCGTGGGTGATGAACAGCATCCCCATGTTCTCGGTCTGCTTCAGGTCCGCCAGCAGGTCCAGGATCTGCGCCTGAATGGTCACATCCAGCGCCGTGGTCGGTTCGTCCGCGATCAGAACGTCGGGCTGGTTGGCCAGCGCCATGGCGATCATCACCCGCTGCCGTTGGCCGCCGGACAGTTGGTGCGGATAGGCCCCCAGACGGCTTTCGGCGTCGCGGATGCCGACCTTGTCCATCAGTTCCAGAATACGCGTACGCGCCGCCTTGCCTGCCAGCCCCTGATGCAGGGCCAGGCTTTCGGTCAACTGCTTTTCAATGGTGTGCAGCGGGTTGAGCGAGGTCATCGGTTCCTGAAAGATGAACGAGATGTCGTTGCCGCGCACCTTGCGCAGCAGCGCGTCGCTGGCGCCGATCATTTCCTGCCCGTCGTATGTGACCGAGCCTGACACCTGCGCGCTGTCGCCCAACAGGGACACGGTGGACAGCGCCGACACCGACTTGCCCGAGCCGCTTTCCCCCACCAGCGCCACGGTTTCACCACGCGCAACGCTGAACGACACGCCCTTGACCGCATCGGTCAACGCGCCGTCCTGCCGGAAGGACACGCGCAGGTTTTCCACCTTGAGGATGGGATCAGTCATGAAAACGTCTTTCGCGGGTCAAAGGCATCGCGGACGCCCTCAAAGATAAAGATCAGCAGCGACAGCATCACCGCGAACACGGTGAAGGCGGTAAAGGCCAGCCAGGGCGCTTGCAGGTTCTGCTTGGCTTGCAAGGTCAGCTCGCCCAGCGAAGGCGCCGACGATGGCAGGCCAAAGCCGAGGAAATCGAGCACCGCCAAGGATGAAATCGTGCCGGTGATGATGAACGGCAGCATGGTCAACGTCGCCACCATCGCGTTGGGCAACATGTGACGGAACATGATCGTCACGTTCCCCACGCCCAGGGCCCGCGCCGCCCGCACATATTCCAGATTGCGCGCACGCAGGAATTCAGCGCGCACCACGCCAACCAGACCCGTCCAACTGAACAGCACCAGCAGGAACACAAGCAGCCAGAAACTGCGCCCCAATATCGCGAACATGATGATGATGACATAAAGGCTGGGCGTCGAGGACCAGATTTCGATGATCCGCTGAAAAATCAGATCGGTCCAGCCGCCAAAGAACCCCTGCACCGCACCCGCGATAATACCTATGATGCTGGCCGACCCCGTCACGATCAGGGTGAACAGGATCGACAGCCGGAAGCCGTGGATCACCCGCGCCAGCACGTCGCGTTTGGTGCCATCGGTGCCCAGCAGGTTCTGACGGTTGGGCGGCAGGGGGGCCGCGCCTGGGCGGTCCACGGCGGTGTTGAACGAATAGGGGATCGGCGGCCAGATGGCCCAGCCGCGGTTGATCTGCGTGCCGTCAATCTCGCCGTCTGCGGCGTCTATGATCAAGGCATCGGGATCGTCAAAACAGGCGTCCATGCCACCCGTGGCGATCAGGCATTTCACCTCGGGGTCGCGGTAGACAGCCTCGGTCTGGAAATCGCCGCCGAAATCGGTTTCAGGGTAAAAGTTCCAGATCGGCGTGTAGAATTCGCCCTGATAACGCACCAAAATCGGCTTGTCGTTGGCCAGAAACTCGGCAAACAGGCTCAGCCCGAAGAGCACCAGAAAAATGCACAGCGACCAGAAGGCGCGGCGGTTTTTCCTGAAGTTGCTCCAGCGGCGTTTGTTCAGCGGTGACAGGCCAAAGGTGCGTCGGCGCGGGGCCGGTGCTTCGCCCGGTGTGGGCTGTGCGACGACGGGATCGGTTTCGTGCACCATCAGCCTTCCCTCCGCTCGAAATCAATGCGCGGATCGACCAGCACATACATCAGGTCCGACAAGATGCCGACCACAAGGCCGATCAGGCCAAAGATGAACAGCGTGCCGAAAACGATGGGATAGTCGCGCGCCACCGCGGCCTCGAACCCCAGACGGCCCAGACCGTCGAGCGAAAAGATCGTCTCGATGATCAGCGAGCCGCCAAAGAATACGCCGATAAACACTGCCGGAAAACCCGCGATGACGATCAGCATGGCGTTGCGGAACACGTGGCCATAGAGCACGCGGCGTTCCGACAGCCCCTTGGCGCGGGCGGTCATCACATAGTGTTTCTTGATCTCGTCCAGAAAGCTGTTCTTGGTCAGCAGGGTCAGCGTGGCGAAGGCCCCGATGGTGCTGGCCAGCACCGGCAGGGTGATGTGCCAGGCGTAATCCTTGACCTTGCCCCAGGCGCTGAGCGTGTCGAAATTGTCCGAGGTCAGTCCGCGCAGCGGGAATATCTGCCAGTACGACCCGCCCGCGAACAGCACCAGCAGCAGGATCGCGAACAGGAAGCCCGGGATCGCATAGGCCGCGATGATGGCGCCCGATGTCCATGTGTCAAACCGCGACCCGTCCTTGACCGCCTTGCGGATGCCCAGCGGGATCGAGATCATATAAGCGATCAGCGTGGACCACAGGCCCAGTGTGATCGACACGGGCAGTTTCTCGATGATCAGATCAACCACGCTGACCGACCTGAAATAACTCTCGCCGAAATCAAAGCGCATGTAATTCCAGACCATCCGCAAGAACCGCTCCACCGGAGGTTTGTCAAAGCCGAACTCTTTCTCAAGCTCTTTGATGAACTCGGGCGGCAGGCCACGGGCACCGATATATTTGCTGTCCGACGCGGTGTTCAGCGCGTCCATGCCGCCGGCGTCGTTGTTGCCACCGGCAAAGCCCTGGAACACGTCGCCGCCGCCCTGGGCGCGGGCGATGGCCTGTTCCACCGGACCGCCGGGCACGAATTGGGTCAGCACGAAGTTGACCAAAAGGATACCCAGCAGCGTCGGTATGACCAGCGCCAGCCGTCTTAGAATATAGGCGCCCATCTGTTACCTCAGCGCGCCCGACGCGCGCAGGGCGTCGGCTTTGTCCTGATTGTACCACCAGAAATCCATATACCCCAATTCAAAGGGCGGGATGGTGTCGGGGTGTTCATACTGGTCGTAATAGGCGACCCAGTGGCTGGGGTTGTACCAGACCGGGATCATGAAAAATTCGAACCGCAAGGCACGGTCAAGCGCGATCAAGGCGGTCTTTTCGTCGGCGCTGTTCTGTGCGTTCAGGCCAGCGTCGATGATTGCATCGACCAGCGGGCTGGACAGGCCCGCAGGGTTAAACAGCGAAAACGCCGAGGTTTCCGAGCCGTAGGCTTGGCCCAGACCGGTGTGCGCGATCAGGAATGTCAGGTACTGATCATAAACCAGATCATAATCGCGGTCCCGCTCGCGGCTGGTGTATTGCGACGAATCCACCTTTTCCAGGGTGATGTCGACGCCGAGTTTTTTCACGTTCGAGACATAGTTTTCCATCACCCCCGACAGCGTTCCCGACGCCGACGAGTTGAACAGGAAGTTAAGCTTTAGGACCTGCCCTTCGGCATTGCGGCGAATGCCGTCATCACCCACGGGCCAACCTGCATCATCCAGCAGCTTCATCGCGGCACGGGTGTTCCGCCGGTCCAGCAACCGTTCGGGGCTGGAGGTGTGCGGCACCACTGCGGGTTCGCTCAGCATCTCGGCCGGCACCAGATCGCCAAGGCTTTTCAACAGCTCCAGCTCGGCCCCTTCGGGCGCGCCGTTTGCCATCACGTCGGTGTCCTGCGTAAAGGAAGCGCGTTGTTTGAACAGCCCGTATTGCAGGCTTTCGTTGGTCCATTCAAAGTTGAACGCCAGCGCCAGCGCCTGACGCACGCGACGGTCCTTTAGCGGCTCTGAGCCCAAATTGAACACGATGCCCGCAGGCGCAGGAGGCGCGCCGTCCGGCAGATCCTCGACCTTGATCGCGCCGCTTTCCACCTTGGGGAAATCATAGCCGGTCGCCCATTTCTTTGAATCGCTCTCGCGGCGGAATGTGTATTCGCCCGCTTTGAAGGCCTCGAACGATGCGGTGTCGTCACCAAAATATTCGATGCGAATCTGGTCAAAGTTGTTGCGCCCCACGTTGAAGGGCAAGTCGGCACCCCAGTAGTCAGGGTTGCGTTTATAGACGATACGGCGGTTCACATCGACGCTTTCGATCACATAGGGACCGGAACCGGGAGAAACCTCCATGCGGCTTTCGTTCAGACCCGCGCCAGTCTTTTCGTACCATGCCTTTGACCATGCAGGGACCGCGCCCACCTGATCAATCAACGACCGCCGCGAAATGCCAGGGGCAAAGTAGAACTTGATGGTGTGATCGTCGATCACCTCGACCTTGGGGATACGCTTGCGCACCGCATCGGCGTAGGATTTCAGGCCCTCGTCCAGCAACAGGTTGTGCGAAAATTCGATGTCGTAGGCGGTGACAGGGGTGCCGTCAGAAAACTTCGCCTCGGGGCGCATATGGAAAATCACCCAATTCTTGCCCTCGTCGTATTCCAGGCTTTCCGCCAGAAGGCCGTAGGATTCGGCATAAACATCAGCAGGCACCGCAGCACCGCTTGGCCCTTCGCCCAGCAGGCTTTCGTACATCATCGACGACAGTGCACCGGCCCGTCCCTTGCGGGTGTAAGGGTTCATCGAATCGAATGTGCCCACCACACCCAACGAGATTTCACCGCCCTTGGGCGCGTCGGGGTTCACGTAGGAAAAGTTTTTGTAATCCTCGGGATAGCTCAGATCGCCGTAAAAGGAGTAGCCGTAGGTGTCGATGATTTTTTCATCCGCCGCCGCGGTGGTATCCGTCGCCGCCGCATCGTCCGCCCAGACCGGCAGGGCCAGCATCAGCGCCAACAGCAGGGCAAGCCCAACGGCCCAGACGCCCCTGTCCGGCGAGGTGCGGCGGACCTTTGCGATAACGCGGGCCTTCGGGCTGCGGTGACGTGACATCATGATACCTGTCCTCCTTGGTGGGGGTCGTTTTTGGCGTTGGTTTCAACGCAATATGGCACATCTAAGCTAAAGGGCCAGCGGCACCGGACACAAGTTGCGTTTCCGTGAACGGCGGCGAAACGTCAATCACGGCCTGATCGCACAAAAAAGGCCGCCTGCGCGGTGCAAGCGGCCTTGGAAAATCTGCAATCAAGCCGTTCGATCAGTTCGAAACGCTTTGAATATAAGCAATCACGTCGGCGCGATCCTGAGGTTTTTTCAAACCGGCAAAGCCCATCGCTGTGCCCGAGATATAGCCGCGCGGGTTTTCGATGAAATGGCTGATCTCTTCGGGTGTCCACACACCGCCGTGTTCCGCCATCGCGGACGAATAGCTAAAGCCTTCAACGCTACCAACTGCGCGATCGACCAGACCGTCAAGGTGCGGACCGGTGCCGTTGCTGCCGTCAAGCTTGTGGCAAGCCGAACATTTGCGGAAAACCTTGGCGCCGCTTTCGACATCGGCGCTGGCCATCAGCTCGTCAAAGTTCACTTCCTCGGCTGGGGCGGCATCGCCACCCGCGTCGGCCACTTCGACCACATAGGCGGCTTCGCCATGGCTTGCAGGATGGTACAGCCCTTCGGCGCCCCACTTGCCCAGCAGGAAAATAAGAAGCGCGCCGCACAGCGCGCCGGCCACCTTTGTCGTCGTCATAGTGTCGAACATTTGTCTCGCATCCACGTCTATGGGTTTGGCGCGGTTTCTACGGCTTCCCCTTGGCTGTGGCAAGGTGTAGTTACCGCGACCAATCGCCCTGCCCCCTGTAAATCACGCCGGGGCCTACGACAAAGGACCAATCATGCCGGAACGTATCGCCTTTCAGGGAGATCTGGGCGCCTATAGTCACGAAGCCTGCCTGAAAGCACGGCCCGGAGCGATTCCCGTGCCGTGCACCACCTTTGACGATGTGATTGCCGCCGTGAACGACGGTGCTGCCGATCTGGCCATGTTGCCGGTCGAGAACACGACCTATGGCCGCGTTGCCGACATTCACCGCCTGTTGCCGCAATCCGGCCTGCGTATTGTCGGCGAGGCGTTCGTGCGTGTGCGGATTGCCATCATGGCAAACCCCGGCCAGTCGCTGGACGACATCAAACATGTGCGCGCGCATATGGTTCTGATCCCGCAGGCGCGTGCGTTTCTGAATGCGCACGGGATTACAGCGGAAACCGCGGCGGACAGCGCCGGTGCCGCCGCCGATATCGCGGCGTCTGGCGAAATGGGCGTGGGGGCGCTGGCATCTTCGGTGGCGGCGGAAATCCACGGGCTGACGGTACTGGCCGATGGCATCGAGGATCAGGGGCACAACACAACGCGGTTTTTGCTGATGGCGCCGCAAGCCGATCACAGCCGCCGCGCCGATCACATGATCACCACATTCGTCTTCGAGGTGCGCAACATTCCCGCAGCCCTTTACAAGGCGATGGGCGGCTTTGCCACCAACGGGGTCAACATGACCAAGCTGGAAAGCTATATGGTTGGCGGCGCGTTCACCGCGACCCAGTTTTATGCCGACATCGAAGGCCACCCCGAAGACCCCGGCGTGGCGCGGGCGCTGGAAGAACTGGATTACTTCACCAATATGATCGACATTCTGGGCGTCTATCCTGCGGCTCCGGGACGGGATTAACCCATTCTCAGGCGCTTTTTAATATCCATTTGCCTCAAAACCCTCAGCGTCGTATGAGGAAAACCAGCCCTTGTTTTGCAAAGGCATTTCAATAGCTTTCCTTTTCCGACCTGCTGTTAACCCGCTTGTGAACTGAGCCTGCCAAATGCCGGATTCTTTCGAAAAATACAGCCTTACATGGCATGTCACGCCCGAGATGTTGGGCGTGCTCAGCGCCAGCGGGAAATTCGAGAACACCAACCCCGCCTGGTACACCGTCCTTGGCTGGCGTGCGCACGAGGTCGAGACACAAGAGTTCTTTCAATTCGTCCACCCCGACGATGTCGACAGGACGAATGATGCATTCGAAATGATTCAGCGCGGCAGACCCATCATGGCGTTTGAAAACCGCTATCAGCACAAAGATGGCGGCTATCGCTGGCTGTCATGGAACTGTGTTCCAGAGGGCGACAAATACTTTTGCTCCGCCCGCGACGTGACCGAAGACAAGCTGAACCGCGCCAACCTGAAAAACCGCGAGGAAGAAGCGCGCTTTCGCGAACAGTTCATCGCGATACTGGGGCATGACCTGCGCAACCCGCTTGCGGCAATCAACGCCGCGACGCGGATGTTGCAGCGCAAAGAAGAGGATCAGGACAAACAGCAACTGATGGCCGGCATTCAGGATTCTGTCGCGCGCATGTCTGCGCTGATCAACGACATGATGGACTTTGCCCGCGCGCGGTTGGGCAACGGGATCAACCTGGCGTCGCCCACCGACAGCGAATTGCACAAGGTGCTGAACCACACGCTTGAGGAAATCCGGCTGGCACACCCGCAAACGCGGTTCGAGGCAGAGTTCAACTTTGCCGATCCGGTGCGTGTTGACAGTATGCGCATTGCACAACTGGTGTCAAACCTGCTGGCCAACGCGGCGACACATGGCGACAACGCAGCGGCGGTGCGGATGCACGCCCGTGACGATGACAACGCACTGGTGATCAGCGTGCAGAACAGTGGCACCCCGATCCCCGCCGAGCGGCAGGTGGGCATATTCGAACCTTTCTCGGGGTTCGAGCCTGACGAGGATCAAAAGGGGCTGGGGTTGGGGCTGTATATTGCAGACCAGATTGCGCGCGCGCATGGCGGCGCGATGCATCTGACCTCGGACGAGGCGGGCACCAGCTTTACCTTTACGATGCCGCGTGGCGCCTGAATCGTAGCGGGTCAGGCAGAGCGCTTGTAACGGTCTTCCATCGTCTTGGCGTATTCGGCCACACGCAGCTTGAACCGTTTGGTCAGCGACGTTTTGGCCAGCTTCAGCGATTGCACCAACAGGCGCGCCGACAAGTTCAGCGGCACGATGTCCAGCGCGATTGCCACCCGCGTGCGGGTGCGCGACAGCGCCATCAGCTCGATCTGGAACGTCCCCTCAAGCCCGGCCGAGCGATAGACCAGCAGCATGTCCTGCGGCCGATCAAAGCGGGTCATCTCAAGCTGCACCTTGCGCATCTTGCCACGCATCGAAAACACGACGTCCCACATCATGCCAACGCCGGGCTTGGGCAGCCGGTCCACCCGCTGCACCTCGGCACCGCGGCGCATGGCCGAGCGTTCAAAACCCTCGAAATCGCACAGCATGTCGAACACGCCTTCGATGGGGGCTTCGAAGTCCTCTCGGGTTGAAAATTTCATGGTCCTGCCTGCTCTCTTCTGAGATTTTCTATCAGCTTCATCTTAATCCAAAGTATCCGCAAGCCAGTTTTCCAGCAAGAAGTGCGCGATAGCGCCCTTGCGTGCAGGCAGCAGGCGCGGGTGCTCGCCGGCAAAGGCTTGCACCATTTCTTCGCGGCTGACCCACATCGCGTCCTCGATCTCGACCGGATCAATCTGGATCTTGTCACTGGTCGCCACACCGTGACAGCCGAACATCAGCGACGCCGGGAAAGGCCACGGCTGGCTGGCCAGATAATCGACCTGCCCCACGTGCACGCCGCTTTCCTCGAACACCTCGCGGCGCACCGCCGCTTCCAGCGTTTCGCCGGGTTCGACAAAGCCCGCCAGCAGCGAATACATGCCATCGGGCCAGCCGGGAGAGCGACCCATCAGAACGGAATTTCCGTGTGTGATCAGCATGATAACCACGGGATCAGTACGCGGAAAGTGGCTGGTGTGGCAGGCGGGACAGGCCCGACGCCAACCGGCATCGGCAATCTCGCTGGCCGCGCCGCATTTGGCGCAAAACCCGTGGCTGTCGTGCCAGCCGATGATCGCCTTGGCCGTCGCAGCCAGTTCCGCGTCGCGCGGGCTAAGCCACGTCATGATGCGGCGCAATTCGGCAAAAACCTCGAGATCGTCCAAGGTCGGGTGGTGCTGTTCGCTGGGGTCCAGAAACCCGCCAAGCGCGGCCATATCAGTCTGGTCCGGCTCCCATTTCGACAGATCAAAGGCAAAGCGCGGCGCGCCGTCTTCGCGGCCCAGAAAAATCGGCGCGTCGGTCGCGTCCTGCAAAATCGGGTGGTCCATCGGCAGGCGCATCAGGATCGTGGGACGAATGCGCACGATCAACGGCTTGCCACGCCACAACACGATCGCACGGGCATCGGGGTGCGCACGTGCCTCGGCCATTGCCTGCGGGTTAGCGCGTATCTCGCCCGCGCGGTCCAGCGCCGAACCTCCGAATGTCACCGTTTCTGCATGTCTCATCTGCACTGTCTCCCTCGCACCGGATTAACCTGTGCCACGGGGGCGAAAATGGTTCAATCCCACGAAAACCATGCCGATCAGGCGCTTGCTCAACCCACGGACGTCGGGCGGCGTCGGATTTTCCCCCAGAGATTGCCCCGAAGCACCGCCCTGCCTGCCGGAAACCACGAATTTCCATGCAGGCAACCGGTTGCCATGCCGCCACACGCCCCCTATATGGGGCATCGAGAGGTTGGCGCGGGCGAGCGCCTCGCCAACCCGGTCAGATCCGGAAGGAAGCAGCCGTAACGAGTCCCGCTTGGGTCGTTGTCCAATCTCTCACCTTCGCCCTTTGCACGGCAAAGCGGCGTGTTCCCCTTACAGCTTCTGCGCGGCGAACGTATCGCATTGATCAATCTGCCCGCTGTCATAGCCGCGCTGGAACCAGCCGGACCGCTGTTCCGATGTGCCATGGGTAAACGTATGCGGCTGCGGCACCTGTCCGGCCTGACGTTGCAGATAATCATCCCCGATCTTGCGCGCCGCATTCAGCGCCTCGTCCAGATCGCCACGTTCCATCAGGCCGCGCACCGACTGGGCCCAGACGCCCGAAAAGCAATCGGCCATCAACTCCAGCCGCACGGTCAGCGCATTCGCCTCGGCGGTGCTGGCCCGCTGTCGGGCCGCGTTCACCTGCCCCAGAATGCCCAACTGGTTCTGCACATGGTGTGCTACCTCGTGGGCGATCACATAGGCCGCCGCAAAATCGCCGTCCGCGCCCAACCGCTGTGACAGCATGTCGAAAAACTGCGTGTCCAGATAAGCCTTTTGGTCCACCGGGCAATAGAACGGCCCCGTGGCACCGGATGCCCCGCCGCAAGGGCTTTGTGTGACGCCGTCAAAGACCACAAGCACCGGCGGCGTGTATGCGCGCCCCACCTGCTCGGCAAAGATCTGGGTCCAGACCTGTTCGGTCGTGGCCAGAACCTGGGATGCAAATTGTGTGGCTTCGGGGTTCGCAGGCTGGGCGGGCGCGCCCTGCTGCGTCTGTTGCTGACCTGCGCCCTGCACCAGCGGCGTCACGTCAATGCCGGTGAAATAGCCGACAGCCAGCACCACCAGCAGACCGACAACACCAATGCCACCCGCAGCGCCTGCACGCCCACGCCCGCGGACCTCGACATTCCGACTGCCCTTGATTCCCCGCAAACGCATGATAATTCTCCCTTTTGGCGCTAAAACCGCTTGTCAGCCAACGCCTTTGCACCAGATTAGTTCAATGTCAGACAGAAATGAATTGGCCGAAGACCGCACTCACTGGGCCGAAGACCGCACCAGCCTTGCCAACGAACGCACCTTTGCGGGCTGGATGCGCACGGGCATGGCCGCCATCGGCGTCGCCATCGGCCTGAAGGCGGTGTTTGGTGCCTTTGAACCCACGTGGATGGCCAAAGCCGTCGCGTCCATTTTTCTGGCCGCCGCCCTGTTCATGTTCTGGTCAGCCCAACGACAGGCGGCGCGCACGCATGACCGCCTGAGCCAGCGCGACGCGTCGATCAAGACACCGCGCTATTTCCTGATCGTTGCCATCGTCATGGCGCTTGGCGCGCTTGGCACCGGCGTTATCCTTTGGTCATTGTAGGCCTGAGCGGTAGACGCCGCCGCCGCCAGCACATAGGTTTGGCCGGTCACTCGAATCCAGCAAGGTTGCCATGACCGACACAGCCCCCGTCCAATATCAGGTACTGGCCCGCAAATACCGGCCCGAAACCTTTACCGATCTTGTCGGTCAGGATGCGATGGTGCGTACGCTGAAAAACGCGTTCGACGCCGACCGCATCGCGCAGGCGTTCATCATGACGGGCATTCGCGGCACCGGCAAAACCACCACCGCGCGGATCATCGCCAAGGGCATGAACTGCATCGGCCCGGACGGCAACGGCACGCCCACGACCGAACCCTGCGGCGTCTGCGAACATTGCGTGGCCATCATGGAAGGCCGCCACGTCGACGTGATGGAAATGGACGCCGCATCGCGCACCGGCGTGGGCGACATCCGCGAGATTATTGATTCGGTTCACTACCGCGCGGCCTCGGCCCGCTACAAGATCTACATCATCGACGAAGTGCACATGCTGTCGACCAGTGCGTTCAACGCGCTGCTGAAGACGCTGGAAGAACCCCCCGCACACGTCAAATTCATCTTTGCCACCACCGAGATTCGCAAGGTGCCGGTGACGGTGCTGTCGCGCTGCCAACGGTTCGACCTGCGCCGGATCGAACCCGAGGTGATGATCGCGCTGATGCGCAAGATCGCCAGTGCCGAAAACGCCGAGATTGCCGACGACGCGCTGGCCCTGATCACCCGCGCCGCCGAAGGGTCGGCGCGCGATGCGACATCGCTGCTGGATCAGGCGATTTCACACGGCGCGGGCGAGACGACCGCCGAACAGGTCCGCGCGATGCTGGGACTGGCCGATCGTGGGCGCGTGCTGGACCTGCTGGACATGATCCTGCGCGGCGACGCAGCGGCGGCGCTGACCGAGCTGGGCGCGCAATATGCCGACGGGGCCGATCCGATGGCGGTGCTGCGCGATCTGGCCGAGATCACCCATTGGGTCAGCGTCGTCAAAATCACCCCCGAAGCGTCGGAAGACCCCACCGTGTCCCCCGACGAACGGCAGCGCGGTCAGACCATGGCCGAAAACCTGCCGATGCGGGTGCTGACGCGCCTGTGGCAGATGCTGCTGAAAGCCTTGGACGAGGTCGCCGCCGCCCCCAATGCGATGATGGCTGCCGAAATGGCGATCATCCGCCTGACCCATGTGGCCGACCTGCCCACACCCGAGGAACTGGTGCGCAAGCTGAACAGCACGCCACCGCCCGCACCCGGTGGCAATGGCGGCGCGGTGGGTGGTGCAGCATCGGGCGGTGCGACGCAGGCCTATGCGCAGGCCGCCCGCCCTGCGGCCCACAGCAACGGCGGCCCCACTGCGGCGCTGGCCGTCAATGCCGACAGCGCGCTGGCCCGCTTTCCCACCTTCGAGCATGTGATCGAACTGATCCGCACAAACCGCGACGTCAAACTGCTGGTCGAGGTGGAAACCTCGCTGAAACTGGCGGCCTACCAACCCGGCCGCATTGAATTCGTGCCCACGGAAAACGCCCCCCGCGATCTGGCGCAACGGCTGGGCGCGCGCCTGCAAACATGGACCGGCAACCGCTGGGCCGTGACAATCGTCAACGACGGCGGCGGCAAGACCATCGCCGAGGTGCGCGATGCCGCCGAGCTGGAACAGCGCGCCGAAGCCGAAGCGCATCCGCTGGTCATGGCCGTGCTGGCGCAATTCCCAAAGGCGCGGATCACCGCCATTCGCACCCCCGAAGACATCGCAGCCTCGGCCCAGGTCGAGGCCCTGCCCGAGGTCGAAGACGAATGGGACCCTTTCGAGGAAGACTGACCCTTGCCCTGACAGGCACGCGACATCACATAACAAGATCAAACATACACCCAAGGAGACGACAATGCTTAAAGGACTGGGCGGGCTGGGCGACATGGCCGGCATGATGAAAAAAGCCAAGGAAATGCAGGACAAGATGGCGCAGATGCAGGACGACCTGCAAAACGTCACGGTCACCGGTGAATCCGGCGCAGGGCTGGTCAAGGCCACCGCCACCGCCAAGGGCGATCTGACCGCATTGGACATCGACCCCAGCATCTTCAACAGCGACGACAAGGAAGTGGTCGAGGATCTGATCCTTGCCGCGATCAAGGACGCCCAGGCCAAGGCCGCCGCGAAATCGCAAGAAGAAATGACCAAGATGACCGAAGGCCTCGGCCTGCCCGCAGGCATGAAGCTGCCGTTCTGAACAGGCTTCATCTTGCCCCTTAAACTCCCCCCGGAGGGCCGGTCTGCCGCAGACCCCCACCGGGCGGCACTGCACCCCCAGGACCCCGCGTGAGTTCAACCGAAGACATCGACGCCCTGATCGAGATGATGGCAAAGCTGCCGGGCCTTGGCCCCCGGTCGGCGCGTCGCGCGGTGCTGCATCTGATCCGCAAGCGCGCCCTGCTGCTGACGCCGTTGGCCGACGTGATGCAAACCGTCGCCGCCACCGCGCGCGAATGTCTGAACTGCGGCAACGTCGGCACCACCGATGTCTGCGATATCTGCACGTCGAACAAGCGCCAGAACGGCGAGCTGTGCGTGGTCGAGGACGTGGCTGACCTGTGGGCCATGGAACGCTCGGGCATGTTCAAGGGGCGCTACCATGTGCTGGGCGGCACGCTGTCGGCGCTGGATGCCGTCGGCCCCGAAGAACTGCGGATTCCGCGTCTGATCGACCGGATCGAGGCCGAGGACGTGCGCGAGGTCATCCTTGCGCTGAACGCCACCATCGACGGCCAGACCACCGCGCACTATATCGCGGACCAGCTTGAGGGCAGCGTGACACTGACCACATTGGCCCAGGGCGTGCCCATCGGCGGCGAGCTGGATTATCTGGACGACGGCACCATCACGGCCGCCCTGCGCGCCCGAAAGCCGGTCTGACCCCAGGGGATACAATAAAAAAGGTCGCCTGCTCCTCCCAAAGCAGACGACCCTATTCCGCGCGATCTATCGTTCAGAGAACGATCACATCCAGCGGCGGAAATCCGTTGAACCCGATGGTCGCATAAGTGGTGCTATAGGCCCCACAGTTGCGAATCAACACCTTGTCTCCGGCACGTAGACCCACAGGCAACATCATTGGGCGCCTTTCGTAAAGCACATCTGCACTGTCGCACGACGGGTCTGACTGCCGACACCCCATGAAAAAGGGCGGCAAGGTCGCCCCTACCGCCCTTTGTGACGTCTGATTTCGGACAATCAGGCGTCGTCGTCTTCGTCGTCGTCACCGCCTTCGGGCAGGTTGAACAGGTTGCCCGCATCCAGGTGCGCGCTTTTCTTGTCTTCGTCTTCGTCTTCGTCGTCACGGCCCGACAGGCTGAACGTTTCCAGACCTTCGATCGCTGTGGGGATCTTGGGCTCGGCGTCCATGCCCAGGCTTTGCTCGGTGCTGACCAGCTTGCGACGCTCGTCGTCGGTCATCACGGCACCTTCGGCGGCTTTCTTGGCGGCGGCCTTTTGCACGGCAGCGTCCAGTTCGGACTGTTTGGTCAGGCCCAGCGCGACCGGATCGACGGGCTGGATGTTGGCAATGTTCCAGTGCGTGCGCTCGCGAATCGCCTGAATGGTCGGCTTGGTCGTGCCCACCAGCTTCGAAATCTGGCTGTCTGCCAGCTCGGGGTGGAACTTGACCAGCCAGTAGATCGCAGCCGGACGGTCCTGGCGTTTCGACAGCGGCGTATAGCGGGGACCACGGCGTTTTTCCTCGCCTTGGGCGGCGGCGTTGAATTTCAGCTTCAGCTTGTGCGACGGCGATTTCTCGGCGGCGTCGATTTCGTCCTGCGTAAGCTGGTTGTTGGCAACGGGGTCAAAACCCTTGACGCCTGCGGCCACATCGCCATCAGCGATGCCCTGCACTTCCAGTTCATGCATTTCAACAAAATCGGCAATCTGCTTGAAGCTGATTGTCGTGTTGTCCACCAGCCAGACGGCTGTCGCCTTGGCCATGATCGGTTTTGCCATTGTCTCGCTCCTTTAAGCATAACTTTCCCGTCGCCTGAAAGGGCTGTCCTGCGGGGCAGAACGGTTTCCATTGTCGGGGAACTTGGGCGCTATATACTGGCCAACGGGGCATAAGGAAAGAGGCGAATGCGCGCAGCACTGATCTGGCTATGTATGGCCCTGCCCGTCTGGGCAGAAAACGACCGCGCAGGCGTGTTCGATTACTACGTGATGTCGCTGTCGTGGTCGCCCAACTGGTGCGCATTGGAAGGCGATGCACGCCGGTCGCCGCAATGCGATGACAGCCAGGATCACGGCTGGATCCTGCATGGCCTGTGGCCACAGTACCATCGCGGCTATCCGTCCTATTGCAACACTGCCGAGCGCCCGCCGTCGCGGGGCATGACCGCGCAAATGGCTGATATCATGGGGACATCCGGCCTGGCATGGCACCAGTGGAAAAAACACGGCACCTGCACCGGCCTCAGCGCCGCCGGCTATTACGCCCTGTCCCGCGAGGCATATGCCACTGTCGTGCGCCCGCCGGTGTTTCGCAAAATCACCAAACGCATGAAGCTGCCCGCGTCGGTGATCGAAGAGGCGTTCTTGCAAGCCAATCCCGGATTTGAACGCGACGGTATCACCATCACCTGCCAGAACGGAATGATCCAGGAAGCGCGCATTTGCCTGTCGCGCGACCTGAAACCGGTGCCGTGCGGGCAAGACGTGGTGCGCGATTGCCGGATGAAAGACGCCCTTTTCGATCCTGTGCGCTAGCGGCAAGGGCAGGAGCCTCCGGCGGGGATATTTCGGGCCAAAAGAAACAGGCTGATTGCACGCGAAGGGGCGGACACCGGTGATGCCCGCCCCACTTCTCTGGTTCTCAAAAGTCCCCGCCGGAGGCTCCCGCAGGGGCGGCACGCGCTACAGCGTCAGAATTGTGCTGCCTGTCGTCTTGCGGGCTTCCAGCGCGCGATGGGCGTCTGCCACGTCTTTCAGGGCAAACCGCTGGTCGATGCGAATGTCCACATCGCCCGACAGCACCTTGTCGAACAGATGCTGCGCCATTTGCTGACAGGTGTTGTGGTCGGCGATATGGGTAAAGATCGACGGCCGGGTGATTTTCAAAGAGCCCTTGGGCCCCAGGATACCCAGATTGAACGGTGGCACGGGGCCGGATGCATTGCCGAACGAGATCATCATACCCAACGGTTTCAGACTGTCGAGCGAGCCGTCAAAGGTGTCCTTGCCCACCGCATCCATAACCGCATCAACGCCCTTGCCGTCGGTCAGGTCGCGCACCCGTGCCGCCCAGTCTTCGGTGCGGTAATTGATGCAATGGGTCGCGCCATGCTCAAGCGCCAGGGCGCATTTCTCATCGGTGCCGGCTGTGCCGATCAGCTTGATGCCTTCCGAGCGCGCCCATTGGCAAGCGATCAGCCCCACACCGCCAGCAGCGGCATGAAACAGCACGGTGTCGTTCATTTGCAGCGGCGTGGTGCGGTGCAGCAGGTATTGCGCTGTCATGCCCTTCAACATCATCGCCGCACCTTGTTCAAAGCTGATGTCGTCGGGCAGCGGACAGACCTGTGCAGCCGGCATCACCCGCGCCTCGCAATAGGCACCGGGCGGCTGGGCCGCATAGGCGGCACGGTCGCCTGCCTTGAGGTGGGTCACACCCTCGCCCACCGCTTCGATGATACCTGCAGCTTCCATGCCCAGCGCATGGGGCAGGTCCATCGGGTAAAGCCCGGTACGCTGATACACGTCGATAAAGTTCAACCCCACGGCCTTGTGCGCGATGCGCACCTCGCCTGCGCCGGGGTTGCCGACCGGTCGGTCCTCGAGAACAAAATTCTCGGGCCCGCCGTGTTCCTTGATAAGTGCCGTCAGTGCCATGTCCGTGGCCCCCCCTATGCGCCGCCGATTTCCAGAACAATCTTGCCGATATGTGTGCTGGTTTCCATACGCGCATGCGCGTCGCAGGCTTGCTCGAAGGCAAAAGTGCTGTCCATCACCGGGGCGATCTTGCCTGCCGCCAGCAGCGGCCAGACCGCTTCGCGCAGGTCCTGAGCGATGCGCGCCTTGGCCAGATCGCTTTGCGGGCGCAGGGTGCTGCCGGTCATGGTCAGACGGCGGGTCATCAACTGAACAAAGTTCATGTCGACCTTGGGCCCTTGCAGGAACGCGATCTGCACCAGCCGCCCGTCATCGGCCAGAGCATCAAAGTTGCGCGGGATATAGTCGCCGCCCACCATGTCGAGAATCAGATCGGCGCCGCCTGCCTCTTTCATGACGGCGACAAAATCCTCGTCCTTGTAGTTGATCGCCCGTTCAGCGCCCAGTTCGACGCAGGCGGCGCATTTCTCGGCCGATCCGGCAGTGACGAACACCCGTGCGCCAAAGTGGTTGGCCAGTTGGATCGCGGTCGTCCCGATGCCGCTGGACCCGCCGTGGATCAGGAACCGCTCGCCGCCCTTCAACCCGCCACGGGTGAACACGTTGGA
Organism: uncultured Pseudosulfitobacter sp.; assembly: GCF_963976325.1. NCBI lineage: Bacteria > Pseudomonadati > Pseudomonadota > Alphaproteobacteria > Rhodobacterales > Roseobacteraceae > Pseudosulfitobacter > uncultured Pseudosulfitobacter sp. Next base: position 170,520 of record NZ_CAXBJW010000002.1, read on the forward strand.
CCAGACGGTAAAGAATGTTTCAGGCAGGCAGGCGGCCTGTTTCATGTCCATGCCGTCGGGCACCGGCAGACAATGTGCGGCGGGCGTCGCCACATATTCGGCATAGCCGCCGCCGGGCAACAGGGCGCAGACCTTGTCGCCCACGACCCAGTCGGTGACCCCTGCGCCGACTTCGGAAATCACACCGGACGCTTCCAGACCCGGCAGGTCGCTGGCGGTTTTGGGCGGATTGTACATGCCCGCGCGTTGCAGCGCGTCGGGGCGGTTCACCCCGGCAAAGGCCACCTTGATCACAACCTGACCATGACCGGCCTGCGGCATGGGGCGGTCTGTGGGTTGCAACACCTCGGGCCCGCCGGGCTTGGTGATTTCGATCGCGCGCATGGTCTGTGTCATAGAGCCTCCTGAATGCCATTTCGACATGCCTAACAGGGCGCAGGCGGCGACGGAACCAATACCGCAGCCCCCGGCCCCCGTCGGCACGTCGCGTCAGTTGCGGGGCTTGCTCCAGCGGCCCGGAAACCCGCCCGTGTCCGAGGGACGCTTGATCGCCTCCATCAGCTTGTTCGGGCCTGCCATCAGCCTGGACAACACCGGGTTTTCACGCACCTGCGACTTCAGCTTTTCGATTTGCATGACGTTGTCGATGCGGCGATCCAGAAAGGCCCAGGTCGCCTGATGGTCGGTGCTGTCATCGCCCAGCCAATATAACACGGTCGCGCTGTAGACGCCCGACAGCGTCGCCCGCTTGGTGTACCAGTTCACATCGTCCGACGTGTCTCCCAGCGCGGTCCAGATGGCATCGGCGGTGCCCCAGATCGCCTTGGCCCCGTCGGCGGCATGGGTCGGCAGCGCAAACAGCGTGGTGCCACGGCGCACCGCCTCTTTGTCCTCGACCGCCTCAAGCCGGTAGCGCACGGCGGCGGCGATACGGTCGCGAAAGCGCATGGCGCTCAGGTCTTCGGCCTGCAACCGCGCGATCATCGCCTGATCACCGGCGGCATGATAGGCCAGCGCCAGATCGACCGCGCCACGGGGGCACACGGCCCGCGCCACGGCAGGGGGCACATCCGCGTCGCGCACGGCCGCCTGAAAGGTGGCGTCGGTCCAGCCGTCAAATGCCACATGGCTTAGCGCCGCTTGCAACAGCGCCTCTTTGGTTTCGGTATAGTTGGCGTTCATCTCGATACCTCCTGTGTGCGGCTGCGTCCGGGCACTGGACAATCTAGGGCACAGTTGCTATATGCCCACTTCCTGCAAATCCTTGCAACTCAACTTAGAAAGGTGGTGAAAACCACATGCAGGTTAGTGTTCGCGACAACAACGTCGATCAAGCGCTGCGCGCCCTGAAGAAAAAACTTCAGCGCGAAGGTGTGTTCCGTGAAATGAAGCTTAAGCAGCATTTCGAGAAACCCTCCGAGAAAAAAGCACGCGAGAAAGCCGAAGCGATCCGCCGTGCCCGTAAGTTGGCACGCAAAAAGGCTCAACGCGAAGGTATGATGTAAGTCATTCCCGGCGAAAGCTGCTTTAAGATTACGGACCCCCGCATGGCAGTGCCTGCGGGGGTTTGTTGTTTTCTGGGCCACACGAATCGGGTCAGGCCCGCGCGGCGGCCAGGATCATATCGCTGGCTTTTTCCGCCATCATGATCGTCGGCGCATTGGTGTTGCCGCTGGGGATTGCCGGCATGGCGCTGGCATCGACCACGCGCAACCCGCCGATCCCGCGCAGACGCATCTGGTCATCCAGCGGCGCACCATCGCCACCCATGCGCACCGTGCAGGTGGGATGAAAGATCGTCGTGCCCACATCCCCCGCCGCCTGAGCCAGCTCGGCATCGGTCTGCGCCTGCGCGCCGGGCTTCAATTCTTCCGGCGCATAACGCTGCATCGGCGTCTGGGACATGATCGCACGCACCTGCCGGATGGCATCCCGCGCCACCTGACGGTCGCCTTCGGTCGACAGGTAGTTGGGCGCGATGACCGGCGCATCGTGCGGGTCCGCCGATGCGATCTGCACCGTGCCACGGCTTTCGGGGCGCAGGTTGCAAACGCTGGCGGTGATGGCGGGGAAATTGTGCAACGGCTGGCCAAACGCCTCAAGCGACAGCGGCTGCACGTGATATTCCAGATCGGCAGTCGCCAGATCGGGGCGCGATTTGCTGAACGCGCCCAACTGGCTGGGGGCCATCGACATCGGGCCGCTGCGGCGCATGGCGTATTCCATGCCGATCATCGCCTTGCCCCACAGGCTGTTGGCCATCGTGTTCAGCGTCTTGGCCTGTGTCAGCCGCCACGCGCAGCGCAGTTGCAAGTGGTCTTGCAGGTTGGCGCCCACCTGCGGCGCCTCGTGCTGAACGGCGATGCCGTGCTGTTGCAGCAACGCGCCCGGACCGATGCCCGAAAGTTGCAGGATTTGCGGGCTGTTGACCGCGCCCGCGCACAGGATCACCTCGGCCCCGGCCCGCGCCTGACGGGTCACGCCGGCGCGGTCGTATTCCACGCCCACGGCGCGCCCGTCCTCAATCAGGATGCGCCGGGTGTGCGCCTGGGTTTCGACCTTCAGCGTCTTGCCCGTGGCGGTGCGCAGAAACGCCTTGGCCGTGTTCATGCGCCAGCCATTGCGCTGATTGACGCGGAAATACCCGACGCCTTCGTTGTCGCCGGTGTTGAAATCGGTGACCTTGGGCAAGCCCCAGGCCGCAGCCGCCTCCATCCAGTCGTCCAGCAGGTCCCAGTGCAGGCGCTGGTTTTCAACCCGCCATTCGCCGCCGGTGCCGTGCATGTCCGAAGGCCCGTCAACGTAATCTTCGGATTTCTTGAAATAGGGCAGCACATCGTCCCAGCCCCAGCCGGTCAGCCCCATCTGCCGCCAGCCGTCATAATCCGCCGCCTGCCCGCGCAGGTACAACATGCCGTTGATCGACGAACAGCCGCCCAACACCTTGCCCCGTGGGTACAACAGCGACCGCCCGTTCAACCCGTCCACAGGTGCTGTGCGGTACATCCAGTCGGTGCGCGGGTTGCCGATGCAATAAAGGTATCCCATCGGGATATGCACCCAATGGTAATTGTCCTTACCGCCCGCTTCCAGCAACAGCACGCGGTGGCCTGCATCACTCAGCCGCTTGGACACCACACAGCCGGCGCTGCCTGCGCCGACAACGATATAGTCCCAATCGCTCATTTCTCCCCCCAGACCGGCAAAGCCGTCGTTTTGAACACCGTCCGCAAGGCAAAGCTGGACTGCATCTGTGCCACACCGGGCAAACGGGCCAGGTGTTGGCGGTGGATGCGTGCAAAATCCTCGGTGTTTTCGGCGACCACCTTTAGAATATAATCGGCGGTGCCGGCCATCAGGTGACACTCCAACACGTCAGGAATGCGCCGCACGGCCTTCTCGAACGCATCCAGAACCTCGTCGGCCTGGCCTTGCAGCGTGATCTCGACGAACACGGTGGTCGACACGCCCATCTTGCGCGCATCCAGCAAGGCAACGTAATCTTTGATGTATCCCTCGGTCTCGAGCCGCTGCACACGCCGGTGACAGGCCGAAGCGCTAAGGTTGACCTGTTCCGACAGGTCCGCATTCGACATCCGCCCCTTGCGCTGAAGCGCCTCGAGAATACGCCGATCGGTCGCGTCTACTGACATTTACGCACGTTCCTTCGAAGATATGCCATTTCTACGCCAGACTATTCGAAGAAAGAGGCAAATAGCGAGGGGCCTTTCGTGGGTTCTTGCGACGAAACCCCGATAAACTGTGCGTCATACTGCAATACAGGGAATGGCAGATGAAAATCGGATGTCTAACAGAGATAAAACCACAGGAATTCCGCGTCGGGATCACACCTAACGCCGCACAAGAGGCCGTGGGGCACGGTCACACCGTCCTGATACAGGCGGGTGCAGGCGTTGGCGCAGGGTTTGAAGATGCGGATTACACGGCTGCGGGTGCGCAGATTGTCGGCTCGGCCGAAGACGTGTTTGCCGCCGCTGACATGATCGTCAAGGTCAAGGAACCCCAGGCTGTCGAGCGCAAGATGCTGCGCGAGGGGCAGGTTCTGTTCACCTACCTGCATCTGGCACCGGACCCTGAGCAGACGCATGACCTGCTTGCGTCGGGGGCCACCTGCATTGCCTATGAGACTGTTACAGACCGCATGGGTGGCTTGCCGCTGCTGGCCCCGATGTCCGAGGTCGCGGGCCGGCTGGCACCACAGGTCGGTGCGTGGACGCTGCAAAAGGCCAATGGCGGGCGCGGCGTGCTGCTGGGCGGTGTGCCCGGTGTCAGCCCCGCCCGTGTCGTGGTGATCGGCGGCGGTGTGGTCGGCACCCATGCGGCGCGTGTCGCGGCAGGCATGGGCGCGGATGTGACCGTGCTGGACCGTTCACTGCCGCGTATGCGCTATCTGGACGATACCTTTGCCGGTGTGTTCAAGACCAGCTATGCCAGCGCGGGCAATACCATCGAACTGGCGCGATCCGCCGACATGATCATCGGCGCGGTGCTGGTGCCGGGCGCTGCCGCGCCCAAGCTGCTGTCACGCGCACAACTGTCCGAGCTGAAACCGGGCGCGGCGCTGGTGGATGTGGCGATTGATCAGGGCGGGTGCTTCGAGACATCCAAAGCCACCACGCACCAGGACCCGATCTATGACGTGGACGGGATCATGCATTACTGCGTGGCCAACATGCCGGGGGCTGTTGCGCGGACATCCACCATTGCACTGGGCAATGCGACGATGCCGTTTATGCTGGCCTTGGCCGACAAGGGTTGGAAACAGGCCTGTGCCGACGATCCGCACCTGCTGGCCGGGCTGAACGTGCACGCGGGCAAGCTGACATATGCGGCCGTGGGCGAGGCGCTGGGGCTGGATGTGACCACGCCCGAGGACGCGCTGAAACTATAGGCAATAGGGGCTCTGCCCCTCGGCGCATGCGCGCCTTCCCCCGGAGTTTATCCGGCAAGATGAAGCGAAAAGGCCCGCGCGGAGCGATCTGCGCGGGCCTTTGCCTGCTTAACGCTTGGCCAGCTGGTCGCGGATTTCCAGCAGCACGTCCAGCTCGGACGGGCCTGCGGGCACCTCGGGCGCGACATCCTTGGGCTTTTCGGCGGCGGATTTGATGCGGTTGACCATCTTGACCAGCATGAACACCACAAATGCGATGATCAGGAAGTTGATGACCGCCATCAGGAACGATCCATAGGCAAAGACCGATGCGCCCGCTTCACGGGCAGCTTCCAGTGATGCACCGGCAGGCACGTCACCGGACAGAACGGCGTAGTTGTTGGTGAAATCGACACCACCGGTGAACAAGCCGATGATCGGATTGATCAGATCCGCCACCATCGAGCTGACGATGGCCGTGAAGGCAGCGCCCACGATGATACCAACGGCCATGTCCATGACATTGCCCTTGGCGATGAAAGCCTTGAATTCGTTTAGCATAACTGATCCCTCGTCAATGGTGGCGCGCGTTATCGCTTTTGATGCGCCGACCTATTCGATCTAGCACAGCTTTTTCCATCTGGGCAGGCCTTTTCAAGGGCCTTGCCAGTGGATGAGCGCAGGCTGGAAACAATCGGGGCCGGCTCAGCCGGGCAGTTTTCCGGTCAGCACATAGCGCAGGATATCGACCACCTGATGCGGCTCTTGCGCCACGGCCAAAGCTGCGGCATCGACCTCTTTCAGCGCGTGGGCATGGTCGGAGCCATGCAGGACAATCAGCGATTTGCCCAAGGCGGCGGCCTGCCCCGCGTCAAAGGCGGCGTTCCACTGCTTGTACTGGTCGCCAAAGCGCACCACCACAACGTCGGCGTCGGCTATGCCCTTGCGGGTGCGGATGGCGTTGACCAAAGCCCCCTTGCGGTCGTGCCAGAACTTGTCCGGCTCGGCCCCAAGGATGTTCACACCGCAATCGTCACTGGCAGCATGATCGGTGACCGGGCTGTCAAAGGACACGTCCAGACCTTGCGCACCCTGAATGATCTGGTCACGCCAGTCGGTGTGGATTTCGCCGGAAAGATATACCTTGAGTGTCATCACAATTCCTTTCGCAGATTATCCCCGCAGGACCCCGCCGGTCGCCTTTGTCACCTTGTCGACCACCTTGGCGCTGACCGCTTCGATGTCGGCCTCTTTCAGCGTCTTGTCCGTGGGTTGCAGGCGCACGGTGATGGCCAGTGATTTCTTGCCCTCGCCCAGGCTGCCGCCGATGAACTCGTCGAACACGCGCACGTCTTCGATCAGCGCCTTGTCGGCACCCTGGGCGGCATTGACCAGCGTCAGCGCCTCGACCTCGGCGTCGACCACAAAGGCAAAGTCACGTTCGACCGCTTGCAGGTCGCTGATGGTCAGCGCGCCCTTGCTGGCACCGGATTTGCGCGGCATCGGAACTTCGTCGGGCCACAGGGTAAAGGCCATTGCGGGCCCCTTGACGTCCATGGCTGCCAGAACGCGCGGATGCACCTCGCCAAAGACGCCCAGCACCTTTTTCGGACCAAGGCAGATCTTGCCGTGACGGCCCGGGTGCCACCAATCCGACGCACCGCGCATGATCTGCACCTTGGCAGGCGCGCCCATGGCGGCCAGAACCGCCTCTGCGTCGGCCTTGACGTCATAGACATCGACAGGGCGCGACGCACCGTGCACGTCCTTTGGACCGGTGCGCCCGACCAGCAGGCCGCTGACCAGCGTGTGCTGTTCGCCCGGCTCGCCGCCATGGAACGCGGGTCCAACCTCGAAGAACGCCAGATCGGCAAAGCCGCGCGCCTGGTTGCGGGCCGCCGCAGCCAGCAGACCGGGCAGCAGCGCGGGGCGCATGTGGCTCATGTCGGTGGAAATCGGGTTTTCCAGCCGCGTCAGGTCATCCCCGCCACCGAACAGCGCGGCACTGGCCTGATCAATAAAGCTGTAGGTGACCAGTTCGTTATACCCCAGCGCCGCCGTGGTGCGCCGTGCAATCTGTTCGCGACGCTGGCTTGGGGTCATCACGGGGCGCGGCACGCCGGCGGTCAGACGCGGCAGCGGCTTGCCTTCCAGCTTGGTCAGCGACGCGATGCGCGCAACCTCTTCGACCAGATCGGCCTCGCCCTGCACATCGGGGCGCCAGCTGGGCACGTGGGCCATGTCGCCCTCAAGCCGGAAGCCCAGCGCCGTCAGCGTCTGGCGCTGCTGGCTTTCGGGGATTTCCATGCCGACCAGCGATTGCACCCGTGCTGCGTCCAGTTTGTAGGCGCGCGCGGTGTCGGGGACGGCACCGGCATAGACCGGCTCGGATGCTGCGCCGCCTGCATGCTCCACGATCATCCGTACCGCATGTTCCAACCCTTCGGGTGTGAACGCAGGATCAACTCCGCGCTCAAAGCGATAGCGCGCGTCCGAGTTGATTTTCAGCGCGCGGCCCGCATAGGCGATCTGCACCGGGTCCCAATAGGCGCTTTCGACAAAGACATTCACCGTCTCGTCGGTACAGCCCGACGCCGCGCCGCCCATGATGCCCGCGATGCTTTCGACGCCATTGTCGTCGGAAATCACCATCTGGCCCGCTTGCAGGGTATAGTCCTTGTCGTCCAGCGCAGTGATCACCTCACCCCCCGCCGCGCGGTGCACGCGCAGGTTTCCGGCCACCTTGTCCGCGTCAAAGACGTGCAGGGGGCGGTTCAGGTCATAGGTGAAAAAGTTGGTCACATCGACCAGGAAGCTGATCGGACGCAGGCCGATGGCACGCAGGCGGTCTTGCAACCACTGCGGGCTGGGGCCGTTTTTCACGCCCCTAATCACACGGCCACAGAACAGCGGGCAGCCGTCCAGCGTGTCGTCGTCGATGCTGACCTTGATGTCGCTGGCAAAGGTGCCCTCGACCACGTCCACCGCGCTGGGTTTCACCGTGCCCAGACCGCGCGCCGCCAGATCGCGGGCAATGCCGCGCACGCCCAAGGCGTCGGGACGGTTGGGGGTGATCGCAATCTCGATCACAGGATCGACCTTGGCGGGATCATTCGCGGCCAGCCAGTCGGTGAAGGTTTGCCCGACCTCGCCCGATGCCAGCTCGATAATCCCGTCGTGTTCCTCCGACAGCTCAAGCTCGCGCTCGGATGCCATCATGCCATAGCTTTCGATGCCCCGGATCGTGCCGACGCCGATGGTGGTGTCGATGCCCGGCACGTAAACGCCCGGCTTGGCCACGACCACGGTGATGCCCTGCCGCGCGTTGGGGGCGCCGCAGATGATCTGTTTGACGCCCTCGTCGGTCTGCACCTGACAGACGCGCAAACGGTCCGCATCGGGATGTTTTTCCGCGCTCTCCACGTAACCGATGGTAAACGCCGCCAGCGCCGCCCCGCGATCTTCGACGCCTTCGACCTCAAGCCCGAGGTCGGTCAGCGCATATGTGATCTCATCCAGTGTGGCATCGGTTTCCAGATGCGACTTGAGCCAGGACAGCGTGAATTTCATGGTCTTTTACCCCTGCGGAATATGCCGCCCTGCAATGACAAGAAATACGGGTGGGTGCAACACCTGCGTGGCCCGGTGGCCGGTTCACAGGACGGGCCGCGTGCATTGCACCTCAGTCGTTTTTGAACCGCGCGCCCAGATCCTTGGCGTCCCCCGCCGCCGCCAGCCGCAATTCGCGGATCAGGCGCAGGGTGGGTTTGGTGGCAAACAGCACCGATCCGGCGATGAACAGCCATGTGCCGGGGGTCTGCCACGCCTCGGACAGGAACATGATCGACCCGATCAGGAACAGCCCCGCCGCGGCAAAGTCGATCAGCGTATAGACGATCTCAAACGCCGCATACCGGCGCAGGTCGTCTTCGCTATAGGTGTGCTGGTCGGGTCTGAAAAGCATGTGAACCGCCCTTGCGTTTATGAGTTAGCGCGACAAACCACCATGCAACGTCGGCACATCCAACGACGCAAACCCGTAATGCCGCAGCCAGCGCAGATCGCTATCAAAGAACGCCCGCAAATCGGGGATGCCGTATTTCAGCATGGCGATCCGGTCGATCCCCATGCCAAAGGCAAAGCCCTGCCATTCGTTCGGGTCGATCCCGCCCGCTTGCAGAACCTTGGGGTGCACCATGCCGCTGCCCAGCACCTCCAGCCAGTCGTCGCCTTCGCCCACTTTGACGGTGCCGTTTTCCCACGAACACTGAATGTCCACTTCGGCCGACGGTTCGGTGAAGGGGAAGTGTGACGCGCGGAAGCGGGTCTTGATCGTGTCGACCTCGAAGAAGGCGGCAAAGAATTCTTCCAGCACCCATTTCAGGTTGGCCATCGAGATGTCCTTGTCGATCGCCAGACCTTCGATCTGGTGGAACATCGGCGTGTGGGTCTGGTCGTAATCGGCACGGTACACGCCGCCGGGGCAGATGATGCGCAGCGGCGCGCCCTGTGCCTCCATCGTGCGGATCTGCACGGGGCTGGTGTGGGTGCGCAGCACGTTGGGCGCGCGGTCGTCACCGTCGGCGCGGTGCATATAGAACGTGTCCATCTCGGCCCGTGCGGGGTGGTGGCCGGGGATGTTCAGCGCGTCGAAGTTGTACCAATCGGTGTCGATGCGCGGCCCTTCGGCGCTGGCAAAGCCCATCTCGCCAAAGATGGCGGTGACTTCCTCGGTGACCTGGCTGATCGGGTGGATCGTGCCCACGCGACGACCACGCCCCGGCAGCGACACGTCCAGCCATTCGGACCGCAGCCGTTCGTCCAGTGCAGCATCGCCAAGGGCGGCTTTCTTCGCCGCCAGCGCGCTGTTGATCTCGTCCTTGAGCGCATTCAGCGCGGGGCCGGCAACCTGCCGTTCCTCGGGGGTCATCTTGCCCAGTTCACGCATTTTCAGCGCGACTTCGCCCTTTTTGCCCACGGCCGAAACGCGAATGTCTTCCAGCGTGGATTCATCGGCAGCATTGGCAATCTGTCCGAGATATTTTTGCTTGAGATCGTCCATCGTCAACCGTCCTGTCATATGTCGCAGACGTGCTAGCAGAAACGCGGCTGATTACAAGGGAGGCAAGGCCCTCAGGCGGGTGGCAACAGCCACGCACGCAGCCATGGGGCCAACCGTGCGGGCATATCGACATCGCTGTGCAAAGCGCAGAAATGCAGCGCGATCACCTGAATGAAAAATGCCCCGACACCTTCGGCCAGCATCGCCACCGGCACATCGCGGCGCACGGGCGCATCTTTCAGCCACCCCTCCAGCACCGTCTGGAACCGGCCAAAGGTTTCGGCAATCGGGCCGATTTCTTCGGCCAGGGCCGCGCCGGAATGGCGCAGGATCACGTCGAACACATAGCGTTCGCAGGTCATCAACGCCATCAACGGGGCAAGCGCCTGCACAATCTCGTCAACATCGCTCGGGGTCGGCTGCTCTTCAATCGTGTCGAGGGCCGTGTTGATCCGCGCGCCGATCAGTTGCGCCATCAGCGCGTCCTTGTCGGTGAAGTGGGCAAAAAACGTTCCCTTGGCGACACCTGCAATGGCGACCACCTGATCGACGCGCAAGGCTTCGAACCCCTGCGCTGCAATCACCTGTTCTGCCGCCGCCAAAAGGCGAGCACGGGTTTTCAGTGTGCGTTGTTGAACGGGCTGTTTCATCCTGATGTGTTTGCCACGTTTGCTGACCGTGGTCAAATTTGATATTGACCACGGTCACTTTTGACTTTACCGATTTTGACCATAGTCAATTTAATGAGACCCAACCCATGCCAAAACGTATTTTCATCCTGAACGGACACCCCGCCGAAACCTCGCTGAACCGCGCATTGGCCGAAGCCTATGCCGCCGCCGCGCGCACGGCGGGCCATGACGTGCGTCTGACCCATCTGCGCGACATGGATTTTGATCCTGACTATGGCTTTAACGGCTATGCCTACTCCAAACCGCTGGAACCGGATCTGGAAACGCTGCTTGCGGACATCGAATGGGCGCAGCATGTGGTGATCACGACCCCGATGTGGTGGGGCGGCCTGCCCGCCAAGCTGAAGGGCATGTTCGACCGTGCGCTGCTGCCGGGGCGCAGTTTTGACACGCGCAACCCCAAGATCACGGGAATGCCCCGCCCCATGCTTCTGGGGCGCACGGCGCGGCTGGTCATTACATCGGACACACCACGATGGTTTCTGTCGCTGTCATTCCATGGCGCGATGATCCGGCAACTGCGCGACCATATTCTGAAATTCGTGGGCATCACCCCCACCCGCGTCAGCTATTTCGGCGGCGCCAGCCATCCCAAAACAGGTCGCACAGACACCTGGCTGAACACGGTACGCGGCCTGGGCACTGCGGGGACCTGACCCTGCAAACGCAAAAGGCCCCGCCATTTGGCAGGGCCTTTCAAATCTGTTCAACCGTCAAAGGTTACGCGGTCAGCGCGCCTTTGGCTTGGTCGACGATGGCTGCGAAGGCCGCCGGTTCGTTCACGGCCAGATCGGCCAGAACCTTACGGTCAACTTCGATGCCTGCCAGGTTCAGACCATTGATGAACCGGCTGTATGTCAGCGATTCGTCATGGGCGCGAACGCCGGCGTTGATGCGCTGGATCCACAGGGCGCGGAAGTTGCGCTTGCGGTTTTTCCGGTCGCGTGTTGCGTACTGGTTCGCCTTGTCGACGGCCTGCGTTGCAACTTTGAATACTGCCTTGCGACGTCCGTAATAGCCTTTGGCGGCTTTGACGATCTTACGGTGACGTGCGTGGGTGACTGTTCCGCCTTTGGTGCGTGACATTGTTCAGGCTCCTTCTTATCGGTCGTAGGGCATAAAGCCCTTGATGATCTTGGCATCGGGCGCCGACAATGCTGTCGTACCGCGTGCGTTGCGAATGAATTTTTTGGTCCGCTTGATCATGCCGTGCTGCTTACCAGCCTGGCCGCCGATGACTTTGCCTGTGGCACTCACCTTAAAGCGCTTTTTGGCGCTCGACTTGGTCTTCATCTTGGGCATTTCCGTCTCCTTCTTGAGTTCGGTAGACGCGCGACTCGGCATGCCACTGTGGGCCGGACGCGCAGAACGAGATGTGCATATAGGAGGCATCGCCCCATGAGGCAAGCGCTATTTCGCGCCGCGCCGCATCGACAGGTTCAGGGCATGAACCGCGCGACGACGACGACAAACGCATGGGGCACATCGCTGATCTGGTAACCGCCGGGATGGGTCTGGATCGCAAAGATGATCAACAGACCCGCAATCAGGATCGTCAACGCCGACGCGCGTGGTGCGCGCCCGTCGGTCATGGCCGACAGAATCGACGGAATCGACATCAGGCCGATGATGACCCCCAGGACCAACGCCAGGTCCGAATCCAGATATTTCGACAGCTTATCCATGCACCGATGACGCTATTCCGGATCGGTGCTGAAAATCAAACGTTCATCGCACGGGGCCACCCGCAGAATATTGGTGGTTCCCGGCACGTTGAAAGGCACACCGGCGGTCACGACGATCTGGTCGTTCTCGTCGGCAAACCCTTCGGACCGCGCCGCCTTGGCCGCGCCGACGACCGCCATCTTGAACCGGTCCATCGCCTCGGTGATCACACAGTTGCACCCCCAGCTTAGCGCCAGACGCCGCGCGGTGCCCACCAGCGGGGTCAACGCGATGATCGGCACGCGGGGCCGTTCGCGGGCGGTCAACAGGGCGGTGGTGCCGCTTTGGGTGAAACAGCAGATCGCCTTGATATCCGTCGTTTCGGCAATCTCGCGGGCGGCAGCGACAATACCGTCAGCCACGCTGTTGCGCTTGGCGTCGCGGCTGCTTTCGATGATCTGGGTATAGGTCGGGTCACGCTCGACCTCGGTGGCGACATTGTCCATGGTGCGCACCGCCTCGACCGGATAGCTGCCTGCGGCGCTTTCCGCGCTTAGCATAACGGCATCCGCGCCTTCATAGATCGCGGTGGCCACGTCCGACACTTCGGCGCGGGTCGGCATCGGGCTTTCGATCATGCTTTCCAGCATCTGCGTGGCCACGATCACCGGCTTGGCCGCACTGCGGCACTTGCGCACCAGTCGTTTCTGGATCGGCGGCACATTCTGCACCGGCAGCTCCACACCCAGATCGCCACGGGCGACCATAATGCCATCGCTGACGGCCAGAATTTCGGCAAACCGTTCGACCGCGCTGGGTTTTTCGATCTTGGACAGGATCGCGGCACGGCCCTTGGCCAGCCCCCGCGCCTCTTCCACGTCGCCCGCCCGCTGCACAAAACTCAGCGCCAGCCAATCGACACCCAATTCGCAGACAAACTCAAGATCGGCGCGGTCCTTGTCGCTTAGCGCGGCCAGCGGCAGCTCTACATCCGGCACGTTCACGCCCTTGCGGTTGGAAATCACACCGCCCGCAATCACCGTGCAATTGGCAAAATCCGCGCCGCAATCTTCGACCTTCAGGCGGATCTTTCCGTCATTGACCAGCAACGACGCGCCCGGTTTCAGCGCCGCGAAAATCTCGGGGTGGGGCAGGCACACGCGGGCGGCGTCGCCCTCGGCCTTGTCCAGATCCAGACGGAACGACGCACCTTCTTCCAGCATCTCGCTGTCGCCCGCAAACACGCCGACGCGCAGCTTGGGTCCCTGAAGATCGGCCAGAATGGCGATGGTGCTGCCAAGGTCCTGCTCGACCTGACGGATGATCTTGTGCTTGATCGCAATCTCGTCGTGGCTGCCGTGGCTCATGTTCAGACGGAACACGTCTGCCCCGGCCTCGTGCAGCGCGCGGATCATGTCGTAGGTATCAGAGGCTGGCCCAAGTGTGGCGACAATCTTTACGTTCCGATTACGTCTCATTTAGCGCTAACCTTCTCTCTCAGGGCGTTCGTGCGGCAACCGCACGCTATTTCAAACCGTTATCACCCAGTTTGCGCGCAATAACAACTGACCTGCACCTAGAACCAAAGAATGACGACCTGATGAACGCCGCTGCAACAAAATGACAGCGCACCTGCGCACCATTTGCCCAAGGCCCGCTTGCGCTGGACCTTGAAGCCGCCCACAACAAGGCCAATCTTGAAGCTGAACACTTGCACAAAGGACCCCGCCCCATGGACGCACAAACACAAATCGAACTGGAAGCCGCCGCCTTTCGCCGCTTGCAGCAACACCTGATGCAAGACCGCACCGACGTGCAAAACATCGACATGATGAACCTGGCCGGTTTCTGCCGCAACTGCCTGTCGCGCTGGTATCAAGAGGCCGCAAACGAACGCGGCATCGACATGACCAAGGACGAAGGCCGCGAGGCATTCTACGGGATGACCATGGACGAATGGAAAGCGAACCATCAAACCGACGCCTCCAGCACCCAACAGTCGGATTTCAAACAGGCCTTTGCCCAGAACGTCACCGACAAAAGCTGATGCATCTTCCGTCACGGCGGACTGCACCATCGTGACTGGACAAGCGCGCACCGCCAAGACACCCTTCCCGCACGTCAGGGGAGGACACCAATGACCCAATCAAGCCGTTACCACGTGGGGACCCGCGCCGATGCGCCGCCCGCGCCCAGCCAATACACCCCCAGCCCGTTCAAAAAAGGCCGCCCGCCCGAACCGCTGCATTTCGAGGTGAACCTTGTGGCCGAAGCCACCGGCCGCCAGAAGAAAACCGGCACGGTACAGGTGAACATTCCGGGGTTTTCCCCGCTGCGCCTGTATTGTGATGAGCAGACGCCCGTGGGCGACGACACCGCGCCGCCGCCGCTGGCCTATTTCTGTGCCGGCATCGGCTTTTGCCTGATGACGCACCTGACGGACATCTACACCGCCCGCAAAATCGACATCACGTCACTGCGTCTGGAACAGCGCGTGCGGTTCAAGACCAACCTCAGCACAATGCGCGACATGGGCCACACCACCGAAGGCGAAACCGAGATGGTCGAAACCCATGTGTTGATCGACAGCCCCGAACCGCAAGAGCGCATTCAGGAACTGCTGGACGAGGCCGAAGGCGCCTGCATGGCACATTTTGCCCTGCGCAACCCGATCCCGTGGTCGACCCGTCTGGTCCACAACGGCACCGAAACCATCAACCGCAAGGGCTGACTCATGATCTTCTACGATTGCTCCACCGCCCCCAGCCCGCGCCGCGCGCGGATGTTTCTGGCAGAAAAGGGGCTGACCCCCGAAACCCACGACATCTCGATCGCCAAGGGCGAACAGTTGGGCGCGGCCTTTCGCGCGGTGAACCCGCGCGCGACGCTGCCTGTGCTGATCACCGACGCGGGCACCACATTGACGGAAAATCTGGCCATCGCGATGTATCTTGAGGACACGCACCCCGAACCGCCCCTGATCGGCACCACGCCGGACGAGCGTGCGAACATCCTGCAATGGAATGCCATCTGCGAAAGCCAGGGGGCGATGGCCGTCGCCGAAGTGTTGCGCAATTCCAACCCGCACATGAAAGACCGCGCCATTCCCGGGCCTGCGAACTTTGAACAGATCCCGCAACTGGCGGAGCGCGGGCGCGCGCGGGTGACGCTGTTCAAACAGATGCTGGACCAGCATTTGGGCACCAGCGCCTATCTGGCCGGAGACGCGTTCACCTTTGCCGACATCTCGGCCTTTGTGTTCAGCGACTTTGCCCGTGTGATCAAGATGGGCGTGACGGACGAAACCCCGAACCTGCTGCGGTGGTACGCGGCCATCAAGGCACGCCCCAGCGCCCAGATCTAGGCCGGTGCGCCACAACAGGCGGCAGATCGCCCGATTGGCGGCGATCTGCCCCTAAATTCCTGCCTGCCGACCTTCTATTGTGCGGAAATCACGGGTATATCCAAACAGACCCCTTTAACGCCAACCGAAAGCCCAGCCCTTGGACTTCACCAGCCTCGCACGCGAATTCGTCACTTTGTTCGTGGTCATCGACCCCGTCGGCACCATTCCGGTGTTTCTGTATGCCGCTGCCCGCGCGCCGCGGCACCTGCACCGCCGGATTGCCCTGCGCGCCACGCTGATCGCGGGGCTTGTGCTGCTGGCCTTTCTGGTCGGTGGCCAGTTTCTGCTGGAAGGTCTGGGCCTGCGCTTCGGGTCGTTCCAGATCGCGGGCGGGATCGTGCTGTTCCTGTTCGCCCTGTCGATGATCTTTGGCGATTCCAAATCCGACAACGAGATTTCCGCCGCAGGGCGGGATCCGATGGCCGGCGCGGTGTTTCCACTGGCGATGCCCTCCATCGCATCGCCCGGCGCGATGCTGGCCATCGTGGTGCTGACCGACAACCACAGCCAGACCGTGACCGAACAGCTTATCACCGCCGGGGTGCTGGTGCTGGTGCTGGGCATCACGCTGGCGCTGCTGCTGGCCGCCACCGTCATCCACAAGCTGATCGGCAACACCGGCGCCAGCGTCATCAGCCGCGTGATGGGCATCATCCTGGCCACCATCGCTGTGGATTCCATCATGGGCGGACTGGACGCGCTGGGTGTGCTCAGCCTTGAGCCGCCCGAAGCCATATCGGCGCCGGCAGACTGACACCCCCGCGCCCTTGGCCGGCCGACCCTTCGGGGAGGATTTTTTGAACCTGAGAAGCGCAGCGGACTGCCTTCATCTTGCCAGGTAAACTCTCCCCGAAGGGTCGCATAGCGGCAGGCGCTAAAGCCGCGACTTAGATCGCGACCTTGCGGCTTTCTTCCAGATAGATCTCGCGCAGGCGGGGTGCCACCGAACCCGGTTTGCCGTCACCGATTTGCGCGCCGTCGATCTCGACCACCGGCATGACAAAGGTGCTGGCCGAGGTGATGAACGCCTCGTCCGCGTCCTGCGCTTCTTCGATGGTAAAGTTGCGCTCTTCCACGGTCATCTGCGCCTCTTCGGCAAAGCGCAGCACGGCGGCGCGGGTGATGCCGTGCAGGATGTCGTTGGTCTTGGGACGGGTGATGATCTTGCCGTCCTTGACGATATAGGCGTTGTTGCTGGTGCCCTCGGTCACGAAACCGTCCTGCACCATCCACGCGTCATCGACGCCTGCCGCCTTGGCCATCATCTTGCCCATCGACGGATACAGCAACTGCACCGTCTTGATGTCGCGGCGGCCCCAGCGGATGTCTTCGATGCTGATCACCTTGATGCCCTTTTGCGCCACCGGATTGGCGGCAAGGCCCGGCTTGTTCTGGGTGAACAGAACCACAGTGCACGGCACGGTTTCGGGATCAGGGAAGGCAAAGTCGCGGTCATCGGGCGCGCCACGGGTGATTTGCAGATAGATCATGCCCTCGTTGATGTCATTCAGACGCACCAATTCGCGGTGGACTTCCAGCAGGTCGTCCTTGGTGATCGGGTTCTTCATGTCCAGCTCGTCCAGCGAGCGTTGCAGACGCACCGCGTGGCCGTCAAAGTCGATCAGCTTGCCGTCCAGCACGCTGGTCACCTCATAGACACCGTCGGCCATCAGAAAGCCGCGATCAAAGATCGACACTTTCGCTTCGGTCTCGGGCAGGTAGTCGCCGTTCACATAAACAGTACGCATGTGCATCATCCCCATAGTTTCGCACTGGGGGGATGCACCCCAGCGGCGTCAAAGATCAAAGGTTCGTCGCGGTCTTCGGCCAACAGAAGCGGCCCGTCAAGGTCTACAACCTCGGCCCCTTGCGCCACCAGCGTCGCGGGCGCCATCGCCAGCGACGATCCGACCATGCAGCCAACCATCACGCGGTAACCTTGCGCCAGCGCTTCGTCGCGCAGCGCCAGCGCCTCGGTCAGGCCGCCGGTCTTGTCCAGCTTGATGTTGACCACGTCGTATTTGCCTTTCAGATGCGGCAACGACGCGCGGTCATGGCAGCTTTCATCGGCGCAGACCGGCACGGGGCGGTCCATGCCGATCAGCGCGTCATCCTCGCCCGCGGGCAACGGCTGTTCGACCAGTTGCACACCCAGACGCACCAGATGCGGCGCCAGATCGGCGTAAACCTCAGCGGACCAGCCTTCGTTGGCGTCCACGATGATCCGCGCCTCGGGCGCACCCGCGCGCACGGCCTCAAGCCGGGGCATATCGTCGGGCGTGCCCAGCTTGATCTTCAGCAGCGGACGAAAGGCGTTCTTGGCCGCCTGCGCCTGCATCGCCTCGGGGCTGTCCAGCGACAGGGTATAGGCGGTGATTTCGGGGCCGGGCTTGACCAGACCGGCCAGCTCCCACACCCGCTTGCCCGCGCGTTTCGCTTCCAGATCCCACAGCGCACAGTCAACGGCGTTGCGCGCCGCACCGGCCGGCAGCAGATCATACAGACCCATCCGCGAAATATCCGCAGGCAGCCCGTTGATCTGATCCGTCACGCTGTCCAGCGTTTCGCCATAGCGGGCATAGGGCACACATTCGCCCACGCCCGTCACGTCTCCATCCGTCACCCGAACCGTCAGCACCTGCGCCTCGGTCCGGGACCCGCGCGCAATGGTAAAAACTTGTGCCAACTGGAACACATCCCGCGTCACATCAATGCGCATACATCACCTTTATCTTGCCAGAAAAACTCCCGCCGGAGGCATCCGCCCCCGGCAACAGGCGCAGCTTACAAAGCTGCAATCGCATCCGCCAGCCGTTCGGCCCCGTGGCGGAACGGGTCAACCGCAGGCATGCCGTATTCGGCCTCAAGCTCGGCCAGATAGGCGCGGGCCTCGTCGTCGCCCATGTGTTGTGTGTTCACCGAAATGCCCACGACCTTGCAATCCGCATTTGCCACTTTCGCCAGCGCCAGAGCCAGCTCGCTGACCTGACCGATGCTGGGCGGCGTATAGCTGGGCAGGCCGCGCATGTGTTTGCGGGTCGGCTCGTGGCAGATGATCAGCGCGTCGGGCTGGCCGCCGTGGATCAGCGCCAGCGTCACGCCGGAATAGCTGACGTGGAACAGGCTGCCCTGCCCTTCGATGATGTCCCAATGGTCGGCATCGTTGTCAGGCGTCAGGTATTCGATCGACCCGGCCATAAAGTCGGCCACGACCGCGTCCAGCGGCACACCTTCGCCGGTGATCAAAATGCCGGTCTGGCCGGTGGCGCGGAATGTGCTTTTCACGCCCTTGGCGCGCAGGGCCTCGTCCAGCGCCAGCGCTGTGTACATCTTGCCAACCGAACAGTCGGTGCCGACGGCCAGCACGCGCTTGCCGGTGCGCTTTTCGCCGTTGGCGATGGGGTAATCGACAGAGGCCACGCGCACGTCGTGCATTTCGCGGCCGTATTTGGCGGCGGCGGCGACCAGTTCGGGTTCGTCTTCCAGCAGGTTGTGCAGGCCGCTGGCCAGATCATAGCCCGCCTCAAGCGCGGCCAGCAGCACTTCTTTCCAGGCCTTGGAAATGATGCCGCCCCGGTTCGCCACGCCGATGACCAATGTCTTGGCGCCCGCGTCCAGACCCTCTTGCAACGTCATATCGGTCAGCTTCAGGTCCGCCCCGCAGCCGTCCATACGGTATTGGCCGACCGCATTGTCGGGGCGCCAATCCTTGATGCCTTGGGCCACTTTGGCGGCCAGTTGGTCGGGAGCGTCGCCCAGGAAAAGCAAATAGGGTGTCTTGATCATTGTGGCAGTCCTTTTGGTCATGCGTGTCCTCGGCTTGCGCCGCTTTGCCCTGATATTGAGCGAATTCTGGCACAAGTTGGTTCGAAACCCAGCGCACGACACGCACAATCAGCATATTTCTTCGAAAGACTGCTGATATTTTCGAAGAATCGCCCACCAAGCCGCCGCAGCGCGACGCCTGGAATTGCTGCGCCTGCAAAATCAACCTTGCGGAACGCAGCGCAATTTAATACCTGCTAGACCCAATGATGACGCAATAATATTACCTCGAAAGGTCCGCAGATGAGCTTCCGCCTTCAGCCCACGCCCCCCGCACGCCCGAACCGCTGCCAGCTTTTCGGTCCCGGCTCGAACACCAAGCTGTTCGCCAAAATGGCCGCCTCCGAAGCCGACGTGATCAACATGGATCTCGAAGACAGCGTCGCCCCGTCGGACAAGGACACCGCGCGCGCCAATATCATTCAGGCGATTTCCGAACACGACTGGGGCAACAAGACCCTGTCGGTGCGCATCAACGGTCTGGACACGCCCTATTGGTATCGTGACGTCGTCGATCTGCTGGAGCAGTCAGGCGAGCGTCTGGACCAGATCATGATCCCCAAGGTGGGCTGCGCCGCCGACATCTATGCGGTTGATGCGCTGGTCACCGCGATTGAAACCGCCAAGGGGCGCACGAAGAAAATCAATTTCGAGGTCATCATCGAATCTGCCGCTGGCATCGCCCACGTGGAAGAAATCGCCGCATCTTCGCCGCGTCTGGTCGCGATGAGCCTGGGCGCCGCCGACTTTGCCGCGTCGATGGGGATGCAGACCACAGGCATCGGTGGAACACAGGAAAACTATTACATGCTGCGCGACGGGGCCAAGCATTGGTCCGATCCGTGGCACTGGGCCCAAGCCGCCATCGTCGCCGCCTGCCGCACGCACGGCGTGTTGCCGGTCGATGGTCCCTTTGGCGACTTTTCGGATGATGACGGCTTCCGCGCGCAGGCGCTGCGGTCGGCGACGCTGGGCATGGTCGGCAAATGGGCGATCCACCCCAAGCAGATCGCGCTGGCCAACGAAGTGTTCACCCCCTCGGAAGAGGCCGTTGCCGAAGCCCGCGAGATTCTGGCCGCGATGGAACAGGCCAAGGCCAACGGCGAGGGTGCCACCGTCTACAAGGGCCGTCTGGTCGACATCGCGTCGATCAAACAGGCCGAGGTCGTCGTCAAACAATACGAGATGATCACCGGCTGACGCGCTCGTGACTGGATGTGCGGGGCACTTTCGTGCCTCAATGGGGCCTCCACATACCGTGAGAGGCCCCATGCGTTTTCTGATTGCCCTGCTGATGCTGTCCCTGCCCGCCTTTGCCGAGGTCGCGGACATCACCGCGCGCGACGGCTGGGCCGTGGTGCCCACCGGCAAACCCTATGACCAACTGGTTGCGGATGTGAAAACAGCCGCCAAAGCGCACCAGATGGGCATTGTCACCGAAGCCGGGCCCACGGGTGCCGCCGCCACACGCGGCATCACCATTCCCGGCAACCGCGTCATCGGATTGTTCAACAATGCGCTGGCGGTCCAAATCCTGAACATCGACACCCACGCGATGATCGAAGCGCCGATTCGTGTCTATGTCACCGAGAATGCGGACGGCACGGCCACGCTTAGCTACAAACTGCCCTCGGCGATCTATGCGCCCTACAGCAGCGACCTGACCCCTGTTGCAACAGAACTGGACGCGACATTTGCCGCCATCGCAGCGCAAGCCGCCAACTGATCGCCGTTACGCCCGTTCATCCTTGGGCGATCCCATGACGACGTAAGACGTGATCGCGTTGACCTGCGGCAAGGCCCCCAGCATGTCGGTGTGAAACGCCTTGTAGCTTTGCAAATCAGCGCATTCGACACGCAGCATGTATTCGATGGTTCCGGTTGTGTTATGACATTCACGCACCTCGGGTGCGCGGGCGATGGCACGCTCGAACGCCTCTTGCGCGGCTTTGGTGTGATCGCGCAGCCCGACACCGACATAAGCCACGAAACCGGCCCCCAACGCTGCGCGGTCCAGCACAGCGCGATACCCTTTGATCAACCCGCTGCGCTCCATGTCCTGCACCCGCCGCAAACAGGCCGACGGGGACATCCCCACCCGCTCGGCCAGTTCCAGATTGCTGATCCGACCATTGCGGCCCAGCTCTTGCAATATTCGTTCGTTTATTTGATCCAGCTTCGCCATATATTGCAAAACTCCTTGCCCCAGCACCAAGTTTGCAATTTCAAACCGCCAATTCAACGTCATTCATTGCGCATGACACTTGATATTCTCCTTGCCCTTGCGGCCTTTGCCTTTGTCAGTTCGATCACGCCGGGGCCGAACAACCTGATGCTGATGGCATCGGGCGCGAACTTTGGCTTTCTGCGCACGGTCCCGCATATGCTGGGGGTCGGGCTTGGGTTCGTCTTTATGGTCCTGGTGGTGGGGGCTGGGCTCGCGCAGGTGTTCAACGCCTATCCTGTCAGCTACACGGCGCTCAAAGTCATCTCGATCCTCTATCTGACGTATCTGGCATGGAAAATCGCCACCGCCGCGCCGATCAAACGCGGCGATGCCGTGGGCACGCCAATGACATTCCTGCAAGCCGCCGCCTTCCAGTGGGTCAACCCAAAGGCCTGGGCGATGGCCCTGACGGCTATATCGGCCTATACGCCCGACACCACGGTTGCAGGCATCGCGCTGGTTGCCGTGGTGTTTGGCGCCATCAACCTGCCATCGGTCAGCCTGTGGACAATCATGGGCCAGCAAATGGCGCGGGTGCTGACAAACCCGACGCGGCTGGCTGTCTTTAACTGGACAATGGCTGCGCTGTTGATCGCCTCGCTTTACCCGGTGCTGTTTCCCTAAGATTGCATTTGCCGCCCACCAACGCCATATATCGACCAAAGTCGAAGCGGAGCGAGCAGATGACCCAGTATATGGATTTCGAAAAGCCACTGGCTGAAATCGAAGGCAAAGCCGAAGAACTGCGTGCCATGGCCCGCAACAACCCCGAAACGGACACCAGCGCCGAGGCGACCGCGCTGGACGCCAAGGGCAAGGCGATGATGCAGGACCTGTATTCGTCGCTGACACCCTGGCGCAAATGTCTGGTGGCACGGCACCCCGAACGCCCCCATTGCATCGACTATGTGAAACGTCTGTTCTCCGATTACACCCCGCTGGCGGGCGACCGGAACTTTGCCGACGATCACGCCGTGATGGGCGGGCTGGCGCGCTTCAACGACACGCCGGTGATGGTGATCGGCCATGAAAAGGGCAACGACACCAAATCGCGGATCGAACGCAACTTTGGCATGGCCCGCCCCGAAGGCTATCGCAAGGCGATTCGCCTGATGGACCTTGCCGGCCGCTTTGGCCTGCCGGTGATCACGCTGGTGGACACACCCGGCGCCTATCCCGGCAAAGGCGCCGAAGAACGCGGCCAGTCCGAAGCGATTGCACGCGCCACCGAGAAATCCTTGCAGATCGGCACGCCGGTCGTGTCCGTGGTGATCGGCGAGGGCGGATCTGGCGGTGCCGTGGCCTTTGCCACCGCGAACCGCGTTGCGATGCTGGAACATGCCGTTTATTCGGTCATCAGTCCCGAGGGCTGCGCGTCGATCCTGTGGAAAGACGCCGAGAAAATGCGCGAAGCGGCCGAGGCCTTGCGCCTGACGGCGCAGGACCTCAAGCAACTGGGCGTGATCGACAAGATCATCCCCGAGCCGATGGGCGGCGCGCACCGCCACGCAAACGATGCAATTGATGCGGTGGGCAAGGCGATTTCCGAGATGCTGAAAGACCTCAAGGGCATGGATGCCAAGGCACTGATCCAGGACCGCCGTCGCAAGTTTCTGGATTTGGGCAACAAGGGGCTGGCTGCATAAGCCGCCAGTCTCGACAGAGGCGCGCGGGCCTGTTCAGCGCGCCAGCATCCGCAGACCTTGGGTCACGTCGGTGCGCACGGCCAGCCGCAAACCCGGCTCGTCCCCGGCCCGCAAGGCCGCGATAATCAGCTTGTGGTAATGCGGCGGCTCGGTCCGGCGCAACCGCCCGTACAGCGCCCGCATCGTCGGCCCCATCTGCAACCAGACGGTTTCGGCCATGGCCAGCATGGCGGGGGCTTGTGCGCGCAAATACAACGTCCGGTGAAATTCCAGGTTGGTGCGGATATAGCTGACCGCATCGCGGTGGGCCACGGCCTCGGACACCGCGCCATTGATGGTCTGCAACCGCTCGATCAGCGCCATATGCGCGCGCGGCAAGGCGCGGCTGGCCAGCTCAACCTCGATCAACGCCCGCAACGCCGCCAGCTCCTCGATCCGTTCCGCAGACAGTTCGGGCGTGCCCATACGCCCCGATGACGACATGGTCAGCGCCCCTTCGGCCACCAGACGGCGCACCGCCTCGCGCACGGGGGTCATGCTGACCTCATAGTCCCTGGCGACCCCGCGCAGGGTCAGCGCCTGACCGGGGGGAATATCGCCATGCATGATGCGCGTGCGCAACTGACGATACACCCGATCATGGGCGGCTGGGGTGACTTCGGTGGCGCGTGCGGGTGTGGTCATATCGCCTTGTGATCACAAATTCGGCAACGGTCAATCGCCAAAGCGATACCGGTGATAGTCCGACCCGTGCCGCCGCAACCAGCTTCGTGCGGTGTCATAGGGGCCGTGAATGCGCGTCACCGTGTCCCAAAAAGCCTGCGAATGGTTCATCTGTTCCAGATGCGCCACCTCGTGCGCTGTAACATACTCCAGCACCGCCTGCGGCATCAGCACCAGCCGCCACGAATACATCAACCTCCCGCGCGACGAACACGACCCCCACCGCGACCGGGTATCGCGGATGCTGATCCGCTGGTATGGCCGCCCCAATCGTTCGGCATACAGATCAGACGCCGCAGCCAGTCGCGCGCGCGCCAGCGCCTTCAGATGCGCCTGCAACCGTGCGGCGACCTGTTCGGGCGCACCGGGCACTGCAATCGTCTGATCGCCCACAACCACCCGTCGCCCGGCCCCCGGCACCACCCGCAACGCTTGTCCGCCCAGCGGCACCTCGGCCCCGTGCCCGACATCAATATTGTCCAGCCGCGCCTGAAGGTGTCCGCGTATCCAATCTTCCTTGGACCGGGCAAAGGCCATCGCCTCGCGCTCGGCCACCCCCTTGGGCAAGGTCAGCGTGACGCGACCGTCCAAAGCAGACACCCGCAGCGAAATCCGCCGCGCCCGCGCAGACCGGCGCAAAACCACCTCGACGGGCGGTCCTTCTTGCAACAGATGCATCGCCATCCTATCTGCTCCTTTACCCACTTATCACGTAGGCTTTGACTCCGGGCACACCATATGGCACTTGCCCTGAATCGCCTAGATGCAACAGAGATTTCAAAGGGGACATCATGCCCAAGGAAGAATGGGGTACGAAACGCCTTTGCCCGACCACCGGCAAGCGGTTTTACGACCTGAACAAGAACCCGATCGTCAGCCCCTATACGGGTGAAGTGGTCGAACTGGACGCCAGCAAATCCCGCATGATCGCCGCAGATGCGGAAGACGCGGTAACAGCCAAGGCGAAAGCCGCGGACAACGACGACGATGACGTCGTATTGGACGATGACGACAGCGATGTTGATGTCGACCTGGACGATGATCTGCTGGAAGACGATGACGACGACGATACCGTTCCGCTGGACGAAATCGCCGATGTGGCGTCGGATGACGACGATACATAAAGCTTTCGGCAGGCGTGATCTTTTCGCTTGATCCCGCCTGCCAAACCGCCTAATCAGCGGCGCACGGACCCAACAGGGTCACAAAGGATGGGGCATTAGCTCAGCTGGGAGAGCGCCTGCATGGCATGCAGGAGGTCAGCGGTTCGATCCCGCTATGCTCCACCATCCCCTCTCACCGTTCGAGAGGTTTTCCAGCACATTCCCAGCCTTTCGGCATCAACTGGTGGTCGTCCTTTGGACCTACCCCGCTAGATACAGCGATTTGGCCCCGCATGATCCGCTCTGTCGGTATCAAAAAACACACCTATGGGCGGCGCAGGCAAGCCTGAACGCACCGCGCGTCGTCCCGTTGGCTTTGCGACGCTCCTCGCTATTCCTGAATGCTTTCCAGATAGACCAGCAGCCCCGCCAGCACGCGCGGTGTCGGGGTCAGCACGCCGTCAATCTCCACCGGCACCAGATCCTGCGCCATCGCGCCGCCGAATTGCGGCATGACGCGCGCAAGGTGGGACTGCTCGGGGTCGCCATAGATATAGCTCAGCGCTCGCGCGGACGGGAACGTGCCGCCGTTGCGACGGCTTAGCGTGGTCAGATCGGCAGGCCTGGCTTGCAGCCCGTCGGCAAAGGCCCCGTTGCCCCGCCCCCGCGTGCCGTGACAGGCCACACAGTTGTCGGCAAAGAACGCCGCGCCGTCCGTCCGGTCGGGCATGACAGGATCGGTGCAGGCCACAAGCCCTGCCGCCATCAGTGCGAAAGCGGACGTGATTGATAGAAAACTGCGCATGGGGTCCTCACCTTAATGTTCTGCTCAATCTCGCCTGCCTTGCGCCGCCCTGCCATGATCCACATCAAGTTGCCCGCAAATTCCCCCGCGCAGACAGGGCCTCAGCCCTTGCCCTTCCACGGCACCAGAATCCGTTCGGCCCAGCGCATCAGCATGTCGATGCCAAAGCCGATGATGCCGATCAGGATGATCCCCATCAGCACGATGTCGGTGTCCTGAAACTTGGACGCCGCCACGATCATCTTGCCCACGCCCTTTTCCGCCGCCACCAGTTCGGCGGCCACAACGGTGCCCCAGCACACGCCCATCGCCACGCGCGCGGCGGTGAAAATCTCGGGCAACGAGTTGGGGATGATCACATGGCGCAGGATCTGCCACTTGCTGGCCCCCAGCGAATAGGCCGCGTGCACCTTGGTGATCTTTACCCCAGACACGCCCGACCGTGCACCGATGGCCATGATCCACAGCGCGGCCAGGAACAGCAGGATGATCTTGCCCTGTTCACCAATGCCCGCCCAGATGATCACCAGCGGGATCAACGCCAGCGGCGGCACCGGGCGCATGAATTCGACAATCGGATCGAACCAGCCGCGAAACCAGTTCGACAGGCCCATCGCATAGCCCAGCGGAATCCCCACCAGCGCGCCCAGCGCAAAGCCGACGATGACCCGAAACAGCGAATAGCTCAGGTGTTCGGCCAGCGTCACGTTCTGATAACCATCCGCGCTGACCGACACCAATCGCCGCCAGACGCTGTCGGGGGCCGGCAACCAGATGTTCTCCATCTGCCAACCCTGCCCCGGCTCGAAGTTCAGCGTGCCCTTGTCGGTCAGTGCCACGCGGCCAAAGCCCACGTCGACATCCGTATTGGCGTCAATCGCCCGACCGTCCACCGCGACAACCTTTGCGCCGTCCTTGCGGGTGACCGCGTCATTGGCATCCCAACTGATCAACTTTGACCGGTACGCCTGCACCTCGACACTGTCGTTCTGCACCGGGCCGGTGCCTGCGTCGAACTCTAACGGTGCGGGCTCTTCGCCCTGCCGGTAGACGGACACGAAAACGGTCGCATCGGCCTTGGCCCCGTCCGGACCTTCGATTGTATAGGTGAACCTGTCCTGCCCCACGAACGGCCCCGGCGCGTGCAACGGACCGGGCAGCCACCCCGATCCGGTGAACGCGCCCCAGATCACAAAAATCAGCACGATGGAAATCACCGACGCCGCCTTGTCCGAGACAACGGCACTTTCATCGCCAAACGTCACCGTTTTCAACGACCGGTAGTCACGCACGCGGCCCATCTGGGCGCGGATGAATGTCCAGATGACCATCGAAAGCAGGATCAGCGCCAGATAGCCCAGAATGAAAGGCAAAGCGCCCAGAACCGACAGGAACAACTGCGCCAGCTCGCCGCCAAGGTCTTGAAAAATTTGCAGCATGTCAGGCGCTCTCCTCGCTGCGGCCCATGATCTCTTCTTCCATGTTCCAGATCATGTTCAGAATCTCCTCGCGGGTGGGCGCATAGTCGGGATGTTTCTTGACCTCGCGCAGGTCGGCGCCCACACCCAGATCGGCAAAAGGCAGACGGTATTCCTTGTGAATGCGCCCCGGACGCGGCGCCATCACCACCAGACGCTCGCCCAGCAACAGCGCCTCTTCGACCGAATGGGTGATCAGGATGATGGTCTTGCCGGTTTCCTTCCACAGCTTCAGCACAAGGCTTTGCATCTTCTCGCGGGTCAGCGCGTCCAGCGCGCCCAGCGGTTCGTCCATCAGGATCACATCAGGGTCATTGGCCAGACAGCGGGCCAACGCCACACGCTGCTGCATCCCGCCCGACAGTTCATACACCATCTTGTCCTTGAAATCGTGCAGGCCCACGACGTTCAGCAAGTGTTCAACCGTCTTGCGGCTTTCGGCCTTGGGCGTGCCCTTCATATCCGGGCCAAAGCTGACATTCTCGCGCACGCTCATCCACTCGAACAGCGCGCCTTGCTGAAACACCATGCCGCGTTGCGCATCGGGGCCGTGCACCGGCACACCGTTCAGCCGCACCTCGCCTTCGGTCTGGGCCAGAAACCCCGCCACGATGTTCAAAAGCGTGGTCTTGCCACAGCCCGACGGCCCCAGCACGCTTAGCAGTTCGCCCTGTTTCAGATCCAGACTGACATCCTGCAGCGCTTGCACCGCGCCGCCGCCCGGCAGATCAAACCGCATGGACAGCTTGTCGATCACAAGTCCCGTCATGGTCATGGTCGCCCCCGTGTTGGTGTTCCTGTTGCCTATTTCGGCCCCATGGGCGGGGTTTGCCCCGCCTCGACTGTCAGCCGCCGCACGCCACATCGGGCGCGCGGCGGCCCGTGCCTTACATGTCTTTCGCGGATTGCAGCGGCCCGATGTTCACCGTGCCGGCATAGCTGTCCAGCGCCGACGGAATAGACCCCGCCTCGACAAACACGCCCGCGACACCCTTCATGAATGCCTGTGCGCGGCCTTCCAGCCACTTGTCGCTCAGCTGTTCATCCACGGTGGGGAACTTGAAGGTCGACAGGGTCGACATCGTGTCTTCCTCGCTCATGCCCGCATCCTTGGCGATCACCGGCAGCATCGTGGCATGGTTTGCCTCGTCCGCCCACATGGCGTTGGCCTTGGCCGTTACCGCCAGAAACTTGGCCACCATATCGCCGTTCTCGGCGACATAAGTTGCGGGGGCGGTCGTGGCGTCGAACACCAGAATGCCCAGCTCTTCCTTTTCCGCACCGGTCAGCAGCACATTGCCATGCTCTTTCATCCGGCGCAGCGCACCGCCCCAACCGCAGGCCATGTCCAACGACCCCTGGGCCAATGCGGCGGCCCCTTCGGCGGGGGCCATGTCGACGATCTCCATCGACGCAATATCAACGCCAAAGTGGTTCATCTGGCTGAGAAACCCGTAATGCGCCGCGGTGCCCAGCGGCACGGCAACTTTCTTGCCCGCCAGTTCGCCCGCGCTGTCCTTGTCGATTTCCAGCCCCGAGGCCACGACGCAGTTGTCGTTGTCCGAATAGGACACGGCCACATCGACGATCTGCAAATCCTGGCCGGCCGAAGTGGCCACGACAAAGGGCGGCACACCCTGACTGACCGAAAGCTGCACATCGCCCGAGGCCATCGCCGCACTCATCGCGGTGCCGGTATCAAAGCTGACCCAGTTGATCTTGGTGCCCATGGCGTCTTCGTACATGCCGGTTTCTTTGGCGTATTGAAACGGCATCGGCCATTCCAGGAAATAGGCCACGGTAATTTCGCCATGCCCTGCGGCCGTGGCGGTTTGCGCACCCGTCAGCATGGCGATTGCGGCGGTGGCACTCATCAATTTGGATTTAAATGTCATTGTCGTCTCCCGTTGCGCACCATTTTGCACGGCGCTTCGCGTTGTCCCGGCGGTCCGGCCGCCGCTTGGTCCGGTTGTTGCATCAAGCATCATCCGGCGCTGCCCAATCCCACTGCAATATCCCGCGCCGATCAATGTTTTTTCCAAGGGCGCTTGGCACACAGCAGATGGCGGTCCGAAATCGCAGATGTGTCAGAACCCCCTGAAATTGCGGCATTCCTATTTCCACCAGGACGGGTGTGCCCTGTCAGCACTGGCAAACTGGAATCATCTGTGCACCGCCACTGGCCCTATCGTGGCGTGCGTTTCTGCTGTTTTCTTCATCGTCAACGGGTGCACTATGTCTTACGTCACCCCATCCCCTCCTTATGCATTCCGAAAGGCCAGACAATGGACGGAACCTTTAACGAAAACGACCTAAGCCGTGTGGTCGAAGCCGACCGCAAAAACGTCTGGCACCACCTGATCCAGCACCAGCCTTTTGAAAGCGCGATCGACCCGCGCATCATCGTCGAGGGCAAGGGCATGAAGGTCTGGGACCAAAAGGGCAAAGAGCACCTTGATGCGGTGTCGGGCGGCGTCTGGACCGTCAACGTGGGCTATGGCCGCGAAAGCATCGCGGACGCCGTGCGCGACCAGTTGGTGAAACTGAACTATTTCGCAGGCTCTGCCGGGTCGATCCCCGGCGCATTGTTTGCCGAAAAGCTGCTGGATAAAATGCCCGGCCTTGACCGCATGTACTATTGCAACTCGGGGTCCGAGGCGAACGAGAAGGCGTTCAAGATGGTCCGCCAGATCGCGCACAAGAAATACGGCGGCAAGAAACACAAGGTTCTGTACCGCGACCGCGACTACCACGGCACCACCATCGCCTGCCTGTCGGCGGGTGGTCAGGACGAGCGCAACGCGCAATACGGCCCCTTCGTGCCCGGTTTCGTGCGCGTGCCGCATTGCCTGGAATACCGCGCCTTTGAACAGGACGGCGCACCGCAGGAAAACTACGGCGTCTGGGCTGCGGACCAGATCGAAAAGGTTATCCTGGCCGAAGGGCCCGACACCGTGGGCGCGCTGTGCCTTGAACCCGTGACCGCAGGTGGCGGCGTGATCACCCCGCCCGACGGCTATTGGGACCGCGTGCAGGAGATTTGCAAAAAATACGACATCCTGCTGCACATCGACGAAGTGGTCTGTGGCTTGGGCCGCACCGGCACATGGTTCGGCTACCAGCACTACGGCATTCAGCCCGACATGGTGACAATGGCCAAAGGCGTGGCCTCGGGTTATGCGGCGATTGCCTGCCTAGTGACCACCGAAGCGGTCTTTGACATGTTCAAGGACGACCCGTCGGACAAGCTGAACTATTTCCGCGACATCTCGACCTTTGGCGGCTGCACCGCAGGCCCCGCTGCGGCGATCGAGAACATGCGCATCATCGAGGACGAAAACCTGCTGGAGAACACCACGCAGATGGGCGCCTATATGCTGGACCAGTTGCACGCGCTGGCCGACAAACACGTCGTGATCGGCGATGTGCGCGGCAAGGGTCTGTTCCTGGGGGCGGAACTGGTGTCCGACCGCAACAGCCGTGCGCCTGCGGACGAGGCCAAGGTTCAGGCCGTCGTCGGCAACTGCATGGCGCAGGGCGTGATCATCGGGGCCACCAACCGGTCGCTGCCGGGCAAGAACAACAGCCTGTGCTTCTCGCCTGCGCTGATCGCGACCAAGGACGACATCAACCAGATCATCGCGGCCGTCGACAAAGCCTTGGGCGACGTGTTCGCCTGACGACATACCAATGATTTGGACCAAACGGGCGAAGGGAAACCTTTGCCCGTTTCGCGTTTCATACCCCTGCCCTGCTCGGCGCTTCTTCGCCTGCGCATCCGGTGCGCCGCTTGACGCCGTGCAACAATTCGCTACGTCTCATCATGTCTTGCCCGAACAGGACCGGTGGTATCTTGCGCCCCAAAGCCTTTTTTCACCGTATCGAAAAAATGTGGGAACCGTTTCTTCGGTAACTGCGTTCTCGTTTTAGAATTCAACAAGGGAAGACCATAATGAAAAAGCTTCTGATCGCCATTCCGCTGATCGCATCGCTGGCTGCTTGCGAATCCACCACGTCGAACACAACTGCCGCCGGCGCCCTGACCGGTGCTGCAATCGGCGCGACTGTTTCGGGCGGCAACGACAAGGTCAAAGGCGCGCTGATCGGCGCAGCAGTTGGCGGTGTCGCTGGCAACTACATCGGCAAAACGCAAAACGGCCAGTGTGTGTACCAACGTGCAGACGGCTCGCGTTACTACGCGTCGTGCCCGTAAGCTTTCCAAAAGCTTAAAGCACCCGAGTGACACTTCACATGTCCAAGCAAAGGCCCCGGTTTCGACCGGGGTCTTTTGCGTTTCAGCGATAGCGCCACATTGCCGCGCACGTAAGTCCAGTGTAATCCTGTGGCATGACAGTTCCGGTCGAAACATTTTTCCTGCACCCCGACGCCGAGGGGACGCTGCAAAGCCAGATCCAGCAGATGATTGCCCAAGGCATCCTGTCGGGCCGCTTTCAGCCCGGAGAAAAGCTGCCCTCGACCCGCAAACTGGCGCAACACCTTGGCATCAGCCGGATCACCGTCACCCTCAGCTATACCGAGCTTCTGGCCAACGACTACCTGACATCACGCGGGCGGTCGGGCTATTTCGTGTCTGAAACGGCACCGGTCCCGCCGGTTTTTGACGCCTTGCCCGACACGCCGGACGCGGTGGACTGGTCCCGCGCCATCGGCCAGCGGTTCTCGGGCGGACAGACGCCCACGAAGCCGCAGGATTGGGCGCACTACCGCTATCCGTTCATCTATGGTCAGGCCGATCCGACCCTGTTCGACCACGCCAACTGGCGGCTGTGCGCGATGCAAGCGCTGGGGCAACGCGACTTTGGGCCGATGACCACGGATTACTTCGATCAGGACGATCCCAAGCTGATCGAATTCATCGTGCGCCATTCGTTGCCCCGCCGGGGCATCACCGCCCGCCCCGAACAGGTGCTGATCACGCTGGGCGCGCAAAACGCGCTGTGGCTGACAACACAGGTGCTGCTGACCCAGCGCCGCCATGCGGCATTGGAAGAACCCTGCTATCACGCCCTGCACGATATCCTGAACCAGTCGCGCTGCAATCTGTCCCATGTGCGCGTCGATCAACACGGCCTGCCGCCCGACGCGATCCCGCCCGGCACCGATGTGATCTTTACCACGCCCAGCCACCAGTGCCCCACAACCGCCACCATGCCGATGGACCGCCGCCGCGCCCTGCTGGACCGCGCCGCCGAAATGGACGCGCTGATTGTCGAAGATGACTATGAATTCGAGATGTCCTTCCTCAAGGCACCCTCGCCGTCACTGAAGTCGATGGATGCGGACGGACGGGTGATCTATGTGGGCAGCTTTTCCAAATCGCTGTTTCCGGGGCTGCGGCTGGGTTATCTTGTCGGGTCCGAGCCGTTCATCCGCGAGGCCCGCGCGCTGCGCGCGTCGGTCCTGCGTCACCCGCCCGGGCACATCCAGCGCACCGTCGCCTATTTCCTGTCGCTGGGCCACTACGACGCGCTGGTCCGCAAGATGAGCATGACCCTGCACAAACGCCGCGACGTGATGCAACAGGCCATCGACGACACCGGCCTGACCATCGCAGGTCAGGGGGTGTCAGGTGGCTCGTCCTTCTGGATGCGCGCGCCGGCGTCGGTGGACACCACGCAACTGGCGCATTTGCTGAAAGCGCAAAGCGTGCTGATCGAACCGGGTGAATCCTTTTTCTCGGGCCCCGACCGCCCGCGCAATTTCTACCGGCTGGCCTATTCCTCGATCCCGTCCAGCCGGATCACCGAGGGCGTGTACCGGGTTGCGAACACGCTGGCGCATCTGGCCTGATCCGCCTGTCGCAACTGGCCCTAACCGCACCTGACGTGCAATCGTACTCTGCGACGAAACGCGGAATCATTCCCTTAACCTGCCGGAGCCCCTTGCCATGAAAATGACGACCGAAGAAGCATTTGTAAAAACACTGCAAGCGCACGGCATCGAACACGCCTTTGGCATCATCGGCTCGGCCATGATGCCGATCTCGGACCTGTTCCCGCAGGCAGGCATCACCTTCTGGGACTGCGCGCACGAAGGGTCGGCCGGCATGATGTCCGACGGCTACACCCGCGCCACCGGCAAGATGTCGATGATGATCGCGCAGAACGGCCCCGGCATCACCAACTTTGTCACCGCCGTGAAAACCGCATACTGGAACCACACGCCGCTGTTGCTGGTCACTCCGCAGGCCGCGAACAAGACCATCGGTCAGGGCGGCTTTCAGGAAGTCGAGCAGATGAAACTGTTCGAAGACATGGTCGCCTATCAGGAAGAGGTCCGCGACCCGTCCCGCGTGGCCGAGGTGCTGACCCGCGTCATCGCCAAGGCCAAGCGTTTGTCCGGCCCTGCGCAGTTGAACATTCCGCGCGATTTCTGGACGCAGGTGATCGACATCGACATTCCCGAACCCATCGAGTTCGAACAATCCTCGGGCGGCGAAAATTCAGTGGCCGCCGCCGCTGCACTGTTGTCGGGCGCCAAGAACCCCGTAATCCTGAACGGCGCCGGCGTGGTCCTGTCCAAGGGCGGGATCGCCGCGTCCAAAGAGCTGGCCGAGCGGCTGGATGCGCCGGTCTGCGTCGGCTACCAGCACAACGACGCCTTTCCCGGATCGCACCCGTTGTTTGCGGGGCCGCTGGGGTACAACGGGTCCAAGGCGGGGATGGAACTGATCAAGGACGCCGACGTGGTGCTGTGCCTGGGCACACGGCTGAACCCGTTTTCCACCTTGCCGGGCTATGGCATGGACTATTGGCCCACGAACGCCAAAATCATTCAGGTCGACATCAACCCCGACCGCATCGGTCTGACCAAAAAGGTCACCGTGGGCATCATCGGGGACGCGGCCAAGGTGGCCAAGGGCATCCTGTCGCAACTGTCCGATGACGCAGGCGATGCAGGCCGCGCCGACCGCAAGGCGCGCATTTCACAGGCCAAATCCACCTGGGCACAGCAACTGTCCAGCATGGACCACGAAGACGACGACGAAGGCACCACATGGAACCAGCGCGCCCGCGCCGACAAGCCCGATTGGATGAGCCCGCGCATGGCGTGGCGCGCGATCCAGTCCGCCCTGCCGCGCAACGCGATCATCAGCTCGGACATCGGCAACAACTGCGCCATCGGCAACGCCTATCCCGACTTTGACGACGGGCGCAAATACCTGGCCCCCGGTCTGTTCGGCCCCTGCGGCTATGGCCTGCCCGCCATCGTCGGCGCCAAGATCGGCCAGCCCGATGTGCCGGTCGTGGGCTTTTCCGGCGACGGTGCGTTCGGCATCGCAGTGAACGAGCTGACCGCGATCGGCCGGGGCGAATGGCCCGCGATCACCCAAGTGGTGTTCCGCAACTATCAATGGGGCGCGGAAAAGCGGAACTCGACCCTGTGGTTCGACGACAACTTTGTCGGCACCGAACTGGACACCGACGTGTCCTATGCAGGCATTGCGCAGGCCTGCGGGTTGCAAGGTGTCGTGGCGCGCACGATGGAAGAATTGACCGCCGCCCTGACCAAAGCCGTCGAAGACCAGATGAACGGCAAGACCACCCTGATCGAGGCGATGATCAATCAGGAACTGGGCGAACCCTTCCGCCGCGATGCGATGAAAAAACCGGTGTCGGTCGCCGGTGTGTCCAAGGCCGACATGCGCCCGCAATCGGTCTAAGGCATGTCCGACGCGCAAGTCCTTGTGATCAACGCAGGGTCGTCTTCGATCAAGACGGCCCTGTTTGATGCAAATCTGCGCGAAACCCTGCGGATCGAGGCCGCGGGCATCGGCACGCAGGGCAGCATTCGCGTCGGCGACGGGACACGGCACGATCTGGCCTTGCCCGATCACACCGCCGCCCTTGCCGCGATTTTCGACGCGCTGTCCGGTGCCGGAATACAGCCCCAGACCTTGCGCGCGGCGGCGCACCGCGTGGTGCATGGCGGCGCCGGGCTGACAGCCTCGGCGCGGATCACGCCCGCGATCCGCGCCGCCATTTCGGACGCCGTGCCGCTGGCCCCGCTGCACAACCCGCACCACCTGTCCGCCATCGACGCGGTGCAGGCGCTTGTGCCCGGCCTGCCGCAATTCGCCACCTTTGACACGGCCTTTCACGCGACCAACCCCGCCGTCGCACGCCGCTATGCGCTGCCCGATGTGCCCGCCACGGCGAACCTGCAACGCTATGGCTTTCACGGCACCAGCTATGCCGCACTGGTTCACGGGTTCGAACAGGCCACCGGCACGCCATTGCCGCACCGTCTGCTGGCCCTGCACCTGGGCAACGGCGCATCGCTGTGCGCCATACGCGACGGACAATCCGTGGCCACCACCATGGGCTTTTCGCCCCTCAGCGGCCTGACCATGGGCACCCGCGCGGGCGAGATCGACGCAGGCGCGGTGTTGCATCTGGTGAACACGCTGGGCGCAGATGCCGCGACGCACATGCTCTATCACGACAGCGGGCTGCTGGGTCTGTCCGGCCTTAGCGCCGACATGCGCACGCTGGAACAAAGCACTTCGCCACAGGCGCAATTTGCCCGCGACCACTTCTGCTATTGGATCGCGCGACAGGCTGGTGCGATGATTGCCGCAATGCAAGGCATCGACGGCATCGCCTTTACCGGCGGCATCGGCGAGAACGACGCCGCTATCAGGAATAATGTTCTTGCACAGCTATCGTGGTTGGGAAATATTCCCGCTTGGGTGATCCCCGCCGCCGAAGAACAACAGATCGCCCGCGACGCCATCACGTTGCTGAAGGACCACAAGAATGCCCCATAAGCAGCCCGCGCTGGACCTGTCGCCCAAGGTCTCGGACGAGGTCCGCAAAACCACCTGCTACATGTGCGCCTGCCGCTGCGGCATCAATGTGCACATGAAGACAGGCGAGGACGGCAAGAAACGGGTCGCCTATATCGAAGGCAACCGCGACCATCCGGTGAACAAGGGCGTGCTGTGCGCCAAAGGCTCGGCCGGCATCATGCAGCACAACGCCCCCGCCCGCCTGCGCGCCCCGTTGAAACGCATCGGCCCGCGCGGATCGGGCGAATTCGAGGAAATCAGCTGGGACGAGGCGCTGGAGATCGCCAGCGGCTGGCTGGCACCGATCCGCCGCGACAATCCCGAAAAGCTGGCGTTCTTCACCGGGCGCGACCAGTCGCAATCGTTCACCTCCTTCTGGGCGCAGAACTTTGGCACGCCCAACTATGCGGCGCACGGCGGGTTCTGTTCGGTCAACATGGCGGCGGCCGGCATCTACACCATGGGCGGCGCGTTCTGGGAATTCGGTCAGCCCGACTGGGACCACACCAAGTTGTTCATGCTGTTCGGCGTCGCCGAAGACCACGACAGCAACCCGATCAAGATGGGCATAGGCAAGATCAAGGCACGCGGCGCGCGGGTGATCGGGGTGAACCCGATCCGCACCGGCTACAACGCCGTGGCCGATGACTGGGTTGGCATCACCCCGGGCACCGACGGGTTGTTCATCATGGCGCTGATCCATTGCCTGATGAAGGCGGGCAAGATTGATCTGGACTATCTGGCGCAGTTCACCAACGCGCCCTGCCTTGTGAACAGCGATGAAAAGTCACCCGAATTCGGCCTGCTGCTGCGCGACGAAAACGGCAAGGAACTGGTGATCGACCGCACTACCGGCAAGCCGGCCCCCTTTGACCAAAAGGGCGTGCGCCCTGATCTGGCCGCCACCCACCGCGCGGCGGGGGTCACCCACCGGCCTGTCATGCACCTGATGGCCGAACGCTACCTGTCCGACGACTACGCCCCCGAGGCCGTGGCCGACCGCACCGGCATTCCCGCGCCGCGCATCCGCGCCATTGCATCCGAACTGGCCCGCGTCGCCTTTGACGAGGCGTTCGAGCTGGACCACGCATGGACCGACTTCCGTGGTGAGACCCACACAAAAATGACAGGCCGCCCCGTCAGCTTTCATGCCATGCGCGGGATCAGCGCCCACGCCAACGGGTTCCAGACCTGTCGCGCGCTGCATGTGTTGCAGATCATCCTTGGCACGGTCGAGGTGCCGGGCGGCTTCCGGTTCAAACCACCCTATCCCAAACCGGCCACGGCCCACCCGAAACCGCATTGCAAAACCACCTGCAACGGCCCGCTGGACGGCCCGCACCTGGGCTTTGTCCAAGGGCCTGACGATCTGGCCCTGAAGCCCGACGGCACCGCCGCGCGCATCGACAAGGCGTTCACATGGGACAACCCGATGTCGGCGCACGGGCTAATGCACATGGTAATCTCGAACGCCCATGCGGGTGACCCGTACAAGATCGACACGCTGTTCCTGTACATGGCCAACATGGCGTGGAATTCGTCGATGAACACACGCGGTGTGATCGACATGCTGACCGACACGGATGCCAACGGCGATTACGTGATCCCGCGCATCATCTATTCGGATGCGTACAGTTCCGAGATGGTCGCCTATGCCGATCTGATCCTGCCCGACACCACCTATCTGGAACGCCACGACTGTATCTCCTTGCTGGACCGTCCGATCTGCGAGGCGGATGCCGCCGCCGATGCGATCCGCTGGCCCGTGGTCGAACCCGACCGCGACGTGCGCGGGTTCCAGTCGGTGCTGTGCGATCTGGGCGCGCGGCTGAACCTGCCCGGCTTTGTCACCGAAGACGGCGCACAGAAATACGCCGATTACGCCGACTATATAACCAACCACGAACGCCGCCCCGGCATCGGCCCGCTGGCAGGCTGGCGCGTGGGTGAAAACGGTCTGACCGCAGGGCGCGGCGCGCCAAATGCCAGCCAGATCGACACCTATATCGAAAACGGCGGCTTTTTTGTCGAACACATCCCGCAGGGGGCGAACTACTACAAACCGTGGAACATGGCCTATCAGAACTGGGCCGTGGGCATGGGCCTGTTCGACGCGCCGCAGCCCTATCTGTTCTCGC
The DNA here is from genome assembly GCF_963976325.1 of uncultured Pseudosulfitobacter sp. Taxonomy (NCBI): domain Bacteria; kingdom Pseudomonadati; phylum Pseudomonadota; class Alphaproteobacteria; order Rhodobacterales; family Roseobacteraceae; genus Pseudosulfitobacter; species uncultured Pseudosulfitobacter sp. The sequence continues at coordinate 208,993 of NZ_CAXBJW010000002.1, forward strand.
TCTATGTCGAGCCGCTGCGCCGGTTCCAACTGGCCGCCGAAGGCCACGGCGACCGCCAGCCGCCCGACCACCTGCGCGACCGCATCCGCCGCACGATGGACCCGCTGCCGATCTGGTACGACCCCTCGGGCGACAACCGCGCCGACGCATATCCGATCACCGCCCTGACCCAGCGCCCGATGGCGATGTATCATTCCTGGGGCAGTCAGAACGCTTGGCTGCGGCAGTTGCACGGGCACAACCCGCTGTACCTGCCGACCAACCTGATGCGCGACCACGACCTGAAGGATGGCGACTGGGCCACTGTCACCTCGCCCCACGGCGAGATTACCGTGCCGGTGCTGGAAATGGCGGCGCTGAACCCCAACACGGTCTGGACGTGGAACGCCATCGGCAAGCGCAAGGGCGCATGGGCGCTGGACAAGGACGCACCCGAGGCAACCAAGGGGTTCCTGCTGAACCACCTGATCCACGAGCTGCTGCCGCCCAAGGGCGACGGGTTGCGCTGGGCCAACTCCGACCCTGTGACTGGACAGGCCGCGTGGTTCGACCTGAAGGTGCGCATCGCCAAGGCCGCGCCGCAGGATCAGTCGAAACCGGTCATGGACCCGATCAAATCGCCCGTGGGTCAGGGGCCGGACAGATTGGCATGGAAGGTGGGCAAATGACGCAACTTCCCGAAAAAACCGAACGCAAACTGGGACTTGTGATCGACCTTGATACCTGCGTCGGCTGCCATGCCTGCGTGATCTCGTGCAAGGGCTGGAACACCGAAAACTACGGCGCGCCCCTGTCCGATCAGGACCCCTATGGCGCGGCCCCCTCCGGCACCTTCCTGAACCGCGTGCACAGCTACGAGGTGCAGCCGCTGGCCACCTCGGCCAAGGTCCAGCCGCCCGCGCAACTGATCCACTTTCCCAAATCCTGCCTGCACTGCGAGGACGCGCCCTGCGTCACCGTCTGCCCCACCGGCGCCAGCTACAAGCGGGTCGAGGATGGCATCGTTCTGGTCAACGAAAGCGACTGCATCGGTTGTGGCCTGTGCGCCTGGGCCTGCCCTTACGGCGCGCGTGAAAAGGACGAGGCCGAGGGCGTGATGAAGAAATGCACCCTGTGTGTCGACCGCATCTATAACGAGAACCTTGAAGAGGTGGACCGCATCCCGACCTGCGTGCGCACCTGCCCGTCAGGCGCGCGCCACTTTGGCGACTTTGCCGATCCCGACAGCCATGTGTCGCGGCTGACGGCGGAACGGGGCGGCATGGACCTGATGCCGGAAATGGGCACCAGGCCGGTCAACAAATATCTGCCCCCACGGCCCAAGGATGCCCTGCCCGAGATTGACGTGCTGGCCCCCTACCTTGCCCCTGTCGACGACGCTCCGGGCGGTTTTCTGGGCTGGCTCGACAAGACGTTGGAGAAGCTCTGAGATGCATCCGGCACCGTCTGTCATTCTCTTCACCACCTTCTCGGGGCTGGGCTTTGGCCTGTTGGCATGGCTTGGCTTGGGCTTTCCGGCGGTCACGGGTCTGACCGCCTTTGTGTTTTTCACCATCGCCTATGTCTGCGCGGTGGGCGGGCTGATGGCCTCGGCCTTTCACCTGGGTCGGCCTGAACGTGCGCTGAAAGCGTTCACGCAATGGCGCACCAGCTGGCTGAGCCGCGAGGCGGTGATGTCGGTGGCCGCACTTCTGGTGATGGGCGTCTATGCCATCGGCACGATCTTTTTCGCCACGGCCCTGCCGTTGGTCGGGGCCTTGGGGGCGGTCTTGTCGCTGCTGACGGTGTTCACAACGTCGATGATCTACACCCAACTGAAAACCGTGCCGCGCTGGCACACGCCGCTGACGCCGGTGATGTTTCTGGCGATGGCCGTGGCTGGCGGGGCGTTGCTGGCGGGGCAGACCACTGCGGCGGTGATCTTGCTGTTGCTGGCAGGGGGCGCGCTTGTTGCTACGTGGGTGCACGGCGACGGCGCGTTCGCGCGGTCGGGCACGACGCTGGCCACGGCAACAGGGCTGGGCACCATCGGCACGCCCCGCGCGTTTGAACCGCCGCACACCGGCACCAACTATCTGCTGCGCGAGTTTGTTTTCGTCGTCGGGCGCAAGCACGGGATGAAACTACGCATCATCGCCTTTGTGCTGGCGATAGTCCTGCCGGTGATCCTGCTGCTGGTGCCGTTTTCGCACTGGCTGGCGCTGGTCGCGGTGCTGAGCCATGTGGCGGGGGTGCTGGTGGCGCGCTGGTTGTTCTTTGCGCAGGCCGAGCATGTGGTCGGGCTGTACTACGGGAAACGATAAAGGGGCCGCAGATTGCAGCCCCTTGTTTGAATTTCTCGGTGTTTTAACCCTGAACGCTTACAGCAAACCCGCGTGCGCCAGCCCCTTGTCCACCAGCTTGCGCGTGGCGTCGGTCAGCGGCACATGCGGCAGGCGCACCTCGTCGCTGCACAGGCCCAGACGCGACATGGCGTATTTCACACCCACCAGCCCCGGCTCGGTAAAGATCGCCTTGTGCAGCGGCATCAGCCTGTCCTGCAATTCCAGCGCCTTGGCATAGTCACCGGCAGCACAGGCCGCCTGGACTTCGGCGCACAGCTTGGGCGCCACGTTCGCGGTGACCGAAATACAGCCCACGCCACCCTGAGCGTTGAACCCGTGCGCGGTGCCGTCTTCGCCCGAAAGCTGGATGAAATCCGGCCCACACATCAAACGCTGGTCGTTGACCCGTTGCAGGTCACCGGTGGCATCCTTGACGCCCACGATCCGCTCCATCTTGGCCAGCTCGGCCATGGTCGCGTTCGTGATGTCGACAACCGAGCGGCCCGGAATGTTGTACACAATGATCGGTAATTTGCACGAATCGTGGACCGCGGCGAAATGCGCGATCACGCCGGCCTGCGTCGGTTTGTTGTAATAGGGCGTCACCACCAGCACCGCATCGGCGCCGGATGCTTCGGCGTGTTTGGCCAGACGCACGGACTCGACCGTATTGTTCGACCCGGCGCCCGCAATCACCTTGACGCGGCCAGCGGCGGCCTTGACCACCTCATCGACAACCTTGTCGTGTTCGCCATGGGTCAGCGTCGGGCTTTCGCCGGTTGTGCCCACGGGCACCAGCCCAGACGAGCCTTGTTCGATCTGCCAGTCCACCAGCTTCTTGAGCGTGTCCAGATCCAGTGCGCCGTCCTGGAACGGCGTGACGAGTGCAGGCATAGAACCCTTGAACATTTTCACGCTCCTTTTTCAAATTGCTGGCCGGAATTGGCCGGATGATAGGGACCTGATGCAGACGTGAGTTGCACAGTTGCGCCAAGACCATATGCTGCAACGCACTACCCTTGCCGCGACAGGAAATGCAAGTGATCACACGTCTGGCAGCGCTTTTGCTGTGCCTTTTTGCCACCACTGCGACCGCGCAGCCCGAGCGTCCGCGCCCGTTGGGCTGGGCGATGGATGCCATGCGCGCGGGCAATTGGGACACCGCCCAACGGATCGCGGCGCGCGACGGATTGGTCGCGTCGGATGTGATCGAATGGCACCGCCTGCGGGCGGGGCGGGGCAGCTATACCGAGTATATGGATTTCCTGAACCGGCGCTATGACTGGCCCGGCATGGATTACCTGCGCCGACAGGGCGAAGAGGCCGCGATTGAAGCAGGGCCCGCCGCGGTGCGCGCCTATTTCGCCGAAACCGGGCCGCAAACCCCGCGCGGTGTTCTGGCCTATGCCGAGGCGCAGACCGAGCAGGGCCAGACAGGCGAAGCGCAAGCCAGCGTGGTTCTGGCCTGGACCAGCCTGCCAATGGACACCGACGAACAGGCGCTGTTCCTGTCCCGCCACAGCGCCCTGTTAAAGCCGCACCACGCGGCACGCGCCGACACGATGCTGTGGCTGGGCGAGCTGAACGAGGCGCAGAGCCTGCGCCCGTTGCTGGACGCAGGCCATCAGGCGCTGCTGGACGCCCGCATAGCCCTGGCCAAACGCAGCGACGATGTGGATGCCAGGATTGCCGCCGTGCCGGCCGCGCTGCAATCGGACCCCGGTCTGCAATACGCCCGCTTTGTCTGGCGCATCCGCAAGGGCCGCAGCGCCGACGCCAAGGCGCTGATGCTGGAACGGTCGATCAGTGCCGCGTCCCTTGGCCGGCCCGATGCATGGTCGAACCAGCGCCGCGCGCTGGCCCGCGACGAAATGCGCGACGGCGACCCGAAACGCGCCTATCAACTGGCATCGCGGCATTTCCTGACCTCGGGGTCCGACTATGCCGATCTGGAATGGATCGCGGGCTATGTCGCCCTGCGCAAGCTGAACGATCCGGCCATCGCGCTGAAACATTTCCAGAATCACCGCAACGCCGTGGAAAGCCCGATTTCACGCGGGCGTGCAGGATACTGGACCGGCCTGGCCTATCAGGCCTTGGGCGATGTGGCCGCTGCTGATCAGGCCTTTGCCGACGGGGCGCAGTTTCAGACGTCGTTCTATGGCTTGTTGGCCGCTGAAAAGGCAGGACAGCCCTTTAACGTCGGCCTGAAACCACAGGACGAAACGCCGGACTGGCGCACCAGCCCGCTGGTCTATTCCCCTCTTTTCGAGGCAGGCATGTTGCTGCAAGCCTCGGGCGAGCTGAGCGTGGCCGAACGGTTCTGGACTCATCTGGCCGACCAACTGGACGAAAAGCAGGCGGCGCTGCTGGGACAGGTTGCCATCGACCTGAACCAGCCGCATCTGGCGGTGATGATCGGCAAAACCGTCGCCTATCGCGGGATCACGCTGGCCGAGCCGTATTACCCGCTGCACCCGCTGACACAGCAGAACCTGGCCATTGCGCCAGAAATGGCCCTGTCCATCGCGCGGCGCGAATCCGAATTCGACCCCGTCGTGCAATCCGGCGTTGGCGCGCGCGGGTTGATGCAGTTGATGCCAGCCACAGCCAAGGAAGTCGCAGGCAAGCTGGGGCTGGCCGATGCGCATTCGACCGGTCGGTTGACCAGCGATCCGGCCTATAACGCGCAGCTTGGGTCGTCGTTTTTGTCCACGCTGGCGGGGCGGTTCGACGGCAATGTGGTGATGATGTCAGCGGCCTATAACGCCGGGCCATCCCGTCCGATCCGCTGGATGCAAATGTATGGCGATCCGCGCAAGGACAACATCGACGTGGTCGACTGGATCGAAAACATCCCCTTCCGCGAAACCCGCAACTATGTGATGCGCGTCACCGAAAGCCTGCCGGTTTACCGCGCGCGGCTGGGGCAAGAGCCGTTGCCGATACCGTTCTCACAGGAACTGACCGGATCAACGCTTTTGTCGTTCGCGCCAAAGGGTGAATAGGCCCGCAGCCACGACAATCCCCGCACCGGTCGCCACGTTCCAGGCGATGATTTCGCCAAAGACGGTCACGCCCAGCATCGACCCGAACACCAGCTGCATGTACGCAAAGGGTTGAACCGCGCTGGCCTCGGCCACCTCGTAGACGCGGATCAACAGCCAGTGGCCGAACGCGCCGGTCACGCACAGCGTCGCCATCCACGCCCAATCGGTCGGGGCCATCGGCTCCCAGAACCAGATACCGACGCACGTCATCGCCACGGCCCCCGCGACGCCGGTCCAGAAAAAGCTGGTGGCCGAGGTGTCCTTGCGGGCGACATAGCGGGTCAGCAGTGCGTACAGCGCAAACATGATCGCAGCGATCAACGGGATCACCGCGGCCGGATTGAACACGCCAATACCCGGCTGCAGAATGATCAGCACGCCGACAAAGCCAACCCCGATGGCCGCCCAGCGCCGCCAGCCCACGCTTTCGCCCAGGATCGGACCGCTGAGGGCCGCCACCAAGAGCGGATAGCAGGTGAACACCGCCAGGCTTTCGACCAGCCCCAGAATGGTAAAGGCCAGCACCATCACGCAAATCTCGGCCGCCAGCAGCAACCCGCGAAAGATCTGCACGCCCATCTGTTCCGACCGCGCGGCGGCGCGCACACCGCCCGCCTTGGCCCGTGCGATGGCCACAACAAAGGCGGCGAAGAACCAATAACGGATCATCACCACCATCAGCACGTTGTATTCCGACGCCAGATGCCGCGAGATGCCGTCCTGCATGGCGAACACGAATGTGGTCAGCACCATCAGGCCAACGCCCAGCCGCGTGTTGTTGCCCGCACTCATCGCAATGCTCCCACCGTCATATGGCGTTTGCGGCCATAGCCCGAAACCCGGCTGACCTCGAAACCCGCCGCGTCCAGCCCGCGCCGGACAAAGCCTGCGGCGGTGTAGGTGGCAAGCGTGCCCTGCGCAGCCGTATGGTCGGCCACGGCCTGCATCAGCGTTTCATCCCACAATTCGGGGTTCTTGGCAGGCGAAAACCCGTCCAGAAACCACGCGTCGGCCTTGCCCTGCCACTCGGGCAAGGTGGTGCGTGCGTCGCCCGTGATCACCTCAAGCAGCGCATCGCCAAATTCAAACCGCCCGCCGCGCCCGTTCCACACCGCCACCAGTTCGTCCCCGATGCCAAAGGCGGCAAGCGCACGCGCCATTTCGTCCACCGACATCGGGTAGGCCTCGAAACTGGTGAAATGCAGCACGCCGTCGATACCTGCTGCCCGCCATGCGGCCAGCGTCACCATGAAATTCAATCCGGTGCCGAACCCCAGTTCAGCGATGTGAAAGCCGTCCCGAAACCGCGCAGGCAGGCCGTTGCCCGCCAGAAACACATGGCGCGTTTCATCCAATCCGTTCTCAAGGCTGAAATAAGGGTCGTCAAACCGCGTGCTGACCGGCACGTCGCCGTCCCGCCATTCCAAGTCTGCGCGCTGGTCCTGCATCCCGTCACCCTGTAAGGATCGTTCCTGCATCCATGACGAAAGGCCCCACCCTTGGCAATGCCCGACATCACGATCCGCGGCGCGGGTATCTTTGGCCTGGCGACCGCGTGGGCCTGCGCCCAAAAGGGCGCCACCGTGCGCATCATCGACCCAAACGGCCCCGCCTCGGGCGCGTCGGGGGGCATCGTCGGCGCACTGGCCCCGCATGTGCCGGAAAACTGGAACCCCAAGAAACAGTTCCAACTGGAAAGCCTGCTGATGGCCGAAAGCTTTTGGCGCGGCGTGTCGGATGCAGGCGGGCGGCATTCGGGCTATGTCCGGTCGGGGCGGCTGCAACCGGTGGCCGACGATCATGCGTTGGCATTGGCGCAGGCGCGGGTCGAAACGGCACGCGACCTGTGGCACGGTCAGGCCGAGTGGACCCTGCGCCCCGCATCCGGCAGCCCGTGGGCACCGGACAGCCCCACCGGCCAGTTGATCTATGACGACCTCAGCGCGCTGTTGCACCCGGCACAGGCTTGCGCTGCATTGGTCGGCGCGTTGGACGCAAAAGGAATCACCGTGGAAACAGACGGTCCGTCAGAGGCCACGTCAGATGGCCCGACGTTGTGGGCGACCGGCATTGTCGGCCTGCAAGAGCTGAACCAGACCGCCGCCCGCCCGATGGGGGCCGGGGTCAAAGGTCAGGCCGCCTTGCTGCAATACGACATGGCCGGTGCGCCGCAGCTTTATGCGGACGGGCTGCACGTCATCCCCCATGCGGACGGCACAACCGCCATCGGCTCCACATCGGAAAACCAGTACGACCACCTGCAACCCGACGACCAACTGGACGACATCATCGCCCGCGCCCGCGCCGCCGTGCCGGCACTGACCCATGCGCCGGTGATCCAACGCTGGGCCGGTGTGCGTCCGCGCGCGCGGTCCCGTGCCCCGATGCTGGGCGCATGGCCCGACCGCCCCGGCCATTTCATCGCCAACGGCGGCTTCAAGATCGGGTTCGGCATGGCCCCGAAGGTGGCCGAGACGATGGCCGCGCTGATCCTTGAGGGGGAAAATACGGTTCCGCCGGGCTTTGAAGTCGCGGCATCGGCCTGAGATCGACGTACACGCCGCCCCCATAGTGGCAAGAAACAGCCGATCCAAAGCGGCGCGATCACAGACCACGCCACAGGAATTCACCCCATGCGACCCGTTTTCAACAGCTCCACTTGCACATGCGCGCCATCTGTTTCAACCTCTGCCCACTCACGGTACGAAAGCCCCCTTGATGAAACACCCTGAAATAGCCAGCCTCGACCACCTCGTTCTGACTGTAGGCGATCTTGAAGCAACGCTGGCCTTCTACTCGGACATCCTAGGCATGAAGGTCGAACGGTTCACCGGCGCGGACGGATCAAAACGCCACGCGCTGCGGTTCGGAAGCCAGAAGATCAATGTTCACCGCTGGGGTGCCGAATACGACCCCAAGGCCGCGTATCCCGGCCCCGGCACCGCCGATATGTGCCTGCTGTCCGACACGCCGCTGGATGTCTGGCAAACCCATTTCGAGGACAACGATGTGCCGATCGAAGAAGGCCCAGTCGAACGCACAGGTGCCACGGGTCCGCTGATGTCGCTGTATATCCGCGATCCAGATGGCAACCTGCTTGAAGTCAGCACACGCGTCTAACGGCCCGTTTCGGCCCGCAACTGCTGCATCAACTGGCCCAGCTCCTTGACGTACATCTCGCCCTTGAGCTGACCCTGTTCGTCAAATTCGTTGGTGCAATTTGCCACGTGAATTTCCGGCCCCTGCAAGATGCGCGGACGGAACGGCACCATGAAACTGCGCAGGATCAACTGCGCCCGCTCGCCGCCCGCACGCCCTGCGGCGGCCGACATCACGGCAACCGGCTTGCCCGCCCAACAGTTGCCTTCGCAGCGGCTGATCCAGTCCAGTGCATTTTTCAGCACGCCCGACGGCCCCTTGTTGTACTCGGTGGTCGAAATCACCACCGCGTCCGCTTCGGCAATCTGGCGTTCAACCGCTTTGACGTTCTCCGGCACACCGCTGGCCGCCTCTTCGTCGCTGTCATACAGCGAAAACCGCACATCGGCCTCGGCAAAGTGGCAGTCGCCAAACAGGCGGGCCGCCTCGCGGATGAGTTTGCTGTTGCAAGAGTCCGCGCGCAGCGACCCTGAAATTCCGAATAGTTTTAGCGTGGCCATGTCGGCTCCTTTTCGATCTGTCAGGCTAAGGGTGTAGCTGAGGCCCGCAAAAGCAAGGGGGCGCAGCAGTGCCACGCCCCCTGATAATCGACCCCGATCTGTAGCGATCAGGCGTTTGGCAAAATCACGATTTCAACGCGACGGTTCTGCGCCTTGCCAGCGGCGTTCAGGTTGGTCGCCACAGGCTGCGATTCGCCGCGGCCAAACGACTGAATGCGCGAATATGGCACGCCGTTCTGCAACAGCACCTCGGATACAGCCGTCGCACGGCGTTCGCTCAGTTGCTGGTTGTACGCGGCATCGCCGTCGCTGTCGGTGTGACCGATCACCTGAACGGTGCTGCCGGGGTAACGCTGAAGGCTCTGGGCCACAGAAGCCAGATCGTCGCGCAGGCTCTGGCGCACGGCAAAGCTGTCGGTCGCAAACAGGATGTCCTGCGGCAGCGTCACGATCAGCCGGTCACCGGTGTTGGTGATCTGCACATTGCTGTCCATCGAGCGGCGCAGCTCGGCCTCTTGCTTGTCCAGGCTATACCCGATGCCAGCACCTGCGGCACCGCCCAGAACGGCACCGATCAGCGCACCGTCACCACGGTCGCCATCGTCACTGACAGCCGCGCCCAGCAATGCGCCGGACACAGCCCCGGCCAGCGCGCCGGTTTTTGTGTTGCGTTTGGGGTCGTTGGGGTTGCCGCCCAATTGGCCCGGAGCGGTACAGGCTGTCAGCGCCATGCTGCCCATCAGGACCGCTGCAATGGAAATTTTCGAAACGTTCATATCATACTGCCTAGGTTGGGCCCCGTTCGGGCAGGGCATCTTGTGATGTACGTCTTATTATATAGCTTGGTTCCCGCCAAAAATAAGAGACGTCGCCACTCGGCAATAACCCGCTTGCTTCTCTGGTTCAAAAAATCCCGGGGGACGGCGCCACGCGCCGGGGGGCTGGCCCCCTGAATCGCTGACAACAGGCGCGGATCAGGCTTCGACGCGGGCCGATTCATAGGCCAGCATCGCCCGCTTCACCGGCAAGCCCCAGTGATAGCCACCCAATCCCCCCGATTTGCGCAGGGCGCGGTGGCAGGGGATCAACCAACTGACCGGATTGCGCCCCACCGCCGTGCCCACCGCGCGCACCGCACGGGGGTTGCCGATGCTCTGCGCGATCTCGGAATAGGTTGTGACATGGCCCGACGGGATGCGCAGCAGCGCCTCCCACACCTTGATCTGGAACGGCGCCCCGATCAGGTACAGCGGCGCCGTCTCCAGCCTGGCATCCGCCGCACCAAAGGCAGCCAGCACCCAGGGCCGCAGCCGCATCGGGTCCTCGACGAAACGCGCCGCAGGCCAACGCGCGATCAGATCCTCAAGGGCGGCCGCCGCGCCGGTTTCGGCGGCAAAGCCCATGCCGCAAATGCCCTTTTCCGTGCCCATCACAACCGTGGGGCCAAAGGGGCTTTCGAACCAGCCCCAGAAAATTGTCAGTCCTGCGCCACCCTTGGCATAGTCGCCGGGGCTCATCGCCTCCCAGCGCAGGAACAGATCGTGCAGGCGCCCGCCCCCCGACAGCCCTGCGGCGTGCGCGGTTTCCAGCGTGGTAAAGCGGTTGGCCAGCAGCGCCTTGGCGTGGCCCAGCGCCAGGTATTGCTGATACCGTTTGGGCGACACTCCGACCCAACGGCTGAACACCCGCTGAAAATGCGCAGGGCTCATGCCCATTTCGCCGGCCAGATCGTCCAGCGTCAGGGTGCCGCCCTTGTCATCCACCAGTTCAATCGCACGCCGCACGATCTGATAGTGGTAACCGGTTTGTGTGTCTGTGTGCTGTTCCATAACGCCAATCTAGCGCGCCGCACACCACCCCGCGACCCGAAAGCTGCGCATTCACGGACTTTGCGGTGGCGCATCGCGCAACAGGTCGGGCTGGTCCTTGCCCAGATCCTGATCCACCAGCACCCGCGCCTCGGCCTGGGTCAGCACCGGTCGCGCGGCCTGAACCGGCTGATCGCCCAAAGCGGCAGCAATCGCCCGATCCTCGTCGGAATTGGTCAGGTTGAAATCAGCGACAAAGAGCGACCCGACCCACATCCCTTCGACGTACAGCAGTTCGTGCCGTTGCATCAGGATCTGCGTGTAGACAAAGGTCGAATCCCCCGGACGGCGCAGCGGCATCGTGTCGCCCAGAACGGCACCGGGCACCAGCACTTCGTTGGTGCCATAGTGCAGCTCGGCCCGCCACGACCGGTACAACACCAGCGAATTGGGCGACAGGCGCACGTGATGGCCGGGGATCGACGGGCCAAAAGCATCCGGCGGCATCACCACCGGCGCAAACTCGGGGTGCATCTGAAAATCGGACCGCAACAGCCGCGTGCGGTTGATCCGCAAAATCGGCTGCGCCCCGTGATCGCGCGTGACCAGCTTGTGTTGCGTGTCCAGCCATTCCACCGGCACCTCGCCCTCGTCAGTTTGCAATATGGTGCCGGGGCCGAAACTGGTCAGCACCGCCGCCGCGCGCAACACGTCGGTCCGGTCTGTCTGCGGTCGTGTCGTCCTGTCCATCTGTGCGGTGTCCCCCGTTCTATGCAGCGCAAGAAGGCATATCGCCCAAAACTTAACGGGGCCTGACCAAAGGGACACGCGGTCGATAGGATTGTTCGTATTCAAAGCTTGCGCACTTGCCCGCAGGCTGCAAAACCCGCATAGGGGAATGATGGCAAAACAGCTTGATTATCAGACGATCTATCAGATCTTTGACCGCTTCCGTGACGCAGAGCCCGAACCCAAGGGCGAGCTGGATCACACCAATGCCTATACGCTGGTGGTCGCCGTGGCGCTGAGCGCGCAGGCCACCGATGCCGGTGTGAACAAGGCGACCAAATCGCTGTTCCCCGTCGCAGACACACCGCAAAAAATGCTGGATCTGGGGCTTGAGGCGCTGACCGAGCATATCAAGACCATCGGCCTGTTCCGCCAGAAGGCGAAGAACGTGATGAAGCTGAGCCAGATTCTGGTGGACGACTATGACGGCATCGTGCCGTCGTCGCGCGCGGCCCTGCAATCCTTGCCCGGCGTGGGGCGCAAAACCGCCAATGTGGTGCTGAACATGTGGTGGAACTATCCCGCGCAGGCGGTCGACACCCACATCTTCCGTCTGGGCAACCGCAGCGGCATCGCCCCGGGCAAAACCGTGGACGCGGTCGAACGCGCCATCGAAGACAACATTCCCGCTGAATTCCAGCACCATGCCCACCACTGGATGATCCTGCACGGACGCTATCACTGCAAGGCGCGCAAGCCGCAGTGCCCCACCTGTATCATCCGCGATCTCTGCCAATTCGAGGACAAGACCCAATGACGCAATACGAACTTGTTGGCATCGGCAACGCCGTTGTCGATGTGATTTCCCATGCCGACGACCAGTTTCTGGGCAACATGGGCATCGAAAAAGGCATCATGCAGCTGATCGAACGCGAACGCGCCGAGGTCCTGTACGGCGCGATGAAAGACCGGTTGCAGACCCCCGGCGGGTCAGTGGCCAACACCGTTGCGGGTGTCGGCGCACTGGGACTGAAAACCGCGTTTATCGGGCGTGTAAATGATGACACGCTGGGCCGGTTTTACGCCGACGCGATGACCGATGTGGGCACCGATTTCGTCAACGCCCCCGTGGCGGGTGGTGACCTGCCCACGTCGCGGTCGATGATCTTTGTGTCGCCCGATGGCGAGCGGTCGATGAACACCTATCTGGGCATCTCGACCGATCTGGGGCCTGCCGACGTGCCCGACGCCGTCGCCTCGGCCGCCAAGATCATGTTTCTCGAAGGATACCTGTTCGACAAGGACGAAGGCAAACAGGCGTTCCTGCAAGCCTCGCGCCTGACCCGCGCGGCGGGCGGCATGGCCGGCATCGCCATCTCCGACCCGTTCTGCGTTGACCGCCACCGCGCCGACTTCCTGCGGATGATCGGCGAGGAACTGGACTATGTCATCGGCAACGCCGCCGAGATCAAATCCCTGTTCGAGACAGACGACCTTGAGGCGGCGCTGACCAAAACCGCCGCCATGTGCCCCACCGTGGTCTGCACCCGCTCGGGCGACGGCGTGACCCTGATCCGCAACAGCGAACGCGTGGACGTGCCGGTGACCAAGGTTGTGCCGGTCGATGCCACAGGGGCAGGCGACCAGTTCGCCGCGGGCTTCCTGTACGGTCTGGCCACCAGCCGCGATCTGGCCACATGCGGACGCATGGGCAACGCCTGCGCCGCCGAGGTGATCAGCCACATCGGCCCCCGTCCCGAAGCAGACATGATGGAGATATTCCGCAACGAAGGTCTGGTCTGATGCTGGCCGATGGCATGCATGACGTGCCACCGGGCAAGGTCGCCACGGTCGTCACCCATCTGGAAATGCGCACCCGCGCCGAGATTTCGGGCCGCACCGCCCCCGACGGCTGGACCCTGCGCCGCGTCGTATCGCCCGATCTGGACTGGTATCGCCGCATCTTTCAGGCGGTGGGCGAAGACTGGCTGTGGTTCTCGCGGCGTGGCCTGTCCGACGATGCACTGGCCGCGATCATTCACGACGACAATGTTGCCATCTGGACCTTGACCAAGGGCGACACCGACGCCGCCCTTCTGGAACTGGATTTCCGCCAGGCCGGGGAATGCGAACTGGCGTTCTTTGGCGTCACCTCGGACCTGATCGGCCTTGGCGCAGGGCGTTTCCTGATGGATGTGGCGATTGATCAGGCATGGGCGCGCGACATCAGCCGTTTTCACGTCCACACCTGCACGCTGGACAGCCCGCAGGCGCTGGGATTCTACCGCCGTGCGGGCTTCACGCCCATCCGCCAACAGATCGAAATCGACGACGATCCGCGTGTGGCCAAGGGTTTTGATAACGCTCTTGCACCGCATGTGCCGATCTTTGCGGCCTAAGCGTCACAGATAGGTTTCGAATTCCGTCAGAACCGCCGCATAAACATCCCGCTTGAACGGCACGATCCCGTCTACAACGATTTCGGGCGCGACCCACTTCCATGCGACAAACTCCGGATGCTCGGTGGCGATGTTCACATCCTCATCCGCCCCTTTGAACCGCAGCAGGAACCACTTCTGCTCTTGCCCGCGATATTTGCCGCCCCAGATGTCCGGCACCACCTCGTGCGGCAGATCATAGGGCAACCAGCCATCGGTCTCGGCCTCGACCTCGACCAATGACGACGGGATGCCGGTCTCTTCTTCCAGCTCGCGCAGGGCCGCGGCGCGCGCATCCTCGCCCTTGTCCACGCCACCCTGCGGCATCTGCCAGAATTCGCGGAACCGGTCTTGACGCTGCCCGACCCAGACCTGCCCCGCCGCATTCACCAGCATCACGCCCACATTGCGCCGGTACGGCAGCGCGCTAATCTCTTCTGGTGTCATCTTCGTCTCCTGTGGCCCGGGCCCGTAAAATATTAAGCCCGTGATATATTGCCTTACGCCGCGTTGCACATGACATTCCTGGCTAACTGGGGCGAAATAGCGCAAAATCACACCGCCGGAGGATTCCATGACAGCTTACCGCCACATGCTCGCCCCGCTCGACCTTGGCTTTACCACTTTGAAGAACCGCGTGCTGATGGGCTCCATGCACACCGGCCTTGAGGAAACCAAGGATTGGAACCGCGTCGCGGAATTCTACGCCGAACGGGCGCGCGGCGACGTGGGCCTGATGGTGACAGGCGGCATCGGCCCCAACATGGAAGGGTCGGTGGCCCCCGGTGCCGCCATGCTGGCCACCGATGAGGACATCAAGAACCACAGCGTCGTCACCGACCGCGTCCACGAAGCAGGCGGCAAGATCGCCATGCAGATTCTGCACGCGGGCCGCTATGCGTTCAGCCCGCATTGTGTGGCCCCCAGCCCGGTCAAATCCCCGATCTCGCCCTTCCCGCCGAACGAGCTGGACGAAGAAGGTATCGAAAAACAGATCAGCGACATCGTGGCCACCGCGGCCCGTGCCCGCGAGGCTGGATATGATGGCGTCGAAATCATGGGGTCCGAAGGGTATTTCCTGAACCAGTTCCTTGTCACCCACACCAACAAGCGCACCGACCGCTGGGGCGGATCGTATGAAAACCGCATGCGCCTGCCGATCGAAGTGGTCCGCCGCACGCGCGAAGCCGTGGGCGATGACTTTATCATCATCTACCGCCTGTCGATGATCGACCTTGTGCCCGATGGATCAACCTTTGAAGAGGTCGTGCAACTGGCCAAGGAAATCGAAAAAGCGGGGGCCACCATCATCAACACCGGCATCGGCTGGCACGAGGCACGCATTCCCACCATCGCCACATCGGTCCCGCGTGCCGCCTTTGCATGGGTCACCAAGAAACTGATGGGGCAGGTGAACATTCCCATCATCACGTCGAACCGCATCAACACCCCCGACGTCGCCGAAGAGGTCCTGTCGACAGGCTGCGCCGACATGGTGTCGATGGCCCGCCCCATGCTGGCCGATCCGCATTTCGTGGCCAAGGCCGCCGCAGACAAGGCCGCGCAGATCGCGCCGTGTATCGCGTGCAATCAGGCCTGCCTGGACCACACCTTTGGCGGCAAGATCAGCTCGTGCCTGGTGAACCCGCTGGCCTGCTATGAAACCGAACTGCCGATCACGCCGACCGACACCCCCAAATCCATCGCAATCGTCGGCGCAGGTCCCGCCGGCCTGTCCACCGCCATCACCGCCGCCCAACGCGGGCACAGCGTGACGCTGTTCGACAAATCGGACGAGGTCGGCGGGCAGTTGAACATGGCCAAACAAATCCCCGGCAAGGAAGAGTTCTGGGGGCTGGTCGACTGGTATCGCACCATGGTCGACACGCTGGGCATCACCACGAAACTGGGCACCACCGCCACGCCGGACATGCTGAAAGGGTTTGACGAGGTTATCATCGCCACCGGCGTCCTGCCGCGCGATCCGGCGATCCCCGGTCAGGAGGGCGCCAACGTGATGGATTACATCGACGTGCTGCGCCACAAGAAACCTGTTGGCAAATCGGTCGCCGTTGTCGGCGCGGGCGGCATCGGCTTTGACGTGTCCGAATTCCTCTCCGAAGAAGACGGCCACAGCACCACCGAACACCTGCCGGAATGGATGCGCGAATGGGGCGTGGCCGACCCCGCAGAGCACCGCGGCGGTCTGAACCCCGACGGCCCCAAACCCGGCCACCCCGCCCGCGCCATCACCTTGCTGCAACGCAAGGCGGAAAAGCACGGCAAACGTCTGGGCAAGACCACCGGCTGGATTCACCGGGCCGCCCTGAAGATGAAAGAGGTCAATTTTGTCGGCGGTGTGAATTATGAACGCATCGACGCCGACGGCCTGCATGTCTCGTTCGGCGAAGCCCGCGAAAACCCGCAGACGATTGCCGCCGACACCATCGTTCTGTGCGCCGGGCAAATCCCCGACCGCAGCCTGGCCGACGCGCTGGAACAACAGGGCACCAAATGCCACGTCATTGGCGGGGCCGATGTGGCCGCCGAACTGGACGCCAAACGCGCCATCGACCAAGGCACGCGCCTGGCCGCGACACTCTAAGCCCCTTCTTTTGGCTGCAAATATCCTCGGGGGAGTGTGAGGGGGCCGACAGCCCCCTCGCCGCGCCGCAAGGCGCAAACAAAAGAAACCGCCGCAAGGCGCAAAACATCGCGTGCGCCGTCAGGCGCTCTACCCCGATCCACCATGCGCGGCGCGGCTGTCTTCGGGCGCATCCGTGCGGTCAAACATCCCGTAATCCCGGATCACATGCGCCACGCGCAGGCGGTAATCGGCAAAGACACCGCCCCGCCCCTTGCTCTGTGCCCCGCGATGCGCGGTCAAGGTCCGCCAGCGTTCCACCGCCGCCTCGTCCTCGAAGAACGACAGCGACAACAGCTTGCCCGGTGTCGTCAGGCTCTCGAACCGCTCGACACCCAGAAACCCCTCGACCTCGTCCACCAGCGGACGCATCGCCGCGGCGATGTCCAGATAGGCGGTGCGTTTGCCCTCTGCCGGCTCAACTTCGAAAATAACAGCAATCATCCCGATACCTTTCTCAACCACGTCCTGTCCTCGCGCAGCAGAAACTTCTGCGACTGCGCGAATTCGTAATTCTCCCGCCCCAGCGGGTCATCGGCCAATCGTGCCCGATAGGCCTCGTAGTCGGCCAGCGATTTCACGTGGTAAATGCCATAGGCCAGCGTCGATGACCCCTCGTGCGGGGCGAAATAGCCCACCAAATCGGCACCACAACGGGGGATCGCCTGCCCCCAATTGCGCGCATATTGTGCAAAAGCACCCTGTTGGTTCGGGTCGATGTGATAGCGGATGACACAGGTCAGCATGTTGATCTCCTTCTTGCTGACGCCGTGATAGCCGATTGCCGCGCGCGAATGCTTCGACTAGCATCGAAGCATGAAAGAAGGCCCCGATTTCACCCAGATCGCCATGCTGATGGGCGACCCCGCGCGTGCCAACATCCTGACGGCGCTGATGTCGGGCCGTGCGCTGACCGCGTCCGAACTGGCGGCCGAGGCGGGCGTGACCGCGGCCACGGCCTCGTCGCATCTGGCAAAGCTGGAACAGGGCGGGCTGCTGCTGCGCCGCAAACAGGGGCGGCATCGCTATTTCGCGCTGGCCAGCGACGACGTCGCGCACACCATCGAGGCGATGATGGGCCTTGCCGCGAACCATGGCCACCTGCGCACCCGTCAGGGACCGAAAGACATCGAATTGCGCACGGCCCGCGTGTGCTACAACCACCTGGCCGGCGACACCGGCGTGCAAATGTTTCGCGCACTGATCACGGGTGGCCACATCGCCACGGCTGCGAACGGGCTGGACCTGACCGCCAAGGGCGAGGCGCTGATGCAGCGCCTTGGCCTGCCGCTGGAAACCCTTGCCAAATCCCGCGCGCCCATGTGCCGCGAATGTCTGGACTGGAGCGCGCGACGCTCGCATCTGGCGGGCAAGTTGGGGCGCGCCCTGCTGACCCATTTCGAAACGGTTGGCTGGGCCGCCCGCGTGCCCGACACCCGCATCATCCGCTTTACCCCCAAGGGCCGCGCCGCCTTTGACGCCACATTTGCGAAACAGGACTGACCCATGCCGCTCTATACCTATGACATCCTGTCCGACGGAACCGCCACGCCCACGACCGACACCTCGCCCACGGGCGCAAGCGGCTATCGCTGGTTCCACTTTGACCTGAAAGACCACGCACTGCCGGACTGGGCCAACACCCACCTGCACCCGATCCCCGCAGGCGCCCTGTTGCAAACCGAGACCCGGCCGCGCTGCGATGTGCACGACGGCGGGCTGATGTTGAACCTGCGCGGCGTCAACCTGAACGTGGATGGCCCCGCCGACCAGATGGTCGCGGTGCGCATGTGGGTGACCGATCAAACCGTGGTCACCGTGCGGATGCGCCGCGTCTTTGCCATCGAGGACATTCGCAAGGCGCTGGAAAATGGCACGGGCCCCGACAGCAGCGCCGCCTTTGTCGAGGCGCTGGCCAGCCGCCTGACCGAGCGGGTGCAAAACACCGTGTTCGATCTGGCCGATCAGGTCGACGACCTGGAAGACGCCATTCACGAAGACGACAATGCGCCGCTGCCCGACAATCTGGCCGAACTGCGCCGCACAGCCATCCGCCTGCGTCGCTATCTGGGTCCGCAACGCGACGCGTTGATGGCGCTGGCCGCCACCGACACACCCGCAGGCAACAGCCCCCTGCACCGGCGCGAACTGGCCAACCTTGCGATGCTGACCGTGGAAGAGCTGGATTCGCTTCAGGGGCGGCTGACTGCGATCAACGACCACCACAGCGCCCAGGCCGCCGAGGCGCAGAATCGCAACAGCTATATCCTAAGCATCGTCGCCGCGATCTTTTTGCCGTTGGGGTTCATCACGGGGCTGTTCGGCGTCAACGTGGGCGGAATGCCGGGCGTGGACAATCCCGCGGCCTTTACCATTCTGTGCGTCTCGATGGCGGTCATCACGCTGGCGTCGCTGGTCGTGATGCGCTGGCTGAAATGGATTTGACAGCCCAGCGGCACATCGGATTGTTTCAACTTTATCGTGAATTAAAATTGTGGCGATATCGCATGAGCAGAAATTTGCCCCAAATGTAAATTTGAAATTTTCTTTATATATATCAGTATATTAATGAATTTTCCAGCGCCGGAAACACAGCGTTCCCCTGTTTCCTCGCCTGCAACGATGCTCGAATTACCTCAACATTATCCCAACCCTGCCCCGATCTTGCCGTGTTTGGGCGCGATACCCGTCTTCAGAAACCGAATACCGAGAGAAGGGGACGGCATGGACCGCCTTACAGAAATGGAAGCTTTTGCCACTGTCGTGGATCAAGGTGGATTTACAGACGCGGCCAAGAAGATGGGCATTTCCAAATCGGCGGTGTCCAAACACGTCTCGTCGCTGGAAGCCCGCCTTGGCGCGCGCCTGCTGAACCGCACCACGCGACGCGTGTCGCCAACCGAAATCGGGCTGGCCTATTACGACCGCGCCCGCCGTGTGCTGAATGATGCAGGCGAAGCTGATGCGCTGGTCACGTCGATGCAATCCGCGCCGTCCGGCCTGTTGCGGATCAGCGTGGCAACCGACTTTGGCGTCAACCATCTGTCGCCCGCGCTGTCGTCGTTTCTGGAAGATTTCCCCGACATCACCGTGAACATGGTGCTGAACAACCGCTATGTCGAACTGATCTCGGAAGGGTTCGACATGGCCGTGCGCATCGGCGAGCTGGAAGACAGCACATTGCGCGCCCGCAAGCTGACCGAAACCACCAAACGCATGATCGCCTCGCCTGCCTATTTCGAAAAATACGGCAAGCCCGAGAAGATCGACGACCTGAACAACCACAAGCTGCTGCATTATTCCAACCAGTCGTCCGGCAACGTGTGGAAACTGACCGCGCCCTCGGGCGAGAAACGTCAGGTGCGCACGGCGGGCTGGCTGTCGGTGAACGACGGGCAATCGCTGCTGAACGCCGCTATCTCGGGGCTTGGCATCGCTTATCTGCCGTCGTTCCTGTATTCGGACGCTATGGAGAAAGGTCTGGTCGAGGACGCCATGCCCGAACTGCCGATGGACACCCAAGGGATCTATGCAGTCTATCCTCCGGGTCGCTTCACCCAGCCCAAAGTGCGCGCGTTCATCGACTTTCTGGTGCACGAATTTGCCGACAAGGGTCCGTCGGACTGGTAACCCGGCCCGCACCCAAGACATCATTCGCAGAAAGCCCCGCCCGCGCGCGGGGTTTTCAGCGTTCAGCGTTGCGACAGCAGCACCGCCTCGACGCGACGATTTAATTCGCGGCCCTCGGCGCTCAGGTTGGACGCAACCGGTGCGAGATACCCCATGCCTTCGGCCTGCACCTGCGCGGGGTCCACATCATAAGCGTCGATCAATCGTTGCCGCACCGCTGACGCCCGCTGACGTGACAGCCCAATGTTGATGTCCTGACTGCCGACACTGTCGGTGTGCCCCACCACCGCGACGCTGATCTCGGGGTGCGACAGCAGGAAATCCGCCAAAGACTGCACCGAGGCAAACGGCCCCTTGCCCAGCGCCGATGTGCCGGTGTCAAACTCCAGCCCTTGCAGCACGATATGACCGTCCGCGACCAACTGCGCCCCGAAATCCGTCGTGGTGTCGGTGTCGGTCAACGGCGTCTGGATCGGGTCGTCGGGGGTGACACCGCCCTGGTCCGGGGCAAGCGCACCGGCTTCGATGATCTGCACAAAGGCCGCCGTTGCCGTCGTGGACACCATCAGCGTGATCACACTGTCAGGGGCATCTGCCGGCCCGTCGATGGCCGTGACAAAACGGTAGGCCCGCATATTGACCCGCATGTTCGGCGCGGGCAGCACCTCGGTGTTGAACCGGAAATCGAACCCGCCGCAACTGGACTGGTCGCAGTCCACGACAATGTCATATCCCGCCGCTTTCAGTTGGGTCCGCAGTGGCACCAACACCTGCAAGGTCGTCAGCCCCGGAGATGCGATCCGCCAGGCCTGTCGGCGCACCTCGCCTTCGATGGGCAACGTCGGCACGCCTGCGCCGTATTGAAACGCCCCCGTCGGCGCCAGATAGCGGTCCAGCGGCGTGTTCCGCTCTACCGTTTCGCGGGCATTCGAGGGCAGCGTCAGCTCAAGCGCGCAGGCGGGCGCGGCCAGACCGCAGGCGGCCAAGGCTATGATCGCAAGCCGGTGCTTCACCGAAACTGGCTGTGATAAGCGTCGTTGGGGCGCATGTCGGTGGCGCTGGCCACGCGGTTCGTCATGTTGAAAAACGCCGCAACCGACGCGATGTCCCAGATGTCGCGGTCGCTGAACCCGTGATCGCGCAAGGTTTGACGGTCAGCCTCGGTCGTCTTGGCGCTGGCGACGGTCAGGTTTTCGGAAAATTCCAGCATCGCAGCGACGCGGGGTTCCAGATCGGCGGCGCGCCAGTTCATCACCATCTGCTCGCCCAGCATCGGGTCACCCGACAGTTGACGCACCGCAGCCCCGTGGGCGGTCAGGCAATAATAACATTTGTTCACCGAACTGACGACAACCGCGATCATCTCGCGCTCGAGCTTGGTCAGACCGGAATCCCCCAGCATCAGGTCGTTATACAGCGCGGTGAAGCTGTTCAGCTTGTCGATGTCAAAGGCATAGGCCTGCAACACGTTGGGGATCATGCCCAGCTTGTCCTGACACACATCAAAATACTTTTGCGTCGCGGCGGGCAGCGGGTCGACCATCGGCAGGTTCAGCGCTGTGGGTTGTGTCTTGTCACTCATGATGCATCCTCCAGATGTCGGTAATGATAGCGCCCGACTTCGACAAAGCCGCTTTTTTGATACAGCGCGTTGGCCGCCACGTTGGTGGCCACACACAGCACCGACAGGCTGTGCGCGCCGTTTTCCTGCGCCCAGAACGCCGCCTTGCGCATCATCCAGTCGGCAACGCCCTGACGGCGCTGGTGTTCCAGCACCTCGACCGCATGAACCATGCACACACCGTCGTGGATGGCAGCAAAGGCCACACCGCCGGGCTGTTCGTTCCAGCGCGACAGGATCGCGGTTTTCAGCTTGGCCCGCGCCATCACGGCCAGCCGGGCGGGGCCGATGCCGCCCTTGGCCCAGATTTCCTCCATGATCGCCAGCGGCTCCCATATGGAAAAGGCGGTAACCTTGGGGATCGGCCTGTCGGTCAGCGTCTCGACGGGCGTGACATACAGCACAACAGGGTCGATCACGACAAAGCCGCGCGCCTTTAGCATCGCGTCCAGCGCATCATCGCCATCGCGCACCTGAAACAGCGGTTTCTGGTCCAGCGCGGCCAGCCCCGCAATGGCCGCGTCAATGTCCGCCTCGGTCACCGGACCGTTGGCCGATGCCGCCGAAACACGCTTGCCCCCGCCCTGCCCCTCGCGCAGGGTCCACGGACCCTGAGAGATGAACCGCGCCGCGGGCCATGTGGCATCGCATACGTCATAAAGCTGCTGCACGGTCGTCATGCCGGAAACGCCGCATCAAGCTTGGCCAGCGCCTCGTCCAGCAGCGCCGCATCGGTGCCGCGCAGCACGATGTTCGCGCCATAACGCCCGTCTTTCTGAAACGGATAGGACCCGATCGATAGCGCCGGATAGGCCTGCGCCAGTTCGCCCAAGGGGCCTGCAATGTCGCCCTCGCCGCGATCAATGCGCCGCGTGCGGCTGATCAGGGGGGCACCGCCGGTCAGGGTCGGCAGGATGCTTTCCACCATCGCCTGAAACACCGCCGGTACGCCCGCCATCACATGCACGTTTTCCATGGTAAAGCCCGGCGCCACCGACACCGGATTTTCGATCAGCGTCGCACCATCGGGAATGCGCGCCATACGCTGACGTGCAGTGTTGAATTCGCTTCCCTGCCGGTCGTAATGCGCCTGCAACAACGCCCGCGCATCGTCGCGCACGTCGATGTGCACGCCAAAGGCCGCGGCGATACAGTCGGCGGTGATATCATCATGGGTCGGGCCAATGCCGCCGCTGGTGAACACGTGATCATAGGCACCCGACAGCGCCTTGACCGCATCGGTGATCGCGTCGGCGTCATCGCTGACAACACGCACCTCGCGCAGGTCGATGCCGCGTTCCGTAAGCTGTCCGGCCAGATGGTACATATTGCTGTCACGGGTGCGCCCTGACAGGATCTCGTCGCCGATCACCAGCATGGCTGCGGTTGGTTGTGTCATCTGGACCGTTCCCCTAAGCGTTTGTTGTCCAAGGTATAGGCCCGCCCACATGCGCTTTCAAACCCAACTTGTCCCTGCCCGCCTGATCCGGCGCTATAAACGGTTTCTTGCCGATTGTACGCTGGAAGACGGCACCGAAGTGACCGCCCATTGCGCCAACCCCGGCTCGATGATGGGACTGGCCGAACCGGGCATGAAAATCTGGCTGGAACCGAACGACGATCCGAAGAAAAAGCTGAACTACGGCTGGCGGCTGGTCGATCACGAGAACGGGCATTTCACCGGCGTCGACACTTCGGTCCCGAACCGCGCCCTGCGCACGGCGCTTGAAACGCAAGCCATTGCGCCGCTGGCGGACTACACCACCTGCCGCCCCGAGGTGAAATACGGCACCAACAGCCGCATCGACTTTTTGCTGACCGAACCGGGCCTGCCCGATGCCTATGTCGAAGTGAAATCAGTGACCCTGAACCGCCAGCCCGGGCTGGCCGAATTCCCCGACAGCGTGACCGCACGGGGGGCCAAACATCTGGCCGAACTGACCCGCATGGTACAGGACGGCCACCGCGCAATCATGCTGTATCTGGTGCAGCGCACCGACTGCACCCGCTTTGCACTGGCCGGTGACATCGACCCTGCTTATGCGGCAGCCTACGCCACCGCACGTCGCGCAGGGGTGGAAACCCTGTGCATTGGTACCCATGTTACACCTCAAGCCATCAGGATTGCTCAACCTTTAGCTTTGGACGTGTAAGCAACACTGGCAATTTTGCTGCACGTGCATTATAATTGTGGAAACAACCAAGGCCAACGGAGACTTCTGTTGAAACAAGAGAACCGGGGCCGTCTGACCAAGGACGGCATACGCATCTACGATCCGTCTGATTCCGCTGGCATGTATGCCGCCGGCGCACTGGCGTCACGCATTCTTGACGCGATGTCCGAACACGTCTTTCCCGGCCAGACCACGGCCCAGATTGACCGGATCATCACCGACATGGTCGACGCGGCCGGCGCCAAATCGGCCACCATCGGTTACAAGGGCTACGAGCACGCAAGCTGTATCAGCGTGAACCACGTGGTGTGCCACGGCATCCCCGGTGACAAGACGCTGAAGGATGGCGACATCCTGAACATCGACGTGACCGTGATCGTCGACGGCTGGTTCGGCGACACCAGCCGCATGTACGTGGCCGGAAAACTGCCCCGCAAGGCCGAGCGTCTGATCCAGGTCACCCACGACGCCCTGATGCGCGGGATTGACGCGGTGAAGCCGGGCAACACCTTTGGCGACATCGGCCACGCCATCCAAAGCTTTGTCGAAGCGCACCGCATGTCCGTCGTGCGCGATTTCTGCGGTCACGGGCTGGGCCGCGTGTTCCACGCACCGCCCAACGTGCTGCACTATGGCCGCCCGGGCACCGGCGCGCGGTTGGAACCGGGCATGTTCTTTACGATTGAACCCATGGTGAACCTGGGCCGTGCCGAGACGAAAACGCTGGCCGACGACTGGACCGCCGTGACGCGCGACAAATCCCTGTCGGCGCAGTTTGAACATTCGGTGGGTGTGACCGAAACAGGCGTGGAAATCTTTACCTTGTCCGAAGCGGGCACGTTCCACCCGACCTATTAGGCTTGCACCTGAACCAGCAGGGTTTACCAAGCTCAACCGGCAGAGCGGACATTCCTGCGCCTCGCAGCTCAGGTCCGGTTTGAGCCCAATTCAACTCCCCTCGCGCGGAACAAGGCCTCAGGCCGCCGCGCATCGCCGGGCCGCCCCACGGTACGGCGATTTGGTTGCTGTGGAGCGTGACCGATAGCTGGGATGTGTTTGGCTGCCATTAAGTGGCAGACATTGAAGTTGCATCGCCGCACCTCGGCCCGTCGACGCGCGGCTTTGGGAACGGCAGCAAAGTCCCACACAATATACGCTCGACCTGTCCGATCTGAACGTCCGCGATCAACAGCGGTCACTCGGCGTTGAAGATGAACAGCGGCTGACCTTCAATGGTATAGCCGTTGATCAGCTCTTCGGCCTGCGGACCCGTCAGCCAGCGTTCGACCTGCCGTGCCAGATCGCGGGCCACATGCGGGTGGCGCGCCGCGCTTACCGGGACAAAGCTGTATTGATTGAACAGAACCGGATCATCCGAAAACAAAACCGCCAGCCCGGTCTTGTCACCGAAATGCAGCCAGCTTTGGCGGTCCATCAGGATGTAGCCCTGTAAATCGACGGCGGTTGTCAGGCTGGAATTGGCACCGGCCCCGGCCACCGTGTACCAGTTGGGAAATTGCTGCGGTGTCAGCCCCGCGTCGGCCCACAGCGCCTGTTCCTTTTTGTGCAGCGGGCTGTCGTCGCCCAGGCTGACAAACTGACGTTCGCTTTTGGCAATGCGTTGCAAGGCTTCGGTCACCGACACGGATTGCGCGATGCCCGCATAGTCGTCCACCGGACCAAGCAGCACAAAATCATCGTACATAATTGCACGACAATGTGTACCAAATCCGTCGGCGATAAAGGTTTCCTCATCCCTGCGGCTGTCCAGCAAGATCGCGTCCACCTGCCCCGTCTCGCCCAGCGCCAGCGCGTTTGCCGTGTCGCCCACCAACATCTCAACGTCGATGCCCGTGCCCAGCTTCAGCGCAGGCAGCAGGACATCGGGCAGACCCGACGTCGCAAACGACGTGGTCACCGCCAGCTTCAAGGTTTCGGCCTGCACGGCACAGGCCGTCAGCACCAAAGCCAGCGCGGCGAGTAGTCGGATCATGCGGCAACGTTCCTTGAGCGAGGATTCTGGAAGGTCGGGGGCTAACCCCCTTGGGTGGCTCCTGCAAGGGCCAGTCGGTGTTGATCGGTGCCCTTATGCAGCATGAATTCCAGTCACCGCGCAAGTCCGGGCGTTCATCCCTTTTCCAGAAGCGTCACGTGGGTGTCGCCAAAACGGCGTCCGTCCACCTGAAAAAACCCCGGCGGCGGGGGCATCGGGGCGTTCTCTTCCCAGACCACGCAGGCCCCCTTGGCGATCCAGCCACCGGCCACGGCCGACCGCAGCGCGCTGTCGCCCATGCCCTTGCCATAGGGCGGATCAAGAAACACCAGATCAAAGGGGGCGGCAATCCATGCGCCCAGCCGCGTGGCATCATTGCGCATCAGCGTGGTGGAGTCTTCGGCGTGCAGTTTCTTGATGTTCTCGGTGATCAGTTGTTGACCGACACGGCCATTCTCAACCAGCACCGCCTGCACAGCGCCGCGCGACAAGGCCTCAAGCGCCAGGGCACCGGTGCCTGCAAACAGGTCCAGCACCCGCGCGCCGTCGATCGCGCCCCGGCTGGTCAGGATCGAAAACAGGCTTTCGCGCACGCGGTCCGACGTGGGGCGCAGATGCGCACCCGCATCCCCCTTGCCCACATGGGCCAGCGCCGTGCCGCGCCATGTGCCGGCGATGATCCTCACGCTTGCAACAGCGGTTTCAAGTCGGCGTCGGGGTCGGCGACGATGGCAGGGTCGGCCGTCTTGCCCGCCTCGATCAGCCGCTTGCCGATCATATAGGCGCGCGGATCGTTGGCCGCATCCACCGCCAGCAACTGGTCGCCCAGATAATACCAGAACGACACCGCAGCGCCGCTGCTGCGCGTTACAACCCGGTCGTACCCCACGTTCAGCCCGGCGATTTGCAGTTTCACGTCGTATTGATCCGACCAGAACCACGGTTTGGCCACGTATTCCTTGTCGGCGCCCATGATGTTTTCGGCCACCACTTCGGCCTGATCAATCGCGTTTGGCACGCTCTCCAGCCGGATACGGTTGCCGCGATAGGGGAAGGACGCGCAGTCGCCCGCCGCCCAGATGTGGGGGTCTGACGTGCGACCGTGGGCATCAACCTTGATGCCGTTGTCCATCGCCACCCCTGCCGCTTCGGCCAAAGCCGACGCTGGCGCGATGCCAACACCCACGATCACGAAATCAACCTCCAGCTCGCTGCCATCGGTCAACCGCGCACCACGCACCGCGCCCTCGCCCAGCAAACGGTCCAGCCCGACGCCTTCGCGGATGTCGACGCCATGACCGGAATGCAGGTTGCGGAAATATGCGCTGGTCTCGGGCGAGGCCACCCGTTGCAAGATCCGGTCGGCCATCTCGACCAGGGTCACCTTCAGCCCCAGCTTGGACGCCACCGCCGCCGCCTCAAGCCCGATATAGCCGCCGCCGACAATCAGCACCCGTGCGCCTGCGGTAAACCGTGGCGCCATGCTGTCCACGTCCATCAGATCGCGCACGGTGCACACACCGTCCAGCGTGCCGCCAATGGCCGCTGGCAAACGGCGCGGGTCCGACCCGGTGGCCAGAACAAGCTGGTCATAATGCAGCACCTCGCCCGGCACGGTGACGGTCCGTGCCACGGGATCAATCGCCTCGACCTTTACCCCCATGCGCAGATCAATATTGTTGTCGCTGTAAAAGCTTTCGGGACGCAGATACATCCGCTCCAACGCCATCTCGCCCAGCAGATACCCTTTGGACAGCGGCGGACGCTGATAGGGCGGCACGCTTTCCGCGCCAATCAATGTCACCTGACCGTCAAACCCGCCATTGCGCAGCTTGGCCACGCAGGATGATCCGGCTTGACCGGCTCCGATAACAATCACGTGCATTTTGCGTACCTTCCCTGATATTTCGGGCGAATTTGATGGCCCAAATCCCTGTTGGACCCTATATCGGGAAGCGACGATAACACAATTCCCGAAAGGAGCCGACAATGGCACTCTCTCAAGGTGACACACTGCCCGACGCAACGCTGGTGGAAATGGGCGCCGAAGGCCCCGCACCGGTCAACCTGGCCGACAAGACCAAAGGCCGCAAAGTCGTGATCTTTGCTGTTCCGGGCGCATTCACCCCCACATGCCATTCGGCCCACGTGCCGTCGTTCATCCGCACCAAGGACCAGTTCGACGCAAAAGGCGTGGACGAGATCATGTGCGTGTCGGTCAACGATCCTTTCGTGATGAAAGCCTGGGGCGAAGCCACCGGCGCCACCGAGGCAGGCATCACCATGCTGTCGGATGCCCACAGCGAGTTCACCAAAGCCATCGGCATGGATTTTGACGCGCCGCCCGCCGGTCTGATCGCACGGTCCAAACGCTATGCGATGCTGGTCGATGACGGCAAGGTGACCCTGTTTCAGGCCGAAGAAAACTCTGGCGTCTGTGACGTGTCCGGCGGCGAAGGTCTGCTGGACAGCATGTAAAGGTCTCCCACGGGTTACCCTCGGCGCAGGTCACCCATGGGTTACCCTGAATACAAAAGGCCCCCGCGCAACGGGGGCCTTTTTTCATGTCTGGACTGCGAAACTTACTCCGCCGCAGCCTGATAAATGGTGCGCGTGGGGAACGGAATATCGACGCCCTTGGCATCCAACGCTTCCTTGACCTTGCGGTTCATGTCGTTGGTAAAGGCAAAGTAGTCAGACGCATTGCACCACACCCGCACCCGGAAATCGACCGAGCTGTCGCCCAGATTGCCGACCTGAATGAACGGTTCGGGGTCTTTGTGCGCACGCGGGTCGGCCATGATGGTGTCGCGGATCGTGTCCTCGGCATCTTTCAGGTTGGCACCATACCCCACACCGAAATACCATTCGGCACGGCGGGTGGGGTAGACCGAATAATTCTCGATCACGTTGCCCCAGACTTCCTTGTTGGGGATGATCACCTGGGTGTTCGACAGGCTGGCCAGTTCGGTGTAATTCAGCGTCACATCCTTGACCGTGCCCATCTGCCCGGCCACATCGACGAAATCACCGATTTTCAGCGGGCGGAACAGGATCAGCATCACCCCCGCCGCAACGTTCGACAGCGTCCCTTGCAAGGCCAGACCAATCGCCAGACCGGCCGCACCCACGGCCGCGACGATCGACGTGGTCTGGATGCCGAATGTGTTCAGCACGATCAGCATCGTAAAGCCGATGATGACGTATTGCACGATCGAGCCAAGGAAGTTGAACAGCGTGTTGTCCAGATGCGCGTGCGCCGTGCCGATCTTGCGCACACGGCTGCCCAGCCATGCGGCGATGATCCAGCCGACAACAACAATCACAATCGCGCCGACAACCGATCCGGCGATGGACGCCAGCATGTTCAGGGTCAGGAAATCGGCAATCGTGTTGCCGCCAAAAATCTCGGTATTCATTAAGTCTTGAAACATATTCTATCCTGCGAGGCTGTCCATTTTACGCGCCAGTTTGACGTCCAGAGTGCTAAGGCCGTCAACGTCATGCGTGGTCAGCACCACATTAACAGTATTGTACGTGTTATCCCATTCGGGGTGGTGATCCCATTTTTCCGCCCAGAACGCGGCGCGGGTCATCCAGCCAAAGGCATCCGCGAAATCGTTGAACTTGAATGTCTTGGCGATGGCATCGCGGCCATCGACCATGTCCCATCCGTTCTCCTTCAACGGCGCAAGCAACGTCTTGCGCGTCTCGGTGCTTAGTTTTTCAGTCATTCCTGTTCCTCGATTTGTATTTTCTTGAAGGGGCCGTAATCCGTCAGAATCTCGATCTCTTCGGCCACGGCTTCGCCTTCGGCCTTTAGATAGGACGCAATCGCGTCAGAGAAACCCGGATCACCCACCCAATGCAACGAATGGGTCTGAGTGGGCAGATACCCCCGCGCCAGCTTGTGTTCGCCCTGCGCGCCGGCCTCGACCGCGTTCAGCCCCTGGGCGATGGCGATGTCGATGGCCTGATAATAGCACAATTCGAAATGCAGGCAGGGGTGGTGTTCGGTGCAACCCCAATAGCGGCCATAAAGCGCGTGTGCGCCGATGAAATTCAACGCACCGGCCACATATTCCCCGTCGCGCCGCGCCAGCACCAGATAGATGTCGTCGCGCAGGTGCGCCTGCGCCTGGTTGAAAAAATCCCGCGTCAGGTAGGGTGTGCCCCATTTGCGCGCGCCTGTGTCCTGATAGAATTCCCAGAAGGCATCCCAATGGTGCGGCTGGATCGCGTCGCCGGTCAGCACTTCGATCTGGCCGCCAAAATCCTGCGCCTGCGCGCGTTCCTTGCGGATGTTCTTGCGCTTGCGGCTGGACAGGGTGGCAAGGAAATCGTCGAAATTCGCGTAGCCGTCATTGTGCCAGTGAAATTGCTGCGTGGTCCGGCGCATCAACCCCATTTCGACGCCAAGTTCAGCCTCGGATTCGGTGCAGAATGTGGCGTGCAGAGTCGAGATGCCGTTGTTTTGCGCCAGTTGCACGGCACCTTGCACAAGTGCTGCAAACCCCGCCTCGGCAAAGTCTGGATGCACCAGAAACCGCCGCCCCGTCGCGGGCGTGTGCGGCACTGCAATCTGAAGCTTGGGGTAATAGCGCCCGCCTGCCCGCTCGTAGGCATGGGCCCAGTTGTGGTCAAAGATGTATTCGCCCTGGCTGTGCGATTTGACGTACATCGGGGCGCAGCCAATCACCTGATCGCCAATCGACGCCACCAGATACTGCGGCTGCCAGCCGGTGCCGGTGCCAACCGAACCACTGTCCTCAAGTGCCCGCAAAAAGCGGTATGTGGTGAACGGATCGTTCGGGCGGGCACCCTCCGCAGCCTCGGGGCAAGCGCACGCGTCCCACGCCGCTGCGTCGATCTGTGCCAGCGTGGGCACAACCCTGATCTCTACCTCTTGCCCGCTCATGTCCGCCTAACTTTTGTTCATGCCTTGGTGGGGTTCGGCCACGGTCTTTATGTGTGGCGCAGCGGCGTCGGATCAACCTTTGAGCGATGGCAGATACTGCTCAAAAGTGACGTTCTGCGCCACGCGACGGGCGTCAGCCTCGGCCTCGGGGCTGCGAATGGTCCAGCACAGAACATCCGCACCGGCAGCCTTCAGCTCGGCCACGCGGGGGCGGTCCAGATCCTCGGCCTCGTGGCTGATGAAGCTGGCACCGACGCGGGCGTAATCGGGTATGTCGCGCAGACGTGCGCAAACCGCTTCGCTTAGCGGCCAGTCCTCGGGGGTATAGGCGCTGGTCACCAGCCCACGGGGCACGTCCGGCAACACTTCGGCCATGCGCGCCACCGAATGGGGGTTGAACGACATCACGGCGACCGGTCCGCGATAGTCGCGCAACACCTTGGCTGCCGCATGCTCCAGCGGGCCGACATCGGGGCCCATCGCGCCGTCCTGATCCTTGATCTCGACCAGCAGCGGCACGCGCCCCGCGACCAGTTCCAGCACTTCGGCCAGTTCCGGGATGCCCTCGTCCGAGCCGCGCAGCACCGTCCGCGACAGCGTCGCCGCGTCGCACAGGCGCACCGGACCGCTGCCCTTGGCCAGCCGGTCCAGCGCATAGTCGTGGAACACCATCGCGCGGCCATCGGCGCTTAGTTGCAGGTCGATCTCGATCCCGTAGCCGCGTTCAATCGCCGCGCGGATCGCCGCGCGGCTGTTTTCGGGCCGGCCATCGGCCACATCATGCAACGCCCGATGCGCCAGCGGCATGTCCAGAAAGACCTGCGGCAGCCGCATGATCATTTGACCTGAAAGATGCCTTCGATCTCGACCGCCACGCCCAAGGGCAAGGACGCCGCCGAAACCGCCGAACGCGAATGCCGTCCGGCATCGCCCAGCGCTTCGACCAGAAAATCAGACGCGCCGTTGACGACCTTGGGCTGTTCGGTGAACTCTGGCGTCGAGTTGACAAAAGCGGTCAGCTTGACCACCCGCACCAGACGGTCGATGTCGCCGTCGCACGCCGCCTTGACCTGCGCCAACAGGCTGATCGCACAGGTCCGCGCCGCAGCAGCGCCCGCCGCCACGTCCATATCCGCGCCCAGCTTGCCGGTGATGAAGCCGTCAGGGCCGTTGGAAATCTGACCCGACACGTAAACCATGTCGCCCACCTGAACGAAGGGCACATAATTCGCCGCAGGGGCCGGTGCATTCGGCAGTTCCACACCCAGGTCTGCCAGTTTCTTTGCAAAGCTCATCGCGTTCTCCAATGCTGAATTTCGCCGCGACGCTAGTCCCTCGCCCGCGGAATCAAAAGGCCCAAAGCTTCATCTTGCCCGATAAACTCCGGGGGACGGCGCGCAGCGACGGGTGGCTGGCCCCCGTCCAACGCTCAGGTCTCGCGGAACGCCCGTTTGAAATAATCGGCAAACGGCTTGATCAGATAGGCCATCGGAGTGCGGTCGGCGGTGCGAATGAATGCCTCGACTGGCATACCGGGAATCAACACCTCGCCCGCTTTCAACTTGTCCAGCTCGCCGGGGTTCAAGGTGATCTCGGCGCGGTAATAGGTCCGCCCCAACGTTTCATCCTCGAAGGCATCAGCGGAAATCAACGTCACCCCGCCCACCAGTTCGGGCGTGCTGCGTTGGTCCAGCGCGCTGAGCCGCAGGTTCACCTGCTGGCCCACGTGCACCTCGTCAATGTGGATCGGGTCCACTTGGGCCACGATCACCAAGGGGCGGTCTTGGGGGATCAGGAACAGCACCGGGTCCGCCCCGCGAATGACCGAGCGCGGCGTTTGAACGCGCATCGCATAGACAATGCCCGACACCGGCGCGCGAATTTGCAGCTTGTCGATGTCCTGCAACAAGGATGCCCGCTGTTCGACCAGTTCCAGTTCGCGGTAGCGCAGATCGCGCAGACGGGTGATCGCCTCTTCGCGCCGCGCCGACGCCAGCTTGAGCACCTCAAGGTCAATTTCGGTGATGCGCCCTTCGGCCTGTGCCTTGTTTGCGGCCAGTTCACCCAATTGCCCGTCCAGGCTGGCTTGTTGACGTTGCAGCGCCAGAACCCGCGTGGCCTGTGCCAGACCTTTTTCAAGCAGGGCCTTCTGATTGGTCAGCTCTTCTTCGATAAAGCCCAATTGCAGCGCCAGCGCCTTTTCCTGTGCTTCGATGCCGTCGATCTGGTTCTGGATCTGGCCCTGACGTTTTTGCAGTTGCTCGGTTTCACCGGCCACGCTGTCGCGGCGGGCAAAGAACAGGTTGCGCTGGCCGCTGATCAGTTCTTCCAGATCGGGGTTGCCTGCGCCGGCCTGCATCAATTCGTCTTCAAAGACGACCTCGTCGGTCTGGTCGCGCTCGGCCTCGAGCCGCCCGCGCCGCGCCATCAGTTCGTAAAGCTGGCCTTCGATGATCGCCAGTTGCGACTGCGCCTGCCGGTCGTCCAGCGCCAGCAGCAAATCGCCCGCTTTGACGGTGTCGCCCTCTTGCACCGCGATTTCCGACACCACGCCGCCCGTCGGGTGTTGCACGACCTGGCGGTTGCGGTCGACCTCGATCCGGCCCGACGCGATGATCGCCCCCGCGATGTTGGATTGCGTCGCCCACAGGGCAAAGCCGCCGAACAGCACGATCAGGCCAAAAAGGCCAAACAGGACCGGCGCCCGTGCGCTCCATGCTTTTTCTGTCGTATCGGTCATGAGATGCCTCCGGCGCGGCGCGGGGCCTGCGTGATCTGCTGGTGGTTCTGCACGTTCGACTTCAACACTTCGTCCTTGGGACCGAATGCCACCCGCATCCCCTGATCCAGGATCAGCAGCATTTCGCATTCTTCGATCGCCGAGGGCCGATGCGCCATGATCATGATCGACCGCCCGTCTGCCTTCATCGCGCGAATTGCACGGTTCAGCGCCTCGGTGCCGTCGTTGTCGAGGTTCGAGTTGGGTTCGTCCAGCACCATGATCACCGGATCGGCATAAAGCGCGCGGGCCAGCCCGATACGCTGGATCTGCCCGCCCGACAGGCGCTGCTGGCCCGAATTGATGCGCGTGTCGTAGCCTTCTGGAAATTCCAGGATCATCTCGTGGGCGTCCGCCTTTTTGGCAGCGGCCACCACGGCGGCATCATCGGGCACCTCGGCCAGACGTGCGATATTTTCAGCGATGGTGCCGTCAAACAACTGCACCCGCTGCGGCAGATAGCCGATGTGTTGGCCCAGAACGTCGGGATCGTATTGATCCAGTGCTGCGCTGTCCAAACGGATCGACCCGCCCGCAGGCCGCCACACGCCCGTCACGCAGCGCGCCAGCGTCGATTTACCGGCACCCGATGGTCCGATCACGCCCAGCGCCTCGCCCGGTTTCAGCTCGAAGTTCAGGCCGCGCAATGATGCCTGTTTTTCGCCCGGCGGCACCACGGTCAGCGATTTGGCCACCAGCCGCGCCTTGGGCTTGGGCAGTGCTGTGCGCGGCTGTTCCGGTTGCACCGTGCCCAAAAGCTCGGCCATGTTGTCCCAGCCTTTTGACGCGCGTTGCACCAGTGGCCATTGGTTCAACATCATCTCGATCGGGGCCAGTGCCCGCCCCAGAAGGATCGAACCGGCAATCATGGCACCCGCCGTCATTTCGTTTTGCAGCACCAGATAGGCCCCCAGGCCCAGCATGGCGCTTTGCAGGAACAACCGCAGCGTCTTGGTCATCGAGGTGAACGTGCCGCCCACGTCGGTTGCCGCAATCTGATCTTTCAGCGCGCGGCTGCGGGTTTTCGACCAGCGGGTAAAGGCCGCGTCGCGCATCCCCATGGCCTGCACCATCTCGGCCTCGATGCGGATCTGGTCGGACATCGAACCGGCCTGCTGGCCTGCGATGCCTGCGCGCAACTGCGGTTCGCGCGACAGCCACTGGTTCAGGAATGCGATGGCGATCAAGACCACGCCGCCGCCCACCGCCAGCCAGCCCAGCATCGGGTGGAACATGAAAATTCCGGCCATAAAGATCGGCGTCCATGGCAGGTCGAAAAAGGCGATCAACACCGGCGAGGTCAGAAACCGCTGCACCGATTCCAGATCGGCAAGGCCGGATTGGGTTTGCAGGTCAGGCGCCACAGCAGATTTGCGCACAACCGCGTCGAACACGCGGCGGTCCAGCCGCATCTGGAACCGTGCCCCGACGCGGGCCATGATCCGGCTGCGGGTGTAGTCCAGAATGCCCATCACGCCGTATAGGAACAAAACCAACAGCGACAGCGCGAGCAGCGTCGCCTCGGACCGGCTGCCCAGCACGCGGTCGTAGACCGACAGCATATACAGCGGCCCCGTCAGCATCAGCAGGTTGGCGAACAGGCTGAACACCCCCACCAGCCAATACAGGCTACGGCTTTCGGAACGGGCACGCCGCAGTTCGGCAACCCCTCGTTTCTGGACCCGGTTTTGCATCGGCACCTTTTCGCCTGAAATACGGCGACTGCTATGCCCTTTCGGGCGTAAAGACTTTAGACTCTCTGTCGCTG
The DNA here is from genome assembly GCF_963976325.1 of uncultured Pseudosulfitobacter sp. Lineage (NCBI taxonomy): Bacteria > Pseudomonadati > Pseudomonadota > Alphaproteobacteria > Rhodobacterales > Roseobacteraceae > Pseudosulfitobacter > uncultured Pseudosulfitobacter sp. Next base: position 244,528 of record NZ_CAXBJW010000002.1, read on the forward strand.
AACTGCCACAGAGACATAATTCGCATACTACACGTCTGGGCAATGCCCATGAAAGTATTAGGTACGGTCTAAGCTTAAAAAACGGAGATTTCCATTGTCAGTTTATCGCTTCCAGCACCCTGTGGCGCGCCTGCCGATTGTAATACTGGCTTTGGCACTTGTCTCGGCCTGTGCCGCGTCCAACCCCGACGTGGTCAGCCGTGACGGCATCAATGACCCGAACGAAGCCCGCAACCGCAAGGTTCACGCGTTCAACATCAAGCTGGACAAGGCCATTCTGCGGCCGGCCGGGCAGGGATATTCCAAAGCGGTCCCGGACGAGTTCGAGGACAGCATCAACAACTTTGCCACCAACCTTGCCCAGCCCAGCATGATGGTGAATTCGCTGTTGCAGGGTGATTTCCGCGGTGCGGGCCTGTCGACGGTGCGGTTTCTGACCAACACCGTTCTGGGCTTTGGCGGGTTTGTAGATGCGGCCACCGAATTCCAGGTGCCCCAACACAACACAGATTTTGGCGAGACCCTGTATGTCTGGGGTGCCGCCGAAGGGCCCTATGTCGAACTGCCGGTTGTTGGCCCGGCCACCCGCCGCGATGCGGTGGGGCGTGTCGTTGATATGTTTACCAACCCGTTGACCTACAGCCTGCCCAGCCCCGAGAAATACTATAGCACCGGTGCCAAGCTGGCATCACGTCTGGGTGACCGCGGCCGGTATTCCGAGACAGTCGATTCGATTTTGTACGAAAGTGCCGACAGCTATTCGCAAGCGCGCCTGATTTATCTTCAGAACCGGCGCTTTGAACTGGGGTCGAGTGTCGGCGGCGATGCTGCCGATCCCTACTCTGATGACCCGTACTCTGACATTTACGAGGACCCATATGCTCAATAACCTGACCCGACGCACCTTTCTTGCAGCTTCCGGCGGCGCCCTTGTGGCCGGTCCGGTCTGGGCGCTGAGCGAGGCGCAGGCCCGTTCGCTGATTGATGGGCTTGTGGCTGAGATCAACCGGGTCATCGGCTCGGGCAAGTCTGAATCCGCGATGATCGGCGACTTTAAGAACATCTTTGCGAAATACGGCGATGTCCCGATCATGGCGCAATATGCCTTGGGCGTGGACGGGCGCAGCGCATCGGCGGCGCAGAAACGCAAGTTCGGTGATGTCTTTGCCAGCTATATCTCGCGCAAATACGGCAAGCGGTTCCGCGAGTTCATCGGCGGCCGGATCGAAGTGAAATCGGCGCGCCAGATCAAGGCCGGCTACGAGATCAAGACAACCGCGTTCTTGCGCGGCGAGGCACCGTTCGAAGTGACCTTCCTTGTGTCAGACAAATCGGGCCGGAACCTGTTTTACAACATGTTCATCGAAGGCGTGAACCTGCTGTTGACAGAACGCAGCGAAATCGGCGCGCTGCTGGACCGCAATGGCGGCAATATCGACAAGATGATCGCAGACCTCAGCCGCATGGGCTGAGGTTGCGCAGACCGGCAGCGCCCTTTTGCGAGGGCGCTACCGCTCGCCGCCGTTGATCTTCGGCTGCGATGGTGGCGATGAATTTCCACCACCACCCCCCAGAATATCACGCAACAGGTTGTTGATGATGCCCTCGGTCGTTGTTGGCCGCGGCTGTTCAACCGGCGTATCCACGACATGCTGCGCCCCGCGCGGCGCGTCCATCGGCAGCGGTGTGTCGGGCACGCCTTCGTGCACACGCACCATAACCTCGCGCCAGATCTCTGCGGGCAGTCCGCCGCCTGTCACCCCTGTCAGCGGTGTGTTGTCGTCGTAGCCCATCCAGACACCGGCCACATAATTGCCCGTGAACCCGATGAACCACGCATCGCGCGCCGCCTGTGTGGTGCCGGTCTTGCCCGCGATCTGGCGTCCACCGAACTGCGCCCGCGCGCCGGTGCCTTCGCTGACGACCTTTTCCATCATCCAGACCAGTTGCCGTGCTGCTTCTTCCTGAATCACCCGCTCGCCAATGCCGCCGCCGGTGCCCATCAGCGGCTCGTTATCGCCCAGCAGGCGCAGCTCGGTCAGACCGTAGGGCGTGACCGACGAGCCGCCGTTCAGGAACCCCGCATAAGCCCCCGTCATCTCGATCAGCGTGCTTTCCGACGCGCCCAGCGCCAGCGCAGGCCCCGCGGCCAGATCGCTTTCGATGCCAAAGCCACTGGCAACGTTGCGCACCAGCTCGCGGCCCACGCTCTCGGACACCTTCACCGCGGGAATGTTCAGCGATTCTTCCAGCGCCTTGGCCAGCGTCACAGTGCCCAGATAGCGGTTGGTGTAGTTTTTGGGCGACCACGGGCCGGAGCCGGGAATGTTGATCGTCAATGGCGCATCCTCGACAGTGTCCAAAGGCGAATAGCCCAGGTCCAGCGCCGTGGCATAAACGAACGGTTTGAACGCCGAACCGGTCTGACGCAGCGCCTGTGTCGCGCGGTTAAAGGCACCGGCGACCTGGTTGTCACGCCCCCCCACCATCGCGCGCACGGCACCATCTGCATCCATCACGACGATGGCCGCCTGCGCCTTGGACCCTTCGCGGACCTTGTCCTCGAAGATGGTCCGCAGCCCTTCCTCGGCCGCGCGTTGAATGCGCTGGTCGAGCGTGGTGCGAATTATCACATCCTCGGTGGTCTTGCGGGTAAAGAATTCGGGGCCTGACGACATGACCCAGTCTGCAAAATAGCCCCCCGCGCGTGCGGCTGCCGCCTGGCTTAGCTCGGCGGGATGGGCCTGCGCCTCGGCGGCTTCGGCATTGGTCAGATAGCCCTGTTCGTTCATCAGCCGAATGATCGTCGCGGCACGGTTCTGCGACCGTGCCAGATCGTTTGTCGGGGCAAACCGTGTGGGCGCCACCAGCAAACCGGCCAGCATCGCCGCCTCGGCCGGCGTCACAGACGCCGCCGACTTGCCGAAATACCGTTGGCTTGCTGCCTCGAACCCACGGGCACCGGCGCCCAGAAAGGCGCGATTCATGTAAATCGTCAGGATGCCTTCCTTGGAATACTTGGCTTCCATCGCCATGGCATAGACGGCCTCGTAGATCTTGCGCTGCAAGGTTCCGCGACGGCATTCCTGTTCGTATTCCTTCTCGGTCTGGCCTGTTGTCGGATCATAGGGAGTGCCCAGACACAACAGTTTCGCCACCTGCTGCGTGATGGTCGAACCGCCGTGCCCGTCCAGCGGGCCGCGCCCTTCGCGCAGGTTGATGCGAATGGCGCTGGCGATGCCGCGCGGGCTGACGCCGATATGCTTGTAGAACCGCTTGTCCTCGGTGGCCACAATCGCGTGCAACAGGTTGGGCGACACGGTTTGGGCCGTCACGACCCCGCCGAACTGGTCACCGCGCCACGCAAATGTGGCCCCCTGGTAGTCCTTGAGCGTCACCGATCCGCGTGCGCGACCGTCCAGCAATTCCTCAAGATCGGGCAGGGTCGTGGCCGTATAGCCAACCCACAGGCCGATCACGACCACCACCGCCAGCGTGCCGCGCCACGTCACGGCCCAGAACAGGCGCACAAAGAATCGCAAGATCATCAGGAAGAACCCGATGATCCCGCCACGCCGGGGCGGCGTAGGCTTGCGACGTTTCACCGGGCGCTTGCGTGGTGTGGTCGGTTTCTTGGCGGATGTGGAGCCAGACCGTTTGTCTGCCACCAAAGGACGCTTGCCGCGTGTCGTGTTCTTCATCTAGACCCCTGCTCGGCCTTGTTTGTTTCAAAGCACAATACCTGTCTGCGGCCCGAGATACACGGGGAACTGTTCGGCAACGCCCATCATTTTTTCGATTAAAATTTCATCAATTTCCAAAGTTTGCGCATTTTTTACGCACATATTGCGGATTCCTCTGGCGCAAATGTGCGCCCGACCTTCCCCAACGGCCTTGGGTTCCGTCTGTTGCCATCAGGAAAACGGCTGGAAATGCGGCCAAACGACAAGGGGAAAATGCGTGAAACTGATCATTGCAACGATCAAACCATTCAAGCTGGAGGATGTCCGTCAGGCTCTGACCGAAGCAGGCGTCCGCGGCATGATGGTGACCGAGATCAAGGGCTTTGGCTCTCAGTCCGGCCATACCGAAATTTATCGCGGTGCAGAATACGCCGTGAACTTCGTTCCGAAAATCAAGCTGGAAATCGTGGTCGATTCCGCCGCTGCCGATCAGGTGGTCGAGACGATCAAGAAAACCGCCCACACCGGCAAAATCGGTGATGGCAAGATTTTCGTGCTCGATGTCGAACAGGCCGTGCGTGTGCGCACCGGCGAAACCAACCAAGACGCGCTTTAACGCGACGCAACCGGGGACATTCTGACAATGAAACGTACCACAACCTTTACCCTTGCAGCCGCGGCGTCTGTCGCACTGCTGCCGACGCTGGGCTTTGCCCAGGACGCAGGCCCGGCGGCCGGCGTAAATGCGTCGACTGACACTGTATATATCCTGAACTCGTTGCTGTTCCTTGTGGGCGGCTTCCTGGTGTTCTGGATGGCCGCAGGATTCGCCATGCTCGAAGGCGGCCTTGTCCGCTCGAAGAACGTGACCATGCAGATGACCAAGAACATCGCGCTGTTCTCGCTGGCGGCCATCTTTTACTACCTGCTGGGCTACAACCTGATGTACCCGGGCGACGGCTGGAGCATCGACGGCATTCTGGGCGCATTCGGCACCGCAGGGCTTGAGCCTGTTGGCGTAAGTTCCGACGCTGCAGACGCCTATGACTATGCGTCGACCGGTTCCGACTTTTTCTTCCAGCTGATGTTCTGCGCGACAACCGCGTCGATCGTTTCGGGCACCTTGGCCGAGCGCATCAAGCTGTGGCCCTTCCTGGTCTTCACCATCGCCCTCACAGCCGTGATCTATCCGGTTCAGGCGTCGTGGAAATGGGGCGGCGGCTTCCTGGACGCAATGGGCTTCCTCGACTTCGCCGGCTCGACGGTCGTGCACTCGGTCGGTGGCTGGGCTGCTTTGGTCGGCGCGCTGATCCTGGGGCCGCGTATCGGCAAATACAAAGAGGGTCGCACCATTCCGATGCCGGGTTCGAACCTGACGCTGGCAACACTGGGTACTTTCATCCTGTGGCTGGGTTGGTTCGGCTTTAACGGTGGCTCGCAACTGGCGATGGGCACCGTGGGCGACGTGGCAGACATCAGCCGCATCTTTGCAAACACCAACACGGCGGCTGCCGGTGGTGCGATTGCCGCGCTGATCCTGACACAGGTCCTGTACAAGAAGCCTGACCTGACCATGGTTCTGAACGGCGCACTGGCCGGTCTGGTGTCGATCACAGCCGAACCGCTGACCCCCTCGCTGGGTGCGGCAACGCTGATCGGTGCCGTTGGCGGTATCATCGTGGTCTTCGCGGTTCCGTTCCTGGACAAGCTGAAGATCGACGACGTTGTCGGTGCGATCCCGGTTCACCTGTTCTGCGGCATCTGGGGCACGATCGCGGTTGTCCTGACCAACCCCGACGCGTCGCTGGCCACACAGCTTTATTCGATCGTTGTGGTGGGTCTGTTCACCGTCATCGCTTCGGGCATCGTCTGGTTCATCCTGAAAGCGACCGTGGGCATCCGCGTCACCGAAGAGGACGAGATCAACGGTTTGGACATGTCCGAAATGGGCATGGAAGCCTATCCCGAATTCTCCAAGGGCTAAGGTCTCCTTCCTCCCGACTTAAAGCCTTGAGAAAACAAGCCGGGCGCAGCGATGCGCCCGGTTTTTTCGTTTCCAGACGTGTCAGAGCGGCAACAAAAAAGGCGGCCCCGAAGGACCGCCCTTTCAATTCCAACGCAACAGAGGTGGATCAGATGCCGGCGTCGATGATCGCGTGCGCCAGCACCGGAATGGTCTGTTCGTTCAGGCCCGCAATGTTCATGCGGCTGTCGCCCACCATGTAAATGCCGTGATCGACCCGCAGCTTTTCGACCATCTCGGGCGTGGTGCCCAGACGCGAGAACATGCCGCGATGTTCTGCCAGAAAATCGAACCGGTCCGAATTCGACAGACGTTTGAGTTCGCCGGCCAGTTGCTTGCGCAGGCTCAACATGCCCAAACGGACCTCTTCCAGCTCCGCCTGCCAGTCGGCGCGCAATTCGTCGTCGGTCAGGATCATCGTCACCAGCCGCGCCCCGTGGTCAGGCGGGAAGCTGAAGTTCTGGCGGTTGAGAAACGCCAGAGTGCCCTGATTCAGCGCCTGTGCGCCCGCATCAGACGACACCAGCATCAGAATGCCGGTCCGCTCGCGGTAGATGCCAAAGTTCTTCGAGCAGCTTGCCGCAATCAGACATTCCGGCACAGCCGCAGCCACCGCACGGGTGCCCGCCGCATCCGCGTCCAGACCGTCGCCAAAGCCCTGATAGGCGATGTCGATCATCGGCGTGGCACCGGTGTCTTGCAGAACCTTAATCACCTCGGCCCACTGGTCCATCGTCAGGTTGGCGCCGGTCGGGTTGTGGCAGCAGCCGTGCAGCAGAACCACGTCGTCTTTGGTCGCGGTTTTCAGGTCTTCGATCATCGCGTCGAACGACACGCTGCGCGTTTCGCTGTCGAAATAGCGATAAGGCACCATCTCGATGCCCAGATATTGCAGGATCGACAAATGGTTCGGCCATGTCGGATCTGACACGAACACCCGCGCCTTGGGGTTGGCCATCTGGACCAGTTCAAACGCCTGACGCACCGCGCCTGTACCGCCGGGGGTCGCGGCCGCCGCAACCGTGTTGCGCGGCACTGCATCGCCCAGAACCAGCTTGATCATCGCATCCGAAAACGCAGGATCGCCGGTCAGCCCGGTGTAGGATTTGCTGTCCTGCTCTTGCCACAGCTTGTGTTCGGCTGCCTTGACCGCGCGCATCACCGGCGTCAGGCCCGATGCGTCCTTGTAGACGCCCACACCAAGGTCGACCTTGGTGGTGCGCGGGTCTTCTTTGTATTGCGCCATCAGCGACAGGATTTTATCGGGTGCCTGCGGCTTGAGAGTTTCGAACATCATGCGTCTCCGGTTGCGACGGGCACGGTGGGGAACATCCCCCATTCGGCCCAGGATCCATCGTAAAGCGACCAAGCATCCACCCCGATCCGTTCAAGCGCCAGCGCCAGAACCGACGCGGTGATGCCGGACCCGCAGGTGGTGATCATCGGGCGCGACAGGTCAACGCCTGCGGCCTCGAAGACCGCGCGCGCCTCGGCGGGGGATTTCAGGGTTTTGTCATCGTTCAACAATGTGTTGAACGGCACGTTGCGCGATCCGGGGATGTGACCGGCACGCAGTCCTTCGCGCGGCTCGGGCGCTTCGCCACGGAAACGGGCGGCGGCGCGGGCGTCGATGATTTGCGCATCGCCCAGTTTCGACGCCTGCGACACCTGCGTGACATCGCGCACCAGATGGTTCTGGAACCGCACGGTCAGGTGGCGGTCCTTGACCACGGGCGGCATGTCCTCGACGGCGCGGCCCTCGGCCTGCCATTTGGGGAAACCGCCGTCCAGAACGGCCACGTTTTCATGGCCCATCAGGCGGAACAGCCACCACACGCGCGGCGCGGACATGATGCCGGCACCGTCATAAACCACAACCTGATGGCCGTCGCCCACGCCCATCGCCCGCATCCGCGACATGAACTTTTCAACCGGGGGCGCCATGTGCGGCAGGTCCGACCGCGCGTCGGAAATATCGTCGATGTCAAAGAACCGCGCACCGGGAATGTGGGCCGCGTCATATTCGGCCTTGGGGTCGCGGTTGGCGTCGGGCAGGTACCAGGACGCATCCAGAATCCGCAAATCGGGGTCTTTGATGTGTTTGGCCAGCCAATCGGTCGAGACAAGCGTTTTGGGATCATCGGACATGGGTGGCCTCCGTGCGTGAATAAACGTGTTTTCCCTAACCCTGCTGCGCCGCCTTCGCAAGATAGATCGCCGTTCGCGTCCCGATCAGCCGTGATCCTTGAGCAACCGCGCCTTTTGACGGCTCCAGTCCCGCTTGGCGCTGGTTTCGCGCTTGTCGTGGTTCTTTTTGCCCTTGGCGATGCCGATCTTGATCTTGGCCATGCCGCGATGGTTGAAATACAACACCAGCGGCACCAGCGTCATGCCCTTGCGCTGGGTTTCATTCCACAGGTGGGACATCTGCTTGCGGCTGACCAGCAGCTTGCGGCGGCGGCGTTCCTCGTGGCGGAACGTCTTGGCCTGATCGTAGGGCGCGACATAGCTGTTCACCAGCCACAGCTCACCATCCTCGACGGCGGCATAGCTTTCAGCGATGTTCGATCCGCCCTGACGCATCGACTTGACCTCGGACCCTTCCAGGATGATCCCGCATTCCAGATCTTCCTCGATCGCATAGTCAAACCGTGCCCGCCGGTTTTCAGCGATCACTTTGTAATTCGGGTCTGCGTTCTTTACCTGTGCCATAGCAATGGGATGTAGGGTGAAGAGGCGCATTTCACAATATCGCCGCACCACTTTCACAATTTACGGCAACTGTGATGCAAGGAAGCGGTATGTTTTTGGCAAAGGGAATCCTGATGAAACCGATTCTGTTGATGGTCTTGATGATGTTGTCCACGCCTGCGGGGGCAGATCCTGCGCGCATTCTGGCCATCGGAGATTCGTTTTTCGCGGTCAATTCCAGCGCCAACCAGTCGATTCCCGACGTTGTCGAGCAAGAGTTGGGCCAGCGAGTAACGAACCGGTCCGTGATGGGCGCGCGGATGATCTACAAGTTACCGCTGACCGGCGCGCTGGGGTTCAACATCGCCCGCCAGTATCGCCCCGGCCCCTGGAGCTGGGTCATCATGAACGGTGGCGGCAACGATCTGTGGCTGGGCTGCAACTGCAACCGCTGCGACCGCAAGATGACCAAGCTGATTTCCCAGGATGGCACGCGTGGCGAAATTCCTGAACTGGTGGCCAAGATGCGCAGCACGGGTGCGCGTGTGGTCTATGTCGGCTACCTGCGCAGCCCGGGCCGCGGATCGCCGATCGAGCACTGCCGCGACGAGGGCGACGAGCTGGATGCGCGCGTCACCCAGATGGCGCAGCGTGACACCGGCGTGTGGTTCGTTCCGATGGCCGATCTGGTGCCTTACGGGGACCGGTCGTTTCACGCAGCCGACATGGTCCACCCCAGTTACAAAGGGGCAGCAGCAGCCGGCAAACGCGTTGCAACGATCATCAAGCAAGCGGGCGATTAATCGCCCAGCTTCTTGTGCACTTCGTCCAGATCAATCTCGGCGATGGGCATCTTGTTGGCCGGATTTTCAAAATCGTATTTGAACACTTCGAAATCGCGCTTATAGATTTCGTAAACCAGATGCATCGACAGATCGTCAAAATAGTCCTCGACCGGATGCAACCGCTTGGGCCCGTGCCCTTCGCTTTCGTTAAAGCGTGGGATTTCGGCGATGTTGACCTTTTTCGGGGTCTCGATGGCGTCCAGCACCTCTTGCATCCCCTCATTGAACTTTTCGGTCCAGATGATTTTGTCGTATTTGCCGCCGTTCACAATATAGGTCGACACATGGCCTGACATGGCCGACCAGTGAATGTCCGGCTCCATCGGCTTGCGCCAACGGATGGTGTCACGGGTGAACAGCAAGAACCGGCGAAAGCTGGCGATCTGGTCAAACTCTTGCTTGCCGTCGTCACCGCCCACTTCGATCCCGTATTTCTGGATCAGCAGCGGCACCAGATTGCCGCGATAGCGTTTACCGTTGCGCTGGATGCCGCAGATCTTGTCGAAGAATGACGACAGGATGCGGGTGTAGGGGTTGCGCACGCAGGTGAACGCATAAGAACTGTGGTTTTGCACATTTGCCGTGATCGGCGCCTGACTGTCTTCCAGCGCCCACTTGTGCATCCCGCCCTTGGCGTCGTGAATGTCGCCATCGAAAAATGCGCCGTGATCGGAGTAATACATGATCTGGCCAATGGTCGAGCAGGCGCATTTGGGCACCACGCGGTACACCACGCTTTCGCTTTCCGTCATCCACGTTCCGGGGAAACCCATACCTGTATTCCTCTGATTCCCTGCTGCTTCAACGGGCAGCAGTTGTCTGTCGCAGCAAAAAAGCAAATAAATGCTGTTTATTCAATCACCCTTCATCTCTATCTAGGTAAACAACAACAGGTAAAGGGTCCGTAAGTTTTTCGTATGGCAAAAATCGCCTACATATTGCTGTGTCACAAAGACCCGGACGCCATCATCAAGCAGGCCGAACGTTTGACTGCGGCCGGCGACTATATGTCGATCCATTTTGACGCCTCGGCCAAATCCGAACATTTCAAGGCGATCCGCGCAGCACTGGACGACAACCCCAACGTGACCTTTGCCCACAAGCGCATCAAATGCGGCTGGGGGGAATGGTCGCTGGTGCAGGCGACGCTGTACGCGGTCGAATCCGCCGCCAAAGCGTTCCCGCGTGCGACGCATTTCTACATGCTGTCCGGCGACTGTATGGCGATCAAATCTGCCGAGTACACGCACCAGTTCCTGGACGACAACGACGCCGACTTTATCGAAAGCTTCGACTATTTCGAAAGCGACTGGATCAAGACCGGCATGAAGGAAGAGCGGCTGATTTACCGCCACTTCTTCAACGAACGCACGCAAAAATGGCGGTTCTACACCAGCTACCATCTGCAACAACGCTTTGGCCTGACCCGCGAGATTCCCAGCGACATTCAGGTGCAGATCGGCAGCCAGTGGTGGTGCCTGCGCCGTCGCACGGTCGAATGGGTGCTGGAGTTCACCAAGAAGCGCCGCGACGTCATGCGGTTCTTCCGCACCACCTGGATTCCCGACGAGACGTTCTTTCAGACCATCGTGCGCCATGTGGTGCCTGAAAATGAAATCCGCACGCGCACGCTGACCTTCCTGATGTTCACCGACTATGGGATGCCCGTGGTGTTCTACGACGATCACTACGACCTGTTGCTAAGTCAGGATTTCCTGTTCGCCCGCAAGATCAGCCCCGAGGCGCGCGATCTGAAACGTCGCCTTGGGCTGCTGTATGCGGCAGAAGGGGTGCATTTCCAGATCTCGAACGAAGGACGCAGCCTGTTCAAATTCCTCAGCGGGCGCGGGCGCATTGGACGCCGCTTTGCCACGCGGTTCTGGGAAACCGAATCGACGTTGGGCCGTGAACGCGAGCTGATGATCGTGATCTGCAAGAAATGGCACGTGGCCAAACGAGTGCTGGAGCGTATCCGGCAGGTCACCAATGTGCCCGCCATCGAATACCTGTTTAACGAAGAAAACACACCGCTGCCGGATCTGGGCGGCATCCAGAAAACGCTGGGCAAACGCACGCGGCACCGGCGGGCGCTGATGCGCATGCTGTTCGACTATTACGAAACCGACCGGCTGATCGTGTGCATGGACCCGGGCGAATTGGACCTGTTGCAGGATTTTGCAGGCGACCGGTCGATAACCCGGATGCTGGAAATCCAGTGCAAGTTCACTGACAACTACCTGATCGGCCACGCCATGCGCGTCGGTCTGGCGGGCGAGCAGACCAGTTCGGAAACGCTGGAACGGCTGTTGCCGACCATTCGCAACGACATGGTCTTTGAAAGCGACCGCATCCGCGACGCCGAGTTCGAGAACATGAGCCGTATGCGCGAGGGGGCCACGGTCGAGGAAAACACCCGCGCCCTGTCAAACTTTCTAAGCATCGGCGAGGACAAGGCCCACGAAATCGCAAGCGCCGACTACCTGTTCGCAGACTGACGCGGTGCGGGCAGGCGATCCCTGCACGCACCGCGTATCAATTCAATAAACGCCTGCTGTGCCCGAGGACTTCATCGACGGCAATACGATCACATCCGCCCCGTGCAATGCGCGGCCATACAGGTGGATCACGTCCTGATTCAGCATCCTTATGCAGCCCGACGACACGTTCCGCCCCAGCTCGCGCGGGTCGGCGTCGCCGTGGATGCGGTACAGCGTATCGACACCGTTTTCGAACAGGTACAGCGCCCGCGCCCCCATCGGGTTACCGGGGCCGGGCGGCATGCCGCCCTTGTCCACGGAATACGGCGCCAGTTCCGGTTTACGGGCGATCATCGTGGCGGGCACTTTCCACACCGGCCATTCGCGGCGGAACTGCAAGCGCGCCGTGCCGTCCCAGGCAAAGCCTGCGGCACCGACGCTGACGCCATAGCGGGTCGCTGTTTCGGGGCTTTCGATGAAATACAGCATGGCATCGTCGGGATCGACGACAATGGTGCCACGGGCGTGTTGCGGCCACAGGTTGGTGACCTCTTGCCGCCAATATTCCGGCTTCAGAATGCCCTCGGGCACCGCGGGTACGGGGTACGGCTCATCAGGGATTGCCTGATAGAACGCAGGCAGTGGCGGGATCACCGGCGCCGGGGGGGCAGCCACCGGCGTGGGTTCAGGGCGGGCACAGGCGCCCAAGGTCGCAGCGGCGCCGCAGGCGACGAACATACGTCTGGTCAACATTTTGGGGTATCCTTTGATCTGATCGGGAATGACGCGGAGCACGCGCCGGTGGGTCCGGTCAGATCAGGCGTGGTGGTCCTTGCGGGGGCGGCTTGGTCACGCTGCTGCGCAACACCCTGTCCTGCGGCACCGGCATGTCCGCATCACGGGCCGGCGCGTCCAGCGTAACAGCGTCGTGCAGGCGCATGTCCTGCGCACAGGGCGACCCCGGCAAGGTGGCCGTGCGGCAGCGTTTGCGCGGGCGTTCGACCGATGCCGGCACAGCGGCAACCTGTGATGCATCCGATGCGGCCGCGTGGGCAGGCCGGGCCAGCGCCGGATAGACAGCCGAAAACGCCCCCCATGGCATTGCCACGAAGACCATCAAAGCCAGTAAAAATGAACGCAAAACCGTCATACTATCGGAAATGGCCGATGCGCCGCGCCAAGTCCACCCTTGGCGCGATCACATCCAGATGATTGGGCCGATGATTGGGCAAATGGGCCTATTTCGTTTTCCACGTGTCCAGCCAGCGCGAGAACCGGCTGCGACGGTCAGCCATCGCGTCGCCTGCGGCTTCCCAGTTGTCCTGCATTTCCTCAAGCCGCGGGTCGATCCGCGCCTGACGGAACCGGCGCCAGCGCACCCAGATGAAATAGACCACCATGAAGAACAGCGTCAGGATAAAGATGTTCAGGAACGGAATGCCCTTGGACGCATCGGGGCCGTCAACTGGCGTTACCGAGATGGCGTTGGGAAAAACCGTACCAAATACCAAGCGCCAGCCGTAATGTTTGATGATCACATAACGCGGGTTGGCAGCGGTCGACTTCAGATCCCCGGCCTCGGCCTGAAGGTTCGAGGTGTCGAATTTGAAATACGGCGGCCAGCCCCAGCCGGTGTCTTCGTTGCGGTACACCATCACCCGGTCGGAGTTGGCCAGCCGCGTCTGGATAAAGAACACATCGCGATTGGACGCAGTGCCATCCGTGCCCACATCCGCCTGCGCCCAGAAGATCGAGTTTTCACCGAAGTCGATTCGCTTTTCGTAGGTATCAGTGATCCGCACGATGTCCTTCTGCGGCAGGGTATAGTGGAAGATTGCCGCCACAAGGACCCAGAACACGATGATGAAAAACCATTTGAGATAGCGCATAGGGGGCCTCCGTTCAGGCGAAATTGGTCAGATAGATGATGGCGCCCACCAGAACCGTAGGCACCACATAGACGCCAAGGATCAGCTTGCGCCGCAAAGAGTTGTCGTATTCGATCATACCAATATCTACAAACGCCTCTTCCGATTGCTCGGCGACACCGGCCTGCGCTTGTTCGCGCCATTCCGCCCGCAGCTTGCCCTTGCGCACGCTGCGCGAATACAGCGACAGGGCGATGTAGATGATCGTCAGCACGACAAAGCCGACACCGATCAAACGCAGCAATGCAAACATGGCTATCTCCTGACTGCGCCCCAGGGGCCGACACGGGCGACAAGGTCGTCCAACGTCTGCGGCTTGGCACGGGTGGTGGCTGCGGGCGGCTCTTCCATCGGGGCGTCATGGCCGAACAGCGCGTCGCGCGTGCCGACCTTGTCCGCCTGATACTCTGCCGCCAGATATTGCGCGACATATTCTTTCTTGGCATCGGGCCAGCGGGCATAGGTGTCATAGAACATCTGCTTGTGACAGATGAACAACTGGCGCACGTCCTTGGGCGTCAGTTCGGCCAGCAGCATATTGACCAGATCGGCATCGGCATGGGCCGCCGCCCGCAGCGTGTAGAAATAGGCCGGATGGTCCGAGGTGATGCGCGGCCACGCGCCGCCGTTCTCGGCCCAGTTGACCAGCGACGCAAGCGCGTGGAATTCCTCGGGCAGGTGCTGGGCATGATTGCGCGCCAACCGCCGCATGTCGGCGCGGGTGGTCCCCGAAAGATCAACGCCCGCCGAGGTGACCGCGTCCACCAGAATGAAATCCATCTTTTGCCGCAGGATCGCAGCCGAATCGATGCCCCGCGCCGCCACGATGGGTTCGGCCAGCCCGTTCAGCTCCAGAAACCGCGCGATCTGGTTGCGCTGGGTTGTCTCGAACACATGCTTGATGGGCAATTCACCCAGTGCTGAGGCATCCCCGCCGGCAATCACCGCCGGATGCTCGACCTTCTGGAACACATAAAGACCGCCGAAATGCGCCGTCCAGAAATTGCCCTGCTCGAACCGCGTTTTCTTCAGCTTCACGGGGTTGCGGGTCACGTCACCGGTTTGCGCGGCCAGACCGATCATCTCGGCGATCAGCACATCGTCAAACCATGCGTCCTCGGCTTCGAGAAACCGGTCCACCTTGCCCGCCAGCTTTTCGGCATTGCGCACGGTGCCTGCGGTGGTGTCCGCATCAATGGTGATCGCGCGAATGTCGAACAGGCGCTGCGGGTTGGACACGTCATAGACCGAATTCACCAGCTCGCCCGCCACCGCATCCCGCGCGGTCAGCGCAAACAGCGCCGCCTCGTTGTCCTCGATGAACCGCCGCAGGATGGTGCGCGAGGTCGAGAATTTCGCATCCAGCAGCGGCGCGCGTTTCTGGTCGGTGCTGAGCAGGATAAACTGCCGGTTCACGCCGCCCTTGTTCAGGTACAGCGGATCACCCAGATCGGCGCCCACTTCGGGGGAAAAGCCGGACAGGTCGATGTAGAAATCGGTGAGCGTGGTGCGCTTGCCGGTCAGATGCTCCAGCGCGCGGTTATAGCGTTCCACCAGCGCGGGGCTGGTGACGGGGTAGAGGTTGCCGAACATGAGGCCGAGGCGGATGAGGCGGTTCATTGGGTTATCCTATCACTCTGACTGAACATACCCGTGAATCTCTGCGCCACCGGAGCTCCGCCCGTTCGCGACGGAAAGGCCCCGCTGGAGCCTTCCTGTTTCATCGCTTACCCTCCAAATGCCGCTTCTTCGCCGCTTCCTGCCGCCCAAAGTCCCGCACCATCGCGTCAATCGCCACCTCGTCCGACTTGTCCGCGTACCGGAACTCGGAATCCGCATAGCGGTTGATTTCTTGTATCACCATCTCCACCGTAATCGGCTGGCGCAGCTCGGCGATCATGTCCTTCTTGGCGTCATAGCTTTTGAACAGGAACAGCTCGGGGTTCTCCATCCACTCATCCGGCAGCTCGAAATCCATCGCCCGCACCTTGACCGCGTCGGTGATGTTCTTGATCGCACGGCCCGTGAACCGCGCGTCCGCCTCTTGAATGCCTTTCAGGTAGGTCCCCAGCTTGGCAATCGTGTCCAATTCGCCGATCTGGTCGTGCACCCTGTCAAACACCTGCATCAGCCCCGCCTCGTGCGGGCGGCTGTGGCTTTCGAAGGATGCGGCGACAGCCGATTTGATTTCCTGCGCCGAAAACACCTGATGCGCGCCCACGGGAATGTCGTGGTTCTTGCCCATCAGCAGGTACAGGATGTCGATGTAATCCTCGCGCGTTTGCGGCCCGTCCACCAGAAACCGCGCCCCCGCGCGCTGGCGCAGGGCGTCGTCCACGTTTTCGGGGTAGTTCGAGAACATGCCAAAGGTGCAGTTGCCCCGCACGACCGTATTGGCCCCGGCAAAGCTTTCCATCAGCACCGCCGTGATCTCCAGCTGCCCCGCGCTGGACTGCCGGTCGCCGCGTTTGCCGGCAAGCTGGTCGATGTCGTCGATGGTGCCGAAACCGATGGCATTGGGATCAATGATCGTGTTGATAAACGCCTTGGCGTTCTGGCCCGACTTGCCCTGATAGCTGTCGATGTTGTCGGTGCTGAGGTTCTGATAGCGGAACGGATAGCCCGCCACCGCGCAATAATCGTTGATCAGCCCCGCCATCATCTGGATCAGCGTGGTCTTGCCCGTGCCCGGCTTGCCATCGCCCATAAAGGTAAAGATGAACCCGCCCAGTTCGGCAAAGGGGTTCAGCTTGCGGTCAAAGTCATAGGCCATCAGCATCTTGGCCAGCTTCATCGCCTGATATTTGGCGATATGGTTGCCCACGACCTCGTTGGGTTTCTTGAAGGTCATCGTCAGCTTGGTCGACTTCGCCTTGGTCGCGGGGGTAAAGCCCGCGATGGTGAAATCATCCGCCTCGACCCGCCAGACGGCGTTGGTGAAACCGGACAGGCGCGGTGCCTCTTGCGCGCGCAGGGCGACCTTTTCCATCAGCGCCTCGGCAAAGGCGGCGACGGTCGCCACCAGCCGCGCGTCGTCGGTGGCGTGGGCGGCGATGTCCTGATCCAGTTCCCACAGCGCGCCGTGCAGGGCAGTCTGGCCGTTGTCCGTCAGCATTTCCTGTACATCGCCCACTTCGACGGTCACTTCCGACTGGTGCGAGGACATGAGGTACGCGGTGGCATTGCCAAACACATAAAGCGTGACCAACGCCTCGCCCGCCAGCAGTTCCGAAAACTCGACCTTGCGGGCGTCGGGCAAATTGCCCTCAAGGTTCGCACGCTTCAAATCACCCAGCCCCGACACATCGGCGTAATTCTCGGCCACCGCCAGGGCGATGGAAATCGCCCGCCGCAGCCCGTTCAGTACCGTTGCCTGCAAGGGCGACATCAGCGCGTCGTCCTCCCCTTCGACCCGCGCGATCAACTGCACGGCACCCGTCACCGTGCTGCGCCGTGTCACCAGACCCGGCGTCGTGGTGCGAAACCGCCGCCGTGTGCCGATGCCCGCGGATGCCTCTTGCTGCGGGGCCTCAACCCCCTTGCCGATCCGCGGCGCGTGGTCAAAGCCCTGCAACATCGCCAAGGCCATCGCGTAATGCGCGGTGATCTCTTGCTCGCGCAGCTCCATCTGGTCGGCTGTCTGGCTCATCTTCTTCCCTCAATCTTCATCTTGCAAAATAAACTCCCCCCGGAGGGCCGAACCGCCAAAAGCGCCCCGCTTAGTACCGCAGCACCCGCCCCGCATCGCTGACCACGAACTTGGCCACCGACCGGAACCCCGGCGGGTTCAGTTCTTCCAACACCTGATAGGGCCGCTGCGGCAGGATGATGCTGCGCTCCATCCGCGTGGTGCCCGTATCGGCGCCGCGCCCGGCAAAGGGGTCCAGCTTGAATATCTCGCGCTCGACGGACGAAAACCAGCCTGCGCGCTCTTCTACCACGCGATCCGATTGCAAGTCCTCCTCGGTCCAGACCAACGCCCAGTCCTGGCCGTCCGGCGCGCGCGCCTGTGACAGCACGTCGCCAATCGGCCCCGACTGTTTGGTGAACGCATCCGAATACATTGGCCCCACGTGAAACCGCCGCAGGCGTTTGGGGTGCAGGTCGTTGAAATCCTCGTCAAAACCCTTGGCGATGGTCATCAGCTTCAGCCCACCCAGCGACTGCGCCATCAGGTGTGCCTGCACTTCGGGCCAGCGGCGCTGATCCTTGGGCAGCGCGGTGCGGCCCGTGTCCTCAAGCTCCATCATGTAGATCACCGGCAGGTTGACCTGACTGTCGTAGACCGCCCAATGCATCCGAAACCGCCGCCGTTCGCCGGTGTTGCCCAACCAGTCGATCGCCGGATCATTGCGCGGCCAGAACAGTTTGCCCTTGAGCAGTTCCTCGTAATACAGACGTTGCGACAGGGCGAATTGCAGCTTGGTCGGCACCGTGCGGTCGCCCAAAATCACCTGCACCATCTGCGCCTTCAGTTCGTCCACCGATGGCATCCCCAGCAGATGTTTTTCCGCCTGCTGCGCGTCCGACGCCATAGTGATCAGCTCGTCCGCCGCCGGAAACCCGCTTTCGGTGGCGTCGATGGCCAGCGATCCAAAGAACCGCCCCGTGTCGCGCCCGACCAGCAGGTATTTCAGGCTGAGCGCCTTGAACGTATAGTTCAGGGCCGCGGCATAGCCGACAAGGATGTTCACTTCGTCACGGGTCAGCGTGCCTTCGGCCTCCATCACGCCCGCGACGCGGGTCATGTGGGCCATGATCGCCTCGAACTTGCGGAAATAGCGGCGCGAGGCGAAAAGGTCGGTCAGGCCGACGGTGTCATTCAGGGCGGTCATTGCTCAGGCTGTCCTTTTCGCCCGCTCACCCGCCATACGCATTGCTGTCGTGCTTTTTCACGATGGCCTCGAACCGGCGGGCAAAGCGTTCGTCGGCCTTGGCCTTTTGCTCCAGCACGTCACGGGCGAAAACCATGTGGTCCTCGTGCGCTTCCAGCATGTCGGCCATGCGCGCGTTGGTGGCGGCACCGATGCCGGCCATGGCGGTTTGTGCCTCTTGGTCGGTTTTCACGCCGATTTCGTTGATGCGGTGGGCCACGTCCTGCTGTTGCGCCGTCTTCAGCGATTTGGTCAGCGCGTCATACAGAACCACACGCTGTTTGGTGTCTGTTTGCAGCTTGTTGATCAGCACCATCTGCGTCGCCGCCTGGTTTTGCAACGAGTCGATCCAGGTTTTGCCCTTTTCGATATAGCGTTCCAGCGTCTGGCTTTTGGCCAGCTTGACCTGTTCGGTCTGTACCATCTGGTTATACTGGCTGTTCAGATCGGCCAGTTCGGTTTCCAGCTTGGTGCGCTTTGCGGCATCGGTTTCCGACGCGATCTGGTTTTCCAGACCGATGATTTTCGGGTCCATTGCCTTGATGTCGTTTTGCAGCGCGGTCAGTTCCTGCACCGTGAATTCACGCTCGTCCAGCGTTTCGGTCAGGTTGCCCTCGACCTTGACCTTTTGCTCTTCCAGCATGGTCAACTGCCCTTGCAGCAGTTGCACGATGATGTCCGATTTGGAAATCAGGTCTTGCAGCTTGTCATCAATCGACGCCGTGCGCACCCGTTCCTGCCGCATACTGTCGGATTTCCCGCGCGAGAAGATGCCGACAAAACTTTCCCAGCCGGTTTTATTGCGCATCTCGTCAAAGTCTTTGGAGAAGGCCGAGGTCACATCGTCCAGACCCATGATCAGCTCGGCGATATTGGCGTTCATCACGTCGGTGTGGGCGTGGACGTCTTCCAGCGTGGCGTTCTCGATGTCGATCATCGCGTCGTCGCCCGCCTTCAACTTGGCGCGCGCGGTTTCGATACGGCTGGTCAGTTCGCTGATCTTGGCCTGTGCTTCGGCCACCTGGCTTTGGGACTCGCGCACCTGTGCGTCAAAGTTGGACATCAAATTCTCCCTCGTATCAATGTGTTGCCATCAATATAGGCAATGTTACTTGCATTTACATCGGGCAAAGCTCCGATTTTGCAAAAACTCTCGCAAATCCGGCGATCAAAGGAAAGAACCAAGCGTTGCGGCGCGCGGCAAAACGCAAGGCCAAGGGCGGCCTTGCGTTGGTTTACGGGCAGATGTTGACCTAGCCGACCACGTTAAAGTCGGGACCATAGGGGTATTTGGTAATATCTTCGGCCCCGTCGTCCGTGATGATCAGAATATCATGCTCGCGGTAGCCCCCTGCCCCCGGCGCGCCTTGGGGCAAGGTCAGCATCGGCTCCATCGAGATCACCATGCCCGCCTCGATCACCGTATCGACGTCTTCGCGCAGTTCCAGTCCCGCCTCGCGGCCATAGTAATGCGACAGCACGCCGAAGGAATGACCATAGCCAAAGGTGCGGTATTGCAGCAGGTTGCGCGCTTCGAAGAAATCGTTGATCGCATGGGTGACCTCGGCACAGGTGGCCCCCGGCTTCAGCAGGCTCATGCCGTATTCGTGGGCCGCGACATTCGCCTCCCAGATCTTCAGCGACGCATCGTCAACCTCGCCCACAAACATCGTGCGTTCCAATGCGGTGTAATAGCCCGAAATCATCGGAAAGGTGTTCAGTGACAGGATGTCACCGTGTTCCAACACCCGCGCGGTGACGGGGTTATGTGCGCCGTCGGTGTTCAGGCCCGACTGAAACCAGACCCAGGTGTCGCGGTACTCGGCATCGGGAAAGCGGCGGGCAATCTCCAACTCCATCGCGTCGCGGCCAGCCATGGCCACGTCAATTTCGCGGGTGCCTGCGCGCACCGCGTCGCGGATGGCGTAACCGCCCACATCGGCCACGGCGGCACCGGCGCGGATCAGCTCCAGTTCGGCGGCGCTTTTGTGCATCCGCTGGCGCATCGTGGCGGGGGCCAGGTCGATCACCTGTACAGGCGACAGAAAGGCCAGCATCTTGCGGTGCTGGTCCAGCGTCATGTGATCGCCTTCAAACCCGACCACACCGCCGGTTCCCGCCACATGCGTCACCGCCCGCCAAAAGTTGTCACGCGTCCAGTCGGTATAGGTGATCGCATCGCCATGGCTGCGCCGCCACGGCTGCCCCGCGTCGATGCCCGCCGAGATCGTCACAACCTCGGACGCGGTCACGACCAGCGCGTAGGGGCGGCCGAACGCACAATAGGTGAAGCCGGAATAATACGACACGTTGTGCATCGACGTCAGCACCGCAGCCGCGACGCCCGTGTCGGCCATGATCCCGCGCAATCCGGCGATGCGGGCATCGTATTCGGCACCCGCGAATTGCAACGGCGCTTTGGTGCCATTGTGCACAGGATGAAAATCAGGGCGCGTGACTGTTGAAATGGGGTTTTGAATGGTCATGTCAGACCCTCCTTTGCAGAAAGATCCCGGCGTTCAGGACATTTTTTGGGGAAAGACACCGGCGACGCCATCGCGCGGCTGTTTTTCTTATAGCCCGGTCAGCGACACCCTGAAAGGCCCCAACAGACCAAAAGGGTGTCGCAAACGGATCATTATCCCAGCAACCGGCGCACCATGGCGCTGTCCGGCTCTGCCAGCGCATCAACCACGTCAAAGTGATGTTTGTCCTGCGCCACGTGGTGACCACAGCCCCATGCATCCGCCAGCCATTGCGCCTGATCCAGAAACGCGGGCCGTTCTGCGCCGCCAACCCAGACGGTCACGTCGCAGTCTGGGGCCGGTTGGTGTACCGGGCTTTCTGCACGGGCCATGGCGGCGTCCATCTGGAAATCATCGTTCATCGTGGTCAGCAACAGCGGCTCAAGATCAGACAGGGGCGAAATGGGCATGACATGGTCCACCCGCGCCACCACATCGGCGGGCAACATGCCAGCCGCACACATCCGCGCCACAAGATGCCCGCCTGCGCTGTGGCCGGCCAGTGCCAGTGGCCCCGTGGTCTGACCGGCGATCACCTGCACCGCCTGCGCAATCGACCGGGTGATGCCTGCGATGCGCACATCTGGGCACAGTTCGTACCCCGGCAAGGCCACCGACCATCCGCGCGCCACCGCCCCTGCCGCCAGATGCGACCAATCGCTGGGCGAAAACATCCGCCAGAACCCGCCATGCACAAAGATCAGCGTGCCTTTGGGCGTGCCTTCGGGCTGGAACAGATCAAAGGTTTGGCGCGGGCTGGGACCATAGCGTAATCCCATCTGGGCACGTTGGCCCAGACTGTTGCGAAAGGCCGCCGCATCGCGCGCCCAGCGGGCCGGATAGCTGGCCCCGTCGGGAATATGGGCACCGTTGGCATAAGCATCGTCGTTAACTGGCATATCGCTTCCCTTGCGTCTGGAACTGGACATTCTTAGCAGGAGTTGGTTTTGCTGCACGAGACCTAATCTGGAGAGATGCGATGCCTAGTGCAAAGACCGACCTGAAAAGCCTGCTGAAAGACCCATCGTTGCTGGAAACACGTGCCTATGTAAACGGCAAGTGGATCGACGGCGACGACGGGACCTTTGACGTGACCAACCCCGCGCGCGGCGATGTGATCGCCCAGGTGGCTGACCTGTCGCGCGCGCAAGTGGGTCAGGCCATTGACGCTGCCGAAGCCGCACAAAAGGAATGGGCAAGCTGGACAGGCAAGGAACGCGCCGCCGTTCTGCGCAAGTGGTTCGACCTGATGATGGAAAATCAGGACGACCTGGGCATCATCCTGACCGCGGAACAGGGCAAACCACTGGCCGAAGCCAAAGGCGAGATCGCCTATGGCGCCAGCTTCATCGAATTCTTCGGCGAAGAAGCCAAACGCAATTACGGCGAAACCATCCCCGGCCACCAGCGCGACAAACGCATCACCGTGATCAAGCAGCCCATCGGTGTGGCCGCGTCGATCACGCCGTGGAACTTTCCCAACGCGATGATCACCCGCAAGGCCGGCCCTGCGCTGGCCGCCGGTTGCGCATTCGTTGCGCGCCCCGCCGCCGAAACCCCGCTGAGCGCAATCGTCATGGGTGTGCTGGCCGAACGCGCGGGCATCCCTGCGGGCGTGTTCAACGTGGTGCCGTCGTCGTCGTCCTCTGCCGTGGGCAAAGAGTTTTGCGAGAACCCCAAGGTGCGCAAGCTGACCTTTACAGGGTCGACCGAAGTCGGCCGCATCCTTTTGAAGCAAGCCTCGGAACAGGTCATGAAATGCTCGATGGAACTGGGCGGCAACGCGCCGTTCATCGTCTTTGACGACGCCGACCTGGACGCCGCCGTCGAAGGCGCGATCATGTGCAAATTCCGCAACAACGGCCAGACCTGCGTATGCGCCAACCGCATCTATGTGCAGGCCGGTGTCTACGATGCCTTTGCCGAAAAGCTGAAAGACCGTGTGTCGAAGATGAAAGTCGGTGACGGCCTTGAGGCGGGCGTGGACCTGGGACCGCTGATCAACCCCGAGGCCGGCGACAAGGTGATCGAACACATCAAGGACGCCAAAGCCAAAGGCGCCACCGTCATTCTGGGCGACGCGCAGGACACGATGACCGGCAACTTCTTTGCCCCCACCATCATCACCGGCGTGACGCCGGATATGGCCGTGGCGACCGAAGAAACCTTTGGCCCGCTGGCGCCACTGTTCAAGTTCGAGGACGAAGACGAAGTGATCGCGATGGCCAACGACACGATCTTTGGTCTGGCGTCCTATTTCTACGCCAAGGACCTGAGCCGCGTGTACAAGGTGGCCGAAGCCCTTGAGTACGGCATTGTCGGCATCAACACCGGCATCATCAGCACCGAACTGGCCCCGTTTGGCGGCGTCAAACAGTCAGGTCTGGGCCGCGAAGGCAGCCACCACGGCATGGAAGACTACCAAGAGATGAAATACATCTGCATGTCGGTCTGATCCGACGCACAGATGAAAGGGCGGGCCTGATGGTCCGCCCTTTTGATTTCACAAGACGCAGTCACGTACTCGACAATCAAAAGATCATCGTCAGTTACCAGTGAATATCAGGCAGTCGCGCCTGTGCGGTCAGCCGTCACAATCGTAAAAGCCTGTCCGTTCTCCACCGCGATTTCATTCAAGGGTTTGATAAATAATCCGTCTGTCCAAGCGCGTGCATGATACAAGCAAGGTGTGATTTCTCTTATTGAAAAAAGGCCCGCACGCGGATGCGCACGGGCCTGATGCTGTCAGTCTGTTGTAATACGAGGCCGGATCAGTTGACCGATTTGGCGTCCACGACATCCTTGCCAATCGACTTGGTGCCTGCCGTAATCTCGATCTGGCGGGGCTTCAGTGCTTCGGGCACTTCGCGTTGCAGGTCGATGTGCAGCATACCGTCGGCATGGGACGCACCGGTCACAACCACATGGTCCGCCAGATGGAAGCGGCGCTCAAAGGCACGGGTGGCGATGCCACGGTGCAAATAGCTGCGCTGGCCGTCCTCGTCCGCCTTGCGGGCGGAAACGATCAACGCCTTTTCACGCACTTCGACGGACAGGTCCTGATCCGAGAAACCCGCAACGGCAATCGAGATGCGATAGGCATCGTCGTCGGTTTTCTCGATGTTATAAGGGGGATAGCTGTTCTGTGCATGCTCGTTGGTCAGAACGCGGTCCATCATGTCAGCGATCTGGTCAAAGCCGACAGTCTGGCGGTAAAGCGGTGCAAAATCAAAAGTACGCATATGTGTCATCCTCTTAGAGTGAGCGATTTCATGTCAGGCCCTCCATCCGTGGACGGACCCGTTTTGCAAAAAGACAGAACCCTGTATAGGCGTTCGGTCAGGACAGATGTGGGGATGGATTTCGCGGTTTCAAGACCTGCCGAAACCGCGTTCTACGATGCCCCTCAGGGCTTGACGAATTTCGCGCCGGTGTCGTTGCGCACACCCACGCGGACGCGGCTGGCAGCGGGCGACGCCCCCTGCTGGAACCCGCCACCGGCCAGCAGTTCGGCCCGCAGCTCTTCCAGCGGCTCGGCCAGCGAGGTGCCCAGCGACACGTTCTTGCCGTCCAGCTCTGCCTTGGCCGACACCACGGACACGATGTTCGCTTCACCGCCGTCAAAGCTGAAGATCGGTGCGCCGGACGATCCGAAATCGACATTACACGAGGTGACCAATACACCTTCCTGGCGCGACAGCACGGTGCAAACCTCTTGCAACGACGGCACTTCGGACCGCGACTTGGCATAGCTGACCACGCCCACGCTGTCACCGGTTGCGGGCCGCACAGCGGTGCCAAATGGGCGGATGCTGGTGTTGCGAATGGGCTGGCTCAGTTCCAGCAACGCCAGATCGTTGCGCACCCGTTCAGACGACACATCGCCGTCGTAGACATAGGCGGGATGCACCACCGCGCGCCGCACATTGCGATAGGCCGATGCGCGCCCGTTGCGCCATCCGGCAAGGAATTCGATCTTTGCATGGTCAATGGGCTGCTTGGTGCGCTTGTCGAACAGGCAATGCGCCGCCGTCAGCACCAGATTGGGCGCAATCAGCGCACCGGTGCAAAATCCGATACCGTCCATGTCCAGACGCCCGACCGCTTCCCATGCGCGCCCGGCGTTGGTTGTCTCAAGACGACGCAACTGCGCGTCCTGCGCAAAAGCCGCGGACGTGACCACAATGGCCATCAAAGACAGTGACATCCAGCGCCGCATCGACTTCTCCTAAAGGGTTCGGCAATCGCCTACGTGCGCCATACGGCGACATTATGGCAAAGTTGAAGATCAGCGCAAAATCGGCACCGGTGCTGCCTTTGTCAGGCTGCGGTCCAAAGCGGGTGGACGCGGTCCCCCGGTTGCCCAATCCAAAAGCTCGACCGTGTGCACCACAGGAATACCCGTCGCACTGCCGATCTGCATCATGCAACCGATATTGCCTGCCGCGATGATGTCTGGGGCCTTTGCCTCAAGCGTGCGCACCTTGCGCGCCTTCAACTGCGCCGAAATCTCGGGCTGCATCAGGTTGTAGGTGCCTGCCGAACCGCAGCACAAATGGCTGTCGGCAGGCTCGACCACGCCGAACCCGGCCATCTTCAGCAGGGTCTTGGGGTGTGTCTTGATCTGCTGGCCATGTTGCAGCGAACAGGCGGCGTGATAGGCAACCGTCACCGTGCGGTCGCTGTCGGTCGGCTGTGTTGCATCGGTGCCGGCAATGCCCATCGCCGCCATGTTCGGACTGCGCGCGATATGCTCGGGCGTCATGATGTTCACCAGCAACTCGCTGATATCCACTGCCTTTTCCGCCACACGTTTTGCATCGACTTCAAGGTCGGTGCGCGCAAACATATGCCCGTAATCTTTCACCGTGGTGCCACAGCCCGAGGTGTTGATCACAATCGCATCCAGCCCGTCGCCGTCCATCTCGGCCGCCCATACGGTGATGTTCCGCGCCGCCGCTGCGTGGCTTTCGTCGCTTTTGCCCATGTGGTGCGTCAGCGCCCCACAGCAGCCCGCGCCCTTGGCTACCACCACCTCGCACCCCAGCCGCGTCAGCAGACGGATCGTCGCGTCGTTGATGTCGGTGTTGAGTGCCTTTTGCGCGCAACCGGTCATCAGCGCCACGCGCTTGATCCGGGGCACCACCGGGGCAAAGTTTTGCGGATCGTCATTGCGGCTGACGGGCGGCACCTGTTTCGGTGCCATCGCGATCATCGCACGCAAACGCGGATCGGGCAGCAACCGCGCAAAGGGACGCGCCATCTTGGCCCCCAGCAAGGCCACCCGGAACCGCGTGGGATAGGGCAAAACCCGCGCCAGAACCCAGCGCAAAGCACGGTCGCTCATGGGGCGCTTGTAATGGTCCTCGATATATTCCCGCGCCTGATCCACCAGATGCATGTAATGCACGCCCGACGGACAGGTGGTCATGCACGCCAGACAGGACAGGCAGCGGTCGATGTGCCCCACCGTCTTGGCATCCGGCACCCGTTCGTTTTCCAGCATGTCCTTGATCAGGTAAATGCGCCCGCGCGGGCTGTCCAATTCGTCACCCAACACCTGGTAAGTCGGGCAGGTGGCGGTGCAAAATCCGCAATGCACACAGGATCGCAAAATCTGGTTGGCACGCTGGATCTTGGGGTCGCGCATCTGTTCAGGCGTGAATGTCGTTTGCATCGTCTCTCTTTCAACTGCTCATCAGCCGGGCCGAGGCCAGACCGAACCACGGCACCGTGGTGCCCATTGCGCCGATCACACCGGTCCAACGGCGCATCGCAGGCCCCTGATCCGCCTGCCGCAAGGCCAGGGCGGCAAGCGCCAGCACCGCAATCCACGCGGCCCAGATCAGGCCCATGCCGACACCCGTGGCCCAGATGTTCGCCCCCCACGGCACCGGCGCCAGAAACCGCAACCACATGCTTGCGGCCGCCGCCATCACCATGAAAGCAACCAACCGTGCAAAAACGGTCGACGATGGGGTCAAGCGCATCAGGCGCAAGAACACCCACGGACCGAAACCGAAAACCACCACGAACAAGGCAGGCCACAGCACGGTCACGCCGCTTTCATCCCGCGCCCCGTCAACACGCCACGCGGGTCAAACCGCGCCCGCACCCCGTCCGTCAACGCCGCCAGCGCCGGTGCTTCGGGCTGGAACACCCCCAGCCGCGCACGCACATCCGCGTCGGCCCGCACAAGGGTCGCATGTCCTGCAAACGGCGCAATCCTGGCGCGCAGATCGGTCCCGGCGGCGCACAGCACCCAGATCAGCCCACCGCCCCAATCCAGCATGTACTCTGCCCCGTCCGGCAGACCATTCACAATGCAGGGCGCGTCGCTGGGCTTGACCGACACCCGCCACACATCGCCCGAACGCCCGACAAAAGGCTGCACATCGCGCACATCGCGCCACAAGGCTTGCGACGCCTGCGCATCCAGCCGCTCAACCGCGCCAAAACTGCCCAGCACCCCCTCAAGCGCTTCCAACCGATAGGCCACAGAGGTTTCAAACCCTTCGATCCGCACCACTGCTCCACGATCCGGCAAGAACGCAGCTCCGGTCACCTCGAACGGCGACCCCAGCCCGCGCGACAATGCCGCCACAGCCTGTTCCGCCACACCTGTGCCAATCACAAGCGTGGCTTCTGTCTCGGGCGCGGGCAGCACCTTCATCGAAATTTCGCTCAGCACGCCCAACGTGCCGAACGATCCGCACATCAGCTTGACCAGATCATAACCGGTGACGTTCTTCATCACCCGCCCGCCGTTCTTGACGATCCGTCCCGCGCCATCGACAAACCGCACGCCCAGCGCAAAATCCCGCGCCGCACCCACCGCAATCCGCCGTGGTCCGCTGATATTCGCCGCCATCACCCCGCCAATGGTCGGCGCGCCCGACGTGCCCAGCAGCGCCCGGTGATCCATTGGCTCGAACGCCAGCCGCTGGTTTTCCGCAGCCAGCGCCGCCTCGATCTCGGCCACCGGCGTTCCGGCCCCCGCCACCAGCGTCAGCGCCCCCGGCTCGTACAACCGAATCCCGGCCAGTCCAGCCGAACACAGCACATCCCCGGCCGCCACAAAGCCGCGGGTGCCACCGCCCTGCACCGCCAGCGGCGTCGTGGCATCTGCAATCATCCCGGCCAGCTCTTCTTCACTCTGCGGTGTCATCATCTTCTTTTGGCTCCAAATATCCCGGGGGGGGTCAGGGGGCTGGTCCCCTATTGCGCCGCCATGGCAACCGTGCGCCGCGTGTCCGATGCGTCCAACGGAAACACCTTCGCGGGGTTCAGCAACCATTGCGGATCAAACACATCCTTCACCGCCATCTGCGCCTCAAGGTCGTCTGTCGTGTACTGCACATGCATCAGGTCGCGTTTTTCAATGCCGACACCATGCTCGCCGGTCAGACAGCCGCCAACCTCGACGCACAGCTTTAGCACCTCGGCACCAAAGGCCTCGCACAGTTCCAGATCACCCGGCTTGTTGGCATCGAACAGGATCAGCGGGTGCATATTGCCGTCGCCTGCGTGAAAGACATTGCCAACCCGCAGCCCGTATTCCGCCGACATCTCGCCGATGCGCCGCAGCACAAACGGCAAGGACGACACCGGAATCGTCCCATCCAGGCACATGTAATCGTTGATCTGCCCCATCGCGCCAAAAGCGCTTTTGCGCCCCAACCAGATGCGCGCACTTTCCTCGGGCGACTTGCTTTCGCGCAACTCGACCGGATTGTGCCGCCGCGCAATCTCCATGATGCGCGCCAGTTGGTCGTCAATTTCGGCGGCCGCCCCTTCAACCTCGACGATCAGCAGCGCCTCGCAGTCCGGGTATCCGGCCCCGGCAAAGGCTTCGGTCGCCTCGATGCAGGGACGGTCCATAAACTCGATCGCCACCGGCAGGACACCCGCCTTGATGATGTCCGACACGCAGGCCCCCGCGACTTCGTTGTCGTCAAATCCCATCAGCACGGGCCGCGCGCCCTCGGGCTTGTGCAGGATGCGCAAGGTCGCCTCGGTGACCACCCCCAACTGACCTTCGGACCCGCAGATTACCCCCAACAGGTCCAGCCCGCCCGCATCCAGATAACCGCCACCGATCTCGATCACGGTGCCGTCCATCTGCACCAGCGTCACGCCCATCAGGTTGTTGGTCGTGACTCCGTATTTCAAACAATGCGCCCCGCCGCTGTTCATCGCGATGTTGCCCGCAATGGCACAGGCCAACTGGCTGGACGGGTCGGGCGCATAGAAAAATCCGTCTTCCTCGACAGCGCCCGTGACGCTCAGGTTGGTGCGGCCTGTCTGCACGCGAATGATCCGGTTGGCGTAATCCGTCTCGATCACGTCATTCATCCGCGCCACACCCAGAATAACGCAATCCGCCGTCGGCAGCGCGCCACCGGCCAGCGACGTGCCGGACCCGCGCGGAACAACGGGCACACATTCCTCGTGGCAAATGCGCAGCACATCCGACACCTCTTGCGTCGACGACGGCAGCACAGCCACCATCGGCGCGCATTTATAGGCCGTCAGCGCGTCGCATTCATAAGCGCGCGTCTCGGCCACGTCGCTGATCACGGCGTCGGCTGGCAATACCTTCAGCAAACGCGCGACAACGCGGTCCTTGCGGGCCAGAACGGCGGGGTTCGGAATCGGCATTTCCACGGCAGTTCCTCCTATTGGTAAAATATTATTACCAATTTCAGCGCGTGACAAGGGATACGCTGACACCCTATCACTCTACCATGACCTGGACCAACCGCCTCACCCTGTTTACGACGCTGGATTACGTCGCTCTGGGCTTGCTGATTGCGGCATGGCTGCTGATCGGCTGGCGCGTCGAAAGCACCACGTCCAAGACCCCGTCGACCGCACGCATCATGTCCGGCTACCGCCGCGAATGGATGGTCCAGATGATCACACGCAACCCGCGCATCTTTGACGCACACGTCCTTGGCAGCCTGCGCCAAAGCACGGCGTTCTTCGCCTCGACCTCGGCCATCGCCATCGGCGGTGCGCTGGCAATGATCGGCAACGCCGAACATATCACCGACATCGCCAACGACCTGATCCTCGTCTCGGAACCCACCTTTGTCTGGGAGGCCAAGCTGCTGATTATCAGCCTGTTCCTGACCAACGCCTTTTTGAAGTTTGTCTGGTCCAACCGCCTGTTCGGCTATGCCGCCGTGGTCATGGCCTCGGTGCCCAACGATCCCAACGACCCCATCGCCCTGCCCCGCGCCAACCAGTCGGCCGAGATCAACATCACCGCCGCCCGCAGCTTCAACCGCGGCTTGCGCGCCGTCTATTTCGGAATCGCAATGGCCGCTTGGCTGCTTGGACCCGTCCCGCTGATGATCGCCACGGCCTTTACCCTTGCGGTGATCTGGCGGCGCGAGTTTGCCTCGCATTCGCGCAAGATCCTGATGGGCACGGCATCGTCAGAATAGCCGACGGCGTCCCATTTCTCTGGTTCAAAAAATCCCGGGGACGCCCGCAGGGCGGGGGCAGAGCCCCGGATTAATCCCGATGATAAGGCGCACCGGCCAGAATGGACGCGGCCCGGTACAATTGTTCGGCCAGCATCACCCGGACCAGCATGTGCGGCCAGACCATCGCCCCGAAAGACAACGCAAAATCCGCCTCGGCGCGCAGCGTGGGGTCGATCCCGTCGGCTCCGCCAATCACCAGCGCCAGATCGGACCGCCCGCCATCGCGCCATCCGGCCAGACGCTGGGCAAACTTCGGCGACGATTCCACCCGGCCGCGTTCGTCCATCACCGCCAGCAGCGCGCCCTTGGGAATTGCACGGCGCAGCAGCTCGGCCTCGGCGGCCATGCCGCCCCCCTTGCGGTCGTCCACTTCAACGATCTGCGCCGGACCCAGGCTCAGGGCCCGTCCGGTGCGGTCGAATCGTGTCAGGTAGTCGGATATAAGGTCAGCCTCGGGGCCGCCACGCAGGCGCCCCACGGCAATGATGTGAACCTTCATAGATGCGTCAGACGGCGGCGGGTGTTTCGCCTGTGCCCAACCACATCTTTTCAAGCTGGTAGAACTCGCGCACTTCGGGACGGAACACGTGCACGATCACGTCGCCCGTATCGACCAGAACCCAGTCGCCCGTGTCCTTGCCTTCGATCCGCGCGGGGCGGCCGAATGCCTCTTTCAGGCGCACCAACAGCTTTTCAGCGATGGCGGACACCTGACGCGAGGACCTGCCGGAACACACGACCATATAGTCGCCAAAGGCGGTCTTGCCTTGCAGGTTGATCTGCACGACATCTTCGGCTTTGTCATCGGAAAGGGAAGAAAGGATCAAAGCGAGCTGCGCATCGCTGCCTGCTTCGGGTGCTGCGGCGCTCATCAGTGCGCCCGTGTGGTCGGCAGCCGGTGCCGACGTTGTGTGGATTGACAGGACATTGCCCTCCTAGATACGCGCCGTCTGATCCCCGGCGCTGGGATATGCATGTAAGGTAGCAAGCCTAGGGGCGGATTTCAACGCATGGCTGACATGATCGCAGCGACGGGCCGAATGCTGCTGAACTTGCGTGCACGTACCCACGGTCGCTAGACTGACCCGACGCTGCAACAAGGACCGATCTGGTGACGCAACTCATACGTGTTCTCTGTGCCGTTCTGGCGCTGTGCTCTGCCGTCCGCGCCGGGTCGGCCCAACAGGTTGTGTTCGAGGAATGGCATTACCACCAGCCCGGCGACCTGCTGTTTGACGAGGGTGTTCACACCGCAGGCGTGATCCTGGAAGATTACAGCTTTGCCATCATGGTGCTGGATGCCGAAGGGAAAAACACGGCCATCGGGGCCGTTATCCCCGGAACCGACTTTCAGGACAGCGTCAAATCGACCCTGACCATGACCGACGGTTCGGCCCGCACGCTGACCATCACCGGCGACCAGTTGCGCCGTGAACGGCCCAAGGCACCGGGCATGGTCTCCTATAGCTTCTTCCTTTCGGATGAGGATGTCGAATTGTTCCAGGCCGCCCGTGACTGGACCCTGCAAGCCGGCGACCAAAGTGCGACGTTCCCCCTGGCAGGCTCGCGGGTCGCGGTGGACGCTGCGCGCGAGGCGCAGAAAATCAGCGCGGCCGGGCCAGAGGTGCGCGCCGAATGGATCGCCGCCTGCGACGCCGCAGCCGCGCACCCTTATGACAGCGAATCGCCCGTGCCCGGTGTGGCGTGGGATGATATGGACCCAGACGTCGCCACCCCCGCCTGTCTGAACGCCTATGCCGCAGGTGAAGTGCCGCCGCGCATCCGCTACGAACTGGGCCGCGCCTATGACAAGGCGGGCGATTCCCGTGCGCTGGAGCTGCTGACCAAAGCCGCCCGCGACGACCACTATCCGATCGCCTACAATGCCCTTGCGACCCTCTATGGCACAGGCACCTATACAACACGCAACATCGCCACCGCCCGCGATCTGCTGGAAAAGGGTGTCGAATCGGATGATCCTGTCAGCACATATTCCTTGGGCCGGATGCTGATCGAACAGGGCAAGGGTGCGACAGATGACATAGACCGTGGTCGCACGTTGCTGCTGGAAGCTGCCGAGGCAGGCTATCCCCCCGCCCAACGCGTCTATGGGCAATGGTTGGTGGATGGCACGCTGGCTGCGGGTGACCCCGAACGCGCCAAAAGCTTTCTGGAAAAAGCCGCAGCCACAGGCGACGCGGACGCGGCCCTTGCGCTGGCGCAGCTTTACGTTGGCGACAGCGGCCTGCCCGCCGATCCCAGGGCCTATCTGAAATATCTCAAGCTGGCAGCCAAAGGCGGCAACCAAACCGCCCTGGACGCACTTAAGCTGGATTAACCAAACGACGTGCTCGGCGCCGTATCGTCCGTGGCTGCCGGCGCTTCGGGTGTGGTGCCGGGCGCTGCGGCTTCGTCGCCAAAGTGTTGCTTGGTCGTGCCGCCCAACATCCGAACCTCGCGCTGCGGGAAGGGAATTGAAATGTTGTTTTCCTTAAAGATGTCCCACAGCGCCAGATAGACGTTGCCGCGAATGTTGGTCAGCCCGCCGGTCGGGTCCTTGATCCAGAATCGCAGGATATAGTCCACGCTGCTGTCGCCAAAGCCGACCACGTGACAGACCGGCGGTCGGTGGCTTAGCACGCGGTCGGCGCTTTTGGCGGCCTCGATGGCCAGCCTGCGCACCTGATGCGGATCATCCTCGTAAGAGGTGCCAAAATAGATGTCCAACCGCACGAAGTCGTTGGAATGCGACCAGTTCACCACCTGCCCCGTGATCAGGTCTTCGTTCGGGATCAGGTATTCCTTGCCATCCCGTGTAACGACCGAGGCATAGCGCGCGCCCAGCGTCTGGATCCAGCCAAAGGTATCGCCCAGACTGATAACGTCACCGGGCTTGATCGACTTGTCCAACAAGATGATCACACCCGACACAAGGTTCGAAATCACCTTTTGCAGACCAAAACCCAGACCCACACCGATGGCACCGGTCAGGACCGCAAGGCCGGTCAGGTCGATGCCCACCGCCTTGATCCCCGCGAAAAAGGCAAAGCCGTACAGGCCGATCTGCACCCCCTTGACCGCAAGAACCTGCATCGACGGGCTGATGTCTTCGTTTTTGCGAATGGTCGCGGCGGTTGTGTTGCTGACCAGCCGCGCCAGCGTGAACAGCACACCGATCACCACGGCGGCAACGATCAGCGTCAGAATCGACAGCCGGAAATCACCGACCGAAATCGCCAGCCGGTCCAGAAACACCGACACCTCGTCCGAAATGTTCAGGTAGAACAGCGTGACGTAAATCCACAGCCCCCAGGTCACCACCCGCCGCAGAAACCGGTTGCGCACCAGCCGGGCGGAAAACCCGATGAACGCCCAGGCGGTCGCCAGCGTCGCCGCCAACCCGATCAGATAGGACCGCGACGGCCAGGTGACCTCTTGCATCACCAGCCAGATCGACCAGCCCAGCAGCGCATACCACAGCAACCCCAACCTGCGCCGGATCTGCACAACCATGCGCAACTGCCACGCCTTCCAACCCTCGCGCGAGCGCACCCAGTTTTGCAGAAGATGCCCCGAAAACTTGTGCAAACCATAGCACAGGACCGCCAGACCGATAATGATCAGAACCTGATAAAGCCGCCAGCCGGGTTGCAGCAGACTGACAAGAAAAGACTGGATCGTGCCCGCCGAGGTTCGAATGGCGTCCAGCAAATCCAGACCGAACTTGGCTCCCGTCTCGGTGGTGTTCTCCATGCGCGCTCCCAGCTTTGGCGTTCAGGTTGCACTTAGACGCAATGCGGCGCAAGCCAAACGAAATGACGTGATGCGCCCTGTTGCAGGTAGGTTTCGACGCAAAACGCGGCATTCAGGGCCCTCGCGCAGATTTTGCTTGTCCACCTTGCACCGCAAGGGACATGCGCGTATCTCTTCGCCCATGAAACGTCTTTTTAACATCGACGACCGCGCACGGCTGCGCGAACGCTTCTTCGGGGCGACCCACGCGGTGCTGGCGCGACTATAAGGTCGCACGCATCCGAACCCCACGCCATTTCTGCATCCAAAATACGGGAGAGGTCCCTCATGTCCCCCACGAAATCCGCAAAAACGCTTTATGACAAGATCTGGGATGCCCACGTCGCCCACGAGGCCGACGACGGCACCTGCCTGCTTTATA
Organism: uncultured Pseudosulfitobacter sp.; assembly: GCF_963976325.1. Taxonomy (NCBI): domain Bacteria; kingdom Pseudomonadati; phylum Pseudomonadota; class Alphaproteobacteria; order Rhodobacterales; family Roseobacteraceae; genus Pseudosulfitobacter; species uncultured Pseudosulfitobacter sp. The sequence goes on from NZ_CAXBJW010000002.1 coordinate 279,242, forward strand.
TCGACCGCCACCTGGTTCACGAAGTGACCAGCCCGCAGGCGTTCGAAGGTCTGCGCATGACCAACCGCACCGTGCGCAAGCCCCAGCAGACCATTGCCGTGCCCGACCACAACGTGCCCACCACGCTGGACCGCGCCAACGGCGGCATGAACGAAGAAAGCCGCATTCAGGTCGAAGCACTGGACAAGAACGCCAAGGACTTTGGCATTCACTATTACCCCGTGTCCGACGTGCGTCAGGGCATCGTGCACATCGTTGGCCCGGAACAAGGCTGGACCCTGCCCGGCATGACCGTGGTCTGCGGTGACAGCCACACGGCAACCCACGGCGCATTCGGTGCGCTGGCCCACGGCATCGGCACATCCGAGGTCGAACACGTTCTGGCGACGCAAACGCTGATTCAGAAGAAATCCAAGAACATGAAGGTCGAGATCACCGGCAAACTGCGCCCCGGTGTCACGGCCAAGGACATCACCCTGTCCGTCATCGGCGTGACTGGCACCGCTGGCGGCACCGGCTATGTCATCGAATATTGCGGCGAAGCGATCCGCGATCTGTCGATGGAAGGCCGCATGACCGTCTGCAACATGGCGATCGAAGGCGGCGCACGCGCAGGCATCATCGCGCCGGACGAGAAAACCTTTGAATACTGCATGGGCCGCCCCCACGCGCCCAAGGGCGCAGAGTGGGAAGCAGCCGTCGCATGGTGGAAAACCCTGTTCTCGGACGATGACGCCCAGTGGGACAAGGTCATCACGCTGAAGGCCGAAGACATTGCCCCCGTCGTCACTTGGGGCACCTCGCCCGAGGACGTGCTGCCGATCACGGCCAACGTTCCCGCGGCCAGCGATTTCACCGGCGGCAAGGTCGACGCGGCACAGCGGTCGCTGGACTATATGGGCCTGACACCGGGCACACCGCTGAGCGAGGTCGAAATCGACACCGTCTTTATCGGGTCCTGCACCAACGGCCGCATCGAAGATCTGCGTGCCGCCGCCGCGATCCTGAAGGGCAAGAAGATCAAGGACGGTATGCGCGCGATGATCGTGCCCGGCTCCGGTCTGGTGCGCGCCCAGGCCGAGGAGGAAGGTCTGGCCGACATCTTCAAGGATGCGGGTTTTGAATGGCGTCTGGCCGGTTGCTCGATGTGTCTGGCGATGAACCCCGACCAGCTTAGCCCCGGCGAACGCTGTGCGGCCACGTCGAACCGCAACTTCGAAGGCCGTCAGGGCCGGGGCGGACGCACCCACCTGATGTCGCCTGCTATGGCAGCGGCCGCAGCGATCACCGGCCACCTGACCGACGTGCGCGACCTGATGTAAGCCCGTGTGTTGCGGTCCGGTGAACAACGGGCCGCAGCACCACCGCCAAAGGATGCCCCGCGTGATGCCCCGCCTTCACCCAGAACAGAACACCGCCCGCACATGAGCGCCGCCGATACCCCTATCGGCTCGCTTTGGGTCGGCACGGAACTGCGCTGGCTGGATATTCTGGCCTTGCGCAGCTTTGCCTATCACGGGCATCCCGTGACCCTGTTCCACACCCACGATCTGCCCGACCCGCAGATCGACGGTGTCACGTTGCGCCACGCCTCCGAGGTTTATCACTACTCCGACGAATTGCTGGACGGGGTCACGCCCACGGTCTTTGCCGACCTGTTCCGCCTGCATATGGTGCAGGCCACCGACCTGACCTGGGTGGACACCGATTGCATTTGCCATCGGCCTTTTACTCCAAAAGACGGCTATCTGGTGGGTTACGAATCCCCCACCACGGTCAACAACGCGGTGGTGCGCCTGCCCAAGGACAGCGCCGCGTTGACCCTGCTGCTGGACCGGCTGAACGACCCCGGCTTTGTCCCGCCATGGCTGAAACGGGCGCACCGCAGAAAGCTGCAAGACCTGCCCGAAGGCGCGCAATTGCTGGCTGCGGCGAAACTGGTACCACCTGTTTTCGGCCCGCAGGCGCTGACATGGGCGCTGAACGAAACCGGCGAAATCGAACACGCTCTGCCGCGCCATGTGCTGAACCCGGTGCATTGGTCGATGGCAGACATCTACTTCAACCCCCACGGCGGCGTGGACGGATGGCTGCGCGAGGACACGCAGTGCATCCATCTGTATTCCAGCCGCATCCGCGCAACCCACCGGCGCGGCATCCCCTTCGAGGGCTCTTTCATTGCCAACATCGCCGCACAGGTCAAACATGACTTTGGCGGCCAACCCTTTCGAAAGATATAAGGACACCAGATATGGACAAGTTCGAAACCATCACAGGGGTCGCGGCCCCGATGCCGATGATCAACATCGACACCGACATGATCATCCCCAAAAACTTCCTGAAAACCATCAAGCGGTCGGGTCTGGGCGTAAACCTGTTCGACGAGATGCGCTATGACGACGACCGCAACGAGATCCCCGGCTTCGTGCTGAACCAGGAAGCCTACCGCAACACCGAGGTACTGGTCACCGGCGCCAACTTTGGCTGCGGGTCCAGCCGCGAGCACGCGCCGTGGGCGATCAAGGACTTTGGCATTCGCTGCGTCATCGCGCCCAGCTTTGCCGACATCTTTTTCAACAACTGCTTCAAAAACGGCATTCTGCCCATCGCCCTGCCGCAAGAGCAGGTCGATCTGCTGATGAAAGACGCCGAAAAGGGCTCGAACGCGCGGATGACTGTCGATCTTGACGCGCAAACGATCACCACCTCGGACGGCGAAGTCATTACCTTTGACGTGGACCCGTTCAAGAAACATTGCCTGCTGGAAGGTCTGGACGACATCGGCCTGACCATGGCCAAAGCGGACGACATCGCAAGCTTTGAAGCCAAGTCAAGCGCCGAGCGTCCCTGGGTCTGAGGCCCGGCAACGCGCGCTGCACGAAATTTTGGGGCTGCAAGCCATGCTTGTGGCCCCTTTTATGTCTGCGCGGCAGATTGGACACAAGATGTGCCACAATGCCCAGATTGTGCCTTATTTCTGATGCAAGATGGCACCACCCGTTCCCACAAAATGCCTTAACAATTGCGTTTGCTTTAACGCGAACTTGAGCCCGCCGGCGAAAGAAGGCACAAATTGGGCAAGAATGAGGCAAGCCGCCACAAACGGTGGAATCAAGTTGGAACAAGTTCGCGGCAACGTATCGCGTCTGGCCAGTTTGAAGGGAACGAGAAGTGATAGCACGACTGACAGGTGCCGCCATGCGCGGTCTCTTGGTGGCATTGATGATTGCCACTCCGGCGCTGATGCTGCCGGGGGTATCCGCTGACACCACGCAGATCATTCTGCTTGTCGCCTTGCTGGCCAGCTTTCTCGTTTTTATCGAATACAACTCGAACTTTCCCTCCATCATCGAATTCCGCAATGCGCCGCCCCTGAACCGTTTGCGGTTCTGTGGGGCTTTCGTGACCGTGTTTCTGCTGACCGTGATCTGTTCGGGCCTGACCGAACCAACGCTGATGACCGGCGCCATGACATCGGTGGCGCGTCTGGTCGGAAAAATTCTCGACTTCCCGTTTTCGCCGGTGCGCCTTGTGGTTCTGGCCCTGCCCCCGGAATTGCCCGAAACGTCCCTGCGCCTCGTGCGCGCCGCCGCCGGTATCAGCTATCTGATTGCGCTGATCACATGCGCCATCTTCGTTCTGATGGTGCGCTTGTTCGGCTGGCCGTCGTCGCGCAACGGTGCATTCAACGTATGGATCAACCTGCCGCTGTTCGACCCGACCGCAGGCGGCGACGCCCTGACACGGCTGCAACGTGATGCGCGGATCAACATGGTGCTGGGGATTTTGCTGCCCTTCGTGCTGCCCGCCGTGGCCAAGCTGGCCTCGGAAGTGATAGGTCCTATCACATTGCAAGAACCGCAAACCCTGATCTGGACGATGACCCTATGGGCCTTTTTACCTGCCAGCCTGTTGATGCGCGGGATCGCGATGGGCAAGGTCGCCGACATGATCCAGGAAAAACGCCGCCGCAGCTATGCCCGCGAAGCGGAAAGCGATTACCAAATCGCCTGATCCTGTGGGTCTGCGCGCTGGCGCTATTGACCCAACCCGCGCTGGCGGACAGCCTGCGCATTGCCACCTACAACACCGAACTGGCCCGCAAGGGCCCCGGCCTGCTGCTGCGTGACATCACTGGCGGCAAGGACGCGCAGGTTGATGCGGTGCTGGCTGTGCTGGTTCACGCCCAAGCCGACATCGTGGTTCTGCAAGGGTTCGACTATGACCTGACGGGCGCGGCGCTGACGGCCTTTGCCAAGGCGCTCGGGGCGAAGGGCCTGACCTACCCCCACCAGTTCGCGTTGCGGCCCAATACGGGTATGCCCACGGGCCTGGATATGGACGGCGACGGGCGTCTGGGCGGGCCGCGCGACGCCCAAGGGTACGGCACCTTCTCGGGGCAGGGCGGTATGGCGATCCTTTCGCGTTATCCGGTGGCCCGCGAAGCGGTGCGTGATTTCTCGGGACTGCTGTGGGCCGACCTGCCGGGGGCCACCCTGCCCCGCAGCGACGCCGGACCCTTTCCCAGCGCACAGGCCCAAGCCGCACAAAGGCTGTCCACCACCGGCCACTGGGTTGTGCCAATAGACATCCCGGACATGGGCCGCATCACCTTGCTGACCTATCACGCCACACCGCCCGTCTTTGATAGCCCCGAGGATCGCAACGGCCTGCGCAATGCGGACGAGACACGGTTCTGGCAGGTCTATCTGGACGGCGCATTCGGTCCTGCCCCCACCGACCGTTTTGTGCTGCTGGGCGATGCCAATCTGGACCCCGATGCAGGCGACGGCCGCCGCGCGACCATGCGCCAACTGCTGGGCGACCCGCGCCTGACCGACACAGCCCCCACCAGCGCCGGTGCCGCTGCCGCTGGCGATGCCACCGACACCGCAGATTGGGACGACCCCACACCCGGCAACCTGCGCGCCGACTATGCCCTGCCCTCGGCCGACTGGACGATCATCGGCAGCGGCGTCCTTTGGCCCGATCCGACCGATCCGCTGGCAGAAACCGTTGCCACGGCCAGCCGCCACCGGCTTGTCTGGGTCGACCTGACACGGTGACAACTTGACGCTTCCAACCCGCCGCGCTACGCCCCTTGCAACCCAATTTTCCGAGGAGAAAAGCCCATGTCGAACCCTTCCCTGTTGATCCTTCCCGGGGACGGCATTGGCCCCGAGGTCATGACCGAAGTGAAACGCATCATCGATTGGTTCGGTGCCAAGCGTGACCTGGCCTTTGACGTGGAAGAGGACCTTGTGGGCGGTGCCGCCTATGACAAACACGGCACACCGCTGCACGACGACACGATGGCCAAGGCCCTGCAAGTCGACGCCGTTTTGCTGGGTGCCGTGGGCGGGCCAAAATATGACAACCTTGATTTCAGCGTAAAACCCGAGCGCGGCCTGCTGCGCCTGCGCAAGGAAATGGACCTGTTTTCCAACCTGCGCCCGGCGCAATGCTTTGACGCGCTGGCCGACTTCTCGTCGTTGAAAAAGGACATCGTGGCCGGTCTGGACATCATGATCGTGCGCGAGCTGACTTCGGGCGTTTACTTTGGCGAACCCCGTGGCATCTTCGAAGAAGGCAACGAGCGTGTGGGCATCAACACCCAACGCTACACCGAATCCGAGATTGACCGCGTTGCACGCTCGGCCTTTGAACTGGCGCGCCGCCGTGGCAACAAAGTCTGCTCGATGGAAAAAGCCAACGTGATGGAAAGCGGCATCTTGTGGCGCGAAGTCGTGCAAAAAGTGCGCGATACCGATTACCCCGATGTCGAGCTGACGCACATGTACGCCGACAACGGTGCGATGCAGCTGGTGCGCGCGCCCAAACAGTTCGACGTGATTGTCACCGACAACCTGTTCGGTGACATCCTGTCCGACTGCGCCGCGATGCTGACCGGCAGCCTTGGCATGTTGCCCTCGGCCAGCTTGGGCGCACCCAACGCCGACGGCCGCCCCAAGGCGCTGTACGAACCGGTACACGGCTCGGCCCCCGACATCGCGGGTCAGGGCAAGGCGAACCCGATTGCCTGTATCCTCAGCTTCGCCATGGCGCTGCGCTACAGCTTTGACCAGGGCGACGAGGCTGCCCGTCTGGAAGCCGCTGTTGAAAAAGTGCTGGCCGACGGTGTGCGCACCGCCGATCTGCTGGGCGAAGAAGGTGTGACACCTGTTTCCACCACCGGCATGGGCGACGCGATTCTGGCCGCACTTGACGCGTCGCTGTGACCTGAAACCACCGTGTGCCCGCCCTATGCGGCGCGGGCACACATACGACCCCTTGAAGCCCTTTCAAATTCCGGCCAAGCCGAACGCAGGTTCCAAGAGGTCATCCCATGTCGCGCAATATCCAAGGCATCCTGATCGCCCTGCTGGGCTGTCTGATCTATTCCGCCCATGATGCGATCATCAAATCGCTGGGCGCCACGCTGCCCGCCGTGCAGATCGCGTTCTTTGCCTATCTGCTGGGCCTGCCTTATGTCATCCTGCTGCTGATCCGCGACACCACCCCCGGCACCCTGCGTCCCGCCAACCCGCTGTGGATGGCGATCCGCGTCGTGGCGGTGATGGTGGCAACGCTGGGCGCTTTCTATGCGTTTCTGGTTCTGCGGCTGGCCGAGGCGTATACGATCCTGTTTGCGGCCCCCCTGCTGGTCACCCTGCTGGCGGTCCCGCTGCTGGGCGAGGTGCTGCGCTGGCGGCGTGCCACGGCGGTGCTGGTGGGACTGGCCGGCGTGCTGGTGGTGCTGCGCCCCGACACCAACACGCTGAACATTGGCCATGCGGCGGCGCTGGCCTCGGCCATCGGCAACGCGATGGTCCACATCTCATCCCGCCGCATCGGCGGCTCGGAACGGCTGCCGCTGATGATCCTGTACCCGATGCTGGGCATCATCGTGCTGCTGGGTGCAGTCATGCCGTTCACCTTTGAACCGGTCAGCGGGCCAGCCTTTGGCGGGCTGGCGATCGTTGCGCTGTTTTCTTTCGTGGCCATGCTGTGCATGATCGAGGCCTTCAAACGCGGCGAGGCGGCGCTGGTCGCCCCGATGCAATATTCGCAACTGATCTGGGGCACCCTGTTCGGCATCCTGTTCTTCTCCGAATACCCCAAAGGGCAGACACTGTTGGGTGCTGCGCTGATCATCGGCTCGGGGTTGTACATCGTTTTCCGCGAAGCGGGGGCCAAACCCGGCGCTGCAATCACACCCCCCATCGCCGCCCGCCGCCCCTGATTTCAGGGGGCCATGGCGATTCAGACTTGCCAAATATGGGCAAAGGGGCTACCTCGCGGCCTCACGGTCGGGCTGTAGCGCAGCCTGGTAGCGCACCTGCTTCGGGAGCAGGGGGTCGGAGGTTCGAATCCTCTCAGCCCGACCAGTTTCACCAAACGCAGCGCCAGATGGCTTCGCCCCTTGGGCTGTCACCTATGGCAAGATGTGAAATGACCCCCCCTTACCACGTCGCTGTCGCCTCCATCGCCACAGGACCGTCAACATAGGCTGTCCACAGCCTTAGGCCCGCACCCTCCTCGGTCGCGTTCAACGTGAAATCGGCGTCATCGAACAGCGGGGACAGGCTGCGGAAATCGAACTGAGCGGGTGGCGCGCCCTTGATGGTTTCCGCGAACTGCGCCAGCATTGTCGCCTGCATCGGCCCGTGCACGATCAACCCCGGATACCCTTCCTCGCCCCGCACGTATGGCGCGTCATAGTGAATGCGGTGACCGTTGAACGTCAGCGCCGAATAGCGAAACAGCAGCGCGGCCGAGGGATCAACCTGCACCCGGTGCGCGCCGTGCGGGGCTGGGGGCAACACTTTGTCCGCCGCCCCCGGCGTGTCCGCACCGCGATAGACGATATCCTGCCGTTCGGTCAGCACCGACCGCCCGTCGCTGTCGATCTCGTGCAGAACCGTGACAAAGCACAACGTCCCGCTGCGCCCCTCTTTCACGACCACATCCTTAATCAACGAGCGACGGGTAACGGTCTCGCCCACGCGGATCACGCCGTGAAAGGCAAACGCCCCGCCTGCCCACATCCGGCGCGGCAACGGCACGGGCGGCAAAAAGCCACCGCGCGCCGGATGTCCGTCCGGCCCCAACTGCGATGTCGGGGCGGCTGGCGGTGCCAGGCACAGATGCACCAGCAACGGCGCCGCACTGCCCGGGCTGGTGTCGCCCTCGCGGTCAAAGGTCGCGTTGAACCGCTGCACCAGCGACGGCGTGACCCATTCGGATTGCGTCTCGGTGCGGCCGATCCAGCGGCGCAAATGGTCAATGTCCATCTTGGTCCCTCTGTCCGGTCGGTTCTCTGCCGTTACTGCTTTTGCAGCAACGTCACCTGCTCGGGCACAAACGCCTCGCCCTTGCCCCGTTCGACCAGCCCGGCCAGCGTGTCATTCACAGCCTGCGCCATCAAACGGGACGCGCCCAGTTCGGTGGCCATCTGGGTATAATACCCCGCATCCTTGAACGCGTTCTGGATCGAAAACCGCAGCGCGTCGGTGCTGCCCTCAAGAATATACGGCGCGACACGTTCCAACGCCACACCACCGGCACCCCCCTTGCGCAGGCAATCGACCATGGCCTCGGGGTCCATACCGTCCTGAATGGCACAGGCGGCAACTTCAGCAATCAGCGTCGCCGTGCCCAGCGAGATGATGTTATGCGTCAGCTTCAACTGGTGACCGCTTCCGACGCCGCCTGCGACAAAGATATTTTCGGCAAAGCAATCGAACAATGGACGCACCCGCTCGATTGTCGCGGCCGCGCCGCCGACCAGCAGGTTCAGCCGCCCTTCTTCCGCCTCTTTCGGCGTGCGGGTCATCGCGGCGTCGACGAAATCACAGCCCTTGTCACGCACCTGCGCGGCCAGCGCACGGGTCGAGCTGGGGATCGCGGTGGAACAGTCCACAACAACCGCCCCCGCCCGCAACGCGGCCAGTGCGGCACCGTTGCCAATCAGCACATCCTCGACCTGCGGTGTGCCGGTCACGCAGACCAGCAGAATATCACAGGTTTCCGCCAGCTTGGCCGCACTGCCCCACGCGGTGCCGCCCAGCGCCACCAGATCATCGGTGGGCTGATTGCCCGGATGATCGAGAAAGCCCAAGTCCCAGCCCTTTTGCAGGATGTTCTTTGCAATGCCGTGCCCCATAAGCCCGACGCCGATAATTCCGACTTTTGTCATCTGACTGACCTCTTTCCGTTTCCGCGCGGACAGAACCACGCCGCGCGACAAAAGGGAACGGGCTGTTCCATGATCGGCCGGCTTGATCACCTATGATGCAAAGGGACTTTACACCTTCGTATGAAATCCGTCTAACCTCGGGCGTCTTATAGACCCTGCCACAGACGCCAAGCCACTTACAGGAGACGCCACATGTCCTGGCATATGCCCGCAGAAACCGCCCCACAGGATCGCATCTGGATGGCCTTCCCGCGCGAGGGTCAAACGCTGGGCGACACCAGCGTACAGCGCGAGGCGGGATACGCCGCCTGGGCGCATGTGGCCAACACCATTGCCGAATTCCAACCGGTGTCGATCATCGTCGACCCCACCGAAAGGACGCGTGCCAAACGGATGCTGTCGGCCGGGATCACCATCCATGAACGCACCATCGACGATTTCTGGATGCGCGACCCCGGCCCGACCTTTGTGCACGACGCCGATGGCAAACTGGCGGCGGTAGACTGGATTTTCAACGGCTGGGGCGGCGGCGACTGGACAGCCAGCGGCAACGACCGCGATCTGGCCCGCTTTATTGCCGATCTGGAAGACGTGCCCGTCGTCCCCTCGTTGCTGGTGAACGAAGGTGGCGGGATTCATGTGGACGGTCAGGGTACCATACTGCTGACAGAAACCGTGCAACTGGACCCGGGGCGCAACCCCAACCTTGACCGCACGCGCGTGGCCGAGGAAATGGCCCGCACGCTGGGGGCCAGCAAAGCAATCTGGCTGCCGCGCGGACTGACGCGGGACTATGAGACCTTTGGCACGCGCGGACATGTGGACATCGTGGCCTGTCTGCCGTCACCCGGCGTGATCCTGCTGCATGATCAACGCGACCCGTCGCACCCCGATCATGCCGTGATGCAAGACATCCGCGCGCAACTGGCGCAGGAAACCGACGCCCAGGGCCGCAGCTTCCAGATCATCGACCTGCCCGCGCCCGAGACGCAAACCGACGACCACGGCCCCGTCGACTGGAGCTATGTGAACCATCTGGTGATCAACGACGCGGTCATCGCCTGCGCCTTCAACGAACCCCGCGCCGATGCGCAGGCCCAAGAGATCCTGGCCGCAGCCTATCCGGGCCGTCAGGTCGTGGGCGTCGATGCAACCGAACTGTTCGCGCGCGGCGGCGGCGTGCATTGCATCACCCAGCAGCAGCCGAAACCGCGCGCCCAATGAACGTTGTTGAAGCGTCAATCGCCGACCTTCGGGCCGCGTTAGAGACAGGGGAAACCACCAGCGTCGCACTGGTCGAAACCTATCTTGATCGCATCGCGCGCTATGACAGCAGTGGCCCCTGCCTGAACGCGGTACCCGTGCTGAACCCCGACGCACTGGCCGACGCCCGCGCCTCGGATGCACGCAGGGCGGCGGGACAGGTGCGCGGCCCGCTGGACGGCATCCCCTACACGGCCAAGGACAGCTACAAGGCCAAGGGGCTGACCGTCGCCGCGGGATCACCCGCCTTTGCCGATCTGATGGCCACCGACGACGCCTTTGCCATCGCGCAGTTGTGCAAGGCGGGGGCGGTGTTGATCGGGCTGACCAACATGCCCCCCATGGCCAACGGCGGGATGCAGCGCGGCGTCTATGGCCGCGCGGAATCGCCCTATAACGCGGACTATCTGACGGCTGCCTTTGCATCGGGTTCGTCGAACGGCTCGGGCACCGCCACCGCCGCCAGCTTTGCCGCCTTCGGTCTGGGCGAGGAAACATGGTCCAGCGGGCGGGCGCCTGCGTCGAACAATGCGCTGTGTGCCTACACACCCAGCCGCGGCGTGATCTCGGTGCGGGGAAACTGGCCCTTGGTGCCGACGATGGACGTGGTGGTGCCGCACACCCGCAGCATGGCCGATTTGCTTGAAGTGCTGGATGTGATCGTGGACGACGACCCCGAGACCCGCGGCGATTTCTGGCGTGCGCAGCCGTGGCTGACGCTGCCCCGCGCCTCAGACGTGCGTCCCGCGTCCTATCCGGCGCTGGCCGGGGGCACCCTGCGCGGCAAACGCTTTGGCGTGCCTGCGATGTATATCAATGCCGACCGCGATGTCGGCACGGCGCAGGATGCGGGCATCGGCGGCCCCACCGGCCAGCGGATCGAAACACGCGCGTCGGTCATTGCGCTATGGCAACAGGCGCGCAAAGCACTGGAACTGGCGGGGGCAGAAGTCGTCGTGGTCGATTTCCCCGTCATCACCAACTACGAGGGCGACCGCCCCGGCGCGCCAAAGATTAACACGCGCGGGCTGGTGTCGGCAGAGTATCTGAAACGCGAGATTGTCGATCTGTCCGTCTGGGGCTGGGACGACTTTCTACGGGCCAACGACGATCCGTCCCTGAACCGCCTTGCCGATGTGGACGGCGCACAGATCTTTCCCGCGCCCAACGGCAGCCTGCCCGACCGCTACACCGGATTTGACGACGACATCGCCCACTATCCCGCCCACGCCCGCGCGCATCCCGTTACGGATTTCACCAAAATCCCCACGCTTCCCGACGGCCTACAAGGACTGGAAGACACCCGGCGCATCGACCTTGAGGACTGGATGGACGGTCTTGGCCTTGATGCGGTGATCTTTCCGACCGTCGCCGACGTGGGGCCCGCCGATGCCGACACAAACCCCGCCTCGGCCGATCTGGCGTGGCGCAACGGGGTTTGGGTCGCCAATGGCAATCTGGCGATCCGGCACCTGGGCATTCCGACAGTATCCGTGCCGATGGGCACGATGGCCGACATCGGCATGCCCGTCGGGCTGACATTCGCCGGACGCGCCTATGACGACAACAACTTGCTGTCCATCGCCTGCGCGTTCGAGGCGACCGGCCCCTACCGAACCCCGCCACCGCGCACGGCGGACTGACCTCAGGGCAGCGCCGCCCTGTCGAACGTGGTGCGCCAGTTGTCCTCGAACAGCGTGCGGCGCTGGCGGTCCATCGCCACCAAAAGCGTGGGGTCTATGGAGATATACCGCTGGATGCTTTGCTCTAACCCCGTCTCGTCGGCACTGTCACGTTGCACCAGATTGCTGTCCGCCAGAATCGCCTGCCCCTGCGCAGACAGCAGGAAATCCAGCAACAGGGCGGCGTTCTGCGGATGCTGTGCCGTTTTCGGAATCATGTAGGCCCGCGACAGGAACAGGGTGTAATCCTGCGGATAGATCACGCCCACATTGGCAAATGACGCAAAATCCAGGTAGGACCCCAGCACGTTATAGGCCAGCAGATACTGCCCGCTGTTCACGCCTGAAATGATCTCGGCGGAACAGCACGTGGCCACGGCATCCACGCGCGAGAACCCTTCCAGCAAGCCACCGAATGTGGTCGCCTGCTGGCTGTCCATGAAGGCGAACAGATAGCCCAGCCCCGATGCCTCGATGTCATAGGTTGCGATCTTGCCGCTGTAGGTCGCGGGCTTGCGCCGCATCAGGTCCAACAGGTCGAACCGTGTGCGCGGAGCCTCGTCCAATGGCACCAGATCGGTGTTATAGATCACCACCGCCGCTTCCTTGGTCACCCCCCACAGCTCGTCCCGCCAGCGGCGTGCGGCGGGCAAGGCGGCGGTCGTGACCGAACTGTAGGGGCTGGCGCAGGCGCGGTTTACCAGATCGACCATCTGGTGAATGCCGGACGAAAACACAGCGTCCACAGCGGCAGCATCGCCCGCGCAAACCGCAAGGCTTTCTGCATAAAGCGCGTTCGACCCCCATTGTTCGTAATTCAGGCGAACCTCAGGATAAAGCGCCACAAAGGCCTGCAAGGCCGGGCTAAGGACCGCGATATCCGTGGTTGATCGCAGGGTCAGTTCGGTGTCGGGTGCTGCTCCGGGTGCGATGAACTGCGCGACGGCTTCTTGCGCCGTGGTGGGGGCCGGGCACATCGCAAGGCCAAAGCTGGCAAAGATAAGTCGCTGGAACATACGGCGGATCACGGGGCGCCCCCTTCGGCGCTGGCCGGAAAGGTCAGCGTCACCCGAAACCCGTCCGCAACGCGGCCCATCTGCATCTGGCCGTCAAACGCTTCGGCCACCGCGCGGACGATGGACAGCCCCAAACCCGCGCTGTTTCCCTTCGACGCGGCGGACCGTTCAAACCGTTGCCCCATGGTGGCCAGCACATCCGCGGCAGGTCCGCGCCCTGCGTCCTGCACCCAGATCTGGTTGCGCGTGTCACCCCCCGAAACGCCGATCACCACGGGGGCCACCCCGTGGCGCAGCGCATTGGCCAGCATGTTCTTGACCGCCTCGCCCATCGAAATCTCGTCCGCCAGCACCATCACCGGCGCGTCCCCGATGCTCAGGTGCACCTCGGTGTCTGGGTCGTGGTCGACCCCTTCCAGAACGCTCAGCGCGATGTCCCGCAAATCCACCGGCGTGGGCGCCGCGTTTTCCGTGCGGTGGATCACCAGCGCGCGCGACAGCATCTGGTCCAGCAGCGTGCCCAGCGACCGCGTGCGCCGCACCATCCGCTGCAACCGCTGTGCGCGGTTATCCTCATCGTCTTCCAGCGCCAGCTCCGCCTGTGCGCGGATCGCGGCCACTGGCGTGCGCAACTGGTGCGCGGTGTCCGAAATCAGGTTCTTCATCGCGCCCACCTGCCGGTCCAGCCGGAACATGAAACGGTTCATCGCCTGCACCATCACAGCCATTTCCGCAGGACCGCCCGTGGGCATCGGCGTCAGGTCGTAAGGATCGCGGCGCGACAGTTCGGCCGTCAGCCCCTCAAGCGGGCGCATGGCCGACCGGATCACTAAAAACGCACTGACCAGCAGCACGACCCCCACCGCCCCCGTCAGCATCAGCGCGCGCGTGGTCAGGTCCAGCGCCAGCGCACTGCGCGCCCGCAGGGTCTGGCCGACGGTCACGAATATCCGCCCCGAATAGGCGCGTTCGGCAAATGGGCGGGCCACGGTCACGAAGCGGGCAGCCTCTTGCTGCATGTTTCCGTCATAGAACACCGGGCGGGCCAAATCCTGTTTCACAACCGCGCTCAGGTCGAACCCGTCATAGCCGGTCAGCAAACGGCCATCGGATTCGTGCACCGCGTAGAAAATGCGGTCGTCCGCCGCCAGCGACAACAGGCTGAACGCGGACACCGGCAGATCGACCAGCGGCGCGCCGTCTGAAATGCTGATCGATTCCGCAATGTCCTGCGCCGCGCCCACCAGCAACCGGTCAAACGATTGCCGCGCCGCACTGCGCCCGTATTCGAACGTGGCAATCGCCACCACCACACCGCCCAGCGCCAGCAGCGACAAGACCCCGATCATCACCCGCGCCAGCAGCGTCCGCGGCCCGCCGCGCAGGGCGCTAGTCATCCTGAAAAATCCGGTAGCCCAGGCCCCGCTGCGTCTCGATCCGCACCGTTGACGGGGCCAGTTTCTTGCGCAGCCGCGCGATATAAAGCTCGATCGCGTTCAGCCCGACATCGGCGTCGTCAAAGGCAAACAGCCCGTCATAGAGACGCTGTTTGCTGACAACCTGCCCCTGGTGACGCATCAGCATCCCCAAAAGCGTCGCCTCGCGGCGGGTCAGGTCCAGCGGTTTTTGATCCAGCGTCGCGGTCAGGGCAGCCGCCGAAAACCGCAACGGACCCAGCGCGACCTCGTCTGATTTCTGCGCGGCCTCGCGGCGCATCAGGGCGCGCAGCCGCGCATCCAGTTCGCGCTGGTCAAAGGGTTTCACAAGGTAATCGTCGGCCCCGAGGTTCAGCGCCGAAATGCGGTCGTCCACGGAAAACTGCGCAGTCAGCATCAGAACCGGCGTGCGGTCACCCCGCGCGCGCATGTCCTGCAACAGCGCGGTGCCGTTGCGATCAGGCAGGTTGATGTCCAGAACAATCGCCTGATAACTCTGCACCGCCAGAAAATCCTCGGCGGTCTCGACGCAGTCGGCCACATCGCAGGCCATGCCGGACTTGCGCAGGCGAATGGCCACGGCTTCGGCGACATCCGTGGCATCCTCCACGATCAATACCCGCATCAGCCCCTCCCCTGACTGCCCTGCGTCCACATGACAGGTTCACGACAGCTTTGTCGCCTAAAGTCTTATCAGCCAAACGCGAGGAGACTGCAAATTGCAGTGCGTTGGCACGGAATTCGGGCAACGCGACAGCCCGACAGATATAAAAGTGGAGGACCACCCATGATCAGCATGATCACCAAGGCAAGCCGCCTGACCATCGCCGCAGCCTTTGTGGCGACATTCGCCGCAGGCGCTCAGGCCCAGGGCTTTACCCCCGAAAGCCCCGAATGCATCGCCCCCGCCAACCCCGGCGGCGGTTGGGATTTCACCTGCCGTCAGGTCGGCAAGATGCTGCAAGACGAAGGGCTGATCGAAAAGACCATGCAGGTCGTCAATCTGGCCGGTGGTGGCGGTGGCGTGGCCTATGCCGAAGTGGTCAACAAACGCAACGACAGCAACGACCTGATCGTCGCGGCATCCTCCGCCACCGCCACACGTCTGGCGCAGGGTGCCTATCCGGGCAACACCATGGATCAGGTCCGTTGGCTCGCGTCGGTTGGCGCTGACTACGGTGTCATCGCCGTGGCCGCAGACAGCGAAATCAAGGACCTGCCCGAGCTGCTTGAAAAGATCAAAACCGATCCCACCAGCATTTCGGTCGCGGGCGGTTCGGCTGTTGGCGGCTGGGACCACCTGAAGGTTCTGATCGCGGCCAATGCGTACGGCATCGACGATGTGCGCACGGTCAAATACATCGCCTTTGACGGCGGCGGCGAGGCTGTGACACAACTGCTGGCCGGTTCGGTTCAGGCCTTTACCGGCGACGCATCCGAAGCCAAAGGGTTCGTGGACAGCGGTGACATCCGCGTTATCGCGGTTCTGTCGCCCGAGCGTCTGGAAGGCGATTTCGCCAGCTTCCCCACAGCCAAGGAACAGGGCGTTGATGCCATCGGCGCCAACTGGCGCGGTTTCTACGCCCCCGGCGGCATGAGCGACGAAGCCTATGACGCATGGGTTTCGAAAATCGGTGATCTGTACGCCAGCGACCAGTGGAAAGAGGTTATGGCCAACAACGGTCTGGCCCCGCTGGACCTGCAAGGCGCGGACTTCGAAGCTTTCGTCGCTGACAACGTTGCCGAAATCGCCGCCATCTCGCGCGAAATCGGTATCATCAAGTAAGCCGCCCCCAGGCCGCTTATCCCAAGGGGCGCTGCAACACATTGCGGCGCCCCGCGTGCATCATCCCCTCGACATTCCAGCAAAGGATCATCCCATGACGGATCGTATTTTTGGCGTCGTCGGCATCCTTCTCGCAATCGGCTTTGCATTTGCCGCATTCGCGATCGAAGAAAGCTTTTTGTCCGACGCCGTGGGCCCCAAGGCCTTTCCCCTGATCATCGCCACCATCCTTGGCCTCAGCTCGCTTGCGATTGTGCTAAAGCCCGACGCATCCCCCGAATGGCCCAGCCTTGGCCGTCTGGCCGAAATCCTCGCGGCGGCGGTGGTCATGGTGCTTTATGCCGAACTGCTTCCTGAGCTGGGTTTCATCATCGCCACCTGCTTTGCCGCCGCATACCTGACCTGGCGTCTGGGCTCGGGGCTGCTGGCCTCGGTTGCGACGGGTGTGGGCACGTCTGTGGGCATCTATGTCATTTTTCACCTCGTGCTGGGCCTGTCGCTCGCGCGTGGTCCCCTCGGATTTTAAGGAGGCCGACTTATGGAAACCTTCGCATCTCTTGCTGACGGTTTTGCCATCGCGTTGACGTGGCAGAACATCCTTCTGGCCCTGCTGGGCTGTTTTCTGGGCACCATCATGGGCGCATTGCCCGGCCTTGGACCATCGAACGGCGTGGCGATCCTGATCCCGCTGGCCTTTACCCTTGGCCTTGGGCCGACCGCGTCACTGATCCTGCTGACCTCGGTCTACTACGGTGCCATGTACGGCGGGCGGATCTCGTCGATTTTGCTGAACATCCCCGGTGACGAACCGGCAATGATGACCTGTCTTGACGGCTACCCGATGGCGAAAAAAGGCATGGCCGGTCAGGCCTTGTCCCTTTCGGGTATCGCATCTTTCGTCGGTGCGTTCTTTGCCACATGGGGTCTGATCTTTCTGGCGCCGCAACTGGTCAAGATCGCGCTGCTGTTCGGCCCTGCCGAATACTTCGCCCTGTTCGCGCTGGCCTTCATGACATTGGGCGGCGTGTCGTCGACCAATCAGGCGAAATCGGCCTTTGCCGCAGCACTGGGTCTGGGTCTGGCGATGATTGGCGTGGACACCCAAACCGGCGTGCCGCGCTTTACCTTTGGCGAAGTGCACCTGTACGACGGTCTGGATTTCCTTGTGGCGATCGTGGGTCTGTTTGCCCTGTCCGAGGTTTTCATCTTCCTTGAAAACCGCCACGGCGACGCCAACGCCTCTGCCGCCAAGATCAAGGTGGGCCGCCTGACACCGCCCATGTCTATGCTCAAGCAAACCACACCGACGATGATCCGCTCGACCATTCTGGGCTTTATCGCGGGCGTTCTGCCCGGTGCAGGGGCCTCGCTGGGGTCGTTCATCTCGTATTCCTTCGAAAAGCGCCTGGTTGACAAAGAGGGAAAAACTTTCGGCAAAGGCGACCCGCGCGGCGTGGCCGCACCCGAGGCCGGCAACAACGCCGCCGCCGGTGGCGCGCTGGTGCCGATGCTGGCGCTGGGTGTTCCGGGGTCTGGGACCACCGCAGTTCTGCTGGCGGTTCTGCTGTCGCTGAACATCACACCCGGACCGCTGCTGTTCACCCAGAACCCCGACGTGGTCTGGGGTCTGATCGCGGCGCTGTTCATCGCCAACTTTATGCTGCTGGCGATGAACATCCCGATGGTGGGCCTGTTCACCCGTGTGCTGATGGTGCCGCCGCGCATCCTGATGCCCGTGGTGGCAATGGTGTCCTTTGTCGGCATCTACGGCATCTCGGGGTCGTCGTTCGACCTGTTGGTCATGATCGGCTTTGGCCTGATGGGCTGGGTCTTGCGCAAACTGGACGTGCCGCTGGTGCCGATCATCCTGGGCACGCTTCTGGGCAACGCGATGGAAAACAACCTGCGCCGCGCCATCACCATCGACAACGGTGACTGGTTTACGCTGATCGACAGCCCGCTGGCGATAGGTCTGTGGCTGGTTGCGATCATCGGGTTCATCCTGCCCCTGATCGTGGGCCGCAAGGTCAAGGCCAAGATGCACGAGCGCGGCGACGACGAAGGGTCGATCTCGGACTAAACGAAAGCAGGCGGCGCGGCACAGTCCCCAAGCGGACCGCCGCGCCGCCGATGCCATCGCACATGGATCCGCGCGGGTCAGTTGCGGACTGCCAGCACCCTGCGCGTGGCCATCAGCACAGTGTCCGACGCCGCCGCAGGCGTCTGCCCCGCGCGGGTCATCACACCAATCGGACCGCGCGTTGGCGATGTGTCGAACGGCAACCGCACCAACCGACCCGCGGCCAGCGCCGGGGCGACAACCCCGTGCGAAATGATCCAGACCGCGTCCGACGCAGGCGTGTAGACATGGGCAAAGGCACCCGAAACCGTCTCAAGCTTGTTCGGCAGATCACCGATGCCATTGGCCAGCATGAACGTCTCGACCAGCCCATAGATCGCACTGTCGCGGGGCGGATAGATCACCGGCCAGTCGCGCAACCCGGCAAGGTTCGGCGCACGCAGCAGCGGATGATCCGGGCGCACGACCATGTCGACCACTTCGGTATATAGCTGGGTGAACGACAGACCCTGCATCGTCTCGACCGCCCCCAGCCGTCCGATCACCATGTCCAAGGCCCCCGCGCGCAGCCGCCCCACCAGATCGCCATGCGCGCCCTCGACGATATGCATCTGCAAAAGCGGCGCCGCATCCGCCAGGTGCGCCACCACCTGCGGCATCAGGCTGGCCGCGACCGACGGCAGCGCCCCCACCGCCACCACGGTGCGCCCGCCGCGCATCATCTGGTCCACACCGTCCAGTCCCTGTTGCAAGGCGGCCAGCGACGTTTGTGCAAAATGCCAGAACACCTCGCCCTGCGGCGTCAGGGTCACGCCGCCCCTGTCGCGCTCTAGCAATGTGGCCCCCAGCGTTTCCTCAAGCTCTTTCAGCGTGCGTGACACTGCGGGTTGGGTCAGGCTCAACCATTCCGAGGCCCCCTTCAGACTGCCCTGCCGCACAATTTCGACAAAGCACTGGATGTGGCGGAATTTGATGCGTGGATTCATGGGCAGTTACCAAAACTGATAAGTTTAATGCCTAACATATCAATTTACCTGCACAGAAACAGCAGTAAGTTCTTCGGCAGGAGAAGGAAATCTATATGCGCACTCAAGTTGTCATTATCGGTGGTGGACCGTCCGGCCTGCTCTTGGGCCAACTCCTGCACACCCAAGGCATCGACGCGATTGTTCTGGAACGCAAAACCCAAGCCTACGTGCTGTCACGCATCCGTGCCGGTGTGCTGGAACGCGGGCTGGTCGGGTTGATGGAACAGGCGGGCGTGTCCGAACGGATGCATGCCGAAGGCTACATTCACGACGGCACCATGGTCGGTTATGACGGCGATATGTTCCGCATCGACTTTGCCGAACACACCGGCAGTTCGGTCATGGTTTACGGCCAGACCGAAGTGACCCGCGACCTGTACCAGGCCCGCGACAAGGCAGGGCTGCAAACCATCTACGAGGTCGAAGACGTGGTGATCCACGACGCCAAGACCGATGCGCCCTACGTCACCTACACCAAGGGCGGACAGCCCAGCCGCATCGACTGCGACTTTGTCGCCGGATGCGACGGGTTCCACGGCGTCAGCCGCAAAACCATCCCCGAGACGCAGCGCCGCGAATACGAAAAGGTTTACCCCTTTGGCTGGCTCGGCATCCTGTCGGAAACGCCCCCCGTCGACGACGAGCTGATCTATTCCAATTCGGAACGCGGCTTTGCGCTGTGCAGTATGCGCAACGATCATCTCAGCCGTTACTACATCCAGTGCCCCGTCACCGACAGCGTTGACGCATGGTCCGACGACGCATTCTGGGACGAGCTGAAACGCCGCATTCCGCAAAGCGCCGCCGACACCATCGTCACCGGACCCAGCATCGAGAAATCCATCGCGCCGCTGCGGTCCTTTGTGACCGAGCCGATGCGCTGGGGGCGGCTGTTCCTGTGCGGTGACGCCGCGCATATTGTCCCGCCGACAGGGGCCAAGGGGCTGAACACCGCCGCCTCCGATGTGCATTACCTGTATAACGGGCTGAAACAGTTCTATCTGGACCACGACAGCGACGGCATCGACCATTATTCCGAACGCGCCCTTGCCCGCGTCTGGAAGGCCGAGCGGTTCAGTTGGTGGTTCTCGAACCTGATGCACACCTATCCCGGACAGTCGGATTTCGATAAGAAAATGCAACTGGCCGAACTGGCCTTCCTGCGCCAAAGCCCTGCCGCCCAGGCCGCAATGGCCCAAAACTACGTCGGCCTGCCCTACTGAGGATTTTCCAATGAACGACAAGACAGACATCGGCATGAAAGTGCGCCGCGAGGTTCTGGGCGACGCCCACGTGGACCGCGCCGAGGCCAACAAGACCGACTTTGACCAACCGTTTCAGGGGCTGATCACCGAAGCCGCCTGGGGCACCGTCTGGGCCAGTGACGCCATCAGCCGCCGCGAGCGGTCGATGCTGACGCTGGCCCTGCTGGCGGCGACCGGCAACTTTTCGGAAATCCCCATGCACATCCGCGCCACCGCCCGCACAGGGGCAACCAAACAGGACGTGATCGAGGCGTTCCAGCACGTTGCGATTTATGCGGGTGTTCCCAAAGCCAACCACGCGATAGCCTTGGCCAAGGCGACCTATGCCGAAATGGAGGAAACCCAGTGACACAAAAACCTTCCGGCCTGTTCCACCGCGACCGCACCTGGCACCCTGCCGCGCTGACGCCACCCTATAAAACCAGCATCAAACGCTCGCCTGCCGCCGCGCCCATTTCGATGCCCTCGACGCTAAGCGAAGACACCGGCCCCGTGTTCACGCGCGACATTCTGGGCCTCCAAGACGCCGACCTGATCCACAACTTTGCCACTGACGGCCAGTCCGCCATCGGTCCGCGCATCATCGTCTATGGCCGCGTTCTGGACGAGAACGGGCGCGGTGTGCCGAATGCGCTGGTCGAGGTCTGGCAGGCCAACGCCGGTGGCCGCTACCGTCACAAAAAAGAAAGCTATCTTGCCCCGCTGGACCCCAACTTTGGCGGGTGCGGGCGTGTGATCACCGATGAACAGGGCAACTACGAATTCCGCACCATTCAGCCCGGCCCATATCCGTGGCCCAACGGCCCGAACGACTGGCGGCCCGCGCACATCCACTTTTCGATCTTCGGCCAATCGTTTGGCCAGCGTCTGATCACCCAGATGTATTTCGAAGGCGACCCGATGATCTGGCAGTGCCCCATCGTCGGCACGATCCCGTCGCGCGAAGCAATTGAAACGCTGGTGGCCGCGCTGGACATGCGCCGCACCGTGCCGATGGACGCACGCGCCTATAAATTTGACATCGTCCTGCGTGGCGTTCGTCAGACCATGTTCGAAAACCGGATGGAGGGGCTGTGATGGTACAGAAGCTGGACAACCTCAAGGAAAGCCCGTCACAAACGGCCGGCCCCTATGTTCACATCGGCCTGACACCGAATTTCAGCGGAATTACAGGCGTTTACGATGCCGATCTGGGCACGACAATGCTGGGCAACGCGCCAAAGGGCGACCGGATCACGATCAAGGGCCGTGTGCTGGACGGCACAGGCACGCCCCTGCGCGATGCGCTGCTGGAAATCTGGCATGCCGACGCCAGCGGCATCTATCCCGGTCAGGATGGTGCGGACGCGGACGTTTACGGCTGGGGCCGCTGCCCCACGGATATGGACGACGGCACGTTCCGGTTCGAGACGATCAAACCCGGAGCCGTACAAAACCGCGACGGCACGCCGATGGCCCCGCACATCACCTTCTGGATCGTGGCGCGCGGCATCAACCTTGGGCTTCATACGCGGATGTATTTCGCCGACGAATCCGAGGCCAACGCCGCCGACCCGGTGCTTAAGCGGATTGAACATCAGGTGCGCGTGCCGACCCTGATGGGGCAACCGCAGGACGATGGCACCTATCTGTTCGACATCCACCTGCAAGGGCCGGACGAGACGATCTTTTTCGACATCTGACGGCAACGGGGCGGCGCACAAACGCCGCCCTTTGCTTCAATCGTCGGTCTTCTGACTGCCGCCCATCTTGCTTAGGTCCACGCCCTGCCCGAACGGGATCGTGGCGAACGGGCCGGCATGGCGGGTCTGTGCGGGGTCAGACGGATCGGCAGGGGCCGCTTGGGCAAAGATTTCCTCGGCAAACTGCTCGGCATTGTCCTGCGGTTTATACCCCAAGAATGCCGCACCCGAATTGTCCACGGGGCAGCGGTCGTTGTTGGACACGCCGTAAACAATCGTGAATTCGGTGGTCGGCGTGTCAATCGCGCGGGTCACCAGATGCACCAGATCGGGCATCGACAGCCACGTGCCCAAGGCGCGCGTGCTGCGCACGGGGGCGGCGGACAGGATGCGCAGGCAAACGGCCTCGATCCCGTTTTTCTCCCACATCATGCGGCCCAGGTTTTCGCCAAAGCATTTCGCCAGACCGTAGAACGTGTCGGGACGGTGCGGCGTGTCGACGCCGATATGCTGGTTCTTGGGATACATTCCGACCGCATGGATCGACGACGCATAGACAACCCGCTGCACCCCGTGCCGCCGCGCGGCCTCCCAGATGTTATAGGTGCCGCGAAAGTTCGAATGCAGGATCGAATCGAAATCGGATTCGTTGGCGATGGCGCCGAAATGGACGACCATGCTGGCGCCTTCCATCATCTTCAGAATGGGGTCGAAATCGCCCAGATCGGCGGTGACCCAGGTTTCGTTTGGCAACAGATCGCCTTGCGCTTCACCGATGTCTGTCGACACCAGCTCTTTGGCCATTTTCGACATCTGCTCGCGCAGGGCATGGCCCAACGCGCCGGCCGCGCCTGTCAGTACGATTTTGTTCAGCATGTATTAGTCCTTTAGATGATGGCCTTTTCGACAAAGCCTGCGCCCTGTGCGATCCGGTCAAAGTGGAATGAGGTCAGGTCAAGCGACCGATACGCCCCGTGTATGATCATCTCGGCGGTGCCGCGTCCGATTGCGGGGGCCTGTTGCAGGCCGTGGCCCGAGAACCCGTTCACGAAGATGAAGTTCGAAACCTCTGGATGCGGTCCCAGAATAGCATTCTGGTCCAGCGTGTTAAAGGCATAGTGGCCGACCCATTCATTCACCAGCTTGATCTGCTCGAACTGGGGCACGCGGTGGGCCAGAACCGGCCAGACCTTGTTTTCCCAGATGCTGTAATCGGGTGCAAAATCGTCGGCATCGACAGCGGCGTCGTCATCGGGTGGGCAGCCCGCCATGTAATACAATCCATCGCTGCGCATGTGCACACCGCTGGGGTCGATGGTCAGCGGCAGGTCACGGTCCAGCCGCTGTGCTGCGGCAAAGACGAACGTGAACCGCTTGCGCGGCTCCACCGGCAGCGGAATGCCCGCCATCGCGGCCACTCTGGCCGCACGCGGCCCCGCAGCGTTCACGACAGTGCCACAGGCAATCACCTGCCCCGTGGCCAGCGTCACGCCTGTCACTTGCGTGCCTGCCGCATTCAGGGTCAGCCCCGTCACCTCGTTCGCCACATATTCCACGCCACCGGCCCGCGCGCCTTTGCGGAACCAGTCGAACACGGTGCCGCCGTCAAAGTAGCCTTCGTCGATCAGGTTGTGGTTGCCCGCGATGATGTCATCGGTGTTGTAGAACGGATAGGCTGCCTTGATCTCGGCGGCGGTCATGTGGCGCGTCCCTGCCCCACACGCAGCCTGCACCACCTGCGCCTGCTTCAAATTTTCCGCCTGCGCTTCGGTCTCGGCCATATACATATAGCCAAACGACTGGATCGGCAGGTTCGGCACCTGTGGGTCACCCATATGGTCGCGCATATTCTGGACAAAATCCGCCCCGAACTGCGAAATGCGGACGTTGACCTCGTTGCTGAACTGCTGGCGGATGCAACTGTTGGTGTGCGCGGTCGAACACATCGCATAGCTGGGATCGCGTTCGATCACCAGGATACGGCCGTCAAAACCCAGATGCGTCAGCCACCACGCCACCGAAGATCCATACATCGCGCCGCCGATCAGGATAACGTCATAGCTGTCGCGGTGTGGTGGGGCAAAATTGGGGGCAGTCATCGGTTTGATCCTGATCCATCAGAGTTTCAGCGGACCACAACACGCTTGACGGTTCCTTGCCAAGGGTCTGTGAAACAGGCAGTGCCGAAAAAGTGCAGCCTTGGCCGAACCACCCGGCACCGAACCCCGCAAAACGGTCCCGGATTGACCCTACGGAAGCGTCTGGTTCCTGCCCCCGTTCCACTTTGGAAGTGCCTTAAAATTAAGCAATTCAGAGGACTTAGAGGGGTCGAAACAATGGGCCAGTTGCGCATTGACCGCAAAGCTGTAGTCTTGGGCCATGACATCACAAAGCCAGCATTTCAGCGAGATGATGGGGCAGGACAGCGTCCGCACGCCCTATGTCGATTATAACGCATGGTTCTCGCGGCAAGACACCGCGCGACTGTCCCGCAAAGCCCAAGAAGCCGAGGCCTTTTTCCGCCGCACGGGCATCACGTTCAACGTCTACGGACAGTCCGACGCCGAAGAACGGTTGATCCCCTTCGACCTGGTGCCGCGCATCCTGACCTCGGCGGAGTGGACCAAACTCAGCCGCGGAATCGACCAGCGGGTGCGTGCGGTCAACGCCTTCCTTCATGACATCTACAACCGTCAGGAAATCCTGCGCGCGGGTGTCGTTCCGGTCGAGCTGATCCAGAACAACGACGCTTTTCTGCCGCAAATGATCGGATTCACCCCGCCGGGCGATGTTTACACCCACATCGTCGGCACCGACATCGTCTGCACCGGCGAGGGCGAGTTTTACGTTCTCGAAGACAACGCGCGCACGCCGTCCGGTGTCAGCTATATGCTGGAAAACCGCGAAACGATGTTGCAGATGTTCCCCGAGCTGTTCAGCCAGATCAAGGTGCAGCCGGTCAGCGATTACCCCAAGAACCTGCGCCGGTCGCTGGCAGCCTGTGCGCCCTCCAGTTGCGAAGGCCGCCCCACCGTGGCGGTGCTGACACCGGGCATCCACAACTCGGCCTATTACGAACATTCCTTTCTGGCCGACCAGATGGGCGTCGAGCTGGTCGAAGGCCACGATTTGCGAATCGTCGATGGCAAGATCGCCATGCGCACGACCCAAGGGCACAAGGTCATCGACGTGATCTATCGCCGGATAGACGACGAATATCTTGATCCGCTGACCTTCAATCCCGACTCGTTGCTGGGCGTTCCGGGGATCATGGATGTCTACCGCGCGGGCAACATCACCATCGCCAACGCACCGGGCACCGGCGTCGCCGACGACAAGGCGATCTACAGCTACATGCCCGAGATCGTCGAATTCTACACCGGCGAACGGGCGATCCTGAAAAACGTCGAAACCTACCGCTGTTCCGAGGCGGACTCGTTGAAATACGTGCTTGATAACCTGGCCGACCTGGTGGTCAAGGAAGTGCACGGTTCGGGCGGCTACGGCATGTTGGTCGGCCCCGCCGCCAGCAAACAAGAGCTTGAGGATTTCGCCGCCAAGCTCAAAGCGCGCCCGTCCAACTATATCGCCCAACCAACGCTGTCGCTGTCCACCGTTCCGATCTTTACCGACGCCGGACTGGCCCCGCGCCACGTCGACCTGCGCCCCTTTGCGCTGGTCTCGCCCGAGGGTGTGAACATCACACCGGGCGGGCTGACGCGGGTCGCATTGAAAGAAGGGTCGCTCGTGGTGAACTCAAGCCAGGGCGGCGGCACCAAAGACACATGGGTATTGGAAGACTGATATGCTGGGAAAAACCGCAGGCGGTCTGTACTGGATGTTCCGGGGTCTGGAACGGGCGGAAAACAACGCCCGTTTGATCGAGGCCGGATTTCGCATCGCCCTGACACGCTCGACAAACACCGCAACCGAATGGAAATCGGTCATTGTGACCTCGGCGGCCCAACAGGGGTTTACCGCCAAACACACCGAATTCAACAGCACCAACGTGATCGACTATCTGCTGCGCGACACCGACAACCCGTCGTCGGTTCTGTCCGTGGTCAAACAGGCCCGCGACAACGCACGGATGGTGCGCACCGCGCTGACCACCGAAGTGTGGTCGGCGGTCAACGAAACATGGATGCTGATCACCGAACTGCTGAAAAACCCGGTGCCAGACACCGACCTGCCCGAGGTGCTGTCGATCATCCGCCAGCAATCGGCGCTGGTGCGTGGTGCGCTGCACGGCACCATGCTGCGCAACGACATCTATGATTTCTGCCGTCTGGGCACCTTTATCGAACGCATGGACAGCACCGCGCGGATCATCGACGTAAAATATTACACGTTGCTCCCGTCGCCGTCGCTGGTGGGCAGCCGCATGGACAACGTGCAGTGGGAAACGCTGTTGCGGTCGGTTTCGGCGCACCGCTCGTACCGTTGGGCCGTGGAAGACGACTATACCGCCACCAACATCGCGAACTTCCTTGTGCTGGACCGGCGTATGCCGCGATCACTGGCCTTCTGCGCAGGACAGATTGTCGAAAACCTTGACTACCTGTCCGAAGAATACAGCGACCGCCGCCCGTCACATGACATGGCCGACCGACTGGCCGCACGACTAAAGGGCCGCGACATTCATTCGATCATCGAAGAAGGCCTGCACGACGTTCTGGGCACGATCATTTCGGATGTCGGTGCACTGGGCGCGCAGATCGAAAAAGACTATCGTTTCAACTATTAAACACAGACAGGACACCCCAGTTGCAACTGCATGTCACGCACACGACCCGCTATGCCTATGACGCACCTGTCATTTACGGCCTGCAAAAGATCCGGCTGCGGCCGATCGCGTCGCATATGCAATCGGTCACCGACTGGACCCTGACCGTCACCGGCGGCAAGATCGAGTGTTCGTACACCGACCACCACGGCAACCAGACCGACCTGGTGTCGATCACGCCCGAGGGTGATGCGGTCGAGATCACCGCCCGTGGCACCATCAACACCGAAAATACCCACGGCGTCTTTGGCAAGGTTTACGGGCGCGTCCCGCTGTACCTGCTGCGGATGCCCACCCCAACAACCGAAGCCGGCCCCAAGATCCGCGCATTTGCCCGCACGCTGGACAAACACGACGATCTGCTGACCGGCCTGCACGCGCTGTCCGAGGCGATCCTGAAAGCCGTGCCATACGAATCCGGCCACACCGACGCCACCACCACCGCCGAACAGGCGCTGGCCGGCGGCAAGGGCGTGTGTCAGGACCACGCGCAAATCTTCATCGCGGCCGCCCGTCTGGCGGGCCTGCCTGCGCGCTATGTCTCGGGCTATCTGATGATGGACGATCAGGTCGATCAGGATGCCAGCCACGCCTGGGCCGAGGTGCATCTGGACACGTTGGGCTGGGTTGGTTTCGACGTATCGAACGGCATTTCGCCAGACGAACGCTATATCCGCCTCGCCGTGGGCCGTGACGCAAAAGAAGCATCTCCCATCGAAGGGATGCGAATGGGGTCTGCGGACGAATCGATGATTGTGTCTTTGCAAGTCCAGCAGTAATCACTGTCATCAAACCTTCTTTGGATTTTGCAAAATGACTTACTGCGTTGGGATGCGGCTTGATAAAGGCTTGGTCTTTATGGCCGACACGCGCACAAGTGCCGGCGTGGACAACTTTGCCGTCACCCGCAAAATGTTCAGCTTTGAAGTGCCGGGGGAACGGTCCATCGTCCTGATGACCGCGGGCAACCTTGCCACCACGCAGGCAATGATCAGCCTGCTGGAAGAACGGTCCAAAACCGCCGAAGAACGCGACCCGTCGATCCTGCGCCAGTCGACCATGTTCCAGGTCGCCCGTCTGGTCGGTGAAACCCTGAACGAAGTGATCGTAAACTCGTCCCCCAACGGACAGGGCGCAGCGGACCAGTTCCGCGCTTCGGTCATTCTGGGCGGCCAGATCGGCACCGGCAAACCGACGATCTTCCTGATCTACCCCGAAGGCAACTTTATCGAGATCACCGACGACACGCCGTTTTTCCAGATTGGCGAAACGAAATACGGCAAGCCCATTCTGGTGCGGACCTACGACCGCGAGATGAGCTTTGAGGACGCGGTGAAACTGCTGCTGGTGTCCTTCGACTCGACGGTCAAATCGAACCTCAGCGTCGGACTGCCCTTCGATCTGATGATCTACGACCGCGACAGCCTGAACCCCATGCGCCTGACCCGCATCGACGCCACTGACAGCGTCTATCAGGCCATCTCGAACGGTTGGGGTGATGCGTTGAAAGACGCGTTCCTGCAATTGCCCAGCTACACGCTGAAGGACTGAACCGGGGCCTGAGTTGTACGAATGCCCGGGGATTTTGTACAAGACTCCGGCCTGCCCCATCCTTTGTTCCGCGATAGCTTGGACGCAGATTGGCATTCAGCTTGTGAACACATCTGGTGACCCCGGCAGGATTCGAACCTGCAACCTGCCCCTTAGGAGGGGGCTGCTCTATCCAGTTGAGCCACGGGGCCGCCGCGCCGACGCATAGCGCCTCTGGTTTGCTTTGTCACCAAACGACAGCACAGCCTTGCACCTTTTGTGCGGCTGAGGCTTACTGATCCTATAATAACAACAGGATGGCTTTTGTGACCGACCGCCCCCAACGCCCCCTCACCCTGCGTGACGTTTCCGAAGCGTCGGGGGTGTCCGAAATGACCGTCAGTCGCGTGCTGCGCAATCGCGGCGATGTGTCCGATGCCACGCGTAAAAAGGTGCTCGAAGCCGCCACGACACTGGGCTACGTGCCCAACCAGATCGCCGGGTCGCTGGCGTCGAAGCGGGTCAATCTGGTGGCCGTGATCATCCCTTCGCTGGGCAACATGGTGTTCCCCGAGGTGCTGACCGGCATCAACCAGATCCTTGACGACACGCCATTGCAAGCGGTCGTAGGTGTCACCGACTACCTGCCCGAAAAGGAAGAGCGGGTGCTGTACGAGATGCTGTCGTGGCGTCCGTCGGGCGTGATCATCGCAGGGCTGGAACACACCGACGCGGCGCGCGCCATGATGACCAACGCAGGCATTCCGGTGGTCGAGATCATGGACACCGACGGGCGCTGCGTTGATTCGATGGTGGGCATTTCCCACCGCCGCGCCGGTGCGGAAATGGCGCGTGCGATCCTGAAACAAGGGTATCAGCACATCGGATTCATGGGCACCAAGATGCCGCTGGACCACCGCGCACGCAAACGGTTCGAAGGGTTTACCGAACATCTTGCCAAGGCGGGTGTCGAGATTGAGGACCGCGAATTTTACTCGGGCGGTTCGGCCCTGGCAAAGGGGCGCGAGATGACCAAGGCGATGCTGGACCGCAGCCCCGACCTTGATTTCCTGTATTATTCCAACGACATGATCGGCGCGGGCGGGCTGTTGTACCTTTTGGATCAGGGCATCGACGTGCCCGGACAGATCGGGTTGGCGGGCTTCAACGGCGTTGAGCTGTTGCAAGGTCTGCCCCGTCAATTGGCAACGATGGACGCCTGCCGTCTTGAGATTGGTCGCGCCGCGGCCGAGATCATCCGCGACCACGGCCAGGAAGGCGCATCGACCGAGCCGCAAAAGATCACGCTGACGCCCAAGATCAGCCTTGGCGATACGTTGCGCCGCCGCCGCGTGTGACGCGGCCCGTTCTGGACAACACCGGCGCGCGTCGGGTTTTTCTTGACCGACACGCCCTGCTTGAACCGCCTCAGGGCGCCGGGCATGGCGACGCGCTGAAAACGCTGATCTTTCGTCTGGGATTTGTGCAACTTGACAGTATCAACACGGTTGCCCGTGCACATGATCTGATCCTGTTTGCCCGACGCCCCCGCTATCGACCCAAGGCGCTGGAAAGGCTCTACACCCGCGACCGCGCCCTGTTCGAACACTGGACGCACGACGCTGCCGTGATCCCGATGGAATTCTACCCCCACTGGCACATGCGCCGCACCCGCGATGCCGAAAGGCTGAAAAAGGCGTGGAGCAAAGACCGCCGCGCCGGGTTCGAGGCGCAGTACCAGACGGTTTTGGACCACATCCGCGACCACGGCGCCTGTTCGTCCTCTGATGTCGGCACCGACGAAAAGAAAGGCTCGGGCGGCTGGTGGGACTGGCACCCGTCCAAGACCGCGCTGGAATACCTGTGGCGGTCTGGCGCGCTGGCTGTCACCGGACGCAGCGGGTTCCAGAAACGCTATGACCTGACCGAACGGGTGATCGACACGGCGCTGGCCGATCCTGCGAACGCGCCGGACACCGGGCAAACCATCGACTGGTGCTGTACTCAGGCGCTGGACCGCCTTGGATTTGCCTCGCACAGTGAACTGGCTGCGTTCTGGGGCCACATCCGCCCCGCCGAAGCGCAGGTCTGGGTCAATCAGGCACTGGCCCGCGGCACCATCATCCCCGTCGACATCCAGAACGCCGACGGCAGCCTGCGCGCCGCCTATGCCCGTCCCGACCTGCTGGACGATCCGGCGATACAGTCCCCGCCCAGTCCACGCCTGCGCATCCTCAGCCCGTTTGATCCCGCCCTGCGCGACCGCAAACGCGCCGAGCAACTGTTCGGCTTTTACTACCGGATCGAGGTCTTTGTGCCCGAGCCAAAGCGCATATATGGCTACTACGTCTTCCCGATTATGGAAGGCGACCGGCTGGTGGGGCGCATCGACATGAAGGCCTTTCGCGCCGAAGACACGCTGAAAGTCCACGCGCTGTGGCCCGAACGCGGCATCCGCTGGGGCAAGGGCCGCACAGGGGCCCTAATGGCGGAACTGACCCGCATCCTGAACCTCGCCGGCGTCAGCGAGATCGACTTTGCCCCCGACTGGCTGCGCACACCGCTTTGACCCTTCATCTTGCCAATAGCACTTTCGAAAAAAACAAGAACCCCCTAACGCTGTCTGAAATCATAGATTTCAACGCGTTAGGTGATAAGATATGTCTCAGGTATTTCGAGAAGTGCTTAGATAAACTCCGGGGGACGGCCGCAGGCCGGGGGGCTGGCCCCCACGCCACGACAACGATTGCACCCGCCGGAAGAAAAGGTAGTGTCCGAGCATGTCCAATACCTATCCAACGATTCACACGGTCGGCCTGTCAGGCGTCCTCGTCACCTTTGCCGAGGCACTGGATGACACCGCCAACCGCGCCGCCCTGGCCTTTCGCGCGGCTGTCGATGCCCAAGGCTGGGACTGGGTGCAGGAAAGCGCCACCTCGCTGATCTCGGCCTTTTTTCGCACTGACCTGGCCCAGCATTCCGCAGCAGGGATCACCGAGCAGTTGACCGACCTGCTGGCCACCCGCGACTGGTTCGCGGCCCCCCTGCCCGAGGGGCGCAAGCTGTGGCATATTCCGGCGGTGTTCGGCGGCGATCTGGCCCCGCAACTGGACGAGGCCGCCGAAGCGGCCGGCCTGTCGCCCGAGGACGCCATCGCCGAGCTGACCAGCACCCGTATGCGCGTGATCACCATCGGGTTCGCCCCCGGTCAGCCCTATCTGGGCACGCTGGGCGAACATTGGAACATCCCGCGACTGGGCACGCTCAGCCCCAACATCCCGCGCGGTGCGCTGGTCGCCGCCGTGCGCCAGTTGTGCCTGTTTTCCAACGACACGCCGACCGGCTGGCGTCATGTGGGGCAAACCGCGTTCCACACCTTCCGGCCCACGTCCGACACGCCGTTCCCGCTGTCGCCGGGGGACGAGCTGCTGTTTCACGCCACGACCCCCGCCGATTACAAGACCATCGCCGCCAACAACGCCGACGGCGCGGGCGGTGCCACATGGGAGGCCTTGCCATGACCGCCGCCCTGAACGTCATCCAGATCGGTCCTGCCGCCGCCTATCAGGATCTGGGCCGCCCCGGCTATATTGCCACGGGGCTGACCCGGGGCGGTGCGATCGACACGCTGGCGGTGCACGAAGGGGCTGCCTTGCTGAAGCAATCCCCCGACTGCGCGGTTCTGGAAATCGCCAGCGTCGGCGGTGTGTTCGAGGCCACGGCCCCCCTGCGCATTGCCCTGACGGGTGCCGATATGACCGCCCGTATTGACGACGCCAGCGCCGCATGGAACGCAGCGCATCAGATGCAGGCCGGCCAACGGCTGACCATTGGGGCGGCGCGATCAGGCAGCTATGGCTATCTGCACATCGGCGGCGGGTTTAACGCACCGGTGCGCATGGGCGCACGTGGTGGCCATATGTCCGCCGGTCTGGGCAAACTGATCGCCAAGGGCGACACGCTGCCCGCCTTGCCTGATACCGGCACGCGCACCGGCTTTTTCCTGCCCCGCGACAAGCGGTTCGACGGTGGCACCGTGCGCATCGTGCCATCGGTGCAGACCAACCATTTCCCCCCCGAAGAACGCGCCCGGTTCGAAGCCACCGCATTCAAACGCGACCCGCGTGCCAACCGTCAGGGCATCCGTATGGAACACGACGGCGACGGCTTTGCCGCCCAGGGGATGCGCACCATCGTGTCCGAGGTCATCGTGCAGGGCGACATTCAGATCACCGGCGACGGCACCCCCTTTGTGCTGATGTGCGAAAGCCAGACCACTGGCGGCTATCCCCGCATCGGCACCGTCATCCCCGCCGACCTGCCCCGTATGGCGCAGACCCCTGCCGGCGGACAGATCACGTTCCAGTTCATTACGCTGGACGAAGCCGTCGCCATCCAGCAGCAAGACGCCAAGGCCCGCGCCGGTCTGGCCGCCAAGGCGCAACCGCTGGTGCGCGACATCAACGACATATCCGACCTGCTGTCCTACCAACTGGTCAGCGGGGCCATCTCGGCGCAAGCCGACCCGTTTGAATAAAGGAACACCGCCATGCAAGTGGATCTGAACGCCGATATGGGCGAAAGCTTTGGCCCTTGGAAAATGGGCGACGACGCCAGCCTGCTGACCACCGTGACATCGGCCAACATCGCCTGCGGGGCGCATGCGGGTGACCCCGACGTGATGGCCACCACCATGGGCATCGCGTTGCAAAACGGCGTTGGTATCGGGTCGCACCCCGGTCTGCCCGACCTTCAGGGCTTTGGCCGCCGGCGTATCCAGATGCCCACCGGATCGCTGCAAAACTCGATCCGCTGTCAGGTTGGCGCGTCGCTGGGTATGGCCGCCGCACTGGGCGCGAAAGTGCGCCATGTGAAGCTGCACGGCGCCCTGGGCAACATGACATCCGAAGACGAAGACATGGCCCGCGCCTGTTACGAAGCGGCGCTTTCGGTGGATGAAAACCTGATTGTGATGGTGCTGGCCGCGACCGCTCAGGAACGCGCGGTGCGCAGTCTGGGCTGCAAGTTCGCCTGCGAGATTTTCGCCGACCGCGCCTATAACGACGACGCGACGCTGGTTGACCGGTCGATCCCCGGTGCGGTGATCCACGACCCCAAGGTCGCGGGGCAGCGCATGGTGGATATGGTCAAGGCGCAGGCGATCATCACCGATTCGGGCAAACACATCGAAACCCCCATCGACACGATCTGCCTGCACGGCGACACGCCCACGGCGGTGCAAATCGCTGCCGAAGTGCGCAGCGCGCTGGAAGACGCCAAGATCACCGTCACCCAGTTTGCCGGGCGCACTGCCTGAACGTCAGTCGAACAACGCAACCAGTTGCTGCGCATTGCCCAGCAACTGGCCCGCGTCGTCGCGCATTTCCATCTGCTGCACTGAATAGCCGTCCGCCGCTTGCAGGCTGGTGGCCTTGACCGACACCCAGTCGACCGCATCGGGCACGCGGGCGAAATCCATCGCCCATGTGATCGTGCTGATCGGCGCAGGGGCGTCAAAGCCGACCATGGCCGCAGGGGGCAGGCTGTCGCCCAGACACATCAGCGCCACGTCGGGTGCCACACCTGTGGCGTCCTTTAATCGGGTCCAGATGGTAAACTCAGGCTGGTCCGAGCCCGAGATCAATCCGTCGCCCTGCGCCAGCAGCATGTCAAAGTTGTTCCAGAACCCTGTCGCCCGCCCCCGCGTCATTGCAACGCTGTCCGCACGCGCCGGGATAACCGGAACCGGGTGAAAATCATGGGTGTGCTTGCTGTCACGCGCGCCGCCAAAGGTGAACATGGCGACAACGCCCAAGGCACCCTCGCTGTAGCAGTCGACTTTGACAAAGCTGCTGGTCCGGCCGGCGCGCACCAAGGTCACGTCGAATCGCACCTGCTCCGTGATCGGACGCAGATAGGTAAGCTGCGCCGCCCGCAGCCGTGGAAGGTCGGGCAAGGTCTGGCGCGCCGCCTCAAGCGCCAGCGCGGCGGTGATGCCGCCAAAGGCCGTGCGCCCCTGCATCCACGTTTCGGGAATGTGGCCAATATGGCCATCTGGACCGCTGCGCATCCCTGCAATCAATGCACCAAGCGTCGGGGCGTCTGTCTGATCCATCGGGCGGCTTTCTGTTGGTGACTGTCGCCGTGCAGGATGCACCAGCCGCAGCACCGACAAAAGCAGCACCTCACGTCACGAAACACACTGATCCAGAAAGCAAAAAAGCCCGGTCTTATCGACCGGGCCTTTTGATCTAGTGGTGAGCCGTGTTGGGTTCGAACCAACGACCTACTGATTAAAAGTCAGTTGCTCTACCAACTGAGCTAACGGCCCACTAGGCGGCCTAACTAGAAAGACTTGGCGGGGGGGTCAAGCCCTATTCAGCAACTTTATTTGCCGAGTACTGGATTCATTTCAGGCGCGGGGTTATATGCGCGAAATGACACAGGATTCTTGGACAAATTTGCCCTTCATGAAGATGCACGGGCTGGGCAACGACTTTGTCGTTGTGGATGCACGCGCACATGACGTGGCGATCACGCCTGCACTGGCGCAAGCCTTGGGTGACAGGCACCGTGGCGTGGGATTCGACCAGTTGGCCGTGATCGGCAACGGGGCCGGTGACGCGCACCTGACCTTTTACAATTCGGACGGATCGCTGTCGGCCGCCTGCGGCAATGCGACCCGCTGCATCGCGCGCTATCTGATGGACGAATCCGGGGCCAAGACGCTGCATCTGACCACGGATCGCGGTGATCTGGCGGCAAAGGACATGGGTCGGGGAATCACCTCGGTCAACATGGGCCATCCACAACTGAACTGGGATGAAATTCCGCTGGCGCATGAGATGGACACGCTGGAGCTGCCGATTGACGGCGCGCCCACGGCTACCGGCATGGGCAATCCGCATTGCACGTTTTTCGTAGAGGATGCCGAGGCTGTCGACCTGTCCGCGCTTGGGCCCCGCATTGAACACCACCCCCTGTACCCGCAGCGCACCAACGTGCAGGTCGCGCAGATCACCGGCCCCGACCGCATTCGTATGCGCGTGTGGGAACGTGGCGTGGGGCTGACGCTGGCCTCTGGCTCGTCTTCCTGCGCCACCGCTGTTGCCGCCGCGCGGCGTGGCCTGACGGGGCGCGACGTGGTCATTGATCTGGACGGCGGGCAGTTGCGTGTGGAATGGCGCGACGATGGCGTCTGGATGACCGGCGCCACGATGCATGTCTTTTCGGGCGAACTGACGCAGGCGTTTCTGGACAGCCTGACATGAGCGCCCCGATATTCTCGAATCACGGCTGCCGCCTGAACGCTTACGAGCTTGAGGCGATGAAGGAACTGGCCGAGGGTGCAGGGCTGCAAGACGCCGTGGTGGTCAACACCTGCGCCGTCACCGCCGAGGCGGTGCGCAAGGCCCGTCAGGACATCCGCAAGCTGCGCAAGGCCAACCCGAACGCCCGGCTGATCGTGACCGGCTGTGCGGCCCAGACCGAACCCGACACCTTTGCCAACATGGCCGAAGTCGACGCGGTGATCGGCAACACCGAAAAGATGCAGGCGAACACATGGTCGGGCCTAGCAGGCAACTTTGGCACCGAGCCTGTGCAGGTTGATGACATCATGTCGGTGACCGAAACCGCCGGCCACCTGATCGACGGCTTTGGCACCCGTAGCCGCGCCTATGTGCAGGTCCAGAACGGCTGTGACCACCGCTGTACCTTCTGCATCATTCCCTACGGTCGCGGCAATTCGCGGTCGGTCCCTGCCGGTGTCGTGGTGGACCAGATCAAGCGACTGGTGGACCGTGGCTATAACGAGGTGGTGCTGACCGGCGTCGATCTGACGTCCTGGGGCGCCGACCTGCCTGCCGCGCCGCGTCTGGGCGATCTGGTGATGCGTATTCTCAAGCTGGTCCCCGACCTGCCCCGCCTGCGAATCAGCTCGATCGATTCGATCGAGGTGGACGAGGCACTGATGCAGGCGATTGCCACGGAACAGCGGTTGATGCCGCACCTGCATCTGTCGCTGCAACACGGCGACGACCTGATCCTGAAACGGATGAAGCGGCGGCACCTGCGCGGTGACGCCATCCGGTTTGCCCAAGAGGCGCGCGCGCTGCGGCCCGATATGACGTTCGGGGCCGACATCATCGCAGGCTTCCCGACCGAGACGGAAGCGCATTTTGAAAACGCGCTGGCGCTGGTCGAAGAATGCGACCTGACGTGGCTGCACGTCTTTCCCTATTCGCCCCGTCCTGGCACCCCTGCGGCGCGCATGCCGCAAGTGAACGGCCGCGCGATCAAGGAACGCGCCGCACGGCTGCGTGCGGCGGGCGCAGCGCAGGTTCAGCGCCACTTGAGCGCACAGGTGGGCCGTACCCACCAGATCCTCATGGAAAGCCCGCATATGGGCCGCACGGCGCAATTCACCGAAGTGCATTTTGACGCGCCCCAGACCGAAGGCAGCATCGTGCCGGCCACGATCACAGGTCATTCAGACGGTCACCTGCTGGCCTGATACCGCACTCTGGACTCATTGGCGCCAAATATACAGCGCCGGAATGAGTCCAGCCCCAGCCCACCAGACAACGAAAAACCCCCGCCCTGTTGCCAGCGCGGGGGTTTGTCATGTCGTCCAAGGCGTCGGGATTAATCCTTGCGCTTGTACTTTTTCTTGACCGGCGCCCAGATGCGCTTGTTGGTCAGGTACAGCAGAACCGACAACAGCGTCAGGAACACAACGCCGACAAAGCCAGCCTGTTTGCGCTGCGACAGCTTGGGTTCAGCGGTCCACATCAGGAACGCCGCAACGTCCTGCGCTTCGTGGTGCAGTTCGTTCGAGTGGCCATCGGCAAACTCGACATCCTCGCCGCTCAGCGGTTGGGTCATGGCGATCCAGCTACCGGGGTACATGTGGTGCCCGTCCTCGTCCTTGCACTGTTCCGGGTAACCACCCGCCGTAAATGCGGTATTATAGTGTCCGGGGAAATCCGCAGGGGCGCAGCTGGGCGCGTCTTCGTAGCTGATCAGCAGGGTGGCTATATATTCAGGGCCACCGATGCCGTTCATCAACTGGTTGATCCCCAGGTTATAGGGACCGTGAAAACCCGCACGCGCCTTGGCCATCAGGCTCAGGTCGGGCGCGTTCTCCAGCGCCGAATGGGGGAAGTGATCCACCGGCTTGCCAGGGCGCATGTCGTCCAGTTCGGGATCAAAAACCTCGAACTGTTCGGAATAGGCGCGCATCTGATCTTCGGGCAGATGAGGCCCGCCCTCATCCGCAAGGGTGCGCAGCGGCACGAACTTCAGACCGTGACAGGCCGAGCAAACCTCGGTGTAGATCTGAAGGCCGCGCTGTAGCTGGTTGGTGTCGTAGGTGCCAAACGGACCGTCGAACGGGAAATCGAAGTTCTCGACGTGCCCTCCGCCGCCAGCGGCATAAGCGCCTCCTGCCAGACCAAAGGCCACAGCAGCGCCAAGTGCGATATTCTTGAACATGGTGCTCATCCTCTTATTCCGCAGGCTGCGACACGGCGTCGGCCTTGGCCGAACCGGTCTTGGCCACTTTTGCGGCAAAGTCGTCTTCGATTGTCGCGGGCTGTGCATCGGGTTTTTCAATCACACCCAGCAGCGGCAGGATGATCAGGAAATAGGCGAACCAATAGGCCGACGCGATCAGCGAGAAGCTGGCGTAGGGTTCTTCCGCAGGCATCGACCCCAGCCACATCAGGGCCATGAAGTCGATGACCAGCAGCGCGAACCACATCTTGAACATCGGGCGATAACGGCCCGAACGTACCGAAGATGTATCCAGCCACGGCACCAGCGCCATCACGGCAATCGCACCGAACATCGCCAAAACGCCAAAGAACTTGGCGTCGATGATGCCGCCGGTCACGAAGGACGCGATCTGCACGACCCACACTTCCGAGGTAAAGGCCCGCAGGATCGCGTAGAACGGCAGGAAGTACCATTCCGGGACGATGTGTGCAGGTGTCGAAAGCGGGTTGGCTTCCAGGTAGTTGTCCGGGTGGCCCAGATAGTTCGGCATGAAACCGACAATCGCAAAGAACACCACCAGGATCACGGCCAGCGCGAACAGGTCCTTGATCACGAAATACGGCCAGAAGGGCAGCGTGTCTTTCTCGGCTTCTTCTTTCGATCCTTTGCGCACATCAACGCCCGTGGGGTTGTTGTTGCCGGTCGAGTGGAAGGCCCAGACGTGCACGATCACCAGACCCGCGATCAGGAACGGCAGCAGGTAGT
This sequence comes from uncultured Pseudosulfitobacter sp., assembly GCF_963976325.1. Classification (NCBI taxonomy): domain Bacteria; kingdom Pseudomonadati; phylum Pseudomonadota; class Alphaproteobacteria; order Rhodobacterales; family Roseobacteraceae; genus Pseudosulfitobacter; species uncultured Pseudosulfitobacter sp. The sequence continues at coordinate 318,258 of NZ_CAXBJW010000002.1, forward strand.
GCAGGCTGAAGAAACGGTTCAGCGTGGCGTTGTCCACGGCTGGCCCGCCCAACAGGAAGGTTTGCAGACCCTCACCAATGAACGGGATCGCGCCGAACAGACCGGTAATAACCGTGGCGCCCCAGAACGACATCTGACCCCAAGGCAGAACATAGCCCATAAAGCCGGTCGCCATCATCAGAAGATAGATCAGCATGCCGATGATCCACGTGATCTCGCGCGGGGCCTTGTAGGACCCGTAGTACAGACCGCGGAAGATGTGGGCATAGACAGCCACAAAGAACAGCGAAGCGCCGTTTGCGTGCATATAGCGCAGCATATAGCCGCCGTTCACGTCACGCATGATGTGTTCGACGCTGGCAAACGCCATGTCGACGTGCGGCGTATAGTGCATCACCAGAACGATGCCGGTGACGATTTGCAAGACCAGGCAGAACACCAGAACGATGCCCCAGATCCACATCCAGTTCAGGTTCTTGGGCGTGGGGATCATCAATGTGTCGTACAGCAAACCAACAACGGGCAGACGGCTGTGCAGCCATTTTTCAGCACCGGTTTTCGGTTCGTAATGGTCGTGAGGAATTCCAGACATTGCGTTCCCTTCCCTTAACCCAGTTTAATCGTGGTTGCGTCCACGAATTCAGCCACAGGAACCGGAAGGTTCTGCGGTGCTGGCCCTTTGCGGATACGGCCCGCCGTGTCGTAGTGCGAACCGTGGCAGGGGCAGAACCAGCCGCCAAAGTCGCCCGCGTCGCCCAAGGGCACGCAGCCCAGGTGCGTACAGACGCCCATCATCACCAGCCATTCGCTGTCGGAATCTGCGTCGCCGCCGACCGGAACCAGCGACCGGTTCGGGTCGGTGGCGGGCGCATCAGCCGCGATGTTTGCGTTGCGTGCCATCGGATCGGGCAGGCTTGCCGGATCAACTTCGTTCGCTGCGGCCACTTCGGCCTCGGTGCGAAGACGGATGAACACGGGCTTGCCCAGCCATTTCACGGTCAACTGTGTGCCCGGCGCTATGCCTGACACGTCCACGCGAATCGACGACTGCGCCTTAACATCCGCCGAGGGGTTCATCTGATTGACCAGCGGCCAGACGGCAGCACCTACTGCAACAGCACCTGCACCCGCCGTTGCGTAGTACAGGAAGTCGCGCCGGTTGCCGTCGTGTTCATCTGTGTGGGACACGGGGTTTTCTCCAACTCTCTTGACCCTCGGGGGTCATTCGCCAATGGGGCCACGCAACAAAGCGCGGCCTTCCTCGGGGGGTATCTAACGGGGTGAACCTGTCCAGTCCAGCATCATTGATGTCGCACGTTGCCACATGTGGGAACTTTATCAGCCTGTGACGCACTGAAATGCAAGAATCACCCCATCCGCCTTAGGGCACAGTTGCTTGCATCGAATCGCGTGCGTTGAATTTGACGGCCCAGGCGGCCAAAGCATCGCGGCCATTGCGCCAGTTGCGGTCCTCGTGCCGGAAATCCAGATAGCCCAGCGCACAGCCCACCGCGACGTGTCCAATGTCCAGCGGCCCGTGAAGATGCGCCATCCAGCGGTTGTCCAGCGCATCCAGTCCGCGCGACACCTTTTCCCACTGGTTTTCGACCCATGTGTCCGACTGCTGCGCCGCCTCGCGCAGGCGGCGTTCGTAAACCATGCTGACCGCTGCTTCCATGATCGCGTCGCCGGTGGCTTCCAGCGTCAGCGTTTCCCAGGGGTTGGTCGCGGGGTACAGGCCCGCCTGCGCCCTGTCGTCCAGAAACCGCGTGATCACGCGGCTGTCGTACAGCGTGGCGCCGCCGTTGCGCACCAGCGCCGGGATCTTGCCAATGGGGTTCGCCGCAGCAAGCTCGGCCGGCGTGGCGCCGGGCGCGGTGGTTACATTTACGATCTCGACATCATCCAGTTGCTGCGTTTCGCGCAACACCACCAGAACTTTGCGGACAAAGGGCGAAGCCCCTGACATCAACAGCTTCATTCAGCTCTCTCCCTTGAATGTTGCGCCACAGTAACGCGGGCCGCGCAACAGTCAAACGCGCAGCTACCCGCCAGCGCCAGCGCCGCGCATCAAGGCCGCCAGAACCGCCAGATCACTGCCCACGCCAAATGCCTCGACCCCGTCGGCCGCGCGCAGGCGCACGTCGTCGGGTTTGTTCTGGCTGAGCTTCCATGTGCCGTCGACGCCGGTCACCGTCATCCGGCAGGGCACAATCTGGCGCATCATCCGGTCAAGCGCTGCGGCGTCCATCTTGTCGGCGGTCCACGGCGTCTTGGGGCGCAGACGGTCCTCGAAGCGGGCCGATTGCATGTCCAGCAAGGCGCGCAGTTCGTCCTGCGGACGCAGTTCCAGCGTGCCGGTCAGATGTACCGCGACATAGTTCCACGTCGGCACCTGATCGGGCACCTCGTACCAGTCGGGCGACACATAGCTGTCACCACCACTGACCGCCAAACGCACCGGCTGCGGGCTGGCCAGCAGCCGCGCGATGGGATTGGAGCGCACCAGATGCAGTGCCACGCTGGCCCCGTCATCGGACAACACAAAAGGCACGTGGCTGATCAGCGGCCCGTCGGGTGCATTCATCGCCAGCACGCCAAAACCACGGTCACGGGCAAAGGCCAGATTGCGTGCCGCGTCAGCGTCGTGAAAAACCGGATTAGGGTGCATGAATAACGTCCCGTTCAAAAGCCATGGTTCCTATTGCAGCCTTTGCCGACTTTTGACAATCTGGCGATGTTCTCAGGGCGGGGCGCAATTCCCCACCGGCGGTATGCGGGCATGACCCGTAAGCCCGCGAGCGGCGCTTGTATTGCAGGCGTGTCAGCAGATCCGGTGAGATGCCGGAGCCGACGGTCATAGTCCGGATGAAAGAGAACGTGCCATGTCCACGCCATCCGGCGGGGCTGCGGCATGTAATCGCCTTGGGTGACGTGTCTGTTACGATAGGAGATTACATATGACACACACCCGCATTGCTTACGTCCAGGCCCGCTGGCACGCCGATATCGTCGACCGCGCGCTGGACGGGTTTTCCGAAATTATTCCCCGCGCCCAGATCGACGTGATCGACGTGCCGGGCGCGTTTGAAATGCCGCTGATGGCGCGCGATCTGGCAGCGACGGGCCGCTATGATGCCGTCGTCTGTGCCGCGCTGGTGGTGGACGGTGGTATATATCGTCACGACTTTGTCGCCAGCGCCGTGGTCGACGGGCTGATGCGTGCAGGCATGGACACCGGCGTGCCCGTGCTGTCGGTGTCGCTGACGCCGCACCACTTTCAGGAAACCGATCATCACAAGGCGATCTACGCCGATCACTTCGTGTCCAAAGGCCGCGAGGCCGCGCACGCCGCTTTGGGCATCCTTCAGGCGCGCAGCAGCTTGCGCAGCGTCGCGGCAGCTTAGCCGAGATAGGCTTTCAAAGCAGGCGGCGGGTTGTCCATCAACGCCCCCGCCGCCTGTGGTGCATGGGCCATGCCCCCTTCGACAAAGATCACATCGTCGGCAAAGCGACGCACGTCTTGTGGTGCGTGGGTGACCATCATCACCGCAGCGCCCGTGTCTGCGGCCACCGTGCCGACCAGATCCAACATTTCATCCCGCAACGCAGGCCCGAGTGCCGCGAACGGTTCGTCCAGCAGCATCAGCGGCTTACCCTGCACCAGCATCCGCGCCAGCGCCGCGCGGCTTTGCTGACCCCCGGACAGGTTGGCGGGCGTGCGATCCTCGAACCCCGCCAGCCCGACCCGCGCCAATGCATCACGCACCTGCCCCTGCTCCTCCGCCGTCAGGCGCAGCGCGGGGCGCAGGCCCAGCCCGACGTTCTGCGCCGCCGTCAGATGCGGGAACAGGTTGCCGTCCTGAAACAACATCGCCATGCCACGTTTGTCGGGGGCTGCATGCGTAATGTCCTTCCCCTGCATCGTCACCGTACCTCGGGCCAGCGGCACGAACCCCGCCACCGCCCCCACCAGCGTCGACTTGCCTGCGCCCGACGGCCCGATGATCGCCACCTTGCGCCCCGCAGGCACCGACAGATCGACACGCAGGCTGAAATCGCCCAGTTCGATCAACACATCATTCAGATACAGCACCACGTCGCCCCCAAGCATCACACATCCAGAACGCCCCGAAGGCGAGCAATATCAACAACAGCGCCGCCCCCGCCGCCGCCTGCATCTGATAGGCCCCCATCAGACGGTACATCTGCAAGGGCAGCGTCGCGTGGTCCTGATCGGCAAACAAGGCAATCACGCCCAGATCCCCCATCGACAGCGCCGCCGCCAGCCCGGCGGCAAAGCCCACTTGCGGGCGCACCCCCGGCAGGATCACCCACAGCCACAGCCGCCAGCCGCGCAGGCCCAGCGCCGCGCTCAGCCGCCCTTGGGCCGCCACAACGTCACGCACCCCCGGCACCAGAATGCGCAGGGCAAAAGGCAGCGCCATCAGCGCGTTGACCAGTGCCGTCACCGGCAAGGCCAGCGACGACGGTGGGGCAAAGGGATAGATCAGGATAAACCATCCCGTCCCGATCATCAGCGGCGACGCGGCAAACCCCAACAGCCCCGCCGCTTCGACCCCGCCGCGACGGCTGGTGCCGATCCAGCCCGCCATCGGCAGGGCCAGCGCCAGAAGCACGCAAACGCTGACGCAGGACACCCAGATCGAAGACCACGCCGCGCGGAACACGCTTGCGGGCAATGCGCCAAGGCCGGGCAAACCGGACAGTACGACAGAGACCAGCGGCACCAGCAGGAACACCGCCGCCAGCCCGATCAGCGCCGCATCGACCCAACGCAGCGCGCCGGTTGGCGCGTCCCAGCGGCGCACGGTGCGCCCCATGCCACCCGTCAGCGACACTTGTGGCACCAGCCACAGCGCAAGCACAGCAGCGCCGCCCGCCATGCCCAGTTGCATCAACGACAGCACCGCGGCGCGGCCCAGATCGAAATCGAACAGAAACGCCTGATAAATCGCCAGCTCAATGGTGGTCGCCCGTGGCCCCCCGCCCAGCGTCAGCGCCACGGCAAAGCTGGCCAGACAGATCACGAAGATCAACGCCAGCGCGCCCGGCACCACGCGCAACAGTACAGGCCATTCCAGCACGCGAAACACCATGCGCGGGGTCAGCCCCAGTTGCGCCGCCAGCCGGAAGCGTTCTGCCGGAATGCCTTGCCAACCTTGCAGGATCAGCCGCGTCGCCAGCGGCAGGTTGAAAAACACATGGGCCAGAAGCACACCGCCCAATCCGTAGATCGACAGCGGCGCGAAACCCCAATGCCCCAGCAGTAGATTCACCCAACCGCCGCGACCAAAGACCGCCAGAATACCCAGCACCGCGACAATCACCGGCAGGATGAACGGCGCACCCAACAGGGCAATCAGCACGCCACGCCCAGCAAACCGCCGCCGCGCCAGCGCGCGCGCCACCGGCACCGCCAGCGCCACCGAGATCACCGCCGACAGAAACGCCTGCCACAGGGTGAAACGCACCGCAGCCCAATCGGCAGGCCCAAGGGAAAATCCCCCCTCGGCCCGCCACGCCACCGCGCCCAGCGCGGCAGCGATCAGCGCCACGACCAATGTCGCAGCGCCAATGCCGCCTACGCGGCTTATCTGGACAGGGCTTGCAGCCATTCCTGCAACGCTTCGTCCCGCAGGGCGGGCGCCTCATCCGATGGCACCAACAGCGCCGTTTCGGGGGTGATCAACGTTTCGAACCCTTCGGGCAGGCCGCCCTTGGGCGTCACGGCCGGGTACATCCAGTTGGTTGTCGGAATGGCCGACTGGAAGGCATCTGTCACCATGAAATCCAGAAACTTGTCCGCCAGCTCGGGCTGGTCGCTGTTGGCCAGCTTGCCCGCCACTTCGACTTGCAAATAATGCCCCTCGGAAAATGGTGCCGCGTGTTTGGTGGCGTCCTCTTCCGCGATCAGGTGATAGGCGGGCGATGTGGTGTAGGACAGTGCCATGTCGGCCTCGCCCTCAAGGAACAGGCCGTAGGATTCGGACCAGCCCTTGGTTACTGTCACGATGTTGTCGGCCAGATCGGCCCAGATCGCCGGTGCCTCGTCGCCATAGGCTGCCTTGACCCACATCAGCAGGCCCAGACCGGGCGTTGACGACCGGGGGTCCTGAATGACGATCTTCAGGTCGCTGTCTGCCAGTTCGCGGAAGTTCTTGGGCGGTGTGATGCCGTCGTTATAGACAAAGGCGAAATAGCCCCAGTCGAAGGGCACGAAATTCGCGTCTGTCCACTCCATCGGCACGTCATAAGCGACATCGACCGAATGCGGGGCGAACAGGCCCGTCGCGGTGGCGGCAGCGGTCAGGTTGGTGTCCAGCCCCAGCACCACGTCAGCGTCAGAGCGCGCGCCTTCCAGCTTGACCCGCGCCAACAGCGCAGCGCCGTCGCCCGTGCCCACGAACTGCAAATCGCAGTCGCACACCTCTTCAAACGCTTTTTCGATCACAGGACCGGGGCCCCAGTCGGACACAAAACTGTCGTAGGTATAGACGGTCAGAACAGGCGTTTCGGCCTGCGCTGTGGTGGCAACGGTTGCTGCAAGAACTCCCGCTGCAAGATGGATCGGCTTCATGGCATCCTCCAATTTGCTGGCGAAAGGGCAAAGCGTGGAGTGATGTCCAGACCTTCCCTCCGCCGGTGTTAACCGGTTCAGGTTCAACGGGTCCGCGATCATTCGCATCTCAGCCACAATGGCCCCCCGAGGTGTTGCAATAGCTAGGGTGTGTGGGCTGCCGAGGCAAGCCGTATTCAGGTTTCGCCCAGAATGCTGCGTGCGTGGTCCACCGTAATGTCACCTGCTGCAACGATGGAACGGGCCACACGGTCAATGTCGGCACCTGTCGCGCCGGCCGTGATCGCGATGTTGCGCGCGTGCAGCGCCATGTGGCCACGCTGGATGCCCTCGGTCGCCAAGGCGCGCAGTGCCGCCATGTTTTGCGCCAGCCCGACCGACGCGACAACCTGCGCCAGTTCGGTCGCGGTCTCGACGCGCAGCAACCGCAACGCCGCCTGCGCCGCCGGATGGGTGCGTGTGGCCCCACCCACAAGGCCCAGCGCCATCGGCAATTCGATACTGCCACTTAGCCCACCGCTGGCGGTGCGTTCCCAGCGCGTCAACGCGGTATAGCGCCCCCTGCGCGCGGCATAGGCATGTGCCCCGGCCTCGACCGCGCGCCAGTCGTTGCCGGTGGCGATCACCACCGGATCAATGCCGTTCATGATCCCCTTGTTGTGGGTCGCTGCGCGGTACGGGTCGATCACGGCCAGCGCACAGGCTTCGACGATACCCTGCGCGACCTCGTGCCCGTCAAGCGTGTCAGTATTCAACGCCGCAGCTTCCAGATCGACACGCGCCCGCACCAGCCGCAGATCAGCCAGGTTGGACAGGATGCGCAGCCGCACGGTGCCGCCCGTGATCGTCTCGACCTTGGGGGCCAGCAGTTCGGCCATGGTGTTGACCGTGTTCGCCCCCATCGCATCGCGCACGTCCACGATCAGATGCAGCACCACCATCGGCCCCACCGGCGTGTCGTCAAACACATGCACCTCGATGTCCTTGCAGCCGCCACCCAGACCGGTCAGCACCTTGTCCTTTGAATTGGCCAGAGCCATCAGGTCGTTGCGGTGCTCGAGTATCCGCAGCCGCGCCGCCGCAGGGTCGCTGACCCCCAGCACCTGCACCTGCGCGCGCATCACCGGATCATCCGCCGAAGCATGAAAGCCGCCCCCGGCCCGCGCAATCCGCGCCATATAGGACGCCGCCGCCACGACAGAGGGTTCCTCGACCACCATCGGGATCAGGTAATCCTTGCCGTTGACGCAAAAGTTGGTGGCGACCCCCATCGGCATCTCGAACTTGCCCACCACATTTTCGATCATCCCGTTGGCCGTGGCCAAGGGCAACGCCCCCTCGCCCGCCAGCAACGCGCGGTCGCTCTGATCCAGCCCCGCCGCCACACAGACCGCATCCAGCCGCCCCGCAGGTTCAAGATCGCGCAGCCCCGCAATGCGGGCGTTCACGGGTACGGGCTGTGTCATGGCGACCTCCTGCTATGTCTCGCCAGACGGTACAGGCTGAACCGCACCGGTCAATCACTCTTGAGCCGATGCGCGCGTGCCGTTATGGCCTTGGGCCAAAGGAGACCGCAATGTCGATCAACAGCTTTGGCCACCTCTTCCGCGTCACCACATGGGGTGAAAGCCACGGACCCGCGTTGGGTGCGACGGTTGACGGCTGCCCTCCGGGCGTGCCCGTGGACGAGGCGATGATCCAACATTGGCTGGACCGCCGCAAACCGGGCCAGAACAAATACACCACCCAGCGCCGCGAGGCCGACGAGGTGCGCATCCTGTCCGGTGTGTTCGAGGGGCAGACCACAGGCACGCCGGTGCAGCTGATGATCGAGAACACCGACCAGCGGTCGAAAGACTACGGCGACATCATGGACAAGTTCCGCCCCGGTCACGCCGACATCACCTATTGGCAGAAATACGGCATCCGCGACTATCGCGGCGGTGGCCGGTCGTCTGCCCGCGAAACCGCGTCGCGCGTGGCGGCGGGCGGTCTGGCGCGCGAGGCGATCCGCGCGATTGCCCCCGATGTGCAGATCACCGGCTACATGACCCGCATGGGCGCCCACGAGATCGACCGCAGCCGGTTCGACTGGGACCAGATCGAGCAAAACCCGTTCTGGTCTCCCGACGCCCAAACCGCCGCTGACTGGGCCGACTATCTTGACGATCTGCGCAAATCCGGCAGCAGCGTCGGCGCGATCATCGAAGTGGTGGCGCGCGGCGTACCCGCAGGCCTTGGCGCACCGGTCTACGGCAAGCTTGATACCGATCTGGCCGCCGCCATGATGTCGATCAACGCGGTCAAAGGGGTCGAGATTGGCGAAGGCATGTCCGCCGCGATGCTGACCGGTGAGCTGAACGCCGACGAGATTTTCATGGGCAACGACGGCAAGCCGTCCTATTCCAGCAACCACGCGGGCGGCATTCTGGGTGGGATCAGCACCGGACAGGACATCGTCGTGCGCTTTGCTGTCAAACCCACCTCGTCCATCCTGAAAACCCGCAAGACCATCACCAAGGCCGGCGCGGAAACCGAGATTATCACCAAGGGCCGCCACGACCCGTGCGTCGGCATCCGCGCCGTACCCGTGGGCGAGGCGATGATGGCCTGCGTTATCCTGGACCACATGCTGCTGCATCGCGGTCAGGTCGGCGGGCAGATCGGCGAAAACCGCGGTCGCATCGGCTGAAATGTCACAGTGCGGACGAACTGTGGGCGGCATCTGGGAATCGTCCAAAGGTGCACTACATATGTTCAAAGTTGTGTCGAAAGGATGCATCATGAACCGTCGTATTATCACCACCGCCCTTGTTGTTTGCGCCTTGCTGCCCGCGGCGCTGCCTGCTTTCGCGCAGGACAACGTCGGCCGTGAAGGCACATTTCAGGGGCGCAATGGCGTGACAGCCAGCGGCGTTGTCGTCGTGACAAATGCCGGCGTGTCGCTGATGCGCGACTTCAAAGTCGAGGGCACCGAAGGCGCGCACGTGGGATTTGGCCGCAACGGCAATCTTGACGCCGCCACGGACATGGGCGCGCTGCAAGCGGTCGAAGGATCGCAAGACTATTCCGCCGGTCAGTCGTTCAACGTTTCGGACTATGATGAGGTCTGGATCTGGAACCCTGCCGACAACACGCCTTTGGCTGTCGCAAAGCTAAACTGACGCTTGCAAACTGATCCCTGACAGATCAAGGGTGTCGCATGCCGATACCCTTGACCGAACACCGCCCCGGAACAGCAGTCGCCTTGAAATTGCTGTCTGTTTTCCTGTTCATGGTCATGTCCGCGATGATCAAGATCGCGGTGCGCGAAGTGCCCTCGGGCGAGGCGGTTTTCTTTCGCTCTTTCTTTTGCATTCCCGTCATTCTGGCCTGGCTTTGGCAGACCGGCGAACTGCGCCACGGGCTTGTGACCAAAAATCCGATGGGCCACGTGTGGCGCGGCCTGTTCGGCACTGCGGCGATGACCCTGACCTTTACCGGCCTTGGCCTGTTGCCCCTGCCCGAAGTGACCGCCATCGGCTATGCCACGCCGCTGTTCACCGTGCTGTTTGCGATTTTCCTGCTGAACGAGAAAGTGCGCGCCATCCGCATGACCGCCGTCGGTCTGGGGTTGGTGGGGGTGCTGATCGTGATCTGGCCAAACCTGACGTTGGGTGCCGGCGACATGAGCAACGCAGCCCTGATGGGCGTACTGGCCATTCTGGGCGCATCGCTGGTGCGCGGGCTGGTGCAGATCCACATCCGCCGCCTGGTGCAGACCGAACACACCGCTGCCATCGTATTCTACTTTTCAATGACCGCCACGGCCCTGTCGCTGCTGACCATCCCATTTGGCTGGGTCATGCCGTCGCCCGCCAACATCGCGCTGCTGGTGGGCGCGGGCCTGATTGGTGGTGTGGCGCAAATCCTGATGACCAGCGCCTTTCGCTTCGGGGCTGCTTCGATGCTGGCACCTTTTGACTACGCCTCGTTGATCTTTGCCACCGCGATCGGTTTTGTGGTGTTCAGCGAGATTCCCACATGGTCCACGGTGGCCGGTGCAACGCTGGTGGTAACCGGTGGCGTGCTGATCATCTGGCGCGAACGACAACTGGGTCTAGAACGCGGCCGTGCCCGCGCTGTGACCGATCCGAAAGGCTAAGACATGACAGACGACCACAAATCCAAGATGCAGGACCTGCAAACCAAGCAACGCGAGAAGATTGCCCAGGCCGAAGATCCCGGTCGCGGCCTGATCCTGGTGCACACCGGCGACGGCAAGGGCAAATCGTCATCCGCCTTTGGTGTTGCGATCCGCGCATTGGGTTGGGGCAAGACCGTCGGCGTTGTCCAGTTCATCAAGGGCAAATGGATCACCGGCGAACGCCAGTTCTTCAAGAAGCTGCCCGAAGTGACATGGCACACCATGGGCGAAGGGTTCACCTGGGACACCCAGGACCGCGACCGCGACATTGCCGCCGCGACAGCCGCCTATGCCAAAGCCTGCGAAATGATGGCGTCGGGTGATTACGACCTGATCCTGCTGGACGAAATCAACATCGCTTTGCGCTATGATTATCTGGACATCAACGCCGTGATCGACGGACTAAAGGCACGCGACGACCGCACCAGCGTGATCCTGACCGGCCGCGACGCCAAGCCTGAACTGATGGACTATGCCGATCTGGTCAGCGAGATGACCGAGGTCAAGCACCCCTTCAAATCCGGTATCAAGGCACAGCGCGGCATCGACTTCTGACGCCGCGTTACGCTTGAACAGGTGCAACCTGTGGTAGGCTTCCCTGGCGTCACACGATTCTCGTGACGGTTCAGGGAGGACGAACAATGCACTTTAAAACAACATTTGCCGCTGTGGCCGCGCTGGCACTGACAGCAACAACCGCGCTGGCCGAAAGCCACAGCACCTGCGCCCCGTCCAAATGGGGCGCAGAAGACACCATTGGCGCCGCCAACCACGTCAGCGCCGAGCGCACGCTTGAGGCCGCCAAGCTGATCAAACAGGGCAAATCCATGCCGCTGGGCATCACCATCGACGCCAAAACGCCGGCTTTCTCGCCGCGCTCGCTGAGCCTGCAAGTGGTCCAGCCGAACCAGCAGGGCGGTGTGAAGCTTGAGGCATTCGGCTATCCGGGCAACTACAACGACGACATCCTGTACACATGGATCGGCATCGGCTCGCAGCTCGACGGTCTGGGCCATCTGGGCGAGGAAGGCATGTATTACAACTGCCTGGACGAAAAAGACATCAGCGTTATCACCGGCCTGACCAAACTGGGCACCCATGACGTGCCGCCGCTGGTGGCCCGCGCGGTGATTGTCGACATGGCCAAACACTTTGGCACCGATGTGATGGAAGCAGGCCAGGGCTTTGGCAGCGAAGACATCAAGGCCGCGATGGAGGCGCAAAACGTCACGATGAATCCCGGCGACATCATCATGTTCCACACCGGCTGGACCCAAGGCATGTTTGAAAAGGACCCCACCGCCTGGGTGTCCGGTGAACCGGGCCTGACCAACGAAGGCGCGGAATATGTGGCCACGCTGGACCCGATGGCTGTCGGCGCCGACACATGGGGGCTTGAGGCCGTGCCCGCCGTCGAAGGCGACGGCACGTTCTATGGGCACGTCGTCTTCCTGAAACAGAACGGGATCTACATCCTCGAGACGATGAACACCGGCCCGATCCTGGATGACGGCGTGAACGAGTTCATGTTCGTGCTGGGACAGGCCCGCATCCGTGGCACTGTTCAGGCGATGATCAACCCCGTCGCCCTGTACTAAAACAAAACGGGCGCGACAGTCTGACCCGTCGCGCCCGCATCTTCATCTTGCCGGATAAACTCCGGGGGAGGCGCGCAGCGCCGGGGGCAGCGCCCCCTTGGACGCTTAAGCGCGCACCAGTTTTTCGTAGCCTTCCGCCACTTCGCGGGTCAGCGCACCAACTTCAAAGTTGTAGTCGCCAATCTGGCCCACGGGCGTCACTTCGGCCGCTGATCCGGTCAGGAAACACTGTTCGAACCCTTCCAGCTCTTCGGGCATGATATGGCGTTCGTGCACCTTGATCTGGCGGTCTTTCAACATGCCGATCACGGTCTGGCGCGTCAGCCCGTTCAGGATCGAATCCGCCAGCGGCGTGTGCACTTCACCATCCTTGATGAAGAAGATATTCGCGCCGGTCGCCTCGGCCACATAGCCGCGATAATCCAGGAACATGGCGTCCGAACACCCCTTGGCCTCGGCGGCGTGTTTGGACATGGTGCAGATCATATACAGACCTGCCGCCTTGGCCGCGACGGGGATGGTTTCGGGGCTGGGACGCTTCCACTTGGCGATGTCCAGCTTCGCGCCTTTCATCTTGGCGTCGCCGTAATAGTTGCCCCATTCCCATGCGGTTACAGCCATGCGGATCGGGTTGCGCGATGCCGCAACGCCCATATCCTCGCCCGCACCGCGGAAGGCCACGACGCGCAGGTACGCGTTGGTCAAACCGTTGGCGTCCAGCGTTGCGCGTTTGGCGGCTTCGATCTCGTCCACGGTGTAAGGGATCGCCATGTCCATCAGCTCGCCCGATTTCAGCAGGCGCTGCGAATGCTCGCGGCTTTTGAACACCTTGCCATCATAGCACCGCTCGCCCTCAAAGACCGAGGACGCATAGTGCAGAGCGTGGGTCAAAATGTGGACGTTTGCGTCGCGCCATTCGACCAGTTTACCGTCCATCCAGATTTTGCCGTCACGATCATCATATGCGCCAGACATCGGTCACATCCTTTTCTCTGTTTTCCTAATATTGCGTGTTCATGTCCGATGTGGACATTTTATTGCGCAAAACATGCGATTCGATAGCCCTTGGCACTTGGAATGTCAACAACACTGACGTAAGCTGCCGATTACACAAGACGAGTGAGGCCACGAGATATGCGTGACACTGGCATGGGTGCGGGACTGGGCGGCGAAAGCCTGCTGTTCCTGACGGACGAACAGCTTCGGCAGGGCATCGAGGCGATGTTCTTTGCCTATCGCGGGTTTACAGCCGATCCTGATCGCATTCTGGCAGACCTGGCCTATGGACGCGCCCATCACCGCGCGGTGCACTTTATCAACCGCGCACCGGGCACCACGGTCAACAACCTGCTGAACATTCTGGGCGTGACCAAACAGTCGCTGAACCGCGTGTTGCGCACCCTGATCGCCGACGGGTTGGTCGAAAGCCGCGTGGGCCAGACCGACAAACGCGAACGCCATCTTTTCCTGACCGATGCAGGTCACGCGCTGGAACAGAAACTTTCCGACGCCCAACGCGCCCGTATGCGCACCGCCTTCCGCGAGGCTGGGCCGGACGCTGTCGGCGGCTTTCGCCGTGTGCTTGAGGCGATGATGGACCCCGAAATGCGCCGCGCCTATGCCCGCCTGAAGGAAAATGGCGCATGAGCGATTTCGACGCGCACCTGCTGGTTGTCGATGACGACGAACGCATCCGCACGCTGTTGCAGAAATTTCTGATCCGCAACGGCTTTCTGGTGACCGCAGCCCGCGACGCGCAGCACGCGCGCCGCATCCTGACGGGGCTGGATTTCGACATGATCATCCTTGACGTGATGATGCCCGGCGAAGACGGGCTAAGCCTGTGCCGATCGCTGCGCGAAACCAAAACCACGCCGATCCTGCTGCTGACCGCGCGCGGCGAAACCGATGCCCGCATCGAAGGGTTCGAGGCGGGGGCGGATGATTATCTGCCCAAACCCTTTGAACCCAAGGAATTGTTGCTGCGCATCAACGCCGTCTTGCGCCGGATGCCCGACACACCGGCGCAGGACAATATGCCCAAGATCCTGCATCTGGGCGACATCCGCTATGACCTTGAGCGCGGCGAGATGTGGCAGGGGCAGGACATCGTGCGGCTGACCGGCACCGAAATGCTGCTGATGAAGATATTTTCCGCCCAACCCGGCAACCCGATCAGCCGCGCCAAGCTGGTCGAGGAACTGGGCCGCGACCGGGGGCAGGCACAGGAACGCGCGGTAGACGTGCAAATCACCCGTCTGCGCCGCAAGATCGAAAGCGATCCGAAACAGCCGCGCTATCTGCAAACCGTGCGCGGCGCCGGTTATATGCTGGCCCCTGACTGACGGCGGTTTTCTGCACAAAAACTGCGGCCTGTTCGTCTGGCATCGGGCCGCGAAGGCCGCTATGCTGCCGGTCGAATATACATGAGGCGCCGCAATGACCGACACACCCGTGACCGAGATGAGCTTTGAACAGGCGATGGCCGAACTGGAACAGGTTCTGGGCCAGCTTGAACGCGGCGACGTGGCGCTGGACCAGTCGATCACGTTGTATGAACGCGGCGCGGCGCTGAAAGCCCGCTGCGAGGCCAAGCTGAAAGAAGCCGAGGAAAAGGTTGCCGCCATCACGCTGGACAACGAGGGCAACCCCACCGGCACCACGCCCGCCGACATTCAGTAAGCCCATGTTTTCCGACCGGCTGGCACAGGCCGCCACGCAAATCCAATCGCAGTTCGATGCCGTACTGGGCAGTCTGGACGATGTGCCTGTCACGCACGCGATGGCGCACGCAACCATGGGCGGCAAACGGCTGCGCGGGTTTCTGGTGCTTGAATCGGCGCGGCTGCACGGGTTGGACCCGGCGGTGGCCTTGTGGCCTGCCACGGGGATCGAGGCGATGCACGCCTATTCGCTGGTGCACGACGATCTGCCCTGTATGGACGATGACGATCTGCGCCGTGGCCAGCCCACCGTTCACGTCAAATGGGACGAGGCGACGGCAATGTTGGCCGGTGACGCGCTGCACGCGCTCAGCTTTGAGCTGGTCACCCACGACACCGTCGGCCCCGCCCGTGCCGATCTGGCACACACCCTGGCGCTGGCCGCCGGGCAGCGCGGCATGGTGCTGGGTCAGGCGCTGGACATCGCCGCCGAAACTGCGGACGTGCCGCTGACACTGGATCAGATCGAATACCTGCAACGTGGCAAGACCGGCGCGCTGATCGAATGGTCGGCCTGTGCCGGTGCGCGCATGGCCGGTGCCGATACCGCTCCGCTGCGCGACTATGCCCAAGCGATGGGGCTGGCGTTCCAGATTGCCGACGATGTGCTGGACGTGACCGGCGATGCCACCACCGTGGGCAAGGCCACCGGCAAGGACGCCGATGCAGGCAAAGCCACATTCGTGTCGCTGCTGGGTCTGGACGGGGCGAAACGCCGCGCAACCGAGCTGGTGCAATCTGCCTGCGATGCCCTAGATACATATGGACCGGATGCCGACGTGCTGCGTGAAACCGCTGCATTTGTCATCCGCCGCGAGAAATGACAGAAGGCCGCCCCATGACGGACCGCCCCGATACCCCCCTGCTGGACACCATCCAGCGCCCCGCTGACATGAAGCACCTCAGCGACGGCCAGCTTTTGCAACTGGCTGACGAGCTGCGCCGTGAAACCGTGTCGGCGGTGTCGGTCACCGGCGGGCATCTGGGCGCGGGTCTGGGCGTGGTTGAACTGACCGTGGCGCTGCACGCCGTGTTCGACACGCCGCGCGACAAGATCGTGTGGGACGTGGGCCACCAATGCTATCCGCACAAGATCCTGACCGAACGCCGCGACCGCATTCGCACCCTGCGCCAAAAGGACGGGCTGTCGGGTTTCACCAAGCGCAGCGAATCCCCCTATGACCCGTTCGGCGCGGCCCATTCCAGCACCTCGATCAGCGCCGCCCTTGGCCTTGCCGTGGCGCGCGATCTGGGTGGCGTGACGCCCGAGGGACTGGGCGACGCGATTGCCGTGATTGGCGATGGCAGCATGAGCGCGGGCATGGCCTATGAGGCGATGAACAATGCGGGCGATCTGGGCAAACGTCTGATCGTGATCCTGAACGACAACGAAATGTCCATCGCCCCGCCCGTGGGCGCGATGTCGTCCTATCTGTCCCGTCTTTACGCCGAAGAGCCGTTTCAGGACCTGAAAGCCGCCGCCAAAGGGGCGGTCAGCCTGCTGCCGCCCCCCTTCCGCGAAGGCGCGCGCCGGGCCAAGGATCTGCTCAAGGGCATGACCGTGGGCGGCACGCTGTTCGAACAGCTTGGTTTTTCCTACATCGGCCCCATCGACGGGCACGATCTGGAGCAGCTTTTGCCCGTGCTGCGCACAGTCAAGGCCCGCGCCACTGGCCCGATCCTGATCCACGCGCTGACCAAGAAGGGCAAGGGCTACGGCCCCGCCGAACAGGCCGCAGACAGGGGGCACGCCCGCGCCAAGTTCGACGTGATCACCGGCGAACAGAAAAAAGCACCCAGCAACGCGCCCAGTTACACCAGCGTTTTTGCCCAGCATCTGCTGAAAGAGGCCGCCGCCGATGACCGGATCTGCGCGGTGACCGCCGCCATGCCCGACGGCACCGGCCTGAACCTGTTTGCCGAACGCTATCCCAGCCGTTGCTTTGATGTGGGCATCGCCGAACAGCATGGTGTGACCTTCTCGGCCGGGCTGGCCGCGGGCGGGATGAAACCGTTCTGCGCGCTCTATTCGACGTTCCTGCAACGCGGTTACGATCAGGTGGTGCACGACGTGGCGATCCAGCGTTTGCCGGTGCGGTTTGCCATTGACCGTGCGGGGCTGGTGGGTGCCGACGGGGCCACCCATGCAGGGGCATTCGACGTGGCATTTCTGGCGAATCTGCCCGGTTTCGTGGTGATGGCCGCCGCGGACGAGGCCGAGCTGGCGCATATGGTCGCCACCGCCGCTGCCCATGACGACGGTCCCATCGCGTTCCGCTTTCCGCGCGGCGAAGGCACCGGTGTCGAAATGCCCGAGCGTGGCACGCCGCTGGAAATCGGCAAGGGCCGCATGATCCGCAAAGGCGCGCGTGTGGCGATCCTGTCCTTTGGCACACGCCTAAGCGAGGTCGAAGCCGCCTGCGAAAGCCTGATGGCCAAGGGGATCACCCCCACCGTGGCAGATGCCCGTTTCGCCAAGCCACTGGACCGCGACATGATCCTGCAACTGGCCGCCGATCACGAGGCGCTGATCACCATCGAAGAAGGTGCCGTTGGCGGCTTTGGCAGCCATGTGGCACAGCTTTTGTCGGACGAAGGCGTGTTCGACGATGGGTTAAAGTTCCGGTCGATGGTGCTGCCCGACATCTTCATCGACCAGTCCAGCCCGGCCGATATGTACGCCACCGCACAGCTGAGCGCCAAAGACATCGAGGCCAAGGTGTTGACCGTGCTGGGTGTGTCGCAGATCGCTGCGGAACGGGCTTGAACCGGCGTTAACCCGGCCAGGCCCAGACCGCGATACTGGCCAGAACGGCAACCTGAACATAGCCTGCCAGCACCCACAGGCCGTCGCGGGTGATGACACCGAATGCGATCATCGCGATGGCACCGGCGCAAAACGAAGACACAAACGGCAGGATTTCCAGAAACGGAAACGTCACAGCCGTCAGCATACACACCACCAGCGTCAGCGGTCGCAGCACACCCGAGGTCAGCACCCGCAACCGGGGCCGCGAGTTTGCATCCAGCCAGGCGCAGGGCTTGCGCAGCCATCCTGTCGCCGTCGTGACCCGCGCCGACGCCAGTTCGCGCCGCAGCA
Organism: uncultured Pseudosulfitobacter sp.; assembly: GCF_963976325.1. Lineage (NCBI taxonomy): Bacteria > Pseudomonadati > Pseudomonadota > Alphaproteobacteria > Rhodobacterales > Roseobacteraceae > Pseudosulfitobacter > uncultured Pseudosulfitobacter sp. Next base: position 336,466 of record NZ_CAXBJW010000002.1, read on the forward strand.
AGATGTCAGGCAGCCACAAATGCCTGCGCCGCCCGAACGCCTGCCCCATCAGGATCAGCAAGATCACCGACGACAGCGTCGGAACGGTCGGAATCCCTGACAAAGGCGAGACGATCAGGACCGAAACCGCAAGCACCAGGGGCATGATGGAACGGTCCCCGATGGCGGTCAAAATCTCGCGCACGGACACAACCGAGCCATCCGCAGCATGGTCAATCGCATCCAGCAGATGCGTCAGTGTCTTGTCATCGAACCTAGACATTCGGAAATCAGCCGTCTTTCAAAAGGGCGGCCAATCCTTCGCGATACGTGGGATAACGCAGCCGTACACCCAACGCCTGCTTGATCCGTTCGTTCCGCACGCGTTTGCTTTCGGCATAAAAACTACGCGCCATCGGCGTCATTTCCGCCTGTTCGATCGGTATCGCCGGCGGCACCGGCAAACCCAACAACGTGGCGGCGTGGGCAATCACCTCTTGCGGCGGGGCCGGATCGTCATCGCAGACGTTGTAGGCGGTGCCGGGTGCGGGCCGTTCAATCGAGGCCGCCAGAACCTGCGCAATATCCTCGACATGGGTGCGGGAAAACACCTGACCCTGCTTGATGATCCGCCGCGCCGTGCCTTGGCGCACCTTCTCGAACGGGCCGCGGCCGGGGCCATAGATGCCCGCCAGCCGGAAAATGTGCAGCGGCAGGTCGGGAATGGCCCGCCATGCTTCTTCCGCACTCTTGCGCATCTGTCCGCGTTTGGTTGTGGGGCTCAGCGGCGTATCCTCGTCCACCCAGTCGCCGTTATGATCGCCGTAAACGCCGGTGGTCGACAGGTAACCCAGCCAATCCAATGCGGACGCCTTGGCGGCAATGGCGTCGTGCAACGCGTTCAACACCGGATCGCCCTCGGCCGACGGCCCCGCCGATACCAGCACATGTGTGGCCTGCGACAGCACGGGCATCACATCGCTGCCCGGCCAGATCAGCGGTTCGACCCCGGTCGCGGCAATCTCGTCGGCCTTTTCGGTGCTGCGCGTCGTGCCGATCACCCGCCAGCCTTGCGGGATCAGCAGCGCGGCCAAAGCCCGCGCCGAATAGCCATGTCCGAATGAAAGCAATGTCTTGTCCATTTGCCATAGGTGCCCCGCCACACGCCCGTGTTCAAGCCCCTTGCGCCCAAAGCACAGAGGCGACAGCATACCCACATGAGCGATGATCCTGACCTGAACGCCGCCTATGCCTTGCAAACCCCCGCGGATTCGCAGCGGCTGTACGCCCGCTGGGCCAAAACCTATGACACCACTTTCGCCAGTGCATCCGGCTACATCCTGCACATGCAGGTGGCATCACTGTTCACGGAACACGGCGGCACGGGGCCGGTTCTGGACGTGGGCGCGGGCACGGGCCTGTGTGGCGTTGCCTTGGCGGCACAGGGCATCGCCCCTGTGGACGGCACCGACATTTCGCCCGAAATGCTCGAGGTCGCCGACGCAAAAGACGTGTATCGAAAGCTGTTCACAGGCGACATTCTACAGGGTCTGGATGTGCCGGATGGCACCTATGCCGGCGTTACCAGCAGCGGCACCTTCACCACCGGCCACGTCGGCCCTGACGCGCTGGACGAGGTCATGCGCGTGGTCCACCCCGGCGGTCGCATCACCCTGTCGATCAACGCACAGCACTTTGCAGCGCAAGGCTTCGCCGCGAAATTTGCACTGTTAGAGCCTGATATTCAGGATCTGACCCTGACAGACGTGCCGATCTACAGCCCAGAGACCACCGGCGATCACGCGCGCGACATCGCCCGCGTGGCAAGCTGGATCAAGCGTTAGCGCCCCTTCCAGACCGGATCGCGCTTCTCGGCAAAAGCTTTTGCGCCCTCAAGCTGATCTTCCGAGGCATAGAGCGCATCCACAGTCGGCAACTGTCGCCCGGTGATCCGGTTCATCGCATCCTGAAACTTCGCATCCTCGGCGTCCCGCACGATTTCCTTGATCGCGGCGTAAACCAGCGGCGGCCCCGACGCCAGCAGGCGCGCCAGTTCCCACGCGCGGTCGGCCAGCGCATCGGCTGGCAAAACCTCGTTCACAATTCCCCAACGGTGCGCTTCCGCCGCATCGAACCAGCGCCCGGTCAGCAGCAGTTCCATGGCGATGTGGTAAGGAATCCGCTTGGGCAGCTTGACGCTGGCCGCATCCGCAACCGTACCAGACCGGATCTCGGGCAGCGCAAACTGCGCATGGTCCGCTGCCAGGATCATGTCAGCGCTCAGCGCCAGTTCCAGCCCGCCACCGCAGCAAATCCCGTTCACGGCAGCAATCACCGGCTTGTTCAGTCCGCGCAGCTCTTGCAAGCCTCCAAAGCCGCCGACGCCATAGTCGGCATCCACTTCATCCCCGTCCGCCGCCGCCTTCAGATCCCAGCCGGGGCAAAAGAACTTGTCCCCGCCGCCGGTGATGATCGCCACGCGCAAGTCGGGATCATCACGGAAACCGGCGAACACATCGCCCATGATCCGGCTGGTCGCCAGATCAATCGCATTGGCCTTGGGGCGGTCCAGCGTCACGTGCAAAATTGTGCCTTCGCGGCGGGTCTTGATCGGGTCCATCTGTCAGTCCTTTGCAATTCGGATCAGCGCGTCGGCAGCAACCGCGCGGGTGGGGGTGCAGATCAGCGGATTGATCTCAACCTCGCTGATCACATCAACCTGCGCAATCACATAGGATTGCACAGCCATCACGGCGGCCACGATACTGTCAATGTCCGCCGCGGGCCTGCCCCGATAGCCGGTCAGCAACGGGGCACATTTCAGCTTTGTTAGAGCCTGCTTTACAGCACCTTCGTCCGAAGGCACCAGCAGGGAAACGGTATCGGCCAGCATCTCGGTCAGCACGCCACCCGCGCCCAGCGTCAGCACAAACCCGTGCGCCGGATCGCGGGTGACGCCCACCAGCACCTCGGCCACACCATCGGTCACCATCTCTTCGATGATCGCGCCCGTGCCCGGCAGGTCTGCCAGTGCCGCGCTTAAATGCTCTGTGGCCACATTCAACCGCACCGCACCGGCTTCGGTTTTATGCGCCAGTCCCAACCCCTTGACCGCAAATGGGGCGGCCATTCCGGTCAAATCCGGGCTGGATTCCCCTTGAACAGAGACTGATTTGGGCACCTGAACGCCAAACGCTGTCAACGCGGCCTTGGCCTCTGCCTCGGTCAGCGTCTCGCCATCCCGCGCGGCCCCCGGCGGCAATGGTGCCAGCGCAACAGGCGCGCCCATATGCGCGGCAACCTCGGCAGCCGCAATCGCTTCGGTCAGACCGTTCATGGGCACAACCCCGCCTGCGATCAGTCTACGTGCAATGTCAAACGGCATCAGTTCGGGCAAGGTCGCAACCACCGCCACGGGCCGCCCCGTCAGAGCACGCACGCCCAGCGCCGCCTGCGTGGCACAGTCCCAATCCGTCGCATCCGTGTGCGGATAGTCGACGATCAACAGCGTCAGCCCGATGTGATCCGCCGCCATCGGCGCCCAGGCCCGCGTCATCGCGGGCGCATCCCGCCAGATGTAGGTGTTGTAATCCAGCGGATTGGACAGCGCGACCATCGGACCCAATGCCTCGGCCAAAGCGCCCCTTTGTCCCTGTGTCAGAGCCGGAAACGTCACCGCCCGCCCATGCGCCGTATCAGCGGCCAGGCTGGCCTCGCCCCCCGAACAACTGACCGACGACAGCGTCGGCGCATCCAACGGACCCGCCACATGCAGCAGTTTCAGAACCTCGACAAATGTCGGCAAATCCCGCACCCGCCCGATCCCCAGCCGCGCCAGCAAGGCACCGGCCCCCGCATCGCCCCCGGCCAACGATGCAGTGTGCGACACCGTCGCCCGCTGCGCCTGTTCCGACGCGCCGACCTTCAGCGCGATCAGCGGCACGCCGCGTTCGGCCGCCCGCAGCGCCAACCGGTGCCATGCACCCGTATCGCCAAACCCTTCGATATGCAGCCCGATCGCCGTCACACGCGGATCTTCCAGCAACCCCAGCGCAATTTCCGCCTGCGTCGTCTGCGCCATGTTTCCGCAGGCCACGACATAGGCAATTGGCAACCCGCGCTGCTGCATCGTCAGGTTGATGGCAATGTTCGAGCTTTGCGTCAGGATCGCCACACCGCTGTCCACACGTGCACATCCATGCTGATCAGGCCACAACAACGCACCGTCCAGCGCATTGATGTACCCATAGCAATTCGGCCCCAACACGGGCATTTCGCCCGCCGCAGCCACCAACTGCGCCTGCAAATCGGTCCCGCCCGCATCCTCGGCAGCCGCCTCGGCAAAGCCCGAGGCAAAGCATACCGCCCCGCCCGCGCCCATCCGCGCCAGCCGCCCCACGACGTCAATCGAAACATGCCGGTTCACACCCACAAAAACCGCGTCGGGTGCCTGTGGCAAATCCTCAACCGCAGGCACCGAAACGATCCCCTCGATCACCGCTCCCTTGGGGTGAACGACATGAATTTCACCCGAAAACCCCATAAGCACAGACTGTTTGACCACTTGCGCGCACCATGCGCCGCCACCCACCACGGCAATCGACCGTGGCCGCAACAACCGCGACAAATCACGCACCATACTGCACCTTCTTTTGGCCAGAAATATCCCGGGGGGAGGCCGCAGGCCGGGGGGCTGGCCCCCGCTTAAGCGCCCAGGGCACGCAACAGCTCGCGGCTGATGATATGGCGCTGGATTTCGCTGGTGCCATCCCAGATCCGCTCGACCCGCGCATCGCGCCAGAACCGTTCCAGCGGATAGTCATCCATCAACCCCATACCGCCGTGAATCTGGATCGCCGCATCCGTCACCCGCCCCAGCATTTCGCTGGCATAGAGTTTCGCCGACGCAATCTCGCGGTTCGCAGGCAGCCCCTTGTCCAGCCGGTCGGCACTGGCCAGCGTCAGCAGGTCAGCGGCATCAATCTGGGTGATCATGTCGGCAATCTGGAACGAGACGCCCTGAAACTTGCCGATCTTCTGGCCGAACTGCTCACGCTCGGCGGCGTAGTTCAGCGCGTAATCAAACACCCGCCGCGCGCGGCCCACGGACATGGTCGCCACCGTGATCCGGGTGGCGTACAACCAGGTGTTCATCACCTCGAACCCGCCATGCACCTCGCCCAGCACCTGCGCGTCGGGCAGCCGGCAATCGTCGAACTCAAGGATCATGTTCTTGTAGCCGCGATGCGACACCGATTTGTACCCGTCCCGAATGATGAACCCAGCCGTGCCGCGATCGACCAAAAAGGCCGTAATCCGCTTTTTGGGGCCTTTGGGCGTCTGATCTTCGCCGGTGGCGATGAACACAATGACAAAATCCGCATGGTCCGCGCCCGAAATGAAATGTTTGGTGCCATTCACCACCCAGTCGCCGCCATCACGCACCGCGTTGCACTTCATCCCGCGCACGTCCGATCCGGCCCCCGGCTCGGTCATCGCCAGCGCGTCCATGCGTTCGCCACGCACGGCGGGCATCAGGTAACGGTCGATCTGTTCGCCTTCGCAGGCCATCAGGATATTCTGGGGCCGCCCGAAGAAATGGTTCAGCGCCATCGACCCGCGCCCCAACTCGCGCTCGACCAGCGCGAACTCAACATGGTTCAACCCCGCGCAGCCGACGCTTTCGGGGAAGTTGCAGGCATAAAACCCCAGATCCAGCGTCTTTTGTTTGATCTCCTGCGCGATCTCGGCAGGCACTTCGCCGGTGCGCTCGACCAGTTCCTCGTGCGGGTAAATCTCGTGTTCGACAAAGCTGCGGACGGTGTCCGCAATCATCGTCTGCTCGTCCGTCAGACCGTAAATCATGTGATGTTTCCCTATCAGCTCGCGTAGTTCGAGCCTTCTTCGTCGAGGATGGCTTTCAACTCTGCCAAGTGGCGTTCGTCCTGCTCGGGGTAATCCTCGACCTCGCGCGCAGTCTTTTCCGCAACGGCGTCAGGCAGCACGCGCAGGGGCTGCCTGGTTTGCAGCGCGCGAATATAGGTCTCGGCGGCGCGTTCGAAATAATAGAGCCTGTTAAAGGTTTCCGCGACTGTATCGCCAATGATCATCACGCCATGGTTGCCCATGATCATGACCTTTTTCTTCGGATCATCGAACAGCCGTGCGCAGCGTTCGCCTTCGTCCTCGAATGCCAGCCCGTTATAGCCGTCGTCGATCACGTAGCGGTTGAAGAAGGTCGCACAGTTCTGGTCGATGGGCGGCAGGCGGCTGTCGGCCAGCGATGCCAGCACCGTGGCGTGGATCGAATGCACATGCATGGCGCAGCGTGCGTGCGGGCAATGGCGGTGGATGCCACCGTGCAGACCCCAGGCGGTCGGGTCTGCGTCAACGCCGACCATGCTGTCGGGGTCGTTGGCATCCATCTCGATCAGGTCCGACGCCTTGATGCGCGAAAAATGCATCTGGTTGGGGTTCATCAGGAACTTGGTCCCGTCATCGTTCACCGCCAGCGAAAAATGGTTTGCCACCGCTTCGTGCAGGTTCAGCCGCGCGGTCCAGCGAAAGGCAGCGGCCAGGTCCACGCGTTCCTGCATATGGTCCATATTGGGGCGCATTTGGGTGACAGACATCGGTGAACTCTCCGGTTGTGGCTTTTGCTTATGGTGGCGGGGGCGCCGCCGGTTGGCCAACGAAAAAACTGTCGTCACCGCATAAGTAATGCTAATGGCTGAATTATGAATACACGCGCCCTGCCCCCGCTGAACCAGTTGCGCGCCTTCGAGGCGGCGGCGCGGCACCTGTCGTTCACGACGGCAGCGGGTGAATTGAACATGACGCAAAGTGCCGTCAGCCAGCAGATCAAATCGCTTGAAGGGTATCTGGGCCAGCCACTGTTTTACCGTCGCCCACGGGCGCTGGAACTGACGGTAACGGGGCTGAATTACCTGCCCGTGGTGCGCGACGCCTTCCAGACGCTCAGCCGTGGCACGCGCATGTTGGTGGATGGCGATGCGCGGGACGCTGTGCAGGTGCAATGCAACCTGACCTTTGCCACATGCTGGCTGGCGCCACGTTTGCCGCGTCTGTATGCGCGCCATCCCGATCTGCATTTGCAGATCAACACCGCCATCTGGGACCCGATGGAACGGGGCGACATGGCGGATATCGAAATCCGGTTTCTGATGGCCCCCGCCCGCGACCGCCCGGCCGAACGGTTGACTTGGGACACGTTCTATCCGGTCTGCGCGCCGGACTATCAGGTGTCGCTGGCAGATATTGCCCGGCACCGTCTGTTTTACTGTACCGCCATGCTGACCACCTGGGACGCCTGGGCCGAGGGTGTCGGGCTGCCCCCGGCCCAGGGCCCACGCGTCACCCACGCGCAGGTTCTGGCCACCGCAATGGCCGCCGCCGAGGCTGGCGCAGGGCTGGCGATGACCCATGATTGCGCCGCACGCCATGCCATTGCACAGGGCCGTCTGGTGCGCCCCTTCGCAGGCGCAGTCCAGATGCACGAGGGCTATTATCTGTCACTTGCTCCACAGGCCGAGGACAACGCGCAGGCCCGCGCCATAGCGGACTGGATCAAAGCCGAGATGGCCGTGGATTATCCTTTGTCAGGCTCTGATATTGGACGGGACGGCACCCAGGCATAGCCGTCTGCGCACAGAATATACGCCTCGCGCAGGCCGTGGGGTTTGTCGGTGGGCGGTTGCAGGATCGTGGCGCCTGCTGCCTCGGCCCGCTGCACGGCCAGATCGGCGTCTGTTTCGTACAAGCGTATCTCGATCCCCGCCCCGCGTGGCGGGTTTTCCGGCAGCAGCCCCTGCAACGGGTTGGAATGATAGGTGCCGTCGCTGTGCAGTTGGAACACCTGACCGTGATATTCCATGATCGCAAAATCACCCGACACGCGGTGCGCAGCCATCTCGAAAACAGTCTCTAAAAAGGCTACATGCGCCCGCACATCCCGCACCAGCAGGTTCAGGCCCATGCCCCGCAAGCTGCGGCCAAAGGTGTCGGCGTCAACGGTTTCGTAATCCATACCGCACCGTCACCAAGCCACGCCGGTGCGTCAAGTCATTCCGGCAGGCGCACACCGTCGGCGTCAATCAGCAGATCGCCGTTTTCCTTGGCATAGGGCGCGGGCGGCCAATTGGGCAGCAGATCCAGAACCTCGCCCGAGGGACGGCAAAGCCGCACGCCATTGGCGCAGGCCACGATGGGGCGGTTCACAAGAATCGGATGGGCGACCATTGCGTCCAGCAGCGCATCATCGCTGACACCCTCGTCCAGCAGCCCCATTTCAGCCGCCGGAGATTTCGACACACGCAACGCCGCACGCGGCGTCAGCCCCGCCGCGGCAAACAGCGCCAGCAATTGCGGGCGGGTCCATCCGGTATCAAGATATTCAATCACGGTCGGGTCATAGCCCGCGTCACGGGCAATCTGCACCACATTGCGCGAGGTGCCACAGGCGGGGTTGTGAAAAATAACGATGTCCATGCTTTGCCCTTGCCGCAGTTTCATGACGTTTTCAAGAATGCACAGACTTCCCCTTGCACCCGCCCGCGACTTTGGAACAAATGGGGCATGGAACATACCCCCTTTCCCTCGTGGCCCGATGTGGCCGCCGACCTGATCGCCGTGGCCACGGGCCGCACCCCTGCGCAGACCGTCATCAAGGGCGGCAAATGGGTGAACGTCCACACCCGCGAGGTGCTGGACGGTCATGACATCGCCATCACCCACGGACGCATCGCCTGTGTGGTGCCGGACGCCAGCTATTGCACCGGCCCCGACACCGAAGTGATCGAAGCCAACGGGCGCTACATGATACCGGGCCTGTGCGACGCGCACATGCACATCGAAAGCGGCATGCTGACGCCAGCGGAATTCGCCCGTGCGGTCATTCCGCACGGCACCACCAGCATGTTCACCGACCCGCACGAGATTGCCAACGTGCTGGGCCTGGACGGTGTGCGGATGATGCACGACGAGGCGCTGATGCAGCCCGTGAACATCTTTACCCAGATGCCCAGTTGCGCGCCCAGCGCGCCGGGCATGGAAACCACCGGCTTTGAAATCTCGCCCGAGGACGTGGCCGAAGCGATGGGCTGGCCCGGCATCATCGGCTTGGGTGAAATGATGAACTTTCCCGGTGTCAGCAACGCCGACCCCAAGATGCTGGCCGAGATTGCAGCGACCCAGCGGGCAGGCAAGACCGTGGGCGGGCACTATGCCTCGCCCGATCTGGGGCCTGCCTTTGCAGGCTATGTTGCCGGCGGCCCTGCGGATGATCACGAGGGCACCTGCGAGGCGGACGCGATTGCGCGGATGCGGCAGGGGATGCGGTCGATGATCCGGCTGGGCAGCGCGTGGTACGATGTGCAAAGCCAGATCACCGCGCTCACCGAAAAAGGGCTGGACCCGCGCAACATGATCCTGTGCACCGACGATTGCCATTCCGGCACGCTGGTGAATGACGGGCACATGAACCGCGTGGTGCGCCATGCCATCGACTGTGGTTGTGATCCGCTGGTGGCCTTGCAGATGGCCACGATCAACACTGCGACACACTTTGGCCTGGAACGCGAGATTGGCTCGCTGACGCCTGGGCGGCGGGCCGATGTGATCCTGACCTCGGATCTGAAAACACTGCCGATTGAACATGTGATTGCGCGGGGAAAAACAGTCTCTGTCAACGGCGAAATCTGCGTTGAATGTCCGCATTACGATTGGCCCGACAGCGCACGCCAGACTGTGAACATGGCCCGCGATCTAAGTGCTGACGACTTTCGCATTGCCGCGCCCAAAGGGGCCAACGCCGTCACCGCCAATGTCATCGGCGTGGTCGAAAACCAAGCGCCGACCAAGGCCTTGCAATTTGAACTGCCGGTCACCGAAGGCCGCGTTCAGGCCACGGGCGAGGTGTGCCAGATTGCGCTGGTGGAACGGCATCAGGCGACGGGCGGTGTGGTCAATGCCTTCGTCTCTGGCTTTGGTTACGACGGGCAGATGGCGATGGCGTCAACCGTGGCGCATGACAGCCACCACATGATCGTGGTCGGCACCGATGCCGACAACATGGCGCTGGCGGCAAACCGACTGCGCACGGTCGGCGGTGGCATCACCGTGTTCAAGGACGGCGCAGAACTGGCGCTGGTGGACCTGCCGATTGCGGGCCTGATGTCCGACAACCCCGCCCAAGAGGTCGCCGCCAAGGCCGAGGCGATGATGGAGGCCATGCGCGCCTGCGGCTGCACGCTGAACAACGCTTATATGCAGCATTCGCTGCTGGCGCTGGTGGTGATCCCCGAACTGCGCATCTCGGACCTTGGCCTTGTCGATGTGCGTACCTTTGAATTCAAGCCCGTGATAGAGACACATACATGACCCGTATCCTGACACCGGACGATGGCCACCCGCGCAGCTTTACCGACGCGACCGAAGCCGTGGATTACCTGCAAGAGCTGTATACCGCCGCCACCACGTTCCTGCGGGCGCAGTTTCTGGACGCGATGTCCGACGGCGCGCCCGATGCCCGTGTGCGGGCGTTCTATCCCGAAGTGCGCGTGACCACGTTAAGCTATGCGCAGATCGACACGCGGCTGAGCTTTGGCCATGTGTCGACGCCCGGCACCTATGCCACGACGATCACCCGGCCCGACCTGTTCCGCAACTATCTGATCCAGCAGATCGGGCTGTTGATCGAACACCACGGCCAGCCAGTGCACATCGGGGCGTCGGACACGCCCATCCCGGTACACTTCGCGGTCGGGTCGGACGCGGCCATTCAGGTGCCCCAACAAGGTGCAGCCAGCTTTACCCTGCGCGATGTCTTTGATGTGCCGGACCTGTCGACCACCAGCGACGACATCGTGAATGGCACCTTTACCCCCAGCGATGGCGTCGGCCCGCTGGCCCCGTTCACCGCGCAGCGCATCGACTATTCGCTGGCGCGGCTGGCCCATTACACCGCCACCGATCCCGAGCATTTCCAGAACTTTGTCCTGTTCACCAACTACCAGTTCTATGTCTCGGAATTCGAGGCCTTTGCCCGCGCGCAACTGGATGATCCCGACAGCGGCTACACTGCCTTTGTCTCGACCGGCAACGCGGTGATCACGGCAGGTGACCAGCCGCTGACAGAGCCGGTGAAGATGCCGCAAATGCCGACCTACCACCTGAAACGCAAGGACGGCAGCGGCATCACGTTGGTGAACATCGGCATCGGCCCGTCCAACGCCAAGACCGCGACCGATCACATCGCGGTGCTGCGTCCGCATGCGTGGCTGATGGTCGGCCACTGTGCCGGTCTGCGCAATTCGCAGGCCTTGGGTGATTTCGTGCTTGCCCATGCCTATCTGCGCGAGGATCACGTATTGGACGACGACCTGCCGGTCTGGATCCCGATCCCGGCGCTGGCGGAAATCCAGATTGCGCTGGAACAGGCGGTGGGCGAGGTGACGGCGCTGGAAGGGTTCGACCTGAAACGGATCATGCGCACCGGCACCGTGGCCACCATCGACAACCGCAACTGGGAACTGCGCGACCAGTCCGGCCCCGTCGCCCGCCTGTCGCAATCTCGCGCCGTGGCGCTGGACATGGAAAGCGCCACGATTGCTGCCAACGGCTACCGGTTCCGCGTGCCTTACGGCACCCTTTTGTGCGTGTCGGACAAGCCCCTGCACGGCGAATTGAAGCTGCCCGGCATGGCGTCCGAGTTCTATACAACACAGGTGCAACGCCATCTTATGATCGGAATTCGGGCCATGGAACGGTTGCGGAAAATGCCGCTGGAACGTATTCACAGCCGGAAATTGCGGTCTTTTGACGAGACCGCGTTCCTCTGATCGGCGGAATCCGGGGGAAATCGGCAGAAATAAGCGAAAAATGCGCGATTACCGCTTGTCTTGGACCGCTATTCGTTGTGTTCATATACAACATTCCGTTACTCTACGGGCGTGAGGCCCTATAATTCGGGCGGACGAAGGAGACCATAAAATGGCAAAACCAATGACAAAGACCCAACTCGTCGCCGCACTGGCCGAGGACATGGGGACAGACAAGAAATCCGCAGGCGCAGCGCTTGACGCAGTGTGCGCGCTGATCACACGTGAAGTGTCCGGCGGCGGTGCCGTCACTCTGCCCGGCGTTGGCAAAATCTATTGCCGCGAGCGCCCCGAGCGCATGGTGCGCAACCCTGCCACCGGCGAGCAGTTCAAAAAAGAAGCCGACAAGGTTGTCAAAATGACAATCGCCAAAGCGCTGAAAGACAGCGTGAACGGCTAACCTTGTCTGTGACATGAGTTACGCAAAGGGTCGCCCTAGGGCGGCCCTTTGTTGTTTCGGGGCATAAGGCATCAAACTGCATAACTTTGCCTGCGCCTTGCCCCTTGGCTGCAATTGGGAAAAGGTCGCCGAAACGGGCAACCACAGGACGCGACACCTGAAATGGACATCAAAGCAATCCTGATGGGCGTCGTGTTCGCCTTCATCTGGTCTTCGGCCTTTACCTCGGCCCGGATCATCGTGGCCGACGCGTCGCCCTTGGCGTCGCTGTCATTGCGGTTCTTTCTGACAGGCATCATCGGCGTGTGCATCGCGCGGATGATGGGCCAAAGCTGGAATCTGACGCGCGACCAGTGGCGGGCAACCTTTGTGTTCGGACTGTGCCAGAACGCCATCTATCTGGGACTGAACTTTTACGCGGTGCAGACCGTGCAGGCGTCGTTGGCGTCGATCATCGCGTCGACCATGCCACTGATGGTGGCGGCGACCGGCTGGATCGTGTTCCGCGACCGGCTGCCGCTGTTCGGGGTGATCGGGTTGCTGATGGGCATTGTCGGCGTGGTCATCATCATGTCGGCGCGCATGGACGCCGGTGCGGACATGCGCGGGGTCGCCTTGTGCATAATCGGGGCTGCCTCGCTGACTATCGCCACGCTGTCGATGCGCGGCGCGTCGTCGGGCGGCAACCTGATGATGGTCGTCGGGCTGCAAATGTTCGTGGGCGCGGGCGTGCTGGCCGTGGCCTCAGCGCTGACCGAAACGCTGCGACTTAATCCCACGCCCGAATTCTTTGCCGCATTCATCTACACCATGCTGGCCCCCGGCCTGCTGGCCACCTACATCTGGTTTTCGCTGGTCCAGCGCATCGGCGCGGTCAGGGCGGCAACCTTTCACTTTCTCAATCCGTTCTTTGGCGTGGCGATTGCCGCCGCCCTGCTGGGCGAAAAGCTGGGGGCGCATGATATTCTGGGTGTCGCTGTCATCGGCTTGGGCATTCTTGCGGTACAACTGTCACGCGTCGCAAAAACCTGACCCGGCAGTATTGCACACCATTGAGCCCCGCACGTCGCTGCCGTTAAACTGTTTGCGTATTCAATCGGAGCCTTTGATGAACCGCCGCGCCTTTCTGACCGCCACTGCTGCCACCTTTGTCTTGCCGGGCGTCGCTTCCGCCTTTCAGGTCCGCACCTTCAATCCCGCACTGTGGGACGAAGTGCGCGCCACCGATCAGGTTGTGATCCTGAACTTTCGCACCAACTGGTCGCTGACCTGCCAGATCAAACAGGAACTGATCGCCGAAGCAATTTCGGCAAACCCCGAATACAGCGAATTGCAGTTCATCGACGTGAACTGGGACACCTACGGCCGCTCGCGCATGGCCGAACGGCTGAAGGTCGAGCGGCGGTCGACCCTGTTGGTGATGAAAAACGGCAGCGAAGTTGCACGTCTGGTGAACGAACCCGAAGCTGGCAAAATCCGCAGCCTGATGGACGCCGCGTTGGCCGCGCGCTGAACCGCAGGTCGTTTTCAGAACAGTCACCGCCGTCACGCCCGCGCTAGCGTCGGGTCATGACAATCGTTCCGCGCCGCTACGTGTTCCTGCTGATTCCCGGTTACAGCCAGCTTGGCTTTGCCTGTGCGCTCGAGGCGCTGAGCCTGGCCAACCTGCACCCTTCGGGACAGACCTATTACACGTGGATGGTGCTTAGCGCCGACGGCACGCCGGTGCCTGCCTATAACGGGATCACCACGGTGGTGGATGGCCCCCTGACCGACCTGCACCACGACGATACGCTGGTGGTTTGTGCCGGCGAACAGGCGGGCGCAGGCAGCACCAAACCCGTCCTGAACTGGCTGCGCCGCGAAACCCGGCGTGGCATTGACTTCGGCGCGCTGTCGTCGGGGGCCTATACGTTGGCATTGGCCGGGCTGCTGGCGGGCAAGCGGGTTGTGACCCATTGGCAGTACCGCGATGCGCTGTGCGAACTGCTGCCCGATGTGACCATCGAAAAGGGTCTGTTCACCATCGACGGGCGCGTGTTCACCACTGCGGGCGGGGCCGCGTCAATGGATATGATGCTGGCCCGCATCCGTGATGAATACGGGCAGGATCTGGCGACTTGGGTGGCCGATCAGATGGTCTATACCCATCCGCGCCAGATGGAACACGCCCAGCGCATGTCGGCAGGTGGCCCGACCGAGGCGCGCAATCCCAAGCTGGCGCTGGCGCTGCAAGCAATGGCCAATAATCTGGAAGACCCGTTGCGCCCCGACGAGATCGCCGATCTGGTCCACCTGTCCACCCGCCAACTGGAACGGCTGTTCGCCAAATACCTCGCTGTGTCCCCCAAGCGGCATTACCTCAGCTTGCGGCTGGAGAAGGCACGCGGGTTGTTGCGGCAAACCTCCATGAGCGTGACAGACATCTGCGTGGCCTGCGGTTTCCAGTCCCTGTCGCATTTCTCAAAGTGTTACCGCAGCAACTTTGGCCTGAGCCCCGGACAGGAAATGCGCGGCACCCATTTGTTGTGGACTTCGTGAAGCCGCGCTAAACCTTGGTGAAACAGAGCCAAGGTATTTTAATGAAGCTGCTTTTTGTTCACCAGAACATGCCCGGTCAGTACCGCGAATTTGTCCAGTGGCTGGCCGACACCCGCGAACACGAGATCATCTTTCTGACCCAACGCCGCAAACCACCCTTGATGAAAGGCGTGCGCGAACTGGTCTACAAGGCACACCATCAGGCATCCGATGACACCTATGGTCTGGTCAAAACGTGGGAAAACGCCGCCGGTTCGGGCTTTGGCTGCGCGATGGCGGCCCAAGGCTTGCGCGACAAGGAAGGCTGGGTGCCCGACATCATCATCGGCCACGTCGGCTGGGGCGAGTTGACCTTTATGAAGGAAATCTACCCCGACGTGCCGATCATCGGGTTTTTCGAATATTACTACAGCGTCACCGGCGGCCCTGTCGGGTTTGACCCCGAAAGCCCGGTCAGCGACCATGCCCCGTTTATCATGCAGGCACACAACACCGTGCCGCTGGTCAACATCGACCGCGTGGATCTGGCGCAATGTCCGACGGACTGGCAAAAGAACCGCTTTCCAACTGCCTTTCATGACAAGATGTACGTATGTCACGACGGCATCCGCACCGACACGCTGCTGCCGAACCCCGACGTGGAACTGCGGCTGGGCCGGATCGACCACCCGCTGACCCGCGCGGATGAAATCGTGACCTATGTGGCCCGCAATCTGGAAACCACGCGCGGCTTTCACCAGTTCATGCGCGCCCTGCCCGGCATCCTTAAAGGGCGGCCCAACGCCCGCGTGATGGTGGTGGGCGGCAACGACACATCCTATGGCGGCAAGTCCGAGCACCCCAAAGGCCTGCGCGGCCAGATGGAGGCCGAGGTGGGCGACCGCGTGGATTGGTCGCGTGTGCACTTTCTGGGACAGGTGCCCTATGACGCCTATCAAAAGCTGATCCAGATCAGCCGCTGCCACATCTATCTGACCATGCCCTTCGTGCTGTCATGGTCGCTGCTGGAATCCATGTCGATGCAGGCCACCATTGTCGCCAGCGACGTGGCCCCCGTGCGCGAGGCGATCACACATGGTGAAACCGGGATGCTGGTGGATTTCTTTGATCCCGACGCGCTGGCCGCTCAGGTCGTCGATGTGCTGGCGCGCCCCGACGCCTATGCGCATCTGGGGCCAAACGCGCGGGCGCATGTGGTGAAAACCTATGATTTCCTAAGCGTATGCCTGCCCGAGCACCTGCGCCAGATCAACGCGCTGGTGCCGGCGGACAAGGCCATAGCCCTGCCCGCCTAGATCATCAGTTTGCGGCGTTGTTCGCGGTGTTGAAGACGCCAAAGACCGAACCAACGAGGCCCAGAACCGTACGGGCACCGTTGATCGGGCTTTCGGTGACCAGAACCACGTCGCCCGAGTTGATGCTGAAATTGCGTGCTGAAAACAGCCCGTCGGCATTGGTCAGGTCCAACGTGAACACAACGCGCGGCTGACGCGGCCCGCGCACACCGGGGCGCACCGCGCTGGCGGGATATTCACGCAGGATCAGGATACCCTTGGGGTTGGCCCGCGCCGCGTTCACACCGCCCAGAATCGCCACTGCGTCGGTGGCCGAAATCTGATCCTTGGTGAACGGGTACAGCGATTGCGTCCCCGCAGCCCCCATAGACACGAAATAACGTTCGTCAGCTTCGACAATCACCTTGTCACCACCGCGCAGCCGCGTGTCGTGGCCGGGGTTTTCATACAGACGATTGATCGAAGTCCCGTACATCTTGCCGCCCCGCATCAGGCGAATCTGCGGATTTTTCAGGCTTCCATCAACGCCACCGCCTGCCGCAATCAACGACAGAACCGAAAAGTTCTGATCAGGCATCGGGAAGGAACCGGGCGCGCGCACGCCGCCCACCAGATCGACCGAATTCATCCGCCCCTCGGCCATCGACACCTGCACCTGCGCCGACGGCACAACCGCTTCGAGACTGTTTTGAATGGCCGACCGCGCACTGTCGGGCGTACGGCCCGCCACGTTGATCTTGCCCACATACGGAATAAACACGGTGCCCGCGCCGGTGACCCGCACCTCGGTCAGGTCGGCAACCGGCGAACCGGGGCCAGTCAGCAAGGAATTCTCGCCCGAATCCCAAATGCGAATGTTCAACGTGTCGCCCGGTGAAATCACCTGCGAGTTATAGCCTGCGGTGGCGCCGATCCAGTTGTACTGTTCATCGCCCACGCGCGGCCAGCTTTCGATCGACGGCAAAAACGCCCGTGTGACCGGATAAATCGCAAAGTCGGCTTCCGCCTCGCCCGAGGTTTTCAGGATCTCTTTGTCGACGGCAGCGCCGCGCGGAAGCTCCGAGCAGGCCGCCATAAACGCCATGACACACAGCCACCCGATAATGCGCATTGGTCCTGTCATGCTGTCTTTGCCCCCCGGCAGCTATTTATCTTTCGTATCAGCTGGCAGATTGACGCTGAAACGTTGGAATTTTCTGCTGCGCAAGATACTTGATGGGGTCATGCCGTCAACGCCAACACGACCCGACTTCAAGAATAAGCGCCTCGTGGTTCTGGGCGCCACAGGACGTTTGGGCGCGATCCTGCGCAATCAGTGGACAACGGATGCTGTCCGCTGGCAGGCCCGCACCCAAAAGGCCGGATTCCACTGCGTCGATATTCTGAATGATCCCAAAGCGCTAAGCGCACTGTGTGCTGGCGCCGACAGCATTCTGTGCCTGGCAGGCGTGACCAAAGGCGACCCCCTGGCCCTGCAACACAACACCGATCTGGCGCTGGCGGCCATTGCCGCGGCAGATGGCATACGTGTCTTTTTGGCCTCGTCGGCGGCGGTTTATGGCGCAGGCGGTGCGAATTTACGCGAAACCGACGCGGTGACGCCCGTGTCGCCCTACGGACAAGCCAAACTGGCGATGGAACAGGCAGCATTGGCCACCGGCGCACCGGTCACCTGCCTGCGCATCGGCAATGTCGCCGGCGCCGACGCGATTCTGGGCGGCTGGCACAGCCGGATGGCACTGGACACCGACCCAGATGGCCGGACACCGCGCCGCAGTTACATCGGGCCACAGGCCCTTGCGCGCACGCTGGCCCATGTGATCACCGCCGACGCGCCGCCACCGGTGCTGCACATCGCGGCACCCGGTATTGTCGAAATGGGTGCGCTGCTGGATGCCGCCGCCCTGCCGTGGCGTGCGACTGCGCCAACCGGCCCCGTCCTCTGGGATGTGGGCCTGAACACGGATGCGCTTGCCTTGCTGGCCCCCTTTGCACCACAAGACAGCACGGCCGCAGGCATTGTTGCCGACTGGCACCACGCACGAGACCCCAAATGACCTGGCGCAAGCGCATCTTCGATCTGTTCTTTGCCAGTCTTCTGGTGATTATCCTTGGTCCGGTCATCCTGTGGCTGGTTTGCTATATCCTGATCAAACAGGGCCGCCCGCTGTTCTACGTGGCCGAGCGCATGAAAACCCCCACCCAACCCTTTGGTCTGTGGAAGTTCCGCACCATGTCGGTCGTCGATAAAGACGCAGGGGTGTCGGGCGGCGACAAACAGGCGCGGATCACGCCGCTGGGGGCGAAACTGCGGGCCAAGCGGCTGGACGAATTTCCCCAGCTTTGGAACATTCTAAAGGGCGACCTAAGCTTTGTCGGCCCCCGCCCGCCGTTGCGCGAATATGTCGAGCGGTTTCCACATATCTACGATCAGGTCCTGAAATCGCGGCCCGGTGTGACGGGGCTGGCGACCATCCGGTTTCACAAACACGAAGACAGGTTATTGGCCCGCTGCACCACCCCCGAGGCCACCGACGACATCTACACCCGGATCTGCGTCCCGCGCAAAGCGCGCCTGGATCTGATCTATCAGCGCAATCAATCAACCTGCTACGACTTTGATCTGGTTTTCCAGACCATCGGCAACCTGTTCCGCAGGCGATCCTCCGCCGCCAAACCGCGCCGCTGCTGACATAAGATGCGAATCGCTAAAAACTGACGTAATGTTTGGTTCATTAGGAATTTTTTAAGAGATTTAACGGAACGCTGCTGTTTTATAGTTTGGATGACTATTTTGCACATGCAGCATTTATTATTTCATATTGGCCTTTGTCCGAGTTGCTCTGGTTCAGTCGGCCTATGGGTTAAATGTTTTTGTGGGGGCGCGAAGTGCTGAGTATTATCAAATCCCTGTCGCGCACGCAGAAGCGTAACATCATGCTTTTTGTCGATGCGATGCTGGTGCCGCTTGCCCTGCTGTTTTCGTTTTCTCTGCACGCCAGCGACAGCGGTGCCTTTGGCATGATGCTGGCGTATTTGCCCGTTCTTCCCTTTTTGCTGATCATCGGCGGTGCCCTGTCGGTTTTGCTGGGCGTTTCGACCATTCAGTTGAATGCCTACGAAACCGGTGCCATTGGCCTGACCGGTGCGTTCTCTGTGGCACTGGTCATCGTGTCCTTTCTGCTGACGGCGGCAGCACGCATTCCGGTGCCGATCCCGACGCAGATCATTTTTGGCATCAGCTTTTTCATCTTTTCGATCATCAGCCGCGCCGTGCTGTTGCAGATCGTGCTGGCGATCTACCGGCGTTCATCCGTGCGCTGTCGCGTTCTGATCTATGGGGCGGGCACCACAGGCACCCAACTGGTATCTGCCCTGCGCAGCCACGAACATATCGAGCCTGTTGCCTTTGTGGACGACAACAAGTCGCTGCATGGGCTGATCGTATCGCGGCTGCCGGTCTATTCACCCGTGCGCATCGCCGAAATCGCCTTTGACAAAAAGATCGACCGCGTCTTGCTGGCGCTGCCATCGCTTAGCCTGCCGAAACAGGCGCAAATCTCGCGGCGGCTGCAAAAGATGGGGCTTGAAGTTCAGGCGCTGCCCTCTTTTTCTCAGCTTGTCGGAGAAGAAGCGTTGGTCGACAAGCTGACCGATGTGGAACCCAAACTGTTCCTGAACCGCGATGAAGTGTCGACTGAAACAGGTGCAAGCGCGATCGCCAGCTATCAGGGCAAGACGGTTCTGATCTCGGGCGCTGGCGGGTCCATCGGGTCAGAGCTGTGCCGGCAGGTCATGCAATGCAGCCCTGCAAAGATGGTGCTGTTCGAGCTGAGCGAGGTCGCGCTGTACAAAGTCGACATGGAGCTGCGCCAGATCGCTGAAGACACGGAAATTGAGATTGTGCCGGTTCTGGGTACGGTCACCGATGCACGACAGGTGCGGCGCATACTGGCGGATCATGACGTTCAGGTGGTGCTGCACGCAGCCGCCTACAAACACGTGCCGCTGGTGGAAACGAACCCGTTGACCGGTTTGGCCAACAATGTGCTGGGCACGCATACCTTGGCCACCGAAGCGGCCAAGACGGGTGTCGAGCGGTTCATCCTGATCAGTTCGGACAAGGCCGTGCGCCCGACAAATATCATGGGCGCGTCCAAACGTCTGGCCGAGCTTGTGATTCAGGATCTGGCCAGTCGCGTTCCCACGGACAAGGCGCCGATCTACACCATGGTGCGGTTTGGCAATGTGCTGGGTTCATCCGGTTCGGTCGTGCCGCTGTTTCAGGAACAATTGCGCCGTGGTGGCCCGGTGACGGTGACCCACCCCGAGGTATCGCGTTATTTCATGACCGCCCAGGAGGCCGTGCATTTGGTGCTGCGGGCGGGTGCGATGGCCAAGGGTGGCGAGGTTTTTGTTCTGGATATGGGCAAACCCGTTCACATCGAAAAGCTGGCACGTCAGGTCATCGAAAGCGCAGGCTACACGGTGCGCGACGCCAAGAACCCCGATGGCGATATCGAGATTGAATTCATCGGCCTGCGCCCCGGCGAAAAAATGACCGAAGAGCTGACCCTGACCGGCAACCTGATTGGCACGACCCACCGGAAAATCTTTTCCGCGGACGAGGTGGCACTGTCGGAAATCGAGATCGCCAGCGCCCTGCGGGTCCTGCGCGCAGCCTTGGCCAGCAGCGACGAAGAGGCGGCCAAGGAAGTGGCCATGCGTTGGGTCGAGGGGTATTCGCTTGCCGTGCGCGACCAGTCGGACAAAACGGCGCAACTTACCCCGGTTTCGTGACCCCAAAACCGTCGATTGTCACCCGAATGCCGCGGTTCCGCGCCAAGCCTTGGGATACCGGGCAATGCGGTTGATCTGCACCCGTGCGCCGTGGTCTAGTCTGCGAAACAGTTGAACAACAGATCGGGTGCAGCGTGCTGCGAGCTATTTTCCGCAAAACCACCTTTGCTGCCGCCTTTGTTGGGCTGGGCACCATGACCTATGCCCAAAGCGATGAAACCACGCCCCATTTCAAACTGCCGGTTCAGCCTTCGCTGAACATGTACGGCAGCCCCGGTGTGATCGACATGCCGTCGGGCGACGCGCTGCCTGACGCGCAATTTGTTGTCAGCTATTCCTATTTCGGCGGCATCAGCCGCACCGCGATGACGTTCCAGTTTTCGCCCCGCATTTCGGCCACCTTCCGCTATGTTGGCATCCAGGATTGGAACGACAACGGCTTCGACACCTACCGCGACCGCAACTTTGATGTGCGGTTCCTGCTGCGCCGTGAGTCACTGTATTGGCCCGCGATCACGCTGGGGCTTCAGGATTTCGCGGGCACCGGCATCAATGCCGCCGAATACGTGGTCGCGACCAAAACCTTTGACCGCCCGCTCAGCCTGCCCGGAGCTGTAAAAGTGACGGCAGGTCTGGGCTGGGGGCGGCTGGGGTCATCCGGGTCCATCGGATCACCTTTTGGCAGCAATCGTCCCAGGTTCGACCCCAACAGCAAGGGCGGCAATTTTGCGACCGATCAATGGTTCCGTGGTCCCGCGTCCCCCTTTGCCGGTGTCGAATGGCAACTGAATGACCGCTGGGCGCTCAAGGCCGAGTATTCGCCCGATGCCTATGAGCCCGAAACCTCGCGCGGGGTGTTCACCCGCAAAAGCCGGCTGAACTTTGGTGCCGAATACCAGTATTCGCAAAACCTGCGCTTTGGCGCTTATTGGATGTACGGGTCCGAGCTGGGCATCACCGCGCAATTGCAGGTGAACCCCAAAAATGCGTCCACGCCGTTGATGGTGTCGGGCCCGCGCACCATCCAGCAACGCCCGACCCGCGCGGCAAACCCCGCCGCCTGGTCCGAAGACTGGAGCCGCAGCGCCACGGCCCCCGCCACCATCCGCGATGCATTGCGCCCCGAATTGGAAAAAGAAGGGCTGACGCTGGACGCGCTGTCCGTCAGCGCCAACAGCGCCGAACTGCGATTCCTCAACCGCCGTTACCCCGCAGACGCTGCCGCCATCGGGCGCGCGGCACGGGTGATGTCGCTGATCCTGCCACCGTCGGTCGAAACTTTCCGCCTTGTGCTGGTGCAGAACAACCTGCCGCTAAGCACCGTCACAATGCGCCGTTCGGATCTTGAGGCGCTGGAGTTCCAGCCGGACAACACCAACGCCCTGCTGGCGGTCACCGGCTTTGGCGAGGCTGCGCCCAATCTGCCCCATGCGGTGCAGAACCCCGATCTGTATCCGTCGCTGAACTATTCGCTTGGGCCCTACGTCGCACCCAGCTACTTTGACCCGGAAAGCCCGGTGCGCGCCGACCTGGGCGTCAGCGCCGAATTCCGCTACCGGTTTGCGCCGGGTTGGGTGGTGGCGGGCGAGCTGCGTCACCGTCTGGCCGGCACCATCGCCGACAGCGACCGACGCTCGGGCTCAAGACTGCCACGCGTGCGCACCGACGCCCTGGAGTATGCCAAGGCTGCCGACACCACACTGCATAACCTGTATGTCAGCAAGCAGTGGAAACCGGGTGCCAACACCTATGCCCGCCTGACCGCAGGCTATCTGGAAAAAATGTTCGGCGGTGTGTCGGCCGAGCTGCTGTGGAAACCGGTGAACAGCCGTCTGGCGCTGGGAATCGAGGCAAACTACGTCAAACAGCGTGAATTCGAACAGCAATTCGGCTTTCAGGACTATTCGGTCGCTACCGGCCATGTGTCCGCCTATTACGAATTCGGGGGCGGCTACACCGGTCAGCTGGACGTAGGCCGCTATCTGGCAGGCGATGTGGGTGCCACCGCAACCCTGACCCGCGAATTCGCAAATGGCTGGCGCGTCGGCGGCTTCTTTACCCTGACAAATGTGTCGGCCGCCGAATTTGGCGAAGGGTCGTTTGACAAGGGCATCAAACTGGAAATTCCGGTCAGCTGGTTTATCGGACAACCGTCGAAGCGTACCGTATCGACCACGATCCGCCCGATCCAACGGGACGGCGGCGCCCGTCTGGCCGTTCCCGGCCGCTTGTATGAACAAGTGCGGCACGGACACCGCAACGACATTGTCGCCGATTTCGGGAGAGTCTGGGAATGAGAACACGCACCGTTTGTCTGGCCTTGTGTGCCGGTCTGATCCTGTCTGCGTGTAGCGGCGGCACAGAAACCGCCAGTTCACAATCGTCGACCCTGTCCGAAGTGGTCTCGGTGGCGTCGAACCAGCGCAAGGCCAAGCGCAACCCGCCGGTTCTGCCGACCTTGACGCGCCCCTTGCTGGACGGTCTGACGGTCGCCTCGCTTGAAGTGGTGGCCGCCAAACGCGAGCAGACCGCCTATTTGATCCCCGAGGCCTATCGCGACGGCAACGTGACTGTCTGGCGCACAGGCGGCAACAGCCAGCTCGTGCTGCGTGACGGCGTGTTGATTGGCACCAAGGGGTTGGGCAATGATCTGGCCTCGGCCGACGCAAGCCCCGCGCTGGCGGCCGTGCGCAGCCGCGGCAGCAGCAGCGGCCAGCGTGTGATGTATATCCGCAATGATGTGAATGGCGTCGACCGCATGTCGCTAAGCTGCGAAGTGCGCAACATGGGCGCCGAGACGCTCGAGATTGTTGAACGCAGCTTCCCAACCGTGCACCTGCGCGAGGATTGCAGCAACGAAACCGGACAAATCACCAACCATTACTGGGTGGACCGCCGCGACAGCACGGTCTGGAAATCGCGGCAATGGGGTGGCCCGAAAGTGGGCTACCTGGACATGCGCCTGCTGAAAAAATAGTCCACGACCAACGGATCTGAAAGACGGTCTTAAGCTATGGCGCAGCATAACATCAGTATGCTTGGATCAACTCCAGGCATGTTGTGGCAAAAAACATTCTGGGGTACTCGAAAAGTATCTGTTCCAAGGAGTCATATCATGGCCAAACCATTCAAACTTTTTTCCGCAGTCGCCCTGTCGGCGGCAATGGCAATGCCTGTATTCGCCGATGAGATCCCCCTGAACTCGACCGTTACCGGTGGTCAGGGTCAAGCCAAAGTTGAGGGCCAAGGTCTGGGCGGCGCCCTGAACAATGGTGTTGTGGTTGCTACCGGAGCATTGACCGTTCTCCTGATTGCGGCCGATGGTTCAACAGTTACGTCGACACCGTAAGCGGCTTTTGCTGTCTGTAGAAATCAGGCCGGGCGCCGTTCAGGTGTCCGGTTTTCCTGTTGTGTTTGGCTCTGATTTTTCAGGTCCCGCACAAGCACACCGGTCCAAGCGCGGCTGCCCCTAGTTCAGCAGACCCTCGATCGCGCCGGTCACAGCCCCTGACAAGGGTGTGGTTCCCGACCGCCAGGTTGCCACGACCTGACCATCCGGTCCGATCAGCACCTTTTGAAAATTCCACTTTGGTACAAACCCGGTATCCTTGCGGACCTGTACATAGAACGGATGCGCATCGGGGCCGCGCACATGAGTGATGTCGGTCATTGGCAAATCCAGCCCGAACGTCAGCTCGCAAAACTCCTTAACCTCGGCGGAACTGCTCAGCTCTTGCCGGAAGTCGTCCGACGGCACCGCCAGCACCACCAGCCCGCGTGCCTTGTAGCGGTCGTACAATGTCTGAAGTTCGGCGTATTGCGGGGTGTAGCCACATTGCGACGCGGTGTTGACGACCAGCACAGGACGCCCCGCCCAATCGTCCATCGCCAATTGCCCGCCGTCAATATTCGAAAACTGCTGTCCCCTGACATCCGCAAAGACCGATGTTGCAAGGATAAGGCCCGCAGACAGACCCGCGAACATTTGGACAAGGCGTTTCATGACAAAGCTCCTGATGCGACTGTAAGAGTATACGCGGATCAAACGCCGGCGGATCACATTTCCTTTGCGTGACCATGCTGTAACAACCCTTTGATTTTTCCGCGCCAGCCCCATCTTATGCTCAAAGAAACCCTGACCGAAGGAGGCAAGAATGGCCACCTATACCAAAGACCCCGACGCCATCGCGCGCCTGTCACCCGAAGAATATCGCGTGACCCAGCAAAGCGGCACCGAACGCCCCGGCACCGGTCCGCTTCTGGACAACAAGGAACCGGGCATCTACGTCGACATCGTCTCGGGCGAGCCGCTGTTTGCCTCGTCCGACAAATACGAAAGCGGCTGTGGATGGCCCAGTTTCACCAAACCCATTGAACCGGCGCACGTGAATGAACTGCGCGATGCCAGCCTGGGCATGATCCGCACCGAGGTGCGCAGCACCCATGGCGACAGCCATCTGGGCCATGTCTTTCCCGACGGTCCGCGCGATCGTGGCGGCTTGCGGTATTGCATCAACTCGGCCTCGCTGCGTTTTGTCCACCGAGACGACATGCAGGCCGAAGGGTATGGCGATTACCTCGATCAGGTGGAGGACGTGGCATGAGCGACGCACGCGCAGTTCTGGCAGGCGGATGTTTCTGGGGCATGGAGGATCTGATCCGCAAGCGCCCCGGCGTGAAATCGACCCGCGTGGGATACACCGGCGGCGACGTGCCCAACGCGACCTATCGCAACCATGGCACCCACGCCGAAGGGATCGAGATTATCTATGACCCAGCAGTCGTATCCTACCGCGAGCTGCTTGAGTTCTTCTTTCAGATCCACGACCCCACCACCCCCAACCGTCAGGGCAATGATGTCGGCCTAAGCTATCGTTCGGCGATCTATTATGTCGACGAAGACCAGAAAGCGGTTGCACTGGACACCATCGCCGATGTCGAAGCATCGGGCATCTGGCCCGGCAAAGTCGTGACCGAGGTCGAGCCGGTGGGTGACTTTTGGGAAGCGGAACCCGAGCATCAGGACTATCTGGAACGCATCCCAAACGGCTACACCTGCCACTTTGTCCGTCCTGACTGGGTGCTGCCCAGACGCGCGGCAGAATAGACCCTAACAAAGCAATTCAGCCGTCCGCGACCCGCGGGCGGCCAGATGCCTCGACGGTCAGCGTCGCCTCGACGAACACCTGCCGCGCTTCGGCTTCGGCGGTGCGAATGTCCCGCTCGACCCTGACCTGTATATCCCCCGCACCGGCGGCTTGGGCCTCGGACACAGCCGCTGCGTGCAGGGCTGCTTCTAGCCGAGTCAACGCCGCGTCCGAAGACATGAAATCTTCGGGGCCAGTGTCCAGATGCACGCGGAACCGGCCTTCGCTGGGCGATGTCACCGTCCCGCTGCGCCGCATCGTCACCCGCCCGACAACAGCCCCGATCGCATTGGCGACACCCGCATGTTCCGGCAGGATCATGTCGCACCCCATCAGCACACCGACAGCCGGATAATAGCTGGCCGCCGATGCGCCCAGACCGATCACCGGCACGTTCAGGCCGGCGTCAATGCGCACAACGCCTGCGTGTCGGCCCAACCCGCGTTGCATCAGAACGTGACGGGCCAGAACCTCGGGCGACAATCCAAACTCTTGCGGGTCTTCTGCAAAAGCAGTCTCTAACAACGCCAAACCGGTCTGATGCGTCAACTGGTCGACGATGATCTGCGCCATCACCTGCGGATCGCGGGCCAGCGTAACACCCGCACCGGTGCGTCGCCTGCCGAACAGTTCCAGCGCCATCCGCGCGGCATCTGAGTTCCAGGCAGACACAACGCCCAAAACATGCGCCGCGTCCGACGGCGTCACGCCTGCAACCTGCACCAATCCACGCTCGACCAACCGTTTCAGCGCGGCCACCTCCATACGTGATTTCAGAACTTTGCCCAGCGGCCAGACGTCTGCGCCAATCCGGCCCAGCAGATCCGCATCCCGTTCCGCCAGCCCATGCGCCTCGATCCCCGGCACCGCCCGGACAAATCGCGCATCGTATTCACCAGGCGTCGTGACGCGCAATTGTTGCTCTAACACGGGCAGAACCGCCTCTGGCGCCTCGTGCGCAATCAACGACACCGGCAACAAACGGCGCGGTCCCAAGGTCACGCCGCCTTGTAACCCATCCACGGTAAAATGCACCTCGCTGTCGCCACCCAACCCCGTGGTGCGCATAGCGACGGCTTCGACCATCGTGCGATAGGGACCGACCTGCGCGCCCGCGGGATCAATCGCAGGCCGCCCGTTTTTCAGCATCGCCACGTCCGTGGTGGTGCCGCCAATGTCACTGACCAGCGCAGTGTCCGCCCCTGTCATCCAACGTGCACCAACAATCGACGCGGCGGGTCCGCTCAGGATCGTCTCGATCGGCCGTGCACGGGCCTGTGCGGCACTCATCAGCGCCCCGTCGCCGCGCACAACCATCATCGGCGCCGTTACCCCCAGATCGACCAGCACCTGCTCGGCCCGCCCGATCAACCGCAGCGTCAACCCGATCAGCCGTGCGTTCAGTACGGCGGTCAGCGCCCGTTTCGGTCCGTTCAACTTGGCCGACAATTGATGCGACGCAGACACGGGTCGTCCGGTGATCTGCGTGACCAGTTCAGCCGCCCGCAGCTCGTGGCCTGGGTTGCGCGTGCCAAACTGCGCCGCGACGGCAAAGCCGCTGACATCCGCTTTATGTGTCTCTAAAAAGGCAATCAGGGCCGCTTCATCCAGAGGCGCGACCTGCGCACCGGCATGATCATGCCCGCCGGCAAGCACGATATAGGGGTCGCCCTTCAATGCCTCGCGCAGCCCGTGCGCATCCAGATCCTTGTCGCGGAACCCGATATAGACCAGCGCCACGCGCCCGCCCTGCCCTTCGACCAGCGCATTGGTGGCCAGCGTCGTCGACAGCGACGCCATCGTCACCTGATCCGCCGTCACGCCGGATTGCGTCAGCACGGCGCGCACAGCGGCACCTACGCCAATCGCAAGATCCTGCCGCGTGGTCAGCGCCTTGGCGCTGGCGATCACCGTCTTTTCGTCCCGCACCAACACTGCGTCGGTATAGGTTCCGCCCGTGTCCACACCCAACAAGATCGCCATCAGGCCGTTCCTTTTAACCGCGCCACCGCCCAGCGCGCCGCATCGGCCACTGTCGCATCCGCATCTTCACACAACCCCTGCGCCACGGGCAGCAGCGTCGCCGCACCCGAATTCCCGATGGCGTACAGGACATTCCGCACAAAGCGGTCCCGCCCGATCCGCTTGACCGCAGAGCCAGAGAACCGCGCCCGAAACGCGGCATCATCCAGCGCCGCCAGTTCCGCCAAGGGCGGCGCTCCAACGCCCCTGTGATAGCGCATATCGCTGGCGGCAACCGCAAACTTGTTCCACGGACACACCGCCAGACAATCGTCACATCCGTAAATCCGGTTGCCCATCTTGGCCCGCAGATCTTCGTCCACGGGGCCGGCATGTTCAATCGTCAGATAGGAAATGCAACGCCGCGCGTCCATTTGATAGGGCGCGGGAAAGGCATCGGTCGGGCAGATGTCCAGACAGGCGGTGCAAGACCCGCAATGCCCAACCTCGGGCGCATCCGGTTCAAGCTCCAGCGTGGTGAAAACAGAGCCTAAAAAGGCCCAATTTCCCCATTCCCGGCTTAGCAGACTTGTGTGCTTGCCCTGCCAGCCCAGTCCCGCCGCCTGTCCCAACGCCTTTTCCGGCACGGGGGCGGTGTCGACAAACACCTTGATCTCGCCGCCTGCTGTCTCGATCAACCAGCGCCCCAACCGCTTTAGGCGCTTCTTGACGATGTCATGATAATCCCGCCCCTGAGCATAGGCCGAAATCACCCCGCGCTCGCGTTGTTCCAACAACGGCAAGGGGTCATACTCGGGCGCATAGCTCTCGGCCAGCATCAGCACCGACCGGGCCTCGGGCCACAGGGCAGCGGGATTGCCGCGCCAATGCATCCGCTCGGCCATCCAACCCATCTGCCCATGATAGCCCGCGTCGACGAACGCTTCCAACCGCGCGGCCGCATCCGGCACCGCATCGGGCCTGCACACGCGCGCCATGACAAACCCTTCGTCCAGCGCGCGGGCGATGACCTGTTGCTTCAGGTCCATGTCTTCTCTGGTTCAAAAAATCCCGGGGTGAGGCCGCAGGCCGAGGGGCAGCGCCCCTGCGCCGCGCCTGCCTTAAAAATCCAGGTCATTGTAGTGCCGCGGCGGTGGAAAGCCGGGGACCTGATCGGCCAGAATATTGCGAAACGCCGGGCGGCTTTTGATCTTGGCGTACCAATCCTTGACCACGGCCGACCGGTTCCAGTCCACGTCCGAGATATAGTCAAGCGACGACAAATGTGCCGCAGCCGCGAAATCAGCCAGCGTCATCTGATCGCCCGCCAGCCAGCGCCGGTGATCCAACAGCCATGTCATGTAATCCAGGTGGTATTTGATCGCTTTGGCGCCGGCCTTCACGTTCTTCGAATCGGGATAACCCTGCCCCATCATCTTTTTGTTCACACGCTCGTACAGCAGCTTTGATGTGACTTCGTTGTGAAATTTGTCATCAAACCAGTTGACCAGCCGCCGCACTTCCAGCCGGGCGACCGGATCTTTGGGCAGCAACGACGGCTCGGGCCGTGTTTCTTCCAGGTATTCGCAGATCGGTCCGCTTTCCGACATCGTCAACCCGTCCAGTTGCAGAACTGGCACCTTGGCGGCGGGGTTGCGACGCAAGAAATCGGCGTCGGCCTCCCAATATTTCTCTTCTACCAGATCAACCCCGATTTTCTTCTCGGCAAGGCTTAGACGGACCTTGCGGCAGAAAGGGGACAGGGGGACGTGAAACATTCGGGCCATGGGACATCCGTTAAAAGGGGAACGAAACGTTCACCTTCCTTGCACGGGCTGACGACCCTTTTCAACTCTCGAAACAGGTTGCGCGACCATCCGCTTCAATTGTTGCGGCCCCATCCAGAACGGCAGCAGCACGCTTGCGGACCGATTTGCTGGGGTTGCTGGCGGACCGTTCCTTGGGCAGGGGCAAGATCGCGGCAAGGCGCGCGGCCTGAACATCGCTTAGCGCGGCGGGGCTGACGCCAAAATAGTGTTGCGACGCGGCTTCGATGCCGAACACGCCTTCGTCGAACTCAACCACGTTCAGGTAAACTTCGATGATCCGCCGCTTGGACCACAGTGCCTCGACCAGCGGGGTCATCAGCGCCTCAAGCGCTTTGCGCGACCAGTTGCGCCCGTGCCAGAGATAGACGTTCTTGACCACCTGCTGGCTGATGGTCGACGCCCCCCGACCCGACCCTTCTTCGATGGCCGTGCGGATCGCCACCAGATCAAAGCCCCAGTGATTGCAGAAATTCGCGTCCTCGGCGGCCACGACCGACCGGGCCATCACAGGGGCCACATTTTCCAGCGGAACCCATTCACGGTCCAGCCCGCCCAGACGGCGCGATTCCTGCACCATGTAGAGTGTGGTTGGCGGGTTCACGACCGAAAACAAAAGCACCACGAACACCATCAGCAAGAACACGACGCTGATCGCACGCAACAGCCAGCGCCCCGGGCGAAGGCGCTTTGTCGTCTTTGTCTTCGCGGTTTTCTTTGTCGTTTTTCGGGCCATCCAACAGCTATAAACGTCCCCACCAAAGCCCGCAATCACTGGCTGCGCGGCGGGGCGAAACTGTGAAATGTCTAAAATCAGATGGATTTAAGCCTGCTGCCTTTCGCAAAAGCAGGCGGGGTCGGGGCCACCCACCACCACATGTTGGGGACATGGGGGCCTGCACCGCAAAATACCCAGTTCTGAAGGCGGATAGCTCTGGAATATCCCTAAAAATTTAAGAAATAGCAGATTGTTAAGGGAACTGCGGCAGGCGCGTTTCATGCTAATGTCGTTGCACGGCTGAATTGCCGATTTCGCAACTCCCGCAACGCAACATGGAGACATCGGGATGATTACCGCACTTAGCGCGTCCGGCTATGCCGGACTGTCGACCACACCGCAGCCTGCCGTGCTCAGCTATTCTGATGCCGCAACGGTCTGGCTGCTCAGCTGGTCCGGCAACGACGAAAACGTTATCGCGGCCAAGATGGGCACAAACGTTGGCCGCGTGGCCGACATATTGGCAGAAAACACCTATGTCGGGTCACGCGACAACGCCGTGCGCATGCGCAACGCGCGCGCCGCGATGATGCAACGATAGGGCCAGAAGGCCCCATCGCTTTTTACTCCGCCGGGATCGCCTTTTCCTCGATGGACAAGGGGGCCGGCAGATGCACAAGCATCTCTTTCGGGCAGACCTGCATGAAATGCTTCTGCTCGATATCCCAATGCTGAAGAATATCCGCGGCCTTCTGGCTGCCGGTTTCCTCAAGGTGACGTTCCAGCAAGGTTTCAAGCTGGTCGTGCCAATGGTCGACGGTCACGGGGCAGGTCACCAGCGTTTCGCGGTTCATCAT
Organism: uncultured Pseudosulfitobacter sp.; assembly: GCF_963976325.1. Classification (NCBI taxonomy): domain Bacteria; kingdom Pseudomonadati; phylum Pseudomonadota; class Alphaproteobacteria; order Rhodobacterales; family Roseobacteraceae; genus Pseudosulfitobacter; species uncultured Pseudosulfitobacter sp. Next base: position 367,888 of record NZ_CAXBJW010000002.1, read on the forward strand.
GGCCGACGCTTTGCCTTCGGGATCGTACAGATAGGCCATGCCGCCGGTCATACCCGCACCAAAGTTGGCCCCGATGCTGCCCAGGATCACCGCCACGCCGCCGGTCATATATTCGCAACCGTTGCTGCCACAGCCTTCGATCACCACCGATGCGCCCGAGTTGCGCACGGCAAACCGTTCGCCCGCGCGGCCCGCAGCAAACAGATAGCCCGCTGTCGCACCATACAGAACAGTGTTGCCGATGATGGTGTTTTCCGCCGCGACAATTGCAGACGACATCGGCGGACGCACAACGATGGTGCCGCCCGACAGACCCTTGCCAACATAGTCGTTGGCATCGCCCGACACTTCCAGCTTCAACCCCGGCGCCGCGAAGGCGCCCAGCGATTGACCCGCTGAACCGGTCAGCTTCACCGTCAGGTGGTCGGGTTGCAGCGAATTGCGCATCCCGAACTTGCGCACGATGTGGCTGGATGTGCGGGTGCCCACGGTCCGGTGCGTGTTCTGCACCGCGTAAGACAACTGCATCTTCTCGCCGTCCTCCAGGAAACGCGCAGCATCACGCACAATTTTGGCGTCCAGCGTGTCCAACACAGCGTTGCGCGGCTTGTCGCGGTTATAAACGATTTCCGACGCGCCATCGACGGTGATCAACAGCGGGTTCAGGTCCAGATCGTCCAGATGGGCCGACCCGCGCGACACCTGCGCCAGCAGGTCCGCACGCCCGATCACATCGTCCAGGCTGCGCGCGCCAATCGACGCCAGCAGCTCGCGCACTTCTTGCGCGTAGAAGGTGATCAGGTTCACGACCTTGTCCGCGTTGCCGGTGAACTTGCCCCGCAACGCTTCGTCCTGGGTACACACGCCCACGGGGCAGGTGTTCGACTGGCACTGACGCACCATGATACAGCCCATTGCGATCAGGGCAGCCGTGCCGATGCCGTATTCTTCGGCCCCCATCATCGCGGCCATGACAATGTCGCGGCCAGTGCGCAGCCCGCCGTCGGTCCGCAGAGTGACACGGTCGCGCAGGTTGTTCATTGCCAGAACCTGATGCGCCTCGGTCAGGCCCATTTCCCACGGCAGGCCCGCGTATTTGATCGACGTCGCAGGCGACGCACCCGTGCCGCCGTTGTGGCCCGAGATCAGGATGATGTCGGCCTTGGCCTTGGCCACGCCCGCCGCAATCGTGCCGACGCCGCTGGAGGCCACCAGTTTCACGGTGACTTTGCAACGCGGGTTGATCTGCTTCAGATCATAGATCAGCTGCGCCAGATCCTCGATCGAATAGATGTCGTGGTGCGGCGGCGGTGAGATCAGCGTGACCCCTTTGGTCGAATGCCGCAGCCGCGCGATCAGGTCGGTGACCTTCATGCCGGGCAACTGGCCGCCTTCGCCGGGTTTCGCGCCCTGCGCCACTTTAATCTCAAGTTCTTCGCACTGGTTCAGGTATTCGGCGGTCACGCCAAAGCGGCCAGATGCGACCTGTTTGATCTTGGCCGACGGGTTGTCACCGTTCGCTTCAGGCACGAAGTGTGCCGGATCTTCGCCACCCTCGCCGCTGTCGGATTTCGCGCCAATGCGGTTCATTGCAACGTTCAGGGTCTTGTGCGCCTCGGGCGACAGGGCCCCCAGCGACATGCCCGGCGTCACGAACCGTTTGCGGATCGAGGTGATGCTTTCGACCTCTTCCAGCGGCACGGGCTTGCCCAGCGGTTTGATGTCCAGCAGGTCACGCAAGTGGATGGGCGGGTTGCTGCGCATCTTGGCGCTGTATTGCTTCCACAGCTCGAACGACGCGCGGTTGCACGCCATTTGCAACATGTGCATGGACGTGGCTTCCCATGCGTGGGTCTCACCGGATTTGCGGGCCTTGTAGAAACCGCCGATGGGCAGAACCGCATCGCTCAGCCAGCCGCGGGCGTGCACCTCTTCGACTTTGGACTGAATGCCGGTGACACCAATGCCGCTGATGCGGCTGGTCATGCCGGGGAAGTATTCGGCGCACATGGCACGGCTCAGGCCGACGGCTTCAAAGTTCAGACCACCGCGATAGGACGACACGACGCTGATGCCCATCTTGGCCAGAATTTTCAGCAAGCCCTGATCAATCGCCTCGCGGTAGCGCGCGATGGCATCGGTCAGGTTGCCGTCCAGCAGGCCGCGTTCGATGCGGTCGGCAATCGAGTCTTCGGCCAGATAGGCGTTGACGATGGTCGCACCGCAACCGACCAGCACCGCAAAATAATGCGCGTCCATGCATTCGGCGCACCGCACGTTCAGCGAACAGAAGGTGCGCAGACCCTTGCGGGTCAGATGCGAATGCACAGCAGATGTCGCCAGAATCATCGGCATCGCCACCTTGTCGGCGTTGCTGTGATGATCGGTCAGAACGATGTGACCGGCGCCCGAACGCACGGCGTCCTCGGCCTCGGCGCGGATACGGGCCAGTCCGGCGCTCAGGGTGTTTTCACCCGGCGCAAAGGTACAGTCGATCTCAACCAGATTGGCGTTGAAATGGGTGGTCAGCTCGTCCCACTGGGCATTGCCGACAAAGGGGCTGTCCAGCGTCAGGATCTCGGTCTGGCTGCTGTCTTCGTCCAGCACGTTTTTAAGGTTGCCGAACCGTGTCTTCAGACTCATCACGCGGAATTCGCGCAAGCTGTCGATTGGCGGGTTGGTCACCTGGCTAAAGTTCTGGCGGAAGAAGTGGCTCAGCGGGCGGTACATTTTCGACAGCACGGCTGACGGCGTGTCATCACCCATCGACGCCAGCGCCTCTTTGCCGTCTTCGGCCATCGGGGCCAGAACCTGCTCCAGATCCTCGACGCTGAAACCGGCCGCGATCTGGCGGCGGCGCAATTCACCACCCGAAAACAGCGCCTTTTCGGTCACAGCACCAAAGCTGTCGCCCAGTTCCTTGATCTTGCCGACCCAGTCGCCAAAGGGTTGCGAGGCAGCAAGCTGGTCCTTGATCTGCGAGTCGTCGAACAACTTGCCCTCGGTCATGTCCACGGCCAGCAACTGACCCGGCCCCAGCGCGCCCTTGCGCACGATGCGGGATTCATCCAGCGGCACCATGCCTGCCTCGGACCCCGCGATGACCATACCGTCGTTGGTCACGACATAGCGCATGGGACGCAGGCCGTTGCGGTCCAGACCGGCGCAGACCCAGCGGCCATCGGTCATCGCCAAAGCGGCGGGGCCATCCCAGGGTTCGATCACCGAGTTGCAATAGGAATACATATCGCGCCACGCCTGCGGCAGCTCGACCGCCTGCTTGGACCAGGATTCTGGGACCAGCATGGTTTTCGCCATCGGCGCATTGCGGCCCGCGCGCACCAGAACCTCGAACACCGCATCCAGTGCGGCACTGTCGGACGATCCGCTGGCGACGATGGGTTTGATGTCCTCGGCCATTTCGCCAAAGGTGCTGGAGGCCATGCGAATTTCGTGGCTTTTCATCCAGTTCAGGTTGCCCTTCAGCGTGTTGATCTCGCCGTTGTGGGCCAGCATGCGGAACGGCTGTGCCAGCCACCACTGCGGGAATGTGTTGGTGGAATACCGCTGGTGATAGATCGCAAAGGCGCTTTCGAACCGTTCGTCCATCAGGTCGGGGTAGAATTCCGCAACCTGTTCGGCCAGCATCATGCCCTTATAGATGATGCTGCGGCACGACAGCGACGCGATATACAACTGGGGCGCTTGCGCGGCCAGCGCCGCCTTTTCGATGCGCCGACGGATCACGTACAGCTCGCGTTCGAATGTCTCTTCGTCCACGCCCTTGCTGTTCGAAATCAGGATCTGTTCAATCTCGGGACGGGTCGCGTTGGCCTTTTCACCCAAGCAGGCAACGTTCACCGGAACGTGGCGCCAGCCATAGATGTTGTAGCCCATGCGCAGCACTTCGGATTCGACGATCGTCCGGCAGGTTTCCTGCGCGGCAAAGTTGGTGCGCGGCAGAAACACCTGGCCGACGGCAATCAACTGGTCCTTGCGGGGGCGGTGGCCTGTGCGCTCGATCTGGTCATAGAAGAACGGCACGGGGATCTGCACGTGAATGCCCGCACCGTCGCCGGTTTTCCCATCGGCGTCGACCGCACCACGGTGCCAGATCGCTTTCAGCGCGGCGATACCGTTTTCCACGACAGCCCGGCTTTTCGAGCCATTGATGTTAACCACAAGGCCAACGCCGCAGGAAGAATGCTCTTCTTCCTCGGTGTACAGGCCGTTTTCGGCCATATATTTGCGTTTGGCTTCCTCGGCCCGGACCCAGTCTGCATCATATTTGGTCATTGGTCGTCTCCTTCTACGGGCGCGAACATCGCGATTGTCTCGGGCGTGCTCAGTCGACGATGATCGCCGGCCAGCGCATAGCCCTGCGGACACATGTCCGCGAAAAATTCCAGTGTCAGCGGGGCATCCGCTGCATTTTTGAACAAACCCGCCGCGACATTGCGTTCGCCGGCGGCGGGAATCTCGTAAAACAGTGTCGACCCGCAGGTCGTGCAAAAGCCACGGTTGGCCCAGTCGGACGACTTGTAGGTCGTCACGGGGCCGTCAAACCGCAGGCTGCCCGCGTCCGTGGTCAGCGACACGAACATGCCGCTGGTGTGGGCGCGGCACATATCGCAGTGGCAGGCCCGCAGCACGGGATCGGTCACAGTGGCGGTCACGGTCACGGCGCCGCACAGGCATTGGCCGTTGATAGGCTGGCTCACTCCGCATCCTCCACATGAAGATGTGTCGCTTCGTAATCCGCCTTGCTGACCCGTTGCAGATCACCGCCCAACACCACACCCGACGGTGCGCAATCGGCATAGACAACGCGCGTCAGCGCCGCCCCGCCAAAGTCGTCGAACAGGCCCGGCGACAACTCCAGATTTGCAGCTCCTTCGCCTTCGGTATCGGCAAACCAGACCGCAGTGCCGCAGTTCTCGCACCAAGCACGCTCGGAAAAGCTGGACGAGGCATATGATTTGATCGGACCGGCATAAGTGACCCGTTCGCGCGGAATATCCAGACCCATCAGAACCGACCCAGTCCAACGGGTGCACGCCGAACAGTGGCAAGCCGAAGCATTGCCCAAAGGACCAGTGACGGCAACCGTCACCGCGCCGCACAAGCACCGCCCCTTGATCTGTCCAGAGTTAACCTGATCCATGTCCTGTCTCGCTTGGGTAAAAACCGCCTGTCGTGGCGGCCTTGTGCCTACTCTGCCGCGACTTGTTGCGGCGCGGTCATCTGTTGCAGAATCGCATTGGCGCAGTCGCGCCCGTCACGAATGGCCCAAACCACCAGCGACGCGCCGCGCACGATGTCACCCACCGCATAGACGCCATCCATGGCCGTCTTGCCCGACGTAAACTCGGCCATGACGGTGCCCCAACGGGTCACTTCCAGATCGGGTTGGTCCCACAGGGTCGGCAGCGCCTCGGGTTCGAAACCCAGCGCCATGATGACAATGTCCGCATCCTCGACGTAATCCGCGCCCTCAATGATCTCGGGCGATTGGCGACCTGTCGCATCAGCCGCGCCCAGACGCATTTTCTGCACCATCACACCGCTGACAGCACCGTCTTTTTCGGTAAAGCCCTTGGGCGCGCTCAGCCATTCGAACACCACGCCTTCTTCCTCGGCGTTTTGCACTTCGCGCTGGCTGCCCGGCATGTTGGCACGGTCGCGGCGGTACAGGCATTTGACCGATGTGGCGCCCTGACGGATCGACGTGCGCACGCAGTCCATCGCGGTATCGCCGCCGCCGATGACCACGATCCGCTTGCCATTCGCGTTCAGCTCGCCGCTGTCAAACTCGGGCACATCGTCGCCAAAGCTTTTGCGGTTGCTGGCGGTCAGGAAATCAATCGCACGCACCACGCCCTTGGACGTGCTGTTGGGCGCGGTCAGGTCACGGCTTTTGTAGACGCCTGTGGCGATGATGATCACGTCATGTTTCGCGCGCAGGTCGGCAAAGCTGATGTTCTTACCGACGGTGCAGTTCAGTTCGAACGTCACACCACCCTGCGCCAGCTGATCGTTCCGGCGCATGACAACGTCTTTTTCCAGTTTGAAACCGGGGATGCCATAGGTCAGCAATCCGCCCGCACGGTCGTAACGGTCATAGACGGTCACCTGCACGCCGGCCCGGCGCAGCACGTCGGCTGCGGCCAGACCACCGGGGCCCGCGCCGATGATGCCAACGCTTTCGGCACGCTCGGACGACGGCTTGATCGGCAGAACCCAACCTTCCTCCCAAGCGGTGTCGGTGATGTATTTCTCGACCGCGCCGATGGTCACGGTGCCGTGGCCCGACTGCTCGATCACACAGTTGCCTTCGCACAGACGGTCCTGCGGGCAGATGCGACCGCAAATCTCGGGGAAGGTGTTGGTGGCCTGACTGACCTCATAGGCCTCTTGCAGGCGGCCCTCGGCGGTCAGACGCAGCCAGTCGGGGATGTTGTTGTGCAACGGGCAATGGGTCTGGCAATACGGCACGCCGCACTGGCTGCACCGGCTGGATTGCTCCTTGGCCTTGGCCTGTGCAAACTCGGCGTAGATTTCATTGAAATCCTCGCGGCGCAGTTGGGCTTCACGCTTTTGGGGCATGTCCCGCTCGACGGTTACGAATTTTAGCATCGGCTGCTTGGCCATGGATTACCTACCTTGCTTCGGGTCCTCTGCGGGCGTCATAAAGGATGTCTGCATTCAATAAAAGGCAGTATAGCTGACCTATATATATCTTTTTTACGAATGCGTGTTCATATTTGGAAGAAACACGCCCAATATAGGTCCGGAACGGAACTATATTGGCGCTTTCAATTTGATTCGCAGGATTTATACCACCCCCAGCGGACCATTTGGGGGCAACCATGTCATTGTATTATCTGCTGATCGCTGCCGTCATCCAAGGCATCACCGAATTCCTTCCCGTCAGCAGCTCGGGCCACCTGATCTTGCTGCCAGCCCTGTCAGGCGCACAGGATCAGGGCCTTGCGATTGATGTCGCGGTGCATGTGGGCACCTTGCTTGCGGTGATCATCTTCTTTTGGTCCGACGTGCGCAGTGCCATCGCAGGCCTGGGCCGACTGGCGCGCGGCAGGATCGACACGCCGGGCGCCCGCCTTGCCTTTTTGCTGATCATTTCAACCATTCCTGTGATGATCGTGGGGCTGGTCATCAAAGTGACCGGCCTGGACGAGGCGATGCGATCCGTCGCCGTGATCGGCTGGACCATGCTGGGCTTTGGCCTGGTGCTGTATTGGGCAGACCGCACCGGAGAGACGATCAAAGCTAAAGAGGAGTGGACGCTGAAAGATGCAGTCGCCATGGGGCTGGCGCAGGTGATTGCGCTGATCCCCGGCACCTCGCGCTCGGGCATCACCATCACTGCCGCGCGCAAGCTGGGCTATGACCGTGAATCGGCAGCCACCCTGTCGATGCTGATGTCGATCCCGACAATCCTCGCATCCGCCGTTCTGCTGGGCGCGGATGTCGTGGACCATGCCGATTGGGCGCTGGCCCGCGACGGCGGCATCGCGGCGGCCTTTGCGTTTGTCGCGGCGATCCTGTCGCTGAAGCTGATGATGAAACTGCTGAAAAGCGTCGATTTCACACCTTACGTGATCTACCGCGTCGTCTTTGGGCTGTTTCTGCTGTGGTGGGCGTATAGTTAAGCGCGCAGGTTCTTCGCGCTTTCCTTGATCGCGTCGTACTGACCCGAGGGGCGGAAACGCCACAGATAGTCGGGCAGCACCGATTCCATCGCCACAGGTTCGATCCCCAGCTCGGCAAAGCCGCGCGCGCCTTCACCGACAACGTTGTCGTGGCGCAGGTTCTTGACCTGATCGGCGGTGATCGGCGCCTGAACGATACCCAGCGTCAGCGTCTGCCCCAAACCGGCAAAGAACGCCACAATGCGCGCGATGCCAAAGGGCATGTTCAGCACCAGACGGCGACGGCGGATAACATGCAGCATCTGCGCCATCAGCTCGCGGAACGTATCCACGTCGGGGCCGCCCAGCTCGTACACACCCGTCACGTCGTCACGGATCACCGCGGCCTCGGCGGCGCGGGCGACATCCTCGACATAGACCGGTTGGAACTTGGTATCGGCCCCTACTACGGGCAGGATCGGCGCCATACGTGTCATTCCGGCAAACCGGTTAAAGAATTCATCCTCGGGGCCGAACACGATCGACGGGCGCAGGATCACAGCGTTGGGCATATGTTCCAGTACGGCAGCCTCGCCTTCGCCCTTTGTGCGGGCATAGTCGCTGTCGGCATCCGCATCGGCACCGATGGCCGAGATCTGCACCAGTTTCTTTACACCCTGCTGCGCGGCAATGCGCGCGACACGGGCTGCACCCTCGGTTTGCACACTGTCAAAGGTGTTCTTGCCGCTTTCGGCCAGAATGCCCACGCAGTTGATCACTGCATCGGCCCCCACCATCACCTCGGCCACCGACGCATCGTCGCGGATGTTGCACAGCACAGGTTCGACCTGACCGACAACACCGTAAGGTTTGACAAAGATCGCCTCGTGCGGGCGGCGCACGGCGACACGGACGCGCCAGCCTGCTTTGGCCATGCGACGCGCGACATAGCGCCCGACAAATCCGGACCCGCCGTAGATAGTGACCAGCTTGGACATCGCAATAGCTCCTTGGGGCAATTCGTTGCATTCGGGTCTAACGGGCGCGCCCGCGCCAGACAAGACGGCAATTTGGCGCGGTTTCGCCGTCATCGGATAAAATTTGCAAATACTCTGGCCCGAACGCGAAAAACTGACAAGAATCCGTTTGACACCCACCGCCAGCTTGCCTAAACGACGCGACACCACCCGTGCCCAGATGGCGGAATGGTAGACGCGCTGGCTTCAGGTGCCAGTGGCCGCAAGGCCGTGGAGGTTCGAGTCCTCTTCTGGGCACCATTTTTCCCGACATTCTCCCCAGATGCAAACGCAGAACCGCTGCGCGCAATGCGCGTTTCAGAATGTTGGACAGGTCACCCCTCCCCCCGTTTTGCTGCAATCCCCCTCACAAATAACCAATTTATCAGGCGCCCTGCTTCACCTGACAGCGTTGCCACACCTAAATACGTTACGGAAATATCCACCTTATCGCAACTTCGGTAACATTTACATTGCCCCGAATCGCCGATTTGGTTAAGGTGAATTCAACACCACGGGAGATTTCCATGACTGCATTCATCTGTGACGCACAGCGCACCCCGATCGGGCGGTACGGCGGCGCATTGTCGTCCGTACGGGCCGACGATCTGGCGGCGGCTCCGATTGCCGCGCTGATGGCGCGCAACCCCAATGTGGATTGGGCCAGCGTCGATGATGTGATCTTTGGCTGCGCCAACCAGGCGGGCGAAGACAACCGGAACGTGGCGCGCATGGCGGCGCTGTTGGCGGGTCTGCCCGTGGATGTGCCCGGCTCGACCATCAACCGTCTGTGTGCCTCGGGCATGGACGCCGTGGGCCTTGCCGCGCGCGGGATCAAGGCGGGCGATCTGGACATGGCCATCGCCGGCGGCGTCGAAAGCATGAGCCGCGCGCCCTTTGTCATGGGCAAGGCCACCAGCGCGTTCAGCCGCGCGGCCGAGATTTTCGACACCACCATCGGCTGGCGTTTCGTGAACCCGAAGATGAAGGCGCAATATGGCGTCGATTCCATGCCGGAAACCGGCGACAATGTTGCCGCCGACCACGATGTGAACCGCGCCGATCAGGACGCATTCGCCGCCCGGTCGCAAGAACGCTGGGCTGCCGCACACGAGGCAGGCTTGTTCGCCGAGGAAATCAGCCCCGTCACCATCCCCCAGCGCAAGGGCGATCCGGTTGTCGTCGACACAGACGAACACCCCCGCCCCGGCACCACGCTGGACGCACTCGGCAAGCTGCGGGCCATCAACGGCCCCGACCTGACCGTAACCGCGGGCAACGCCTCGGGCGTGAATGACGGTGCTGCGGCCCTGCTGCTGGCGTCCGAAGCGGCGGCGGCCAAGAACGGCCTGACACCGATGGCGCGCGTCGTGGCGATGAACGCCGCCGGTGTTGAGCCCCGTGTCATGGGCATCGGCCCGATCCCGGCCTGCGAAAAGGTGCTGAAACGGGCCGGTCTGACCATCGACCAGATGGACGTGATCGAACTGAACGAAGCTTTTGCCTCGCAAGGTCTGGCGACCCTGCGTGCACTGGGTGTGGCCGACGACGATCCGCGCGTGAATGCTCAGGGCGGTGCCATCGCAATCGGCCACCCGCTGGGCATGTCGGGCGCACGTCTGGTGATGACAGCAGCCTATCAACTGAAACGTACAGGTGGGCGCTATGCGCTGTGCACCATGTGCGTGGGCGTCGGCCAAGGTGTCGCGCTTATCCTCGAGCGGGTCTGACAACGCCCCGCCCTTCTGACCGACGAAAGGTTTGAACGATGTATGCACAGATGGTGAAATCCACCGGCGAGGGGGTCCGCTCTCTCGACCAGATGGACCCGCAGGAACGCGCCTTTCAGGAGCGTATTGATGCGGGCGGCAAGATCGAACCGAAGGACTGGATGCCGGACGGCTATCGCAAGACGCTGGTCCGCCAGATCGGGCAACACGCCCACTCTGAAATCGTCGGTCAGCTGCCCGAGGGCAACTGGATCACCCGCGCGCCCACACTTGAGCGCAAGGCGATCCTGCTGGCAAAAGTACAGGACGAGGCCGGCCACGGCCTCTACCTCTATTGCGCGGCGGAAACGCTGGGCGTCACCCGCGACCAGATGACCCGCGACCTGCTGTCGGGCAAGATGAAGTATTCGTCGATCTTCAACTATCCCACCATCACATGGGCCGACATGGGTGCCGTGGGCTGGCTGGTGGACGGCGCCGCGATCATGAACCAGGTGCCGCTGCAACGCACGTCTTACGGCCCCTATGCCCGCGCAATGGTCCGCATCTGCAAAGAGGAATCGTTCCACCAGCGCCAGGGCTTTGACATCATGATGAAGATGGCACGCGGCACGCCCGAACAGAAACGCATGGCACAGGATGCGCTGAACCGCTTCTGGTATCCCTCGCTGATGATGTTCGGCCCGTCGGACGCCGAAAGCGTCCATTCGGCACAGTCGATGGCGTGGAAGATCAAGATGAACTCGAACGACGAGCTGCGTCAGAAGTTTGTCGATCTGACCGCGCCTCAGGCCGATTATCTGGGCCTGACCATTCCCGACGAAAATCTGAAGTGGAACGAGGAAAAGGGCGGCTACGACTTTTCCGAACCCGATTGGGACGAATTCTTTGACGTGCTCAAGGGCAATGGCCCCTGTTCCGTTGAGCGGTTGGAAGACCGCAACCGCGCCTGGGACGAGGGCCGCTGGGTCCGCGAGGCCATGCTGGCCCACGCCGACAAGAAACGCGCAGCCAAACTCGCAGCGGAGTAACCGATATGAGCAGCCCTGAATCCAGTGCCTACAAGGCAACCGAAGCGGCCCCGCACGACGCAGTGCGGCGCACCGAATGGCCGCTGTTTGAAATCTTTATCCGTGGCCAGCATGGCCTAAGCCACCGGCACGTCGGGTCGCTGCACGCCCCCGACGCGGAACGCGCCATGCAGAACGCCCGCGATGTCTATACCCGCCGCAAGGAGGGCGTCAGCATCTGGGTCGTCGAAGCCAGCAAGATCACCGCGTCGTCGCCCGACGACAAGGGGCACATGTACGATCCTGCGGATGACAAAGTGTACCGCCACCCGACGTTCTTCGACATCCCCGAAGAAGTGGGGACCATGTGATGGCCACCGACACGCATCTGTTTGAATGGCTGTGCCGCATGGGCGACAACGCCTTGGTTCTGGGCCACCGCGTGTCCGAATGGTGCGGCCACGCGCCCGTGCTGGAAGAGGACATTGCCCTTGCCAACACCGCGCTTGATCTGATCGGTCAGACGCAACTGTGGCTGGGACTGGCGGGAGAAGTCGAGGGCGCAGGACGTGACGCCGACGCACTGGCCTATCGCCGCGACGTGATGGATTTTCGCAACCTGCTGCTGGTCGAACAGCCCAACCGCGACTTTGGCCATACGATGATGCGCCAGTTCCTGTTCGACGCATGGCACATCGAAATGCTGAGCGCGCTCAAGGGGCATGACCACGAGCAGATCTCTGCCATCGCGGAAAAGTCACTGAAAGAAGTGACCTATCACGCGGAACGTTCTGCCGACACGGTAATCGCGCTGGGCGACGGCACCGAAGAAAGCCATACCCGGATGCAAGCGGCGCTGGACCGTCTGTGGCCCTATGTGGGCGAGATGTTCCTGTCCGACGACGTGGACCGCGCGGTGTACGACCCCGCCCCGCTGCGCGAGGCGTTTGATGCCCGTATCAACGCCGTTCTGACCGAGGCAACCCTGACCCGCCCCGACAGTGATTTCGCCCACAAAGGCGGCAAGACGGGCGTGCGCCATACCGAACATCTGGGCCACATGCTGGCGGTGATGCAGTTCCTGCCGCGCGCCTACCCGGACGCACAATGGTAACTGTCCAACCTTCTGTTGCGGATGTGTGGGAGTGGCTGGATGCCGTCCCCGACCCCGAGATTCCGGTGATCTCACTGGTGGATCTGGGGATCATCCGCGATGTGGCATGGCAGGACGACACGCTGATCGTCACGGTCACACCGACCTATTCGGGATGCCCCGCGACGACGATCATCAATCTGGACATCGAAACCGCCCTGCGCGGCCACGGCATCGAAAAGCTTGAGCTGAAACGCCAGCTTTCGCCCGCGTGGACCACCGATTGGCTGACCGACAAGGGCCGCGCCAAGCTGGAAGATTACGGCATCGCGCCGCCCCAGCCCGCAGGTGGTCCGCAGCAATGCCCGCACTGCAAATCGCAGGCGGTCGAGCGGATCAGCCAGTTCGGCTCGACCCCGTGCAAGGCGCAATGGCGCTGCACCGACTGTCTTGAACCCTTCGACTATTTCAAATGTATCTAGGCTGACCCAATGGCGCAATTCCTTCCCCTGACTGTCACCGACATTCATCACACAATCCGTGACGCGGTGGTGCTGACCCTGCAACCACAAGACCCCGACGCCTTTGCCTTTACCCAAGGCCAGTATCTGACGTTCAAACAGGATTTCGACGGCACCGAGCTGCGCCGCAACTATTCGATCTGCGCAGGTCTGGACGATGGCAAACTGCAAGTGGGCATCAAGCGTGTGGATGGCGGGGCGTTTTCAACCTTTGCCAACACCGAACTAAAGGTCGGCGACACCCTGCACGCCATGCCGCCCTCGGGCAGCTTTCACACCCCGATCGAACCGGACAAGGCGAAGAACTACCTTGGCTTTGCGGGTGGCTCTGGCGTGACCCCCGTGCTGTCGATCCTGCGCACGGTGATGACCCGCGAACCCGACAGCACCTTTACCCTGATTTACGCCAACCGCGCCGTCGGCACGATCATGTTCCGCGAGGAACTGGAAGACCTGAAAAACCGTTACATGGGTCGCCTGACCCTGATCCACGTTCTGGAAACAGGGCAGGACATCGACCTGTTCACCGGCCGCGTCGATCAGGACAAATGCGCCGCCCTGTTCAAAAGCTGGATCGACATCGGCAGCATCGACACCGCGTTCATCTGCGGACCCGAACCGATGATGCTGGCCATTGCCGACGCGCTGAAAACCCACGGGCTGGCGGATGGCCAGATCAAGTTCGAGCTGTTCAGCGAAAGCCAGAAGGGCCAGCTGGCCAAGCAGGAAATCAAGGAACGCGCCAAGGGTCAGGCAGGCACCAAGACCACCGTGATCATCGACGGCACCGGCCACCAGTTCGAAATGCCCAAGGATCAATCGGTGCTGGAAACCGCGCTGGCCAACGATCTGGATGCGCCGTTTTCGTGCAAGGCGGGTGTCTGTTCCACCTGCAAGGCCAAGGTGACCGAGGGCGAATATGAAATGCTGACCAACCACGCGCTGGAAGACTACGAAGTCGAGGCAGGCTTTGTCCTGACCTGCCAGTGCTACGCGCTCAGCGACACATTGGTCGTGGACTACGACCAGCACTAAACAGGGATTTCCCATGCAACATGTACATTCTTTTGCCGCCGGTCAGTGGATCGCACCGGGGGCCGGTGCGCGGTCCATTGCCTCGGCCATCACCGGCGACGTGATCGCGGACGCGGGCAACGACGCGCTGGATGTGCAGGCAATGCTGGCCTATGGCCGCGAGGTCGGTGGCCCCGCGCTGCGCGCGATGACGTTCCACGACCGTGCGCGGATGATCAAGGCACTGGCGCTGTATCTGCGCGAACACCGGACCGCGCTCTATGACCTTAGCTATGACACTGGCGCAACAAAGTCCGACCATCAGATCGACGTGGATGGCGGCATTGGCACGATGCTGGTCTATGCGTCGAAAGGGCGGCGCGACCTGCCCGATGCGCATGTTTATCTGGACGGTGTGCCCGAACAGTTGGGCCGCGCGGGTGCCTTTATGGGCCAACACATCTGCACCCCGCTGCAAGGCGTCGCGGTGCACATCAACGCGTTCAACTTCCCCGTCTGGGGCATGTTGGAAAAACTGGCCCCGACCCTGCTGGCCGGTCTGCCCGCGATCATCAAACCCGCCACCGCCACCTGTTATGTCACCGAGGCCTGCGTGCGCCTGATGCTGGACAGCGGCCTGCTGCCTGCGGGGGCCTTGCAACTGGTGTCGGGCGGGTTGGGCGACATGCTGGACCATGTCGGCTGTCAGGACGTGGTGACGTTTACCGGCTCTGCCGATACGGCGCTGAAACTGCGCGGCAATGCCAACATCCTGTCCAACAGCGTGCGCTTTACCGCCGAACAGGACAGCCTGAACGCATCCGTCCTTGGCCCCGACGCCGTGCCCGGCACGCCCGAGTTCGACCTGTTCGTCAAGGAAGTCCAACGCGAGATGACCGCCAAGGCGGGCCAGAAATGCACCGCCATCCGCCGCATCATGGTCCCGCAAGCCCACGAACAAGCAGTGATCGAGGCGATCTCGGCCCGATTGGCCAAGGTCACTATCGGTGATCCGCGCGACGCGGCGACCGGCATGGGCGCGCTCGTCTCTGCCGCCCAGAAACGCGATGTGCTGGACAAGGCCGCCGCCATCGGTGCCGAAGCGACCCGCGTGTTCGGCGACCCCGACGATTTTGCCATGTCGGACAGCAAGGGCGCGTTCGTGCCGCCGATGCTGTTCCACTGCGCCGACCCCGACACCGCCACCCGCGTGCACGACACCGAGGCGTTCGGCCCGGTGTCCACCGTCATGGGCTACCGCGATCTGGACCACGCGATTGCGCTGCTGAACCGTGGCCAGGGATCGCTTGTGGCATCCGTCATCACCCACGACGGCGACGTGGCCCGCGCCGTGGCGATGGGCGCAGGCGCGTTCCACGGTCGGCTGTATTTCAACAACCGCGACAGCATGGCCGAAGCCACAGGCCACGGCGCACCCTTGCCCCATATGGTGCACGGCGGACCGGGCCGCGCGGGCGGCGGCGAGGAACTGGGCGGCAGCCGCGCCGTTATGCACTATATGCAACGCACCGCCATTCAGGGCAGCCCCGACATCCTGACTGCCGTTGGCAACCGCTGGGTGCCCGGTGCGACCGAACATGCAGACAAACCGCACCCCTTCACGCGGGTTTATGGCGATCTGGAAATGGGCGACACGTTCAATTCGCCCACGCGCGAAATCACGCTGGACGACATCGAAACCTTTGCGCATTTCACCGGCGATACGTTCTATGCCCACATGGACGACGCGGCGGCCAAGGCGAACCCGTTCTTCCCCGGTCGCGTGGCGCATGGCTATCTGCTGCTGAGCTTTGCGGCAGGGCTGTTCGTGCAACCCGACCCCGGCCCCGTTCTGGCCAACACCGGTCTGGACAACCTTCGTTTCATGAAACCCGTGCAGGCCGGCGACAGCATCAAGGTGCGCTTGTCGGTCAAGGTCAAAACCCCTCGCAATGACGAATATGGCGAAGTACGCTGGCACGTGACCCTGACCAATCAGGATGACGAACAAGTGGCCGAATACGAATTGCTGACGATGAATGCCTTCTGATCCCTACAGCGACGCGCTGAACATCCTGACCGCAACCGCGACCCAGCGGGTGTGGTCCGTGCTGGTCAGCGTGTTCGGCGATCTGGCCCGCCACGAGGGCGAAGGCATTGACGGCCCCGTGCTGACCGCCCTGATGGCCGAGGCACAGATCAAACCCGAAGCAACCCGCGTCGCCCTGCACCGTCTGCGCAACGACGACTGGATCACCTCGGTCAAGTCGGGACGCACCAGCCACCACAGCCTGACCCGCACGGGCCGCAAGCTTAGCCTTGCCGCCAGCGCGCGCATCTACAGCACCCCTGCCGAGGCCGCCCAAGGCTGGCAACTGGTGCTGCTGGAAACCGCCACATCGGAATCGCGCGAACAGATGGAGGCGCAGGGCTTTGCCCCGCTGGCGCCACGTCTGTACATCGGCGCGGACACTGCGATTGCCCCGGCCGGCACGCTCGCCCTGCCTGCCACCGCCGCCCCCCGCTGGCTGGGCGCGCAATTCGAGCCCAAGGACCTAAGCCAGGATTACGCCGCCCTGTACGAACGACTGGCAGCGCTTGATGCGCTGAAACTGGACGCCGCCGCACTGAACCCCGTCCAGATCGGCGTGCTGCGGTCGCTGATCGTGCATGGCTGGCGGCGGCTGGTGCTGAAACACCCCGACCTGCCCCCCGACGTCTATTCCGACGCATGGCGCGGGCACGACTGCCGCGCGCTGGTCACCGGCCTGCTGACCCGCCTGCCCCGGCCTGCGCTGTCTGCCTTGCACGACTAGGCCACAGCGCAATCTGGCGCAAATGCACGGCATGTGCTTTCCCGCCGCCCAATGGCGCGCTATAGCACTGGCATGACGAATTATTTGCACACCTCGGATCTGCCCGACGATCTGGACCTTGGTCCCGTTGTCGCGATTGATTGCGAAACGATGGGCCTGAACCCGCACCGCGACCGGCTGTGCGTGGTACAACTGTCTGGCGGTGACGGAAACGCCCACATGGTGCAGATCCTCAAAGGCCAGACAACGGCCCCGAACCTGTGCGCATTGCTGGTCAATCCCGACGTTCTGAAACTGTTCCATTTCGGACGTTTCGACATCGCCGCCATGCTGAACGCATTTGGCGTGGTCACCGCGCCGGTGTACTGCACCAAGATCGCCAGCAAGCTGGTGCGCACCTATACAGACCGGCACGGGCTGAAAAACCTGGCTCAGGAACTGCTGGGCGTCGACATCTCGAAGCACCAGCAAAGCAGCGACTGGGGCGCGCCCAAGCTGACCGACGCGCAACTGGATTACGCCGCATCCGACGTGCTGTACCTGCACCGCCTGCGCGAGGCGCTGAACAAGCGCCTGCTGCGCGAGGACCGGATGGACATCGCCCAGGCTTGCTTCGACTTTCTGCCAACACGCGCCAAACTGGATCTTGCAGGCTGGCCCGACACGGACATTTTTGCGCACCTATGAACACCGATACCCCCTTTCTGGACGCGGGCCGCCGCGTCATCGCCATCGAAATGCAGGCGCTCAGCCAGCTGCACGACGCGCTGGACGACAATTTCGCGCGCGCCGTTGACCAGTTGCTGAAAACCACCGGCCGGGTGATTGTCACCGGCATCGGCAAATCCGGCCACATCGCCCACAAGATCGCGGCAACTTTGGCCAGCACCGGCACGCCCGCGCAATTCGTCCACCCCGCCGAGGCCAGCCACGGCGATCTGGGCATGGTCACCAGCCACGACGCGGTTATCGCCATCTCGAACTCGGGCGAGGCACCGGAACTGGCCGACCTGATCGCCTATACCCGCCGCTTTGCGATCCCACTGATCGGCATCACCAGCCGCCCCGAAAGCGCGCTGGGCAAGCAATGCGACATCATCGTCACCCTGCCCCGCGCCGAAGAGGCCTGCGGCACCGGCATCGTACCCACCTCGTCCACCACCATGACGCTGGCCGTGGGCGATGCACTGGCTGTGGCGCTGATGGAACACCGCGCCTTTACCGCCGAGGATTTCCGCGGCTTTCACCCCGGCGGCAAGCTGGGCGCACAACTCAGCCGCGTGGCCGACCTGATGCACAGCGGCGACGCGTTGCCGTTGGTGTCCGAAGACACAGGCATGGGCGACGCGCTGATCGAGATCAGCCAGAAAAGCTTTGGCGTGGTCGGCGTGACCGATGCCAGCGGCGCGCTGGTCGGGATCATCACCGACGGCGACCTGCGCCGCCATCTGGACGGGCTGATGTCCCTGACCGCCCGCGACGTGATGACCGCAGCCCCCACCACCATCGGCCCCGATGCGCTGGCCGAACAAGCGGTGGGCATGATGAACAGCCGCAAGATCACCTGCCTGTTCGTCACCGATCAAAAGCCCGCGCCGACGCCGCTGGGTCTGCTGCACATCCACGACTGTTTGCGCGTCGGTCTGGGTTAAGGCGGGGCGATGGACTGGTATTCAAAACTGGTCGCCACGCTGAAGGTGCTTTTGCCCCTGATCGCTTTGGCCCTGCTGCCGACGCTGTTCCTGCTGTCGCGCACCATTGACCCGGTCAGCACCATCCCGTTTGCCGAGGAAGACGTGCGCGACCGGATGGAACAACAGCAAATCACCGGCCCGTTCTTTTCCGGCGCGACCGAGGCAGGCGACAGCCTGTCCTTTGCGGCCGCCAAGCTGACCACCAGCGCCGACAACCGCAACGAGGCCACTGATGTCACCGCCAAGGTCGATATGGTCGGCGGCACGCATATCGACCTTGTGGCAGACACCGCGCGTCTGGACCTGATCGCATCCAAAATGGACCTGTCGGGAAATGTGGTCATCACCACGTCGACCGGATTCAAGATTGCCTCGGATGTGCTGATGGCCAACCTAGAAACCGCCACGCTGACCTCGCCCGGACAGGTGCAGGCCCAAAGCGGCTTTGGTGACCTGACGGCGGGGCAGATGATACTGTCGGGCAGCCGTGCGGGCGGCCCCTCCCAATTGGTTTTCACAAACGGCGTGAAGCTGGTATACGATCCCAAACAAACAGATGAGTAATTTATCGTGAATGCTTTCCGTGCTCTGACGACCGCCCTGTTGCTGTGCTGTGCCGCGCCTGTTCTGGCCCAAGGCACGAACGTCGCCTTTGGCGCCATCACCCAAGACACGTCGCTGCCGGTCGAGGTGACCGCCGACAATCTGGCGGTCGATCAATCCTCGGGCACGGCGGTTTTTACCGGCAATGTGATGATCGGTCAGGGCGAGATGCGTCTGACGGCGGCCCGTGTTCTGGTCACCTACAGATCGCAAAACGCAGGCATCGCCAAACTTGAGGCGACCGGCGGCGTGACCCTTGTCACCGGCGCAGATGCAGCCGAGTCCGAGCGCGCAGACTACAACATTGATTCGGGCGAGATCGAAATGTCGGGCAACGTGTTGCTGACCCAAGGCAGCAGCGCCCTGACCGCAGAAAAAATGTTCGTCAATCTGCGTGATGGCACCGCGCGCATGTCGGGCCGGGTCAAGACGATCCTGCAAACCGGAAACGACTAACAAATGTCTGCCCCTGATCTGTCCATCGCAGCCGCCAATGACGGGCTGCACATCTCGCATTTGCGGAAATCCTACCGCAAGAAAGTCGTCATTCGCGACTTTTCCATGCATCTGGATCGCGGCGAAGTCGTCGCCCTGCTGGGCCCCAACGGCTCGGGCAAAACCACGACGTTCTACGCCATCGCAGGCCTTGTCACCCCCGAGGGCGGCACCGTCAAAGTGGACGGCACCGACGTGACCACCCTGCCGATGTATCGCCGCGCCCAAATGGGCATCGGATACCTGCCGCAAGAGATGAGCATTTTTCGCGGTCTCAGCGTGCAGGACAACATTTCGGCCATCCTCGACATCGCGGAAAAGCACCGCCACAAACGGCGCGAACGCCTGGAAGAACTGCTGTCCGAATTCTCGATCGAACACCTGCGCCGCGCGCCGGCACTTGCCCTGTCGGGGGGCGAACGCCGCCGCGTGGAAATCGCCCGCTGTCTGGCCGCAAACCCCAAGTTTCTGCTGCTGGACGAACCGTTCGCGGGGGTTGATCCGATCAGCGTGGGCGACATCCGTCATCTGGTCGCAGACCTGAAAAAGCGCGGCATCGGCGTGCTGATCACCGACCACAACGTCCGGGAAACACTGGAAATTGTCGACCGCGCCTATATCCTGCACGAGGGCAAGGTTCTGATGTCCGGCACACCCGCTGAAGTTGTCGAGAACCAGAATGTGCGCCGTGTCTACCTGGGTGAGAATTTCCGCGTTTCTTAGCCGATTAAAATGACTTGTCGGCAAAACTTGACCCACATCACGGTGCTTTTGATTGACAGCATGACCTGTTTGCGCGCTCAATAGGGCATGGCAAAAGCACTTTTTGAGACTGCTGTGACCTGCGCCTTGAGCAATCAAGCGACGATACTGCATCTCATGGCTTTGCCTTTTCCCGAGACCCAGAACTAGGCCCCGTGACGGGCCCACTGCGGCCTGTCGCCCCCAGTCCGGGTCCCTAACCGTGAGGAGAGACAATGCGGTACCAAATCAGTGGCAAACAGATCGACATCGGCGCAGCACTGCAAACACATGTTCAGACGGAACTGGGCGCGGCAGTTGGAAAATACGCCGACCGTCCGACCGATGCACAGGTGGTGTTCTCGAAATCCGGTCACGAATTTGTCTGCGAGGCGACCGTTCACCTGTCCACCGGACTGACTGCCACAGCCAAGGCACGCGGCACTGAAATTTACGCCGCTTTTGAAGCTTGCTGCGAAAAGATGGAAAAACAGTTGCGCCGTTACAAGCGCCGTTTGAAAGACCATCACAAGGAACGTCCCCAGCCGGTTGAACTCTTTGGCGCTTCCTCCTATATCCTCGCCTCCGAGGTAGATGACACATCACCCGAGCCGGATTCGCTGCAACCGATCATCGTGGCGGAGATGGAAACCAAGATACAATCGCTAAGCGTTGGCGAGGCCGTGATGCAGATGGAGTTGGCGGGTGCGCCGGTTCTTGTGTTTCGGAAAGAAGGACAAGATGGGTTGAACGTCGTGTATCGCCGCGAAGACGGCAATATCGGCTGGATTGATCCATAAGGATTTAACGGCGCCGAGGCGTCAGAGCAGTGCGAGCCACAATGGAATTTGCAAAGCTTCTCAAGCCGGAGGCCGTGAAGGTGTTAACCTCGGCCTCCAGCAAAAAACGCCTGTTGCACGAGATCTCTGATCTCGCGCACAGCGCCTATGGCTTGAACGCAAGCCACGTGAACGAGGCACTGATGGCCCGCGAGGCTCTGGGCCCCACAGGCGTTGGCCGCGGCGTGGCCCTGCCCCATGCACGGCTGGACGGTGTGAACGAAGTGATCGGCGTCTTTGTGGTGCTGGACAAACCCATCGACTTCAGCTCGGTTGACCGTTTGCCCGTCGACATCGCCTTTGCGCTGTTTGCCCCCGAAGATGCGGGTGTTGAACACCTCAAGGCGCTGGCACTGGTATCGCGCACCCTGCGCGACACGTCGATCTGCACCAAGCTGCGGGCCAACCATGACGCCAGCACGCTGTACACCATCCTGTCCGAGGCGCAGTCAGCCCAAGCGGCCTGACGCTAGGCCCAGCGCGAAAACCCGAACATCATGTAATCGCGCTGGTAGACATCACTGACCAGCGATTCGATGCTGTCGTCGTAGATGTCTTTCAACGTGAACGGCCCCGGCTCGGACACTGCGGCGACCTGTGGGGCCTTCTTCACACCAATCTGCGCGGCAATCTCGCCCAGCTCGGTCTGTAGATCGTCCTCGCGGATGATCCGGTCGGGCAAGACGAACTCACCAAAGCCCTGCACCGCCTGCGTCTGTGTGCACCACGCCGGATCGACACGAATGGCGGTCTGACCTGCAAGGTTGCCCTTGAGAAACGTCAGAAACGCCGTGAACGCCCGATGGTGGGCCGCCCGGTCATAGCTGGCGTCGGGCGCTTCTTGCGGGATGGGCAGCGCATAGCGGCGGATCAGCGTCTGGCGCAGGGCGTCATAACAGTCCGGCCCCGGGTTCAGGATACGGTGGCAAAACGCATGATGCGCCCGCGCCGCCGGATGGCGCAGCACGGTAAAGCTGCGGTGCCCGCGATTGCGGCGCTTCCACTGGCGCAGGTCCTTCTGGCTCATCTTGCGCAGCAACGCGTCGTCCGTCACCCCGTCCAACGCGGCCATCCAGTCGTAAATCTGATCCTCTGGCCCGCTGCGCATCGGCAGGTACAGCAACGGGGACTTGGCGGCGGCCACATAGGTCGGAATAACCGGCCCACGGCGCGGCTCGAAGCTGGGCGTGCGGGTCAGGTTGAAACGATCCAGCCGGTTCAGCGCCTGCGCCATTTCGTCGGCATTGGTCACCTTTTCGGTGATCGGGCTGGGGTTCTGCTTTTTCAGGCTTTTGTCCAACGCCTCAAGCCGACTGTCCACGCCAAGGTAGGCCGCAAGCCCGTTCATCACCTCGACGCTTTGCAGGTCCTCGTAGGCCACGTAGAACGCGGTTTGCCCCGTCACCTGCAAACGGTTCATCAGCATCACCTGAAAGCTTTGCAACGCCTCCAGGTGCGCTTCGAATTCGGTGGCGTCGAAATCAGCGGCCCCCTCCTTGCGGCGCTTGACGTCCGTCAGCTTCCACTGCCCCGTCGCCTGCGCGATCTTCCACGACACGTAGCTGTCCACCGGATTGCGCGTCAGCACGATCTTGGCGCATTTGGGATCGTTCACGATGGTGTCGAACACGCGCGGGTCGTGATCGTGAAAATAGCGAAAGCCACCCAAACCGTCGGTCTGCTTGCGGATGACTTTCAAAAACCCCTCGGGGTCCGCGTCGCGCGTGGCCTGGGTCACGCCCAGTATTTCGGTCACGTTGGGGTAGCCGATGAAATGCGGATTGAACGCCTCGCCGTGGCAGGTGATCCCGTCAAAGGCATTCAGATTGGTTTCCAGAAAGTTTGATCCGGTGCGCATTTCCGCAAACACCACGAAACAGTCGAATTTCTGCGCCATCGTTTATCTTACCAAATAGGGTTTTCGCGGCGCTTCGACCTGCGTTTCAAAGCCGCGTTCGACAGGGAAATCCCCCATCAGATAGGGGTGCATTCCCTGATTCTTCAGGTTTTGCAAGAACTGGCCAAACCCGCTTAGGTCAACCATCTTCGGCACTTCGGACAGGCGGCGTTGCTGGGTTGGCCCGATCTCGTCCAGAATGCCCTGAAGCGGCTCCATCGGGGCCTCGATGAATTCGGCCATCATCCAGATACGCACCCGCGCCTTGGTATAGGGCGACCGCAGCACGTTCAGAAAATCGCTTTCGATCTTCTGCATCGCCGCCGCCTCTTTGCGGATGTCCAGAAAGTTGCGGTTCGACCGGAACAGCGGCACCGCCCATGCGCCACTGATCACCGAAATCTGGGCGTTGGGGTCTTTGGCCATGCGCCAGTTGATCGTCTGGTTGTCCGCCGGTCCAAACTGAAAACACTGCCGTTCGCCGCGTGTGTTCCAGATCAGGTTGGTCAAGAACGCCGCCGCGTTATAGTCGCGCAACTTGGGCGCTTCGCTCAGCGCGCCGTGGATCGTTGTCTGGCCTTCGGCAAAATGGGCACGGTCCGGTGCAAACAGGTGGCCATGCACCCGCGCGCCAGTGGCCTTGGCCAGCCACGGATCAAAGTTTTCAAACACTTCGGAAAAGCCGCAGAACACCGAATAGGGCGCAGCCGTCACGCCGTTTTCCCAGTCCTCGTTGGGGAAACGGCTTTGCATATACAGGCCCGGCCGCCCGCGAGTCCGCCGGTCTACAGCCTTGGCAAAGATACGGTCGATCTTGCCGGGGTTGGGTTCGGTCCGTTTCATCGCACCGGCAGGGTCGGTCAGAAACGCCTCGTACAGACGATCAGCATAGGGCCAGATCTTGCGCGCCACGAAACAGTCGGACCGGCGCAGCAATTGCAGGTGGTCATCGTAGAAAATGTGCGGTTTGCCCTGAAAGTCGAACTTGGACAGGGTCAGCGACCGGCTTTCGATCTTGATCGCATATTGCCGCGCAAGGGTCTGGAAATAGCTTTCGTCAGGGATCCAGACCTGGCGGAAATAGCGGTCGTATTCGGCGCGATCCGGGTCTTGCAGGATCGCCGACAGGGTCTGACGGGTCAAACACCACCATTGCGACCCCATATGCGGCGTCAGCCCGTTGGGGATCTTGCGCCGCAGCCGCAGCCTGCGCTGCAACTCGACGTATTTGTCGAACAGGAACCGATTGCGCTTCCACGAAAACGGGAACCGCAGGGTGAACCGTTCATGGTCCAGCCCGCCCACCGTCCACGGCACATCGGCGGTTGTGGCGCTTTCGATGAAATCGGTCTGCGGGCGCGCTTCCAGGTATTCGATCAGCTCTTCGACCGGCCGCAGCGGCAGACAGGACCCCGACGCCAGATAGACATGGCGCACCTGCCGGAACCTTTCCAGCATCAGCTCGGACGCGGACTGCGACGCGGCGACGATGCCCCAGGTGCCCCATTCACAACGGTATCGTTTGCTGAACTCGACGCTTTTGACATCGGACAGCGACGCCACGAACCGTTCATAGGTGGCGCGCGCCACGCCCTTGTCCACATGGATCACCACCGGACAGCCCGCCGCCGCCCAGTGCCGCGCCGCCTGTTCGGCACGGCCAAGGGCGGTGTGCACCAGCATGATGATCCCGACGGTCACGCCCAGTTGCCTTTCGACATCAGGCCCAGAATCTCAAGCTGCCGCCAGTTGATGTATTTCTCGGACCATTTGCACCACAGGTCGGGATCGTCTTTCAGGCTTTCGGCATAGGCCTTGTATTCGACCGACGCGCTGTAGTGCTGGCCACGGCTCAGCTCTTCTGCCGCCTTCGACGTGAACGTGTCCAGAAACTTGGCATGCAGCAACACGCCGCTGGCTTTTTCACCGCCCCATTCGTCATAGACCTGATTCAACCCGCGCGGCAGCAGCATGTGGGTCGAACTGACGTAGGCGTATCTTTTGTCCCACTTGACCAAGGGCACCTTGTTCAGCGCGGGGGCATTCTCGGGCTGGTCAGCAAAGAAAACGCGCGCCCTCGGGCCACCCTGAATCCACAGGTTTCCAAACAGACGGTTGCGCGACATCGTATAGTTGCCGCTGTCAAACCAGCCTGCAATCTCGATCGGGTTCTGTCCCTGCTGATAGGGATGCGCATCCAGCCGTCCCTTGGGGTACATATCCAGCAACATCGCGCTGAACGATTTGATCGACGACGCGTCCAGCCAGTCGGTCAGCGCGCGCAGCGGACGGGTGTCGCAGAACGGATAGATCAGAAATTCGTCGGGATCGACCGTCAGGCACCAGTGACCGTGGGCGTGTTTGATCATCAACCAGTTCAGCCAGTCGACGCCAAAGCGGGATTTCTTGTAGCTGGCCTTGGTGCGCCAGACCGAGACATCGGGCTGGTCAGCCAGATAATCAGCCGAGCCATCGGTGCTGTCATTGTCCACGATAAAGAAATGGTTAACACCTTGTTCCCGATAGTAATCCAGGAAATAGGGCAGCCGGATTTTCTCGTTCCGCTGGGTCGAGAACAACAGGATATCGTTGGGGCGGATCGTGCCTGTGCGGTCGGCAATACGGGTCAGTTCACGACGTTTGCGAAAGGCACGGATGCGCCAACGCTTGCGCTGCAACCTGAGTCTGTATGACAGCCAGACGCCCAAACTTCTTGCCCCTTCCCCGCCGGAAAATATCCGGCCCCAATGCGCTTATCAAAGCGACCTTAACACGGTGTTGAAGTGTTGGGACCAGCCCGGAGCCTGAAATTGACTTTTTTCCCGGCCCTGTGACCCTGCTTCTGCCATGTCTTTTATCGTCTTTTCCCACAGATACCGATCATCGGCGGGCACGTAAACGGGAATATTTCCAAGGATTTCGCGTATCACTGGCAAATCATTCGCAACCACGGGCACGCCCAGCGCCGCCGCCTCGACCGGGGGCAGGCCATAGCCTTCGGCGAAACTGGGAAACAGCAGCCCGCACGACCCCGCCAACAGCGCCGCGACAGCGCCATCGGACAGGCCCGCGCGTTCGATCACCCGCGTGTCGGTGCGACTGTCCAGCCGGGCAAAAACCGCCGCGTTGTTCCACCCGCGCGCGCCACAGATCACCAGCGTCGGGGCCTCTGCGCCCATCGCGTCCCAGACGTCCAGCAACAGCGCGTGGTTCTTGCGCGGCTCGATGGTGCCGACGCTGACGAAATACGGACCGGCAGGCGGCAGGTCATCGGGCAACAAGTCGGGCTGTGGTATGCTCAGGTCTGTTCCCAGATGGGCGACAATCCCCTCGGGCACCGGCCCCCACTGCGCCATCAGCCGCCCCGCGCGGTCCAGCGTGTCGGCGGAATTGCAAATGATCACATCGGCGCAAGCCTGCACGCGGCGCATCTTGGCGCGAAACGGTTCGACCGTTTCGGGGCGCTGGAACTGCGGATACTCCAGCGGGATCACGTCATGGACAAACACGCCGATACGCCCGCCCAAACCCTGTGCCGCCTGCAAGACACGGTCGGTCAGGTTGGAATGTCCGGTGTTCAGATAGGTGGTGCCTTGCGGCAGGTGCCGACGCAACATTGCGCCCAGCCCGCGCGGCAGCGTCCGGGCGATGGCCAGCTTGCGCACATCGGTCTGCGCCGCCCGCTGCACCGCCGTCTGCCCGCGCGCCAACCGCGACCGCAGATCGGGCGTGGACCACGACACAGAGCCATCCAGCCGCTGCGCCAGCGCGCCCATGCCTGCGCGGTCAAATAGTACATATCCCAGCGAAGTACGTACAAGACCAAAGGCGGGCACATCATCCGCCACCAGCCTGCGCAAATAGGCCATCTCGACCCGGTCCACCCCCGTCAGAACGCGGCCAGCCCGACGCACAAGCCGCGTCAGGTCCAACAGCCGCGCGGGCGGGTTATTTGTCAAAGTGGCCAGTTTGGTGCCATCTCCAGGCGTCAGCGATCATGGTGTTCAGGTTCGACCGGTCCGGCTGCCAGCCCAGTTCGGCCACCGCACGCGTAGACCCCGACACCAGCTTGGTTGCGTCCCCGGCCCGGCGCGCGCCCTCGTTGAACGGCACGGCGCGATTGGTGACAGCGCGCGACTGGTCGATGACCTCCCGCACGGAAAAACCGGTGCCGGTGCCCAGATTGAACACACGGCTGCCCTTGCCGTCTTGCAGCCATTTCAGGCCCAACACATGCGCGTCCACTAGATCGCAGACATGCACGTAATCGCGGATACAGGTGCCGTCGGGTGTGTCGTAGTCGGTGCCAAAGATGGTCAGCGCATCACGCTTGCCGTCGATGGCGTCCAGCATCAGCGGGATCAGATGCGTCTCGGGCTGGTGGAACTCGCCCACCTCGGCCTCGGGGTCGGCACCGGCCACGTTGAAATAGCGAAAGATCACATTGCGCAGCCCGTGCGCCGCTTCGAAATCGCGCAGGATGTCCTCGATGGCACGCTTGGACGCACCATAGGCGTTGATCGGATACTGTGAACTGTTTTCGTCCAGCACCACATTGTCCTGATCGCCATAGGTCGCACAGGTGGACGAGAACACAAAGTTCATGCAGGCCGCATCAACCGCCGCCTCGATCAGGTTCAGCGATCCGCCGACGTTGTTGTGCCAGTAGCGGCCCGGTTGCGACATGCTTTCCCCAACCTGGCTGAGCGCCGCGAAATGCATCACGGCCACCGGCGCATATTTGGCGAACACCTCGTCCAGTCGGGACCGGTCCATCAGGTCGCCCTGTTCGAACGGTCCAAATTTCACCGCGTCCTGCCAGCCGGTGACAAGGTTGTCGAAAGTCACGGGCACATAGCCCGCGCGGCGCAATGCCTTGCAGGCGTGCGCGCCGATATAGCCCGCACCACCTGTTACCAATACATGATTATCCACTTGCAGCCCCCGGTCCGCGTTATTCCGCGGCCTTTTCCATATTCACAATATCACGGATATAGGCGGCCAGATCGTCCCGCAACTCTTCGCGCGCCAGACCAAAGGACACCGTGGCCTGAAGAAAACCCGACTTGGACCCACAATCAAAACGCTGACCGCGAAAGCGGTAACCGTAAACGGGATTGTCCTGCGCAATCTCGTCGGCAATGGCGTCGGTCAACTGGATTTCGCCACCGGCCCCGGATTTCATGCGGTTGAGGTTGCTTAGAACGTTGGGCGACAGGATGTAACGGCCGATCACAGCAAGGTTCGACGGCGCTGTGCCGGGTTCGGGTTTCTCGACCATGCTCTTGACTTTGACCATATCGCCCATGTCTTCGCTGACTTCCAGAACACCGTAGGACGACGCCTTTTCGGGCGGCACTTCCATCGCGGCAACCATGCTGCCGCCGGTTTCTGCATAGGCCTCGACCATCTGCTGCAAGCACGGCTTTTCTGCGGCAATCACATCGTCCGGCAGGATCACGGCAAAGGGTTCGTTGCCGATCAGACGACGGGCACACCAGACCGCGTGGCCCAGACCCAGCGCCTTGTGCTGACGGATATAGGCAATCGCGCCCGAGTCCATGTTGGTGTCCTTGAGGACCTCCAACAGCTCGGTCTTGTTCTTTTTGCGCAGCTCTTGTTCCAGCTGCGGCGCGTGGTCGAAATAATCCTCAAGCGCACCTTTGCCGCGCGAGGTGACAAAGATAAATTCCTTGATCCCTGCCGCCCGCGCCTCGTCGATGGCGTACTGGATCAACGGGCGGTCGACCAAGGTCATGATCTCTTTCGGCACCGATTTGGTCGCAGGCAAAAACCGCGTTCCCAGACCCGCCACCGGAAAAATGGCTTTTGTTACTTTTTTGGGCATATTCTTGTCCTTGTTATTCTATTTGCCGCGCCTGCCGATTGCTAAGCGGACATAATCAAAAAAACTTCGCCATTATGATGGCACATTTTTCAGCTTGCTACGTATTTGAACCAATACAAACGCTCTTCCAATGTCTTTGTCCCTAAAACTCCAGGTCTTCAAACCGATCCGCCGCGAATAACAGCTATTCTTTGTATCTCGGCGCAAAAACGATCAGCGAAACGCCAAAACTTTATCAACATCTGATTGCGGCTGCTTTTTCCAAACAGACCACCGCGTTGCTCCCAATAAC
The DNA here is from genome assembly GCF_963976325.1 of uncultured Pseudosulfitobacter sp. Classification (NCBI taxonomy): domain Bacteria; kingdom Pseudomonadati; phylum Pseudomonadota; class Alphaproteobacteria; order Rhodobacterales; family Roseobacteraceae; genus Pseudosulfitobacter; species uncultured Pseudosulfitobacter sp. The sequence goes on from NZ_CAXBJW010000002.1 coordinate 397,149, forward strand.
CGTCCGGATGGAATCTTGCTTGATGGTACAAAGCATTCGGTAACAGAATGATCAAGGTCATGACCTCGCCATTTTTCACCCTACGGCGGGCTTCTGCGCGTGCCCTGGCAACGCCCGCACGGCGCGCGGTCATATAGGCCACGTTTTTGGTCAGTGGGGCGATCTTTTTAAAGGGCGAATTGGGGGTCTTGTCGACATGCCCGTCGCCCATTCGGCGTGCGATGCCCTGACCATACCCCTGATCCAGCCGCGAGATCAGACCCGTCACCGCACGTGGTTCAATGTGACCACTGACCATAAGGCGCTCAGCGCGTCTGCGTTCGGACCGGCGAATGGCGCGCCAATGGTCGCGGCGCTTGTCCTGCGGGATGAACTTGCGTTGAAACACCGCCCAGCTTGCGCCGATGTCGAACAGGTCTGTCGGCACACGGTCGGCGCGGCGCAGCCTGTTCGCGGCAAAACCGTGATGCACCTGCGCGCGGGGCACGATGGCACAGGCATATCCGGCCTTGGCCAGCCGCATGTTCAGGTCGGTTTCATCCAGAAAATAGTGATAGGCAGGGTCAAACCCGCCGATGTCCACCAACACATCGCGGCGCACCGCCATATTGGTGCCTTCGGTCTTGGCGCATTGCTCGGGCGTGGGCTGAACCACGACCGTATCCAACCCCGATATCGGCAGATCGACCGCATGGCCCATGGCGTCCAGCGTGCGCCCTTTCCACTGATAGGAAATACCGTTGCGGCCCCGCACATAGCCGCCCGCCACCACGACGTTGTGCTGCTGCATCGCCTGCGTCAGATGGGTCAGCCAGGTGGGTTCCGGCACCGCGTCATCGTCAACAAAGGCCACGATTTCGCCCGCCGCCGCATTGATCCCGACGTTGCGCGCGGCAGATATGTTTGCATCATCGAACCCGATGATCTTGATCTGCCTGGCAAAGGGCAGCGCCTGGGCCGCGGCGACACCCGCCGGGTCGGCCACCACCACGATCTCGAACGGGTCATAATGCAGTTGCATGCACCCTGTCAGGCACACACTCAACGCCTCCGGTCGACCGCGGCTGACAATCACCACGCTGACCGAAGGATGGGTCATTCCAGACCCATCTGGGACATCATCGTCTCGATCCGGGGCACGTCTTCGGGGTTGTTCAGTTCCCAGAACTGACGCCCGCGCGCGTCCACCTCGACACATAGAACCGCGCCGCCGCTTTCCATGAACCGCAACTGCTCCAGCCCTTCGAGCTGTTCCAGCGGACCCACGGCCCAACCGGGATAGGCCGCCAGCGCCGCAGGCCGGTAGGCGTAGACCCCGACATGATGGAAAACAGGCGTCTCGGTCACGTCGTCCGCATAGGTTGTGCCGATGTAGGGGATCACTTCCTTGCTGAAATACAGCGCCTTGCGGTTGCCATCAAAGACCGCCGTTGTGCCGCCGACACGGCCCGCTTTGCGGTCGGCCAGAAAGCCGTTCAACGTGGCCCCGTCACAGCGCAACACCGGCGTGGCAATGTCGGCATCCTGCGACGCCTGCATAGCTTCGATCAATGCCTCGACGAACCACGGCGGCGTCAAGGGCGCGTCGCCTTGCAGGTTCACGACCACATCATACCCCCCGCCCAGCGCCGCATGTGCCTCGGCGCAGCGTTCGGTGCCATTGGCGCATTGGGTCGAGGTCATCACAACCTCGGCCCCGAACGCCTGCGCTGCATCGGCGATCCGGTCGTCATCGGTGGCCACAACCACACGGTCGACCCCCTGCACCGACATGGCCGCGCGCCAACTGCGTTCGATCAATGTCGACGCCACACCGCTGGCCCCGGTCAATGCCACCAACGGCTTGCCGGGATAGCGGGTCGAGGCGTAGCGGGCCGGGATGACAACCAGTACCGACATCAGGCGGGCTTCAGCGCCACATCGGGCGAATAGGCGATGAAGAACGGGTTGGCATAGTCGTCCTTGCCATAGGTCAGATCGCTGTGATCATCAAAGCGCACGACCTTGCCACCCGCGCCCAGCAGCACGGCATGACCTGCGGCGGTGTCCCATTCCATCGTGCGCCCCAGACGCGGGTACAGGTCCGCCTCGCCGGTGGCGATCAGGCAGAATTTCAGCGACGACCCGGCGGATGTCATATCCTTGACCGCATATTTATTGATGTAATCATCGGTCGCCTGATCGCGGTGCGATTTCGACGCGACCACCATCAGCGCATCATTGTCCGGCTGGGACACCTGCAAAGGCGTCAGCGAACCGATCAAATCTTTTTGAAAGGGTCCGGCCTCTTCCACGGTCTGACCGTTGGCCTGCGTGAAGAACATGCGGTTCTTGGCAGGGGCATAGACCACCCCGCGCGTCGGTTTGCCGCCTTCGACCAGTGCGATGTTCACGGTGAAATCGCCGCGACGGTGCACGAATTCCTTGGTGCCATCCAGCGGATCGACGATCAGGAACGTGTCACCCGTGGTGTCGTGCGTGTCCGATTGTTCCTCTGTTACCAGCATCATATCGGGAAACGCCTCGCGCAGACCCTCCGAGATGATCGCATCGGCGGCTTCGTCGGCGGCGGTTACGGGGCTGTCGTCTGACTTGGTCTTTACCTCGAAATCGTCGGCGTCATAGATCTCCATGATCCTGTCCCCGGCTTCCAGCGCCAAACGGCGCATGACAGGCACCAAAGTCTCGTAATTCATGAAATAATCCCCTTGCTCGGCCTAGATTGAAATGCGTGCAGGTTCACCTTATGATGCCGCAGTAACGGAACGGCAAGATTTCCCTGCGACTTTCGCACCACCAGAGGCACGACCGCACATGTTCCAATCAACGCGCAAGCCACAATCGGGCATCGGGACCGCGATCCTGATCGCTGAACTGGTCTATCATTCGGTCGTGCGCAATGTGCGAAAAACCCACAACAATGCCTTTATGGCCATTGGCATGAACATGCTGCAGGCCGCAATTTTCGTGTTGGCGTTCTATGTCATGTTTTCGGTGCTGGGCCTGCGCGGTGCGGCGCTGAGGGGGGATTTTCTGGTCTACATCATGTCGGGCATTTTCCTGTACATGACCCACACCAAAACGCTGGGCGCGGTCGTGGGATCAGAAGGTCCCGCCAGCCCGATGATGCAGCACGCACCGATGAACACCATCATCTCGATCGCCTCCGCGGCCGTGGGGACGCTGTATATTCAGGTTCTTTCGCTGTTCATGATCCTGTTCATCTACCACGTGGCCTTTGTGCCGCTTGAAATCGACCGCCCGATTGCCGCCTTTGGCATGTTGCTGGTGGCGTGGTTCACCGGCCTGTCGCTGGGTCTGGTGCTGCTGTCGATCAAGCCGTGGTTTCCGACGTTTGTGAACATTTTCACCACGATCTACCAGCGCGCCAACATGATCGCCTCGGGCAAGATGTTCGTGGCCAACACGCTGCCCGGCTATATGCTGGCGATGTTCGACTGGAACCCGTTGTTCCATTGCATCGATCAGGCGCGCGGCTTTGCCTTTATCAACTATGCGCCGCACCATTCGTCGATCACCTATCCGATCTATGTCGGGATCGTACTGATCATGCTGGGGCTGATGGGCGAATTCTACACCCGCCGCCATGCCTCGCTTAGCTGGGGCGCGCGGCGGTGATCCGGGCGCTGTTAACAGTGGCATTGCTGTGTTGGGGCGCGCAGGCCAGTTGGGCCTTTGACCTTCCGGCGCTTTACCACGTGATCGACGTGGCTGACGACGATGTGCTGAACGTGCGCGCACAGCCCACCGTGCAAAGCCGCATCATCGGTACGCTTCTGCACAACGAAGCGGGCGTCGAGGTGATGGCCCTGTCCGACGACGGCAAATGGGGTCTGGTCAACGTGGGTGAAACCGCGGGCTGGGCCGCAATCCGGTTTTTACAACGCAGCGGTGCGCCAAGCGGCCCGTTGCACGCCGAATGCGGCGGGACAGAGCCGTTCTGGAGCCTGTCGCTGGACGCCACCCATGTGTTCCGCGACCCCGAGACCGGATCGCAGCCTTACCGGCACATGGTCGAACTGTCATCACCCAACACGACCAACAGCATCGCGGTTCTGGGCAATGGCCCCGGCGGCCAGATGGTCGCCACGATAGATGCCCGGGCCTGTTCCGACGGCATGTCTGACCGTGCCTATGGCCTGTCCATCGGACTGGTGCTGACCGGAAATGACGGCCCGCGCTATCTGACCGGCTGCTGTTCGCTCGCCCCTTAATCCACCACCCGCAGCGTCAGGTTGATCCGCCCGCCCTTGGGCAACAACGTGCCTGCGCCGAACTTGATCCGGTCAACCCCGTGGTACACCAGCCGCGCCGGCCCGCCCAGCACCACAACGTCGCCACTGTCCAGCCAGACCGATTCGGTCTTGCCGCCGCGTGTTTGGTTGCCGACCCGAAACAACCCCGGATCGCCCAGCGACACCGATACGACGGGCCAGGCAAAGTCCGCCTCGTCCCGATCCTGATGCAATCCCATCCGCGCGCCTTCGCCGTAATAGTTGATCAGGCAGCAATCGGGCCGCCGTTCCAGTCCGGTCAGCCTGTCCCAGATCGCCAGAACCGCATCGGGCACCGGCGGCCATGCCACCCCGGACGGATGCCGGTCCGCATAACGGTAACCGCTGCGGTCCGAAAACCAGCCATAGCGCCCCGCCGAGGTCATGCGCACCGACATCGGTTTGCCATAAGGCGTGTCGGGCCGGAACAACGGCGCCTGGGCCGCAACACCGCGCACGGCCTCCAGCAGATCGGCCTGCGCGGCGCGATCCAGAAAATCTTTGTGAATTTCGACATCCCGCAGGATCAATTTGGTCATATCCGCATCAAACCATGAAAATTCGCCTTAAAGCCCCCGCAACAGCGGTTGCAGGGTGCTTTTACCCTCCTTATATACCCATCGAACCGCACGGGGCACTCCGCTTCGTGACATATCATTCGGGGCTTGGGTGCCGAAACGGGCCCACGTCTCGTGTCATCGCCTTGAGTAGAAAAAGGGATCGAAAATATGGCTAAAGTCATTGGTATTGACCTTGGAACAACAAACAGCTGCATCGCCATCATGGATGGCAGCCAACCGCGCGTCATCGAAAACGCCGAAGGCGCACGCACAACACCATCCATCGTTGCGTTCACAGACGACGAGCGTCTGGTCGGCCAGCCCGCCAAACGGCAGGCCGTGACCAACCCCGACAACACAATCTTTGGCGTCAAGCGCCTGATCGGCCGTCGCAATGACGACGCGGATCTGGCCAAGGACAAAAAGAACCTGCCGTTCACCGTCATCGACGGCGGCAACGGCGACGCATGGGTTCAGGCCAAAGGCGAGAAATATTCGCCCAGCCAGATCTCGGCCTTTATTCTGGGCAAGATGAAAGAAACCGCCGAGAGCTATCTTGGTGAGGAAGTGACCCAGGCGGTCATCACCGTTCCGGCATACTTCAACGACGCCCAGCGTCAGGCCACTAAGGACGCAGGCAAGATCGCCGGTCTGGAAGTGCTGCGGATCATCAACGAACCGACAGCCGCCGCGCTGGCTTATGGTCTGGACAAAGAGAACACGCAAACCATCGCGGTCTATGACCTTGGCGGCGGTACATTCGACGTGACCATTCTGGAAATCGACGACGGTCTGTTCGAAGTGAAATCGACCAACGGCGACACCTTCCTGGGTGGTGAAGACTTTGACATGCGCATCGTCAACTATCTGGCGGGCGAGTTCAAAAAAGAACACAACGTCGACCTGACACAGGACAAGATGGCGTTGCAGCGTCTGAAAGAAGCTGCCGAAAAAGCCAAGATCGAACTGTCCTCGTCCTCGCAAACCGAGATCAACCAGCCGTTTATCTCGATGGGGTCGAACGGCCAGCCGCTGCACATGGTCATGAAACTGACCCGTGCCAAGCTGGAATCGCTGGTCAGCGACCTGATCAAGGCGTCGATGAAACCCTGCGCCGCTGCGTTGAAAGACGCGGGCCTGTCCGCATCCGACATCGACGAAGTCGTGTTGGTCGGCGGTATGACCCGTATGCCGCGCGTCATCGAAGAAGTGACCAAGTTCTTTGGCAAAGAGCCGCACAAGGGTGTGAACCCTGACGAAGTCGTGGCCCTGGGCGCCGCCATTCAGGCCGGTGTTCTGCAAGGCGACGTCAAGGACGTGGTTCTGCTGGACGTGACACCGCTGAGCTTGGGTATCGAAACACTGGGTGGCGTGTTCACCCGCCTGATCGACCGCAACACCACGATCCCGACGAAAAAGTCGCAGGTGTTCTCGACCGCCGAAGACAACCAGAACGCCGTGACCATCCGGGTGTTCCAGGGTGAGCGTGAAATGGCTGCCGACAACAAGATCCTCGGCGCCTTCAACCTTGAAAACATCCCGCCTGCTCCGCGCGGTATGCCCCAGATCGAAGTGACCTTCGACATCGACGCCAACGGCATCGTGTCGGTTGGCGCCTTGGACAAGGGCACCGGCAAAGAGCAGAAGATCACGATCCAGGCGTCGGGCGGTCTGTCCGATGACGACATCGAGAAAATGGTCAAGGATGCCGAAGAGAACGCCGAGGCGGACAAAGAGCGCCGCAGCCTGATCGAAGCGAAGAACCAGGCCGAAAGCCTGATCCACTCGACCGAGAAGTCGGTGGAAGAGCATTCGGACAAGGTCGATCCGACCACGGTCGAAGCGATCGAACTGGCCATCGCCGCGTTGAAAGACGAGCTGGAAACAGACAACGTCGACAAGATCAAATCGGGCATCCAGAACGTGACCGAAGCGGCCATGAAACTGGGCGAAGCGATCTACAAAGCGGCACAAGACCAAGGTGACGATGCACCGCACGCCGCCGACGAGCCACGCGGCGACGATGACGACATCGTTGACGCCGAGTTCGAAGATCTCGACGACGACAAGCGCGCTTAAGCATTCGTACGGAACCACTCAGAGGGCCGGTCCGATCTCCGGGCCGGCCCTCGACGTTCCAGACAAGGACATGACACATGGCAAAACGTGACTATTACGAGGTCCTTGGGGTCGCAAAAGGCGCGTCAGCAGACGAGATCAAAAAAGGCTACCGCACCAAAGCCAAAGAACTGCACCCCGACCGCAACGCCGACAACCCCAAGGCCGAAGCACAGTTCAAAGAGGCCAACGAAGCCTACGAAGTGCTTAAGGACGCCGACAAAAAAGCGGCCTATGACCGCTACGGCCACGCCGCATTCGAAGGCGGCATGGGCGGCGGCGGACGACCCGGCGGCGGCTTTGGCGGCGGCGGTCAGGGCGATTTCGGATCGGCTTTCTCCGATGTCTTCGACGATCTGTTTGGCGACTTCATGGGCGGCCAGCGCGGCGGCGGACGCCGTGCCGCGCGCGGCTCGGACCTGCGCTATAACCTGCGGGTGTCGCTGGAAGACGCCTATGCCGGCCTGCAAAAAACGATCAACGTGCCCACCGCGGTCTCGTGCTCGGTCTGTAACGGATCGGGTGCCGAAAACGGCGCCGAACCCACGACCTGTCCGACCTGTTCCGGCATGGGCAAGGTCCGCGCACAGCAGGGCTTTTTCACCGTAGAACGCACCTGCCCGACCTGCTCGGGCCTGGGCCAGATCATCAAGAACCCCTGTAGCGCCTGTCAGGGCGCCGGCCGCGTGGAAAAAGACCGCGCGTTGTCGGTGAACATCCCCGCCGGCGTCGAAACCGGCACCCGCATCCGTCTGGCCGGCGAAGGCGAGGCCGGCATGCGCGGCGGGCCAACCGGCGATCTGTACATCTTTATCGAGGTGACCGAACACAAACTGTTCGAACGCGACGGCAACAACCTGTATTGCCGCGTGCCGGTCAGCATGGGAACCGCCGCCCTGGGTGGCAGCATCGAAGTGCCGACCATCGACGGTGGCCGTGGCCGCGTGCAGATCCCCGCAGGGTCGCAATCGGGCCGCCAGATGCGCCTGCGCGCCAAGGGCATGCCCGCCCTGCGCGGCGGTGGTCCGGGCGATATGTTCATCGAACTGGCGGTGGAAACGCCGGTGAACCTGACCAGCCGCCAAAAGGAACTGCTGCGCGAATTCGAAGACCTCTCGGAAGAGAACAACCCCGAATCCAGCAGCTTTTTCTCGTCTGTCAAATCCTTCTGGGATTCGATGAAAGGCTAAGACTTGCGCGGCGGGCGATCCCCCGCCGCGCAGCCCTCGCACATCTGGTGGGGCGTGTTATACCCGCACAAAGTTTACGGGGGCGCAGATGGACTATTCCGAATTCCGGCAGGACGAAATCAACGGCTGGTCGCAGCGTGCGGGCGGCTATGGTAAGGCAACGGCGCTTGCCACGGTTCAGACCATCCCCACCCTGCTGGCCGCTGTGCGCCTGTACCCCGGTGCGCGCATGCTGGATGCGGGCTGTGGCCCCGGTTATGCCGCAGGGGCCGCGATGGCGCTGGGGGCGTCCTGTGTGGGCGTAGACAACGCACCCGCGATGATCGACGCCGCGCACACGCGCTATCCCGGAAGCGAATTCAAGACAGGCGACATCGAGGCGCTGGATTTCCCCGACCACAGCTTTGACATCGTGGCGGCCAATATCGTGCTGTTTCACGTGACCGACCCGCGCAAATCCATCGCCGAAGCGTTTCGCGTGCTGCGCCCCGGCGGGCGGTTTGCGTTCAGCCAGTGGTGCGGGCCGGACCGGTCGGAATGCTACAAGATGATCTATGATGTGATCGCCGCCCATGCCGATATGACACTGGCCAGCCCCGCGCCCAATGCGTTCGACCTGTCGCAGCCCGACCATGCCAAATCGGTGCTGGAGGATGCGGGATTTACCGATACCGCCACGGCCCACGTGCCGAACGTGCTGCGCACCGGCGCCGACAGCTTTTACGACTTTTTCATGCAATTCGGCGTGCGCATTCCGCTGATCATGCAGCGGCAATCCGAACAGGTGCAGGCCACCGTGCGCGCCGAAATCGACGCCCGTGCGCAAGCGTTCCGCGTCGGCGACGAATTTCATATGCCAATGCCCAGCATCGTGGTGTCGGGGCAGCGTCCCTCCTGACACGTTAACCCCGTGGTAACCAACGACACCGCAAGCTGGCGGCATGTCCAGTTTTGCCGAACAACCCCTGCCCTTCGACTTTGACGAAGCGACGCCCGTGTCCCTGCCCGCCGGGCCGCGCCCGTCGTATATTGTCGACCACCGTGCGCGTCTGCGGGCGCGGTTCATGGCAGGCGGCGCGCAGGCGATGCCCGATTACGAACTGCTGGAACTGGTCCTGTTCCGCGCCATCCCGCGCCGCGACGTGAAGCCGTTGGCCTATGATCTGTTGCAAAAATTCGGTGACTTTAACCGCGTCATCACCGCCCCCGAACCCCGCCTGCGCGAGGTCAGCGGCGTAGGGGATGCGGTGATCGTCGAGTTGAAGATCGTCGAGGCGGCAGCGCACCGGATGGCCCGCGCCAAGGTGCTGAACCAACACGCCATTTCAAGCTGGGATGCGCTGGTGGATTACTGCCACACCACAATGGCGCACCGCGAGACCGAACAGTTCCGCGTGCTGTATCTGGATCGCAAGAACGTCCTGATCGCAGACGAGGAACAGGCCAAGGGCACCGTGGATCACGTGCCCGTTTACCCGCGCGAGGTGGCCAAGCGGGCACTGGAGCTGAACGCCTCGGCGCTGATATTGGTACACAACCACCCGTCAGGCGACCCGACCCCCAGCCAGTCGGACATCTCCATGACCCAGCAGATCGAGGCAGCCTGCGTTGCATTGGGCCTGTCGCTGCACGACCATCTGATCGTGGGCAAATCCCGCGAGCTTAGCTTTAAGTCAGAGGGGTATCTTTAACGCACCCAGACCTCGACCCGGCGATTCGCCTGCCTGCCCCACGCGCTGTCGTCGCAGGCCATCGGCAGCGCCTCGCCAAAGGCATCTACGTCCAGCGTTACGCGTTTGGTGTCCTCGGTCTGGGCCGCCTCGGTGATCGCACGGCGCACCGCATCTGCGCGACGCAGGGCGATGTTGCGGTTGGCCGCTGACGGGCCGTCGCCATCGCTGAAGCCCACGAACAGGATACGGCGCGCGTCATAGGTGCCGACCTCCATCGCACGGGCAAGTTGCTGCACGTTGCTGCGCGATTGCGCGTCCAGCCGGATCGACCCTGCCTCGAACCGGAACGACGTGGTCAGCCGCGCCATACCGTCCAGCGTGCGCACCATGCGTTGCAGCTCGTCCAGCGAAATCTCGGGGCCTGCGGTGCTGATGGCGTTGGCAAAACGGTTGCCTTGCATATCAATCGACACCTCTTCGGGGGACTGATCGACAAAACCGGCGCGGCGGATCACCACCTGTGCCGTCGGGCCGCGGGTAAAGGCCAGAAACTCACGCGCAATCTGGGGCAGACGGCGTGCGGGCAGATACAGGAACATCGGCGCGGTCAGCGGATAATCTTCGGTCTTGATCGTGCGCCGCCCGGCCTCAAGCGCAAAGCCGCAGTCGCCGGTCAGCACCAGCGGCACCGTATTCCCCACCTCGGCATAGCTGGCGATACCAATGGCAAACGGGTCGTCCATCACCGCCGCCGACAGCGCTGTGCCCAGCGGATGCCGCACCACGCTTTCTGCAATCTCCAGCCGCACGGGCTGCATCACCTGATCGGCCACCGCCTGCCCCAGACCTGTTGCAGCTTGCGGCAGATGCAGAGAAATCGGCGCATCGACGCCGCCCAGCTCTTGCCAGTTCGTCACCTGCCCCGAAAACACGCGTGCCAGATCCTGCGGCGAAATGCTGCGCACCGGATTGCCCGGGGCCACCACCGGCACAACCGCATCCAGCGCCAGAACGCGGCTGCGGTGCAGGCCGGTCATATCGCCCATCCCCGCCTCGCGCGCGCGCTGCCGCTCGCCGGGTCGTATCTCGCGCAGGGCCATAACGATGTCGGCCTCGTTGGCCAGAAGGTCGGCAAATCCCTCGTCCGTGGTGGTCACCCGGAAATGAAACCGCGCCGCCAGTTTGCCGGTTTCGGTGTTGGTCAGAAGATAGCGAAAACGGGTGTCGTCCACGGCCTCGCGCACGGCTTCGTAACCGGCGCGTTGGGCAAACCCCTCGACCAGCGCGGGCATCAAAACCGCGCCCATGGTCGTCGAGCCGGACACAGACAGGTCGGCCACGTAGTCTTGCAGGTTCGGACAGGCCGGTCCGTCGCACAGCACGCCGGAACTGTCGACGGTCAGCTCGCCATAGTCGGTTTCAAGCCTGTAGAACTCGCCGTCGAATCCCAACAGCGTCCCGCTCAGCTCAATCCCGCCGTCGCGCGATGTCAGCGTGACATCCTGCGCCAGCGCCGGAACCGTGAAGCCAAAAAGGAAAAGTGCGGCGAAAGCCGCCGCACGTTTCAAAACCATGGTGAAACCCCTGACGCGAATTACTTTTGCGCGACTTTCAGGTCTTGGATCAAATTGTTCAATACCAGAAAGCTGCCGATGGTGTCACAACCCGGCATGGTCAGGTCCAGATTGCGGGTGGTGATGTCGCCATCGCGCACTTCCAGCGACTGCGCTTCGATGTCCAGACCGCAGTTGAACAGGCTGACTTCGATCTCGGCGCTCAGGTCAACCACGCCCGCTTGGCGGGATGCGCCCGAGGGGTAGGTGTAAATGTCGGCCACCATCGCATCCGACGCCGTCTGGTCGCCCAGCCGCATCAGAAAGCCGCCCTCGCCGCTGATGGCCTGCACCGGATCGCCGGGGGATTCGGCCCAGATGTCCCCTTGGGTGCCATAGTCCGCCCCGAACTCCCGCGCATGGATCTGGAAACCGGCGTCGCCTTTCCATTGCAGGACGGCACGGTCAAACTGGTTCAGGCTGGGCACATCGGTTTGCGCCACGGCCCCGTCGCCATTGGCAAACGCCACAACAATCACCGCAGGGTCCGCCAACACCGGCATGGACAGGTCCAGCGCGCCGGTGGCATCGGTGGTTTCGGTGAACCGCATGCCGCTGTGGTGCACGGTCAGGCGTTCATTGGCAAAGCAGGGCGCGATGACTGTCAGATCAACCAGCCCAAGGCCCGATGGCTTTGCCACGGCCGTCACGCTGCACGACTGGCCGGGCGCCACGTCAGAGGTATCGGGAGAAACCAGCGTATCAACAGGCCCCAGGGCCACCACCGTGTCGCGGCGGCCTGCGTCCGGCGCATCCTGATCCAGCGCCGACGTCAGAATGATGTCGTGCACGTCCAGCACCGGACCATCCAAGGCCGCGGTATCGACCGGAGCCTGCACCGCAACCGGCGCCTGAACCGCCTTGGCCGCGCCATAACGGCTTTCGGCGGTGTCGCTGTTTTGCATGATGAATCCGATACCAACCGCACACACAAGTGTGCCGCCAGCCGTCGCAATCTGTTTGTAATACGCCATTGATCCTTGCCCTCTGAAAATTGGGTCAGAATCAAAGATCGCAAATAAACGGGGCCAAGTTATGGCCCTATTTGGGGGCAATGCGGCGCGATTGTGTCGCGCCGCGCGACAATGCGTTTTAGCTTAGCGTGCCGTGGCAATGCTTGAACTTCTTGCCCGACCCGCAAGGGCACGCCTCGTTCCGGCCCGGGTTGCCCCATGTGGTCGGATCGTTTTCGTCAAAGCCGGTCGCAACCGCTTCGGCGGATGGCGCGGGCGTTTGTGCATCGCGCGAATCCTTGGCGGCCTGCTGCAACTCGGCCTGTTGGGCCGCCGCTTGTTCCAGCATCTCGGCGCGCTCTTCCTCGGTCATGGGACGGATCTGCGCCAGTTTTTGCGTCACGTCTTCACGCAGCGAATCCAGCATCACCTCGAACAACTGGAAGGCTTCGTTCTTGTATTCGTTCAGCGGATCGCGCTGCGCATAGCCGCGGAACCCAACGACCGACCGCAGGTGGTCCAGCGTCAGCAGGTGTTCGCGCCACTTGCCGTCGATGGCTTGCAGCAAGACCTGCTTTTCGATCATCCGCATGTTCTCGGGGCCGAACACTTCGGCCTTTTCCACCATCAGTTTGTCGGTGGCTTCGATCAGACGTTCGCGGACCTGTTCGTCGTCCACGCCATCCTCTTCGGCCCATGCCATCACCGGCACGTCGATGCCCAGGTTTTCGATCACAGCGGCATACAGCCCTTCGGTGTTCCACTGATCGGCATAGGTCCCTTGGGGCATGTACTGGTCGATCAGATCGTCGATCACCTGTTCGCGCATGTCAGACGCGATTTCCGACAGATCCTCGGCTTCCATGATGTCGCGGCGCTGGCTGAACACAACCTTACGCTGGTCGTTCATCACGTCATCGAATTTCAGCAACTGCTTGCGCATGTCAAAGTTGCGGCCTTCGACCTTGGCCTGCGCGCGTTCCAGCGATTTGTTCACCCACGGGTGAATGATCGCCTCGCCCTCTTCCATGCCCAGGGTTTTCAGAACCTTGTCCAAACGGTCCGAGCCGAAAATGCGCATCAGGTCGTCTTCGAGCGACAGATAGAACGACGTGCGCCCGGGGTCACCCTGACGGCCCGAACGGCCACGCAGCTGGTTGTCGATGCGGCGGCTTTCGTGGCGTTCCGATGCCAGAACGAACAGACCGCCCGCCGCCAGCACTTTTTGCTTTTCTTCCTCGTGCTCGGCCTCGATCCGCGCGCGGATCGCTTCGGGGTCGGCATCGGGATCGGCGGTCAGCGCCTCAAGGACCTTCAGATCGACGTTGCCGCCCAACTGGATGTCGGTGCCGCGACCGGCCATGTTGGTCGCAATGGTCACTGCGCCGAATTTGCCCGCGTCCGCGATAATCTGCGCTTCCTGTTCGTGCTGGCGCGCGTTCAGGACGTTATGCGGAATGCCCTTTTCGGTCAGGATCGCCGCGAACATCTCGGATTTTTCAATCGACGTGGTGCCGACCAGCACAGGCTGGCCTTTTTCGTGGGCTTCCTTGATCTCGTCGATCATCGCCGCGTATTTCTCGGCGGCGGTGCGATAAACGCGGTCGTCTTCGTCAACGCGGGCGATGGGCCGGTTGGTGGGCACTTCGATCACGCCCAGACCGTAGATTTCGCTGAATTCCTCGGCTTCGGTCAATGCCGTGCCGGTCATGCCCGCCAGCTTGTCGTACAGCCGGAAATAGTTCTGGAATGTCACGCTGGCCAGCGTCACGTTCTCGGGCTGGATCTTGACGCCTTCCTTGGCCTCGATGGCCTGGTGCAGACCTTCGGACAGACGGCGACCGGCCATCATGCGGCCGGTGAATTCGTCGATCAGCACAACCTCGTCGTTGCGCACGATATAGTCTTTGTCTTTGTGGAACAGTGTGTGCGCCCGCAAACCCTGGTTGACGTGGTGCACGATCGACGTGCTTTCGGGATCGTACAGGGTCATGCCCTCTTCGATCAGACCGCGCGCCAGCAATTGCTGTTCCAGAAACTCGTTGCCCTCTTCGGTAAAGGACACGTTGCGGGTTTTCTCGTCGACGGAATAGTGGGTTTCGTCCAGCAGCGGAATCACCGCATCAATGGTCTGATACAGCTCGGACCGGTCATCCAGTGGCCCCGAGATAATCAGCGGCGTGCGCGCTTCGTCGACCAGAATACTGTCAACTTCGTCCACAATCGCAAAATTGTGACCGCGCTGCACCATTTGGCTCAGCTCGCTTTTCATATTGTCGCGCAGATAGTCGAACCCAAGCTCGTTGTTGGTGGCATAGGTCACGTCACAGGCATAGGCCGCGCGCTTGTTGTCTTCGCCCATACCGCCCCAGGCACAGTCGCTGGTCAGACCAAGGTGGGCAAACACCTTGCCCATCCATTCGGCATCGCGGCGCGCCAGGTATTCGTTGACGGTCACCACGTGCACACCCTTGCCGGTCAAGGCATTCAGATAGGCGGCGAAACTGGCGGTCAGGGTTTTGCCCTCGCCCGTCTTTTGTTCGGCAATATTGCCCCGATGCAGGAAAATCGCGCCCATCAACTGGGTGTCAAATGCCCGCAAACCCAGCGCACGGCGGGCGGCCTCTCGGCAGTTGGCAAAGGCTTCGGGCAGCAGATCGTCCAGGCTTTCGCCTTCCATCGCCCGCTTGGCCAGCTCCTCGGTCTTGTCCTTCAGGCCCGCGTCGCTCAGCGCCTCGAATTCAGGCTCCAGCGCGTTGATCTGTTCGACCAGCGGTCGCACCGATTTGATCAGTCGATCATTGGGGGTCCCAAAGACCTTTTTGGCAAGTGTTCCGATACCGAGCATGCGTTCTCCAGCCGATCTTGTGTCAGGTTGCGCAGCATCTGCTTGTCGGCGCCACGTGCAGCCCATAGATACAGGGTCAAGCCGATCCTGGCCGCGCCCATAGGGCGATGTAAGGGTCACATGAAACCGTGTCAATGTCGCGTCCGGCCACGAGGGGCCGCAGATGACGCGCCAACAACTGAACAGGACCATTCCATGCTGAAACGCTTTGCCATTCTTCCCGCCGTCGCGGTTGCCCTGACCTTGTCGCAGCCGCTGCACGCACAGGATGAAACGCCCGACCTGTCCACTGTCGTCGCCACCGTTGACGGCACCGAAATCACCCTGGGTCACATGCTGGTCGCCAAGGCGACCCTGCCCCAGCAATACCAGCAACTGCCCGACGAAGTGCTGTTCCCCGGCATTCTTGACCAGTTGATCCAGCAAACCGCGCTGGAAAAAAGCTATGAAGGCGATGTGCCCAAACGCGTTGAATTGTCGATGGAAAACGAGCGTCGTTCGCTGATCGCTGGTGAGGCCATCGAAAAGATCCTGGCCACCGCCGTGACCGACGAAGCGCTACAGGCCGCCTATGACGCGACCTATGCCAACGCCGAACCCACCAAGGAATTCAACGCCAGCCACATTCTGGTCGAAACCGAGGACGAAGCCAAAGCCATCGTCGAAGAGCTGAAAGGCGGCGCAGATTTCGCAGCCACGGCCCGCGAAAAATCCACAGGCCCGTCGGGCCCCGGTGGCGGCTCGCTGGGTTGGTTCGGTGCGGGCGCCATGGTCCCCGAATTTGAAACTGCCGTTGCGGCAATGGAAGCAGGCGACATTTCCGACCCCGTGCAAACCCAGTTCGGCTGGCATGTGATCAAGCTGAACGAAGTGCGCAACGCCGAAGCCCCCGCGCTGGAAGACGTGCGCGAAGAGCTTGAGCAGCAAGTCCGTTCCGAAGCCGTGACCGCCGCCGTTGACGCGCTGGTGGCCGACGCCGACGTAAACCGTGACGGCGCCGAAGGCATCGACCCCTCGGTGCTCAGCACTGTGACACTGGGCGAATAATCATGGCTGGCAAAATCGCACTCTCCCCGCTGGCGCCCGAACGCTTTCCCGATCTGCCGGTGGTGGACGGTGTGACTTTTGCCACCATCGCCGCCGGCGTCCGGTACGCCGGGCGCACCGATGTGATGCTGGCCAAACTGGTGCCGGGCACGGCCATCGCGGGCGTGTTCACACGCTCGTCGACCCGCGCGGCACCGGTGCTGGACTGTCAGGCCAAGCTGGGCGGTGATCAGGCCGGCGGCGCTGCGTTCCTGGTGAACTCGGGCAACGCCAATGCGTTTACCGGCAAAAAGGGGGCCGAATCCGTCCACGAGATCGTCGAGGCCGTTTCGATCAACTGTGGTGTGCCCTCGGCACGTGTCTTTACCTCGTCCACAGGCGTCATTGGCGAACCGCTGCCGCACGATCGTGTGGTGGCCAAAATGCCAGATCTGAACGACGCCCTGCGCGATGACGGCATCGCAGACGCCGCCCGCGCCATCATGACGACCGACACCTATCCCAAGGGGGCCGTCGAAACGGTCGAGGTGAACGGCAAGACCATCACCATCGCCGGCATCGCCAAAGGGTCGGGCATGATCGCGCCCGACATGGCGACGATGCTGGTCTATATCTTTACCGACGCGCGCATCGCGCAGGACAACCTGCAAGCCATCGTATCGACCGCAGCCGATCTGACGTTCAACTGCATCACCGTGGACAGCGACACCTCGACCTCGGACAGCGTGCTGATGGCCGCCACGGGTGCGTCTGATGTGGACGTGACCGGCGACGCCACCTTTGCCGACGCCGTGCACCGGCTGATGCAGGATCTGGCGTTTCAGGTCGTGCGGGATGGCGAAGGGGCCACCAAGTTCGTCGAAATCACCGTGTCGGGCGCTGACACCGCCGCCAACGCCAAGGTGCACGCCATGGCCATCGCCAATTCGCCGCTGGTCAAAACCGCCATCGCCGGACAAGACCCCAACTGGGGCCGTGTTGTCATGGCCATCGGCAAATCCAGCGCGCCTGCCGATCGCGACCTGCTGAGCATCCGCTTTGGCGACGTGATGGTGGCCGAAAACGGTTGGGTCAGCCCGCAGTATTCCGAAACAGACGCCGCCGCACATATGAAGGGTGACGAGATCAACATCACCGTTGATCTGGGACTGGGCGAGGCTGTGGCCACGGTCTGGACCTGCGACCTGACCCACGCCTATATCGACATCAACGCCGACTACCGGTCGTAAGATGAAAGTTGTTCTGGTCTCTGCCGTCGCCTTGATCGACGTGGACGGGCGCGTGTTGCTGGCACAGCGTCCCGAAGGCAAGTCGATGGCAGGACTGTGGGAGTTTCCCGGCGGCAAGGTCGAACCGGGCGAAACACCCGAGGCGGCCCTGATCCGGGAATTGCACGAGGAACTGGGGATCGAGACATGGCAAAGCTGTCTGGCCCCGCTGACCTTTGCCAGCCACAGCTATGACGATTTCCACCTGCTGATGCCGCTGTTTGCCTGCCGGAAATGGGGCGGCACACCGATGTCCAAGGAAAATCAGGCGCTGAAATGGGTCAGGCCCAATGACCTGAAAACCTATCCCATGCCCGCCGCAGATGTGCCTTTGATCCCTATTTTGCGCGATTGGCTGTAATTTTCGTGTGCGCTTGTCATCGTTTTCGAAAAAATCATCCTTTTTTTCGAGTTTTGTAATTTTTTCATGACAGATTCAGATTTATGCCTCTTAATGAAGCCATGAGCGTCTTTGGGGAGGGATAAATATGCTAAAAACAATCTTGTTGGGCAGTTGCGTATTCGTACAGGGCACTTTTGTGCGGATGCTGCCAGACGGTCGTATGAGTGTTAATCTCGACGGTCGTATTTATTCAGGCGCACCCGTCAAAGCAGCCTGACGTTAACTCACGGAAAAGAAAAAGGGACGGCGCCTTGCGGTGCCGTCCCTTTTTTTGTTTGACCTGAAGGATCACGCCAGTGTGCGTGTCACTTCTTCGCGCTCGAAAATCTCGATCACATCGCCTTCGCGGATGTCATCATAGTTCTCGAACGCCATGCCGCATTCCTGACCCGACTGCACGTCCGACACTTCGTCCTTGAAGCGTTTCAGCGTTTTCAGCGTGCCCTCGTGGACCACGACGTTGTCGCGCAGCAGACGCACACCGGCGCTGCGACGGGCGACGCCTTCGGTGACCAGACAGCCCGCGACCTTGCCGATGCCCGTGACCTTGAAGACTTCCTTGATGTTGGCATAGCCAATGAAGTTCTCTTTGATCTCGTTGCTCAGCAGGCCGGATGCGGCCGCTTTCACGTCGTCAACAAGGTCGTAGATCACGGAATAATACCGGATTTCGACGCCCTTCTGGTTGGCAGTGTTGCGCGCCGAGGCGTTGGCACGAACGTTAAAGCCCATGATGGGCGCGCCCGATGCTTCGGCCAGACCCACGTCGGTTTCGGTGATGGCACCAACACCCGAGTGCAGCACGCGCACGCGCACCTCGTCGTTGCCGATTTTTTCCATCGCCTGAACGATCGCTTCCGCAGAACCCTGAACGTCGGCTTTGACCAGAATCGGCAATTCGCTGACGTTTTCGTTTTCCTTGGCGTTCGCCATCAGCTGTTCCAGCGTCGTGGCGGCACCGGCAGCAGCGCGTTTGTCCTTGGCGGCTTTTTCGCGATACTCAGCGATTTCGCGCGCCTGCGCTTCGGTCGATGTCACGTTCAGAACGTCGCCCGCTTCGGGTGTGCCGTTCAGGCCCAGAACCTCGACCGGAACCGAAGGACCGGCTTCCTTGATACGCTCGCCCTTGTCGTTGATCAGCGCACGGACCTTGCCGTACTGCTCGCCCACAACAAAGATGTCGCCCTGACGCAATGTGCCGTTCTGGATCAGAACCGTGGCCACGGGGCCGCGGCCCACGTCAAGCTGCGCCTCGATCACGGCACCCTGGGCGGCGCGATTTGGGTTGGCTTTCAGTTCCAGCAATTCGGATTGCAGCGCGATGGCTTCCAGCAGATCGTCCAGACCGTCGCCATTGATGGCCGACACTTCCACGTCCTGCACTTCGCCCGACATTTTCTCGACGATGACTTCGTGCTGCAACAGGTCGGTGCGCACTTTGTCGGGGTTTGCACCCGGTTTGTCGATCTTGTTGATCGCAACGATCATCGGAACCTTAGCGGCCTTGGCGTGGTTGATCGCCTCGACCGTCTGCGGCATCACGGCGTCATCCGCCGCGACCACCAGCACCACGATGTCCGTCACCTGAGCACCGCGCGACCGCATCGACGTAAACGCCGCGTGGCCCGGAGTGTCGAGGAACGACAGAAGCTGACCGCTGTCGGTCGTCACCTGATAGGCACCGATGTGCTGGGTGATGCCACCGGCCTCGCCCGCGACAACCTTGGCGTTGCGGATCGCGTCCAGCAGCGATGTCTTGCCGTGGTCGACGTGGCCCATGATCGTGATGACCGGAGGACGCGGTTGCAGATCTTCGGGCTTGTCTTCGACCTCGTTGATCACCTGTTCGACGTCGGCGTCGGACACGCGGTTCACGGTGTGGCCGAATTCTTCGATGATCAGCTCAGCTGTGTCAGCGTCAATGGTTTGGTTTTGCGTCACCATCATGCCCATTTGCATCAGCGATTTCACGACATCGCCCACGCGCTCGGCCATACGGTTGGCCAGCTCGGACACGACGATCGCTTCGGGCAGGTTGACGGTGCGCGTGACCTTTTCACGTTCAACCGAACCACCCATCGCTTTTTGACGCGCACGCTCTTGCTTGCGCTTCATCGCTGCCATCGACCGCTGACGGCCACCTTCGCCACCGGACAGTGCCTGGTTCAGCGTCAGTTTGCCCGAACGGCGGCCATCGTCAGCACCCTTGTTGCGGGCATTGCGCTGGTCGGCATCGCGGTCTTTTTTGCGGGCGGCGTTGGCATCCTGCGGCGCAGGGCGCGACGGCGCGGCGCGCTGTGGTTGGTCCACGTCCGTGGGGGCCGGAGCAGCAGCAGCCTGTGCGGCAGCAGCAGCGGCTTCTTTCGCCTTGCGCTCTTCCTCTTCGGCCTTCGCCTTCAGGCTTTCCTCGCGCTCGCGCTCTTCTTGCTCTTTGGCTTCCTGCTCGGCGCGGCGACGCTCGCGATCTTCGGCGCGTGCTTTTTCTTCCGCTTCCCGTGCGGCGGCCTCTTCGACCTCGCGCGACCGGGCGGCCTGAACGGCCTTCAGGCGGCGTTCCATCTCCGCATCGGTAATCCCTGCGGGACGCTTCGCCGGATCACCCAGCGACGGGTTGCTGGTGCCACCTTTGGCCGCACCTGTCTTGGGCACCACAACGCGTTTGCGTTTGGTTTCGACGACGACGTTCTTGGTCCGCCCGTGGCTGAAACTTTGTTTCACATTCCCCGGACGCGCGCCTCCGCGCAGTCCCAATGTCTTCTTACCGTCTGTATCGCTCATCTAGCTCGTCTATCCTTCCAGATGGCCCCTGCCATCTATGCGTTTGGGCGCAAACCCTTCAGCCTTCGGGCTTCCTCTACAACACGTTGCGTGAGTCCACCAGAGGCGAGCGCCCCATGTATCACAGTTTGACGTCCGAAAGCCAAACCCAATTCATCCGCACTAAGCCAGCCAATGTAGCTGCCGTAGTGCGGAGTGCTCAATTTTGTCTTGCCACGCGCCGATCCGTCCACAGCCTGGATCAACACTTCGGCCTCTTCGGTCTGAAGCCAGGTTTTCACCTTTTCATAACCCGCCACGGCCCGACCGGACTTGCGAGACAGGGCAATCAGGTCGACAACGCGGCGTGCCAACTGGCGCTCCACCTCGTCTGCCAGATCTTCTTGCACCGTGACCTGCATCTTCGCACCACGCGAAAACAGCTTTTTGGTCACGGCCTTTTGTATCGCATCCCGGTCAGCCGCGACATAAATGCCCCGGCCCGGCAGTTTTCCCGCAATATCAGGGAAAATCTGCATGTCCGGGCCCACCACGAACCGGACCAGCCCATACTTAGGCTGAACCTCGCCCGTGGCAATGCACTTGCGTTCTGGACCGTCTTCCCGGTCTTTGGTGGCGCCACCGCGTGCCATCAGCGTTCCCCGAAGCCCGCGATCAGGCCTCGGCCTCCTCCGTCGCTTCGCCGTCCTCGTCGTCTTCCAGATCTTCATCTGTTTCCAACTCGGTCGGGTCAACCCAGCCCAGCAGAACGCGCGCGGTCATGATCATGGTCTGCGCTTCTTCCAGGCTGATGTCGAAGGGCTCCAGCACGCCGTCGTCCTTGACGCGCTCGCCGTTCACCGTGGTCCAGCCGCCGGCCAGTTCCCAGTCAGCGCAGGTTGCAAAGTCTTCCAGCGTTTTGACGTCGTCCTTGGCCAGTGCCTCGATCATTTGGGGTGTCAGACCCTCGAATTCAACCAGGCTGTCCTCGACGCCCAGTTCGCGGGCGGCGGCAAGGGCTGCTTTGTTCTGCTCGGCCAGCACGTCTTGGGCACGGGCTTGCAGTTCCTTGGCCGTATCGGAATCGACACCGTCGATGACCAGCAGTTCGTCCTGCTCGACATAGGCGACTTCTTCCAGGCTGGTGAACCCTTCGGCAACCAGAAGCTGGGCAAAGAATTCGTCCAGATCCAGATTGTCCATGAACAGCTTGGTGCGGACTTCGAATTCGGCCTGACGACGCGCCGATTCTTCGGCTTCGGTCATGATGTCGATGTCCAGACCGGTCAGCTGCGACGCCAGACGCACGTTCTGACCACGACGGCCAATCGCCAGCGACAGTTGTTCCTCGGGAACAACCACTTCGATCTTGCCCGCTTCTTCGTCCAGAACAACCTTGGTCACTTCGGCCGGTTGCAGCGCGTTCACCAGGAACGTGGGCTGGTCGTCGTTCCACGGGATAATGTCGATCTTTTCGCCCTGAAGCTCGTTCACGACGGCCTGAACCCGGCTGCCGCGCATACCGACGCAGGCACCGACAGGGTCGATCGAGTTGTCATAGCTGATCACGGCAATCTTGGCGCGCGAACCGGGGTCACGGGCCACGGCCTTGATCTCGATGATGCCGTCATAAATCTCGGGCACTTCCATCTTGAACAGCTCGGCCATGAATTCCGGCGCTGTGCGCGACAGGAAAATCTGCGGGCCGCGCTGTTCGCGGCGCACGTCCTTGATGTAAACGCGGATACGGTCGTTCGGGCGATAGCTTTCGCGGCCGATCTTCTCGTTGCGACGCAGAATTGCTTCGCCCGCGCCTACATCGACGATGACGTTGCCGTATTCCTCGCGCTTGACCAGACCGTTGATGATCGTGCCTGCGCGGTCCTTGAACTCTTCGTACTGGCGGTCACGCTCGGCTTCGCGGACCTTTTGCAGGATCACCTGCTTGGCCGACTGCGCGGCGATCCGGCCCATTTCCACGGGCGGCACTTCTTCGACGAATGTGTCACCGATCTTGGGGTCGGCCATATACTGCTTGGCCTGCTCGACGGTGAACTCGGCCTGATAGTTTTCCAGCTCGTCCTCGGAAACCACGGTGCGCACGCGGGTGAACGTGGCGCGACCGGTCTTGCGGTCGATGGCGACACGAATGTCCATCTCTGCGCCATAGCGGCTTTTGGCGGCCCGGGCGAGGCTCTCTTCCATCGCCTCGATCACCAGACCGGGGTCGATCATCTTTTCGCGCGCAACAGCCTCGGCGGTTTGCAGCAGCTCAAGCTGGTTTGCAGATGTAATTGCCATCAGTCTTTCTCCTCATCGGACCCTTCGGTCTCAATATCGTCAAATGCGTCTTCGTTCAGAACACCGGCCTGTTTGCGCTGGCGCAGCATCTCTTTGATCAGGTCGTCGGTCAGCACCAGTTTGGCATCGCTGAGCCATTCGAACTTCAGGCCGATCGTGCCCTCTTCGATGTTGATCAACACCTCGTCATCCTCGACACCGGCCAGCTCGCCCTTGAACCGGCGACGGCCGTCGATCAGCTCGTCTGTTTCCAGCTTCGCCTCGTAACCCTCGAAGGTCGCAAAGTCCTTAAGACGGGTCAGCGGACGGTCGATGCCGGGGCTGGACACTTCCAGCGTATAGGCATCCAGAATCGGGTCTTCGACGTCCAGCGTGGCGCTGACGGCGGTCGAGATTTCGGCCAGATCATCCACCTCGATCCCGCCATCGGGACGTTCGGCCATGATCTGCAAAATCGATTCCTTGCCGCTCATCAGGCGGACGCGCACCAACTCGAACCCCAGATCCTCGATCACCGGAGTGATGATCTCGGCCATGCGGCGGTCGATGGCGGCTTTGGCAATCAGGTCATTTACAGTCACGTGGTTACTTCCAAGCAGATTCTAGCAGACACAAAAAAAACGGGCGCGCGGCCCGTTGCTCTTTCTCGGTGGAGCGTCGGGTTTGGACCCCAGCGCGCCGCTGTTACAGGGCATATACGCCGACGGGCCTGCAACTACAAGCCCCCTTGGCCTACACCCGCCACCACCGTTCCGCCATACGCAGATCGTCCAGCGCGTGCCGTGTGCCGATTTCCGCCGGAACGCCGATGTCGCGGTGCACGATCTGCTGGCATCGGGCGGCGTCGGGCAGGTGCATGAACGCACGGTCATCGGCCAGCGCATCGCGGCTGGTCACGTCGGCGGCATCCACCAGACCTGCGCGCAATGCCTCGGCGCGGACCTCTTGCGCCGGGATCGACACGAACTCGACCGTATCGAACCAACCGGCACGGTTGTTCTTGTAATGATCGCTGACCCGCGCACCGATAAACTGGCGACCCGCGTCGAATTTCTGAACGCGGTACAGGCCGGTGCCCACACCCTGCGCCCGCGCGTCAGGGTCAGCGGGGCGGATCAACGCGCCGGACAGCACATAGGGCAGATCGGCCTGCGCGTGGTTCAGGTGCACAACAACGCGCCCCGCACCTTCGGCCCGCACCGTGCCGTCCACCTGATCGGCCAGACTGGCCACAACATCCTGCGCGCGCAGCGGTGTGCCATCGTGAAACCGGACACCCGCCCGCAGATCGAAACCCCAGACGCGGCCACCATCGGCCCCTTGCCAACCTGTCGCCAACGCCCCGCGCAGGCTGCCATCGGCGGCCACTTCGGTCAGCGCCTCGAACACCGTGTGCTGGGCCGCCAGCATGAACAGCCCGCCGGGGGCCAGATCCCACCCGTCGTCACGCGACGCACCGGACAAGGCCGCCCGCAAGCGCCCGCCCGAACGCGGCAAAACCTGCGCCTGAACGCCGGTCGCCGCCAGCAAAGCCGCAGCAGCACCCGACGCAAACAAGGCACGACGGTCCATCCGTTTCATCGCCGCTGCTCCGTCATGGCGATCCGGTCCATCGTCCGCACCAGCTCCGAACTGATCCCCGGTTCAGACAGCGCATGGCCCGCATTGCGTACCATCTTCAACGTGCCACGCGGCCAGCGTTGCACAATGGCATAGGCGCTGTCGGGCGGGCAGATCATGTCATAGCGGCCCTGCACCACGGTGCCCGGAATATCGGCAATCCGGTCCATGTTCGCCAGAATCTGCCCGTCAAACTCTAAAAACCCCCCATTGATGAAATAGTGATTCTCAAGCCGCGAGAACGCCCGCGCATATTCGCCCGGTGCTTCGCCACCCATACCGTTGCTGTGGATCGACGCCAGCGCGTTTTCCCACGACGCCCAGGCGCGCCCGTATTTGGTTTCTTCGATCCGGTCGCCGCTGAACAGCCGCTTGTGATAGGCCGCCACCAGATCGCCGCGCTCGTCCTCGGGGATCAGGCCGACAAAACGCGCCCAGACCTCGGGCCAGAACTTGCCGGCACCTCCGCCATAGAACCAGTCGATCTCGGCCTTGGTCATGGTGAACACGCCACGCAACACCAGTTCGCGCACGCGGTCGGGGTGGGTCTGCGCATAGATCAGCGCCAGCGTCGCCCCCCAACTGCCGCCAAAGGCGATCCACGCGTCGATGCCCAGCGCCTCGCGGATCATCTCGATGTCGTGGACCAGATGCCATGTCGTGTTGTTCTCGATCACCGCATGGGGCCGCGACCGCCCGCAGCCGCGCTGGTCAAACAACACCACGCGGAACACCGCAGGATCGAAATACCGCCGCATCGCGGGACTGCATCCGCCACCGGGGCCACCGTGCAGCACCACGACAGGAATCCCTGACGGATTGCCGCACTGTTCGACATAAATCTTGTGCCCGTCGCCCACATCCATCATCCGCTGGTCGAACGGATCGACCGGCGGGTAAAGATATTGCACTGCGCGCTTTTGATCCGGGTACTTGTCCATGACCGTCCTATATAGGGTGCAAGGAACAATTGAGCATATGGAGAGCAGAATGCAAGCGCATCAGGGCACCGTAGACCCCGCAGAAGTCGCCAAATTCGAGGCGATGGCCGCTGAATGGTGGGACCCGACGGGCAAATTCAAGCCGCTGCACATGCTGAACCCCTGCCGTCTGGACTATATCACCAGCCAGATCGCCGCCGAATTCGACCGCGACCTGAACGCACCCGACGCCTTTGCAGGCCTGCGTATTCTGGACATCGGCTGTGGCGGTGGGCTGCTGGCCGAACCGATGGCGCGGCTGGGGGCCGACGTGGTGGGCGCCGATGCCGCGGCGGGCAACATTCCCGTGGCACAGGTTCATGCGCAACAATCGGGGCTGGACATCGACTATCGCCACACCACCGCCGAAGATATGGCCGCCGCGGGCGAACAGTTCGACGCGGTGCTGAACATGGAGGTCGTCGAACACGTGTCCGACCCGCTGGCCTATCTGACCGCCTGCCGCGAACTGCTGAAACCGGGCGGGCTGCACATCTGCTCGACCCTGAACCGCAATCCCAAATCCTTTGCGATGGCGATCATCGGGGCCGAACACATCATGCGCTGGCTGCCCAAGGGCACCCATGAGTGGTCCAAGTTCATTACACCGGACGAATTGTTCGATCTGCTGAAACGCGCGGGGCTGGACCCTGTGGACCGGCAGGGGTTCGTGTTCAATCCGCTGACCTGGGCCTGGCGTCTGTCGGATCGTGATCTCAGCGTGAACTATGTCACGGCCAGCCTGAAACCGCGTTAAGCCTTATCCGCCAACTGGTTGCGCAACTCGCGCAGCGTCGGGATCGCCGCGCGCACCTGTTCCTCGCCGACCTTGTCGACCAGATCGCGAAACAGCGGCGCAATGGCCGACACCGCCGCATCGCGGGCCTGTGCACCGGCGGGGCTGATCGCCACCAGCTTGCGCCGTGCGTCGTCCCAGTCGGGACGGATGTGCACATATCCCTGCCATTGCAGCTTGCGCAGGGTGTTGGTCATGGCCCCGCGCGTCACGTTGAACGTCTCGGCCAGTTGTGCAGGCGTGCGTTCACCGTGGTGCCACGCCAGATTGTTCAGCACCGAGAAATGCGAAATTTCCATGCCCTTGGGCAGCACCCGCCCCAGCCGATTGCGCACCGTCTGGTCAGCCGCCAGAACCTCGCTGAACAGCGCGATGGCCAATGCGTCCTTGTCCTGGGTCATGCGTTCATTTTGTTCATGGTCCGTCGAATTCACGGGCGTTTTCCAGCGCCGGAATGCGGCGGCGGGCGTCCGTGACCTTGCTAATGTCCAGATCGAACACCGAAAAACCCGGCTCCGTCCCTGCATCCACTACTACATCGCCCCACGGGTCAATCACAAGGGAATGCCCATAAGTGCTGCGCTGCGGCCCCGACGTCGCCGGATGCGTGCCGGTCTGCGCAGGGGCCAGAACCCACGCGCCGCTTTCAATTGCACGCGCCCGCAACAGGCTGTGCCAATGTGCCGCCCCCGTGACCGGCGAAAATGCCGACGGATAGACCAACACCTGCGCCCCAGCCTGCACCAATGCCCGCGACAGATGGCCAAAGCGCATGTCGTAACAGGTGGCCATGCCCAGCCGAAATTCGGGCATGTCGGCCACAACTGCCGTCGTGCCGGGCCGATAGCCCGCTGATTCGCGATAGGTCTCGCCTTCGCCAATCTGCACATCGAACATATGGATCTTGTCGTAGCGCGCGCGAATTCCGCCATCCGGCCCGATCAGAAACTGCCGGTTGGCAAAGCGCCCGTCGGCATCATCCGTCTTGACCGCAAGCGATCCGATCAACAGCCAGATGCCATGCGCCGCCGCCTGTGCCTGCAACCCGGCCAAGGTGATGTCCGACGCCTCGTCTTGCAGCACCTCTTGCTGGTGTGCGCGGCGCGTCGAAATGCAGTTGGTCACCTCGGGCGTCAGCACAAACTGCGCGCCCGCAGCCACAGCATCGCCCAGCAATGCTGTGGTCTGCGCCAGATTGGCCGCCGGATCATCCCCGACGTTCAGTTGCAGCAGCGCGGCCTGCATCAGGCGGCCAGCAACGCGTCCAGCTTGCCCAGACGCTCCAGCGCATACAGGTCGTCACAGCCACCCACATGCATGTCGCCGACAAAAATCTGCGGCACGGTGCGGCCCCCGTTGGCACGCTGCATCATCTCGGCCTTGCGCTCGGGGTTGGCCATCACGTCGACTTCGGTAAAATCGACGCCCTTCTGGTTCAACAACTGCTTGGCGCGGTGGCAAAAGCCGCAGATCGGCGTGGTGTAAATTTCAACAGGTTTCATCGTTGCATCCTCGATATGGGTCAGTTGCCCCATATCTAGGTGTCTTTGGTCACCCGCGCCAGTGTCACCACGCACACCCGCCCTGCACCAGACGCACGAATGGCGCGCGTCGCCTCGGCCAGTGTCGCGCCTGAGGTCATCACGTCATCGACCAAAATCACCGGCCGACCTGCCGCGATACGGTGCCCTCGCTTCGGGTTAAGCTTCAAAACCCCATCAAGCACGGCGCGCCGCTGCGTACGGTCCAGCTTGTCCAGACTTCGGGTGCGGCGAATCCGAACCAGAAGGTCGGGACAATAGGACAGCTCTAACCGCTTCGCCATCGCATCGGCCAACAAGGCAGACTGATTGTACCGCCGCG
Source organism: uncultured Pseudosulfitobacter sp. (assembly GCF_963976325.1). Classification (NCBI taxonomy): domain Bacteria; kingdom Pseudomonadati; phylum Pseudomonadota; class Alphaproteobacteria; order Rhodobacterales; family Roseobacteraceae; genus Pseudosulfitobacter; species uncultured Pseudosulfitobacter sp. The sequence continues at coordinate 425,434 of NZ_CAXBJW010000002.1, forward strand.
CCAACATGCGCGTCCAATGCAGCGGGATGGGGGCGACCAATGTATCCGGGGTCACGATGTCGCGCACCGCGTGGGCCATCCACCCCGATGCGGGCACCACGACCTCTTGCCGGTCCGCGTGTTTCAGGCTCAGCACCAGAACCCGCGCCCGATCGCGATAGACCAGCGCCGCGCGTCCCTGATCCCACGGCGGTGGATCGCGCAGACAATCGTCACAATGCGCGACATCCACGCCCTGTTGCCCCGGCAATGGTCCCCCGCACGAATCGCAGATCGCCCCGCCGACAAAAGGCGTGTCCCGCCAGCAGATCCCGCACAGGCCAAAGTCGTCATTCACCACCACGCCGCAGCCCAGACACCGCGCCGGATAGATCAGGGAAAGGGCCGTTTGTAACCGCGTCGCAACCATTCTATCTAAGCTCCATGAACGCACATGCTCCTTTGACCGACACCGCCGCCCTGACCGCACACCGCAAACGCGTGCGGGCCGATGCGATGTTCCTGCACCAGACGGCGCGGGACGAAATTCAGGATCGGCTGGAACTGGTTAACAGGACATTTACGCAGGCTGCCGTGGTGACTGGTTTTCCCCAATTCTGGGACAACATTGCGCCAGGCCTCACGATTGTTTCCGATAGCGAAACATTGGACCTGCAACCCGCCACACATGATCTGGTGATTCACGCGATGGGCCTGCACTGGGCCAATGATCCGGTGGGCCAGTTGATCCAATGCCAGCGCGCGCTGAAACCCGACGGGCTGTTTCTGGGCGTGTGCTTTGGCGGGCAAACCCTGAACGAATTGCGCGCCTGTCTGGCCGAGGCCGAAGTTGCGCAAACCGGCGGGCTAAGCCCCCGCATCGCCCCGATGGGCGAGGTGCGCGATCTGGGGGCGTTGCTGCAACGCGCAGGCTTTGCCCTGCCGGTGGCGGATGTGCTGACGCAACGGGTGGAATATAAATCCCCCCTGCACCTGATGCACGACCTGCGCGCCATGGGCGAAACCAACGCGCTGACCGGACGGCTGCGCAAACCCACCCGCAAGGCGGTGATGATGGATGCGGTCGCACGCTATCAATCCGCGTTTGGTACAGATACGGGCCGAATACGTACAACATTCGACCTGGTGTTTCTGGCCGGATGGGCACCGGACGCCAGCCAGCCCAAAGCCCTGCGCCCCGGGTCGGCGCAACAGCGGCTTGCGGATGCGCTCAATGTCGCAGAGCGGCCCTTGCCTGATTGAACTCGGGCCAAAACCCTCTATGTCTCGGACACCTGAACAGCGGAAACAGTCATGCCCGATACAAAAGCCAACGCCCAACGCCCTGCCCACGCCGCACCCGATCACCCGGCCGTCCCGTCCGAGCGTGTCGGGATTCTGCTGGCCAATCTGGGCACGCCGGATGGCTATGACTATTGGTCGATGCGCCGCTACCTGGGCGAATTCCTGTCCGACCGCCGCGTGATCGACTATTCGCCGTGGCTGTGGCAACCGCTGTTGCAGACGGTGATTTTGACAAAACGGCCCTTCACGTCCGGCGCCGCCTATAAATCCATCTGGAACGAGGATGCGAACGAAAGCCCGCTGCTGACCATCACCAAGGCGCAGACGGCCAAGATCGCGGACGCGATGCAGGCGCGGTACGGTGATGCGGTCATGGTCGATTACTGTATGCGCTACGGCAATCCGTCCACCGAATCGAAGGTGCGCGCGTTGATCGAAGCGGGCTGTCGCAAGATCCTGTTTTTCCCGCTGTATCCGCACTATGCCGGCGCCACGTCGGCCACCGCCAACGATGCGTTTTTCAGCGCCTTGCAGAAAGAAACCTGGCAGCCGGTCGCGCGCACGGTGCCGCCCTATTTCGACCGCACCGATTACATCGACGCGCTGGCCCAGTCCATCGAACGCGGCTATGCGCAGGCGGACCAGCGGCCCGATATTCTGCTGTGTTCCTATCACGGGGTGCCGCAACGCTATCTGATGCAAGGCGATCCATATCACTGCCAATGCCAGAAAACGACGCGCCTGCTGAAGGAACGGCTGGGCTGGGACGACAGCCAGATCATGACCACCTTCCAGTCGAAATTCGGCCCCGAGGAATGGCTGCAACCCTATACCGTGGAAGAGGTCGCACGGCAGGCCAAAGCGGGCAAGAAACGCATCGCCGTTTGCGCGCCTGCGTTTTCGGCGGATTGCATCGAAACGCTGGAAGAGATCAACGAAGAGATCAACGAAAGCTTTGAACACGCGGGCGGCGAAAGCTTCACCTATATCCCATGTCTGAATGACGAGCCTGCGCACATTCAGGCGCTGTCTAACGTGATCGCGGAAAACCTGCGCGGCTGGCTGGATTAAGGTCAGCCGCCCGGCCGGCACCACCCGGGGGTGATCCCGGTTTTGACATAGCGTTGGACATAAAAAAAGGCGGTACCGAAGCACCGCCTTTTCTATTGGTATGAAGCGTCGCTTAGTTGGACACAGCTGCAGCGACCAGTGCCAGAAGCAGCAGGGGCAGCAGGATGCCGGAAGAAGAAGAAGTAGCTTCTTCAACCACGACGGGTGCTTCGATGATCGGATCGGCAGGAGCGCCGGCGAATGCGGTAGTTGCAGCAGCTGTCAGAGCGGCGGCGAGAACGAGTTTTTTCATGTTAACCTCCAGAAAAAGCGCGCCAGCAATTGTGCGGACGCGCACCCAAGACTTACCTCGTATCCCGTTGTAAACAGCAAATAAGGTCGATTGCAAACCCACATTGCCGCACAAAGGCCGCTAATCAATCGGATGTCGTCAAATTAGCAACACTTGTGTGCCCACATTGGCCATGCCGAACAATTCCTGAATATGTTCGTTGTACAGGCCGATGCATCCGTTGGACGAACGACGGCCAATTTTGCGCGTGTCGTGCGTTCCGTGAATACGGTAATACGTCCAGCTCAGGTACAAAGCGTGCGTTCCCAAGGGGTTATCGGGGCCGGGGCCGATAAAGTCGGGCCATTCGGGGTTGCGCTGCAACATCGACGGTGTCGGACGCCAGCTTGGCCCGACAACTTTTTGCACGACACTGGTGCGACCACGACGCGTCAGGTCATCGGTCAGCGGAACGCTGGACGGGTACAATTTGTACACCGATTGGTCTTGGTTCCAGAAGTGCACGGCGCGGCTGTCGATATCGACCAGAATCGCACCGTTTTTCAGGTTGTCAAAATAGGGCTGCCAGTCCAGCGTGCGAAAGCTGGAAATGTTGCGGCGCACCGATTGTGTCGGGTCACGCTCGGCCTGGCCGGCGGGAACCTGTGCAAGCGCGGGCGTCGCAAGCAACGCGGCAGAGCCTGCCAAAAAGGCGCGACGGTTGTTGAATTCAAAACGCTTGCTGGACATTATATGTCCTCCTGTTGTGCGGATACTGCATTTGCCCTTTTATATATGGCGCGAAAGACGCAGTCGCAATTCAAACAACTGTCATCCGGCAAGCTCACGCCGATGTGCGTTTGAATTGCCACGCGTGGCACTGTATCTCACCACAAAACCAATCGACTGGAGCCTGTCATGATCCGTATCTTTACCCTGCTTATGGCAGGTTTCCTTGTTCTAAGCGCCTGCGCCGTTCCGCCGTCAACCCCGACGTTGACCTCGGACGGCAGTCCGGCACCGAAAATGTACCGCATCCGCGCGGGCGACACATCGAAGCTGCAATACCGGATGCTTGATTCGGTCAACGCCCTGCGCCAGGCCCAAGGCGCTGCGGCTGTCGAACTGAACCCGCAACTGAATGCTGCCGCCGCGACCCATTCGCGCGACATGTCGGCGCAAAACCGCCCCTGGCACTTTGGGTCGGACGGCTCGTCGCCCATCGACCGCTTGCAGCGCGTGGGCTACCCGGGGCGTCTTGTGGGTGAAAACATCTCGGAAACCTACGAATCAGAGCTGGAAACACTGGCCGCCTGGATGGAACAGCCCGACACCCGCCGCACCATCCTGTCGCGTGACGCCAGCCAGATGGGATTTTCCTGGTATCAGGAAAGCAACGGCAAGATCTGGTGGACGATGGTCATGGCCAACCCCAACAGCACCGCAATCGTGCCGCTGGCCAACCCGGCAGCATCGCGTCGCGTGCCTGCGCGTGTGGATCAAACCACAGCATCGTCTGACGATGCGGCTGGGATTGTGGAAACCAGCGAATAATCAACCAAACCGGCGGCGGGCCTGACGGCCCGTCGCGGCCGCACTGTGGCCCGTTTTACGGGTTGATCTGAATCGGCGTGCCGTCGCCGACCATCGCGTAAATGTCTTCGATTTCCTTGTCGGTCACCGCGATACAGCCCCAGGTCCAGTCGTTCTGGCCCTTTTTCCGCTTTTCGGAATTCCCGTGAATAAAGATGTCGCCGCCCGGTGACTTGCCCAGCGCCGCGGCGGCCGCGCGGTCGACTTCGTTGGGATAGGAAATGCCAACCGACAGGTGGAATTTGCTGTTCGGGTTGCGCCGGTCGATCAGATACACGCCCTCGGGCGTGCGGCCGTCACCTTCGAAGAACTTGTGGCCGATGGGGGCAAAACCCAGATCAATGGTATAGGCTTTCAGCACGCGATCCTTGTGCAACAGGAACATCTGGCGTTGTGATTTGTTCACCACGACAAAGGTCACGGCAGGGCCGTTATAGCGTTTGAATTTGCTGGGGGTACATGCGGGCACAATCGCCGCCGCAACGCCGCCAAGGATCAATGCCCTGCGTTTCATCGTAATCGTCCTGCCTTGTGTGCCTGTTGTCAGGCTACCATTTACTGCGTTTTATCGGTACACTGAATCCGGGCGTTCACCAAGCCGTTATCGCAGGAAAGACGGTCACAGGCGCGTCAACTTGCCGACCAGTTCAACGTGAGACGACCAACGGAACTGGTCCACCGGCTGCACCCATTCCAGCGTAAAGCCCGCCGAAACCAGTTGCGCAGTGTCGCGTGCAAAGGTCACCGGATTGCACGAAACATAGGCCACGGTTTTCACGTTGCTTTCGATGATCTGCGCGACCTGAGCGGCAGCGCCTGCGCGCGGCGGGTCAATGACCACGGTGTCAAACCGCTTGAGCTCGTCCGGCAACAGGGGGCGGCGGAACAGGTCGCGTGCCTGCGCTGTCAGGGGGCGCAATCCGCCCGCAGCGCGCCAGCCAGCAGCCAGTGCTGCCGTCATTTCGGCATCGCCCTCGACCGCGTGCACTTCGGCATGGGTCAGCAACGGAAAGCTGAAAGTGCCGCAGCCCGCGAACAGGTCGGCCACCGATCTGGCGCCTGCACAAATTTCCATCACCAGCGCCTGCAAGGTATGTTCGCCGTGCACGGTGGCCTGCAAGAACGTGCCCGGCGGCGGCACGACCCGCGCCGCGCCAAAGGTCTGGAACGCCTGCCCGCGCGCCGCGATCACTTCGCCGTCCCACGCCAGACGGCACAGCCCGTGCGTTTCAGTCGCCTGCGCCAGTTGCACGCGCAACGGCCCGTCCAGCGGCTTGCCGCCCTGCACCGAAATATCCAGCCCCTCGCCCGACAGGGTCGCGGCCACCGACATCTCGGCCTTGCGGCTGGAGCCGACCAGCGCCAGCGCCTTGGCCACCTCAAGCGCGGGCAACAGCGCGGGGTCGACCAGCAGGCAATCTGTCACCTCGACAATCGTACCAGACGCGCGGCCATGAAACCCTGCGGTTGCGCCCTTTTTGGTGCGTTTCACCGAAAACGTCGCCCGTCTGCGCGACTGTGCGGGGGAGGTCAGCGTGGGGCGCACGTCGGTTTCCAGACGGTGGGCGGACAGGGCTGCCTTGACCACGTCCGCCTTGAAATCGGCCACCAGCGCATCGCTGGCGTGTTGCAACTGGCAGCCGCCGCAGCTTTTGTAATGGCGGCAGGGCGCTGCCACGCGGTCGTCCGACGGCGCTTCGATGCGCACGTCGGTCAGTTGCGTGTCGTTCAGCGTGCCACTGACCACTTCGCCGGGCAATGTGCGGGGGGCAAAAACCGGGCCTTCGGCAATGCCGTCGCCCTGATGTCCAAGACGGATGATTGTATGTTGTGTCATAGCGCGTTCCTTAGCGCGAAGCGTCGCCACACAGAAGCCCCATCGAACAGTTGCACCTGTCGTGGATTTCGCAGACGAATATGCAACACATCCGAAGGACACCAAAATGCCGTCACCGCTTGCCCCCCTGCTGGAAGACATCCGCGCCCGTTTTGCGCATGTCGATGAATGCCCGTTCGCCGGGCCGCGCATCTTTTTCGAAAACGCAGGCGGCGCGCTGACGCTGAAGGCGGCTGTGGAGACCTCGGCAAAGTTTGCAGCGATCCCCGACAACCAGGGGCGCGACAACCCGGCGGCCAAGGCGCTGATGGACATCATCCGGACGGCCAAGGCGGATATGGCCACATTCTTTAACGCGCCTTCGGGCCAGTTCTTTGTCGGGGAAAGCGGGACCGAGCTGTTGTTCCGCCTGATCCGCACCGCCGTGATGGGGGCCAAGGGCACGGTGATCGGGTCCACCATCGAACACCCGGCATCGCGCAGTGCCGCGCAGATTTGGGCGAAAAACGCCGGTGCAGACTATATCAGCGTGCCCCATGACGCCGCGCGCGGGCTGGTGACAGCACAGGACTACGCCGCGGCGATGACGCCGGATGTGCGTGTGGCCACGATCCTGCACACCTCGCCCGTGACCGGCATGGGCATGGACATTGACGCCATTTCGCAGGCGATCCGCGCCGTGTCGCCCGATTGCCTGATCATCGTGGATGGCATCCAGCACGCCAGCCACGGCGGCATCGACATCGCAGCGGCGGGCATCGACGGCTATGTGGTCAGCCCCTACAAGGTGTTTTCGCGCCATGGCTACGGCGTGGCCTGGGCGTCCGACCGGCTTAGCAAGATGCCGCTTGAGGCGCTGATGGGCGGACCGTCGGAGAACTGGGAAATGGGCACGCGCGACACAGGTGCATATGCGACGTTTTCGGACGTCGTGGCCTATTTCGACTGGCTGGGCGGACAGGTGTCCGACGCCACCGACCGCCGCGCGCGGATCGAGGCGGCAGGCCATGCCATCCACGCCCACGAGAAACACCTGACCGACACCATGCTGAACGGCACCGGCAACCTGCCCGGTCTGACCGATTTGCCCGGCGTCCGGATCATTGGCGGCGACGACAATCCGGCGCGCGAGGGGCTGGTTTGCTTTGCCATGGACAGCCTGCCCGCTGCCGACATCGTCGCCCGTCTGAACGCCCAAGGCATCCGCACCCATGTGCGCAAGGCCGACCATTATTCCGGCAACGTGCTGGACCCACTGGACCTGCCCGCTGCGGTGCGGGTGTCGCTGTGCCACTATAATTCCGAGGCCGAAGTGACCGCATTTCTGTCCGCCATGAAAAGGATGTCTGACGATGCTTGATCGCAACGGCCCCCTGCGCGGGCTGCGCGTTGTCGAAATGGCGGGGCTGGGGCCTGCGCCCTTTGCCTGCATGATGCTGGCCGATATGGGGGCCGAGGTGGTTCGCATTGCCCGCCCCGGGCAAAAGCCGATGTTCGGGATCGACCAAAAGCACAACCTGTACGACCGCTCGCGCCAAAGCGTGACGTTGGATTTGCGCGATCCTGACGATCTGGCGCAGGCGCAGACCCTGATTGCCCGCGCCGAAGTGGTGATCGAAGGGTTTCGCCCCGGTGTGATGGAGCGGCTTGGCCTTGGCCCCGAACCGATGATGGCCGCGAACCCTGCACTGGTGTTCGGGCGCATGACCGGCTGGGGGCAGGATGGACCGCTGCGCGACCGCGCGGGTCACGACCTGAACTATATGGCAATCTCGGGCGCGCTGTGGTCCATCGGTCCGGCCGACGCGCCCCCGCCCCCGCCGCAGAACATCATCGCCGATCTGGCGGGCGGCGGCATGATGCTGCTGGCGGGTGTGCTGGCGGCTGTGTTGCACGCACGCGGCACCGGTCAGGGGCAGGTTGTCGATGCCTGCATGTCTGACGGTGCGGCGTTGATGATGGTGATGCAATACGGGCTGATGGCCGCCGGTGTGCACAACGATCAGCTGCGCGGCGGCAACACGTTGAACGGTGGGGTCGCCAGCTATCGCTGCTATGAAACCGCTTGCGGCGGCTATGTCGCCCTTGGCCCGTTGGAGCCGCAGTTCTATGCGGAAATGCTGGCGCAACTGGGGCTGTCGGACGATCCGCGCTTTGCCGATCAATACGGGCCGCAGGATGAGATGCACGCCGTGTTAGAGACGCTTTTTCGCAGCAAACCCCGCAACCACTGGCAGGACATACTGGAACGTGTCGATGCCTGTTTCGCCCCCGTGCTGCCCATGTCCGAGGCACCGCAATACCCCCACAATGTCGCGCGCGGCACCTTTGTGACGACCGACGGCATCGTGCAACCCGGCCCCGCCCCACGGTTTTCCGCCACCCCGTCCGATGCGCCGACGCACGGCGATGCCGGCATGACGACCGTGGCGGATGTGCTGAAATCCTGGGCCTAGGCTCTTGCCATTCGTCCACCAAGCTTTGAAGGTATCGCCATGACACTTTCCCACCGCATCACCGACAAACGCGATGATCTGATCCGGCTGACCCAGGACCTGATCCGCATCCCCACGCTGAACCCCCCGGGCGAGAACTATCGCGAGATCTGCGATTTTCTGGACAAACGCCTGTCGCAACACGGGTTCCAGACACAACTGATCCGCGCCCATGGCACCCCCGGCGACAGCGAGAAATACCCCCGCTGGAACATCGTCGCGCGGCGCGACGGGGCGCAGACGGGCGAATGCGTGCATTTCAACAGCCACACCGATGTGGTCGAGGTGGGACAGGGCTGGACCTTTGATCCCTTTGGCGGCGCGGTGTCCGACGGCAAGATCTACGGGCGCGGTGCCTGCGACATGAAAGGCGGGCTGGCCGCGTCGATCATCGCGGCTGAAGCGTTCATCGAAGAGCATCCGAATTTTCAGGGCGCCATCGAAATCTCGGGCACGGCGGACGAGGAATCGGGCGGCTATGGCGGCGTTGCCTATCTGGCGGAACAGGGGTTTTTCGACCCTAACAAGGTGCAACACGTCATTATCCCCGAACCTTTGCAAAAGGATCGCATCTGTCTGGGCCATCGCGGTGGCTGGTGGGCCGAGATCGAGACAAAGGGCGAGATTGCCCACGGGTCGATGCCGTTTCTGGGCGATTGCGCCGTGCGCCACATGGGGGCCGTGCTGTCGGAATTTGAAACCAAACTGTATCCGGCGATGGCGGCACGGTTCACCGAAATGCCCGTGGTGCCCGAAGGCGCGCGGCAATCGACGATGAACATCAATTCGATCCACGGCGGGCAGAAGGAGCAGACCGACGATTTCACCGGCCTGCCCGCGCATTGCGTGCCTGACAGTTGCCGCATCGTGATCGACCGGCGCTATCTGGTCGAGGAAACGCTGGATCAGGTCCGCGACGAGGTGACCGCGCTGCTGGAAGGGCTGCGCGAAACGCGCCCCGACTTTGAATACGAACTGACCGAGCTGAACAGCGTGATCCCGTCGATGACCGAGAAAACAGCGCCCGTGGTCGAAACCGTAGCCAAGGCGATCGAAGACGTCATGGGCAAGCCGCCGACCTATGTGGCATCCCCCGGATCGTACGACCAAAAACACATCGACCGCATCGGCAAGCTGAAGAACTGCATTGCCTATGGCCCCGGCCTGCTGGAGCTGGCGCACAAGCCCGACGAATACATCGGAATCGACGACATGGTGGACAGCGCCAAGGTGATGGGCGCCGCGTTAGAGACGCTTTTGCTGCCCAAGGCCTAACCTTCGGCCGATACCCCGAAGATCGCGATGGCGATGCCCAGCACGGCAAGGGCTGCAAAGCCCAGGGCCTTGGGCCGCCCGCCTGCGTTCTGCCATGCGCCAATCGCCGCAATTGCGGACTGGATCGCGTAATACAGCGCAAAGGCGCGCGAGGCGTAGCTGATGATTTCGAAAATGCTGGCGACCCATGTCAGCGCCAGACCGATGGCCACCAGAACGGCATAGCCCTTGCGCGTCGACACACGCCCGCCGGTCAGTTCCGCAATCAGCCCGCCCGAGCCGCCGGTGTCTGCCACCGCGGCACTGAACTGCGCGCTGATCGCCGCGGCAATCAGCAACAGCGGCAGGATGGGGGCGACAACCGCCATCAGGTCAATGATCGCGGTTTCGCTTAGGTGTCGCGCATCGGGTTCAATCGAATAGGTCAGCAGCAGAATGTAGATCATGTAAATCGCCGTCGCCAGCCATTGTGCCAGCTTCATCGACCGTATCCGTTCGCTGGCGCTGTAGTCCGCCCCCAGATAGCGCGAGGTTTCAAACCCCTGAACGGTCACCAGAAGCCCGGCGAAAATCATCAGCGCATGTATCCCGCCCACCTGTGCAGGCATCACCACCAGATCGCCGGCGACAGCGGTTTCGACAAAATACCAAGCCAGGCCGAACAGCAGCCCCGCGATGATGGCCAGCTTGACCCCGACCGACACCTGTTCGACACGCTCAAGCGCATGGAACCCTTTGGTCCAGCCGATGACCAGGATCAGCACGAAAACGGCACTGGTCACCAGCTTGGCGTCGATGGTCGAATCGAAGGGTGTCATGCTGACGGCAAACGCGCCCAGCAGGTTCAAATAGTAGGCGACGGAAATCACATAGGCAAAGGCCAGCGCCCAGGATGCGACCGTTTCAAGGCTGTTTTCCGTGCCGTTGCGCGTGGTTGTGTCATCGGACCGGCGCGCGATGTTGAACCGGATTGCCGCGCCAAAGCAGTAGGCCATCAGGCACAAAACCAGCATGACCAGCGGCGCGTATTTGCCGTAAGACGTATCCAGGATCGGCCCCAGCACCAGAAAACCGCTGCCGATGATCGACGCCAGCGGCGTGATCGCCGCCCGCCACAAACGGGCCTGTGCCAGTCTTGGGTACAACAGCAATGCCCCCGCGCCGACGGTCACAAGGGCAATAAATGCATTCAACATAGAGGGTGCCTTTTTGATGCACGGATCGCATGACTGATTTCGTGCGCATGTGCCAGCCTGCCATCTACATAAAGCGTTTGGCGCGCGCGGCTAGAACGCAGTTTCCGACGCCAGCGCCAAACCTTCGACGATGCCGGTCAGTGCCGCACCGCGATGCACATCTGCCTGCGGAAACCGCTGTGTCAGTGCGCCTTGAATCACCGCCATCAGGCTGGAACCGCCGACAAAGATCAGCCGGTCGATGGCCTCGGGCGCGACCTGCGCCTGTTCCACGGCCTGCAACGCGGCATCGCCGACCTGATCGGCCATATCAGCCAGCCCCGCCCACATCATCGCGGCGGGCAGCGGAACGGTCAAACCCGTCTCTAACAGGCCCAATTTGATCTCGGGCAGTGCCGTTCCGGCGGGATCGTTCGCGGCGATCTTGCCCGCCTCGACGGCAAAGGCCAGGTCGTGGCCCAGCTCATCCTCAAGCACGCGCACCAACCGGTCCAACAATTCCGGCTGCACCGCGTGTTTCGCCAGATCCTGCGCGGCGCGGCGGCTGTCGGGCGAGTACAGAAACGGGATCTTCTGCCACGTGGCCAGATCGGCAAACAGGGCGCGCGGGGCGCTGTGCACCTGATCGCCAAAGGCATGGCGAATGTCGCTGCCCAGACCCAGATGCGGCATCACATGATCCAGCGACAGCCGCCGATCAAAATCGGTGCCGCCCAGACGCACGCCGTGGCTGGCCAGAATATCAATGCCCGCGTTTTCGCCATGTCGGAACACGGTAAAATCCGACGTACCCCCGCCGATGTCGACCACCAGCCCCAGATCGCCGTCCTGCAAGGCCGCACGGCTGGCCAGCGCCGCGGCTTCGGGTTCGGGCATGAATTTGACCGCGTCAAACCCCGCCGCGTGGTAACAGTCCGTCAGGTCCACCAGCGCCTGCGCGTTGCGTTCGGCGTTGGCACTGTGAAACAGCACCGGACGCCCCGACAGCGCGGTGTTGAACGTCAGCCCGCTTTCCGCTTCGGCCCGCTGTTTCAGCGTTGCCAGAAACCGCGCGACGATGGTGATGAAATCCTGACGTTCGTTCAGCAGCATCCGGCTTTCGCGCATCAACGACGTGCCCAGCAGGCTTTTGAGCGCGCGCATATAGCGCCCCTCGTCGCCTGCGATCAGGGCATCGTTTGCGGGGCGGCCGTACACCACCTTGCGCGCGTCAAAGTCGAAGAACACGGCTGTGGGCAGGGTCTGTTCGCCCGGCTCCAGCGCGACCAGATGCGTCTGACCATCCACCGCATAGCCCGCCGCCGAGTTCGAAGTGCCAAAGTCGATGCCAAGGGTCGCCATGTCGTCACCGCCTGAAAACAGAAGAAAGGCGCCGCCATAGCGTCTTGGTTCAGCGGGCGCAACACGGGGACGCTGGTCAAAGCCAAAGGAACTGGCTAGCCTTTCAAAAAAACCAACCGGGAGTCTGAAAATGTTTCACATCCGTTCGCTTTTGCTGGGGGTCGCGTCCGCTGCGCTGATCGCCGGATCGGCCTTGGCCAAGGACGACATCACCGTCGCCATGCAGCTTGAGCCACCGCACCTTGATCCCACCAGCGCCGCCGCCGGCGCCATCGATTCGGTGCTGTATTCCAACGTGTTCGAGGGTTTGACGCGCTTTATGGGCGACGGGTCGATCGTGCCCGGTCTGGCCGAAAGCTGGGAAATTTCCGACGACGGCCTGACATATACGTTCAAGCTGCACGACGGCGTGACGTTCCATGACGGCACCACGATGGACGCCGAAGACGTCAAATTCAGCCTGGACCGTGCCCGCGCCGAAGACAGCGTGAACGCGCAAAAGGCGCTGTACACCGGCATCGCGGATGTCGAGGTGATCGACCCGCTGACGGTCAAGCTGACCCTGTCGGAACCGAACGGCAGCCTGCTGTTCAACCTGGCATGGGGCGACGCTGTGATCGTGGCACCCGAAAGCATCGAGAACATCAAACAGACGCCCATCGGCACCGGCGCGTTCAAATTCGTGAACTGGGTGCAGGGCGACAAGATCGAACTGGAACGCAACGACGCCTATTGGGGGGACGCGCCCGCGCTGGCCAAGGCGACGTTCAAGTTCATCTCGGACCCGACCGCCGCCTTTGCCGCTGTGATGGCCGAGGATGTGGATGCTTTTGCCGGTTTCCCCGCCCCCGAAAACCTGCCCCAATTCGAGGCTGACCCGCGGTTTCAGGTGCTGATCGGCAGCACCGAGGGTGAAACGATCCTGTCCACCAACAACGCGCTGCCGCCCTTTGACAACGTCAAGGTCCGCGAGGCGATTGCCCATGCCATCGACCGGCAGGCGATCATTGACGGGGCGATGTTCGGTTATGGCACGCCCATCGGCACGTTCTTTGCGCCGCACAACCCCGCCTATGTCGATCTGACCGGCCTGAGCGAATATGACCCCGAGAAATCCCGCGCGCTGCTGGCCGAGGCAGGCTTTGCCGACGGGTTTGAAACCACGCTGCACCTGCCGCCCCCGTCCTATGCCCGTCGCGGCGGCGAGATTGTCGCGGCACAACTGGCCGAGGTCGGCATCAAGGCCGAGATCATCAACGTCGAATGGGCGCAGTGGCTGGAAACCGTGTTCAAGGGCAAGAACTTTGGCCTGACCATCATTTCGCACACCGAACCGATGGACATCGGCATTTACGCCAACCCGGATTACTATTTCCAATACAACAACCCGGATTTCCAGGCGCTGATGACCAAGCTGAACGGCACCACCGATCCCGACATGCGGACCCAGATGTTGGGCGACGCCCAGCGCATGATTTCCGAGGATTATGTGAACGGCTACCTGTTCCAGTTGGCCATGCTGTCGGTTGCCAAGGCAGGTCTGCAAGGTCTGTGGACCAACGCGCCGACCCAGGCCACCGATCTGACCGGCGTAAGCTGGGCGGACTAAGCGACCCTTACACTGTGACAAAGGGCGGCGATTACGTCGCCCTTTTCCTTTTCCGCTCACAGGAGACACCCAATGGACATCCACAAACAGGGCGCACGGCCCCGCACGCAGGCACCGGCGGATTACTTTACCGGCGACGTTTGGCAAGATCCGGTTGTCACCGCGCCCGAGCCTGCACGCCTGCGGGCGCTGATCGTGACTTTTGCCGCCGGCGCGCGCACCGCGTGGCACACGCATCCGCTGGGCCAGACCCTGCACGTGATGTCGGGCGAAGGGCGCATTGCCCTGCGCGGCCAGCCGCCGCGCGTCATTTCGGCCGGCGATACGGTCTGGATCCCCCCGCACGAGGAACATTGGCACGGCGCAGCACCTGACAGCGAGATGGTGCATATGGCGATGCAAGAGGCGCTGGATGGCACCGCCGCCGACTGGCTGGAACAAGTTAGTGATGCGGACTATGCCATCGCGCCCGCAGGTTAAAACCGCGCGGCCAGCCGTGCCACATCGGCCCGCACGCTGTCGCGCACCGGCCCGCCGCGCGGCGCATCGCGCAGGGTGGTGAACCACGCCGGATCGGGATTGCGCCCGCGCGCGTTGCCCTGAAACACCAGCCCGCGCAGCACCTGTTGCGCGGCTTCGGGCAACACAGGCGGGATCGCGTGGCGGTTCAGCGTGGCCCAGACGCCCGTCCACAGCCGCCCCGCAGACCACGGGTTATAGCCACCGCCACCCAGCACCAGCAGGCGCGGTGCCATGCCCATCAGCCCCGCCACGATCTGCCAGTGGGCATTGTTCGACAGCGACAGATGCGACTGCGGATCATCGGCCACCGCATCGGCCCCGCATTGCAGCACAAGCGCATCGGGTTGGAACGCGGCGACCGCAGGCAGGATCAGCCCGTCGCGGATCAGCGCCATTTCATCGTCGTTCAACAACCGTGGCACCGGCAGGTTGAACACGTTGCCCGCGCCTTCGTCCTCCAGCGCCCCGGTGCGCGGCCACAGGCCGGATTCGTGCACCGACAGCACCAGCGTGTCGGGATCATCGGCAAAGGCACGCTCGACCCCGTCGCCATGATGCGCGTCGATGTCGATATAAGCGATGCGCGCCGCGCCGTTGGCCCGCAGCGACCGGATCGCCAGCACCGGATCGTTGAGAAAGCAAAACCCGCTGGCGCGATCCGGCATCCCGTGATGGGTGCCCCCTGCGGGGTGAAAGACCACACCGCCCCCCGCCAGCAGCTCACCCGCCAGCAACGACCCGCCCGCTGCCGTGGCCGGACGGCGGTACATTTCGGGGAACACGGGGTTGGACGGGGTGCCAAGATGGTGCCGTGCGCGCACGGCGTCGGTCACAGCCTGCTCTGCCTCGGCCTGCACCAACGCCGCAACATAATCCGGCGTATGCCATCCGGTCAGCGCGGCGGGCTTGGCGCGCGGGCTGGTGAGGTAAACCGACCGTGGCAGCCACCCCAGCGCCCGCGACAGGTCCATCACCGTCGACACACGCGGCACCCGCAACGGGTGCCAGCGCCCATAGGTCGAGGCACGGTAAATCTCGTGGCCGATGAACAGCGGCGACGGCAGCGGGGCGTTCAAAATGTCATCTCGGCATCCTTTACGACGCCACAGTTGCAAGGATCAGCCCGCAAACGCAACCACACGCGCCACGCTACATCCGAAGCGGTGCGGTCACCGGACGGCCCAGCGTCAGGCCGTTCACCTTTTCCACGATCCCTTCGGCGTCGATGCCGAAATGCCGGTACAGATCGGCAATCGTGCCGGTCTGGCCAAAGTGTTCGACCCCCAATGACACCGTCTGATGCCCGATCACCGATCCCAGCCACGCCAGAGTGGCGGGATGGCCGTCGATCACCGTGACGATCTTGCAATCGCGCGACAGCCCGCCCAGCAGGGTTTCGATATGCGACCGTGCCGCCCCGTTGCCACGTGCCCGCGCCCGCTGCGCCGCTGTCCAGCCCGCGTTCAGCCGGTCGGCCGAGGTGACAGCCAGCACCGCAACATCGCGGCGGCCTTCGGCGATGATGCCCGCCGCACGGATCGCTTCGGGCGCGACAACCCCCTGATAGGCGATCACCACCTCGCAATTCGGGCCGGGTTTGCGCAGCCAGTACGCCCCGTCAATCGCGCCTTGACGGAAATCATCATCGACGCGCTTGCCGGGCTGTTCGATGGGATTGGTGGACAGCCGCAGATAGACCGACCCGCCGGTTTCGTCGCGCAGCCATGTGCGTTCGTCGGGGTCGCCGTCGCCGCTGCGTTGCAGGTATTCGAACGCCCACTGCATGATCACCGACAGCTCGTCGACAAAGGCGGGTTCGAACGCGGCCAGGCCGTCCTGGCTCATCCCGATCAACGGGGTGCCGATGGACTGGTGCGCGCCGCCCTCGGGCGACAGGGTGATGCCGGACGGGGTGCCGACGATCATGAAACGCGCGTCTTGGTAGCAGGCGTAATTCAACGCATCCAGACCACGCGCGACAAAGGGGTCGTAGACCGTGCCGATGGGGATCAGCCGCTTGCCGAACAGCGAATGCGACAGGCCCGCCGCCGCCAGCAGCAGAAACAGGTTCATCTCGGCGATGCCCAGTTCGATGTGCTGCCCTTCGGGCGTGAATTCCCATTTCGCGGTCGAGGGGATTTTTTCGTTGATGAACGTGTCTTGCTGTTCGGTGCGCGCGAACAGCTTGCGGCGGTTCACCCACGGGCCAAGGTTGGTGGTGCCCGTCACATCGGGCGAGGTGGTGACAATGCGCGATGCCAGATCGCTGTCGCCCTTGGACAGATCGTCCAGGATCTTGCCAAAGCCCATCTGCGTGGACAGCTCGCGGTCGGTCGCGATCTCGACCTTTGGCACGTCCAGCACGTCATCGGTATAGCGGCGCGGCCCCTTGGCAAAGAACGGGACCTGCCCCAGGAAATCGCGCAAGCCATCGGGGTCCTCGACCGTGGCGAAGGGGTCCCATTCCTGCCCTTGCGGCACGCCCATCACCTTTTGCCAGGCGTCCATCTGGGTCTTGTTCATCAGACCGCCGTGATTGTCCTTGTGACCCGCAATCGGCGTGCCCCAGCCCTTGATCGTGTAGGCCAGAAAACAGACGGGGCGGTCGTGGTCGATGGCGGCAAAGGTGTCTGCCATGGTCTGCACGCAGTTGCCGCCCAGATTTTCCATCAGTTCGGCCAGCTCGTCATCGCTGCGACTGTCGATCAGTTGGGTCACGTCACCCTGATCGCCCAGACTGTCCATCAGCCGTTCACGCCACGCAGCCCCGCCCATGAAGGTCAGCGCCGAATAAAGCTGGTTGGGACAGTTGTCGATCCAGTCACGCAGCGTGTCGCCGCCCGGTTCCTTGAACGCGGCACGTTGCAAATGGCCGTATTTGACCCGCACCACGTCCCAGCCGAAGGCTTCGAATATCTTCTCGACGCGCTGGAACAGTCCCTCGCGCACGACGCCGTCCAGCGACTGGCGGTTATAGTCGATGATCCACCACGCATTGCGCAGATCGTTTTTCCAGCCCTCTTGCAGGCATTCGTAAATGTTGCCTTCGTCCAGTTCCGCATCGCCCACCAGCGCCACCATGCGGCCCAGCGGTATGTCATTGCCCCAGCGTTTCGCGTGAATGTAATCCTGCACCAACGACGCAAAAGACGTGATCGCCACGCCCAAGCCCACCGATCCGGTCGAAAAATCCACATCGTCGATGTCCTTGGTCCGCGACGGATAGGATTGCACGCCATGCAGCCCGCGAAAGTTCTGCATTTTCTCCAGCGTCTGTTCGCCCATCATATATTGCATCGCGTGAAACACCGGCGATGCGTGGGGTTTGACGGCAACGCGGTCTTCGGGGCGCAGGGCGCTGAAATACAGGGCCGACATGATCGACACCATCGACGCAGACGACGCCTGATGGCCGCCCACCTTGATCTCGTCCGCCTTGGGACGGATGTGGTTGGCGTTATGGATCATCCAATGCGACAGCCACAGCAGCCGTTGCTCAATCGTTTTCAGGTGGGAGGCGTGCGACATCGAAATTCCAGTACGTTTGAGTTTGGCGCAGTATATCGCGGTAACAGGCGCGAGTTTCGTCTTTCTTTGCCTTGGTTTCTGAATTATTGGCTATATCAGCCAACAAAGGCGGAATTCATGATGATTTCAACCAATCTGGACACTTTCGATCTGGCCATTCTGCGCGCCCTTCAGGTCAACGGCCGCGCCTCGATTCAAGACATTGCCGCGACCGTCGGCCTTAGCCCTTCGCCCGTGGCGCGCCGGCTGCGCCTTATGGAAGAGGCGGGCATTGTCACAGGCTATTCCGCGCTGATTGACGAGGCATCCCTTGGCTTTGGCTTTTCTGTGTTCCTGTCGGTCAAGCTGGAAAAGCAGGTGGACGATGCGCTGGCGCGGTTCGAGCAGGCGATTGCGGGCCACCCCGAGGTGGTCGATTGCTGGCTGATGACCGGAAACCGCGACTACCTGCTGCGCATCGCAACCAGCGGGCTGGAGGAATTCGAGCGGTTTCTGGTGGGAACCTTCACCAAGATCCCCGGCGTCGCGTCCATCGAAAGCTCGATCCCGTTGCGGCGGGTGAAATCAGGGCAGGCGCGGCTGGGTTAAGGCCAGGGCTTCGACCTCGACCAGAAATTCGGGGCGGGTAAAGCCCGTGACGATCAGCAGGGTCGAGGCAGGTTTCACCGCAAAATCACGCACCAGCGCATCGCGCACCGCCATATAGGGGGCAAAATCCTCGCGGCGGGTGACGTAGCCGGTAAAGCGGATCACATGCGAGAAATCCGCGCCTGCTTCGGCCAGAATGGCGCGGATGTTCTCAAAACACAGTTCGGCCTGCGCGGTCACACCGGCGGGGATGCTGCCATCGGTCGCCAGACCCAACTGCCCCGACGTGGCAATCAGCCGCCCGGCCTGAACGCCATGCGCGTAGGCGCCAAAGGGGGCGGGCAAGGTATCGGGTGTCAGCGCCTTCATATGCGGTGTCCTTCCTCGTCCAGACCGCAGCGGCGCAAAAACAGCGCGCTGGCCTCTGTTATGATGCGTTCGGCGTCCATCGGCTGGCCGTCCGTGACCCCCATCAGCTTGCGGGCCTGTGCCTCGTATTCGGCATAGTGTTGGGTGACCGCCCAGATGTTGATCTGGAACAGCAGCGGATCGACGGGCGCGATTTTGCCCGCGTCGATCCAGGCGCGGATGGTATCGTTTGCCTCTTCCACAGAGGCGCGCAGCGGTTCCCAGTAATCCCCCATTTCGGGCGCGCCGCGGGCCATTTCATTGGCGAAAAAGCGCGACACGTCGGGATGCTCAAGCGCATGTTCGATCTTGTTCCTGATATAGTTGCGGATCGCCTCGGCGGGGTCTTCCAGCGAAGACGACAGCGAAAACAGCTCGCGCCAGTGCGAGACGATATAGCCCAGAACGTCCTGATACAGGTCTTCTTTGGACGTGATGTAGTAATGCAGTTGTGCCTTGGAGATGCCCGCCGAGCTGGCAATCGCCTGCGTCGAGGTGCCCGCCAGCCCGTTGCGCGCGAACTCGCGGATGGCCGCGTCGCGGATCGCTTCGTTTATGGCGCTGCGCCGGATTTTTGCAGTGGTCATGGGCGGTCCTTGATGGGTCACGGTAGGGGGCGGCGCTGCAAGATTAGCACAAGCGTCGCCCCGCACCAGAACGGAAGGGGCGTCGCCGCCCCCACCGGTTTATTGGCCGGTCAGCTTGGCCTTCAGGTCCAGACCGTGACCCTGGTTGACGAACTGGCTGGTTGCCACTTTGGACAGGTCGACAGACCCCGTTTCAACGATGCCGCTGGACACGGCCAGATCATGAAACGCTTCGATCCGCTCCTGGGACATCGCCCCGATCCCCTGCTCCAGCGCGTCGCCGCTGTCGATGATCTCAAGCGCCTTGAGCTGGGCCACTTCCTTGTCCAGCTTTTCCACGGTCATTTCCGGGTTGGCCGCCATGATCGCGTCGTATGCGGGCTTGTGGTCGCCATACAGGAAATTCACCCAGCCTTCGATGGTCGCATCAACGAACCGCTGTACCAGTTCGGGGTTCTCGTCGATCAACTGCTGGCGGGTTTCCAGCGTGGCGGCATAGGTGTTCCAGCCGTTGTCGGCCAACAGGAACACGTCCACATCGGCCCCTTGCTCGCGGGCATAGATCGGCTCGGCGGTGCCATAGGCCTGTTGGACCATTTTGTCGTCGGCCAGAAACTGGGCCAGGTTGTAACCGTAGGGGCGCAGTTGTTCATTCTTGAACCCTTGCGCCTGCACCATCCATTCCCAAAAGCTGAATTGCCCGTCCTTGGACACCAGCACCGTGGGCGCGCCGGACAGCGCGGCAAAGTCGGCGTATTGCCCCTTGTGGGTCATCAACGCCTGCGGGTCTTTTTGGTAGAAGGCGGCGACGACGGTGGTGGGGATGCCGTTGCGCACGTTGTCAAAGGACAGCAACAGGTTGCCCGCCATCAAAAAGTCCAGCCGCCCCGCCGACAGCATCGGGCGGTTGTTGACCTGCGGGCCGCCGGGGCTGATTTCAACGTCCAGCCCGTATGCTTCATAGGTGCCATCGGCCAGCGCCTGATAGAACCCGCCGTGCCCGCCCTGGGCCAGCCAGTTGGTGCCCATCACGACCTTGTCGTTGGCCCATGCGGTCGTCGCGGAAAGCAGGGCGCAGACTGCGCCGAATGCCGTAAGTGTCTTTTTCATGCTGTTTCTCCGTGTTGGTGTTGGTCGTCACGGCGGACCATATCCTTGGTCCATCCGCGTGTTTTTCCCGGGTTCATCAGGCCGTAGGGGTCTGCCCGTTTTTTGAAATCAATCTGCGTGGTGTCGATTTCCTTCATGCCGCCGTCTTCGATGGTGACGACATGGGGGTCGAAAATCGTGCAGCCGTCTGTTTCTTCCAGTTCCGCAATCAGACGGTACATCTCGTCCTTGCCACGATAGCGCACCAACGGCAGGGCAAAGATCTGGATGTCGCCGTCCTGACGCGCCATTTCGTGGTGCCAGAACATATCGTCGCCGTGGCGCGCCATCTGGCGCATCACCAGATCAACATCGAACGGGCGCGGATAGGCGACTTGCAGGTACGTCCAGCCCGGATCGACCTTGAGCGCCTGCAAGGTGGTGTGGTTCCAGCCGCATTCGTAAGCCGGTTGCAGACCTTCCGCGCGGATCTGGTCCTTGGTCATGGCAAAGGACACGCGCCCGCCCTGCGCCTCGGCCTGCGCCGTGAAACGGTCCATTTCGTCCGGTGCGACCATCGCAAAGATCGCATCGCGGTCGGCGGGAAACAGGTCACCGAACTTGGTGTAATAGGGGGCAAAGCGCCGCTCGACCGCGGTCAGCAGATAACAGTCCATCCCGTCCTTTTGCGCCTGGGTGGCAAAGTTCAGGGCGTGGTCATAGCCGTCGAACAAGGCGGCTGTATGAATCCAGTCGGTCCGGGGCGTTAAGGCCAGACCCAGTTCCACCATGATCCCGTTGGTGCCGAATGCGTGCTGCACTTTCTGGATCTCGTCGCCGTGCAGTTCGATCACCTGCGGCTCTTCCTCGACCGTGATAACCTTGACGTAGCTGACGTTGCCCGGATCGCGCAGCATCCCGTGGCGCAGCGACCCGATGCCGCCCGAGCCCCCGGCCAGGAATCCGCCAATCGTCGCCATCTGGCGGGTTGACGGGTACATCAACAGCTCTTGCCCGGTTTCATGCGCCGCATCGTCCAGCCGCGAAATCCGCGCACCGGCCTGCACGCGCACGTGGCCCGGCGTGATCTCCAGCACCTTGTCCAGACGGGTCAGGTCCATGATCACCCCGCCCTCCATCGGCACGCACTGACCATAGTTGCCGGTGCCACCGCCGCGCAGGGTCAGGGGCAGTTTGTGCTTTGCAATCAGCGATGCCACCTGCATCACCTCGTCGACCGACTGCGGGATCACCAGCACATCGCCGATCTTGTCCTTGAGCTGGTCGTTCAGGATCGGGCTGTACCAGAAATAATCGCGCGACCGCGCTTCCAGATGCTTTTGGCCATCGTGAAAGCGGATGTCGCCCAGTGCGGCCTTGAATGCGGTCAGATCGGAAGTACGGGACATCATTTGTCTCCTTGAAAGGGGGGCAGAACCGCGCCGTTGCGCCAGACACGTCGCACCGCAGTGGCGCGGCTGATCACGTCGTTCAGGTCGGTTGCGTCAAAGTGGATAAAGTCGGCAGGGCCACCGGTGCGCAGGCTAAGGTCATGGCCCATCCAAGCGGCGGGCCGTGCGCTGATGGCATCCAGCCAGTCCTCGGGCGGCAAATGGCCCATCAGCACGCCCATGCGCAAAACCTCGATCAGGTCATAGTCGCCATAGGGAAAGAACCCGTCGCGCACATTGTCCGATCCCAGCATGACCGGAACGCCGGCGGCATCAGCCTCTTGCAGGGGCGCAAGACCGCGCAAGCGGGGGGTGCGGCCCGTGCCTGCATCCTGAAGATAGCTGTTGGCACCGGGCAGGACGGTCAGACCAATGCCTGCCTCGGCAGCGCGGCCCAGAAGGGTTTCAACCTGCGACACGTCGCGCACCGACAGCGAACAGCCGTGCCCGCACAGCACACGGCCGGCCATGCCGCGTTTGGCCGTTTCGTCGATGATCGCGTCGATGCCGCGCGCGTCTACGTCCAGCCCTTCGTCGACATGGAAATCCAAGGGCAGATCGTGCGCCTCGGCCAGGTTGAACAGGGTGGCGATATGTGCCGCCAGATCGTCGTTGCGGTAGACGAATGCGCCCAGAATACCACCCTCGCGGCGCAGCGCCGGCGCGATGGTGGGACCGATCCGGGCCAGATCGTCCAGACGGGTCAGTGACGACAATTGCAGGTCAACCCGCCCGCGCCAGTCCTGCGCCAGTTCGGTCAGCACATGCCAGCCGCGCGGCGCATCGGCATAGGACCAATCCACATGACTGCGCATCAGCGCGGTGCCGTGGTGATAGGCCTTGGCCAGACCCAGCGACGCGCGGCGGCGCAGGTCGTCGTCGGTCCAACGGGCTGCGTCCTGCCCCATCATCTCGATCGCATCGAACAGCGACTGCGCGCGGTGCGGCATACGCGGCGCGGTCATCGTCTTGTCCAGATGGGTGTGGATGTCGGCCAGCAGCGGCATCACGTAGCCGCCGCCGCCCGTCGTCGCGGGGCGCAGCGCGGTGATGCGCCCCGCGTCCTGTTCCAGATCCCAAAAGCCGCTGTGTCCGGCCAAAGTGATCCCTTTTAGGTGCATCCTGTCCGTCATCTGCCTATTTCTCGCGCTTGATCTCGCTCTCGTGCCAATGGCCAAGAACGGCGCGCGACAACCACGCGGTGATCAGGAAAATGCCGACGCCCAGCACCGACACCAGGAACAGTGCCGCAAACATGCGCGGGATTTCGTTGCGAAAGCTGGACTCGAGGATACGCGAGGCAAGGCCGGTGTTCTGCCCTGCGGTGCCTGCCACAAACTCGGCCACCACCGCGCCAATCAGCGCCAGCCCGCCCGCGATTTTCAGCGCCGCCATGAAATAGGGCAACGCCGAGGGGATCAGCAGATAGCGCAGGCGCTGCCACGGGGTCGCCTGATACAGGCGGAACAGGTCACGCAGGTTGTGGTCGGCGCTGCGCAAGCCGATGGCGGTGTTCGACAGGATCGGGAAAAACGCCACGATCCACGCACAGATCAGCAGGGCGGCAAAGGTGTTGCTGACATAGATCAGGATCAGCGGCGCGATGGCGACCACCGGCGTGACCTGAAGGATGACGGCAAAGGGAAACAGGCTCATCTCGATGGGACGGGACAGGGCAAACAACATGCCCAAGGCCACGCCCCCGACGATTGCCAGCGCCAGCGCCATCAGCGTCAGTTTCACGGTGAACATCGCGCTTTGCATCAGGCTGGACCAATCGGTCACCAGGGTCTTGGCGATCAGGCTGGGGGCGGGGATCAGGTAATGCGGCACCTCGTTGTACCAGACCAGAAATTCCCACAGGCCCAGCGCAAAGGCGATGGCGGCAATCGGCAGGATATACTGCAACCGGCGCTCGCGGCGTTCGCGGATGACACGCGGGTCTAGCTGCGCGGCGGCGGGGGTATCAGTGGTTAAGTTCGACATGATCCATGGTCCCTTCCAAAGCTTTGCTGACGGTGCGGCAGCTTTCGGCGTATTCCGGTGACATCCGGTAGGCAGCGTTGCGCGGATAGCCTCCGGTCAGGGCAATATCGTGCACCACGCGCCCCGGACGGGCGGCCATGACCACGACACGGCTGGACAGGTAGACGGATTCAAACACCGAATGGGTGACGAAAATCACCGTCAGCCCCAGCGACTTCCACAGCGACAGCACCTCGTCGTTCAGCTTGGTGCGCGACATCTCGTCCAGCGCGGCAAAGGGTTCGTCCATCAGCAACAGCTTGGGTTTGGTCACCATTGCGCGGGCGATGGAGACGCGCATTTTCATGCCGCCGGACAGTTCGCGCGGATAGGATTTGGCAAAATTCGCCAGCCCCACCATCGACAGCGCCTCTTCGACGCGGGCGCGGCCTTCGACCTTGCCGACGCCTTGCAGTTTCAGGGGCAGATAGACGTTTTCGTAAACCGTGGCCCACGGCATCAGCGTCGCCTCTTGGAACACGTAGCCGATGTCGCTGCCCGCGTTGCCTTCGCCCGGACGGTGGCCGTTGACGGTGATCGACCCCGCCGAGACGGACAGCAGCCCCGAGATCATCTTCAACGCCGTGCTTTTGCCGCAGCCCGAGGGGCCAAGGAAGCTGACGAATTCGCCTTGCTGGATTTTCAGCGACATATCCCGCACGGCGACGGTGCCATTGCCGAACTGTTTGTCGACACCTTGCATGTCGATCAGCGGCGTTGCGGTTTCGGGGGTGTGTGCCATCTATCAGACCTTTGGTTTTCTGTGCAGCCAGTCGGCGGGCATGGCGTCAATCTCGGCCATCGCTTCGACCAGCCGCGCAACCGCGTGATCCAGCGTCGCCTCGCCCTTGGCGGCGGTGGCCAGATGCGCCTCGCCGCAGGCGCCTGAGGGGCTCAGGTCTTGGGTTTTCCATGCAGGTTTGCCGGCACGGCCAAGGCCCAGATGGGTTGTGCCCTCGAACAGATCCTGCCCGCGTGACCGGAAATCGCGGGCGTGGCGCATGTCCACGTTGCCCGCGTCCAGCGCCAGCATGACGGATGTTTCCATATCGCCCGCGTGAATGCCGTGGGTGCGTTCCGTTTCGGAATACATCCCCTCGGGCGTTCCAAAGCCGAACCAGTTGACCGAAAACGCCAGCATGTCATGCGAGATGCGCAATTGCCGCGCGACGATGTCCATCACCGGAATGTTGCCGCCGTGCCCGTTCAGCAGCACCAGCTTGTGCACCCCTGCCCGCGCCACGCTGGCCCCGATTTCGGTCAGCACCCGGATCAGGGTTTCCGCCGACAGGGTCAGGGTGCCGGGAAAGTCGATGTGTTCATCGCTTTTGCAGACCGCCTGTGCGGGCAGGAAGATGACCGGACTGTCATCGGGCAGCGCATCGGCCAGACGGCGCGCCACGCCGGTCACGGTGCAGGTGTCGACAGACATGGGCAAGTGCGGCCCGTGCTGTTCGATCGCCCCGATGGGCAGCACCGCGATCAGACGGTCGTGGTCCAGCGCGGCAAATTCGCGTTGGCTGTGATCGGCCCAATACCGTTTCATGCCGGCACCGTGCGGAACATCTTTTTCAGACTGATAAAGGTCATAGGCCCCCCTGTTTTCAGGCAGCCTAGATATCTTCATACCAATCGGTCAAACTATTTGTTCTGATTTTTTCAAAGCGACAGAGAATCCCCGCGCATCTGCCTAAAAAAGAAACACGCGCACGCAACAAGGCCGCATGGCGCGTTTAAAATCATTGAAAAGGCAAGGGACGCACGTCCGGTCTAATGTTCGCCGGTGTATCCCAAGGCGGACGAAATCGCAGAAGCCGCCGCAACCAGGTGCGGGCTGAAGGCGTCCAGTTCTTCGCGTTTGACGCGGGTGTCGGGACCGGACACGCCAATCGCGCCGGCCAGATCACCGTTGGGCCCGAGGATTGCACAGGCACAGGCCGCGATACCCGCGCGCCATTCCCCGTGTGGCACCACGGCAAAGCCGATTGCCCGCACCTGTTCGATGGCACGGTGAAGCTGGTCCATGGTGGTGATGGTGGCGGGGGTAAAGCTTTGAAATCGGTTGTGATACCGTTCCAGATAGGCGTCGGGCATCTGGGCCAACATCGCCTTGCCGGTGGCCATCGTATAGGCCGGGGCGCGCTGGCCCACGTGGGTGTGGGCGCGGATGTGGTGGCTGCTTTCGATCTTGTCCAGATAGACAACGTCCATGTCGTCCAGAACCGACAGGTGCACCGTTTCACCGGTCAGCGCCGCCAGACGTTCCATCGCCGGGCGCGCGACCTTGGTCAGGTCCAGCCGCCGGATCACGTGGCTGCCCAGTTCCCAGATCTTGGTGCCCAGCGCATAGGTGCTGTATTGCGGGTCCTGATGGACATAGCCCTGTGCCACCAAGGTCGCCAACAGCCGGTGCACGTTGCTTTTGGTCAGGCCCAGCTCGGCGGCAAGCTCGGTAACGCCGCGCGGTTTTTCGCTGTGCGCAAGCGCCTCGATCAGGCGCAACCCCTTGATAAATGCCTTGTCCATGACAGACCTGTTACCTTGAATATCACGCTGTGAACAGTGCATCGCGCAACAGCGTTCCGCAACGAAACGGCAGCCACAGGACATAGCCCCGCAGCCGCCGATCCTGTCATCTGCCGGTTACTTCGCCAGCAAGCTGTTCAGTTGCTCTTGACCGTACTCTTCGTTGGTCATGTTGCCCGCTGCGGCCTGCGCACCCCAGAATTCAGGGCTCCATTCGATGGCCTTTGCCACGTTGTCGGGGTTGTTCGCCCAATATTTGCTGATCTCGGGATCGGCCTTCTCGAACACCAACGGCGACGGCAACGCCACCGGATAGGCCGAGGTCAGCTCTGCCGCCAGATCGGCATCCAGACGCCACGACAGCAGCTTCAGCGCGTTGTCGTAGTTCGGCGCATCCTTGGGGATCGAGAAGAAGTCATAGTAGACAAAGCCCTGGTTCCACTCGACTTCGATCGGTGCACCCTCGAGCGCCAGCAAAGACGTTGAACCGGTATAGGCCATGCACATGTCCGCCTCGCCATCCAGCAAAAGCTGCGGCGGCTGCGCGGATGTGGTCCACCACTTGGTCACGTGCGGCTTGATCTTTTCCAGTTTTGCCAACGCGCGGTCCATGTCCAGCGGATACAGGTCCTGTTTGGCGACACCGTCGGCCATCAAAGCAGCCTCCATCGTAAAGCGCGGCCATGCAGGCAGGCAGCGTTCGCCGGGGAACTTTTCGACATCCCAGAAATCCGCCCAGCTTTGTGGCACATTGCCGTCCTTGTAGACATCGGTGTTATACACCAAACCCACGCCGATCACCTGCAAGGCGACGCCTTTGGGGCGTTTCAGGTTGTCGGGCATGGTGGCCAGCGTTTCCTTGGCGCTGTCCGACAGCTTGCCATAGTCGATGTCGGCAAGGCAGCAATCGCCCAGCAGTCCGACCTCTTGATCGAAGATGAACGTCAGGTCCCATTCGGTCTTGCCCGCATCCACCTGCGCCTTGATCCGGGGGCCGGACCGGGCCTCTTGCACGGTGATCACGTCAATGCCGGTCTCGTCCTCGAAGCTGTCGTACATCACCGACCGCAGGGCATCGCCATAGCTGCCGCCCGGATCTTGCATGATCACTTCGCCCTCGGCCGACGCCAGTTGCGCGCCCCCTGCGAGCAAGGCTGCGGCGGCAAGCACCGACAGGCCCGCTTTTCTGAATTTGGTTGTAAACATTTTCTTCTCCTCCTCCTGTGTTGTCTTTGGGTCGTTCACGTGTCGGCGCGGGCCCGGGCAAAGACCGGACGCGCCAATATGATGCCACCAACGACCAGCAGAACCTCGAGCGTGGACACGACGGCCAGAACTGGGTTCAGTTGATAATTGATGTCGCCCCACAGCATCAGCGGCAGGGTCTTCATGCGCGGGCTGGACAGGAACAGCGTCAGCACCAGCTCGTCAAAGGAATGCAAAAAGGCAAAGAACACCGCCGCCCCCAGACCAGGCGCAATCGCGGGCAGGGTCACCTTGCGAAACACCGTCAACGGTGACGCGCCGTGCACGGCGGCCCCTTGTTCCAGCCTGCGGTCAACACCTTGCAGGGCCGCCGCGACGATCACCACAACGATGGGAATGCCACCGATGGAATGCGCCGCCGCCAGCCCCCAATAGGTGCCCACCATGTCGAATTTCAGAAACAGGCTGTACAGTGACAGGCCCAGCACAACGGGCGGCACGATGATCGGGCTGACCAGCAACAGCATCAGCGTGGACTTGCCCCGGATCGAACTGCGCACGATCCCCATCGCCGCCGTGGCCCCCAGCGTGACGGAAATGCCGGCGGACATGATGGCGATGAACAATGAATTCCAGAATGCCGACATCCAGTTGCGGTCGGAAAAGAACTTTTCGTACCAGCGCAGGGAATATTCGGTCGGCGGAAAGGTCAGATAGCTGGCCTTGCTGAACGAGATGATCATGACGACGATGATGGGCAGAACCAGCGTGGCAATCACGCAAATGGCCAGAACCCGCACCGTCCATTCGCCCCAACGGGCATTCAGCGCACCCAGCCCGCGCAGCATTGGCCAGCCGATCCTGTCGGCAAGGGTTTCCTTGATTCCGCCTCGGGCTGGTTTGGGACGGTCCACGGTCTCGCGCGCCTTTGGCATCGGCGCCTTGCGCTCGCCGCCCCAGATGAATTCAAACCCCAGAAAGCGGCCTGCGACAGCCACAACCACCAGCGTCAGCACCAGCAGCACCACCGCCAAAGCCTGCAAGAAGCCCTCGCCGGTGATCGAATCCGCCTGTTGGGTGATGTGCATGGCAAACATCATGTCACCCGGCCCGCCCAACAGGCTGGGCGTGATGAAGAACCCCAGCGCCTGAACAAAGACCAGAAGGAAACCGGCACCAACACCGGGCAGGGTCAGCGGCAGCAGCACGCGCCAGAAGGCTGCCAGCGGCCCCGCGCCGTTCGCCATCGCCGCACGCAACAGCGCCGGGTCCAGCCGCGACAGGCTTGAATAGATGCTCAGCACCATGATCGGCAAAAGCACCGCCGTCATGCCCAGCAAGACGCTGCCCCGGTTGAACAACAGGCCGATGGGTTCGTCGAATGCCCCGATCCAGACCGCAAATTTGTTGATCGGCCCGTTGCGGCCCAACAGCACCATCCAGGCATAGGTGCGGATCAGGATCGCGATGAAATACGGCAGGATGATCGCCATCGCCACCAGCACCTGCGTGATCCCCTTGGTGCGCTGGATCAGCAGCGCCGCAGGGTAGCCGATCAGCGCGCACAACAGGGCAACCGTCAGCGCGATGTTCATCGTCCGCACCAGCGAATCGAAATACAGCGGCACGGACAGCACCCGTTTCAGATCGGCCCACCATGGGTCGCCTTCGACGCTGGTCTGCATCAGGTCGACCAGCGGCAACAGGTACATGAACCCCAGAAAGGCGAACGCCGGGATCAGCAGCAGCGCCGGATCTTTCAGCCGGTCCGACAGGCTGCGGGTCGGGGTAACCCCCGGGTTACCTTGGTGCGCATCCGTCTGGGTCATGGCAGAACCCACCCGTCGGTCACGCCCCAACTGACGTGCACTGTGCTGCCGGGGGTGGGCAGCTTCTGACCGGCGCTGTCCGAACACCGCACCAACAGCGTCTCGCCGCTGTCCAGCGTCACCTCGATCCGCAGGATTTCACCCAGGAACAGCGCCGACTGGACGCGCGCCGGAATCGTGTCCTGACCGGGTTTGTCTGACAAAAGCAGCCGCTCGGGACGGACCAGAACGGTGACATTGCGCCCCGAGACCTCGTCAGGTGCAGGACTGCGGAACAGATGGCCGGTCTTGGTGCGCAAGGCCAGCATGGCACCATCGCGGCGCACGATCTCGGCTTCGATCAGGTTGCTTTCACCGACAAAGCCCGCGACGAAACGGTTGCAGGGCTGGCGATAGATGGTTTCGGGGCGATCCACCTGAATGATGCGCCCGGCGTCCATGACGGCAATGCGGTCCGACATGGTCAGCGCCTCGCTTTGGTCATGGGTGACAAACAGGAACGTGCTGCCGATGGTCCGGTGCAGGTCGCGTATTTCCATCTGGATCGATTCGCGCAGCCGCCGGTCCAGCGCGCTTAGCGGTTCGTCCATCAGCACAACCTTTGGCCGCATGACGATGGACCGCGCGATGGCGACACGCTGTTGCTGACCGCCCGACATCTCGGATGGCATCTTGGCCGCTGACTCCGAAAGCTGCATCATCCCAAGCGTTTCCGCCACGCGCCGGTCGGTATCTGCGCGGTTGATCCCCGCCATGCGCATGGGAAAGCCGACGTTCTGCGCGACCGTCATGTTCGGAAACAACGCATAGCTTTGAAACACCATGCCGAACCCGCGCTTGTGAACCGGCACGTTTTGTACCGGCTTGCCATCAACACGGATTTCACCGCCATCGACGCGCTGGAAACCGGCCAGCAGGTTCAGCAAGGTCGTTTTGCCGCTGCCAGACGGCCCCAGAAGCGTGACAAATTCGCCCGGCTGGATGTCCAGGCTGATGCGGTCTGCGGCGACGAATGCGCCGTATCGTTTCGTCACGTTTTCGATCGTGATCCCCGAACCGATGCCCGCACGCGGCGCGTCATCGTGACGGCCATCAGCACCGCCGGGTACAACAACTGGATCTGCCAGCTTCAACGTCATCTTGTCCTCCCTAGTGTTCCATATTATAGAACGCTATTCCGTATATGATCATTGTATCGAAAAATTCACCTGTCAATCCCCTAGCGTCACCCTTGAAATATTGCTGCATTGCGGCAAATTTGGGCAATTGACAACTTTGACCCCGCCCGAATACCTTGTTATGCGAACCTATGTTCTACAATATGGAACAATAGCCAATGAATGGCGGCGAAATGAAATGTTGACCACAGTGGAACAGCTGGTGGACCGGCTTGAGACCGGAATGCGCATCGCCGTGCCCGTTGATTATGCCGGTGTTGCGATGGCCTTTACCCGCCCGATGATCGCGCGCGGGCTGCGTGATCTTGACCTTGTCTGTGTCCCGACCGGTGGCTTGCAGGTCGATCAGCTTATCGGCGCGGGGTGCGTCCGTTCGGTTGAAACCAGCGCCGTCAGCCTGGGCGAGGCCGGTGGCGCACCCCGTTTCAACGCGGCGGTGAAAGAGGGGCGCATCCGCGTGATTGACGCCACCTGCCCCGCCGTTCACGCGGGCCTGATTGCCGCGCAGAAAGGATCGCCGTTTTTCCCGATGCGTGGGCTGATCGGCACCGACGTGCTGCGCAACCGCCCCGACTGGATGGTCATCGACAACCCCTTTGCCGACGCTGGCGACCCTGTGGTGCTGATCCCGGCCATCAAACCCGATGTTGCCATTTTTCACGCACCAATGGCCGACCGCGCGGGCAACGTATGGATCGGGCGGCGGCGCGAACTGGCCCCGATGGCCTATGCCGCGACCGAAACCTATGTCACCGTTGACCGCATCGTGGACGACAACCTGCTGGCGGATGAAACCACCGCCGCGGGGGTGCTGCCGGCCCTGTACGTGTCGGGCATCGCGCATGTGCCGAACGGTGCGTGGCCCTATGGGCTGTGGGGTGTTTACCCGGCGGACACCGACGCGCTGAAACGCTATGCCGCCGCCGCCCGCACGCAAGAAGGCTTTGACGCGTATATGGCCGCCACCGAGAACGAGGCCCGCACATGACGCCCCAGCCCCCTGCACTGCCCAGCGAAACGCTGATCACCGCCATCGCCGCCCTGCTGGCCGACGTGCGGCACGTGGCGGTTGGCGCATCGTCGCCGATGCCCGCCGCCGGTGCCATGCTGCGGCAGGCGCTGGATGAACAGACCCGCCACGTGCGGCTGTCGATCCTTGGCTCTGTCGCGCACAACTTTTTCACCAACGGATCGGGCGAATTGTTCGATTGCGCAGGTCAGGGGCGCATCGACGCGTTTTTCCTGGGCGGCGGGCAGATCGACGGGCAAGCGAACGTGAACCTTGTCGGCGCGGGGGACTATCCGCAAAGCAAGGTCCGCTGGCCCGGCTCTTTCGGGTCGGCCTATTTGTATTTCGTCGTGCCCCGCGTGATCCTGTTCCGCGAGGAACACAGCCCGCGTGTGATGGTCGAGCAGGTCGATTTCATCTCGGCCCCCGGTGTCAGCCCGCCGGATGTGTACCGGCCCGGCGGGCCGGTGGCGCTGCTGACGGGCAAGGCGTTGTTTTCCTTCGACAAGACGCGGCCCGGTTTTACGCTGGAATCGGTCCACCCCGGCGAAACGCTTGAAACCATCCGCGCCGCGACCGGCTTTGACTTTGACCACCCCGACGAGGTGCCGCAAACCCCCGCGCCCGATGCCGCCACGCTTGCCTTGTTGCGCGGTCCGGTTCTGGACAAGCTGCAAGAAACCTATCCCGCCTTTGCCGAAAACTGGCGCCGTGACCTGGCCGCCCAAACGCAACACTGCTGAAACACTGGCCCGACAGGGCCGCACATCACCGATTGAACGGAGAACTGCATGACGCCCACCGGCTCCCTTTCCAACCTCAAGGTCATCGACGCCAGCCGAGTCCTTGGTGGGCCCTATTGCGGCCAGATCCTGGCCGATCACGGTGCGGATGTGATCAAGCTGGAACCGCCCGCAGGCGACGAAACCCGTGGCTGGGGCCCGCCCTTTCTGGACGGGGCGGCCAGCTATTTTCAGGGTCTGAACCGTAACAAGCGCGGCATTGCGGTGGACATCTCGCAACCGGCGGGGCGCACGCTGTTGCTGGAGTTGCTGGCCGATGCCGACGTGTTTCTTGAGAACTTCAAAACCGGCACGCTGGAACGCTGGGGTCTGGGCACGGACGAGCTGCAAGCGCGGTTTCCCAAGCTGGTCCACTGCCGCGTGTCCGGCTTTGGCGCCGATGGCCCGAAAGGTGGTCTGCCCGGCTATGACGCAGCCATTCAGGCGGTCTGTGGCATCATGAGCGTGAACGGCGAACGCGGCGGCGATGCCACGCGCGTGGGTCTGCCTGTGGTCGACATGGTCACCGGCCTGAACGCGGCGCTGGGTGTGTGCATGGCGCTGAACGAACGCGCCACCAGCGGGCGCGGGCAGTTCATCGAAACAACCCTGTACGATTGCGGCGTGTCCCTGCTGCACCCGCACCTGCCCAACTATTACCTGTCGGGCAAGGTCGCAGGCACCACCGGCAACGCGCATCCCAACATCTGCCCCTATGACACCTACCAGACCAAAACCGCGCCGCTGTTCCTGACCGTCGGCAACAACCGCCAGTTTGCCAAACTGTGCGAAGGCATCGGCAACCCCGCGCTGGCGACCGACCCCCGCTTTGCCAGCAATGCCGACCGGCTGAACAACGCGGATGCGCTCAAGGTGGAACTGGAAACCGCGATGGCGGCGTTCGACTGCGACCCCCTGTCGGAAAAGCTGATCCGCATGGGCGTGCCCTGCGGTGCCGTGCGCACCATCGACGAAGTGGTGGCCGACCCGCACACCACCCACCGTGAAATGATCGTGGACATCGGCGCCTACCGCGGCACCGGCAGCCCGATCAAACTGTCGCGCACGCCGGTCAGCTATCACAGCGCACCCCCCCGATTTGCCCAGCACACGGCCGAGGTGTTGGCAGAACGCGGGCTGGATCTGGAAACTTACCGCGACGTGCTGCCGGGGCTGGACCCCGTGGCCACACCCGAGAAAGCGTAGGACACCCCCATGACGACGCATGACACAACGCCCCTGACCATCGGCATCATCGGTGACGGGTTTATGCAGCCCGCCCTGTTCCGCAAGGCGCTTGAGTCGCGGCTGGGGGACCGCAGGATCACCTTCCGCGAAATGGAACTGGATTGGCCGCTACACGTCAAATCGACCAAGGTTGACCCTGATCTGCCCGTGGGGGAATTCGTCGGCAGGCCCGAGGATTATTTTGACTTCCTGTCCGATCTTGACGTGCTGGTGACCCATCTGGCGCCGATCACGGCCCACAGCATGGACCATGCCCCCGCGCTGAAGCTGATCGCAGTGTCGCGCGGCGGGCCGGTGAACATCGAAATGCCGGCCGCCCGCGACCGTGGCCTTAGCGTGGTCAACACGCCGGGCCGCAACGCATCGGCGGTGGCGGAATTTACCGTGGCCTCGTTGCTGGCGGAAACGCGCAACCTGATCCGGGGGCATCTGGCGGTGAAAAGCGGGGCGTTCAACCGCGATTACTATCACTATGACAATGCAGGGCCGGAGCTGGGCGAACTGACCGTTGGCATCGTCGGTTATGGCGACATCGGCACCCGCGTGGCGCGGCTGTTGCAACCGTTCGGCTGCCAGATTGTGATCTACGATCCGTTCAAACCACTGACCGACGAAGAAACCGCCGCAGGCTTTCGCAAGGCCGAGCTGGACGCGCTGCTGGCCGAGGCGGATGTGGTCACGCTGCACCCGCGCGTGACGCCCGAAACCATCGGCATGATCAGCCGCGCACGGATCGCGGCGATGAAACCCGGCGGCTATATCGTGAACACCACGCGCGGGCAGGTTCTGGACTATGACGCACTGTATGATGCGTTGGTGTCGGGACATTTGCGCGGCGCGGCGCTGGACACGTTCACCCCCGAACCGCCGCCCGCGGACATGCCGTTGCTGCAACTGCCCAATGTCACCCTGTCGCCGCATATCGCCGGTGCCTCGAAGCTTTCTGCGAAAAAGGCCGCCACCGTGATCGCCGAAGACATCGCGCGGTTTCTGGCCGGCGACACGCCCCACAACCTGTGCACCTGAGGATAGACCCATGACCGACCAAGAACTGACCTTGCGAACCGAACTGATCGAAGCGTGCCGCGCGATGAACGGGCTGGGCATCAACAAGGGCACGGCGGGCAACATCAGCGTCCGCCATGGCGACGGGTTTCTGATTTCGCCCACCGGCATTCCCTATGACAAGCTGCGCCCCGAGCATGTGGTGGCGATGAACTGGGACGCCTCGTTTACCGGCGACGTGCTGCCGTCCAGCGAATGGCGGTTTCACCGCGACATCCTGCAAGCGCGCCCCGAGTTGAACGCCGTGGTGCACACCCATTCGACCAAGGCGACCAGCGTGTCCGTACTGGGCCGTGACATCCCGGCCATCCACTATTCGATCGCGGCCGCCGGCGGGGACAGCATCCGCTGCGCGCCCTATGAGCTGTTCGGCACGCAGGAACTGGCCCACGAAGTGGTCAAGGCGCTTGAGGGCCGCCGCGCCTGCCTGATGGCGCACCACGGCGTGATCGCGGCACATGTGTCCATTGCCCGCGCGCTGGCGCTGGCCGTGACCGTGGAAGAGCTGGCGACGCAATTGCTGGCCCTGCTGCCCATGGGTGAACCGCCAGTTCTGTCCGAGGCGCAAATCGCGGTGGTGCTGGAGAAATTCAAGACTTACGGCCAGCAAACCCCCGACGTGCAGAAGGGTCTGCAACATGCGTCGTAACGCGTTGCCCCTGTGATCCTGTGTCTGGACAGCGGCACGACGGCGGTCAAGGCTGCCGCCTTTGATGCCTCGGGGCAGGTGTTGGCGCATGTCGAGCTGCCCAACACCGCGCTGATGCGTGCGGGCGTGCGGGTTGAACAGGACATGGCGGCCTCGGCTGATCTGGCGATACGCGCGCTGCGCGACTGCGCGGCCCGTACGGACGGTCATACCCCCCTTGGGCTGGTCGTGACCGGACAGGGCGACGGGCTGTGGCCGGTGGATGCCGACGGTCGGCCGGTTGGTCCTGCGATGACATGGCTGGACGGTCGGGCGCGGGGGCTGGTCAGCGAACTGGGCGATGCGCTGCACCGGATCGAAGCGATCACCGGGTCGCGCCCCACCGCCGCCGCGCAAAGCCTGCAATTGCTGTGGCTGCAACGCCACGACCCCGACCGTTTCCAGAGGATCGCAAAAATCCTGAGGCTGAAAGACTGGTTGTTCTATGCCTTCACCGGCACCCTGCTGGCCGAGCCCAGCGCCGCCTTGCCGGTCTGGGGCAACTGGCGCGATGGCCGGATGTCGGCAGAGATCGGGCAGGCGCTGGGCCTGACCCGTGGCCTCGACGTTCTGCCCGAATTCGCCCCCGTGGGCCAATGCCGCGCGCCATTGTCTGCGTCCGCAGCGCAGTCTTGCGGCCTGCCCGCCGGTCTGCCGGTGCTGATGGGGCCGGGTGATGTGCAGGCGACGCTGATCGGTCTGGGGCTTGGTACCCGGCCCGAGGTCACGCGGGCGTCGGTGTTTGGCACCAGTGCGATCCACGCCTGTCTGTTGAACGACCCCGACACGATGCCGCAAAAGCCCCGCGGGGCGATGGTGCAGCAATTCGTGCTGGGCGACGGGTTCCTGTGCTTTCACCCCTGCTTTAACGGCGCGACCCTGTTGCAGCATTTGCACGGGCAGTTCCGCGATCTGCCATCGCCCGTGCCGCCCGCCTATTCGGGGTTGGTGATGCATCCCTTTTTCGAGCCGGGCGGCGAACGTGCGCCCTGGACCGACCCGCAAGCCAGCGCCGCCCTGTTCGGGCTGAGTGCCGCCACCACGCCGCAGCAGATTGCATGGGCCGGACGCGAGGCGCTGGCCTTTGTCGCGCGCACCAGCCACACGATGATGGGTGCCGCCCAGGGCGCATTGTCGCTGGGTGGCGGGCTGGCGCGGGATACGGATTTCGCGCGGTTTCTGGCCACCTGCCTTGGCACACCGGTGGTGCGCAGCCCCACGGCGCACGCTGGGCCGCGCGGGCTGGCCGCGATTGCGGCAACACATCTTCTGGGCGCTTCCCCTGCCGAAATCGCGGCCCAATGGATCGGCCCGCCCGAAGACAGCATTCCCCCCCAAACCGGCCCGGTCGCGCGCTATGCGGATGCAAAATTTGCAACCTTCCGCAATCTGGTCGACACAACATCACCCCATTGGGCGGCATTGTCCGACATCGCGGACGCCGCTGCACATCTGAACGAGGACACAATATGAAAATCGGCGCCGACCTGCTTTGCGATACCCTGCTGGCCAACGGAATTGACACCTGCTTTGCCAATCCGGGCACCTCTGAAATGCACTTTGTCGCGGCACTGGACCGCCAGCCTGCGATGCGCTGCGTGCTGGGGCTGTTCGAGGGTGTGGTCACGGGGGCCGCTGACGGTTACGCCCGTATGGCGGAAAAGCCCGCCGCGACCCTGCTGCACCTGGGGCCGGGGCTGGCGAACGGGCTGGCCAACCTGCACAACGCGCGGCGCGCCGGCAGCCCGATGGTCAACGTCGTCGGCGATCACGCGACCTATCATCTGGCGCTTGATGCGCCGCTGACCTCGGATATCGAAAGCCTGGCGCGGCCGATGTCGCATTGGGTCGGACGCGCGGACAGCCCCGAAACGCTGGGCTCTACCGCCGAACAGGCCATCACCGCCGCGCGTACCGCACCGGGCCAGATCGCCACGCTGATCCTGCCCGCCGATGCCTCGTGGGGGGCCGCGCCTGCCGGTGATCCGGTGGCCATTACGCCGCCGCACCCCACGGCACCGGATGCCGCGCGGATCACACAGGCCGCCGCCGCCCTGCGCAACGGGCGCACCACCACGATCCTGATCTCGGGCAAGGCCCTGCGCGATGCCGAACTGGACACGCTGGACAGGATTGCTCAAAGCAGCGGCGCGCGGCTGATGGCGCAGCAATCGAGCGGGCGCATGATGCGCGGCGCGGGGCGCGTTGCTTTGGATCGGGTGCCTTACAAGGTTGATCAGGCGCTTGCGACCTTTGCCGACACCGAACAGGTCATCCTGATCGGCGCAAAGGCACCGGTCGGCTTTTTTGCCTACCCCGGAAAGCCCGGCAAGATGCTGCCCGAAGGGTGCGAGGTGATCGACATGGCCGACGCAGGCAGCGACCTGCCAGCGGCCATCGCCGCGCTTGCGGATGAATTCGGCGTGGCGAACAGCCCCGCCGCGCGCCATGCGTCCCGCGCCAAGCCCGACATGCCCAGCGGCACGCTGACGCCGGATGCCATCGCCGTCGCACTGGCGCATCACATGCCCGACAATGCCATTGTTTGCGACGAATCCGTGACCTCGGGCCGCGACTTTTTCCGCCACACCTATGGCGCGGCCCCGCATGATTTCCTGCAACTGACCGGTGGGGCCATCGGTGTGGGTATGCCGCTGGCCACCGGTGCCGCCGTCGCCTGCCCGGACCGCAAGGTGATCACGCTGCAAGCGGACGGGTCCGGCATGTACACGGTGCAGGCGCTGTGGACGCAGGCGCGCGAGGAACTGGATGTGGTCACCATCGTCTTTGCCAACCGCCGCTACCAGATCCTGCACGGCGAGCTGAAAGACGTGGGCGCAGGCACCGCCGGGCGCAACGCCAGCCGGATGCTGGATCTGGACAACCCGGCGCTGGACTGGGTCAGCCTTGCGCGGGGCATGGGTGTCGAGGCCGCCAGCGCCAGCACCGTCGAAGACTTCAGCGATCTGCTGCGCGCGGCCTGCCAGCGCCGTGGGCCGTTCCTGATCGAAGCCTTGATATGAAAGGGCCTGCCGCCATGTCCAACATCCGCCGCGTGCCGCATTGCAGCCATTGGGGCGCCTATACGGTCCTTGTCGATGACAACCGGATCGTGGGGGTCGAGCCGTTCGGCCCCGACCCTGCCCCGTCGCCGATCATCCATTCGGTGGCCGAGTGGACCAAAAGCGACCGGCGCGTGTTGCAACCCATGGTGCGCCAAGGCTGGTTGGAAAACCGCGGCGCAAGTGACGGGCGCAAGCGCGGATCGGACCGGTTCGTGCCGGTCAGCTGGGACGAGGCGACAACGCTGGTATCGGACGAGATTTCGCGCGTGGCGCGCGACCATGGCAACGCGTCGATCTTTGCGGGGTCATACGGCTGGACCAGTTGCGGGCGCTTTCACCATGCCTCGACCCTGCTCAAGCGCATGTTGAATCTGGTGGGTGGCTATACCGGCCACGTCGACACCTATTCGATTGCCGCAGGCCCGGTGATCCTGCGGCACACGCTGGGCGACGAGCGCGCCTGCGGGGGTGGTTCGAACACGCTGGACAACATCGCCGAGCACACCGAAACGCTGGTCGTGTTCGGGGCGATGTCGCCACGCACCTCGCAAAGCGAGGCGGGGGGCATCGGCACGCACCAGTTGGAAACCCACCTGCGCCGGATCGCTGAACGCGGGGTCAGGGTCGTGCTGGTGTCACCCCTGCGCGACGACCTGCCCGACTGGCTGAACGCCGACTGGATGCCGATCCGGCCCAACACCGACGCCGCGCTGATGCTGGGGCTGGCGGGTGAAATCGTCGCCGCCGGACGGCACGCCCGCGACTTTCTGGACCGTTGCACCAGCGGTGCGGACACGCTGCTGTCTTATCTGACCGGGGCCGACGACGGCGTTGTCAAAGACGCCGACTGGGCCGCCCAGATCACCGGACTGGATGCCACGACGATCCGCGCCCTTGCTGCACAACTGGTCAACAGCCGCAGTATGCTGACCGTCAGTTGGAGCCTGCAACGCGCCCACCATGGCGAGCAACCGTTCTGGGCCGCGCTGGGGCTGGCCGCGATCATCGGCCAGATCGGCCTGCCCGGTGGCGGCGTCGGCTATGGCTATGGATCGCTTGGCGGGGTCGGTGCGCCGATCCAGACCGGCAAATCCCCCGCGATGAACAGGGGTAAGGATGCGATCCGCAGCTTTATCCCCGTGGCGCGGGTGTCGGACATGCTGCTGAACCCCGGCACGCCGTTCACCTATCAGGGCGAAACCCGCAGCTATCCCGACGTCCGGCTGGTCTATTGGGCGGGCGGCAACCCGTTTCACCACCATCAGGATTTGAACCGGCTGACCAAGGCATGGACCCGTCCCGAAACCATCATCGTTCAAGACCCGATGATGACCGCAACCGCGCGGCGTGCTGATATTATCCTGCCAGCCTCGACCTCGCTCGAGCGTAACGATCTGGCTGGAAACCGGCGGTCGGATTACATCCTTGCGATGCACCGGGCCGTTGATCCCATGGGTCAGGCGCTGTCGGACTTCGAGATTTTCACACGGCTTTCGGACAAGCTGGGCGTCAGGGCCGCCTTTGACGAGGGCCGCGACGAAATGGGCTGGGTGCGGCATTTGTACGACCTTAGCCGCAGCGATGCGCGGGAGCGGCTGGGTTTTGACATGCCCGACTTTGACACCTTTTGGGATCAGGGATTTGCCGCCTGCCCGGTCCAGCGCGATCACACCTATCTGGCCGAATTCCGCGCCGATCCGCAGGCCGCGCCGCTGGCCACGGAAAGCGGCAGGATCGTGTTGGGCAGCGCCGCGCTGGCAAAGCTTGGCTATGACGATTGCCGCGCCCATCCCGCGTGGATTCCGCCCGCCGAATGGCTGGGGGCCGCTGGTGCAACCGACGCGCTGCACCTGCTGTCCCATCAACCCAAAGGGCGGCTGCACAGCCAGTTGGAAACCGGCCCATCCAGCCGCGAGGACAAACGCAACGGCCGCGAACAGGTGCGCCTGAACCCCGATGACGCCGCTGCGCGCGGCATCGCCGACGGGCAGACCGTGCGCCTGTGGAATGATCGCGGTGCCTGTCTGGCCACCGCCAGACTGACCGCTGACCAGCGCCCCGGCGTCGCGGTGCTGCCCACCGGCGCATGGCTGACCGAACAGGCAGACGGCCCCGAACTGGCCGGCAACCCCAACGTGCTGACACTGGATGTCGGCACCTCGCAATTCGGGCAGGGCTGTTCGGCGCAGACCTGTCTGGTTCGGATCGCTCCGCATGACGACAATCCGGGCGATGCCATCGAAATCTATCAGGCGCAACTGACCGCGCTTTTGACCTAAGGAAGGACTTCCATGACCAACACATCCATCAGCCGCTTTCCGGTGCCCGACATCAAGGACCTGCCCGAAGACCTGCGCGACCGCATTCTGGCGGTTCAGGAGAAATCGGGTTTCGTGCCGAACGTTTTTCTGACGCTGGCCCACAGACCGGAAGAATTCCGCGCCTTTTTTGCCTATCACGACGCCCTGATGGACAAGCCCGGCGACATCACCAAGGCCGAGCGTGAAATGATCGTGGTGGCCACCTCGAACGCCAACCAGTGCCAGTATTGCGTGGTTGCCCACGGCGCGATCCTGCGCATCCGCGCCAAGGACCCGCAGATTGCCGATCAGGTGGCGATCAACTACCGCAAGGCGGACATCACCCCGCGCCAGCGCGCCATGCTGGATTTCGCCATGAAGGTTTCGGCCCGCGCCTACGAGGTTGACGAAAGCGATGTCGAAACGCTGAAATCGCACGGGTTCAGCGAGGAAGACATTTGGGACATTGGCGCGATCACCGCGTTTTTTGGCATGTCCAACCGGCTGGCGAACCTGACCAGCATGAAACCCAACGCCGAATTCTACAACATGGGGCGCTAGGACATGGCCATTGGATACCAACAGATGCTGGATGACGCCGACGCCAAAGTGACTTCGGTCGAAGCGGCGGATATGGCCGCACACCTGGGCGCGGAGGACATCGTGATGGTCGACATCCGCGACCCGCGTGAACTGGAACGCGAAGGCATGATCCCCGACGCCTTTCACGCCCCGCGCGGGATGCTAGAGTTCTGGATTGATCCGGCCAGCCCCTATCACAAGCCGCGCTTTGCCGAGGGCAAAACCTATGTCTTCTATTGCGCCTCGGGCTGGCGGTCGCTGCTGGCTGCGAAAGTGGCGCAGGACATGGGGCTGGACGCCCGCAGCCTGCGCGGCGGTTTTGGCGGCTGGAAATCCGACGGCCACCCCGTTGGCGAACTGCAAAAGCGGGCGCGCTGATGCGCGCCCAGATCAAGGACCACCGCGCATGAGCATGTATGACACCGACCTGGACCGCTGTCCGGCCAACCACCAACCGATGTCGCCGGTTTCCTATCTGGAACGCGCAGCGCTGACCTATCCCGACCGCGTCGCGGTGATCCACGGGCCGGACCGGATCAGCTATCGCCAACTGTGGGAAAACTGCCGACGGCTGGGCTCGGGGCTTGCGGGGCTGGGGATTGACCACGGCGACACGGTCTCGGTGCTGTTGTCGAACACGCCGCCGATGATCGAGGCGCATTATGGCGTTTCAATGGCCAATGGCGCGGTTCTGCATTCGTTGAACTACCGTCTGGACGCACGCGCCATCGCCTTTCAACTGGACCACGCCGAATCCAAGGTGCTGATCGTCGACCGCGAGTTTTCGGATCTGGCCGCCGAAGCGCTGACGCTGATGACATCGCCATCGCGGCCCATCGTGATCGACTATGACGACGCGGCCTATCCCGACGATGCCCCCTATCCCAAGGGACCGCTGATCGGAACGATGGATTATGCCGCACTGCTGGCCACGGGGTCGCCCGACTATGCAGCGCCGCCCCCGCGTGACGAATGGGATGCGATTTCGCTGAACTATACCTCGGGCACCACCGGCAACCCAAAGGGGGTCGTTTGCCACCATCGGGGTGCGGCGCTGATGGCGTTGAACATGGTGATTCACGGCGAAATGGGGCGGCACCCTGTCTACCTGTGGACGCTGCCGCTGTTCCACTGCAACGGCTGGAGCTTTTCGTGGAGTGTCGCGGTTCAGGCGGGCACCCATGTCTGCCTGCGCTGGGTCCGTGCCAAACCGATCTATGACATGATTGCCGACCACGGTGTCACCCACCTGTGCGGCGCGCCGATTGTCATGACGACGCTGCTGAACGCCGCCGATGCCGACAAGACGCCCTTTGCGCATACGGCAACCTTTATCACCGCCGCCGCACCCCCGCCCGCTGCGGTGCTGGAAGCGATGAAGGCTGCCGGGTTCGAGATGCAGCATATGTACGGGCTGACCGAAACCTATGGCCCCGTGGTGATGAACGCATGGCAGGATACATGGGACGACCTGCCGCTGGCCGATCAGGCCGCTTACAAGGCACGTCAGGGCGTCCGCTTTTTGTCGCTGTCCCAAGCGGATGTGCGCGACCCGCAAACGCTGGCAGCGGTCCCGCGCGACGGCGAAACGCTGGGCGAGGTCATGTTGCGCGGCAATGTCGTGATGAAAGGATACCTGAAAAACCCCACCGCCACATCCGAAGCCTTTGCCGGCGGCTGGTTTCACACCGGCGATCTGGGTGTGATCCATCCCGACGGGTATATCCAGCTTAAGGACCGGTCAAAGGACATCATCATCTCGGGCGGCGAAAACATCTCGTCTATCGAGGTCGAGGACGCGATCTTTGCCCATCCGGCTGTTGCCTTGTGTGCGGTCGTAGCGATGCCCGACGCCAAATGGGGCGAACGGCCTGTGGCCTTTGTCGAACTGCGCACGGGACAGACGACCAGCGAACGCGCGTTGCTTGACCATTGCCGCGCGACCCTTGCGCATTTCAAATGCCCCGCAAAAGTGGTGTTCGACGAATTGCCCAAGACATCGACCGGCAAGGTGCAAAAGTTTGTCCTGCGTGAACGCGCCAAGCTGTTGGCAGAACAGGCGCTGGCCGGCTAGGCGCGCCCCGCAAAAGGAGACACCGATGCAAGACACCCCTACGCTGCCCGACACCGGCCTTGTGGACCGTCTGGCATCGGCCCTGCCACCCGAAGCCTTGCTGACAGGCGACGCCATTGGCCCGCGCTATCAGGAGGACCGGCGCGACCGGTTTTCCGCCCGCCCGCAGTTTGTTCTGCGCCCTGCCGACACCGCCCAGACCGCAACCGCGCTGGCGCTGTGTCACGAGGCGGGGCAGCCGCTGGTGGTCCAGGGCGGACGCACCGGGCTGTCCGGTGCCCATCGCATTGCAAATGGCGAGGCCGTTCTGTCACTGGAACGGATGACCGACGTCGGCAAGGTGGACATGGACAGCGCCACCGTGCTGGCCGGGGCCGGTGCGCCCTTGCAGATGGTGCAAACGGCCGCGCAGGACGCCGGTCTGTTCTTTGGCGTCGACATCGGTTCGCGCGGGACCGCGACCATCGGCGGCAACATCGCCACCAATGCAGGCGGCATCCGCGTGCTGCGCTATGGCATGTTCCGCGCGCAGGTCGCCGGGCTGGAAACCGTGCTGGCCGACGGCACGGTGCTGTCATCGCTGCGCGGTCTGGCCAAGGACAACACCGGCTATGACCTGAACCAGCTTTTCATCGGCGCCGAGGGCACGCTGGGCGTCGTCACCCGCGCCTTGCTGCACCTGCACCCCCGCCCGCAAACCGAACTGAACGCGCTGCTGGCGATGCCGTCGCTGCCTGCGGCGCTGGCGTTGCTTCAGCGCGCGCGTCAGGGGCTGGGCGACGTACTGTCCGCCTTCGAGGTGATGTGGAAAGACACCTATTTCGGCATCTGCGCCCACCAGAACCGCCAGCCCCCGCTGGGCACCGAGGCCCCCTTTTACGTGCTGATCGAATGCCAGTCTGCGGACGCAGGCCCCGC
This sequence comes from uncultured Pseudosulfitobacter sp., assembly GCF_963976325.1. Classification (NCBI taxonomy): domain Bacteria; kingdom Pseudomonadati; phylum Pseudomonadota; class Alphaproteobacteria; order Rhodobacterales; family Roseobacteraceae; genus Pseudosulfitobacter; species uncultured Pseudosulfitobacter sp. The sequence continues at coordinate 470,074 of NZ_CAXBJW010000002.1, forward strand.
AGTGGCCGAACGGTTCACCGATGTTCTGATGCGCGCACTTGAGGATGATCTGGCGCTGGACGCCATCGTGAGCCAATCGAACCGTGAATTCGACACCCTGTGGGACATCCGTGACGGCGCTGCCGACTTTGTGCGCGGCCTTGACGGGGTGGCCAACGGCGACATCAGCGTGCCGATAAACCGGATCGAGGCCTTTGCCCAGGCCAGCCAGACCGCGCTGCGCCGGATTGATCCCGATGCGGGGTTTTACATGTTCGGCCATCTGGGCGACGGCAACCTGCATTACGTCTTTACCACCCAAGACAAGCCCGCGGCATTGGAAAAGCTCTATGCGCTGACCGCCGAACACGGCGGATCAATCTCGGCGGAACACGGCATCGGCGTGGACAAGAAGCCGTGGCTGGGATTGTCGCGCAGCCCGCAGGAACTGACCGTTATGCGGCAGCTAAAGCGCAGCTTTGACCCCAAAACGATCCTGAACCGCGGGCGTCTGTTCGACCTTTGATCCGCAATGCCATCCGCCGCCAAATCACCCGCCCGCTGATTTTCGCACCGTTGCGTCATTTGTGTGCGGTCTGCGCTAGACCCTGCTGCGATCCGGGCCTAACGTGCGCGCGATGCTGCGATATATCCTCAAACGTCTGCTGTCCCTTGCCATCAGCCTGGCCGTTGCCTCGCTGGTGATTTTCTTCGTGATCGAGATCGCTCCGGGCGATCCGGCGACCTTCATGTTGGGGATCAATTCGCAACCCGACACCATCGCCGCCCTGCGGGTCGAGCTGGGGCTGGACGTGCCACAATGGCAGCGCTACCTGAATTGGGTCGGCGGGCTGCTGACCGGTGATTTTGGCACCTCGTACACCTATCGCACCCCTGTGGCGCAAATGATTTCCGAACGGTTGTGGGTGTCTTTGCCGTTGGCGATCTATGCGCTGACGCTGAGCACCCTGATTGCCTTTCCCACCGGCATCTATGCCGCGTCCCGCCGGGGCAAGGCAGGTGACACCGCCGTGATGGGGGCCACGCAACTGGGCGTGGCAATCCCGAACTTCTGGTTTGCGATGATGCTGGTCTTGTTGTTCGCCATCAACCTGCGCTGGTTCAGCGCCGGTGGCTTTGTCGGCTGGGACAAGGGGTTGGGCGCGGGGCTGTGGTCGCTGACCCTGCCCGCGATTTCGCTGGCGTTGCCACAGGCGGCGATCCTGTCGCGGGTCATGCGGTCGGCCCTGCTGGACGTGCTGGGCGAGGATTTCATGCGCACCGCACGCGCCAAGGGGCTGACACGCAAACAGGCGCTGTGGCGGCACGGGCTGCGCAATGCGATGATCCCCGTTCTGACCATCATCGGGCTGCAATTCTCGTTCCTTCTGGCCGGCGCCATCATCATCGAACAGGTGTTCTACCTGCCCGGTCTGGGGCGGCTGGTGTTCCAGTCGATCAACGCCCGCGATCTGATCGTGGTGGAAAGCGTGGTCATGCTGCTGGTGTTCACCGTGATCATGGTGAACTTTGCCGTCGATCTGGCCTATGCCCTTGTCGATCCCCGCCTAAGGAGCCGCACATGAGCCGCAACCTGATCATCGGCGGGCTGCTGACGGCGCTTGTGGTGCTGGCCGCATTGCTCAGCTTTGTCTGGACGCCCTACGCGCACACCGCGATGGACATCCCCAACAAGCTGCAACCGCCGAATGGCACGCACTGGCTGGGCACCGACCATTTCGGGCGGGATATTCTGTCGTTGATCATGGTCGGCGCACGCACGTCCATCGCCGTGGCCTTTGTCGCGGTGGGGGTTGGTATGCTAATCGGTGTGCCGCTGGGCCTGTGGGCCGCCGCGCGCAACGGCGGCTGGATCGACGAGCTGATCATGCGCGGCAATGATCTGGTGTTTGCCTTTCCCAGCCTTGTCATCGCCATCCTGATCACCGCCATCTTCGGCGCCGGTGCGATCAATGCCATCATCGCCATCGGCATCTTCAACATTCCCGTCTTTGCCCGCGTCACCCGTGGCGGTGCACTGCCCATTCTGGCGCGCGAATTCATCATGGCCGCCCGCGTTTCGGGCAAGGGCGACGCGCGGATCGCGTTTGAACACGTGCTGGGCAACGTCGCCAACCTGTTGATCGTGCAGGCCACGATTCAGTTCAGTCTGGGCATTCTGGCCGAGGCCGCGCTGTCCTATGTGGGCTTGGGCGCGCAACCGCCCACGCCAAGCTGGGGCCGGATGCTGGCCGACGCGCAAACGCTGGTCAGCATTGCGCCGCATATGGCGCTGATCCCGGGCTGTGCGATCATCATCACCGTTCTGGGTCTGAACCTGCTGGGCGACGGGCTGCGCGACAGGCTGGACCCGAAACTGCGGGTGTCACGGGTATGAGCTTGCTTAGCGTTCAGAACCTGTCGATGGGCATTCACGACCACCCCGTGTTGCACGATGTCACCTTCGAGGTGGCCAAAGGCGAAATCGTGGCGATCACCGGCGAAAGCGGCTCGGGCAAGTCGATGACCGCCTTTTCGGTGATGGGCCTGACCCCTGACGGGGCGCACGCCACGGGCCGGATCATGTTGAAGGACACCGACCTGCTGACGCAGACCGAGGCGCAGATGTGCGCCCTGCGCGGCAATGCCATCGGCATGGTGTTTCAGGAACCGATGACCGCGCTGAACCCGGTGAAAACCATCGGCGACCAGGTGGCCGAAACCATCCTGATCCACGGCGCTGGCACCCGCGCCGAGGCGATGCAGATCGCCGCCGACACCCTGAGCCGCGTCGGCCTGCCCCAGGACCGCTTTCCGCTGGGACGGTTCCCGCATGAACTGTCCGGTGGCCAGCGCCAGCGGGTGGTCATCGCCATGGCCATAGCCCTGCGTCCCGCGCTGCTGATCGCGGACGAACCGACGACGGCGCTGGATGTCACGACACAGGCGCAGATCCTGCAACTGCTGGCCAAACTGGCGCGCGAGGATGACATGGGCCTGCTGATGATCACCCATGATCTGGCGGTGGTGTCCGAAATGGCCGACCGCATCGTGGTGATGCAACACGGCAGGATCGTCGAACAGGGCGACACCGCGCACCTTCTGCACAACATGCAGCACCCTTATACCAAACTTTTGTTTGCCGCCTCGACCCATCAGGTGGATCTGCCACCGCTCAAGTCCGACGCCCCACTGCTGCGGGTCGATGGCGTCAGCCGTGATTATCGCACCCCGCGCAAATCCGTGTTTGGCGCGCCGGGCACCTTCCGCGCCGTGAACAACGTCAGCTTTGACATCAAGAAGGGTGAACGCCTTGGGCTGGTCGGGGAAAGCGGATGCGGAAAATCGACCCTGACACGGGCGATTCTGGGGCTGGAAGACGTGCAAAGCGGCACAATCACCCTGAACGGTGCGCCGGTGTTTTCAGCGGGCAAGGCAAACCTTGCCGTGCGCCGCAACATGCAGGTGGTGTTCCAGGACCCCTACGGCAGCTTCAACCCGCGCCACCGCGTATCGCGGCTGATCACCGAACCGTTCTTTCTGTTGGACAACCCGCCCAAGGGGCAGGAACGCACCGATCTGATCGCCGAAACGCTGGAAGCTGTCGGCCTGTCGGCGGCAGATGCCGACAAATTCCCGCACCAGTTTTCGGGCGGGCAACGCCAACGCATCGCCATCGCGCGGGCGCTGATCATCCGCCCCGAAATCATCGTCTTTGACGAGGCGGTCAGCGCGCTGGATGTCTCTGTCCGCGCGCAAATTCTTGATCTGCTGGCCGACCTGTGCCGCCAATACGACCTGACCTATCTGTTCATCAGCCACGACCTAAGCGTGGTGCGCACGGTGACCGACCGTGTGATGGTGATGCAGTCGGGCCAGATTGTCGAACACGGACCGACCGAACAGGTCTTTTCCGACCCGCAACACCCCTACACGCAAACTTTGCTCGCGGCGGCGCCCATGCTGCCCGACCTTACAGACAAGGCCAGTACCCATGCCCAACCCCCTTTGGTTTGACCCCACCGAAATTCTGATCGGCGGCCAATGGCAGCCCTGCGCCAGCGGTGAAACGATCCCGCTGGTCAACCCGTCGGACGGCAGCGAACTGGCGCAGATCGCGCGCGGCACCGGTGCCGATATCGACGCCGCCGTCACGGCTGCGCAAGCCGCATTGGACGGCGCATGGGGCCGCATGACCGCGCTGGAACGGGGCCGCATCCTGACCGAGATTGGCCGTCGCGTGCTGGACCACGTGGACGCATTGGCCGAGCTTGAGGCCTGCGACGTGGGCAAACCGCTGGGACAGGCGCGCGCCGATGCCGTCGCACTGGCCCGTTACATGGAATTCTACGGCGGGGCCGCCGACAAGGTGCATGGCGCGACCATTCCCTATCTGGACGGCTACACCGTCTATACGATGCGCGAACCGCATGGGGTCACGGGGCACATCGTGCCGTGGAACTATCCGATGCAGATCATCGGGCGCAGTGTTGGCGCGGCCCTAACCATGGGCAACGCCTGTGTGCTGAAACCGGCGGAAGAGGCATGTCTGACCGCGCTGGCCTTTGCCCGCATCTGTCAGGACGCGGGCCTGCCCGATGGCGCGCTGAACGTGGTGACCGGCATTGGCGTCGAGGCGGGGGCCGCCCTGACCAGCCACACCGGCATTCACCACATCAGCTTTACCGGATCGGTGCGCACCGGCGCGCTGGTGCAACAGGCAGCGGGGGCCAACGTGGTGCCCGTGACGCTGGAACTGGGCGGCAAGTCGCCGCAACTGGTGTTTGACGATGCCGATCTGGATGCGGCCCTGCCGTTTCTGGTCAACGCGGGCATCCAGAACGCGGGCCAGACCTGTTCGGCGTCCTCGCGCATTCTGGTGCAGCGCGGGGTCTACGACGCCGTGCGCGACCGTATGGCCGAAGCCTATCGCGCGCTGACTGTCGGCCCGGCCATGGACGACCTGCGCGTCGGCCCGGTGATTTCCAACCGCCAGCGCGACATCGTGCAGGGCTTTCTGGACAAGGGCGCGGACCTGACCGTCGCCGCCACCGGACAGTTGCAGAACGCCCATGACGACGGGGCCTACGTGCTGCCGACGCTGTTCGCCGACGTGCCACCCGATCACACACTGGCCCGCGACGAGATTTTCGGCCCGGTTCAGGTGTTGATCCCCTTCGACACCGAAGAAGAAGCGGTGCAGATCGCCAACAGCACCGACTATGGACTGGTCGCCGCCATCTGGACCGCCAACGGCGCGCGCCAGATGCGTCTGGCCAAGGCACTGCGCGCCGGTCAGGTGTTCATCAACAACTATGGGGCGGGGGGCGGGGTCGAACTGCCGTTCGGCGGCAGCGGCAAGTCCGGCCATGGCCGCGAAAAAGGCTTCGAAGCGCTCTACGGCTTTTCCACGCTCAAAACCGTCGCGGCCCATCACGGCTAGGGCGTATTCACAGGGAGGAATGACATGCGACTGGACGGAAAAACAGCGATCGTAACCGGCGCGGCGTCTGGCTTTGGCGAAGGTATCGTGCGCCGGTTCGCCGCCGAAGGCGCCCGCGTTCTGGTGGCCGACATCAACGGCGACGGGGCCGCGAAAGTGGCCGCCGATCTGGGCACGGAATACTGTCAGGTCGACGTGGGCAAGGGTGCCTCGGTGCAGGCCATGGCCGATGTGGCGCTGAAAACGCTGGGCCATGTGGATATTCTGGTGAACAACGCGGGCATCACCCACCTGCCGCAGGCGATGGAATACGTGACCGAAGACGACTTTGACCGCGTGTTCAACGTCAACATGAAGTCGGTCTATCTGACCGCCCGCAGCCTTGTTCCCCACATGAAAGAACGCGGCACCGGCGCGATCCTGAACATCGCGTCCACCGCAGGCGTGTCGCCCCGCCCGAACCTGAACTGGTACAACGCATCAAAGGGCTGGATGATCACCGCGACCCGCACCATGGCGGTTGAGCTGGCCCCCAGCGGCGTGCGCGTCAACGCGCTGAACCCCGTTGCCGGGGAAACGCCGCTGCTGAAATCGTTCATGGGCGAGGACACGCCGGAAATGCGTGCCAAGTTTCTGGCGACGATCCCGCTGGGCCGCTTTTCCCAACCCGAAGATCTGGCGAATGCCGCGCTGTTCCTATGCTCGGACGAGGCCAGCATGATCACCGGCGTTGCCATGGAAGTGGACGGGGGCCGCTGCATATGAAAACGGTCAATCTGGCATCGAAACTGGCGCAATTCAGCACCCACTGGGACCCGCATGTGGTTGCTGATTACAACGACAACGACGTGATGGTGGTCAAATTTCAGGGCGAATTTCCCTTTCACCTGCACGAGGACACCGATGATTTCTTTCTGGTGCTCGAAGGCGAGATGGTGATGGAGCTGGAAGATGCCCAGCACCGTGTCGGCGCGGGGGAATTGTTTATCGTCCCGCGCGGCGTCACCCACCGGCCCCGCGCCGCAGCCGAATGCAAGGTGCTGCTGATCGAACCCAAGGGCGTGCCGAACACCGGCGATCCGGCCACAGCCGCCCCGAAACCACGGATCTGACATGATGACACCTGGCCCCCGCAACCTGCTGACCGACGTGCCCGGCCTGCGTGTCGGCAACGCCACCGACCAAGCTTTGAAATCGGGGGCGACCGTTGTCACGGCCGATGCGCCGTTCACCGCTTCGGTGGCCGTCATGGGCGGCGCGCCCGGCACGCGTGAAACCGATCTGCTGCAACCGGACAAATCGGTGGCGGCGGTCGATGCGCTGGTGCTGTCGGGTGGCTCTGCCTATGGGCTGGATGCCTGTTCGGGTGTGGTTGACGGGCTGCGGGCGATGGGGCGCGGTTACCGGATTGCCGATGCGGTGATCCCGCTGGTGCCGGGCGCGATCATCTTTGACCTGCTGTCCGGCGGTGACAAGGATTGGGACGAAAACCCCTATCGCAAGCTGGGGCGTGCGGCGCTGGATGCCGCCAGCGACGGCTTTGATCTGGGCAGCGTCGGTGCGGGCACCGGTGCGATGACGGCGATGATGAAAGGCGGACTTGGCTCGGCTTCGCTGGTGCTGCCAGATGGCACGACCGTCGCGGCGCTGGTGGCGGCGAACCCGATGGGGGCCGTGACCACACCCGGCGACCGGCACTTTTGGGCGGCACCCTTTGAAATAGACAATGAATTCGGCGGCCTTGGTCCCGACCCCGCCAGCGGGCTGGGCCGCACGCTGGACAGCCGCAAGGTCAGCGCGGTGATCGAACGCGCCAACACCACCATCGCCATCGTCGCCACCGATGCCAACCTGACCAAGGCGCAGTGCCAGCGCGTTGCATGGGCAGCGCACGACGGCATCGGGCGCGCCTGTGTGCCCGCGCACAGCCCCGGCGACGGCGATCTGGTCTTTGCCCTGTCCACCGGCGCGCGCCCCATGCAGGACGATCACCGCGACCTGTCGATCATCGGCCATGCCGCCGCCGTTTGCCTGTCGCGCGCCATTGCACGGGGCGTCTATCTGGCGCAGGCTGAACCGGACGATCTGTTGCCCTGCTGGAGGGACCTGAATGCCTGAGATGACCGACCTTTATGGCCTGCCCGTCACCGGTGCCGATGATGCCGCCCTGCAAGGCATCGACGATTTCGTGCACGGGTTCATCAGCTTTCAGACCAAGGCGGCCAATGTGCTGAAGGCCGCCGAGGCAGCACCTGACTGTGCGCTGGTCAACGCCTATGCCGCGATCCTGTACATGCTGCTGGAAGCCCCCGTTGCCCCGCAGCTGGCCGCGCCCTATCTGCAAGCCGCCGAAGCGGCCGCGCCCGATGCCACGCCCCGCGAGCAGGCGACCGTGCACGCCGCGCGCCTGTTTCACGACGGCAAGATCCCCGAACTGATTGCCCTGTGCGAGGAAACCATCCGCCGCCATCCGCGCGACATGGTGATGCTGAAACTGGGCCAGTACCACACGTTCAACATCGGTGATTTTCCCGCGATGCTGCGGATCGCCACACGCGCCTTTCCGGGGGCCGATGACATCGCCTATGCCCACGGGATGCTGGCGTTCGGATACGAGGAATGCCACCTGCTGAAACAGGCCGAAGCCGCCGCGCGCCGGTCGATGCGGCTGCGGCACGACGATCCGTGGGCGCATCACGCGCTGGCGCATATCTATCTGACGCGTGGCGACGTGACCGGTGGCATCGTCTTTCTGGAAAGCGTTTCGGACACTTGGCGTGATCTGAACAGCTTTATGCGCAGTCACAACTGGTGGCATCTGGCGTTGTTCTACATCAGCCAGGGGCGGCACGAGGATGTGTTGCAAGCCTATGATGAACACGTGTGGGGGCTGGCCAAGGATTACAGCCAGGATCAGGTCGGGGCGGTGTCCCTGCTGGCGCGGCTGGACTTTGCGGGGATCGACGTGGGTGACCGCTGGGCCGATGTGGTGGCCCATGTGGCGCAGCGCGGGGCCGATACGGTCAGCCCCTTCCTGACGCTGCAATACCTGTACGGGCTGGGGCGCACCGATGATCGTGCGGCGATGGATGTGTTGATGGACGCGATCAAGGACCGCGCCGCTGACACCACACGACACGATTGCCGCGCATGGGCCGAAGTGGCCCTGCCCGCGGCCCAGGGGATCGTGGCACATGCCAACCGCGACTGGGCCGAAGCCGCGCGGCTGCTGGGCATCGCCCTGCCCCGTCTGGCCGAATGCGGCGGCAGCCACGCCCAGCGCGACCTGTTCGATCAGATCCATCTGGATGCGTTGATGGAAAACGGCGACGTGGCGCGGGCACAGCAAGTGCTGGAAATGCGGCGCACCTATGATCCTGACGGCGTGCCGCTGAACCGGATGCTGGCCGAGGTCTATACCCGCAACGGCCTGCCGGAACTGGCGGAACAGGCACAGGCCCGCACCGCCCGTTAGTATCCTTAGCTGTCGCTGTCGGCCGGTGCTTCGGTGGCGTCCGCGTCAGCCGGTGCAACCTCGGGACCGACACGCGCCAGATAGGCCGCCACATCAGCGCCGCCTTTTTTCAGCTTGAACGACATGCCCGACTTGGCCTTGGAATCGTCCAGAAATTCGCGCAGGAATTCACGCGGATCGGCGACATATTTGGTCAGCGATTCCTCGTCCCAGACCAGGCCAGCCTCGCCCGCCGCAACGATGGAATTTTGATAGCTATAGCCTTCGGCGGTGCCCGCCTGACGCCCGATGACGCCGTACAGGTTCGGCCCGGTGCGCCCGCCCTTTTCGATCACTTCGTCGCCATTGGCGATCATGTGGCAGCTTTTGCATCTGTTAAATGTCTTGGCCCCTGCATCGGCATCACCCGCCTCGTGGCTGTCGGCAAAGGCTGGGGTGGCAAGGGCAAGAATGGCAACAACGCGGAACATGGATTTCATGGGTCACTCCGATCAACTGGCTTCAGGATTGGCTGCCCCCAAGGTAGCACGCAGCCAAACGAAGGCCGCGTGCCATGGTGTCGCATCAGGTGGCGTCAGGCTGGTTTGCGGGGGCCGCGCGTTCGAACGCGGGCAGCGCCATGCAGGCATCATGGATGCGCGCGATGGTCGGATAGGGGTCCAGCCCCACGCCGAACCGTCCGTTGTTCAGCACCTGGGCAAACAGACACAGATCGGCCAGACCGGGGGTGTCGCCATGGCAGAAACTGCCTGTTTCAGCCTCGGAAGAAAGCCGCGCCTCAAGGCTGTCCATGCCCGCCTGCGCCCATTTGCGGAACCAGGCGGCCTTGCCGTCGGCATCAACGCCGTATTCCGTTTCAAGGTGCTTGAGGATGCGCAGGTTGTTCAAAGGATGTACATCTAACGCGATAATATGTGCAAGACTGCGCACCCGCGCACGGCCCCATGCATCGGCGGGCAGAAGCGGCGGTTCGGGATGAACCTCGTCCAGCCATTCGATGATCGCCAGCGATTGCGGCAGCGCGCCGTCTTCGGTCACCAGCGTCGGCACCAGCCCTTGCGGATTCAGCGCCAGATGCGCCGCCCCGCGCTGTTCGTCCTTGAGCAGCGCATAGGACACATAGTCATAATCCAACCCCTTGAGGTTCAGCGCCGCCCGCACCCGGGCCGAGGTAGAGGACCGGAAATAGTTGTGCAAAACAAGGGTCACGCGCGCGCGCCCACTGTCACTTCTAGCGTTGCAATGCCGTCTACACCGCCGGTCATCACGTCACCGGGCGTCACCGCGCCCACACCCGCTGGGGTGCCGGTCATGATGATGTCGCCGGGGGCCAGTGTCATCGACTGGCTGAGTGTGGCGATGTGGTCGGCCACCGGCCAGATCAGATCGGCAATGTCCGCGTCTTGCTTGATCTCGCCGTTCACCGCCAGCCAGATGCGCCCTTGCGTCAGGCTGGCGACATCGGCCATCGGCACGATGGGTGCAATCGGGGCGGATTGGTCGAACGCCTTGCTCCAGTCCCATGGCCGGCCCATTTTCTTGGCGACATTCTGCAAGTCGCGGCGCGTCAGGTCGATGCCGACCGATGCGCCCCAGATGTGGTCCGGCACGTCGGCAACCGCGATGTCGGCACCGCCCTTGCCGATGGCAATGACCAGCTCGATCTCGTAATGAAAGTCTTCGGTCAGCGGCGGATAGGGGACGGTACAGGGCGTGTCCACTACCGCATCTGCGGGCTTGGTGAAAAAGAACGGTGGATCACGGTCGGGGTCGTTGCCAAACTCGCGGGCGTGGGCGGCGTAGTTGCGCCCGACACAAAAAACGCGGCGCACCGGAAACCGGTCGGCACTGCCTGCAACGGCCAAAGCGGCTTGCGGGGCCGGGGGAAACACAAAGCTCATGACGGGACCTTTCGAAGATTTCAGCACCGTTGTGAGCCAAGTCGAAGCGATTGGCAAATGCCCGTCTTAGGTGCTTTCAAAGTCCTTCAACAGCTTCGCAACGGTCTTTCTATGGTCCCCCGATGCGGCGTCCAGCAGGCTGCGCATGCAGAACATCCAATGATCGCGCGCCATCTTGTCGGCCATACAATAAGGCGCCGATGCGCGGAAACTGATGTTCAGCAGATGTTCGAGCGTCAGGCTGCGATACTGGATACGCGCGCGTTGCACCGGATGCAGCCCCCCTTTGTACTGAAGCGCCGTGTCGATGCCGTTGCGCATCCAGTTCAGGCAGTTCAGCGCAGTGAACGGGTCATTCACACCGGGCGACAGGGCCCGCGCGGCCATTTCGACCAGTTGGTCGATCATAAAGGTCACATCCTGCGCCTCGGTCTGCTCTTCGCCGACGGCGAAATTCGAACACACCTTGTTACAGATCTCGGGCGTGGGCGCGCTGGCGGAATGGACCGTCAGAACCGTCTCGTAGGCGCTGACAAAGCTGCCGATTTCGACGTGCACCGCCAACACCCAATCGTGTTCCTCGGCGGTTTCGGCCAGCGAGTCGAGATCAAGCTGCTGGATGTACCCTGCACGCCCCAGCCTCAGCTCGGTTACGACGGCATCCTTGGCCGGCGTCGTGGCCGGTTCCGGTTCACGGTCGGCATGGGTTTCGATAATCCGCTCGATCGCTGACGCCAGCCTGCGGCCCAGCGCGGCGGAAATATTCGACACGTTGATGGTTTCGGGAATGTGGTGCAGGAAATAGATCAACGTGCCCACCGACATCAGCGTCAACAGGATCGCCGCGACCATGGAATATTGCGGCACGAAGGATTCCAGCCCGTCCGCACCGGAACTTTGCACCGCGCGCAGGATCATCAGCGTGTAGACAAAGGACGAAATCAGCAAGCCCAGGCTGATTTGGTTGCCCCGGTCGCGCATAAAGTTACCGATCAGACGCGGCCCGAAGTTGCCCGAGGCAAAGGACACCGCGACCATGGTGATCGAAAACATCACCCCCGTCACACCGATGATCGACTGCGCAATCACCGCCAGCGTCTGCCGCGCGCCGTCAACCTGCGTGTTCAGAAAATAGTCCGGCAACGCGATGGGCAGGATGTCAGGATTGTGGTCGATCCACTGGGTCAGTTCCGACAGCAAAAGCGCCACAACCACCAGGGTGGACGGAATGAACCAATAGCTGGAGCGCACGTCTTGTACGAATTTCAGAATATAGGCGCGCGATCCGAACATACATCTCTCCAAAGGGTCAGGCTGCAATGTGGTGCAGAACCCCAACACGGCAATGGTCTGAGAATAACGGGGAACCAAACGGGATGTCAGGGGGTTAAAGTCCGATGGCCAACTGGAACGAACACACAATGGTATCTATCCACGAAAACGACCCCGGCGCAGCGCCGCTGGAAGAAGAGACAGAACGCGAGTCGGTCGAAGCCGCAGCCAAACTGTCGTCAAAGCTGATCTACGAGGTCATCCGCCGCGATGGCGAGGAAGAGCTGGCGCGCACCAAGCGGTCGCTGTTCTGGTCCGGTACGGCGGCGGGCATCATGATCAGCTTTTCGGTGCTGGGCGAGGCGATTTTGCGCACCTATCTGCCGGATGCGCCGTGGTCGTTCCTGATCGAGAATTTCGGATATTCGCTGGGCTTTTTGCTGGTGATCATGGGCCGGATGCAATTGTTCACCGAGAACACGATTACCACGGTACTGCCGCTGATGGTCAAACCGTCCGCACATAATTTTGCCTGCGTGGCGCGGTTGTGGGTGATCGTTCTGGGCGCCAACGTGATTGGTGCATTCTGTATTGCGACGCTGTACGCCTATACGCCCGCGATCCCCGACAACCTTGCGCCCGCGCTGCTGTCACTGTCGGAACACGCAATCCACATGCCTGCCGGCGAAAGCTTTTTCCGCGCGATCCCTGCGGGGATTCTGGTGGCGGCCATTGTCTGGATGCTGCCACAGGCGGATGAATCCGGCTTTTTCATTATTCTGACGTTCACATGGCTGATCGCGGCCGGTGACTTTACCCACATTGTCGCGGGGTCGGTCGAAATGGCCTATCTGGCGGTGCAGGGTCTGCTTGGTCCGACCGAGGCCATCTTTGGGTTCTTCATTCCGGTGCTGGCGGGCAACATCGTCGGCGGCACGGCAGTCTTTGCGCTGATCGCGTGGGGTCAGGTCAAGGATGACGTCCTGATGGACCGGCAGTAACAGCGGCAGTAACAAAAACACCCTCTGCTTTCACGGCAGAGGGTGTTTATTTTTCAAATCGCAGACTGTTTTTACATAATCGGGCGCTTCATCAGCGGTTCCAGTGTCATACCGGCCGCTTTGGCCAGCGCACCCAGATCATTCACAATCAGCGCATCGTCGCTCCAGTTCGCCAACTGGCGCGTGCGCAGCTTGCTTAGCGTCTTGTTGGTGTGGACCAGCGACAGGCCCAGCGCATCTGCCAGGTCCTGCTGACGGAACGGCAGCGGCATCACCCGGTCCCGAGCCAACCCCAGTGCTTGCCCGCGCATCATGATCTTGCACAACGCCCATGCAATGGCCTCGTAGGCCGTGCGCTGTCCGACAGAGGCCAGCGCTTCGCCCAGAAAATGCTCTTCTGCGGCGGCCATCCATGTCAGGTCAAAGGCGCGCTCGGGGTGGGATTTGAAAAAGTGCCAGAATTCGCTGCGGTCGAAGACGCACAGGGTCATCGGTGACGTGGCCTCGACCGAATGCTGCATCTCGCCCATAATGCCGGCTTGCAGGCCGATAAAATCGCCCGGAAAGACGAAATTGATCACCTGGCGGTTGCCGTTTTCCAATGTCTTGTAACGCAGCCCCATGCCGCGCAGCGCAGTATAAAGCTGTGGGCTGTTCGACCCTTCCATCAGCAGGGGTGTGCCGGGATTTACCTCAAGCTCACCCACCTTGAACTTCTGCATAAACCGGATTTCATCTTCCGTGAGGTCAACGAACACATCACTGCGTTGCAATGGACAGTTCGAGCACTTCGTCGCCATAATTCGTAAAACCTTGTTAAGCTATGTCATAGTTTAATGCGCCGCAGTTCAAAATGTTCCATGTTGGCCCTCTGTCAAAGAACCTGGGGACAGATAATGACGACGAAATTCCTGCTGGTGCAGGGCGATATACTGGTGACTGAGGATCTGACCCAGATTCTGTCGGACTGCATTCCAGCGTCGACCATTCGTCGTGTCAAAGACGTGCCCGAGGCGATTGACACGTTGCAACACGAGGGATCGCAGGATGTCGTGTTTCTGTTGGGGTCCGCAGCCAGCAGCACCGACCCTGCCTTGATGGACATGTTGGCCGAACGCGCGGTTACGGCTGTGCGTGTTGGTGTTGAAAACCCCAGCTTTACCGAGGTTCTTTATGACGGCTACCGCGTTGCCGTGCCGTTCAGCACCGGCGACATCGAACGCGTGCTGGGCAACATCGGCCTGAAGCCAATAGACCAAGACTGAACGCTACAGCCCCAACCCTTTCAAGTAATCCTGAAGCGGAACCACATCACCTGCCGGGGACGCGCATCCGATGTAAGTATCGGGGCGCAGCAAATAGGCCGCGTCACGCGCAAACCCCGCCGCGTCGCAGCCTGCGGTCCAATCGAACACATGCAGCGGAATATCCTTGTCTGCGCACCACGTCCGCAGCGCGTCTGCGGGCTGTCCGTATACATGCACCTGCCACGTAATGTCCGCCAGCGGGCCATAGTTGTCGCCCGTTTCCAGATGCACGAAAGGCAACCGGTCCCCGCCCGAAACGGTCCCCGCCCTGCCCGCGCCCAACGGCCCGTTGGAATAGCTGATCGCAACCTGCGAAATCGCGCGGAACATCGCCGCACGGGCTGTCGCAAGGCCAAAGGCCAGCTTGGCCACATTCGGCACCACATAGGTGCGCATGAACCCGAAAACGCTGCCCTTGCGCGAGGCCAGGTTGAACGCCTGATCCGTGGTCTTGATCAGGGTTTTTGCAAAGGCCGCGCGTTCGGCGTGGTAGCTGTCCAGCAGCGCGTCATTGCCGCGCCCGTTCACCACCGCGGCCAGCTTCCATGCCAGATTGATCGCATCGCCAATCCCGGTGTTCATGCCCTGCCCGCCCGCGGGGCTGTGAATATGCGCCGCATCCCCGGCCAGAAAGATGTTCCCGCGCCGGAAATGATCGGTCATGCGGTGGTGTGATTTGTAGGTCGAAAACCAGTTCAGGTGCGTCACCGTGATGCCCATGGCGTGCAGACTTTCGTGGCCGACGTCCTCAAAGTTCAGATCAGCGCTGGATGCCACCCGTTCGGACCGAACGCTGCCCACCAGTCGCATCTTGCCCTCGGCGCCATAGGGGAAGACCAGCAAGAAGTCTGACTCGTCAAAGGACAGGTGGACGTTGCCGTTGAACGTGTCCTGCGCCACTTCGACGTCGGCCACATACAGCAACGCGCTGTAGGTCCCGCCCCTGAAGCTGCCGCCCAGACCCTTGCGCACTGTTGATGCAGCGCCATCGGCCCCGACCATGAAACGGCTTGTGCAGGTTTCCACCTTGCCGTCAGGGCTGCGCAGCACGGCTGTGACATAATCGCCCGCGTCTTCGGCTTCCAGCAATTCGGTGTCGCGTTCAATGGTCAGGCCGCGTTCAGCAAGCTGGTCGCACAGATAAGCCTCGTGCTGGTCCTGCGGAAAGATCAGCAGATAGGGATAGGGGGTGATGTCAGCGCCGAAGTCGCGCACGTCGATCTGCGCGCGGCGCTTGCCACGGGCCCACATGTTGACGACACGGCTGGGGTGCCCCGCAGCGGCCACCGCGTCGGCCATGCCCATCTGTCGGTACAGTTCCAGCGTGCGGGCGTGAACCAGCATCGCCCGCGATGTGGTCCCCGGCCCGCTGGCCTTGTCGATAATCCTGACTGCGACCCCTTGGGCCTGCAACCACAATGCCAGAACCAAACCGGTCGGACCGGCTCCGACGATCAGAACATCGGTGTGCTTCATATCGAACGCCCTTCTATGGGTTCAACATGCGCGTCCCTGCCTTGTGTTTCAACGTGTCAGACACACAAAGGCCCGCCGCATTTCTGCGACGGGCCAATTCCAACTTGCGTGCCTTCGATCGAATATCAGACCTGAAGCGATGCCGTTGTCGAAAAGAACATCGCTTGGCTGACAGCCGATTTCACCTGATCTTCCTTGTACGGTTTTGAAATCAGGAACGCCGGTTCGGGGCGCTCGCCGGTCAGCAGACGTTCGGGGTAGGCGGTGATGAAGATCACCGGCAGGTTGCCGAACTGCTTCAGCAGATCGTTCACCGCGTCGATACCGGACGAGTTGTCGGCCAGACGGATGTCGGCCAGGATCAGATCGGGCTTGTCGGCGCTGCCCAGCTTCACGGCCTCGTCGCGGGTGCGCGCGATGCCGGTGATACGGTGGCCCAGATCGCCCACAAGGTTTTCCAAGTCCATCGCGATGATCGGTTCATCCTCGATGATCAGGACACGGCCCGCGATACTGTCGGCCATCTCGCGGTGCGCCACGCTGACCAGATGTTCGGCCTCGGCGCGGTCCACGCCCATGATGTCGGCCACCCCGCCAAAGTCGAATTCTTCGATGGTGTGCAGCAACAGCGCCTCACGCGTGTTGTCGGTCAGTTTCGACAGGTGTTTCTGCGCGGCGCCTTCCATGATGTCATCTGAACTGTCCATCGAGTCGACCTTGCTGGCCTGCCAGATCACGTGCAACACCTTGAACAGGGCTGTCTTGATATGCAGGGACGGGTCCAGCGCGCTGTCGTCGGCCAAAATCGCCTCGAGTGTCGCAACAGCATAGCGGTCACCGCCCGTCTGCGAGCCGGTGAGCGCCCGTGCGTAGCGGCGCAGGTATGGCAACACCGAACCAATTTCAGCGGTACGGTCTGTGCCAGTATTTTCAGAAGTCATATTATTTCCCCGAATTTCGAATTTCTTGGGAACCAAACGCAGCATCCCGTGTTTAGTTCCCAACTAAGTGCGCAAAAGTACATTTCTGAAATTAGGCGAAATCCACAATGTCAAATACCGAACCAAATTCCGGGACACGCAAGCAGATCGACGACAACCTGCGGCGCGTGTTCCAGGAAAAGGTCGAGGAAGAGGTTCCCGATCGCTTCAAGCAGTTGCTGGCGCAATTGCAGGAGAAGGACAGCCAAAAAGGGTCAGGTGACCAAAAATGAGCGATTCAGATCCGAGAAACGAGCTGGTAGACCATCTGCCGGCACTGCGGGCGTTCGCGCTGAGTTTGACGCGCAATGGGGCCGTGGCCGATGACATGGTGCAAGACACCGTTGTCAAAGCATGGACAAATATCGACAAATTTCAGCAGGGCACCAACATGCGTGCCTGGCTGTTCACCATCCTGCGCAACACCTATTATTCCAGCCGTCGCAAAGTGAAACGCGAGGTCGCGGATGTTGATGGCATCCACACTGGCAACATGGCCGAAAAGCCCGCCCACGACGGCCGCTTGCAGATGAACGATTTTCGCAAGGCCTTTGCGCAACTGCCAGATGAGCAGCGCGAGACACTTGTGCTTGTGGGCGCGTCAGGATTTTCCTACGAAGAGGCAGCCGAGATGTGCGGCGTTGCCGTTGGGACGATCAAAAGCCGTGCCAACCGGGGGCGCAAGCGTCTGGCGGAACTGATGCACCTTGATGACGAGGATTCGATGATCATGACCGACAGGGCAACGGTCGCAGTGGTAGCGGCGAACGGCTCTTCCGCATTCTGATGTCAGACCCGGGACGCGACACCTCGTCGACCCGGGCGCTTTCGCGCGGCCTTCGGATTCGCGTCGCGGCTTTTCTTGCGCTGGCCTTGTTGCCGATTGGTGTCATGGGTGTCTTGCAAACCCGCGACCTGTCGCGCGAGGTGGACAACCGGTCAGAGCTGGCGCTGTTGGCGCTGACCAACACCGCCGCTGTATCGGAACGCCAGGTGTTCGAGCGCGCCTTTGGCGCTGCCGAGGCGCTGACGGCCGTTCTGCAACTGATGCTGGTCGAACCGGAACGCTGCGGCAACTATCTGGCCCAGTATATCAAGCAAACCGGCAGCTATTCGTTTGTCGGATTTCTGGACCCCGACGGCAATATGGTGTGTTCGTCGGGCGGCACAGACTTTGACATAAACAACTGGTCAAACCTGACGCAACGTTTCGAATCCCCACGCATGTGGATCGACCCCACTCGGGATGACAGCGCGGACAGCAATGGCGCGATCGACGTGCTGTACCCATCCTATCAGGACGAGACGTTTCGCGGCTACATCGCAATGTCACTGCCCCGCATCGGCCTTGGTGTGCCATGGCAGCCATCGACCACACGCAGGCCCCTTAGTCTGACCACCTACAACGACCGTGGCGACGTGCTGACCACCGTGTCCTCCACGGCGGACCAGACAATCTATCTGCCGCAGGATTTCAAATTCGAACGGTTGGACGGCGACTGGACCCAGACCTTTGTTGCGAAAAACCAGTTCGATCAGGAACAGGCCTTTGCCGTGGTGCCGGTGATGCCGGGGCTGGTCTATGCGCTGGCCGCGTGGCCTGTCGAATATCGCAAACCCGCCATCGGTCGCTTTTCCAGTGCGCCGATGCTGTTTCCGTTCCTGATGTTCGTGGCCAGCCTTGCGGTGGCCTATTACGCCGTTGACCGGCTGGTCGTGCGCCACGTGAAAAACCTGCGCAACAAGGTGCAGGCGTTTTCGCGCACGCGCCGCCTGCCCACCACATCCGACCAGTTTTCCCTGTCGGCTGAATTGCAGGATCTTGAGGACGCGCTGGCCGAAATGGCCTTTCACCTGCTGGACGACGAGGCGCAGATGGAAGACGCCCTGCGCGAAAAGAATGTGCTGTTGAAGGAAGTCCACCACCGGGTGCGCAACAACCTGCAACTGATCTCGTCGATCATGAACATGCAGATCCGCAAGGCGACCGAACCCGAAACCCGCGATATTCTGCGCCGCTTGCAGGAAAGGGTGATGAGCCTGTCATCGGTCCACAAAAGCATTTACCAGACCGAAAACCTGAGCCGCACCAACGCGGGCACCTTATTGCCCGACTTGTTTGAACGGCTTGTCGCGGCGGAAGGCCCGCAAGGGCTGGAATATCGCCACGATTTCGACGAGGTCGAGCTGTTCCCCGATCAAGCTGTGCCGCTGACGCTGCTGGCATCCGAGCTGGGGACCAACGCCCTGACCTTCATGGGCGCACCCGAAGGCGAGAAACCGCATCTTTTTGTATCCCTCAAGCAACTGGATGCGGGGTCTGCGCGTTTGGTTTGCGAAAACTCGGTCGGTGCAGACATCAACGACATGAAACCCAACGAAGCTGGGTTGGGTGCGCAACTGATCCGGGCCTTTGCAACGCAATTGAACGGCAAGGTCGAAACCACCTCGACAGACCGTCTGTACCGCACCGAGGTGACTTTTGATGTCGAAGATGTGTTCCACGAACCCGCCGACCATTGATGCCGAAACATGACCGCGCAAATCCCGGCGCAGGCTCGGATTTTCCTGACGGCATCCGAGGCCTACCCTGCGCTTGAAACCCTGTTTCTGGATGCCAAGGAAGAGATCTTGGCAGGCTTTCGCGTGTTTGATCCCGCGACGCCGCTGTATTCCGACCGGGGGCGCGACATTGGCGACACTTGGTTTGACCTGATCGAACACACTCTGCGGCGCGGTGTGCGGTTTCGGATGTTGCTGACGGATTTTGACCCGATCATCCGCCCGGACATGCACCGCGCCACATGGTTGTCGAA
Organism: uncultured Pseudosulfitobacter sp.; assembly: GCF_963976325.1. NCBI lineage: Bacteria > Pseudomonadati > Pseudomonadota > Alphaproteobacteria > Rhodobacterales > Roseobacteraceae > Pseudosulfitobacter > uncultured Pseudosulfitobacter sp. The sequence goes on from NZ_CAXBJW010000002.1 coordinate 489,724, forward strand.
ACGCCGGATGATCCTGGCCGCCGAAGCGTCGGGCAATCCGCACCTGCTGGACATCGTGCCCGCCATGCATCCGGCGCGGGTCGGCTGGCTGCCGCGCATCTTTCTGTGGCCCAAGATCATCTCGGAAATCCGCACCGAGGTGAAACGGCTGAACGCACTGCCCGAACAGGAAGCGGCCATTCAACTGAAACACGCGCCGGGGCTGTGCCAGTATATCTCGGGTGACCACCCCGACCTGAAAGTCAGCCTGCGGCAGTTCCCCGCGCTGATCCCGACCACGCACCATCAAAAACTGGCGATTGCCGACGGCACGCGGTTGATGCTGGGTGGGCTGGATTTGAACGAACGCCGCTATGACACGCCGGAACATCGCCGCGACGGCCCGCAAACATGGCACGACGCCCAGATCATGTGCGAGGGTCCGATCGTGGAACAGGCGCAGCGGCATCTGACCGAAATGCTGGCTGTGACCAACGGAACCCAAGCGCCGCAATCGCTGCCGCTGATGCTGCGCACCCTGTCGCGCAAACGCAACAATGCGGCGTTCCATATGTCGCCCCACACAGTGCTGAACAAGATTGAAGTGGCCCATCTGGACATGATCGCCAAGGCACAGCATCTGATCTATCTGGAAAGCCAGTATTTCCGCAGCCGTGTGATTGCCAAGGCGCTGGCACGCGCGGCGCGTGAAAAGCCAGACCTGAAACTGATCCTGGTCCTGCCCGCGGCGCCCGACGACGTGGCTTTTGAACATTCAACCAAGAGCGACGCGCGTTTTGGGGAATACCTGCAAGCGAAAGCCGTGAGAAAAGTGACGCGCGCCTTTGGCAAACGCTGCCTGGTGATGTCGCCCGCCCGTCCTGTCACGCTGGACAATGACAGCGGACGGGCTGCGCATTTCAAGGCACCGATGATATATTTGCATGCCAAGGTTTCAATCTTTGACGACACCGACGCCATCATATCATCCGCCAACCTGAACGGACGCAGCATGCGCTGGGACACCGAGGTGGGTATGCACCTGACCGATCCGCAGACAGTTGCCACGTTGAAACAGCGCAGTTTTGACCACTGGCTGCCCCAGGATGCGACACCCGATTACCACGACTTGCAAACGGCTGTGTCTGCGTGGCGCAAATTGGCCGTGCGCAATGCCAAGCTGGAACCGGAACAACGCGCGGGCTTTGTGCTGCCCTTTCCCATTGCCCCCGCCCGCCGCTTTGGTCGCAACCTGCCAGCGGTACCTGAAGAATTGGTCTGACACTGCCCATGTTAGCGATGCGTTAACGCAACTGTGACAGATTGAATCTGATTCAAAGTTCCCTCGATGGAACCCGACCCAAATCCAGGTGTTGGGTCAACAAGACGACGTAATCGGAAACACCAATGAAAGGAGCCAAGCATGAGTCTGGACATGTTCATTTTCGGACTTCTTGCCCTTATTTTGGTTGCAGTTATCATCTACGCCACAACAGGTCGGCGCAGTGGAGAACGGCAATCTTCGTCCTACGACAGGTCGGAAAAATTCGGGCAAGTGCGCGACAACGGGCGGAACAACTTTGGCTAAGCCCCGCGATCTCGATGCAGTCAAGTTGACAGGCGCACCGCTTTCTTGGTGATGCCGGACCAACCCCGAGGGTTGGATTTCCGGTATGACCCAGAAAGCGGTGCGCCTTTTCATTTGCCAGCACATCCCTTGCCGAAAGGTCAGGTTTCGCATTTCTGTCGCCTGACCATCACCTGCCTGTTACCAAAACACCGCATCGCTCCGGGATATTATTCATCCACGGAGCTTCCCGATGCCACGCATTACTTTCACCCGCCGCCAGACCCTGCTGGGCACTGCCGCCCTTGGCGTGTCCATGTCCATGCCGTCCCTGTCGCGCGCGCAATCGCGCCCGATGATCACCCACGGCGTGATGTCCGGCGATGTCGCGCACGACGGCGCAGTGATCTGGAGCCGCGCCGACCGCGAGGCCAAGATGCTGGTCGAATGGGCCACCACCGAAAACATGGCCGACGCGCGCGCCGTGCCTGCGCTGGCCGTGGGCACGCCCACCGACTACACGGGCAAGATGGCCCTGACCGGCCTGCCCAGCGATCAGGACATTTTTTACCGTGTGACCATGGCCGATCTGGCTGATGGCACTCTGTCGGAACCCACCACCGGCACCTTCCGCACCGCGCCCATGGGCAACCGTGACATCAGCTTTGTCTGGTCGGGTGACACCGCTGGCCAAGGGTGGGGCATCGACGAGGACCGCGGCGGCATGACCACCTATGCCACCATGCTGAACCACAACCCCGACTTTTTCCTGCATTCGGGCGACACCGTCTATGCCGACGGTCCGCTGAAAGAACAGGTCGAGCTGGCCGACGGCACCATCTGGAAAAACATCGTCACCCCCGCCAAGTCCAAGGTGGCCGAAACGCTGGACGAATTCCGCGGACAGCACCTGTACAATTACATGGACAAGAACGTGAAGGCGCTGAACGCCGCCGTTCCGATCATTGCCCAGTGGGACGACCATGAAGTCACGAACAACTGGTATCCCGATGAAGTTCTGGCCGAAGACGACCGTTATACCGTCAAATCCATGCAAACGCTGTCGGCGCGGGCGCATCGCGCGTTTCACGAAATGATGCCAACGCGGCAATCGCTGGCCGAGCCGATGCGCGTCTATCGCAAGGTGTCTTATGGCCCCCTGCTGGACATCTTTGTCATCGACATGCGCACCTATCGCGGCGACAACACCGCCAATACCGAAGCCGAAGGCACGCCATTCCTTGGGGCCGACCAACTGGCCTGGCTGAAACGGGAAATGGTGAACTCGACCGCCACGTGGAAGGTGATCGCATCCGACATGCCGATCGGTATGATGGTGCGCGACGGCGACAACATGGAAAACTCGTCGAACGGCGACGGTCCGGTGCTGGGCCGCGAAAAGGACATCGCGGCGGTTCTGTCGTTCATCAAGGCCGCTGAAATCACCAACACCGTCTGGCTGACCGCCGACGTGCACTATACTGCGGCGCATCACTATTCACCCGACCGCGCCGTGTTTCAGGAATTTGACCCCTTCTGGGAATTCGTGTCGGGTCCGCTGCACGCGGGCACCTTCGGCCCCAGCGATTACGACAACACCTTTGGCCCCGAGGTCCGCTTTGCCAAGCACCCCGAGCCGGGTCAGGCCAACCTGCCGCCCAGCGACGGTATGCAGTTCTTTGGCAAGGTCGACATTGCCGCCGACACCGGCGTGATGACCGTGCGCCTGATGGACAGCGCCGATGTCGAGCTGTGGTCGGTCGAACTGGATCCGAAACAGGCCTGATAGCAGCGCCAGAAACAGCAAAGCCGCCCTGTCACCGGGCGGCTTTTTCACATTTTAGGGTCTTATTCCGCCGCTTCGGTGCGCAGGAACCCGCCCGACTGAAGATGCCAGTATTGCGCGTACAATCCGCCCTCTTTCAGCAAGGCTTCGTGACTGCCGTCCTCGACGATGCGACCCTGATCCATCACGATAATCCGGTCCATTTCGGTCAGCGTCGACAGACGGTGGGCGATGGCCAGCACGGTCTTGCCTTCCATCACTCGGTCCAGCGCCGACTGAATCGCCGCCTCGACCTCGCTGTCCAGCGCGCTGGTCGCTTCGTCCAAAATCAGGATCGGCGCGTTTTTCAGGATGGCGCGGGCCAGTGCAATCCGTTGGCGTTGGCCGCCGGACAGTTTCACGCCACGCTCGCCCAGATGGGCGTGATAGCCGGTGCGGCCCTTGTGGTCTTCCAGATCCTGAATAAACGTATGCGCCTCGGCCTCGCGGGCGGCTTGAAACACCTCTTCGTCGGTCGCTTCGGGGCGGCCGTATCGGATGTTGTCCATGGCCGAGCGGTTGAACATCGCCGTTTCCTGCGTGACCATGCTGATGCTGCGGCGCAGGCTTTCCTGTGTCACGGTGCTGGTGTCGGTGCCATCAATGCTGATTGTGCCGCCTTCGGTCTCGTACAGCCGCAACAGCAACGCCACGAGGGTCGATTTCCCCGCGCCCGATGCGCCGACGATGCCGATTTTTTGCCCCGGTTCGATGTGCAGGTTCACGCCGGAAATCCCGCCCACATCGCGCCCGTAGGCAAAGTTCACATTTTTCAGAACAATTCCGCCCTGTCCCACGTCCAGATCGCGGGCGTCGGGGTTGTTTTCAGTCCGGTTGCGCGGCGTCAGCGTGTGAATGCCGTCCTCGATCTCGCCGATGCTGGAATAGATCGCCATCAGCGTAAAACTGACCCAACCGGTCATCTGCGCAATGCGGATGGCCACAGCGCCGGCGGCGACAATGTCCCCTTGCGTGGCGATGCCCTGTTTCCACAGGATCAAGGTCCAGCCCAACAGGATCACCGGCAACAGCCCCGCCAGCGTCATCAGACAAAACCGGAACCCCGCCGCCAAATAGCCAAAGTCCAGCGCAGTACGGCGAAAGTTGCCCATCGCGCCCAGCGCCGCGCGGTCTTCGTGGTCGTCATGGGCGAACAGCTTGACCGTCTTGATGTTGGTGATCGTATCGACAATCTGCCCCGACACCATCGCCCGCGCGCCTGCCCGCGCCGCCGAGCGTGCGCGGATGCGGGGCAAGAACCACCGGATCATCAGGAAATACCCCATCAGCCAGACCATAAAGCCAAGCCCGATTTTCCAGTCAATCGCCACCAGCAACACCACTGACCCCGCCAGCGACGCCAACGCAAAGGCGACGACGTTGATCATTTCCACAACAACATCTGTCACCGCGCGCGCAGTCTGCATCTGCTTTTGCGCGATGCGGCCTGCGAAATCGTTGTCAAAGAACCGCACCGACTGGCCCAGCGTCCAGCGGTGCAGGCGCGACAGCACCAGCGGGTTCAGGTTTGGCTGCACGATGATCGCGTTGGCCGACGACGACAGACCAAACAGCACGGGCCGTGCCAGCAGGAAAAATGCAATCGCACCGAGGATCAGCGCCAGGTTCCCGACCGCGAAAAACCCATCAGGCCCCAGCGCGGAACTGGCGTCGATCACCTTGCCCAACAGCCACGCGGTCCCCGCCTCGACGGTGCCCGCCGCCGCCGAGAAAACCGCAGCCATCCACAGCGCAGGCCAGGCCCCCGACAGCGCCCAGCGCATGAACGGGGCCAGTGTTTGCGGCGGCGGCCCGTCAGCAGGGCGAAAGGCGTGTATCCATTTGGCGATGTTCATGCCGCATCCTCGGGGTTCAGAAATCCGCCCGACTGGCGGGTCCAGAACTGGCTATATAGGCCGCCCTTGGCCAAAAGCGCGTCATGGCTGCCGTCTTCGATGATCTTTCCGCCGTCCAGCACCAGAATCCGGTCCATTTCGGCAATGGTGGACAAACGGTGCGCGATGGCAATCACGGTTTTGCCCTCCATCATCTTGTACAGCGTGCCTTGGATCGCTTCCTCGACCTCGCTGTCCAGCGCGCTTGTCGCCTCGTCCAGCAAAAGGATCGGCGCGTTTTTCAGGATCACCCGCGCCAGCGTCACCCGCTGGCGTTGCCCGCCCGACAGCTTCACGCCGCGTTCACCGACCTGCGCGTCATAGCCCACGTTGCCGGCCGGATCGGTCAGCGTCATGATGAAATCATGCGCCTCGGCCTGTCTCGCGGCAGCGATCATTTCGGCCTCGGTCGCGTCCGGTCTACCGTACAGGATGTTTTCGCGCACCGACCGGTGCAACAGGCTGCTTTCTTGCTGCACCATGCCAACGCTGAGCCGCAGACTGTCCTGCGTCACCTTGGTGATGTCCTGACCGTCAATCTCGATCCGCCCGCTTTCGGGGTCGTAGAACCGCAGCAGCAGCTTGACCAGCGTGGACTTGCCCGCGCCCGACCGTCCGATCAGGCCGACCTTTTCGCCGGGTTGGATCGTCAGATCAATCCCGTCAAGCCCACCCGAAGCGCGGCCATAGTGATGCGTCAACGCCTTCAACTCGATCCGCCCGTCGGTCAGCGCCAGTGGCTTCGCTTTGGGCGCGTCTACCAGTGTCACAGGCTGGGCAATCGTTTCCATCCCTTCGGCCACGACACCCAGTTCGCGGAAGAACGTGGTCAGCGCCCACATGATCCAGCCGGTCATCGCGTTCAGCCGCAGCGCCAGCGCCGTGGCCGCCGCTACCGTGCCGACCGACGCCTGCCCCTGAACCCACAGCGCAATCGCCCAGCCGACAACGCCGACAATCAGCAGGCCGTTCAGCACCACCAACGAGAAATCCATCGTGGTGAAAATCCGCATTTCGGTCTGGAACGTCTTGCGCGTGTGTTCGATCGCATCCTTGGCATAGTTCAGTTCGCTGTCGTGATGGGCGAACATCTTGACCGAATGAATGTTGGTATAGGCATCGACCACACGGCCCGTGACCGCGCTGCGCGCATCCGACGCCGCCTTGGACGCGGGGCCGACCCGCCGCGTCGTCCAGTTGATCAGCAGACCATACAGCACCATCCAGATCAGCAACGGCAGCAGCAGCCGCGGGTCAGATGTAGACAGCAGGATGGCCGCACCAACCATATAGGCCAGCGAATAGGAAATCGCGTCAAACACCTGAAACACCACCTCGCCGGCGGCGGGGGGTGTTTGCATGATGCGGTTGGCGATGCGCCCGGCAAAGTCGTTTTCAAACCAGCCGACCGACTGACGCAGCACATGCTTGTGCGACCGCCAGCGGATCAACGTGCCAAAGTTCACGATGATCGTGTTGTTCAGCAGCATCACGTCCAGCAACTGAATCAGCGGCCGCAAAGTCAGGATAAAGATGGCCACCGCGATCAGCTCGACCTTGTGCGCCGCCCAGACCTCGGACGGCGTGCCTTGGAGCAGGTCAACAACCCGCCCCATGTAATAGATCAGCCCGATTTCAATCGCGGCGATGACGATGGACAGAATGCCCGCCAGAATAAACACGGTTTTGAACGGCTTGGCGTACTCGCGCATGAACGGCCACAACCGCGTGGGCGGTGTGTTGGTTTCAGCAAAAGGCGCATAGGGATCGACGAGGTTTTCGAAATATTTGAACATGTGGGACCTGTAGGAAAGACGGAATTCAACTGGGGTCTGCGCACGCTTGCAGACCGTTCAATCAGCTGTGGTTATGAAAACCAAATCCCGCGGTACATGTCGCACTCTCCTTGTCTGTAAACCAGATAGCCCGAACGCCGGAGAATGTCAGCCCAAAAGCTGCGCCCGTGTCAGGGTAAAGTTGGAAGCGATCCAGCGCGTCTCAAGCTCTTTCAGTTTCGCACCCAGTTCGGGGCCGTTTAACGCAGGCATCAGATCCCGCGCAGCGACAGGGAATTGTGCCTTAGCGCCATGTGCGGCGGCGGTCGCATCACCCATGTTTACAGGGCTTTCGAACAAAGCAGCGCGCATTGCGATCACGCCCAGCGCAGTGTTCAGCCCATGGCGGTATCCCAGTTCGGCGGCACCAGCAGCCGTGCCTGCCTGTTCGCGCAGCAACTCGACTGAACGGGCGTCCGCCTTGGACAAACGCAGCCGGTCCGCCACATCTTCACCACCCAGAACAGCCAGACGGCGCATCGGATCTGGTGACAGGTCAAGCATGGATTCGGCGTGGATCAACGGTGCCAGCCAGCGCGCTTGCGCCCCACTCAACAATTGCATCAGCACGCCGACACGTTCCATCACCGCCACAGCAGGCGCGGGATCTGGCGCGCCCAGCAGCTTGGTCATTTCGGCGCCAACCCGTTCGGCAGACAGATGCGCCAGCCCGTCCAGATGCGTGGCAATGGCGGCCAGCGCATCGGCGTCAAATCCGTGCGCAGGGTCGGCGTACCACGCGGAAAACCGGAAGAACCGCAGGATGCGCAGGTAATCCTCGCGGATGCGGGCGGCGGCATCGTCGATGAACACCACCCGCCGCGCCAGCGCATCAGGCAAACCGCCCAGCGGATCGACCACTGTGCCATCCGCGCGGGCATAAAGCGCATTCATGGTAAAATCACGCCGCCGCGCGTCGTCGGCCACATCGGTGGAAAAGGCGACAACGGCGTGACGGCCATCGGTTTCAACGTCGTTGCGAAACGTGGTGACCTCGTAGGGGTCGCCGTCGATCACGACCGTCAGCGTGCCGTGGTCAATACCCGTCGGGATCGTCCTGAACCCTGCCGCCTTGCTCACGGATTGCACCTGATCCGGTGTCGCATCGGTGGCAATGTCGATGTCACTGGCCTGAACGCCCAGCACTGCGTTGCGCACACAGCCGCCCACGAACAACGCCTGAAACCCCGCACGCTCAAGCGCGGCGCACAGCCCCAAGGCACCGGCATCGTTCAGCCAGGGCACATCGGCGGGCAGTTTCATGTCATCCGGTCGGTCCATGCCCGCAACATACGCGCGGTTGCGCCCCAGATGTAATAGGGTCCGTAAGGCACCGTGTAATAGGTGCGCATCACCCCGCGCCAGCGGCGTGATTGGGTGATGTAGTTGTCGGGGTTCAAAACGTGGCTTAGCGGCACCTGGAACACTTCGGCCACTTCGCCGGTTTCGGGCAGAACCTGAAATGGCGCACCGACATAGGCCAGAACCGGTGTGACCAGAAAACCGGTGCCAGTTTCATGCGGCGGCAGATTGCCCAGCACCTGCACCAGATCCGGCGGCAGGCCAATCTCCTCGTGCGCCTCGCGCAGGGCCGCGGCAGTGACATCGGCGTCAGACTCTTCCTGCTTGCCACCCGGAAAGGCAATCTGCCCCGGATGATGCTTCAGCGCAGACGACCGCGTGGTCAGGATCAGCTCAAGCTCGGTCTTACCCTCGACCACGGCGGCCAGCACACCCGCCGGGCGCAGCTTGCGCCCCTCGGGCAGCACCGCGTCGGGGTTCAGGTCAAAATCGGACGACGGCCGCCCCGGACGGTCCAGCGCGGCCTTGATGGCGTTCAGATCAATCGTCACTGGGCGCCTGTTCTGCGTCAAAACCAACCGTTTTCGGGTCCAGATCGTAATGCGCGCCGCAGAACTGGCAGTCGGCGGTCACGCGGCCATCGTCGGTGGTCATCGTTTCAATATCGCGCGCCGAATAGATCGACAGACTTTGACGCACGCGATCTTCCGAACAGGTACAGCCAAAACGCACCGCTTGCGGGTCGAAGACGCGCGGCAGTTCCTCGTGGAACAGACGTGTCAGCAGGTCGTTCGGCGGCACATGCGGGCCGATCAGCTCAAGCTCTTCCACGGTGTCCAACAGGATATTCACCCGGTTCCAGTTCTCTTGCTTGTCCCCGTGCAGCAGGTCGGTCGGCTTCAGAATATCGCCTTCACCGGGGGCCTTGGCCATCAGCGGCGACGCCTCGGGCATGTGTTGCAGCATCACGCCACCGGCACGCCAATGCGCATCACCACTGCCTTCGGTGCTTTGGCCAAAGCTCAGCTGGAACCGCGTCGGCAACTGCTCGGACTGGGCGAAATACGCCTCGGCGCTGGCGGACAGTGTGGGGCCCACCAGCGGCGAAATACCCTGATAGGGGGCCATGTCCTGACCCTGGTCGATGATGATCGCAAAATAGCCTTCGCCGATGTTTTCAAACGGCGCGCCATCGGTCAGCCGGTCAGCGTCATAGCTGGCATAGGCGCGGATGCGGGCCGGTTCGCCCTCTTCCGTTGGTCCGTAGTAATCGGTCGCGATCATCCGCACCGGACCTTTGGATTGCACTTGCAGCGATAGTTTCCAGCGCAGTTTAATGGTCTGGCCGATCAAGGCGGTCAGCAACGCCATCTCGGCGACCAGTGCTTCGACCTGCGGGGGATAGTCATGCTGTTTGAGAATGCCGCCCAACACACCGTCAAGCCGCGCCACGCGGCCACGAATGTCCGAGGCATCAAGCTGAAAAGGCAGGACCGTATCGTCCCACACGAGTTGGTTTCCAAGAGTCATTGGGGTTTCCTTATGCGCCGGTCGTTGGCATATCGCGTCAATATAGGTGACGCAATCCGCAGTAAAAGAGGCAAACCATGATCCGTCGCATGGGGACACCCCCGGTCAAAGGTCAGAAATACACCCAGCGGTCGGGCGCTTATGCGATTTTGCCGGTGCCGGGCGGTGTGCTTTTGACCGGTCAGCAGGGCGAATGGCTGGACATTCAGTTGCCCGGCGGCGGCATTGATCCCGGCGAATCGCCATTGCAGACGTTACACCGCGAAGTGCTGGAGGAAACCGGCTGGGCCATCGCGCAACCGCTGCGGCTGGGCGCGTTCCGGCGGTTTGTCTATATGCCCGAATATGACCTATGGGCCGAAAAACTGTGCACGGTGTTTGTCGCCCGCCCGACGCGGCGCGTGGCCGATCCGATTGAACCCGACCACGTGACGCTGGTGCTGCCATGGGATCAGGCGATCGACAGCCTTGGCAACGATGGCGACCGGATGTTCCTGCAACGCTATGCGTCAGCTACGGGCTGATATTCGAACAGCGCGCCCGACACATCGTCGGGAAAGTCCTGATGGCCGGAAAATTCGCTTAGCTTCCAGACCAGTGCTTCAAAAAATGCGGGGCCGGTGATCCCGTGCAGATCGCGCATGATCGTCTCTAACCCGTCCTCGTCCAGCAGCTCGCCGGACCCGTTCGGGCATTCGGTCACCCCGTCCGAACACAACAGCAGCCGGTCGCCGGGCTGCAATTGCAGGTCGATCTGCGAAAACTCGGCGTCATGGATCAGCCCCACGGGAAAGCCGCCCGGACCGGCCAGTTCAATCCGGCCATCGCTGCGCTGCACCACCGGATGCGGATGCCCCGCCTGTGCCAGCGCGACCCTGCCGGTGTTCAGATCCACATCGGCCAGGATCATCGTAAAGTAATGTTCGGTGTCCATTTCATTCAGCACCAGATTGTTGATCGCCCCCATCACAGCCAGCGGCGCGCGGATGCGATAGGTGCCATCGGGGTTGGGCATCAGCGCCACGTTCTGTTCGGGTGCGGTGGAGGACAGATAGCCCGCCAGCCGCGCCGTCATCAGCGCCGAACTGATCCCGTGGCCCGACACGTCGATGGCATACAGCCCCAAGTGCCCGTCACCCGACCGGAAAAACCCGACCAGATCACCACCCACATGTCCGCTGGGCCGCAACAACAGCGACACGTGCCCCTGGTCCAGCACAACCGACCGTTCACGCACCAGCGATTGTTGCAGCTTTTTCGCCTCAAGCAGGTCCTTGTCGATGCTGTCGTACAGGCGCTGAAGCTCTTGCAATGTCTGCGAAATCAGGTGGTTCTTGCCGGTCAGATCCCGCTGCATCTGCAAGATGCGGTCCCCCGCCGTGATCCGCGCACGCAGTTCGTTCAGGTCCACCGGCTTGCTGACAAAATCATCCGCCCCTGCCTCAAGCCCGCGGGCAACTTCGTCTTTCTCCGACTTCGAGGTCAACAGGATGAAATAGCCATAATCCTCACCCTCGAGCTGGCGAAAAGCGTGGCAAAATTCCAGCCCGTTCATCCCCGGCATCATCCAGTCGCTTAGCACCAGATCGGGGGTCACGTTGCGGCACAATTCAAGCGCCGCGTCGCCCGAAGCCGCCTCGATCACGTCGAACCCCCACGCGCGCACCGATTTACACAGGATGCGCCGTTGCAGGCGGCTGTCGTCCACGATCAACGCCAAACGCCGCCGCGCGCCCTTGGGTGCGTCATCGGCGCGCTCCGGCAGGGGGTTCGGGGCGGTCAGGTGCATTCGGCTCGATCCAGATCAGAACAGTCTGCCTGATGTAGTGAACGAACAGAATTAACGACGTGTCATCATCCCCCGAAAGATACCTAAAATTGAGATCACTCACCGGATGTTTACTTCTCCGGCACATCTTTTAGGCGAGTAACCCAAAGGAATTGCAATGATTGACTGGGCTCAGGTGACCGCGCTGCGCGATCAGGTCGGCGCGGGCGAAATGGACGAAGTGATCGAATTGTTCATCGAAGAGGTGGAAGAGGTCACCGCCCGCATCCGCCACTCGGCACAGGCCGAAAATCTGGAACACGACCTGCATTTCCTGAAAAGCTGCGCGCTTAATCTGGGCTTTGCCGATTTCGCGGACCTGTGCCAGCAGGGCGAGGTGATGGCGCGGCAAGGCCGGGCCGACCAAGTGGACGTCGCGCTGTTGCTGCACAGCTATGACATCTCGAAACAGTGCTTTCTGGCGGAAAAGAACGAAAAGCTGGCGGCCTAGACCAGCTTGTAAAAATCCTTGATCCCTGCCTGACCCAGCTCGCGCTCGGCCTTGGCTTTCAGCCTGCGCATCCCTTCCAGCCAACCGTCGGGGTCGATCGCGCGGACCTTGACGTATTCGCTAACCACGGGATGCGACAGAATGCGGAACTGTTTGCCGTTGATCCCGTCGATGGTGGCCTGCGCCACGTCGTCGGCTGTCATCAATGACGCATGGCCCGCCGCATCGGCATCCGACAGTTCAATCAGCGGCGTCGCCACGTACTGCGGGCACAGCACCGACACGCCTATGCCGTCGCCGCCATGGCTGATCGCCAGCGATTCGGCAAAGCTGACGGCGGCGTGTTTGGTCGCGGAATAGGCCGCATCGCCAATCTGGTTCAGCAGACCCGCAGCCGATGCCACGTTGACGAAATAGCCCGACCCGCGTTCGATCATTTGCGGCAACAACGCCCGCGCCGCATAGACATGCGCCATCACATGCACGTTCCAGTTCAGCAACCACGTGTCGTTCGACGCTGACGCCGCATGGCTGGGCTGTCCGCGGCCCAAACCGGCGTTCGACACAAACACATCCACCGGCCCCATGGTGGCGGTGACGCCGTTGCACAGTGCCACGATGTCACCCTCGTTCGTCACGTCACAGCGCATCGCCATGCCGCCCACCTGATCGGCCAGCCCCTGTGCCGCGTCCATATTCAGATCGGCCACGCAGACCCGCGCGCCCAAAGCCGCAAACTTGCGCACCATCGCCGCACCGATGCCGCTGGCCCCGCCCGTGACGACGATAACCTTGTCCTGAAAATCCATGTCTTTCCCCCTAGATGACAAATTGCGCGACGGTTTCATTGTTGGTGATGTCCGTATAGGCGAATCCGCCCGCATCCAGACGCGCAAAGAAACCGGTGAAATTCTCGGGCGCGCTGGTTTCGATCCCGATCAGGACCGAACCAAAGTTGCGCGCCGATTTCTTGAGGTATTCAAACCGCGCAATGTCGTCTTCCGGTCCCAGCAACGACAGGAAATCCTTCAGCGCACCGGGCCGTTGGGGCAACCGCAGGATGAAATACTTTTTGACCCCGGAATAGCGCAGCGCGCGTTCCTTGACCTCGGGCAAACGTTCGAAATCAAAGTTTCCGCCCGAGGCGACGCACACCACGGTCTTGCCCCGGATGTCGTCGCGCAAATCGCCCAGCGCCTCGATGCTCAGCGCGCCGGCAGGTTCCAGAACAATCCCTTCGACGTTCAGCATTTCCAGAATGGTGGTGCAAATGCGGTCCTCGGACAGGTCGATCACGTCGCGGCGGGCGATCCCGCGCAAACGGTCAAAGGTGCGCACGCCAATGGTCGCCACGGCCGCGCCATCGACGAAGGTGTTGACCGGCTTCACCTCGGTCGGCTGGCCCGCCTCGACCGCTGCGGCCAGGCTTTTGGCGCCGGAAGGTTCGACAAATGTGTACTGCGTCGCACCCCCGAAATAGCTGTAGACACCCGACGACAGCCCGCCGCCGCCCACAGGCAGCACGATCCGATCCGGCACGCGGCCCAACTGCTGTTCAATCTCGACCGCGACCGACGCCTGCCCTTCGATCACGTCCTCGTCGTCAAAGGGCGACAGGAAATGCGCACCCTCTTGGGCACAAAACGCCTGAGCCGACGCCAGCGTGTTGTCGAAATAGTCACCGATCAGCTTCACCTCGACCGCATCGCCGCCGAACATCCGCGTTTTCTGCACCTTTTGCTGCGGCGTCGTCACCGGCATGAAAATCACGCCACGCACGCCGAAATGGCGGCACATGAACGCCACGCCCTGCGCGTGGTTTCCCGCCGAGGCGCAGACAAAAACCGACTGGCCGGGAATGACCTTGCGCATGGCATTGAACGCGCCGCGCAACTTGTAGGACCGCACGGGGCTCAGGTCTTCGCGCTTCAGCCAGATGTCGGCGTCATAGCGCGCCGACAGCAGGTCGTTGCGCAACAGCGGGGTCGCAGGGAAAACGCTGCGCATTTCGGTGGTGGCAGCCTGTGCATCATCTTTGAACGTCATGGCAGTCCTTTCAGGTCGATCCAGCCCTAAGCGCCCTGTGTGCAAGGGTCAATCTTGCCCCGAGGGCCGAAACCTTATATCGCCACCTGCAAAACCATAATGTGGAAAGTACAAATGAGCGCGCCAAAGAAAGTAGTGCTGGCCTATTCCGGCGGCCTCGACACCTCGATTATCCTGAAATGGCTGCAAACCGAATACGGTTGCGAAGTCGTCACATTTACCGCTGACCTGGGTCAGGGCGAAGAGCTTGAGCCCGCGCGGGCCAAGGCCGAAATGATGGGCGCGTCGTCGATCTATATCGAAGATGTCCGCGAAGAGTTCGTGCGCGATTTCGTGTTCCCAATGTTCCGCGCCAACGCGCTGTACGAGGGGCTGTACCTGTTGGGCACCTCGATCGCGCGCCCACTGATTTCGAAACGTCTGGTGGAAATCGCCGCCATCGAAGGCGCCGATGCCGTCGCCCACGGTGCGACCGGCAAGGGCAACGATCAGGTGCGGTTCGAACTGGCCGCCTATGCGCTGAACCCCGACATCAAGGTGATCGCGCCCTGGCGTGAATGGGACCTGTCCAGCCGTACCAAGCTGTTGGAATTTGCCGAAAAGAACCAGATTCCCGTGGCCAAGGACAAACGCGGCGAAGCGCCGTTCTCGGTCGATGCGAACTTGCTGCACACCTCGTCCGAGGGCAAGGTGCTGGAAGACCCCGCGCAGGACGCGCCCGATTACGTCTATCAGCGCACCGTCGCCCCCGAGGATGCGCCCAACACGCCCGAATACATTGAAGTCGGGTTTGAAAAGGGCGATGCAGTCTCTATCAACGGCGAAGCGATGTCGCCTGCGACCGTTCTGACCAAGCTGAACGAACTGGGCGGCAAGCACGGCATTGGTCGTCTTGATCTGGTCGAGGGCCGTTTTGTCGGCATGAAATCACGCGGCATCTATGAAACGCCCGGAGGCACCATCCTGTTGGAAGCGCACCGCGGCATTGAACAGATCACGCTGGACCGGGGTGCCGCGCACCTCAAGGACGAGCTGATGCCGAAATACGCCGAGCTGATCTACAACGGCTTCTGGTTCTCGCCCGAGCGCGAGATGCTGCAAGCGTTGATTGACCGCAGCCAGGAACATGTGACAGGCACCGTGCGTCTGAAACTGTATAAGGGTCTGGCGCGCACCGTGGGCCGTTGGTCGGATCATTCGCTGTATTCCGAAGCGCATGTGACCTTTGAAGACGACGCAGGCGCTTACGACCAGAAAGACGCCGCAGGGTTCATTCAGTTGAACGCCCTGCGCCTGAAACTGCTGGCCGCGCGCGACCGTCGCCTTAAAGGCTAAGCTTTCTCTCTGCCATCCGCGTATAATAGGGCATCGCTGCATCGGCGATGTCCTGATACGCGGGCGGCAAATCCGGCAACGGCCCTTCGGCCCCTGCGAACCCTGTTGACCGGTGCACCGCGTTGTACCAATGCGACGCCCACACGCCGTCGTCGGCGTGGCCACCGGCAGGCCAGTTCAGCATGCCCGCATCCCAATCAATCCCGACAGCATCGCACAATGCGCGCAACATCCCCTCGGGGTTGTCACGAATGTCGGCGGAATCGATGACAACGGGCGCCTCCGCCGCGTCGAACAGCGCCGCCTGCTGAACAAATCCAATATCACTCAGACTTGGCCCCTCGCGCTTTTGCGCATAGCTGGCCAGAACGCGGGCCGGATGACGGATTAAAAACACGTTGGTCATCTGATCCATCCAGTCGCGCGGAATGCCGTCGATCATGTGGTGGGCCATGTGTTTTTGGTAAAAAACAGGCTCTGACACAGGGGAAATCAGTGTATCCGCCACGCTTTGCCCATCCGTCGGCTGCGCTGCCAAAATCTCGTCACGCATCGGGTGGTCGATGCCCGATGCCTTCAGGTAGGCCGCATAAAACGGCTCGTCCACAACCTTGCAATCGGCCCGCGCGCCAAAGCTGTACATCATCGCCGTCGACAGGTTGCGCGGCCCCGACCACATTGCGATGCGTTTGGTTTTCATGTGCTGCTCCTTTTGATGCCGCTTCACCTTGGCGTGACCAGTCGCGCAATTGCTTGAGCGAAACGACCATTCCCCTACATGCTGAACCAAAGGGAGTTTGTCATGATTATTCAACGTTTGTTTTTGATCGCCGCCACCTGTGCCGGCCTGTCCACCACTGCGCAGGCCGCAGATATGAAAAAACTGACCGTCGCGGGCGGTTGTTTCTGGTGCGTCGAGGCCGATTTTGAAAAGGTCAAAGGCGTGAAAGAAGCCGTTTCAGGCTTTGCCGGTGGCACTGTCGCCAACCCGACCTACAAACAGGTCGTGGCCGGCGGCACGGGCCATTACGAGGCGGTGCAGATCACCTATGACGCCGATGTGGTCAAGGCTGACACCTTGCTGAACCTGTTCTTCCGGTCCGTCGATCCGCTGGACGCGGGCGGACAGTTCTGTGATCGGGGCGACAGCTATCGCACGGCGATCTTTGCAGCGGACCCCGCACAGAAACAGGCCGCGGAACAGGCCAAGGCGTCAGCACAGGCCGCATTGGGCAAACCCGTGGTCACGCCCATTCTACCCGCATCAGAGTTTTACCCCGCTGACGCATATCATCAGGATTACTACAAACAATCCAGCCTGATCCTGACCCGCTTTGGCCCGAAATCCAAGGCCAACGCTTACAAAGCCTACCGCAAGGCCTGTGGCCGCGATGCGCGGGTGAAACAGCTTTGGGGCAGCGATGCCGCGTTTGTGCCAGGCAGTTAACGCAGCTTGAAGTCTTCGATGTCTTTCAGGTCGGGGATCACATCCGCCGTGCCGTGTCGCGTGACCATGATCGCCCCGGCGGTCATGGCCAGGTCGATCGCCTGAGCAATCGGCAGATCACGGTCCAGCCCCGCCACCAGATAGCCGGTGAACGTGTCGCCGGCACCCGTGGTGTCAACCGCGTCAACCTTGATCGACGGGTAATGCTGTTTGGTTTTGCGGATGTTGTCGTAATGGTCGCACCCATCCGCACCGCGTGTCACCACGATCTGCGAAATGTGCAAATCGGCCAGCTCGGCGCCCAGCGCATCGCTCAGCTGCGCCGCCTCGACCGCGTTCAGCACCAGCATGTCCAGATAGGGCATGACCCTGCGCACCGCATCGGCGTCAAAGGGGGCAGCGGCATAAACAACCTTTAGTCCCAACTGGCTGGCCATCTGCGCCGCCTCGGCCTGTCCGTTGGTTTCGTTCTGCATCAACAGCGTGTCGCCACGGTCCGCCGACGACAATGCCGCACCGATCATATCGTTGGCCAGATGACGGTTTGCGCCGGTGTAGAGAATGATATTGTTCTCGCCCGCGCCATCCACGGCGATGATCGCATGGCCCGTTTCACCCGACAGCCGCGCGATGTGGCGCACATCGACGCCGTATTCCATCAGCCGGTCCACAGTCCAGCCACCATCGGCCCCGACCGCGCCAACATGCACCACCCGTCCCGCAGCACGGGCGGCGGCAACGGACATATTCGCCCCCTTGCCGCCCAGCCCACGCGTCACCTCGGTCGCGGCGAGTGTTTCACCGGGCGCCGGCAAATGCGACACTCGGTACACCACGTCGATGTTGATCGACCCAAGGTTCCAGATCGCCATCAGCCGACCTTGCAGGCGGCCAGAACAGCCATGTTCAGGATGTCGTTGGCAGTTGATACCGTCGAACAGATCTGAATCGACCGGTCCACGCCGGACAGGATCGGCCCGATCACCGTGGCACCACCCATTTCCTGCATCAGCTTGACCGAAATGCTGGCCGAATGCCGCGCCGGCACCACCAGAATGTTCGCGGGCCCCGTCAACCGCGAGAACGGATAGGCCTGTTGCGACTTGGCGTTCATCGCCACATCGACGGTCATTTCGCCCTCGTATTCGAAATCAACGCCGCGCCGGTCCAGAACCTTGGGTGCTGCCGCCATTTTCTCGGCCCGCTCGGACACCGGATAGCCGAAGGTCGAAAAGCTGACAAAAGCGACACGCGGTTCAATCCCCAGATGCCGCGCCACGACGGCCCCGCGTTCGGCAATGTTGGCCAGGTCTTCCTCGTCCGGCCATTCGTGCACCAATGTGTCCGCAATCAGAACGATACGCCCCTTATGCAGAAGCGCGGTGATCCCCGCCGCCCCGTGTTCGGCATCGGCGTCAAACACCTTGTTGATCCGTTCCAGCACATGCGCCGACTTGCGCGTGGCGCCGGTCACCAGACCGTCACCATGTCCATGCGCCAGCATCAGCGCCGAAAACACGTGCCGATCCCGTGCCGCCAGACGGTGAATGTCCGCCCGGTCAAAGCCGCGTCGGTTCAAACGGTCGTAGAGGAAGGTTTTGTAAGTGTCCAAATGCTGGGTGTTGGCCGCATTGACCACCTCGATCTCGCGCACCGCATCGCCCAGACCTGCCGCCTCAAGCTTGGCCTTGACGTCGACGTCGCGGCCGACGACCAGCGCCTTGCCCAGACCCGAGCGTTGATACATCACCGCCGCGCGCAACACGCGGGGATCGTCGCCCTCGGCAAAGATCATCCGCGCCTGCGCCGCACGGGCCCGCGCGTTGATACCGCGCAGGATGTTCGCCGTGGGGTCCATCCGCGATTTCAGCGACAGCTCGTAAGCTTCCATGTCGATGATCGGGCGGCGCGCGGCACCGGTGTCCATCCCTGCCTTGGCCACAGCCGTCGGGATGCGGTGGATCAGACGCGGGTCAAAGGGCGTGGGAATGATATAATCCCGACCAAATGTCAGGTTCTTGCCATAGGCCAGCGCCACCTCGTCCGGCACATCCTCGCGCGCGAGTTGCGCCAGCGCGTGGGCACAGGCGATCTTCATCTCGTCGTTGATGGCGCGTGCGTTGATGTCCAGTGCCCCGCGAAACAGATAGGGAAAGCCCAACACGTTGTTCACCTGATTGGGGTAATCGCTGCGCCCCGTGGCCACGATGGCGTCCATGCGAACCTCGTGGGCTTCTTCGGGCGTGATCTCGGGGTCGGGGTTGGCCATGGCGAAAATCACCGGATTGTCCGCCATCGACGCGACCATCTGCGGTGTCACGGCACCTTTGGCCGACACACCCAGGAACACATCGCAACCCACCATCGCCTCTTCCAGCGTGCGCGTTTCGGTTTTGACGGCGTGGGCCGATTTCCACTGGTTCATGCCCTCGGTGCGGCCCTGATAAATCACACCCTTGGTGTCGCACATGATGCAATTTTCATGGCGCGCGCCCATGGATTTCAGCAGTTCAAGACAGGCAATGCCCGCCGCCCCTGCCCCATTCAGCACAATCTTGACGTCTTCGATTTTCTTGTTCGACAGATGCAGCGCGTTGATCAGACCGGCGGCGCAGATCACGGCGGTGCCGTGCTGGTCGTCGTGGAAAACGGGAATGTCCATTTCCTCTTTCAGACGCTGTTCGATGATAAAGCATTCCGGCGCCTTGATGTCCTCAAGGTTAATCCCACCAAACGTCGGCCCCATCAGCCGCACGGCGCGGCAAAACTCGTCGGGGTCTTCGGTGTCCAGTTCGATGTCGATGCTGTTCACGTCGGCAAAGCGTTTGAACAGAACCGCCTTGCCCTCCATCACCGGCTTGGACGCCAGCGCACCCAGGTTGCCCAGGCCCAGAACCGCCGTCCCGTTGGAAATCACCGCCACAAGGTTGCCCTTGTTCGTATAATCATAGGCCGTCTCGGGGTTTGCGGCGATCGCCTCGCACGGCACGGCAACGCCCGGCGAATAGGCCAGGCTTAGATCGCGCTGGGTGGTCATCGGGACCGTTGCAGTGATCTCAAACTTGCCCGGCGTGGGCTCAAGATGGAAGGCCAGCGCCTCTTCTGCTGTGACTTTGGTCTTCGACATGTGCAACATTCCTCCAATGTGTTGACCCCTCATAACCGAGCGATCTTCCGCGCTCAATCAGCTTTGGCTTTCGCTCCGCCGCTGGCGTTTGTAAGGTCGCGCTGGTTTGCATGGGGGCAGGTATGACGGTCACGCCGATGATGGCGCAATTTCTGGAGATCAAGCAGGCGCACCCCGGGTCGCTGCTGTTCTATCGGATGGGCGATTTTTACGAAATGTTCTTTGACGACGCGGTCGCCGCCGCCGAGGCGTTGGACATTGCCCTGACCAAACGTGGCAAACATGACGGCGACGACATCCCCATGTGCGGCGTGCCCGTGCATTCGGCCGAAGGTTATCTGCTGACGTTGATCCGCAAGGGGTTTCGCGTGGCCGTTTGCGAACAGTTGGAAAACCCCGCCGAGGCGAAAAAACGCGGCAACAAATCTGTGGTGAAACGCGGCGTTGTGCGGCTGGTGACACCCGGCACGCTGACCGAAGATTCGCTGCTGAACGCGCGGCAACACAACTATCTGGCCGCCTTTGCCCAGGTCCGCGATACGGCGGCGCTGGCGTGGCTGGATATGTCCACGGGTGCGTTCCGGGTGATGCCGCTGGACCAGATGCGGCTGGGGCCGGAGCTGGCGCGGCTGGCACCGTCGGAATTGATCGTTATGGATGCATCCGAGCCTGAATTGGCCGAATTAGTCTCTGATTTCGGGATTGCGATGACACCCCTGTCGCGCGCGACATTCGACAGCACCGGCGGCGAAAAGCGGCTGTGCGAATTGTTTTCGGTGCAGACGCTGGATGCCTTCGGCACCTTTGACCGTGCGCAGATTTCCGCAATGGGCGCGATAGTCGAATATCTGAACATTACGCAAAAGGGCAAACTGCCGCTGGTGCGTCCGCCGCAGCAAGAGGACCAGTTGGGACAGGTCCAGATCGACGCCGCCACACGGCGCAATCTGGAGCTGACCCACGCCCTGTCCGGTGGCCGCGCCGGATCGCTATTGGCGACGATTGATAAAACCCTGACCGCAGGCGGCGCGCGTTTGTTAGAGAGGCGTCTGTCCAGCCCCTCGCGCAATGTGCGGATCATTCAGGACCGGCTGGATGCGGTCGGCTTTTTCCTTGATAACAGTCTCTCGCAAGGACTAACCGAGCGTCTGCGCCATGTGCCCGATCTGGATCGCGCCCTGTCGCGTCTGTCGCTGGACCGGGGCGGTCCCCGTGATTTGACCGCCATCCGCGATGGCCTGACCCAAGCCGCATCCATCGCGCAGGACGGTCTGGGACCGGATGCGCCACACGGTGTCGTCGATGCGCTGAACCGCATGGGCGGTATGGATGATCTGATTGACCTGCTGGACGACGCGCTGGTGGCCGAACCGCCCCTTTTGGCCCGCGACGGTGGTTTCATTGCGCCGGGGTATGACGCCGACCTGGACGAAGCCCGCACCCTGCGGGACGAGGGCCGGTCGGTGATTGCCGCGATGCAACAGGAGTTCGCCAAGGTCACCGGAATTTCGTCGCTGAAGATCAAGCACAACAACGTGCTGGGCTATTTCATCGAAACCACGGCCACCCACGCCGAAAAGATGCTGTCGCCACCGCTGTCCGAAACCTTCATCCACCGGCAGACCACCGCGAACCAAGTGCGGTTCACCACGGTTGAGCTGTCCGAGATGGAAACGAAAATTCTGAATGCGGGCAACCGAGCAATCGAGACGGAAAAGCGTCTCTATCAAATGCTTTCCGAGACTGTTTTGACCAAAGCCGCCGAGATTTTCCAGACCGCCACCGCGCTGGCCGAACTGGATGTGTCATGCGCCCTTGCCCGTCTGGCACGTGCCGAAAACTGGTGTCGCCCGCAGGTGGACGACAGCCGCGCGTTTGACATCGTCGGCGGGCGGCATCCGGTCGTGGAAAAATCCCTGCGCGATGGATCAGGTGCGCCGTTCATCGCCAACGACTGCAACCTGACCGCCGAGGACGGATCTAACATCTGGCTGCTGACCGGTCCGAACATGGCCGGTAAATCAACCTTCCTGCGGCAAAACGCCCTGATCGCCCTGCTGGCGCAAATGGGCAGCTACGTGCCCGCATCTTCGGCGCGGATTGGCGTGATCAGCCAGTTGTTCAGCCGCGTCGGTGCTGCGGATGATCTGGCACGCGGACGGTCCACGTTCATGGTGGAAATGGTCGAAACCGCGGCGATCCTGAATCAGGCCGACGACCGCGCGCTGGTGATCCTGGACGAAATCGGCCGCGGCACGGCCACCTATGACGGCCTGTCCATCGCTTGGGCGACACTGGAACACCTGCACGACGGCAACAAAAGCCGTGCGCTGTTCGCCACGCACTATCACGAACTGACCGCGCTGGCCGGCAAGCTGGACCACGTCGACAACGCCACCGTCGCGGTCAAGGAATTCGACGGCGAAGTCGTGTTCCTGCATGAGGTTCAAAAGGGCGCGGCCGACCGGTCCTATGGCGTGCAGGTCGCGCAATTGGCGGGGCTTCCCGCGTCGGTCATCGCCCGTGCCCGCACGGTTCTGGAAGCGTTGGAAAAGGGTGAACGCGAGGGCGGTGCCACGCAAAAGGCGATCATCGACGATCTGCCGCTGTTCAGTATGCAAGCCGCCCCGCCCGCGCCAAAAGCTGCAAAAAGCCCTGTGTTAGAGATGATGGGTGACCTGCATCCAGACGAAATGACACCGAAACAGGCGCTGGAAGCGCTGTACAAACTGAAAGAGGCGGCCAAAACCTGACCGCCTCCTCAAAACTTAAATCCAGCTGCCCTTAGGACGCGGGCATCGAAGACACGCCGACCTGCGCCGGGCGCAGCAAACGGTCATGCAGCATGAAACCTTCGGCGGCGACCTGAATGATCTCGCCTGCCTTGGTGCCGGGCACGGGTGCCTCGAACATTGCCTGATGATGCTGCGGATCGAATTTGTCGCCCACTTCGGGCGCGATCATGTCGATGCCGTGTTTCTTGAACACGCTCAGCAGTTCGCGCATCGTCAGCTCGATGCCTTCCAGCAAGGGGCCCGCGACGCTGCGCTGGTCCTCTGTTGCGGCCTCAAGCGCGCGCTTCATGTTGTCGTACACCGGCAGCATATCGCGGGCCAGCTTGGACCCGCCGTAATTCTCGGCCTCGCGCCGGTCCTTGTCCGACCGCTTGCGTGCGTTTTCCGCATCCGCCAACGCCCGCATGAACCGGTCTTTCAGTTGATCCCGTTCGGCGCGAAGCTGGTCCAGCTCCAACGCCTCGTCGTCAATCTCGGCCATATCATCCGCGTATTCGTCCGCTTCTGCCGCGTCGATATCGTCCAGGAAATCGTTGTCTTTCGGCTCCGCCATTCTTCACCTCTAACTTTTATCGGTCAGCAATTTGCCCACCAACTGCGCCGTGTAATCCACAATCGGAACGATGCGTCCATAGTTCAGCCGCGTGGGCCCGATGACCCCGACCGCTCCGATGATCTTTCGATCTGCGTTCATATATGGGGAAACGACCAGAGAGGAACCCGAAAGTGAAAAAAGTTTGTTTTCGGAACCGATAAAAATGCGCACACCATGGCCTTCGTCGGTCAGTTCAAGGAATTCGGCGATGTCACGCTTGCGTTCCAGGTCGTCGAACAGCGACCGGATGCGGTCCAGATCCTCGCCCTCGCCCGCGACCCCCAGCAGATTCGACCGTCCGCGCACGATCAGCCGCTGGTTGCGGTCGTCATCCCCGTCCCAAACCGCCAGCCCCTGTTGCACCAGTTCGGCGGCCAGGCTGTCAATCTCGCGGCGGCGTTTCTTGATCTCGGTTTCGATCACCGACTGCACTTCGCTTAGCGTCTTGCCCTCGATCAGCGCATTCAGAAAATTCGCCGCCTCGCGCATAGAACTGGGGGTTTGACCGGGCGGCGGTGTAAACAGACGGTTTTCCACATGCCCGTCGGCCAGCACCAGAACGCCCAAGGCGCGGTCATGACCCAGCGACACAAACTCGATATGTTTGATCGGCGCCTCGTGCTTGGGTGCCAGCACCAGCGATGCGCCCTGCGTCACACCGGACAGCGCAGACCCGACGCGGTCCAGCAATCCTGCTACATCGCGTTCGCCGGCACCGCGCGTCGCGTCGATCTTTTCGCGGTCGGCGCTGTCCGGCAGGCCCACTTCCATCAGCCCGTCCACGAACATCCGCAATCCGCGCTGCGTCGGAATACGACCCGCAGACACATGCGGGCTGTCCAGCAACCCCATAAACTCAAGATCCTGCATCACATTGCGGATCGTTGCGGCGCTGACCTTTTCGCTGAAATCCCGTGTCAGCGTGCGCGACCCCACCGGATCGCCGTTCGCAAGGTAACCTTCGACCACGCGGCGAAACACTTCGCGCGACCGGTCGTTCAACTCTTCAAGGATATTCGGTGTATCTGTCATATTTTGCCTCGACGTCGCCACTAGACGGGCTGGGTCACAAAAGGTCAATCGCACTTGCGTCACAGGCCCGTGGGGCGTTATCCCCGCCCCAACAGACACAAAGGATGTATCATGCGACCCTCGGGAAGAAAACTGGACGAAATGCGCGCCGTGTCCATCGAAACCGGCTTTACCAAACATGCCGAAGGGTCCGCGTTGATCAAGATCGGCCACACCCACGTGCTGTGCACCGCCACCATCGAAGACCGCGTGCCGCCCTTTATCAAGGGGTCGGGTTTGGGCTGGGTCACCGCCGAATACGGTATGCTGCCCCGTGCCACCAACACCCGGATGCGCCGCGAGGCCGCGATGGGCAAACAGGGCGGGCGCACCGTCGAAATTCAGCGCCTGATCGGCCGTTCGCTGCGCGCAGGCGTGGATCGTTCTGCACTGGGCGAACGCCAGATCACCATCGACTGTGACGTGCTGCAAGCCGACGGCGGCACCCGATGCGCGTCGATCACCGGCGGCTGGGTCGCGTTGAAACTGGCGGTCAACAAGCTGATGAAAGCAGGCGATATCGTCTCTGATCCCTTGGTAGACCCTGTTTCGGCAGTAAGTTGCGGCATTTACGCAGGTCAGCCGGTTCTGGATCTGGACTATCCCGAAGACAGCGAAGCCGGCGTTGACGGCAACTTTATCCTGACCGGCACCGGCCGCCTGATCGAGGTGCAGATGAGCGCCGAGGGCCAGACATTCTCGCGCGATCAGATGAACCAGTTGATGGATCTGGCGGAAAAAGGTGTGTCCGAACTGGTCGCAGCACAAAAGGCAGCCACCGCATGACACGCAAATTCGCAGGCGACCGGCTGTTGGTGGCCACGCACAACGCGGGCAAGCTGCAAGAGATGGTTGCGCTTTTTCAGCCGCTGGGCGTGCAGGTCGTCGGCGCAGCCGAGATGAAACTGGCCGAACCAGACGAAACCGAAACCACTTTTGTCGGCAATGCCCGGATCAAGGCACATGCAGCCGCGCAGGCGACCGGCCTGCCCGCGCTGTCCGACGATTCCGGTATTCAGGTGGATGCGCTGGATGGCGCGCCCGGCGTCTATACCGCCGACTGGGCCGAAACCCCGAATGGCCGCGATTTCCTGATGGCCATGACCAAAACCCGCAGTCTTCTGGAAGAACGTAACGCCCCCGAACCCCGCACTGCGCGGTTCTGTTCGACCCTGGTTCTGGCATGGCCCGACGGGCACGACGAAGTGTTCGAAGGCACCGTCGAGGGCACATTGGTCTGGCCCCTGCGCGGTGAATTGGGCCACGGATATGACCCGATGTTCCAACCGCTTGGGCACGACGTAACCTTTGCCGAAATGTCCGCCGACGCCAAAAACGCCATTAGCCACCGCGCCAATGCGTTCCAAAAACTGATCGACGGCTGCTTTGACTGACGATTGGCAAAACGGCGGGTTCGGTATTTATATCCACTGGCCGTTTTGCGCTGCCAAATGTCCCTATTGTGACTTCAACAGCCATGTTGTGCGCTCCATCGACCACGCCGCATGGCGTGATGCTTACCTGGACGAGATCCGCAAAGCTGCGGAACAAACACCGGGGCGCGTGGTGCACACCGTGTTCTTCGGCGGCGGCACGCCCAGTTTGATGGAACCTTGGGTCGTTGCGGACATCATCGACGCGATCCGCAAACACTGGCCCACCGCCAACGACATGGAAATCACGCTAGAGGCGAACCCCGGGTCGGTCGAGGCACAGCGGTTTGCCGATTTTCGATCTGGCGGCGTCAACCGCATTTCGATGGGCATTCAGGCATTGAACGACGCGGATTTGCGCCGGTTGGGGCGCATTCATTCGGCCGACGAAGCACGCGCGGCCTTTGACATCGCACGCAAAACCTTTGATCGGGTCAGTTTCGATCTGATTTACGGCCGGCAGAAACAGACTTTGGCGGAATGGGAAGCCGAGCTGAAACAGGCTCTGAACATGGCGATAGACCATCTTTCCCTGTATCAGTTGACCATCGAACAAGGCACGGCTTTTGGCGATCGCTATAACGCTGGCAAACTTGCCGGCCTGCCGGACGAAGATCGCGCTGCCGATATGTTCACCCTGACCCGCGACATCTGCGCCGACTTTGGTATGCCCGCCTACGAGGTCAGCAATCACGCCCGCGACGGGGCGCAATCGCGGCACAATCTGATTTACTGGCGATACGGCGACTACGTCGGCATTGGCCCCGGCGCGCACGGACGTCTGACAATTGACGGTCAGCGTTTTGCCACCGAGGCGCCCAGCAATCCGAAACGCTGGCTGGAAGAGCTGCGGCAACTGCCAAATGTTGCCCTGACCGGCGAAGATCAGGCCAACGAGTTCCTTTTGATGGGCCTACGTCTGACCGAAGGCGTGGATTTATCGCGTTTTCAGGCACTTTCGGGGCGCCCTGTGGCCCCTGATACGCTGAAAAACCTCTCTGATCTTGGTTTGCTCGATCAGAGAGATCAAAGGATTTCCGTTACAGAACAAGGCGTTAGCGTTTTGAACGGGGTTTTACGCGAATTGCTGGCAGACTAGCTTCCGCTAAGAATCCGGCACAATTCGTCCAGTTCTTCCAACGTTTTATACGAAATTGACATCTGACCCGCCTCGGCCCCTGGTTTGTGCGACAACTGAACCGTCATCCCCAAAGCCGCTGAAAGATCGCCCTCAAGCGCCTTGGTGTCCGCATCCTTGGCCTCGCTCGATTTCTTCGCGCTGCTTCTTGGTGTCGCATCGTCGCCACGGTCTTGCATGGATTTCACCAATGCTTCGGTCGCACGCACGCTCAACCCCTCGGCCACAACGCGGCGCGCCAAGGCTGATGGATCATTCGCGGTGATCAGCGCGCGCGCGTGACCGGACGACAAATCCCCCTTGCGCACCATCTCGACCACATCGTCGGGCAATTGCAGCAACCGCAGCAGGTTCGCAATGTGGCTCCGGCTTTTGCCCAAAGCCTCGGCCATCTTTTCCTGAGTATGGCCAAACTTGTCCATCAACTGACGATAGCCCGCTGCCTCTTCAATTGGGTTCAGATCAGCGCGCTGGATGTTCTCGATGATCGCGACTTCCAACACTTCGATGTCGTCAAAGTCGCGTACGATCACGGGCAGTTCATGCAGCTTTGCCATCTGCGCGGCACGCCAACGGCGTTCACCAGCGACAATCTCGAAACCGCCGTCCTTTTCACGCACGATCAACGGCTGAATCACGCCCTTTTCAGCAATCGACGCAGCCAAATCATCCAGATCATCCTGCGTAAACCGTTTACGTGGTTGGTCCGGGTTCGGTTTAACCTGTTCAATCGGAACGTTTCGCACACCCGATGCAACACTTTCCACCGCGACCTTCTCGGCCTCGTTCACGTCTGCCATCAGCGCTGAAAGCCCACGGCCCAGACCACGTTTTTTATCTTTGGGAACCATATCAGGCCTCTACTTTCTGTCGTGCATTGTTCCGAATAAATTCCACCGCCAAATCGCGATAGGCTTTGGCCCCCCGCGAGGCCGGGTCGTAGCTGAGCACTGGCATCGCAAAAGACGGCGCTTCTGACACGCGCACATTGCGTGGAATCACCGTCTTGAACACCAACTCGCCCAGATTGTCGCGTGCGTCCTGTTCCACTTGCAAACTCAAATTGTTGCGTTGATCATACATGGTCAACACAACACCTTCGATCCGCAAGTCCTTGTTCCCGGACTGACGCACTTCGCGAATGGTCAGCATCAGTTGCGACAGCCCCTCTAGCGCAAAAAATTCCGACTGCAACGGCACCAGCACAGAATGCGCGGCAATCATCGCGTTTACGGTCAGCAAGTTCAGCGAAGGCGGACAGTCGATCAGCACATAATCAAAACCAAACGGGTCCATCTGAACCTGCCGCAACGCGTCGTGCAGCAAAAAGCTGCGTTTTTCGTTGGAAATCAATTCAAGATCAGCAGAGCTCAGATCCACGGTCGCTGGAATGATGAACAGATTTTCGACTGCCGTGGATAAAACCGCCTCGTTCAGATCAACATCTTCCAAAAGCAGCTCGTATGCGGTCAAGATCCGGTCATCAACTTCGATCCCAAGCCCGGTTGATGCGTTTCCCTGCGGATCAAGATCCACCAGCAACACTTTGCGCCCCTGCTCGGCCAGCGCCGCGGCAAGGTTGATCGACGTCGTGGTTTTTCCAACCCCACCCTTCTGGTTGGCGACGGCCACGATCTTGGGTCCGATGGGGCGCGTTGGATCAGACACGTTTCAACTCCTTGATCTGCAAAACAGCCGCTTGTGCGTCGGTCTGGCTGGGATGGGCCGTACATTCGAATGTCCACGCTTTTCGTGCGTCATCAAGCTCTGATTGCCAGATTTCGCCCTTTGGGAACAGCGCCTGACCGTCGACAGACATATGTTGCGCGGCAAATGCAAGCAAATCGGTAAGCTGCGACAAGGCCCGCGCGGAAATCACATCTGCGTTCAATGGCTCAAGCTGTTCAATCCGGCGCGACAGAACGGTCGCGTTTAACCCCAATTCACGAATTGCGGTGCGCAAGAACGTCGACTTGCGCTGATCACTTTCCACCAGGGTAAATTCCGTTTCCGATGCTTCGTGTTTGGCAAAAACCGCACAAATCAAGGCTGGAAAGCCGCCCCCACTGCCAAAATCAGCCCAATGGGCGGCTTTTGGTGCCAATTGCCAGACCTGCGCCGAATCCCAGATGTGCCTGTTCCACAGCTCGGGCGCGCTGGAACGGGACACCAGATTTATCTTGGCGTTCCACTTTAAAAACAAATCATGAAATCGCTCGAGATCCTGCAATGTTTCACGTGAAACATTACCCTCCAACCAATCGGGTACGATCGTCATGCTGACATCTTCTTGTGCTGCCGAAGTTTGGCCAGCAGCAATGCCAAGGCTGCCGGAGTCATCCCCTCAACCCGGGCCGCCTGCGCCAAATTACTTGGGCGGGTTTTCTCCAGCTTGCTTGTCAGCTCGTTCGACAGACCACTGATTCCAAGGTAACTAAACCCTTCAGGAATCATGTGTGCTTCGTCCTTTTGAAGCCGATCAATATCCTTTTGCTGCCGGTCAATGTAATTTGCGTACAGCGCATCACGCGCCAGCTGGATTTGAATCGGCGCGTCAATGCTGTCTAGATCTGGTTGAACACGCATAACATCCGCAAACTGAACGTCCGGAAACGCCAAAAGTTGGTATGGTGTGCGGCGCGTGCCATCCTCTTTAACAGAAATACCAGCGGCGGTAATTTGTTTCGGAGAGTATTTTTCGCGCGTCATGGCTTGATAGCCCGCTTCAAGCGCGTTCCGTTTGGCATCAAATACCCTCTGCCGACGCTCTGAGACGATCCCCAATTCAATCGCGATCGGCGTCAGACGTTGGTCAGCGTTGTCTGCGCGCAGGGACAAACGAAATTCGGCGCGCGAAGTGAACATGCGATAGGGCTCTGTCACGCCGCGCGTCGTCAGATCGTCGATCATTACGCCGATATAGCTGTTCGACCGTCCGAATTGTACGGTATCGCGGCCCAAAGCGACGCAAGCCGCATTCAGACCTGCCACAAGCCCTTGGGCGGCGGCTTCTTCATAACCGGTGGTGCCATTGATCTGCCCCGCCAGGAACAGATGCGATGTTGCGCGCAGTTGCAGCGTTGCGTCCAGTGCGCGCGGATCGACATAGTCATACTCGATCGCATATCCCGGTTGCAGAATAACGGCTTCTTCCAGCCCCACTATGGAATGGATGTAGTCGTGCTGAACATCAACCGGAAGCGAAGTTGAAATCCCGTTGGGATAAACCGTATTTCCTGTCAGACTTTCCGGCTCAAGAAACACTTGATGCGAGGATTTGTCGGCAAAGCGCACGACTTTATCCTCGATTGACGGGCAATAGCGCGGGCCGGTTCCGTCGATATGTCCACCGTACATCGCGGATCGCGACAGGTTTTTCGAAATAATCTCGTGCGTGCGCTCATTGGTGTGCGTGATGCCGCAGGACACCTGCAGCGCGGACAGTTTGGTTGTTTCAAACGAAAAGAACGCCGGTTCGTCGTCGCCCTGCTGTTCCTCTAGAATCGACCAGTTGATTGTCCGGGTGTCCAGACGCGGCGGTGTTCCCGTCTTGAGCCGCCCCAGCGGTAGCCCGAAACTGTCGATCCGCTCGGCCAAACGCACCGACGCCTTGTCGCCCATCCGCCCGCCTGACAGCTTTTCTTCGCCAATATGGATAATGCCGCGCAGGAACGTGCCCGTGGTCAGCACAACAGTGGTACAATCAATCAGCGACCCATCCGCCAATTCTACCCCGGTGACACGCTGATCGGCCATTTTCAGATCAACAACTTCACCTTCGATCACTGTCAAATTGTTTTGGGCCATCGTCGCAGCCAACATCTCGCGCTGGTAAATTGCGCGGTCTGCCTGTGCGCGCGGGCCTTGCACGGCGGGGCCTTTGCGGCGGTTCAGCAAGCGGAACTGGATGCCGGCCTTGTCGGCAACTTTGCCCATCACGCCGTCCATCGCATCAATTTCGCGTACCAGGTGCCCCTTGCCCAATCCGCCAATGGCAGGATTACAGGACATCACGCCAATGCCGGACAGCGTCATCGTGACAAGCGCTGTATTCGCGCCCATCCGCGCAGCCGCGTGGGCGGCCTCTGCACCCGCATGGCCACCACCGATCACCAGAACGTCAAAATGTTTCACGTGAAACACTCCTGTCATTTGCCCAAGCAGAAGCTGGAAAAGATTTCGTCCAGCAGGTTTTCTACATCAATGCGACCCACAAGAAATTCAAGGCTGCGAATCGCGACGCGCAGTTCTTCTGCTGCCAAGTCATAAACCTCTGGCCCCTGTTTGACGAGGTCTTGCGCTTGTTCCAACGCGTCAACGGCGGATTGTAGCGAGGTCCGATGCCGTTCGCGCGAGGTCAGCCCCGCGTGCGCGACCTGATCGGAAAACACGGCTTTCACCGCCTGGACCAGGTCGTTAACCCCTGCCCCGGTGACGCCCGAAACACCTGACCCATCGGTGCGCAAATCAGCCTTGGGCGCCACGACGATGTCCTGTGGCAGCGGCACGATCGGCAAATCCGAAGCATCCTCGGTCAGGAACACCCGCAGATCCGCTGTTTTGGCCCGCGCGATAGCACGTTCGATGCCAATAGCTTCGACATGGTCATCGCTGTCGCGCAACCCTGCGGTATCCAGAAAGGTCACGGGCAAACCATCCAAATCCATGCGCACTTCGATCACATCGCGGGTGGTTCCTGCAAATTCCGAGGTGATGGCCGCGTCACGTCCCGCTAACGCATTGAGAAGAGTGGATTTTCCAGCGTTTGGCAGACCCACAATGGCCACTTCAAAGCCGCTGCGCACGCGTTCAGCCACGTAGGACCGCGAAACCTCGTCCGTGGCCTGCAAAATCACCGCATCCAGCAGATCAGTCACCTCTGGCGCCACATCTACCGGAACGTCCTCGTCGGCAAAATCAATGGTGACTTCCAGCAAAGACGCGGCGTGGATCAGGCGCGTGCGCCAATCCTCAACGACCTTGCTCAGCGCACCCTCAACGGTCTGCATCGCTTGGGCGCGTTGGAATTCCGTTTCGGCGTCGATCAGATCGGCCAGCCCTTCAACCTGCGCAAGATCCATCTTACCGTTTTCCAGGGCACGGCGGGTGAACTCACCGGGTTCTGCCAATCGCAGCCCGTCGATCTGGCCCAATACCGTCAACACGCGCTGAAGGATCGCAATGCTGCCGTGCAAGTGCAGCTCGATCACGTCCTCGCCGGTAAAGCTGTGCGGCGCGGCAAAGGTCAGAACCAGCGCGCGATCCAACAATTCACCGTCGGCATGCAAACCACGAACCGCAAAGCACCCCGGTTCAGGCAGCGTGCCGCACAACAGCCTGCCCGCCGCGTGGGACGACGGACCAGACACGCGCACAACGGCCACGCCTGCGCGGCCCTGCGCCGTCGCAAGGGCGAAAATCGTATCCATCGGTCACGCCCCCAAGGGTCAGGTGTTCATGGAATCGAAGAAATCCGAATTTGTCTTGGTCTGCTTCAATTTGGAAATCAGGAACTCGATCGCGTCGGTGGTGCCCATCGGGTTCAGGATGCGACGCAGGACAAAGGTTTTGGCCAGATCGTTCTTGTCGACCAGCAGTTCCTCTTTCCGGGTGCCGGATTTCAGGATGTCGATGGCCGGGAACACGCGTTTGTCCGCAATTTTGCGATCCAGAACGATTTCCGAGTTACCGGTGCCTTTGAATTCTTCAAAGATCACCTCGTCCATCCGGCTACCGGTGTCGATCAGCGCGGTTGCGATGATGGTCAGGCTGCCGCCCTCTTCGATGTTCCGCGCCGCACCAAAGAAACGTTTGGGGCGTTGCAGGGCGTTGGCGTCCACACCACCGGTCAGAACCTTGCCCGACGACGGCACAACGGTGTTGAACGCACGGCCCAGACGGGTGATCGAATCCAGCAGGATCACAACATCGCGCTTGTGTTCGACCAGGCGCTTGGCCTTTTCGATGACCATTTCCGATACGGCCACGTGGCGCGTTGCCGGCTCGTCAAAGGTCGAGCTGATGACCTCGCCCTTGACCGACCGCTGCATGTCGGTGACCTCTTCGGGCCGCTCGTCGATCAGCAGGACGATCAGGTAGCATTCGGGGTGGTTGCGTTCGATGCTGTTGGCAATGTTCTGCAACAGAACGGTTTTACCCGTGCGCGGCGGGGCCACGATCAGCGACCGCTGGCCCTTGCCGATGGGCGACACCAGGTCGATGATCCGCGCCGACCGGTCCTTGGTCGCGGGCTCGTCCGTTTCCATGGTCAGGCGCTCGTCGGGGTACAGCGGCGTCAGGTTGTCAAAGGCGATCTTGTGACGCGCCTTCTCGGGGTCTTCAAAGTTGATGTTCGCCACATCGGTCAGCGCGAAATAGCGTTCGTCATTGTCGGGCGCGCGAATGCCGCCGTCGATGGTGTCACCGGTGCGCAGCGAATATTTGCGGATCATCTCGGGCGACACATAGATGTCGTCGGGGCCGGACAGATAGTTTGCCTCGGGCGAGCGCAGGAAACCGAAACCGTCTTGCAACACTTCCAGCACGCCGTCGCCGGACACGTCCCAACCTTCGTCCGCGCGTTCGCGCAGAATCTGGAACATCATCTCGCCCTTGCGCATGGTCGAGGCGTTCTCGATCTCAAGCTCTTCGGCCATGGCAAGCAGGTCTTTGGGGCTGTTGGCCTTAAGCTCGGCCAGCGTCAGACATTCAACTGTCTCAGGTGCTTCGGTTGTTTCAGTTGTCATGCAAACACGTCGCAGCCGGCGCGAACCTGGCTGTCCTAAATCAAAATATATCGCTAGATGCGGTCCCCGAACGGGGTGCTTAGGCTCAGATAGGCAAAAGCACCGCCAGAGTCAATAAAATCAGAACTTCACCACCACCGACAGCACGATCACGACCATCAGCAGCGTCGGCAGTTCGTTCATCATGCGATACGTGCGGCCGGTTTTCAGCCCCTCGCCCGCGACAAAGTTCCGCCGCTGGCGCGACAGCCACATGTGAAACCCGGTCATTGCCAGCACCGACAGCCCCTTGGTCCACGGCCAAACCATGTCCCAGCCGACAATCCCCGGTGTCATCACCAGCAGGATGCCAAACAGCCAGGTCGCGATCATGGCGGGGTTCATGATCACACGCAGCAGCTTTTCTTCCATGACGATAAACAAATCATGGCTTGGCCCGCTCAGGCCCGCTGTTTCGACATGATGGACGAACAAGCGCGGCAGATAGAACAGCCCCGCCATCCACGCGATCACCGACATGATGTGCAACGCTTTGATGTA
This sequence comes from uncultured Pseudosulfitobacter sp., assembly GCF_963976325.1. Lineage (NCBI taxonomy): Bacteria > Pseudomonadati > Pseudomonadota > Alphaproteobacteria > Rhodobacterales > Roseobacteraceae > Pseudosulfitobacter > uncultured Pseudosulfitobacter sp. The sequence goes on from NZ_CAXBJW010000002.1 coordinate 524,209, forward strand.
GGGATACCAGTTGCTCAGAATATCGGACATGGGGCCTCCTGCGCTCGGCCCCTTACTAATAATATATATAAGAGAAAAGAAAGGATGATGATTAAGTAGGGTCGTCAAAATCTGTGGATTATCTGTTCGTACACCGGGTTATACACATAGGGACAACCTTTCACCCGGAATCCAGTGTTTGGGTGTAATCTGTAATATCCTATTTATTCCAAAGTGTTAAAGACAAAGAAATCGTGAAACGGCGTGGATAACTTTGTGGACATCCTCTGAACAGCCGCGTCATCAACAGCCGCTTTTTTATCCTTGTGCATGGGGGTACAACCGCCCTGAAGGCGGGCAAAAAGCCGGCGAAATTCGGGATTGAACCCGCAGCGTAGAATTCCCACAAAAGGACCAACGCGCTGCACATGGTTTTCACACAAGGTTATCCACATGCCACAGTCCATCATCCTCGCCTCGGGGTCGTCTATACGGGCGGATATGCTGACACAGGCCGGCATCGCCTTCGAGGTGATGAAACCACGCGTTGATGAAGAAAGTGTTAAGGTGGGGATGCTGGCCGAGCAGGCCAAACCGCGCGACATTGCCGACACGCTGGCCGAGATCAAGGCGCGCAAGATCAGCGACAAGATGCCCGGCGTCTTTGTTCTGGGCTGTGATCAGGTGCTGGATCATCGCGGCACGTTGCTGTCGAAACCTGAAACGCCCGAAGATGCGGTAACCCAACTGACCGCCCTGCGCGGCGACACGCACAGTCTGTTGTCGGCAGCAGTCATTTGCGAAAACGGCGAACCGATCTGGCGGCACATCGGGCAGGTCCGCGTGCGGATGCGCGATGCATCCGACGCCTATATTCAGGATTATGTCGACCGCAATTGGGACAGCATCCGCCACAGCGTTGGCGGGTACAAGATAGAAGAGGAAGGCGTGCGGCTGATGGCCAGCATCGAAGGGGATTACTTTAGCGTGCTGGGTATGCCACTTTTGCAGCTTCTGGCCTTTCTGACCGTCCGAGGAGTAGTGCAGGCGTGACCCAGACAAAGATACCACTGGCGGGCGTGATCGGCGCCCCCGTTGCCCATTCCAAATCACCGCAGCTACAGCACCATTGGCTGAAAGCGCTGGGGCTAAAGGGGCACTACATCCCCATGCATGTCGAATCCGAAGATCTTGAGCAGGTGCTGCGCACGCTGCCGCAGATGGGGTTTGTGGGGGTGAACATCACGATACCCCATAAGGAAGCTGTGCTAAAGATCGCGGATATGGTGACCGATCGCGCCACGCTGATCGGGGCGGCAAACACCATTATCTTCCGCAAGGATGGTAAAATTCAGGCTGATAATACAGACGGTTACGGGTTTCTGGAAAACCTGAAAACCGGCGCGCCGAATTGGGTGCCGCAATCTGGCCCCGCAGCCATCATCGGCGCGGGCGGTGCGTCGCGCGCGGTCGTGGCGTCGCTGCTGGATGCCGGTGTGCCTGAGATCATGCTGACCAACCGCACCCGTGTGCGGGCCGATCAACTGGCCGCAGACTTTGGCCATCGCGTGCAGGTTTATGACTGGGTTCAGGCCGGCAATATGCTGGATGATGCGGTGTTGACGGTGAACACATCGTCGCTGGGCATGATCGGCAAGCCCGAGATGCGCATTCCCCTGGACGGATTGCGGCGTGGCACCGTGGTGACCGATCTGGTGTATACGCCGCTGAAAACCAGGTTTCTGGCAACCGCCGAAGAACAGGGCTGTGTCGTGGTCGACGGTCTGGGGATGCTGTTGCATCAGGCAGTTCCGGGCTTTGAACGCTGGTTTGGCCAGCGCCCCACCGTGGACAGCGCAGCCCGCGCGGCAGCCCTGCGATGACCTTTCTTCTGGGGCTGACAGGGTCCATTGGCATGGGCAAATCAACCACGGCCAAATTGTTCGCCGAAGCGGGCTGTGACGTGTGGGATGCAGACGCCGCCGTGCACCGGATTTACAGCAAGGGCGGCAGTGCGGTCGAACCGATGCGCGCATTGGAACCGCGTGCGGTGATCGACGACACGGTGTCGCGCCCGTCCCTGCGTGCATTGATCGCCGAGGACCCCACCTTGCTGGTGCGGATCGAGAAAATCGTGCATCCGCTGGTGGGCCAGGACCGACAACAATTTATAGATACAGCGCAGTCGGACATTCTGGTGTTCGACATTCCGCTGCTGTTTGAAACCGGCGGCAACGCGCGGATGGATGCGGTTGTATGTGTCTCTATTCCGGCGGAATTGCAACAAAAGCGGGTGATGGAGCGGGGCACGATGACGCTGGAGCAGTTCGAGCAGATCAAGGCGAAACAAATGCCCAACGATGACAAGGTCGCGCTGTCCGACTATGTTGTGATCACCGACACGATGGACCACGCCCGCGAACAGGTGCAGGCCATCGTAAACACCATCAAGGCAGGCTTACCCCATGCGTGAGATCGTTCTGGACACCGAAACCACCGGCTTTGACCCGTTCAGCGGCGATCGTATCGTCGAGATTGGCGCGGTCGAGCTGATGGGGCATATGGCGACGGGAAAAACCTATCACCAATACATCAACCCCGAACGCGGGATGCCGGACGAGGCATTTCAGGTGCACGGGTTGGGTGACGATTTCCTGCGCGACAAACCCAAGTTCGCGGCCGTCGGTCAGGCATTTCTGGACTTTATCGGCGACGCCAAACTGGTGATCCACAACGCGGCCTTCGACATGAAGTTTCTGAATGCCGAACTGAAATGGATGAACCTGCCGGAAATCCCCTATGACCGGGCCATCGACACGCTGGAGATCGCGCGCAAACGCTTTCCCGGCTCGCCCGCGTCGCTGGACGCGCTGTGCCGCCGGTTTGGCATCAACAATGACGCGCGGACGTTGCACGGGGCCTTGCTGGACAGTGAAATTCTGGCCGAGGTCTATCTGGAACTGATCGGTGGACGGCAGCCCGATTTCGGCCTGTCGACCGCGGGTTCGCAAAAGACAGACACCGACCTGCCCGACTGGACACCCAAGCCGCGGCCAAATCCGTTGCCGTCACGTATCACAGAGCAAGAGGCCCAGGCCCACGCCACATTTGTCGAGAAAATGGGCGACGCCGCCTTGTGGGCAAAAGGCTGAAGGCCGCTGGACGGCCCTCAGCATTCGTCAGATCATGCGTCGGCTTTGGGCGGGTTTTCCGCCTGACGACGTGCGATTTCGTTGCGGTACATGGCAATGAAATCAATGTTTTCCAGGTTCAGCGGCGGGAAGCCACCGTCGCGGGTGATGTCGCTGACAACACGGCGCAGGAACGGGAAGATCATGCGCGGGCACTCAATCAGCAAAAACGGATGCATCTGGTCTTCGGGCACGTTTTCGATGTGGAAAATACCGACATAGTCGATTTCCAGCACGAACAGCGTCGCGTCGCCGTCTTTGACCTTGGATGTGACGTTCAGTTTGATCGCTGACTCGTACTGGTTGTCAGCGGCGCGCTTTTTGGCATCAAGGTTGACCTGAACCTGCACATCGGGCTGCACATCCTGTGGTGCGCCTTTTTGCGCCATGATGTTTTCGAACGAAATGTCGCGAATGAACTGGCCCAGAATCCGCATTTGCGGTTGTACCTGTTGCTGCGGTGCCTGACCGTCGGTTTCAGCCATTGAAGTCTCCTGTTGATATGCGTTTTTTCCGCTTTAGCAGGTTGGCGGGGCCTGCTCAATGCCATGCCTTATGGCTTGGTCCAGCCCGAGGGGCCTTGGGGCTCGTCCGTTTCCGGCGTCACATCCTGATAATCGGCGTCGATCACATCGGGACGGCGCGGGTGCTGCTGCGGCCGCTGGCCGCTGGTGGCAAAACTGGCCACGTTGATCCGGCTGCGCATGGTCTGGAACATCCACGACCGCACCTGCGGGACCATCAGCGCCAGCCCGATGGTGTCGGTGAAAAACCCGGGCGTCAGCAACAATGCGCCGGCAAACAGGATCATCGCCCCGTGCACCAGCGGTTCGGTCGGGTCGGTCAGCTCGTTCATTGACGACCGCAGCTTTTCAATGGTCCGCAACCCCTGCTGACGCATCAGATATGTGCCCAGAATGGCGGTGGTGATGACAATGAACAGCGTCCATCCCAACCCGATGGCACCACCGATCTGGATAAAAAGTGTAATCTCGATCAATGGCACAGCGAGAAATGCCAAAAACAACCACATACAAACGATCCTTTCCTGTGGGCGCGGTGGACTTGGTGCGCCCCAGCCCCTACATAATGTTCAACAACGCGGGTTACCACTTTTCCGCCTGAATGAGGTTTATTTCAATGCAAGCGCCCCTTATCCAACTGTTGGTTCTGGCTGGCATCGCCATTTTCCTGATCCTGCGCCTGAAAAGCGTTCTGGGCACGCGCGAAGGCTTTGAAAAGCCCCCCGTGACCAAAGAGCCGTCAGGCGCAGCGCGCCCCGAATTCGAAGTGATCGAAGGCGGCCCCGATCTGGACATCACCGATCACGTCCCCGAAGACAGCGAAGCCGCCAAGGCATTGGCCGCGATGAAACGGGTCGAGCCGTCGTTCAACGTGTCCGACTTTTTGGGCGGTGCACGCGGGGCCTATGAAATGATCATTCTGGGCTACGACAAAGGCGAGTTGGCGCAAATTCAGCCGTTCCTGTCCGAAGAGGTGTACGAAAGCTTTGTTGACGGCGTGGCCGCACGCGAAGATCAGGGCCTGACCATCGACGTGAACTTTATCGGCGTCAGCGAGATCAAGCTGACCGACGCCACCTTTGATCCCACCACGAACGAGGCCGAACTGACCCTGCGCTTTGTTGCCGAACTGACCTCTGCCGTGCGCGACAAGGGCGGCGATATCGTCGAAGGCAGCACAACCGAAATCAAACGCCAGAAGGACACGTGGGCCTTTGCGCGGACAATGGGTTCGGATGATCCAAATTGGCTGCTGGTTTCGACAGACGCGTGATCTGGCGGCGTGCCGTCGCCGCGATCCTTATGGGGGCGGCGATGACGCAGCCGGTTCAGTCCGAAACTCGGGTGCAGGTGGCCAACTTTGACCAGCTTGACGGCTGGGCCAACGATGACCACGCCGCCGCCCTGTCCACGTTCAAAAACACCTGTCAGGATCTGCGCGACCCGGATTGGCGCGCCTTGTGCGCGCTGGCCGCGCAAAACCCTGAACCGCGTGCGTTTTTCGAATTGTTCTTCCGGCCCGTGCTGATCGAAGACGGCAAGGACGGGCTGTTCACCGGCTATTTCGAACCCGAACTTGACGGGTCACGCCAGCAAACGCCGCGCTTTCGCTATCCTGTCTATGCCATGCCGCCCGAGGCGCGGGTGACACGCCCGTGGCTCAGCCGTCGCGATATTCTGGACGGGGACACCATGGCCGGGCGGGGGCTGGAAATTGCCTGGGTCGATGACCCGGTCGAGCTGTTCTTTCTGCAAATTCAGGGGTCTGGCCGCATTCGCCTGCCCGATGGCACGTTCCTGCGTGTCGGCTACGAAGGGTCGAACGGTCAGGATTACCGGTCGATCGGGGCCGAACTGGTGCGGCGCGGAACCTACGACGCCCATCAGGTCAGCGCCGATGTGATCAAGAACTGGGTGCGCCGCAATCCCGACGACGGGCGCGAACTGCTGTACCACAATCCGTCCTATGTGTTTTTCCGCGAGGTCAGCGAAGTGCCCGCCGACCGCGGCCCGTTGGGTGCGATGAACCGGTCGATCACCACGATGCGGTCGATTGCGGTCGATCCGTCCTTTGTGCCACTGGGCGCGCCGGTGTGGATTGAAAAAGATGGCAAGGGGCCCCTGCGCCGTCTGATGATCGCCCAGGACACGGGGTCTGCCATCAAGGGCGCACAGCGGGCCGACGTGTTCTTTGGCACGGGCGATGCGGCGGGCCGTGCGGCTGGCAGGCTGCGTGATCCGGGGCGCATGTATGTGCTGCTGCCGATCCAGCGCGCCTATGCGATGCTACCAGAAAGCGCGATATGACCCGGCGGCGTCTGCGACCGGACGAGCTTGAGCTGTGGCGCAAGGTGACGGAAAAGGCCGAAAGGCTGGACAGCGGTGCGGCGATGAAACAGGCTCTTGAGGTCACACAGGTCGACCCGCCCAAACCCCGTGTGGTCCCCCGGTTTGAAACGCTACCCAAACCTGCGACGTCCAAGGGCCAGCCCACCATCACCCGCGATGTGCTGCGCCCCGTGGCCGAACGGCTGTCAAAGGCGCAGGTTCAGATGGACCGCAAAGCGTTCGACCAGATGCGCCGTGGCAAGCTGAAACCCGAAGGCCGCATCGACCTGCACGGCATGACGCTGGACCACGCCCACCCCGCACTGACGCGGTTTATCCTGTCGTCGCAGGCATCGGGCAGACGGCTGGTTCTGGTAATCACCGGCAAAGGCAAGGCCCGCGACGAAGGCGGCCCGATCCCCGTGCGCTTTGGTGTGTTGCGCCATCAGGTGCCGCAATGGCTGTCGATGGCCCCGCTGGCACAGGCGGTGTTGCAAATCACCCCCGCGAACATTCGGCATGGCGGCACGGGTGCTTACTACGTTTACCTTCGCAAACGGCGTTAGGTCGAATTTAACGCATCAAAAATCCGACAGACCTTATCTGTCTTGGGTCACCGGGGCTTGCACCGTCAGCTCCGACGCATTGCCGTAAACCCGCCGCGTGCCGGGCAACAAGATGCCTCCACCGCTGCGTCCGCGCACGAACCCCTCGTCCAGCCTTGCAAGGTTCGCCAACAGCGCACCCAACGCAGGCGATCCCGCAGCGACAAAGTGGTCGCCGCTTTTGCGGTCTTCAAAGGCGCTTACGTCAATCACCTGTACCGGCATGTCATCCAGATCGGCGGCAGAGCTGATATTGCCCAATTGAGACGCTTCCCCGCGCAACTGTGCGGACAGCTTCAAAACGATGTCGCGCTGCGAGACAAAAATAAGAAACGGCTGCGGCAGTTTTTCAAAGCTGCGCACCTGTGACCGGAACACATCCACATTCAAATCGGGCGAGATCAGGATAACACCTGCGATGTTCTTCGACGTCCAGCCGGGCCGGGCAATCTCGATCTGGCGCAGGGTTTCCATCAACAACATGCCACCCATCGAATGGGCCACCAGAATGATCTGATCGGTGCCCGCGCCTTGAATGTTGTACAGCAACTCTTGCAGGCCATCGCGTGCAAACAGGGCGCTGTCGGAATCGTATTGATAGCCCAATGGATTGCCGCGACTGGGCCAGGCATAGGACACGAATGACCCGGGCAATTTCAGGTCGTTGGCCATTTGCGCGATACGAAACACCCCGTCGGCAAAGCTGTTGTTGAACCCGTGGACAAACACCGTCACCTCGCGCCCCGGCGCGTTCTTCTTTTCAATCTCAAGGTTCAGCGCGTTGCGAAAGGCATGGGGCGTGGCAAAGTTGTTGCGCTGCGCGATGACAAAATCCCGTTCGGGCTGCGGGTTGTCCTGACCGTCCGAGATTTCGCCAAAGGTGTGGTCAGGCGGGATCGACACTTTGACCTGAAGCAGGCTCAGGTTGGGGGACCGTCCAATGCTGAATGTGCCGGGCGGGTATTCCAGACGGGTGGTGCCGACAAAGACGCTGCGGATGGTGCCGATGTCCAGCGCAGCAGGCACCACGGGCGACGCCACGCGATCCGCACAGGCAGACAGCAGAAATACGGAAATGATCAGAAAACGCAGCATCCGATGCCCACCCTTCGGTCCAACCTAGGCTGAAACCAAAAGGGTGGGAAGTGCTGCAATCAGGCGATCACAGAACGTAACGGCTGATGTCGGGCGAGGCCATGAGTTCGCCCAGGTTCTTGTCGACGAATTCGGCGTTCACCACCACCTCTTCACCGCCACGATCAGGTGCTGTGAACGACAGTTCCTCGAAAACACGTTCCAGCACGGTATACAGCCGCCGCGCGCCGATGTTCTCGACCGACGCATTCACTTCGGCGGCGATCTTGGCCAGTGCGGCAATGCCGTCTTCGGTAAAGCTGACGGTCAGATCCTCGGTGCCCATCAGCGCGGTGTACTGACGTGTCAGGGCGTTGTCGGTTTCGGTCAGGATACGGACAAAATCCCCTTCAGTCAGGGCGCGCAGTTCCACGCGGATCGGCAGACGCCCCTGCAATTCCGGCAACAGATCCGACGGTTTGGACACATGGAACGCACCCGAGGCGATGAACAGGATGTGGTCGGTTTTCACCGGCCCGTGCTTGGTGCTGACGGTCGTGCCCTCGATCAGCGGCAGCAGGTCGCGCTGCACGCCCTCGCGGCTGACATCGGCGCCACGTGCATCGGAACGGGCGCAGACCTTGTCGATTTCGTCCAGGAACACGATGCCGCTGTTTTCCACCGACGCCACCGCGGCCTTGTTTACCGTTTCGTCGTCCAGCAGTTTGTCGGCCTCTTCGCCGATCAGCACGTCATAGCTTTGGGCGACGGTCAGCTTTTTGCGCACCGTGCGCCCGCCCATGGCCTTGCCGAATATGTCACCCAGATTGATCATGCTGGCCCCGCCGGGCTGGCCGGGAATCTCCATGCCGCCAAGGGGGTTCGAGGTGTCCGCCACCTCAAGCTCGATCACGGTGTCGTCCAGTTCGCCCGACTTCAGCTTTTTGCGGAACATTTCGCGGGTGCCGTCACGCGCGTCGGTGCCGGCGATGGCGTCGATCACACGTTCCTCGGCGGCGGCGCGGGCCTTGGCCTTGACGTCGTCGCGCATGTGTTCGCGGGTCATCACGATGGCAGAATCCACCAGATCACGGATGATTTGTTCCACGTCGCGGCCGACATAGCCGACTTCGGTGAACTTGGTCGCCTCGACCTTCAGGAACGGCGCGCGGGCCAGTTTTGCCAGACGGCGGCTGATCTCGGTTTTGCCGACACCGGTGGGTCCGATCATCAGGATGTTCTTGGGGTAAACCTCGTCGCGCAGGTCATCGGACAGTTGCTTGCGCCGCCAGCGGTTGCGCAGGGCGACAGCCACGGCGCGCTTGGCGTCGTTCTGGCCGATGATGAACCGGTCGAGTTCGGAAACGATTTCGCGGGGGGTAAGGTCGGTCATAAGATGTCCCGTATTCAGTGCGAGGGTGGCAGCCGGTCAAGCGGCAGAACCCTGGCCAAAGGTGAAAGAAGGGCGGCGCGGATCGGTGTCCAGAACGCGCCAAGTGTGACAAGAAAGATGCCCAGAACCAGCACGGTTGTCGCGGCCCCGTCGCCGCCGAACACCGTGCCGGCCAGCGTGACGCTATAGGCGATGGCGGCAATCAGGAACGACCGGCGGTCGATGATGATGGCAACGGCGGCAAACAATAGCAGCACCGCCAGCAACAGCAGATAGGCATTGCCGGTGCCGCTTTCCAGCAGGCTCAGCGCAAGCGTGTTGACCAGCGCAGGCGCGGCGACCACATGCAGCCAGAACCCTTGCGCCGACCGGCGGGTGACGCGGTGCGGGTCGCTCATGTCAAAGAACATGGCGACGGCGAACACCACCAGCCCCACCAGCAGCGTGATCCACGCAAAGGGGCCGCTGGCCGACAGCAGGAAAAAGTCGCTGACGTTGGCGGGCGTGCCCATGCGGATCGCGCCCATCATCAGCGACAGGGCGAAAACACCCAGCGCAATCAGCGCCATGGCAAAGGGCACGCGAAACCGCAGCCAATACAGTGCGATGGCCACCGTGGTCAGACCAATGGGCAGCAGCAGGCTGGAATAATCCGCCTGTGCCACCATGAACGGTTCGGCCAATTGCGCGCTTAGACCCGCGCTGGCGTTCATCGCCCACAGGATCGACAGGGCAATCGCCGGCGCCACCATACGACGACGGCGCACGAAATATTCGGACAGGCCCCACAGGACCAGCGCACCGACGACAGCGGCCAGAACGATCTTGCCCTGAAATCCGCCCAGCGATGTCGCCACAGACAGACCGGTGACAGCCGCCCAGCCCACCGACAGAATGATCAGGCCAATGACGATGAAAATCTCGTTAAAGCCTTTGAACAGCTCAAAGGGTTCATCGCCCGCAGGCAGGCTTTCGCGCGCGCCACGACGGCTTTGGGCCAATGCCAGCAGCGATGCCGCCTGCGCTTCGCTCAGCAGGCCGGCGCCAACAGCGGCGCGCAGGTCGTTGCGGTCAAATTCGGTCATGACGCCGGTTTTGCATCGCCGCTGGCCGATATGGTTTCGACCGTCAGGTTGCCGTTGGTATACACGCAAATGTCTGATGCAATCGCCATGGCGGCCCGCGCCACGGCTTCGGCGTCACGGTCGCTGTCCATCATGCCGCGTGCCGCCGCCAGCGCATAGTTGCCGCCCGACCCGATGGCCGCCACGTCATGTTCAGGCTCCAGCACGTCGCCCGCGCCGGTGATCACGAACATTTCGGACCCGTCCGACACGATCAGCATCGCCTCGAGCTTTTGCAGATATTTGTCTGTGCGCCAGTCCTTGGCCAGTTCCACACTGGCGCGGGCCAGTTGCCCCGGCGTCGCTTCCAGCTTTGCCTCAAGCCGTTCCAGCAGGGCAAAGGCATCGGCGGTCGATCCGGCAAAGCCTGCCACCACGTCAAACCCGCCGGGCGACAGGCGGCGCACCTTGCGTGCGGTGCCTTTGATGACGGTCTGGCCCAGCGACACCTGGCCGTCGCCTGCAATCACCACTTTGCCGTCCTTCTTGACGCCGATGATCGTGGTCCCGTGCCATCCGGGAAAGTCGGATTTATCCATTGTCGCGCTCCTGTGTCTTGATGGCCTATATGGCGGCGGGGGCATCCGCGCACAAGGGCAGCGGCTTGTCTGTGCCGATGCAGGCGGCTAGCAATGGCCCATGAGCACCCCGAACACGGTCCGGTTTTACCTAGAGGCAGGCTTGCGCGACAGCGCGGCCAAGGGCGCGCATAATTTCATTGGCAAGATCGCGGCAGTGCTGGGCGATGCGGGGCTGGAAGCTGCCTATCTCGAAGGCACCAAAACTGCGCGGCTGGCGGGTGCGGCGCTGGGCGGGCCGACGCTGACGCACATGAAGCCGCCAGTTGGCGCGCAGGGGCTGACGTTCCGTCGCGTTTATCACTATCCGTTCTGGCAGATCGACCAGACCGACCAGCGCTGGGACTGGGATGTGGCGCGCAGCGCGTTTCCGGTGGACGACATCGCACCGAAAGAGGCACAGCGGTTCTACGGCTTCTGGAAAAAACGGCTGTTCGGCGATGCCACCGCCAGTACGGGCGGTTTCGTCTATATCCCGCTTCAGGGCCGCCTGACCGAACATCGTTCGTTCCAGACGTGCAGCCCGCTGGACATGATCCACCGCACCCGCGCCGCATGGCCCGACAAACGCATCATCGTCACCTTGCACCCCAAAGAGGTCTATTCCAGCGCCGAGATTGCGGCCCTTGAGGCCATCGCCGACCGTGATCCGCTGTTAGAGGTCCGCATGGGAGAAATGGAGCGATTGCTGCCCGCTTGCGATTGCGTGGTCACACAGAATTCATCGGCGGCGTTCAACGGGTATTTCTTTGGCAAACCTGCCATCCTGTTCGCCAAGATCGACTTTCACCACATCGCCCTGCGCGGCGACGATCCAGCCAGCTTTCAGCGCATTGCCGATCACCGCCCCGACTATGCCAGATACATCTGGTGGTTCTGGCAAGACCAGTCGATCAACGCGGGCCACCCGTCGGCCCAGGCGAAAATTGCCGCGCGTCTGGCACGCTTCGGCTGGCCCGTTCCGCAATAAAAAAGGGCACCCCGACAGGGCGCCCCTTTCGTTCACTGGCGGTGATGCGACTTAGATCGAATCGTTGATCCAGTTTTGCAGCGCCGCTTTGGGCTTGGCGCCGGCCATGTTCGACACGACTTCGCCGTTCTTGAAGATGAACAGGGCAGGAATGCCGCGCACACCCATCTGGGCGGGGGAATTCGGGTTCTCGTCAACGTTCACTTTGACGATCTTCACTTTGCCTTCCATCTCGGCGGACAGCTCCTCAAGCGACGGGCCGATCTGCTTGCACGGGCCGCACCATTCTGCCCAGAAGTCCACGACAACGGGGATGTCCGAGTTTTTGACTTCGGCGTCAAAGGTAGCGTCTGTAACTGCAACGGTGGCCATAGGGGTGTCTCCTGCCAGCTTGAATGTGGACTGTGAACCTATGTAGCACCCATAGGATCGTCAAGGTACCCCGCCCGTCGCAGGACAGATGTGACCAATGTTTCAGACAGGGGCATCAACGTCTGGTCCGTGGTCCACAGGATCGCCACGTCGATGCGCTTGCCCGCAAACACCTGTGACAGGGCCTGCGCATAGGCCCCCATCTGCAACAACAGCCCGTCGGGGACGGCCTCGGGCGTGTCCGGCACGACACGGTTGGTTTTGTAATCTATCGCAAGGACGTGATCGTCGTGGAGGATCAAACGGTCGATGATGCCGTGCAGTCGCGCAGGACCAAAGGCGGCGGTAACAGGCACCTCGGCCAATGCCTGATCGTGGAACAGATGTGCCAGATGTGGCGCTTGCAGGACCGCGCGGGCGTCTTGCACCGCCATGTCCCACATCGCGTCGGGCATTTCGGCAAAATTGCCGCGGCACACGTCGATGATCGTGGGCCAATGGGCGGCATAACGCCCCGACATGCGTTCCAGCAGCAGGTGCACCGCCGAGCCAAAGGATTTCGCCGTGTCCTCATCCGCGCCCAGATCCCCCGGCAGCGCCTTGGCCCCGCCAAGGTCGGACGGCGACAGCGTTTTGGGTGGCTCGGGCGGGCGCTGGGCAGGGGTGTGGAACATCGGATCAACCTCGGCCCTGAGAGCTGCGGGCGCCGTCTGTTCTTTCAACGGCGGTGCTGACCAATCGCCGTGGCTGAACCGTTTGATCGTCCCCTGATCGGTCAGCGTATCGACCGCACCCATCTGATCCAGCGCGGTCTGCGCGATCTCGTACCAACTGTCGCCATTCTTGCCCGGCTCGCCGGCACCCGCGATGATCAACCACTTTTCCGCCCGTGTCAGAGCCACATACAGCAGGCGCAAGCGTTCCTCTGCGATGTCTTGTTTCTTCTGGTCCATCGCATCGGCAACGGCCTGCGGCATTTCTGCCGCCTTGGGCTTCCACACCGGATGACCGCCCACATCAAACACCTCGTCCAGAATGCGGATGTCGCGTTTGGCGGTGTCGGGCAGGATCACAATCGGCGCTTCCAACCCCTTGGAGCCATGCACCGTCATCACGCGGATCTGGTCCGATGCACTGTCGATCTGGCGTTTGATTTCCAACTGGTCGGTGCGCATCCACACCAGAAATCCGGTCAGGCTGGGCACATCCGTGCGCTCGTATGCCAGCGCCTGCGACAGCATCGCGTCAATGCCGTCCTCGGCCTCGACCCCCAGCCGCCCCAACAGCTTGCGCCGCCCGTCGTGACGCGTCAGCACCCGTTCGATCAGGTCATAGGGGCGCAGGTAATCGACGTTGTCGCGCAGGTCGCGCAGCACGGCGTGGGTCTGCGGAAATTCTTCTTTCCGTTGGCGCAGCGCCGGCCACAGATGGGTTTCAGTGCGTCCGTTGGCCAGACTGAACAACTTCTGCTCGGTCCAGCCGAACAGCGGCGACCGCAGCACCGTGGCCAGCGACAGGCTGTCCTCGGGCGTGGCCAGAAACGACAGCAACGCCGCCAGATCCTTGACCGCAAGCTCGCCGCCGACCTTCAGCCGGTCGGCCCCCGCAATCGGCAGGTCCAGCGCCTTGCAGGCACGGATGATCTCGGAAAACAGGGTGGACCGCCGCTGCACAAGGATCAGGAAATCGCCCGCCTGCACCCGCCGCCGCACATAGGTGCCGGGGGTATCGCCGTCGTCGGGAATTGTCTCGGTGTCCATCAGATGTTTGATGTGTTCGGCCACATCGCGCGCCAGCAGCAGATCGTGGTGCGTCGGGCTGAGCCGGTCTACCGGATCGTACCAGACGTTTTCTTCCTGTTTCTCGGCCTTTTCGCGGAACGGCCACAGGTCCACGCGCCCCGGCAGGTCGGATTTGAACGCGATATGCTGTGCCTGTTTGGCAAACCCGGGCTGGGCGTCCTCGGAAAAACACGTATCGACCAGCCGCAAAACCGCAGGCGACGAACGGAACGAAAAGTCCAGCGTGCGTTCCTGAAACAACTGCCCTGCCCCTTCGATCCGCTGCTGAAATTCCGCCTGCATCCGGTGGAATTCGCGCGGATCGGCCCCTTGGAAGGAATAGATCGACTGTTTGGTGTCGCCCACCACGAACACCGTGCGTTTGTCCTCGGGGCGCGCGCCTTCGCCGCTGGCGAATTCCTCGGTCAGCTTGCGCACCACGTCCCATTGCGCCGGGCTGGTGTCCTGCGCCTCGTCCACCAGTATATGGTCAATGCCGCCGTCGATCCGGTACAGCACCCAGGCCGCGACCTTCTTGTCATACAGCAGGCTGCGCGCCTTGTTGATCAGATCGTCAAAGTCCAGCCAGCCGCGCAATTGTTTGGCCTGCGCATAATGCGCCAGAAACGGTGCCGCAAACCGGTGCAGGCTGTGGGTCTTGCGCGCGGCGGCAAAGCCAAGGCGCAGCGCCCGCGTGTCCTCGACCCGGCGCATCAGGTCCTCTAGCGCGGGCATCATGTCGGCCACTTTGGCCTGCGTCGGCTTGGTGGGGAAACTGCCCAGCTTGGCGGTGAACGGTTCCTTGGCGCTGGCACCGGTCAGAAACACATCTTCCATCACCGCCAGCGCCGACAGGTCCATCCGGTCGATCTGTTGCAGCTTGTATCCTGCCTTGGCGTCCAAACCGCCCTTGGCCAGCAAATGGGGGATCAACGTGGCCAGCATGTCCGCCTCGTTGCCCAGCAACACGCGGGCGGCGACGGCATCGGCGGTCAGATCGGGCGGCAGGTCGAACAGGTTCAGACAACCGGCCCAGTCCAGCGCCGGGGCAAAGCCCGCCTGCTGGCTGACAATCTGGCGGGTCAGGTTTCCGAAATCCTCGCCGGTGAATTGCGCGGCCAGCGCCCGCACGATGTCGCGTTCACCACCCAGCGCCATGCGGTCCACGATGTCGGCGCGCAGCATGTCGGCGGCGCGGTCTTCGATCTCGGTGAACTGCGGGCTGACCTGCGCCTCAAGCGGAAAGCGCCGCAACAGGGCGGCACAGAACGAGTGGATCGTCTGAATTTTCAGCCCGCCGGGCGTTTCGATGGCACTGGCAAACAGCGTGCGCGCGCGGCGCAGTGCCTCGGTCGCAGTGGCATGGCCCGCGCCCAGATCGACCAGCGATTGCGCCAGTTCCGCGTCGGGCAGCATCGCCCAGGCCCCCAGCCGCTTGAACAGCCGGTTCTGCATCTCGGACGCCGCCGCCTTGGTATAGGTCAGGCACAGGATGTGCTGCGGTTCGACCCCGTCCAGCAACAGCCGCGCCACCCGGTCGGTCAGCACCCGCGTCTTGCCCGACCCCGCATTGGCCGACAGCCATGTCGACGCATCGGGCCGCGCCGCCTCAAGCTGGCGGCGGGTGGCTTCGTCCAGAACCGTCATGTCACATCCTCGGGCGTGGCTTTGGTGCCGGTATCCCATTCGCCGTAGCGGGCCAGCTGGTCATAGTCTTCTTCGCTCGCCTCGGAACGCGGCGCGCGACGGGCGGTGAACCCCTTTTCGGGGTCCAGATAGGCTGAAAGCAAGGCGCGCAGGTCTTCCAGCGTTTTCTCGGGCGGCTCGTCCAGCAAGGGTGCCGCGACCTCTTCGGGGGTTGATCCCAGACCGATATACACGGCACCGCGCACGGGGCGCATTCCGACGGATTTGAACCCGCCTTCTTCCAGTATCGCGGCCTCGATCAGCAATTGTTTGTCGAAATGCTTTTGCATCGCAGGCTTAGGGGCCGATCCGGTTTTGTAATCGTACAAAATCGCAGACCCGTCCGAGGTTTCATCAATCCGGTCAGCACGGCAGGCGATGGTCATGCCGATGTCGTCCAGTATCAGTGTGCCCTGCGCGTCCTTTTCCAGCGCCAGCGGCGTCGCGGTTTTGCGCCGTTCCAGTTCCTGCGTCACGAACCAATCAGCCACGCGGGCAATGCGCGCCTGCCACAGGGTGCGGAACGTGGGCCACGGCACCACATCGGCCAGAACCGCGTCGGCGGTCTGCACCAGATGGGCCGCGGTCAGCGTGGTCGGATCGGCCAGCGTCATCGGCAGGAACCGTTCCATGATCTCGTGCAGGACAATGCCGCGCAGCCGCGCATCGGCGTCCTGCACCAGCGGGTTCAGCGGGCGCAGTTTCAGGCAATGTTTGGCGTACACCGCATAGGGATCGCGGATCAGCCGCTGAATGTCGGTCACATACAGCGTGCGGGGCCGCGCGGCGACAGGCGGGCGCGGCGACGGGCGGGGTGCGGGGGCCACGGGTGCCGCCTGTTCCAAAGCACCCGCGCGCGCCAACCAGACATCGCCGCGGTCTTGCGCCGCCTTCAACGCTTCGGGTCCGCCCTGCGCCGGCAAGCCCAGCAGCAGGTTCTGCATCCGGTTGATCCAGCGCGACGGGATGGTTTCGGCGTCGTCCGAGCGCACGGCACGGGTGATCCACACCTCGGGCGCGGCCACGGCCTGTTGAAAATCATGCGCGGCCAGCCCGATGCGCCGTTCGGGCAGCAGCAGCCCCGCCTTGTGACGCATCACACGGTTCAGCCACGGATCGGGTGCGGGCGCTTCGGGCCATGTGCCGTCGTTCATGCCGCCCAGAATGACCAGATCGGCCCCCTGCACCCGCGCCTCGAGCGTGCCCCAGATCATCACGCCGGCAAAAGGCGCGTCGCGGTCGCGTACTTCGCCCGCTGCCAACAGAGCGCCGATCAGGTCGGCATAGTCCGCCGCCGACATGGCCCCGCCCAGCGCGGCCTCGTCCGCCAGGGCATCCATGATGCGCCGTGCTTCGGCACCGGCCTTTTTCGCCCACAATCCGCCGCTGTCTGCGCCGTCTTGCCCGCCTGCCAGCGCCTCGGTCAAAGCGCGGTGCAAGGTGACCCAATCTGACAATTCGTGATCTTCGCCGGTGTCACGGTCGCACACGGTCGCGGCCAGCCAGTTGGCCCATGCGGTGATCTGCGCCACCTCGTCATCGCCCCGCACCGCGCGGGCAGCGGTGGCGACCAGCGTGTCGGGTGTGGGATAGGGCAAGCCGTCCTTGCGGATCTGCAATTCCAGCCGTTGCGTGTTCAGTTGGTGCAGGTTGCGGGTGGCACTGCTGTGCACCAGCGGGTGTTTCAGCAAGGTCAGCAGGGCCTCGGCGTCCAGCGTGTCGCGCAGCAGCGACGCGGTGTGCCGCAACAGCCGTCCCGGCGGCGACAGGTGCAGCGGCACGCCTGCGCTGTCGTCGGGCAGGATGTCCCACCGGTCCAGCGCCGCCGTCACCTGCCGCCCCAGCATCCGGTCGGGGGTGATCAGCGCCGCCGTCTCGCCCCGCTCGGCGGCCTCACGCAGGCGCATGGCAATCGCCAGCGCCTCGGCGCGCGGGGTTTCGGCGTTCACCATGGTGACGCCGTCCAGCGCGCCGGCCAGCCCGTTCAGCTTTGGCCCCTCGACCAGCCACGCGTCGGTGACAGGGGCCGGGCGCAGCGCCAGCGACACCAGCTTGTTGCGCACGGGATCGGGCGGCGGGGTCTGCGTCCATCGGGCGACTTGGGTCGCGTGCATGTCTAGCGCCCGCGCGATGCTTTGGAACCGGTACTGTGGATGATCCTCGGCCAGCAGCCCGTCGGACAGGTTCGACCACACCTCGGGCGGCATGTCGAAATCGAAGCCGGGCAACACCACAGCCCCCTGCGGGAGCCGCGCCACAGCCTGCATCAGCATTTGCACGGTGCCGCGCGATCCGGTCGAGCCTGCCACGATCACCGGGTGCTGCGGTGGCTCGCGCTCCCATTGGTCAATCAGCGCGGTCACAACCGCACGGTGCCGCGCCTGCCCGTCCATCTGGTCGGTGCGCGGCCCCAGATAGGTTTCGGCGATCTGGATAAAGGTCTTGGCCCGTTCCCAATGGCCCGACTGGTCCGACACATCCAGCCCGGTGACCTTGTCAATCGGCACACCCTCGCCCTGCATCTCGTCCAGCAACGCGGCCAGACTGTCCGACAGATCGAACAGCGACGCACGCGGGGCCAGCTCGGTCTGGCGATCCAACAAGCCCGAGACCAACTGGATCAGCTCCAACCGGCGGCGCAACGGTGGCACGGCGGGCGGCGGCACGGGGCCGGTCAGCAGCCCGTCCAGCCCCGTCACCAGATGCACGCGCGGCAACAGGCCGGCGGGACCGGCATCAAACAGCGTGCGCAAACGGCGCTGCATCCGCGTGGTGTTCACGATCAGATCAACACGGGCGATGGCCGTAGGATCGGTCGCGGGCAACCGCGTGCGCAGCCCGTCGATCAACGCAGCGGGGAAATCCACGCCGGGCGGCAGGCCGAACAGGCGCGGGGTGTCAGATGGTTCAAACATCGGCGGCCAACATCTCTTCGGCCAATGCGATCCCCTCGGGGTGGCCGACATCGCACCAGCGGCCCGTGTGGGTGATCCCGAACAGCCGGTTGTCTTGTAGCATCATGTCCCACAGCACATTCAGCGAAAAGCTGTCTTCCGCAATCTCGGTCAGCCTGTCGGTCTTGATGATCTGAACCCCGCCATAAACAGCGCCCTGCCCCCGTTGCAGCCGCCCGTCGTCGCCCACGGCAAAGTCGCCCTGCCCCGCATAGCCGACAGCCTGCGCCACGGGCACACACATCAACAGCGCGTCCATCTGCGCGGGCTTCCATGCCGCGCGCAAGGCTTGCAACGGGTTCGCACCCGTCCAGATTGCATCGGGGTTCACGGTGAACACCGGCCCATCGCCCAGCAGCGGCAGCGCATTGCGCAGCCCGCCGCCTGTCTCAAGGATCGCGCCTGTCTCGGTCACGGTTTGCACGCCGGTATCGGCCAGATGCGCCTGCAACACATGCGGCAGGTAATGCAGGTTGGCGACAATGCGGTCGGGTGCAATCGCCTGCACCATGTCCAGCGCATGGTCGATCAGCGGACGCCCCGCGACGGGCACCATCGGCTTGGGGCGGTCCTGGGTCAGGTGGCGCATCCGCGTCCCGAACCCGGCCGCAAAGATCATGACGGCGGTGTCGCGCATTGGCTTTTGATCCGGTTCAGGGTTTCAGCATCCGGCGCGGGCAGTCCGGCCAGCATGTTGGCCAGCGGGGCCACGTCGGGGTGCTTCAGGTTGGTCTGGATATGTCCCCAGACGCGCGGGATCAGATCGACATAATGCGCCTTGCCGTCACGAATGCACAGGCGGGCAAAAACGCCAAGGATGCGCAGGTTGCGTTGCAGGCCCAGCAGCGCATAGGCGCGGGCGAATTCGGGGGCGTCCTGCGGGCTGGCGGCGATATAGCGCGCGATCATCTGCGCCTCGATCGCGGGGGGCACATCGCGCCGCGCGTCTTGCAGGATCGACACCAGGTCATAGGCCGGATGCCCCGCCATCGCGTCTTGAAAATCCAGCAGGCCAACGCGGGCGATGCCGTCGCGGTCGGGCAACCACAGCAGGTTTTCGGCGTGATAGTCGCGCTGGATCAGCACAGGTGGCGTAGCGTCGAGCGGCTTTAAAGCGGCGTGAAAGGCGGCGCTGAACGCAGATTTCTCTGCCGTCTGAACGCCCCCTGTCGCACCCGCCTGATACCAGTCAAAGGCCAGCGCAGCCAGCGGTGTCATGGTGTCAGCATCATAAGGGGCCAGCGACGGCGGCGTGGCATTGTGCAGCGTGACCAGAACATCGGTCGCGGCCTTGTACAGCGGCAATTCCAGTGCCGCGTCGCGGGGAATGACGCGGGCGAACAGGTCGTCGCCCAAGTCTTCCAGCAGCAGAAACCCGTGCGTTTCATCCTGCGCCAGAATGGCGGGCGCGCTTAACCCCTGCGCGCGTAGGAAAGTGGCGATGCGGACAAAGGGGCGCACGTCCTCGCCCTTGTCGGGGGGCGCATCCATCAGGATCGCGGTGTCGCCCGCGGGCATCTTCAGCCTGTCATAACGGCGGTTCGACGCATCGCCGGCAACGGTGGTGCGGGCAGCATCCTGCCAGCCGGCGGCGGCGATGAACTGCGCCAGATGGGTCGCGCGGTCGGTCATGTGGTCAGTCCTGTCAATCGGTCCTGCCATTTGGGATCGCTCCACGTGGCGCGCAGGATACGTGCGCTGTCGTCCGGTGTGTTCGCCAGCGTCAGATGCAGCGCGGTTTCGGGGGTCAGCTCGCCCAGACGGTCGGGCCATTCGATCAGGCAGATCGCATCGTCAAAAGCGTCGATCAACCCCAGCTCCTCGATCTCGAAGGTCGACGTCAGCCGGTACAGATCGCTGTGCCAAAGCGCGCCGTTTTGCGTGTCATAGGTCTGAACCAGCGTGAAGGTGGGTGATGGCACGTCCTCGTCCTGCAACAGTACGGCGCGGATAAGGGCGCGGGCCAGATGGGTTTTGCCTGCACCCACCGGACCTTCCAACAGGATCACATCGCCGGGCAACAGGCGCACGGCCAGTGCCGCGCCGAATGCGGCGGTTGCATCGGGTGTCTGGAACAGGATGTCAAAGTGCTGTGCGGCCATTGCTGCAACCTACCGTGCGTGGCACCAGCCGCAAGCAAAATGGCTGCACAGGATCAGCCGGTTCGCGCCACTTTCAACGTTTCGGGTGCCCTGGAAACCGCGCCATCCAGCAAATGGAACTGCACCATCGTGGCCCCGCCCGTGACAGGTGTGATCGTGCACCTGATCGCGTTTCCGTCGGTGGTCTGCACCTCGACGCTCCATTCCTTGCGCGGGCCAGATGTTTTGATGAAATCGGATATGTCACGCCACGCCGTCGTTGGCAGGCATCTGGCCTGCCACACGTCGACCGAGTCGGCGATGGTGATGTCGGCGAAACTGCGGTCAGGGTCAAAACCCCACAGGTCAGAATAGACCCGGTTGCACAGCGACAGAACCCCCGCCGGCGAAAACACGGCAAGCCCCTCGGACAGGGCGTCCATCATGGATTGCCCCATGTCCAGCTCGGCGCGGAAATTGCGGGTTATGTTGACCTGGGTGGTGATGTCCTCGATCAGGAAGGCCACGGCGCGATCCGGGTGTGGTTTGCCGCTGACGCGATAGGTCTGCCCCGATTCCAGGGTCCAGGTTTCAAGGTAACGGCCATCGGCGGCGGCCTTGATCAGGTCCGCGATTTCCTGACGCCAAGACCCGTAGTTCTTGGGTTCGGGCATCATCCGGCTTTCGCGCAACCTGTCAAAGAAAGACAGCATGTCGGGCCGCGCGCTTAGGAATTCGGCAGGCAGGCGGGTCAGATCAATCAGCGCCGGATTGAACAGCGCCAACTGGCCCTTGCGGTCGAAAATCGCCAGACCAATGGACAATTGCGCGAATGTTTTGGCCAGCGTCTGCACGAAATTGCGCTGGGCCACCTCGGCGTCGATAACGGCGTCGATGTTGACGGCATGCGCGACAACCAGCCCGTCGATAACCTGTTGGGATGCGTCGTACCAACGGACCAGTCCGTCAGGTTGGGTGGTCACCGATGCGCGGTGCTGAACCGGTGCGGGCGCGGACCCCATAACATCATCAAACAATGCATTTGGCGCGTTTCTGTCGTGTCCAATGCGGCGTTGCAATTCCTCGTAGGCGGCATTTGACCAGACCAGCTTGCCCTGTTCGTCCTTTTGCCACATCGGATAGGGCGCCGATCCGCAAGAGCGTTCCAGCGTCTCGATCTTGGATTGCAGTGCAAGCAACCGTTCGCTTTGACCCAAACTCAGATCCGATACGCCGGGCAGGCACAGCTCGACCACGGGCCCGCGTTTTTCCAGCGTCAGCAGGCCGGTATCGCCGGCCATATGGGCTTGAATGTAATGCATCCCCTCGGACAATTGCGCGGGGTCGGGCGGCAGTGACTTGAACCGGTGGCGCAGCTGTTCGTACAGCAAATCCCAGGTCAGCGTTTCCAGGGTGCAATCCAGGGCGACAAGCGCTGCGGCGTTGGAGTGTAAGGCAAGGTTACCTTCAAACAGGATGCTGATTTCTGAATCGAATTGGGCAGCGGCGTTTTTCTGGAGCACGTCCAGCCAGACAAACAACCCCAAGGCGGCAGCGGCCGAGGTCAGTGCAACGATGACGAATGTGATGATGTCAATTAACGGCATGATACGCCCAAGTTCGAAAAGAACCTGAACAAAACAAACATCAAAAGGTTAACAGAACGTTAACCGATGGAAAACTTACAGTGAAAACCGTTGGTTCGGCCCCAGCTCGGCTGTGCTTGCTTCAATTTTGCGACGAACCCAAACGACCTCGACGATGGCCCCCAAACGGGCTTGGCGCACACGGCTTGGCGGCGCATAAGGGTCTGATCCGTTTTCGAAATTCAGTTCGGCCCCGGATCGTTCCAGCAGCGTTTTGGCAATGAACAGGCCCAGCCCCATCCCGTCATAAGCCGGCCGCACCTGCTTGTCGGTGATCGACCGGCGGCGGGTCACGAAAGGGTCGCCGATCCGGCCCAGCATTTGCGGTGGATAACCCGGGCCGTCGTCCATGATGCGCAGCGATATGGTGCTGTCGTCCCAGTGCGCCTCGACCCAGACGTTCGCCTTGGCGAAATCCACCGCGTTCTGGATCAGGTTGCGCAGCCCGTGGATGATCTCGGGTTTGCGCAGGATCGACGGTTGGTCAATCTCGTCTCCGGATTCGGGGTCGTGGGTGTAATGGATGTGCTTGCCGCGATGGCTGTGCGGTTCGGCGGCCTCGGAAATCACGGCCATCAGCGGGGCCTGCCGCAGGTGCAGGTCATCCTTGCCCGCCCGCCCCATGTCACGCAGAATATCGCGGCACCTGTCCGCCTGATCGCGGATCAGCTCGGCATCCTCGCGCAGGTCCGGCGCGTCGCGCAATTCTTCGATCAACTCGGCACTGGCCAGCTTGATGGTGGCCAGCGGTGTGCCCAGTTCATGCGCCGCTGCGGCCACCACGCCCCCCAGATCGGTCAGCTTCTGTTCGCGCGACAGCGCCATCTGCGTGGCTGACAGCGCATCGGACATCGAATCCATCTCTGACGTCACCCGCCGCGAATAGGCGCCGATGAACACGATAGCGATGACCAGCGCCGTCCACTGGCCGAACACGAAAATGTCGGGAATGCGCAGGATCAGCCCCTGATCGGTGCGCAGCGGAAAGTGGTATTCCGACAGCACCGTGACCAGAACAATCGCCGTTCCCCCGGTCATGATCGCCGACCGCGCGGTCAGCACGGCGGCGGAAATCGTCACCGGACCCAGCATCAGCAAAGCAAAAGGATTGTTCAGCCCGCCAGTCAGAAACAACAGAAACGCCAGTTGCAACAGGTCGAACATGACCATCATCAGGTTTTCGAATTCGCTAAGGCGTTTGTTCTCGGGAAAGACAAAGATCGCGATCAGGTTGCCTATGACCGACACGCCAATCGCCAGATAACATAGGCCCAGCTCCAGTTGCAGCCCGTACAGCCGCTGTGCCACGGTAATCGCCGTCAACTGGCCGATGATGGCCACCCAGCGCAGCAGGATCAGCGTGCGCAGACGTATCCAGCTTGATCGCTGGGCGCGTGTCATCAGGTCAAGGTCGGGCTGGGCCATTATGTCACGATGCAGTTGATTGAAATTCACATTAGGGCTGCATACCAGTGTTCCACGCAGCGCCAACCGGCGCAATCCTTAGCCCGAGGCCGTTATGACCCGTCTTGTTGCCATTCTTGCCGCTGTTGTTGCCATTGCCGTCGTCGGTGGCACCTATCTGTTCACCCGCACAGGCGATGACGACCAGTTTGCCCAGTGCCGCGGCAGCGCGGTTGCCGGCGGCGCAGGTCAGATCGGCGGCCCGTTCGAGTTGCTGAACAGCAAGGGCGAAACCGTGACCGACGCGGATGTGATCACCGAACCGTCGCTGGTCTATTTCGGCTATACCTTCTGCCCCGATGTCTGCCCCTTTGACGTGGCGCGCAACGCCGACGCCATCGACATTCTGCAAGACAACGGCACCGCGACCACCGGCGTCTTTATCTCGGTCGACCCCCAACGGGACACGCCCGAAGTCGTAGGCGAATATGCCGATGCGATGCACGAGAAAATGATCGGCCTGACCGGATCGCCCGAACAGATCAAGGCGGCAAGCCAGGCCTATAAAACCTACTACAAGGCGCACCCGTCCGACGATGACCTGTACCTTGTCGACCATTCGACATTCACCTACCTGGTGTTGCCAGAGGTCGGTTTTGTCGACTTTTTCCGCCGCGAGGTGACGCCGGAACAGATGGCCGAGCGGGTCCAATGCTTTGTTGATCATTCCTAGCGGGCGTTTGACGCGGCGTGCGCAGCACTACATAGTTGCAGACAGTGATTTTCGTGCAGGAGAGACGGCATGACCGAGGTGACCCCCGAGGATATCGGTGAAGACAAGTCGCTGCTGCTGGTGGACGACGACGAGCCGTTTCTGCGCCGGTTGGCCAAAGCCATGGAAAAGCGCGGCTTTGATGTCGAAACTGCGGATTCCGTGGCGGGCGGCCGTGCGATTGCAACCGCCCGACCGCCTGCCTATGCGGTTGTCGATCTGCGGCTCGAGGATGGCAACGGTCTGGACATTGTCGAGGTGCTGCGCGAACGCCGCCCCGATGCGCGGGTTGTGGTGCTGACCGGCTATGGTGCGATTGCGACCGCCGTGGCGGCGGTCAAGATCGGCGCCACCGACTATCTGTCGAAACCTGCGGATGCCACCGACATCACCAATGCCCTGCTGGCGCGCGGCGACGACCTGCCCCCGCCCCCCGAAAACCCGATGAGCGCGGACCGTGTGCGTTGGGAACACATTCAGCGGGTGTACGAGCTGTGCGACCGCAATGTCAGCGAAACCGCGCGGCGTCTGAACATGCACCGCCGGACCTTGCAGCGCATTCTGGCAAAACGGTCGCCGCGCTGATTATTTCAGGTCAAACCGCTTGCTGATCTTGTTGACCACCTGACCGCTGTCCAGCGTCACGCCCTGATCAAACGCCCAGTCGCGAAAGCCCCGGCTTTGATAATACGTCAGCCCGCCCGCGTTGTCGGCGCGGATCGTGGCGTTGATCCAGTCATAGCCCAAATCCGCCGCCGCCCGGCGCGTGGCGTCAAACAACGCCGACCCGATGCCCAGCCCCGTGCGGCCAAGTTGCACGAAACTGGCGATGTCGCAGGCCTCGGGCGGCAGTTTCGCATGGGGCGCAATCCACTGGAAGCCGACAACCCTCTCAGCGTCGTCCACCGCCACCTGCCACGACGACCGGTCGGGATCGACGGCCATCCAGTCCTTGATGTCCCTTGCCGTCACCGGACGGGTCAGTGCCGTGGTCCCGCCCTTTTCGATGATCGCATTCAACAATTCGGCCATGGAAGATGCATCCAGAGCCGAGGCATGGCGCACATAGATCATGGCAACATCCCCAACAACGCGGCATGACGGGCGGTAAAGTCTGCGCGGGTCTCAACCGGCGGGCGCAACACGATCGACAGGCCGTCCATCAGCGCAGCGTCGGGCTTGCCGAAAATCTTGTCCGCCTCGGCAATGGAAAACCCCGCAATCTCGGTTGCTTCCATCCATGCGCTGACCGTGTCGGCCCGCTTGATCTGTTTCTTCACCGCCACCGGAACCTTGGCCGGCAGGCCAAAGCGCAGATGCACCGCCGCCTCCAGCCGTTCATCCAGCACGCCGTAGCTTGGCCCGATGGCCGCCTTCACCGGCGAGATCATATCGCCGATCACATATTCCGGTGCATCATGCAGCAGCGCCGCAAGCCGCCACTTGGCGGGGGCGTTGGGCGCGATGCGACCATAGATGGTTTCGACCAGCAAGGAATGCTCGGCGACCGAATAGGCATAGTCGCCCCGCGTCTGTCCGTTCCACCGCGCAACGAACGCCAATCCGTGCGCAATGTCCTCGATCTCGATGTCCACAGGCGTCGGGTCCAGCAGGTCCAATCGCCGCCCCGACAGCATCCTTTGCCATGCTCTGGGTGCGGTTTTCGATGCGCGTGCCATGTAACCTCTTGCAAAAGAACGGAACCATTTTTGCCCTGTGTGTGTTCTATCCTTGAAGGAGCACATCATGAAACCCGTTTTGACCATCACAGCACTGATTTTGTCCGCATCGACCGCAATGGCCGACAGCGTCTGCATGTCCAGCGCCGAAATGGAAGCATCGCTGGTGGATTGGTACGGTGAAACACCCGTTGCCGGTCAAGAAGCCAAAGACACCCAATTGTGGGCGTCCGAGCGCAACGGAACATGGTCGCTGGTTCAATATCTGCCCGACGGCAACAGTTGTGTGCTGGAAACCGGCGAAGATTGGAATGGCGGCAAGGATGCTGGCGAAGTGCTGGCCATGCTGACCGACTGATTACAAATCGGTGGACCCAAACCGACCGGCCCGACATCCGTCAGGCCGGTTTTGTCATGTCTGGACGGTCGATCCCATCGCATTGGCGTTACATGTGCGGGGTTATCCATTGTTTAGAAAGGGTCAGACTGCTATGCGCTGGTCAAATTTCACAACACCCAAGAGGGCCCTCATGGCAAACGACTATATCGTCAAGGACATCGCGCTGGCCGATTATGGCCGCAAGGAACTGGATATTGCTGAAACCGAAATGCCGGGTCTGATAGCCCTGCGCGAGGAATACGGCGAAAGCAAACCGCTCAAGGGCTCGCGCATTGTCGGGTCGCTGCACATGACGATCCAGACCGCTGTTCTGATCGAAACGCTTGTGGCGCTGGGCGCTGACGTGCGTTGGGCATCGTGCAACATCTTCTCCACTCAGGACCACGCAGCGGCGGCCATCGCGGCCAGCGGCGTGCCGGTCTTTGCGATCAAGGGCCAGTCGCTGGTCGAGCATTGGGATTATCTGGACAAGTCGTTCATGTTCGAAGACGGCCCCAACCTGATCCTGGATGATGGCGGCGACGCCACGCTGTACATCCTGCTGGGCGCGCGCGTCGAACAGGGCGAGGACGAGTTGATCGCCATTCCGAAATCGGAAGAGGAAGAGGCGATTTTCGCCCAGATCAAGAAACGCATGGCCGCCAGCCCCGGTTGGTTCACCAAGATGCGCACCCAGATCGTTGGCGTTTCCGAAGAAACCACCACGGGCGTGCACCGTCTGTATGATCTGAAAAAGCAGGGTCAACTGCCCTTCCCCGCGATCAACGTGAACGACTCGGTCACCAAGTCCAAGTTCGACAACAAATACGGTTGCAAGGAATCGCTGGTTGACGGCATCCGCCGCGCCACTGACACCATGATGGCCGGCAAGGTTGCTGTCGTCATGGGCTATGGCGACGTCGGCAAGGGTTCGGCCGCATCGCTGCGCGGTGCCGGTGCCCGCGTGAAGGTGACCGAGGTTGATCCGATCTGCGCGCTTCAAGCGGCAATGGACGGGTTCGAGGTCGTGCTGCTGGAAGACGTGGTTGCCGACGCCGACATTTTCATCACCACCACCGGCAACAAGGACGTGATCCGCATCGAGCACATGCGCGAGATGAAGGACATGGCCATCGTTGGCAACATCGGCCACTTTGACAATGAAATTCAGGTCGCTGCCCTGAAAAACCACAAGTGGACCAACATCAAGGAACAGGTGGACATGATCGAGATGCCCAACGGGCACCGTCTGATCCTGCTGTCCGAGGGCCGCTTGCTGAACCTTGGCAACGCCACCGGTCACCCGTCGTTCGTGATGTCCGCCAGCTTTACCAATCAGGTTCTGGCGCAGATCGAACTGTGGACACGTGGCGACAACTACGAAAACGATGTCTACATCCTGCCCAAGCATCTGGACGAAAAAGTCGCCCGTCTGCATCTGGCAAAAATCGGTGTCAAACTGACCGAACTGAACGCCGAGCAAGCCGCCTATATCGGCGTCACGCCCGAGGGTCCGTTCAAGCCGGAACATTACCGTTACTGACCGGCCCTGCCGTTTTGGAAATGCGAAAGCCGCCCTGTCATGGGGCGGCTTTTTTCGTTGGCTTGGTCCGTCTTTACAGCGGCATCGTCATCAAAACGGTCAGAACCGATCCCAAGACCACCAGTGACACCAGCCCGCCAAAGCCGAGCATCAACGCCTTTGGCGAGGTCAGGCTTAGTACTCCACCTGTATCCGGTCGAGGCATCGGGGCGGTTCTTCTGGGTGTGGCTGCACGAACGGTCTGCCCGTGCTTTGCTTCTAGCCGCTTAATGCGTTCCTGAAAGCTATTTGAAGTCGTCATAATCAGTATCCGTCGCAAGTTGTCAGGGATGGCCGTGGCCAGCGCTTATCCTAAAGATGACGCGAAACTGCGACAGGAATACGGCGGGAATGGTATGAAACTGCGGACAGACAAAAGGCCACAAAGTTTCCCCTGTGGCCTTTGCAATCAGGTGCGCTGGTTCTCTGTCGGATCATCCGGTGCGTCCGGGTCCAACAGCTCGGCATCCTCGATCATCGACAGATCGGGCGCGGGCTGGGGTTCGGGATTTCCCACGATCATCGGCAACATGCCGATGCTGCCGGGCATCGCAACCTCGGCCATGGGTGGTTTGATCCACGCCAGCGTGTCAAAGCTTTCGCAGTTTTCGCAAACCGGCTGCCAATTGGCATGAATGTGCAGGCAGTTCTCGCAGACCCATTGCGGGCCACGCGGCACCGTCAGGGCGCGGGTCAGCCAACCCTTGACCACGTTGTCCGGCGCCCCTTCGCCACGTTCGATTGCGGCCAGCAGGGTTGCGACGCGCGCGGTCGGATCGGTTTCGAACAGATCACCCAGATCGCGCCGCGCCTGCGGGAAATCCTCGTTGGCGATGTGCAGTTCAGCCAGCAGCATCCGCGTTTCGGCATGGTCGCGGTGCAGTTTGGTCAGCGTCTGAAACCGTTTCATCCGCGCGGCGGCGTCTTCTTCTGGCTCAATCGCGGCAAAGGTCGCGGCCAGATCGGGATGCGGCATCGCCTCCCATGCCTTTTTGATCACGCGGGTGGCGTATTTCTTGTTGCCCTGCTCGATATAGCTTTGCGCGGCCATCACGGCGGCGGGGATCAGGTCGGGCGACAAACGGTTCGCCTCGATCGCCGCTTCGCGGGCTTCGATGGTCTGATCGGCCTCGAACACCTGCTTCGCCTCGGACAAAGCAAGTACAGCATCGCGCCGTTTATGTACATCTCTGGGCAACGCGCCCGCCTTCAACTTGGTGTGCAACGTGTTGCGCGCACCGGCCCAATCGGACGACTGCGCTTGCAATTTCAGCAACACATCGCCGGTTTCCGTGTGGCGCGGTTTCAGCGCGAACGCCTTTTTGGCCAGCTCCATCGCGGTGGCCGTGTCGCCCTCGGCCAGCTTCTGTTTCATGATGCCGCGCACCCCGACAAATCGGGTCTGTTCGTTCTGGATCAGCTTGCGATAGCTTTGCTCTGCCTTGCGCCGGTCGCCTGACATTTCAGCGGCTTGCGCGGTCAGCAGGTCGGTCAGCTCGGGACGTTTCAGGTATTTTTCAGCTTTCGCCGCCTTGGTCATCGCCATCCGGCCTTCGCCCGATGCCAGCGCCATCATGCCCTCGGCCAGCGCGTCAAAGCCCTTGGCCTGACGGTTGCGGGCGAAATAGCGGGTGATCGCTGTCTCGTCGCCGTTCAGGAAATGCCAGACCGCGATCAGCGCGCCGATCACCTTGATCAGCACCCAGACAGCAAACACCAGCACCACCAGCGCCATGACCGATTCAAGCGGCCCCAGCGTAAATTCGGTGCCTGCGACAACAACCTGAATGCCGCCCTGACTTTCCAACAAATAGCCTGCACCCAAGGCAATGGCTGCAACGGCGCAGACGAACAGAATGATTTTTACCAGTGACCAGATCATGCGGGTCCCCTCAGTTCGCGGCCAAACGCTGGATCAGCGTTTCGGCGGCATTCATAGCCTCAAGACGGGCCTGTGCGGCGTCCATCCAGGATTGCAGTTCGGCCTTGGCCGGTTCGGGCAAGGCGTCGGCTTCGGCCAGCGCATCGGCCAAGCGGCCCTGCCGCGTGGCGTTCTCGACGCGCGACAGGATGGCGTCGGGGTCAGTGCCCTCGCGGGGCTGGACCGACCGCGCGCCAAGCTGGCGTTTCAGAAACCCGCCAAAGCCGCCATCGGCATCTGTGGCATTGGTCCGCGCCGCAGCCAGCGCGGCACGGGCGGCATCGGGCAGGGTTTGTTGCAGCTCGGACAGCGGTGTCACGCCGTCGTCGGCAACCCGTTGCAGTTCGGCGGGAATTTCGATGTCACTGTTCGCATCCACATCGGCCAGCGCCGTGGCAAAGGGTGCACCGCTGTCGATGGCTGACAAAACCCGGGTGGCCGCCGCGCGGGCCAACGTATTGCCCGCTGCTGCCGTGGCTGTTTCCTGCATCAATTGCGCATCTTCCAGCAACTTGTCGATCTGTTCCTGCTGCGCTTCCATCTGTTGGGTCAACGCTGCCACATCTGCATCAGAGCTGGCATCAGACGATGCTTGCGGGCGCTGTTCCAACCCGTCGATCCGCGCGACCAGATCTTCCACGGATGCGTTAAGGGCGTTCAGTGTTTCGGAATTGTCCGCAGGTGCGTCAGGGATCTGTCCCCGCAACGTGTCAACCTCTGCCTGCAACTGGCTGACGGTCTGGCCCATCGCCTCGATGCTGGCGGTGGTGTCCGCGCTTTCCCCGGCGCTGCGCCAGCTTTGTGGCAGGATCGGGTCGATGACCTGCGATTTACCGGCGACTAAGCCAAGGCAGGCGGCAACCACACCGCCCAGCACCAGCGGCCAAAAGGGATTGCTGTTCTGTTGGGGCTGCACGGCGGGCACGAACCTGTCGTTGTCCGGGGCGGTCGGCTCTTCTTCTACCGGCGGTTCCTGCGCATGGTCATCTTCAGCCGCAGGCATTTCGGTCGCGTCGCTGTCCACGACAGAGCTGTCCGCAACCGAGTCATCGTCTTGCGGCACGTCCGGTTGCGGGGTGTCTGCAATCGGAGTGTCAGGTTTCGCATCAGGTTCGGGCAAAACCAGCTCGTCGGACTCAGGCTCCGGAGGCGTTTTATCAAACTCTGCGCTCTGATCCTCGGGGGTCACATCGACAGCGACCTTATCTTCGTCTTCCGTTGGACCGCCGGATTTAGGAGACTTGGGTTTCGCCACAATATTACCTTCCGATTCTCGAACGTTATCACGCACGCCCGTTCAAACTTAGCCGCCAGCCTTGGCGTGCTTCAAGCCGATAGCGCCTGCGCAAGCAGTTTTTGCACCACCTCAATCATCCCACCCCTGTCGGGGTTCCCTGCTATTTGCAGGGCCAGATGATCGACACCGGCACAGTTTGCAGCGGCAGCAGGGCTGATCGCACCCAGATACAGCGGAGCCTTGCAAAGTGCATCCTCACTGAAATGTAGCGCGCTGCGTGGAGAAAAAAGAGGCACAATGACAGGATCGGACCCTTTTAACCGGTTTTGCGCAACGTCAGACAGCGGCAACAGCACCTGATCGTACACCGCGACACTGTTGGCGGCCAATCCGGCGGCCTGTAAATGGCCCGCAACATCGCCGCGCGTGTGGGTGCCTGAAAAATGCACCAGGTGCCCCGTGGGGCGCTGTGCCGTCAGCGCGGCAACCAGCGTTTTGGCGTCCTGACCCATTTGCTGCGCCTTCCAACCTGCCATGGTCGCGGCGTTTGTGGTGGCCTGCCCAAGACAGAACGCAACCCGCCCCAGCGCCTGCGGCCCGTGCGCGACGCCGTGGGTGGACGTAAAGATTGCCGCATCGCAATCGGGCAGGTCCGCCGCAACCGGTTGAATGTCGATCAGCGGTGATATGACGACGTCGCAACGTTCCGTAACAGCATCGGGCAGGGCGGCGACAAAGGCGCGCGATCCGGCCGCAGGGCGGGTCATCAAAAGCGTGATCCGGTGCCGTGACATGCTGTGCTCTGGTTGTTTGAAGGATGTTCAGGTGTTACCTCGGAGCGGAACAATGCGCAACGGACACGCATCATGACAAACGAACTGACGGTGCTGGGCATCGAAAGCAGTTGCGACGACACGGCAGCGGCGGTGTTGCGGGGACGGCAGGTGCTGTCGTCGGTGGTGCTGGGACAGACCAGCCTGCACGCGGATTTCGGCGGCGTCGTGCCCGAGATCGCGGCGCGCGCCCATGCGGAAAAGCTGGATGGCGTGGTGCGGCAGGCGCTGGCTGAAGCAGGCTCTGACACGGGCGATATAGACGCAATTGCCGTCACTGCGGGGCCGGGTCTGATCGGTGGTGTGGTGTCGGGTGTGATGCTGGCCAAAGGGATGGCGGCGGCGCTGGATGTGCCGCTGTATGGTGTGAACCACCTTGCCGGACACGCGCTGACGCCGCGCCTGACCGATGCGGTGGCCTATCCTTACCTGATGCTGCTGGTGTCGGGCGGGCATTGCCAGTTTCTGCTGGTGTCCGGGCCGGATGCGTTTCGCCGACTTGGCGGCACCATCGACGATGCTCCGGGAGAGGCATTCGACAAAGTGGCCCGCCTGATCGGCTTGCCGCAACCCGGTGGCCCCTCCATCGAAGCGGCGGCCAAACGGGGCAACCCCAAACGCTTTGCCCTGCCGCGTCCGCTGCTGGACCGCGAGGGGTGCGATATGTCGTTCTCGGGGTTGAAAACCGCAACCTTGCGGGTTCGTGACAAGGTGATTGCGGACAAGGGTGGGCTGACCGAGCAGGACCAGGCCGACCTGTCCGCCGGATTTCAGGCCGCCGTTGCGGATGTGCTGCAAGAGAAATGCCGCCGTGCCTTGGCTGCCAGCGGTCCGGTGACTGCGCTGTGCGTGGCCGGTGGCGTGGCCGCAAATCAAACCATTCGTGCCGCGTTAGGGACTGTTTCGGATGCTGCAAACATCCCCTTCGTCGCGCCGCCGTTGGCGCTGTGTACGGACAACGCGGCGATGATCGCCTATGCTGCCATCGAGCAGATGCAAACCCGCGACGCTGACGGCATGGACCTGTCGGCGCGGCCCCGCATGCCGCTGGACACGACCAGCCAGGCGATGCTGGGCAGTGGCAAGAAGGGGGCCAAGGCATGAGCGTTTCTGTCCTGGGTGCAGGTGCCTTTGGCACGGCATTGGCGATCTCTTTGGCGCAAAAGGGCAATGTGACGCTATGGGCGCGCAACCCCGATCATGTGGCGGACATGCAATCAAGCCGCACCAATGGAACGCGGCTGCCGGGGGTTGATTTGCCGCCAAATCTGTCTCTAACAAGCGATATTGCGCAGGCTTTGGCCGCTGATGTCATCCTGCTGGCGGTTCCGATGCAGCGGCTTGCGGGGTTTGTGACCGATCACATCCCGCATGACAGCACCGCCAATCTGGTTGCTTGCTGCAAGGGGTTCGAGGTGTCGACCGGACGCGGCCCGGTCAGCGTGATCCGCGATGCGGCCCCGCACGCCACCGCCGCCATCCTGACCGGACCCAGCTTTGCCGCTGACATCGCGCGCGGCCTGCCCACCGCGCTGACGCTGGCCTGTGCAGACGTGGAGGCGGGTGAGATGCTTCAACAGGCTCTAACAACGCCAAATCTGCGTCTATATCGGACCACGGACACCCAAGGGGCCGAGCTGGGCGGGGCGCTGAAGAACGTCATTGCCATCGCCTGCGGTGTCGCCATCGGTGCGGGGCTGGGGCAAAGCGCGCGGGCCGCGCTGATGACGCGCGGGTTTTCGGAAATGACCCGTCTTGCCCGCCACATGGGCGCGGAAACCGCGACGCTGGCCGGCCTGTCCGGCTTTGGCGACCTGGTGTTGACCTGCACGTCAGAGCAATCGCGCAATTACCGTCTGGGCCTGTCGCTGGGGGCCGGAGACAGTTTTGACCCCACCACCACGGTCGAAGGCGCCGCCACCGCCCGCGCGATTGTGCAGATGACGCAGACCAGCGGCGTTGATATGCCTATCACGCAGACCGTTGCCCGCCTGTTGGATGGTGCGGCCGACGTTCCCACATCCATGGCGGCCCTGTTGTCGCGCCCACTGAAGGAAGAATAAAATGCTGATTGCTTTGATTGCCACAGACAAAGACGGCGCGCTGGACGTGCGCAAGGCCAACCGTGATAACCATCTGGCCTATATCGAAAAAACCGGCGTTGTCGCCCAGGCCGGCCCGCTGCTGGATGGCAATGGTGAGATGGCGGGTTCGCTGGTGATCCTGTCGGTGGACAGCATGGCCGATGCGCAAATGTGGGCGGACAACGATCCCTATGCGCTGGCCGGTCTGTTTGCCGACGTCAAGCTGATCGAATGGAAAAAGGTCATCGGCTGATGGCATACTGGCTGTTCAAATCGGAGCCGTCGACCTGGGGGTGGGACGACCAGCAGGCCAAGGGTGACGCGGGCGAGGAATGGGATGGCGTGCGCAACTATCAGGCCCGCAATTTCATGCGCGAGATGAAGCAGGGCGATCTTGGGTTCTTTTATCATTCGCAGACGGAAAAGGCGGTTGTCGGCGTGGTCGAGGTGATTGCCGAGGCGCACCAAGACAGCAGCACAGACGACGACCGTTGGGAATGCGTGGACATCAAGGCGGTCAAATCGGTGAAAACGCCCGTGACGCTGGACATGATCAAGGCCGATGGCCGTCTGGACGACATGATGCTGGTGCGCAATTCGCGGCTGTCGGTGCAGCCGGTGACGGATACCGAATGGCAGATCGTTTGCGGGCTTGGTGGAATTGATCCCTGATTTCGTATTTTTCTGCTACACTTTCGGACAGAAACTCCTAGGAGCGTGAAATGGGTGTTCTTTCCGTGATTGTCGCCGGTGCTGCGGCGTGGATTTTTGGCGCGGTGTGGTACATGGCGCTGTCAAAACCGTGGATGGCCGCCGCCGAGATCGCGGTGGGGCCGGATGGCAAGCCGCAGGGCAATGGCTCGGCGCTTCCATTTATCCTGTCGGCCATAGCCATGATCGTGGTGGCAGGCATGATGCGCCATGTCTTTGCCCTGTCGGGAATTGATACGCTGGACAAGGGGTTGGTGTCTGGTCTGGGCGTAGGGCTGTTTTTCATCAGCCCATGGATCATGATCAACAACGCTTATCCGGGACGACCTTTCAAACTGACGTTGATCGACGGCGGCTATGCCACCTTTGGCTGCGCGATTATCGGCGGCGTCCTGAGCCTGTTTGCCTGAAACGAAAAAGGCCCGCGTGATGCGGGCCTGAAACAGTCTCTGACAAAGCGAATTCAGCCGTAAACGCTGTCTTTGCCAAAATGTTTGGTCAGCATGTAATAGACCACGGCGCGGTATTTGTTGCGCTCGGATTTGCCGTAGGTTTCGATGACGCTGTTGATCGCGTCCATCAACTGCGGGCCATCGGCCAGACCCAGTTTCTTGATCAGGAAGTTTTCCTTGACGGTTTCCAGCTCGGACGGCTGCGAACCGGCAACGGTCGACGCATCGGCGTTATAAATCGCGGGGCCGCACCCGATGGTCACCTTTGTCAAAAGGTCCATATCCGGCGTCATACCACATTTGTTTTTCAGATCGTCCGCGTATTGCGCGATCAGGTCGTCACGTTTGCCCATTACAGTCTCCCAGTTTGGACTTGGCCGTAAAACTTGGCCTTGGGGCAAAGACTAAGGATAATCGGGGCCACCACAAAGGAAAATTTTTAACAAAGTTCCCCGCCGCCCGCTGCGGCGCATCCGTCATTTGCATGCGCGCTACAAAGATAACACCTGCACTGCGGCGTTCCGGCGTCTATAGACGGGTCACGGACACCGGAGCAGAATAGCAGACCATACCATGAGCCAGCAAACCGACGCGCCCGCCATGACAGAACCGGACACAGGCAACCGGCTGCGGGCAGTGTTGCGCCAGCACGGGCCGCTGATCCTGACGGGGCTGCTGTTTATCGCGGGTGTCTATGCGCTGTATCATCTGCTGGCCCCGCTGGACATGCGCGTGGTGCTGGCGCAACTGCGCGCCACACCGCTGCATCTGATATTTGGCGCGCTGGCTGCGACGGCGGCGGGTTATGTCGCGCTGATCGGATACGACTGGTCGGCGCTGCGCTATATCGGCAAAACCGCCCCGGCCAGTTCAATCGCGCTGGGCGGATTCCTGGGCTATGCGCTGGGCAACACCATCGGGCTAAGTGTCGTGTCGGGCGGGGCCGTGCGCTATCGCATTTATTCGGCGCTGGGGATGGATGCCTATGATGTTGCAGCGATTTCCACCTTTGCTGCGATGTCCTTTGGCATTGGTTCATCGCTGATCGGGCTGGGCGCACTGGCGGTGCATCCGGCAGCGTTGCAGGAATTCGTGGCCATCCCGCCGCATATCTTGCGGCTTGCGGCGGTCAGCGTGTTGGTGCTGGCATTGGTCGCACTTGCAGCGGTGTCGCATTGGGGCGGCACGATTGCATGGGGCCGGTTCAAGATGTCGGCGCCACGGGGCAGGGACCTGGTGCGCCAGTTGCTGATTACGGGCGCTGATATGGTGATGGCGGCGCTGGTTCTGCACCTGTTGTTGCCCACCGGCGCGCTGCCCTTTGCCAACATGCTGGCGGTCTTTGCAGTGGCCACCATGGTGGGTGTGGCCAGCCATGTTCCGGGCGGCATCGGCGTGTTCGAAAGCGTGGTGATTGCGGCACTTCCGGCGTCGGTTCCGGTGAACGACGCGGTGACGGCGCTGCTGTTGTTCCGGCTGATCTACTTTTTGCTGCCCTTTGTGCTGGCGCTGCTGGTGCTGTCCCTGACCGAGGTGTGGGGCGCTGCCGGTGGGCGGCTGCCAACCGTTCCGGGCCTTGCGCCGATGGTATCGGCAGGCCGGTCGCTGATTCCGATGGCCACCGGGGTTCTGGTGCTGGGCTCGGGCTTGTTCATGATGTTCGCGGGGCTGATCCCCAACCCCGCGGGCCGTGCCGAAGAGCTTGAGACATTGTTGCCGCTGACGATGATCGAAGGCGGGCCGTTGGTGTCGTCGATCATCGGGTCGTTGCTGGCGGTGTTGTCCGTGTCGGTGTTTCGGCGCTCACGCCAAGCCTTTTGGGCGGTTCTGGTGGCGCTGGTGGTCGGGATCGTCGTGGCCACGTTCAAAACGCAGGATCTGGAACGGGCCGCCATTCTGACCGTGATGGCGCTGATCCTGTGGCCCTGTCGCCGCGAATTTTACCGTCACGCCCGTCTGACGCAGGGGGTTCTGTCCGCCCGCTGGGTGGTGTTCACCCTGTCCACGCTGACGTCGTTGGGGCTGCTGTGGTATCTGGTCCACACTGACAGCGCCGCGCGCGATCTGATGTGGTGGCAGGTGGCGGGCGATGGCCCTGCGGTGGCCGCGTGGCGGGCGGCCCTGTCGGCGGGTGTGATCCTAAGCGCGGCATTGCTGTATTCGGGGTTTCGCGTCGCACGGGTCAAGGCACCGCTGCCCGACGATGCGGCGTTCGCGGCGGCGCAGGCGATCATCGACGCGCACGGGCAGGGATCGGATGCGATTGCGCTGACCGGTGACAAGATGCTGATGTTCGGACCCGCGCAGCAATCGGTGCTGTCCTTCGGGATCAAGGGCGGATCGTGGATTGTCATGGGCGCGCCAGTCGGAGCCGATGCCGATGTCGAAGACCTGTCGTGGGCGTTCCACGACGCGGCCCGGGCCGCCGGTGCGCGGCCGGTGTTTTACGAGACCTCGGCAGATTTCACCGAACAGGCCATCGACATGGGCCTGACGCTGCACAAGATGGGCGAAGAGGCGATTGTGTCCTTGCCCGCCTTCACGCTGGAAGGCCCCCAGCGCAAGAAGCTGCGCACCAGTTGGAACCGCGCCCAACGCGACGGGCTGAGCGTCCAGATCGTGTCGCCGCCCCACACGCCCGAGCTGATCGCCACGCTGCAAGGCATTTCAGACGACTGGATGGCCCAGCACGCCGCGCGGGAAAAGCGGTTCTCGGTCGGGCGGTTCGACGCCGCATGGCTGAACCGCACCCGCATCGCGCTGGTGTCCCTGAACGGCGAGATTTGCGCCTTTGCCAATCTGATGGAAGCCACCCGCAGCAGCGCCGTCGACATGATGCGCCACCGCGCCGAGGTGCCCGCCGCGACGATGGAATTTCTGTTCACCGAGTTGATGCTGCAACTGAAAGCCGAAGGGCGCGAAAGCTTCGGCCTTGGCATGGTCCCCTTTGCCGGACTGGCAGGACGGCGGGGCGCGACCCTGTGGTCGCGGTTCGGCAGCCTTGTTTACAGCCACGGCGACCGTTTCTACAGCTTTGAAGGATTGCGCCGGTTCAAATCCAAGTTCGACCCGTCATGGCAACCGCGCTATTTCTGCTGCCGCTCGGCCCTGCCGCCCGTTGGACCCTTGACCGACGCCGCCCGCCTGATCGCAGGATCGGCGCGCGGGATCGTGGGGAAGTAGGACATGACAATCCCAACGCCGATGCCTAGCTTGGCAACATGAGCACGGGCGATTGGTCAGATATGGAAAACGATGCGGTTGTCGCATCCTACTTTTCCATGCTCAGCGACGAACTTTCGGGCCGTGCCTATAACAAAGCCGCCCAGAACCGCCTGCTGCAAGAACGAACGGGACGCAGCCGCGGTTCGATCGAATTCAAGCTTTGCAATGTCTCGGCTGCGGTTCAGGGTTTGGCGCTGCCCGAAATTCGCGGCTATAAGCCAAGGTTCAATTTCCAGATGTCCTTGGCCGAGGCCGCCGCGCGCTGGTTGGCGCAGCACCCCGAGTGGGAACAGGCGCTGTATCGCTCTCGACCTCGCGAGATCGCCGAGCCGCAACCCCTGTTCGTCGGCATCGCCCCGACCTTGCGCAACGCGCCCCCGCCGGACGAGCTGGAACAGATGCAACGCGTGGCGCGCCGTTTTGATGTGGTGGGCCGCGACGCCCGCAACCGCGCGTTGGGCTATGCGGGCGAAGAACGTGTTTATCATCACGAGCGGGCGCATCTGGCCCAGCATGGGCGCAGCGATCTGGTGAAAGAAGTGCGTTGGGTGTCCAAAGAGGACGGCGACGGCGCAGGCTATGATATTAGAAGCTTTACCCTTGAAGGCCGCGAACGGCTGATCGAGGTTAAGACGACAAACGGTTGGGAGCGCACCCCCTTTCACATCTCGCAGAACGAACTTGAAGTGGCACAGGAGCGCCGTGAGGATTGGTGCTTGTTCCGGCTGTACGATTTCGCCCGCACCCCACGCGCGTTCGAATTGCGTCCGCCATTGGAAGCCCACGTTTCGCTGACGGCTACAAGTTTTCTTGCCAGTTTCACCGACCGGACAGAGCAATAAGGATTGCAGGTATCGCCGCAGCAAAAAGCCCGCCCACTGTGTGTCGGGCGGGCTTTCAATGGCGGGCTCTTGGGGCGATCAGAAATCCAGATTTTCCACGTTCAGCGCGTTCTGCTGGATGAACTCGCGGCGCGGTTCGACCACGTCGCCCATCAGCTTGGTGAACAGGTCGTCGGCCTCGGCCATATCCTCGACCCGCACTTGCAGCAGGGTCCGCGCATCGGGGTCCAGCGTGGTTTCCCATAGCTGGTCGGGGTTCATTTCGCCCAGACCCTTGTACCGTTGCAGCGATAGACCCTTTTCGCCTTCGCCCAGGATGGCGTCCAGCAGGTCCATGGGGCCATAGATCATTTGGCTGCGGTCCTTGCGCACCAGTTTTGCGGGCATGTTGTACACGTCCTGCAAATGCTGTGTGAACGTGCCGGTTTTGCGGGCCTCGCCGCCGCGCAGGATGCGGCCGTCCAGCGTGCGCACCTCTTCGACGCCGCGCAGGATACGGGCCAGTCGCACGCCGTGATCCTGCGTGATGCGACCGCTCCAGCCTTTTTCGTATTCCAGCGCAATCAGGTTCAGACGTTCGGCCACCTTATCGGCCACGCCTTGCAGGTCGCGTTCAACCGCGCCTTCGGAAAATGCACCGGCGATGGCAGCCTGTTCCAGGATGTGCCGCGGGTAATGCGTTGGAAACGCTTCCAGAACGCGGCGCAACTGACGGGCGTGATCGACCACACGGGCCAGATCGGCGCCGCTGATTTCCTCGCCGTTGCCCTGGCGCAGCATGGCGCCGTCGATGCCTTGGTTGATCAGGTAATCTTCCATGGCGGCCTGATCCTTCAGGTACACCTCGGACTTGCCGCGCGACACTTTGTACAGCGGCGGCTGCGCGATATACAGGTATCCGCGTTCGATCAGCTCGGGCATCTGACGATAGAAGAACGTCAGCAACAGGGTGCGGATGTGCGCCCCGTCCACGTCCGCGTCGGTCATGATGACGATCTTGTGGTAGCGCAGCTTGTCGATGTTGAATTCATCGCGGCCAATGCCGGTGCCAAGCGCCATCACCAGGTTGCCAATCTCCTGACTGCCCAGCATCCGGTCGAACCGTGCGCGTTCCACGTTCAGGATCTTGCCCTTCAGCGGCAGGATCGCCTGTGTCTGCCGGTCACGGCCCGTCTGGGCCGAGCCGCCGGCGCTGTCACCCTCGACCAGGAAGACTTCGGTTTTGGACGGGTCTTTTTCCGAGCAATCCTTAAGCTTGCCGGCAAGAAAGTTCACGTCCATCGCCGTCTTGCGCCGCGTCAGGTCGCGCGCCTTGCGGGCGGCCTCGCGGGCGACGGCGGCTTCGATGATCTTGCCGACGATGATCTTGGCTTGCAGCGGGTTTTCCTCGAACCACTCGGCCAGCTTTTCGTTCACCAACCCTTCGACAGCGGGGCGCACTTCTGAGCTGACCAGCTTGTCCTTGGTCTGGGACGAGAATTTCGGATCGGGCACCTTGACCGACAGCACACAGGTCAGACCCTCGCGCGCGTCGTCGCCGGTGAACGATACCTTTTCCTTTTTCGCGATCCCGCTGGACTGCGCATAGTTGTTGATGGTCCGCGTCAGCGCGCCGCGAAAGCCCGCCATGTGGGTGCCGCCATCGCGCTGAGGGATGTTGTTGGTAAAGGGCAGGACGTTCTCGTGATAGCTGTCGTTCCACCACATCGCCACTTCGACGCCAATTTCGTCCCGTTCGCCGGTGATGAAAATCGGGTCGGCCATGATCGAGGATTTCGACCGGTCGAGGTATTTGACGAATTCCTTGACGCCGCCCTCGTAGAACAGTTCCGATCGCAGATGCTCGGCCGGGCGTTCATCGGTCAGAATGATCCGCACGCCCGAGTTCAGGAAAGCCAGTTCGCGCAGACGTTTTTCCAACGTCTCGAACGAATATTCGAGGTTCGAGAATGTCGTGGTCGACGCCAGAAAGCGCACCTCGGTGCCGGTCTTGCCGTTTGAAGGGCCGACAACCTCAAGGTGCTTGGCGGTGTCGCCACGCTCGAACCGTGCGATGTGCTCTTTGCCCTCGCGCCAGATGCGCAGTTCCAGCCAGTCGCTCAGTGCGTTCACAACCGAAACGCCCACGCCGTGCAAACCGCCCGACACCTTGTAGCTGTTGCTGTCGAATTTACCGCCCGCGTGCAGTTGGGTCATGATGACCTCGGCGGCGGATACGCCTTCTTCTTCGTGGATGCCAACCGGAATCCCGCGCCCGTTGTCGCTGACCGAAACCGAGGAATCCTCGTGGATCGTGACGGTGACAGCGTCGGCATGACCGGCCAGCGCCTCGTCAATGCCGTTGTCCACGACTTCGTAAACCATATGGTGCAGACCCGACCCGTCGTCGGTGTCACCGATGTACATGCCAGGCCGTTTGCGGACAGCATCCAAGCCCTTGAGAACCTTGATGGAATCCGCGCCATACTCTTGTGGCGGCTGCTCGTTTTCGGACATGCCTATTCACCCTATATTTTTTGTTATTTTATAGGGTTTTTACGGGGGGATGTCACGCGATCGAGACAAGTTTCTGCCCTAGACGAACGGCAGCACAAGCCCCACGAGAATCAGCAGCACACCGGCCCCGATATTGATCCGCCGCAGCGCGCCTGACGTGGTGACAAAGGCCCGCACGCGTCCGACAAAAGCGGCCATGATCAGGTTGCCTGTCAGCGGGATCAGAACCGATGCGCCGATGATCAGCGCCACGTCGATCCACGTCACCGTGCGCAAATCGAAAAAGCCGGGCAGCACGCCCATATAGAACAGAACGGCTTTGGGGTTGCCCAGAATGGCCAGAATACCCGCCAGAAACCCTGCCATCATGCCGGGGCGGGTCAGGCGGCTGTCGGCGCTGATGGCGGCCCCTGCGTGGCGGATCAGCATCGCGCCCATCACGATGAACACACCGCAGGCCACCCATCGCAGCACCAGCATGAAGGTGTCGAAGACCGACAAGATCCACGAAATCCCCAGCACCGCGACCAGCGGCCAGACGATGTCGCCAATCGCCACGCCCAGGGCCAGCGGCCACGCGGCACGAAACCCGCCCGACAGCCCGCGCGCCATCAGCGCCAGCCACACCGGCCCCGGGGTCAGGAACAGGATCACCAGCGCGCCGCAGTACAGCATCAGATCGGCCCAGCTCAGCGTCATGTCACGGCCTCTACCTTCGAGACGCCATTCGCCTCGGTCACGTTCAAATATTGCGCCCGCGCGCCCAATGCGTCGAACAGGTTGCGGTCGGTGCCTGTCATCCACGCCTGAGCGCCCAGTGCCACGATCTCGTCGTACAGGGCGGCGCGGCGGTCGGCGTCCAGATGGGCGGCAACCTCGTCCAGCAACAACAGCGGCGGCGCGCCAAAGCTCTGGGCCAGTGCGCGCGCATTGGCAAGGATCAGCGACACCAGCAGCGCCTTTTGCTCGCCGGTGGAACAGTCGCGGGCGGGCACGTCCTTGGCCGCATAGGTGCCGATCAGATCGGCGCGGTGCGGACCGATCAGCGTGCGCCCCGCCGCCAGATCGCGTTTGCGCCCTTCGGCCAGCGCGGTGCGCAAGTCGTCCTCGGAGGCGGGCAAGGGCGCATCCGCATGGATCAACTCCAGATCCGCCGTGGGAAAGGCCGTCTGCGCGTCCTTCTGGGCGCTGTGCAGTTCGGCCAGCGTGGCCAGCCGGTTGGCATGAATTCCAGCCCCCGCCTGCGCCATCTGCGCCTCAAGCGCGCCGTACCACGCCGGATCGCGCACCATGTCCTTCAACAGCCGGTTGCGTTCGCGCATTGCCTTTTCATAGGCCAGCGACAGATCCGCATGGCCGGGCTCGAAGCTCAGCGTCATCCGGTCCAGGAACCGCCGCCGGCCTTCCGCGCCCTCGATCCACAGCCGGTCCATCGCGGGGATCAGCCACAGCACCCGTGCGACCCGCCCCAGCGCCACCTGTGCTGCCGCCTTGCCGTCGATCCGCACCTGCCGCGCAGCACCGGCCTCGGAGACAATATCAATCTCGTGCACCTGCCGCAGCGATGT
The DNA here is from genome assembly GCF_963976325.1 of uncultured Pseudosulfitobacter sp. Taxonomy (NCBI): domain Bacteria; kingdom Pseudomonadati; phylum Pseudomonadota; class Alphaproteobacteria; order Rhodobacterales; family Roseobacteraceae; genus Pseudosulfitobacter; species uncultured Pseudosulfitobacter sp. The sequence continues at coordinate 567,680 of NZ_CAXBJW010000002.1, forward strand.
CAGAACGCCGCTGATCTTCCACCCCAGCGCCTCGGGCCTGCGGGTCATGTCCTCGGCGCTGGACCGGCGCAAACCGCGTCCGGGCGAAAACAGCGACACCGCTTCCAGAATGTTGGTCTTGCCCGCGCCATTGGGGCCAAACAGCGCCACGGGGCGCGGATCGACAGTGATCCGCGCCATCCGGTGCGATCTGAAATGCGAAATCGTCAATGCAGAAAGGGACAGCTTCACAACTGTCCCTTTCTTTTGGCCTTAAATATCCCCGCCGGAGGCAAGAAAACTCTTAAACGCGCATCGGCATGACGACGTAGACCGCCGACATGTCATTGCCTTCACGCATCAAGGTCGGGTCGCCCGACGAATTGAACATGAACACGGCGTTTTCACGGTCCACCTGACTGGCGATTTCCAGCAGGTATTTGGCGTTGAACCCGATCTCCAGCCGTTCGTCATTGTACGACACGGCCAGCTCTTCCTCGGCGGCGCCGCTGTCGGGCGCGTTGACCGACAAGATCAGCCGGTCTTCGTCCAGTTGCAGTTTGACGGCACGCGAACGCTCGGACGACACGGTTGCCACACGGTCCACGGCGCGGGCAAAGTCGCTGGCGTCGACTTCCAGTTTGCGGGTGTTGCCCTGCGGAATAACGCGGGTGTAGTCGGGGAATGTCCCGTCGATCACCTTGGATGTCAGCGTGATTTCCGGCGTGGCAAAGCGCACCTTGGTTTCCGACACCGATACGGCGATCTTCATCTCGTCATCGTCCAGCAGCTTGCGCAGTTCGCCCACGGTCTTGCGGGGCACGATCACGCCGGGCATCTCTTCGGCACCTGCGGGCAGATCTGTGTCGATCCGCGCCAGACGGTGGCCATCGGTGGCCACACAGCGCAGCACCTTGCCGTCTTCGCCGGTCGACACGTGCATGTAGACGCCATTCAGGTAATACCGCGTTTCTTCGGTCGAAATGGCGAATTTCGATTTGTCGAACAGACGGCGCAGCTTGGCCGCGTCGATCGAGAAGTTCGAGGCATATTCCGACGACGCCATGACAGGAAAATCTTCCTTGGGCAGGGTCGCGAGCGAAAAGTTTGACCGGCCCGCTTCGACCGTCAGGCGGCCCGCTGCGGCGTCGGCGGTCAGGGTGACCAGCGCGCCGTCGGGCAGCTTGCGCACGATTTCATGCAGCGTGGTGGCCGACACGGTGGTGGCGCCTGCGCGTTCGACCTGTGCGGGGGCCTTGTCCACAACCTCGATGTCCAGATCGGTGGCGCGGAACATCACGTCGGACCCTTCGGCCTCGATCAGCACGTTGGCGAGGATCGGAATGGTGTTGCGGCGTTCGACCACGGACTGTGCCTGGCTCACGGCTTTGAGCAACGCGGCCCGTTCAATACTGATTTTCATCTGTCCCTCTCCAATCGGACCACCGGGACGGGCAAACTACCCTATACCGGCGTATTCTCAACCTTTTTATCTGTTGTCGGCTGGATTAACGGAAGGGTCAAGCGCGGCAGACCGATTGCGCCCCCTGCAAACGCAAACGGCACCCGAAAAGGGTGCCGTGTGGTACAGGTGACGCAGGTTTACGCTTCGAGCGCGCGGCGCAGCAGTTCCAGATCTTCGGCGATCTGGCCGTCCTGCACTTTCAGCTCTTCGATGCGACGGACACCGTGCATTACGGTGGTGTGGTCACGGCCCCCGAAACGGCGGCCAATCTCGGGCAGCGACCGGCTGGTCATGTGTTTGGACAGGTACATGGCCACCTGACGCGGACGCGCATAGCTGCGCAGGCGCTTGGGGCCGATCATGTCCGACAGGCGGATGTTGTAGTGTTCGGACACGCGGCGCTGGATTTCTTCGATGGTGATCTTGCGTTCGGACGCGCGCAGCACATCGGCCAGACAGTCCTGGGTCAGGTCCATGTCGATTTCGCGGCCAACCAGCGATGCAAAGGCGAACAGACGGGTCAGCGCCCCTTCAAGCACACGCACGTTGGTCGAAATACGGTGGGCCAGGAATTCCAGAACGCCGGGCGCGATGGTCAGGCCGGGGTAGTTCTGGCTTTGCAGTTCCACTTTGCTTTGCAGGATGCCCAGACGCAGTTCGTAATCCGTGGGGTGCAGATCGACGACCAGACCACATTGCAGGCGCGATTTCACGCGATCCTCAAGGTCCTTGATCTCGCCGGGGGCGCGGTCGGCCGAGATGATGATCTGGCGGTTCTGATCGACCAGTGCATTGAAGGTGTGAAAGAACTCTTCCTGCGTCGAATCCTTGCCGGCGATGAATTGCACGTCATCCACCATCAGCACGTCGACATTGCGGAAGATTTCCTTGAAATCCATCATCTTGCGGTCACGCAGCGCCTGCACGAACCGGTACATGAACTGTTCGGCGGACAGGTACAGCACAGACAGGTCGGGGCGCGACTGCTGCAATTCCCATGCAATGGCGTGCATCAGGTGGGTTTTGCCCAAACCGACGCCGCCATACAGAAACAGCGGGTTGAAGGTAACGGGGCCACCTTCGGCCACGCGCTTGGCGGCGGCATGGGCCAGTTCGTTGGGTTTGCCCACGACAAAGCTGTCAAAGGTAAAACGACGGTCCAGCGATGCGGTGTTCAACGCCGACGAGGGGGCAACTTTGGCAGGGGCGGCCAACGGCTTGGCGGGCATCGAGCGCGGCTTTTCCGACATATTGGCAGCAACGGTAAAGTTCAGCCGGTTGATGGTGGCATTTTCCGACCGCAGCTCGTGCAGAATCAGGTCGGCAAAGTTCTGGCTGACGTAGTTGCCCATGAAATTGGTCGGCACGTTGAAGGTGGCAATGCCATCTTCAAGTTGCTGGAATTCCAGCGGCTCGATCCAGGTTGTGAAATTGTTCTGTCCGACAGTTTTGAGCAGCCGTTGTCTCAGCTGTCCCCATTTTTCTTGTGTCATTCTGGTATTCCCCAAGCCTTTCCGCTGTCCCCACCGGATACAAGAATTGCACCCGGCCGCCTATTACTGCCCACGAAACAATCGGCCTGTCCTGTGTCCCGACGGGACAAGGCGCGACTTGCGTCGTTTTTGATCGGAAGACACACCTCGTCAGCGAGTGCCCGATTGGACCCCCTGAACGACGTTCGTCATTCCAAATGTTGATGCGACAGGTGGCGCCGGAAATACGGCAATGCCACTGATCCATTCAGTTGCGATGCAACTGTCCGGCCCACAATCATACCCTTTTTTGTGCGGCAGCACGCGGGTCTGGTTGTTCTGTCCCCCCAGGCGATGTGAATCGCTGGACCCTTGGTAGCAACTTCGTCTGCGACGCGGCAACAGAACTTAAATGTTGACTCGGGCTTTTGTGGAAAAGAATCTATGGCCCTTATTTTGAAGGCTCAAAAAAGAAACGGCACCGCCTGAGCGATGCCGTTGCAAAACCGTCATAATTCTGTGTCTGGCCTTAGCCGAGCGATTTAACGCGCGACGACAACCGTGACATTTTCCGCGATGCGGTGTTTTTGTGGTAGACACCTTTGGTGACGCCACGCATCAGTTCGGGCTGTGCAACGCGCAGTGCAGATTCGGCTGCGGCCTTGTCACCGGAAGCAATCGCTTCCTCGACTTTGCGCAGGTATGTACGAATCCGCGAACGGCGTGCTTTGTTGATTGCGAAACGTTTTTCGTTTTGACGGGCCCGTTTCTTGGCCTGAGGCGTATTTGCCATGATTATCTCGTCCCAATGATTGGTGCGGTAGTGTAAAAACAGCGATATGCTGCGGTGAAGCCGCGTCTTTAGGCGCGCGGCACGTCCGAGTCAACGCCTGTCGTGTGAGGCCCCTGCGCGTCAGCACAAGAGCCGTGTTCTTTATTTGTCGCGGAACTGCGGTTCGCGTTTTTCCAGAAACGCGGCCATGCCCTCGGATTGGTCTTCGGTGGCGAACAGCGAATGGAACATGCGGCGTTCAAACAGCAACCCGTCGCGCAGCGGCACTTCGAATGCCTGATTGACCGATTCCTTGATTGCCATCACCGAAATCATCGACTTCGACGCAATCTTGTTGGCCGCGCCCATCGCTTCTTCCATCAGCTTTTTGGTCGGAACGACCCGGCTGACCAGCCCGCACCGCTCGGCCTCTTCTGCGTCCATGAAGCGGCCCGTCAGGTTCATGTCCATGGCTTTGGACTTGCCCACGAAACGCGCCAGGCGCTGGGTGCCACCGATCCCGGCCATCACGCCAAGGTTCACTTCGGGCTGGCCGAACTTGGCGCTTTCCGATGCGATGATGAAATCGCACATCATCGCCAGTTCGCAGCCCCCGCCCAGCGCATAGCCGGACACCGCCGCGATGATCGGCTTGCGCGCGCGGCAGATGGCGTCGGTCGAATCGGTGAACAGGTTGCCCATGAACGTGTCGACAAAGCCCTTTTCGGCCATCATCGCGATGTCTGCGCCCGCAGCGAATGCTTTTTCCGATCCGGTGATGACGATGCAGCGCACCTTGTCATCCTTTTGCGCGTCGGTGACGGCGTCAGCCAGTTCGCCCAACAGCTCGTCGCTCAGCGCGTTCAGCGCGTCCGGGCGGTTCAGCGTGATGCGGGCGACGTGGTCGTCTACGTCGACGATGATCGTCTCATAGGCCATTTGAATGCTTTCATTTGTTGCCGTCTGAGGGCGTTCCTTACCATGGGCGGTGCGCGTTTCAAGCTAAGTTTGACATAGTGCACAGAAGAACGATGACCGCCCCGATTGTACAATTCTTTGCACGGTGCCGGTGCAACCGGGGGTGCGACAGGGCTGCCCCTCGCGGCCATATACGTCAAAGCTGTGCTGGAAATACCCAAGTTCTCCATCGGCTTGACGGAAATCACGCAGCGACGATCCACCCGCGGCAATGGCGTCGCTCAGCACCTCGCGGATGATCGGAACAAGGGCACGCACACGCGCTTGTGAGATATTTCCCGCCTTGCGACGTGGCGACACACCGGCGCGAAAAAGGGCTTCGCAGACGTATATATTGCCCAATCCCGCGACGATCCGCTGATCCAGCAGCGCCGATTTCACCGGCGACGCCTTGCCTTTGAACGCCTGCACCAGCACGTCCTCGTTGAATGCATTGCCCAGTGGCTCGGGGCCCAGCACCGCCAGCAGCTTGTGTTGATCGGCCGTGGCGGTGTCCAACAGGTCCATCGCGCCGAACCGGCGCGGATCGTTGAACGTGACGCGCGCACCGTTGTCCATGTGCAGCACCACGTGATCGTGTTTTTCGGGGGCAGGGTGGTCGTGCACGAACTGCCCCAGCGGATCGCCCGAGATCAGCATGCGCCCCGACATGCCCAGATGGATCAACAGTGTCTCGCCACTGTCCAGATCGGCAAGGATGTATTTGGACCGCCGTCGCAGACCCAGCACCTGCCGACCTGTCAGCCGCGCGGCCATATCGGGTGGAAAGGGCCAGCGCAGATCGGGGCGGTTCACGTCCGCCTGGGCGATCACCGCGCCCTCCATCACCGGGGCCAATCCGCGGCGTACTGTCTCGACCTCTGGTAATTCGGGCATCGAATGGTTTCCTGTGACAAAAGGTGCGCATTGTGCGCAGGCCCCAGCGCCCTATAACAAGGCAGACTGACAAAGGCGACATTGACACGATGACCGACGATACCAACAAGACCACCCATTTCGGATTTGAAACCGTCCCCGAGGCCGACAAGGCCGGTCGGGTCCAAGGCGTGTTCAATTCGGTCGCCAGCAAATACGACATCATGAACGATGTGATGAGCATGGGCATCCACCGGGTCTGGAAGGATGCGATGATGGACTGGCTGGCGCCGCGGGCCGGTCAAAAGCTGCTGGATGTGGCCGGCGGCACTGGCGATATATCGTTCCGGTTCCTGAAACGCGCAGGCAGCGGTCACGCCACGGTGCTGGATCTGACCGAACCGATGCTGATCGAAGGCCGCAAGCGCGCCGAGGCCGAACAGATGCACGACAGTCTGGACTGGGTCGTGGGCGATGCGATGGCGTTGCCCTTTGCCGACAACACCTTTGACGTCTACACAATCAGCTTTGGCATCCGTAACGTGACCCGCCCCCAACAGGCGCTGAACGAAGCGTTCCGCGTGCTGCGCCCCGGTGGCCGCCTGATGGTTCTGGAGTTCAGCCAGTTGCCCAATGCCGCGATGCAAAAGGCCTATGACCTCTATTCGTTCAACGTGATCCCGCAGATGGGCAAGATGATCGCAAACGACCGCGACAGCTATCAGTACCTGGTTGAATCGATCCGCAACTTTCCTGATCAGGACACGTTCCTGGGCATGGTGCGTGCCGCCGGGTTCGAGAATGCCAAATACCGCAACATGACAATGGGCGTCGCCGCCCTGCATTCGGGATGGAAGATCTAGCGTGCGCGGACCTCACAACATCTGGCGGTTGATCCGCACCGGCGCCACGCTGGAACGCACCGGCGCGATGAACGTGGTTCTGGACGCATTCGATGCGCCCAAACCGGTGCGCTTTGTGGCCAAACTGCTGGGCAAGCCGTTCATGTGGCTGGGCTATTACGGCGACCCGACCATGCCCCCCGCGACCCGCGCGCTGACGGCGCTGGGCCCGGCCTACATCAAGTTCGGTCAGGTTTTGTCAACGCGCCCCGATGTGGTGGGCGACGACCTGGCCGTGCAACTGCGCGTTTTGCAGGACAAGCTGCCGCCCTTTGACGTCGCCGTGGCCAAGCGCGAAGTTGAAAAAGAGCTGGGCCAGCCTGTCGACACGATCTTTTCCGACTTCAGCGAACCAGTGGCCGCCGCATCCATTGCGCAAGTGCACAAGGCGACCCTGCGCGAAACCGGTGAAGCGGTCGCGGTCAAGGTGCTGCGCCCGGGCATCGAAGCGGCCTTTCGCAAGGACGTGGACGCCTTTTATTTTGCCGCCAGCATGGTCGATTTCTTTGCCCCCGGTGCCCGTCGCCTGAAACCGTTGGACGTGATCGAACATTTCGACGGCGTGGTGCGCGGCGAACTGGACCTGCGGTTGGAAAGCGCGTCGGCGTCGGAATTTGCAGCCAATACCGCAGACGACGCAGGATTTCGGCTTCCTGACATCAAATGGGATCATTCCGCGCGTCGGGTGATGACCATGAGCTGGGCCGACGGTGTGTCGATGGGCGACAATGACGCCATCGACGCGCTGGGTGTGGACCGGGTCGAACTGTCGGAACGGGTGTTGCAACTGTTCCTGAACCACGCCCTGCGCGATGGGTTCTTTCACGCCGACATGCATCAGGGCAACCTGAAGGTCGCGGCGAACGGGGACATCATCGCCTATGATTTCGGGATCATGGGCCACATCGACGAATACACCCGTCGTGTCTATGCCGAGATCCTGTTCGGGTTCATCCGCAAGGATTACAAACGCGTCGCCGAAGTGCATTTCGAGGCAGGCTATGTGCCCGCCGACAAAGATGTCGACGAATTCGCCCGCGCCCTGCGCGCCGTGGGCGAGCCGATCTTTGGCATGGACGCCACCCGCATTTCGATGGCCCGCCTGCTGAGCTATCTGTTCGAGGTGACCGAACGGTTCGGCATGGAAACCCGCACCGAGCTGATCCTGCTGCAACGCACCATGGTCGTGGTCGAAGGCGTGGCGCGGTCGCTGAACCCGCGCATGAACATCTGGGAAGTCGCCAGCCCCATCGTCACCGACTATATCAAAACATCCATCGGCCCGCGCGCCGCCCTTCGTGATCTGGGCAAAACCGCAATGGTTCTGGCCCGCTTCGGCCCGCGCCTGCCCGCACTGGTCGAAGCCGCGCTGGTTCGTCAGGCCAAGGACGAAACACCGCCGCACCGCCCGTTCTGGCGCTGGATCATACTGGCGGGCTTGGGCGGCATGGCGTTCGGTGGTGTCCTGTTCGCGCTGGCCCAACATCTGGGCTGACGCCTTTTCTCTGGTTCAAAAAATCCTGCGGGGGTCCGGGGGCGCAAAGCCCCCGGGGTCACATCACGCGATGCGTTCGATGGCCAGCGCAATGCCTTGACCGCCACCGATACACATGGTGATCAGCGCGCGCTTGCCGCCTGTGCGCTCCAGCTCGTGCAGCGCCTTGATGGTGATGATCGCACCCGTGGCCCCAACCGGATGGCCCAGCGCAATCGCGCCGCCGTTCGGGTTCACGCGGGCGGGGTCGAAACCCAAATCTTTGCTGACCGCCAGCGCCTGCGAGGCAAAGGCCTCGTTGCTTTCGATCACGTCAAAGTCCGAGGCCGACAGTCCGGTTTTTTCCAGCAGTTTGCGCACGGCGGGGATCGGGCCAATGCCCATCACCTCGGGGCGCACACCGGCGTGGGCATAGCCCAGAATGCGCGCCTTGGGTTTCAGCCCGGCCTTTTCCGCCGCCTCTGCCGTGGCCAGAACCATGGCCGCCGCACCGTCGTTGATGCCGCTGGCGTTGCCTGCTGTCACGCTGCCGTCTTTCTGGAACACAGGCCGCAAACCGCCCAGCGCCTCAAGGCTTGTGGCCTTGGGGTGTTCATCCTTGTCAAAGGCCACGGTGTCCCGCTTGACCTTGACCTCGACCGGCACGATCTGGCTGTCGAACCGGCCATCCGCAATCGCCGCCGCCGCACGTTCCTGGGATTGCAGGGCAAAGGCATCCTGATCGGCGCGGGTGATCTGATGCTCAGAGGCGACGTTTTCCGCCGTCACCCCCATGTGGCCGGTGCCGAACGGGCAGCTCAGCGCGCCCAGCATCATGTCCAGCGTTTTCACATCGCCCATCTTGGCGCCCCAGCGGGTCACCTGCGAAATGTAAGGGCTGCGCGACATGTTCTCGGCGCCGCCCGCCAGACCGAACTCGGCATCGCCCAGCATCAGCGATTGCACCACCGACACGATGGCCTGCACGCCAGACCCGCACAGGCGGTTCACGTTCATTGCAGGGGTCGATTCGGGAATGCCCGCCTGCATCGCCGCCACGCGGCTTAGGTACATATCACGCGGTTCGGTGTTGATCACGTGACCGAAGGCTACGTGCCCGATCTGGCCGCCTTCTACGCCAGAACGCTCCAGCGCAGCCTTGGCTGCCACGGTGCCCAGCTCGATCGGGGGCGTGCCTGCCAGCGATCCACCGAATGTGCCGATTGCGGTGCGCGCACCGTCAAGGATTACGATATCTTTCATGGCTCTTCCTTCCGTTTTGCCAAACTTATGAAGCCCGCCGCGCAATATGTCAGCCGCAACGTGCCGTCAGTTGACAGCGGGCGGCCCGCCGCGCATATCTTCCGTCATGACGGATGACACTGACGCAATATTGACCCGCCTGCCCAGCCGCCTGAAAGAGGCGCGGCGCGCCCAAGGGCTGTCGCTGGACGCCGTGGCGAAACTGTCGGGCGTCAGCCGGTCGATGGTCAGCCAGATCGAGCGCGGCGAAAGCAGCCCGACCATCGCAACACTGTGGAACCTGACCCGCGCCTTGCAGGTCGATTTCGCGGGGCTTCTGGACGGCGACGCCGAAACCGCCCGCATCGAAGTGTTGCGCAGCGCCGATGTGCCCACCATCGAAAATCGCGGCAGCGGTTGCCGCATCCGCATTCTGTCCCCGCCCGAAGAGGCGGGCCACCACGAGGTCTACGAGTTGCGCTTTGCCGAGGGCGGCGTGCTGGACAGCCAGCCGCACACCCGTGGCGCGCGTGAACATCTGACAGTGATCGACGGCACGCTGGACGTGACCAGCGCCGATGCCACGCAGTCGATCAGCGCGGGCGACACCGCCCGTTATGCCGCCGACGTGCCGCACCGCATCACCGCAACCAGTGCCGCGCGCGCCTTTCTGGTGGTACAGAACGCCTGACCGGATTATCCGATATATCGGACAAAAATCCGTGATACGGAAATCCTCTATTCCGGAATCATTTCCGATATGCTAGATGTGACGGCAAAGAGGAGCCGTCATGACCCAAGCATTCCTATCCCATATCACCGAAACGCTGGCCGAAATCGACGCCGAGGGCCTGACCAAGGTCGAACGCCTGATCACCTCGCCCCAAGGCGGCAAGATCCGTGTCGCGGGCCGCGAGATGATCAACCTGTGCGCCAACAACTATCTGGGGCTGGCTGATCATCCCGATCTGATCCGCGTGGCGCGGGATACGATGGACCCGAAGGGGTTCGGCATGGCCTCGGTCCGCTTCATCTGTGGCACGCAGGACATGCACCGCGAGCTGGAGCAAAAGCTGGCCACCTTTCTGGGCAAGGACGATTCGATCCTGTTTGCCGCCTGTTTTGACGCCAATGGCGGGCTGTTCGAGCCGCTGCTCGGCCCCGAGGACGCAATCATCTCCGACGCGCTGAACCACGCTTCGATCATCGACGGCATCCGCCTGTGCAAGGCCAAACGCTATCGCTATGCCAACAGTGATATGGGTGACCTTGAAGCGCAGTTGAAACAGGCGCAGGCGGATGGTGCCCGGTTCATCATGATCGCCACCGATGGCGTGTTCAGCATGGATGGGTATCTGGCAAACCTGCCCGACATCACCCGGCTGGCCGAAGCTTATGGCGCGCTGGTCATGGTCGATGATTGCCACGCCACTGGCTTTATGGGGCCAAAGGGGGCCGGCACTCCGTCACATTTCGGCGTCGACGTGGACATTCTGACCGGCACGCTGGGCAAGGCGCTGGGCGGGGCCATCGGCGGCTATATCGCAGGCCCGCAGCCGGTGATCGACCTGCTGCGCCAGCGCGCGCGGCCCTACCTGTTCTCGAACGCCCTGCCTCCCGCGATTGTCGCGGCGGGGATCGAGGCGCTGCGGCTGGTCGAACAGGGCGACGCCCTGCGCTCGCAGTTGTTCGAAAATGCGAAATACTGGCGCAAGGGCCTGGAAACGCTGGGTTTTGACCTGCTTCCGGGCGAACACCCGATCATCCCCGTGATGCTGGGCGACGCGCAATTGGCGCAGGATATGGCGACCAAGCTGTACGACGAAGGCGTCTATGTCTCGGGCTTTTTCTTCCCCGTGGTGCCGCGTGGTCAGGCGCGTATTCGCACCCAGATGAACGCCGCCCTGACCCGCGACGATCTGGACCGCGCGCTGGCCGCATTCGAGAAGGCAGGCAAAGCCTGTGGGGTGATCTGATGACAACGAACGAAATGAAAGCCCTGTCCAAACTGCACCCCCGCGCGGGGCTGTGGATGGTCAACGCGCCGGTGCCCGAGATCGGGCCCGACGACGTGCTGATCAAGATCAACAAGACCGGCATTTGCGGCACCGACATCCACATCTGGAACTGGGACGACTGGGCGCAGAAAACCGTGCCGGTGCCGATGATCACCGGCCACGAGTTTGCGGGCGAAATCGTCGAGATTGGCCGCGATGTGCAAGGGCTGGAACTGGGCCAGCGGTGCAGCGGCGAGGGGCATCTGATCGGCACCCAAAGCCGTCAAAGCCGCGCGGGCAAGTTCCACCTTGATCCCGCGACGCGGGGCATCGGGGTGAATGAACAGGGCGCCTTTGCCCAATACCTGCGTCTGCCTGCGTTCAACGTCGTGCCGCTGCCCGACGAGATCAGCGACGACATCGGCGCGATCCTCGATCCCTTGGGCAACGCGGTGCACACCGCGCTGAGTTTCGATCTGATCGGCGAGGATGTGTTGGTCACGGGGGCCGGCCCCATTGGCATCATGGCTGCTGCCGTCGCCCGTCACGCGGGCGCGCGGCATGTGGTGATTACGGATGTGAACCCCGACCGGCTGGCGCTGGCAGCACAGGTCGCGGATGTGGTGCCGGTGAATGTGACGCAAGAGGCGCTGCCTGACGTGATTGCACGGCTGAAGATGAAGCAGGGTTTCGACGTGGGCATGGAAATGTCGGGCAACCAGCAGGCGCTGGACCAGATGGTCGAGGCGATGACCATGGGCGGGCGCATTGCGATGCTGGGTATCCCCCCGGGCCAAAGCCCCGTCGACTGGAGCCGGATCGTGTTCAAGGCGATCACGATCAAGGGCGTCTATGGCCGCGAGATTTTCGAGACCTGGTACAAGATGATTGCGATGCTGGAAAACGGTCTGGACGTGTCGCGGGTGATCACCCACCAGTTCCACGTGGACGATTTCGAGGCAGGATTTGCAGCGATGAAGTCAGGGCAAAGCGGCAAGGTTGTACTGGACTGGACATAGGAGCCTGTCCCCACACAGCCTTGCCACGATGCTTTGTGCTTAGCTTGCAGGTTTCAGTGGCACGCGGCCCTTGTCGGTCAGCGTCCAGCAATCGCGCCCTTCGAACACGGCAACCGTCATCGGTTTGCCATATCCCGCACCCGTGTCCAGATTGACGCGGTTGCCGTAATGCGTGGCCTCATCCACCGGCGTGTGCCCGTGCACGATCAGCTTGGGGTGCGGTGTGGTCGCTTCGTGAAACTCTTGCCGGATCCAGATCAGATCATGTTCGGTCTGCTGGTCCAGCGGCACACCCGGACGGATGCCTGCGTGGCAAAAGAACAGCGCGTCGGTTTCGTGGCTAAGTTTGCATTGGGCGATGAAATCCATATGCGCCTGTGGCACGGTTTTCAGCGCCTCGGCGTGCACGTCTATCTGGCGGCTTTTGACCGTGAATTCAATACCATAGGATGCCAGCGTGGTGTCGCCGCCCAGACGCGGGTGCAGCCAGTACAGTTCGACCGGCAAATAGGATTCCTGACGGGGATAGTCCTGCATCCACCAATCGAACATCCGGTCGTGATTGCCCAGCAAAAAGGTCCAGTCGCGCCCAGCATCGCGGCCGGCAATCAGCGTGTCCAGCACCACGCAGCTGTCTGCGCCCCGGTCGATATAGTCACCCACAAACACAACGCTTGCATCCGGCCCACCATCAGCTTCGATCAGGGCAAGGATGCGGGTCAGTTCGCCCAGTTGTCCGTGAATGTCGCCTACGGCGTAGATCGGCTTGGTCATGGGAAATCCTGATGGCTGTGACATGCGTTCACAGGGGGAATAGGCGCAGCAGCCCATCGGTGCAAGGGATCGTAGGCCTTGACACGAATAGGACCAGATCGGCCATATATATAGTCAGGTTGGCAGGCAAACATGCCAATGATTTTAGCAAAGGGAGAATTCGGTATGCGGGGAATTGCACATTATTTCATGTTGGTGGCCGTGGTTTCGGTAAGCTTGGGAATGATCTGGGGAATGCAGATGGCCGCCAGTGAAAACCACGCCATGCGCAGCGCCCATGCGCACCTGAACCTTGTGGGGTGGGTCACGATGGCCCTGTTCGCTGTCTATTACCACCTGGTGCCAGAGGCAGGCGCGCGCCCGCTGGCGCGGGTCCATCTGGGTGTCGCCGTTGTCGGTGTCGTTCTGATGGTGCCGGGGATTGCGATGGCAAATGCGGGCGGGTCGCCCGGTGTGGCCATTGCCGGATCATTGGTCAGCATGGCCAGTATGCTGATCTTTCTGGCGACCGTGGTTATCCAAGGTCGCCAGAGTTGATTTGAACGCAGGTCAGGCGATCACGAATTCCAGCGGCTTGACCTGATTGAACAGGCCGGTGCCTTCCAATGTCTTCAGGACATCGGCGGGGATCGCTTCGTCGACATAAAGCAGCGCGATGGCTTCGCCGCCTGCTTCGTCGCGGCCAAGGGTAAAGTTGGCGATGTTCACGCCGCCTTTGCCCATGGTGTTGCCCAGCAGGCCGATGATGCCCGGAACGTCGTTGTTGGTGGTGTACAGCATGTGCTGCCCGATCTCGGCGTCGATGTTGATGCCTTTGATCTGGATAAAGCGCGGCTTGCCGTCGCTGAACACTGTGCCGGCCACCGAACGCTCGCGCTTGGCCGTTACCACGGTCACCTTGACATAGCCGTCAAAGACGCCCGATTTGTCCTGATTGGTGGTGCTGATCTGAATGCCTTTTTCACGGGCAACCACGGGGGCCGACACCATGTTCACATCGGGGTTGGCACGTTTCATGATGCCCGCGACAACGCCACAGTTCAGCGCATCCAGGTTCATCGCCCCGACAGAGCCGTCATACAGGATGTTGATCGCGCGGATCGGCTCGTCGGTCATCTGGCCGATGAACGACCCCAGATGCCCGGCCAGCGTCAGCCATGGGCCCATCACCTTGGCCTCTTCCGCCGTGACCGACGGCATGTTCAGCGCGTTTTCAACGGCACCGGTCAGCAGATAGTTTGCCATCTGCTCGGCCACTTGCAGCGCCACGTTTTCCTGCGCTTCGGTGGTGGCCGCGCCCAGGTGCGGCGTGCAAACCACGTTGGGCAGGTTGAACAGCGGGTTCTCGGTCGCCGGTTCTTCCTTGAACACGTCAAATGCCGCACCGGCGACGTGGCCCGATTTCAGGGCTTCGGCCAGCGCTTCTTCGTCCACCAGACCACCGCGGGCACAGTTGATAATGCGCACGCCCTTCTTGGTCTTGGCGATGTTTTCCTTGGACAGGATGTTGGCGGTGGTTTCGGTGTAGGGCACGTGCAGCGTGATGAAATCGGCACGCGCCAGCAGTTCGTCCAGCTCGACCTTTTCCACACCCATACGGTCGGCTTTTTTGTTGCTCAGGTAGGGGTCGTAGGCCACGACCTTCATTTTCAGGCCGCGCGCACGGTCACAGACGATGCCACCGATGTTGCCCGCGCCGATCACGCCCAGCGTCTTGCCGGTCAGCTCGACGCCCATGAACTTGGACTTTTCCCATTTGCCCGCGTGTGTCGATGCGCTGGCCTCGGGGATCTGACGCGCCACGGCGAACATCATCGCAATCGCGTGTTCGGCGGTGGTGATCATGTTGCCAAAAGGCGTGTTCATGACAATCACGCCCTTTTTCGATGCGGCGTCCTTGTCGATGTTGTCGGTGCCGATACCGGCGCGCCCGACGACCTTGAGATTTTCGGCAGCGGCCAGGATTTTTTCGGTGACCTTGGTGGCCGAGCGGATCGCCAGACCGTCATATTTGCCGATCACTTCGGCCAGCTTGTCCTTGTCCTTGCCCAGGTTGGGCTGGAAGTCGACTTCGATGCCGCGATCTTTGAAGATTTGAACAGCCGCGTCGCTGAGGCTGTCGGAGATAAGTACCTTGGGAGCCATGTCAGTGGTCCTTCATTGAATAAACGGGGGGTGGGACGGGGCGAGCGGCGCTTTAGGCGTGGCGCTCACCCCGTCTGGATTATGCGTTGATTTCAGTCTCGAAGGCCCATGCAAGCCACGGCAGCATCGCCTCGATGTCCGATGTTTCGATGGTTCCGCCGCACCAGATGCGCAGGCCCGCAGGGGCGTCACGATAGGCACCGATGTCCAGCGCCACGTCGGCATCGGCCAGCCGTTTGGCCACGGCCTTGGCAAAGGCGGCGCCGTCGGTGATGCGCGCATCGTTGAACTTCAGGCAGACGGATGTGTTCGAGCGGATGGCAGGGTCAGCGGCCAGAAACTCGATCCAGTCGTGCGCGTCCACGAAATCGGCGATGGCCTTGGTGTTGGCATCGGCCCGCGCGATCAGACCTTTCAGCCCGCCGACGGAACGTGCCCACTCCAGCGCTTGCAGGTAATCCTCGACGCACAGCATCGACGGGGTGTTGATGGTTTCACCCTTGAAGATGCCCTCGATCAGCTTGCCGCCCTTGGTCATGCGGAAGATCTTTGGCAGGGGCCAAGCGGGCGTATAGCTTTCCAGACGCTCCACGGCGCGCGGTGACAGGATCAGCATCCCGTGGGCCGCTTCGCCGCCCAGCACTTTTTGCCAGCTGAACGTGGTGACATCCAGCTTGTCCCACGGCAGGTCCATCGCAAATGCGGCGCTGGTGGCGTCGCACAGGGTCAGGCCCGCGCGGTCGGCAGGAATGGCGTCGCCGTTGGGCATACGCACGCCCGAGGTGGTGCCGTTCCAGGTAAAGCAGACGTCGTTGTCATAGTTCAGCGCGGCCATATCCACGATCTCGCCATACTCGGCGGTGTGGGTGGTGGCGTCGATTTTCAGTTGCTTGACCACATCTGTGACCCAGCCTGCGCCAAAGCTTTCCCAGGCGACCATTTCGGCAGGGCGTTCACCCAGCAGCGACCACATCGCCATTTCAAAGGCGCCGGTGTCGGATGCGGGAACGATGCCGATGCGGTAGTCAGCAGGCACGCCAAGGATCTCGCGGGTGTCCTCGATCGCCTTCAGCAGCTTGGCCTTGCCAACGGCTGCACGGTGCGAACGGCCCAAGGGCGCGTCGGACAGGTTGTTCAGATTGAATACGGGGGGTTTGGCACAGGGGCCGGAAGAAAAACGCGGGTTGGCCGGCCGCGTTGCCGGTTGGTCAATAGCCATTGCTGGTATCCTCACAGATAATCGCCCTTCGTTGGGGAAGGGTGTCCCACCGCCGCATCTACGGCCCTTCAATGGGTGGCGCAATGGGGAAAACGCGACTATAGCGCCGCTTGAACAGCTTTTTGCGACATGAATGGAGCGGATCGGAAACATGGACAATTTTATCTGTACGCTGATCGCAGCCCCCGGCGCGCTGCAACCCGAACTGGCCGAGGCGCTGCGCAATGCCTGGGGCGGCGGCGCGGTGGACTGGCTGGCACCGGACGAGGCGGCGGATTTCACGCTGACGCAGATGCCCGACAACCGCTGGGATGTCTGGGCCGATGTGCAAAAGCTGGGCGTCGATCTGGTGATCCAGCCCGCCGAGGGACGCCGCAAGAAGATGCTGCTGGCCGACATGGACAGCACCATGATCCAGCAGGAATGCATTGACGAACTGGCCGATGCCGCGGGCGTGGGGGATTTTGTCAAAGACATCACCGCGCGCGCGATGAACGGCGAACTGGATTTCGAAGCTGCCCTGCGCGAGCGTGTCGGCTTGCTGAAAGGTCTGGACGCTTCCGTGATTGATCAGGTTCTGGCGCAGCGCATCACCTATATGCCCGGCGGTGCCACCCTGTTGGCCACGATGAAGGCAAACGGCGGCCACGCGGCATTGGTGTCGGGCGGGTTCACGGCCTTTACCGGCGCGGTGGCTGCGCATCTGGGCTTTGACGAGAACCGCGCCAACACGCTGATCGTCGAAGACGGCAAGTTGACGGGCGCGGTGGGCGATCCGATTCTTGGCAAACAGGCCAAGGTCGACGCGCTGGAGCAGATCACCGCGCGGCTGGGGATTTCGCAGGCGGATGTGATTGCCGTGGGCGACGGGGCCAACGATCTGGGCATGTTGCACCGCGCAGGCACCGGCGTGGCGCTGCACGCCAAGCCGGTGGTGGCCGCCGAATGCGATGTGCGGATCAACCACGGCGACCTGTCGGCGCTGTTGTTCATCCAGGGCTACGCGCGCAGCGACTTCGTCTAGATAAGCGCAGGGGCCGCCCGCACATAGCCCGTAATCAGATCGCGCCGGTTGCGGATCGGCGCGTTCAAATACTTCAGCGTTTCGGGGTGATCAGCCTCTAGTACACCCAGCTTGACCAGAATCGCGGCAATCGCGCATTCCGCTGCACGGGTGCCGCCGTCTTCGATTTTCAGCGCCACACCCATTTTCAGTTCGGGGATGATGGCGATGAAAAACGCCTCGGCGCCGGTCTTGATCGCCACCTTGCCGCCCATCGCCCGCATCAGGTTGGTGCAGGCGCGGCCTTCGCCGGCCACCAGATCGGGGTGCAGGGTCATCGCGGTGCGCAGCCGTTCTTCGGCGCTGCCTGTGGGGGCGGCGGCAAAATGCGACATCGCGCGGGCCATGCCGTGCAGGCTGGTGGCATAGTTGGGCGCGCTGCATCCGTCGATGCCGAAACCGGGGCTTGATTCGCCTGTGACACGCTCGAACGCCTCAAGACAGGCGCGTTGCACGGCATGGTCAGGCTCGACATAGTCGGGTCCGGCACCCAGATGTTTGTTCAACGTCAGAAAACCGCTGTGCTTGCCCGAGCAGTTGTTGTGCATCTGGCAGGGGCATTCATGGGCGCGGATCAGCGCATTGCGCGCCTCGCGGTCGTCTGGTTCCTGCGGGCCGCAGCGGAAATCGTCGTCGCTCAGGCCCAGATGATCCAGCCATTTGGTCACCCTATCCGTGTGGATCGCCGCCCCGTTGTGCGAGGCGCACGCCAGCGCAAGCTGTTCTGTCCCAAGGCCAAATGCATCCGCTGCACCGCTTTCGATCAGCGGAAGCGCCTGGATCATCTTTGACGACGATCGCGGCAGCACCACGGCATGCGGATCACCCCATGCGTGTACGATCTGACCGCTGTCATCGCAGACCACAGCATGGCCGCGATGGACGCTTTCCATAAAAGGGCCGCGCCAGACTTCGGCCAATGCAACGGAATTCGACATAGTTCACCTCACAACTTGGCGAAAACCTGCCAATTTAGGTTTCGCCGGTCGCGCCTTTCGCGCTAATATGTTTCTTGTCGAGAAGAAATCAGGCAGTTGCAAGAGAAGGCTCTGAACAAAGGGCCACCGGCAATGCCCTGCGTATTGAGGTTAAGGACAGTCTGGAGGCTGGACAGATGGTATTACTGAAAACAACGGCAGGTTTGCTGAGCATGGCCGGACTGGCACTGGCTTTGAGCGTGAACACCGCCGCTGCACAAGACCAAAGCACCAACCGCGTCGCCGCGAAAACCGACTGGAGCGTCTTTGTCGAAGACAACCCGACCGAATGCTGGAGCGTGTCGACGCCAAAGGAAACCGTGAACACCCGTGACGGGCGTGTCGTGGCCGCAACCCGCAGCCAGATCCTGTTCATGGTGTTCTACCGTCCCAGCGCCGAAGCCAAGGGGCAGGTTGCCTTTACCGGCGGCTATCCCTTTGCCAGCGGCAGCACGGTTAACGTCAATATCAGCGGCACCGAGTTTGAGCTGTTCACCGACGGTGAATGGGCGTGGCCCGCAACGGCCGCCGACGACACCAAGATCGTGACCGCGATGAAACGTGGTGCCGATGCGGTCGTCACCGGTGTGTCGGGTCGTGGCACACAGACCAAAGATACATTCTCGCTGCTGGGCTTCACCGCAGCGGTGGAAGAAGCCGAAAGCCGCTGCGGCGGTTGACCGCGCCCGGTTTGCGGGGCGAATCCTTTTGATCCTGCCCCGCATTCCTATATAGAGGCGCATCACCCGAACCCCGGAGTTGCCCGATGTCAGCCGATGCGCCGATCACCCAAGACGTTATGACGATCCCCCGCAAAGTGCCCGAAGGGCCCGTGAACCTTGTCGGGATGACGAGGGACGCCATGCGTGCAGCCCTGATCGCCATGGGCACGCCGGAAAAGCAGGCCAAGATGCGCGTCGGGCAGATCTGGCAGTGGATTTACCAATGGGGCGTCCGCGATTTCGATGCGATGACCAACCTGAGCAAAGCGTTCCGCGCCGAACTGGCCGACGCGTTTGTGATCGAAATCCCCGAAGTCGTGTCCAAACAAGTCAGCACCGACGGCACCCGCAAATGGCTGGTGCGCATCGCGGGCGGTCACGAGGTCGAGGTCGTCTATATCCCCGAAGAGGGGCGCGGCACGCTGTGCATCTCGTCTCAGGTCGGTTGCACGCTGACCTGTTCGTTCTGCCACACCGGCACGCAAAAGCTGGTGCGCAACCTGACCGCAGGCGAAATCGTCGGTCAGGTGATGATGGCGCGCGACGATCTGGACGAATGGCCCGAACATGGCAAACGCACCGAAGACGCGCGTTTGTTGTCGAACATCGTTCTGATGGGCATGGGCGAACCGCTGTACAACTTTGAAAACGTGCGCGACGCGATGAAGATCGCCATGGACCCCGAGGGCATCCAGTTGTCGCGCCGCCGCATCACCTTGTCCACGTCTGGGGTCGTGCCAGAGATTGCGCGCACAGCCGAAGAAATCGGCTGCCAGTTGGCCGTGTCGTTCCACGCGACCACGGACGAGGTGCGCAACAAGCTGGTGCCGATCAACAAACGCTGGAACATTGCCGAACTGCTGGACGTGCTGCGCACCTATCCCAAGGTCAGCAATTCCGAACGCATCACCTTTGAATACGTCATGCTGGACGGGGTGAACGACAGCGACGAGGACGCGCACCGTCTGGTCGACCTGATCAAGGGCATCCCGGCCAAGATCAACCTGATCCCGTTCAACGAATGGCCCGGTGCCCCCTACAAGCGGTCATCCAACAACCGCATCCGTGCCTTTTCCGAGATCGTCTACAAGGCCGGTTACGCCAGCCCCGTGCGTAAACCGCGCGGCGAGGACATCATGGCGGCCTGTGGTCAGTTGAAATCCGCGACCGAACGCGCGCGCAAGTCGCGCCGTGAAATTGCGGCAGAAACCGGCTTGAATTAAACTTTCGCGGGCAATTGTGTCGCTGACTGACACAGTTGCCCTTAAGAAATGCTGATTGTGCACCATTTGTGCCATCAAGCATTTGCATCCTGTTCGTGCACTTAAGCACAAACAGGAGATTTGAAATGTCGGTATTTGTAAAAACAGACCCCACGGTTGTGGCGCAGGTCGTCGATTTGATCACACGCGAACGCACCAAGGCGTTGTCCACACGCGAATGGCAGCATCGCATCGCGGGCTATGGCTATTGTGTCCGTGACACGCAGCACGGTCAGATTGTCGAAACCCTGCCGCACCACGTTCCGGTGTGTACCCTGCCTGCGGACCTGGTGGCCTAAGCCACCCGGTCTTAGCGGCGACGCCCCGCAGCCATGCCTTGGGCGATCCCTTGTGCGAAAGCGACAGCCAGCGGCGCCATCACATTTGTGCCCGGTGCTGTTCCCGGTGCGCCTGCCTGAACGCCCGGCGTTGCGGCCAGCGACGCTTCGGACACCGGCACGCGCGGTCTGCGGGCGGCGAACAGCAGTATCAGGCCGATGCCCAGAAAGGCACAGCCGATGATCGCGCAGGCGGTGATGGGATCGGTGACCGTCAGCAGCAGCATAAAGCCGGACGCGCACAGAAAACCCAGGCCAACAAAGGCCATCAAACCACCCAAACCGCCCAACGCATAGCGCTGGACGGCCTTGTGGATGCGGTATCGCAGTCCCAAAAACATGATTTACGACCGGCGCGATGTCATCAAGCCCACAAGAAAGCCGACGCCAGCGGCGATGCCCACGGCCATGACAGGCTGTTTGCGAACGGCATCTTCTGCCTGACCGTAATATTCCTCGGCCAGTTGCTGAACGTGGTCGCCGGTCTCGGAAGCACGCACACGGGCATAGGTTGCTTGCTCGGATGCCGTGTTTTTCAGATCGGACACGGTTTGACGCACACGGGCCGATGCCTCGTCTTTCTTCTGGGCAGTCAATTGACCCAGCAGCGACGTCAGTTGCGCCATGTCCGTTTTGATCAGCTCAAGCTGTGCGGAAACGTCTGATGAATCTTTGTCTTTGGTGGATGCGATGTTAGCCATATTGGCCTCCTGAATTCTAATTTCATCAGTACAACGCATCCCCCCATCGGCAGGTTCCATTATCGTCCGGGAATTGAATCGCGGGCTTTTGTGGTTGACCAGTTGTCGATCACTTCGACTGCCTCGTCTGCGGTTTCGACAAAGCGGAACAGGTCCAGATCCTCGGCCGAGATCGTACCCGCATCGGCCAGCGCGTCCCAGTTGATGATCTTTTCCCAGAACGCCCGTCCGAACAACAGGAAGGGCACGCGCTCCATGCGCCCGGTCTGGATCAGGGTCAGCGCCTCGAACATCTCGTCGAGTGTGCCAAAGCCACCGGGAAACACACAGATCGCGCGGGCGCGCATCAGGAAATGCATCTTGCGAATGGCAAAGTAGTGAAAGTTGAAACACAGCTCGGGCGTGACGTATTCGTTGGGGGCCTGCTCGTGCGGCAGAACGATGTTCAGACCGATAGATTTGCCACCCGCCTCCATCGCGCCACGGTTGCCCGCCTCCATCACGCCGGGGCCGCCGCCGGTGACGATGACATTCTCCTGCCCGCTGCCATCCATCGACTTCAGCGTCATCTGGTGCGCGAATTCCTGGGCGACATCATAGAAATGCGACAGATCGGCCAGCGTCTGGGTGCGCGCGGTGTCCTTTTTCGCCGGGGCCGGAATGCGTGCGCCGCCGAACAGGACGATCGTGGATTTGATCCCCTGTTCGTCCAGCATCAACGCGGGCTTCATCAGCTCAAGCTGCAACCGCACGGGCCGCAGTTCTTCGCGGCACATGAAATCGTCATCGGTAAAGGCCAGATGATAGGCGGATGAACGGGTTTGCGGTGTGTCGGGTACTTCTTTCGCCTTGGAACGGTCGGCGCCTGCGTGGCGCAGCGGGTGGCGGGCAGTTTCGGTCATGAATGTCTCCGGTGTGGTGTTAGGGGCAACATGCATGGGTTTGCCCGCATTGGCCACGCGATATTGACCGCCAAAGCGTCGCCCGCGTGCATTGCGCGAAAGCGGCTCAGACGGTAAAGGGGCTGAAACGTCCTAACTCTGGAATTTACGCCATGTCCAACGCTCAACTTGAATCCGCCATCGAAGCCGCATGGGAAGAACGCGACAGCATCACCCCGGCAACCACCGGCGAAACCCGCGAGGCGATCGAAGACACGCTGAACGCATTGGACAGTGGCAAGCTGCGCGTTGCCGAGAAACAGGCCGACGGGTCGTGGCATGTGAACCAGTGGGCCAAAAAAGCGGTCCTGCTGGGCTTTCGCATCAAGGACATGGAACAACACGACGGCGGCCCGCAGGCCGGCGGCTGGTGGGACAAGGTCGACAGCAAGTTCAAAGGCTGGGGCGACAACCAGTGGCGCGCCGCCGGTTTCCGCGCTGTACCGAACTGTGTGGTGCGCAAATCCGCGTTCATCGCGCCCGGTGTGGTGCTGATGCCGTCGTTTGTGAACCTGGGCGCTTACGTTGACGAAGGCACGATGGTTGACGCATGGGCCACCGTTGGAAGCTGCGCACAAATCGGCAAGAACGTGCACCTGTCGGGTGGCGTCGGCATCGGCGGCGTGCTTGAGCCGATGCAGGCGGGTCCGACCATCATCGAAGACAACTGCTTTATCGGTGCCCGTTCCGAGGTTGTCGAAGGGTGCATCGTGCGCGAAGGCTCGGTTCTGGGCATGGGCGTCTTCATCGGCCAGTCGACCAAGATCGTGGACCGCGAAACCGGCGAAATCACCTATGGCGAAGTGCCCGCGGGATCGGTTGTTGTGGCGGGTTCCTTGCCGTCGAAAAACAACGTGAACCTGTACTGCGCCGTGATCGTGAAAAAAGTCGACGCCAAGACACGCTCGAAAACGTCGATCAACGAGCTGCTGCGCGACTAAGGGAACCGAAAGCCCCTCAAATCTGTTGTCTCTTCAACGTAGCAAATTTAATTGAATTGGAGAGACATCATGACAGGTTTGGGTTGGTTCGCCGCCATCATCGTGGGTGCCCTTGCGGGTTGGATTGCCGAAAAAATCATGCATTCCAACATGGGACTGCTGGCAAACATCGGTCTGGGCATCGTGGGTGCCATCGTCGCCAACTTTCTGCTGGTGGCCATCGTCGGTGCCACGCTGGGCAGCTGGATCGGTCAACTGATCGTGGGCGTCATCGGTGCCTGTTTGCTGATCTGGATCGCGCGGCTGATCCGCGGCCGCGCCTGAACCCTTTTCAGGACGACAAGAACACGATAGGGCTGCCGCATCTTAATGCGGCGGCCTTTTTCATGTCTGAACCCAAAAAACCCAAGAAACCCTCGCGCCAGCAGGTCTATACCCTGTTGGTCCAGATCGGCCGCAAAAAGGGCGACGGCTTGCCCGACAAGGCAACCGGTGCCGCGCTGATGTGTTTTGCCAGCGGCGTGGACGAGGCCGAAGCCGTGCGCGAAACCGTGGCGATCCTGAAACAGGCCGACACCGCGCCGCTGGACGTGACCGGCTACGGCACGCTGGCGGAACGCGAAGAAGAAGGCCACGAAATCGACGATGAAGAGCGCGCATTGATGCAGCAGGCGCTGGACGAAAATGCGGTGATCGTGGCGCAGGTCACGCCCTTCTACGACAAGCTTTAGGGGCTTTCGCCAAACCACTTGCGGTAAATTTCGGCATAGGTGCCGTCCTCGCGCAGGCTCAGCAGCACCTGGTTGATGTCCTCGCGCAACTCGCTGTTGGTGGGCAACGCGACGCCATAGTTTTCACCTTTGAACACCGATCCGGTCAGCTCGGCCAATCCGGCCCCCGCCGTGTTGACGTAATAGGCCAGCACCGGCGCGTCAAAAACGACGGCGTCCAGTTGGTTTGTCTCGAATTTCTCGATCAGCGCCGCCAGATCGGGCGACCCTTCGGACCGCAGCTCCCGCGCCTCCATGAACACCTGCGCTGTGCTGCCTTCGATGGTGCCGACGCGTTTGCCATACAGATCGTTGATCGACCCGACCGACCCGTTGATCGCCTCGACCGTCATGGCCGCGGTGATATGGGCCACGAACAACGACACGATGAACAGCGACGAGATCACCAGCAGCACGCCGAACACCCGGCCAAAGGCGCTGCGTGGCATCCGTTCTTCGAACCCGCCGTTCACCACCAGGTTCAGCGCCCACCAGAAGGACGGGAAAATCGCCTGCCGCAGGGGCCGGTCGAAATAGTCTTGGGACCGTTTTTCAAAATGCCACATCAGCATCCCACCGGCCAGCAACAGCGCAAAAGCGCCCAGGATGGCCACCAACAGATCCCATGACAGCAGCGCAGACCAGATTGACCCGGCGCTGCCGCCTTGGGGGTGCACCATGATTTGCAGGCCTGATGCAAAGATCGGCTGTGAAAAATCCATCTCCAGCTCGCGCCCCGCGGTGATCGAGATGTTGGCAATGGCAGCATCGGCGGTGCCGTCTTTGACACTGCCCAACATGTCGCCAAAGCTGTCGTAGCGCACAACCTGATAGGGGCGGTTCAGCTTGGCCGCGATCTCGTGCCACAGTTCTATGGAAAATCCGGTGTCATCGCCGTTCTCGACCATGGAAAAAGGCGGACGCGTGACGGTTGCGATGGTCAGATCCTGTGCCGCTGCCTCTGACAAGAGGCAGCAGGCGAAAAGGATCGCTAGAAAATTACGGATCATTCGCCAACCCCGTCGTTTCCTACGGGGGTAGCGCAAGGAAGTTGACCTCGCAAGGGTGCGATGGCTTCAGGCGGCGCGTTGGTCGGTCAAAGTGATCGCTTCGAACCATTTCAGCACTGAATAGGCCGGTTTCCCGTGTTCGGGCAGGGCGCTGCGTTCCAGATCGCGCAGGGCGCTGTTTTCCAGCAGGTCGGTCTTGCGACGCAGCCGCCCGATGTACAGGCTTTCGGCCCAGGTGCCCGCAGTCAGCAAGGTTTCATGGCCCGGCAACAGCAGTTGGGTATAGGTGATCACCGGCCCGCAGGGCGCGGGATGCGCCGCGTGGCCGTTCATCAGGTGACGCGCAGGGACCAGAACCGCCTCTTGGTTGAACAAATATTCCACGTCCGACCCGCTGAGCATCAGCCGTTGATCGGGGGCCACAACGATGTCCTGTTGCAGGTCGAAATAGGGCGCGCGCAACCGCACAGGGGAAAAGCTGCCGCGCGCAGGCACGGTGCGGTCGATGCGGTGCAACACGGGCACAACGCCCGATTTGCCGGTCATCACCGTGTCGCCACGCTGCAATTCACCGACAGGGCGATAGCCGTGCGGCGTGGCCGCCATAACCGACGGGTCCAGCGACGGCATCGGGCCGATGGGTTCCACTTGGGTGGAGACAGCGGCAAAGATCACGTCCTGCGCCAGCACCCGGTCGGTCTGCCCCAGTATCAGGTCGCGCAGGTCCGACACCAGAAACGGTTTGGGGTCCTTGATCGGCACCGCCAATACTTCGCCCTGTTCGGGTTCTTCGATCGACAGCCGCGCCCAGTTGGCCGCGGTGTCCCATGCATAGGTCACGCGCAGCACGTCGGTGCGGGCAAATGTCTTGCGGCGGATCGCACCATGCACAACCGTGCCGTCATGGCTGTGCACCATCGAAATCCCGCCACCGGGAATCGCCTGAAACGTCAGGCTGCGCGGCCACGGGTGCCCTGCGGAAAAGCCGAACAGTTCCTGCGGACGGCCGTCGGGCGACATCCGGGTTTCCAGCATCAGGCTGCCGCGCGCCATCATGGCGCCATCGGTCATGTCGCATTGGGGTGCGTCGTGGTGATCAAGTCCAAGCCCGTTGGCGCAAAAGCGACCTTCGCGGGTATCAAGCAGTGCAATCCAAGCCATTCTTCAGGCCACCTTCTGTGCGCGGCGCCACAGGTCCGCTTCGTAATGTTTCAATGTCCGGCGCGCGGCGGGGGAATAGCCCTCGCCGGTTGACGGGTCGAGTTCGGGGAACAGGGCGCAAATCTCATCGAGAATGTCTTTTTCAAAGCTCTTCTCGGTCTGCGGTCCCGGCAGGAAGGACTCTGTCGCAAGCCCTTCCGAAAACACCACCTGATGCTTGTCGAACATCAGGTGGACATAGGTCACCTCGCCCCCTGCACGGGCGCGCACGGAACGGTCGTTCACCAGATCCTTGGCGGCAACCAGCACTTCGGCCTCGCCGAACAGCAGTTCGGCCAGACTGTCGCGGATCAGGATGCGGTGTTCGGGCGACACCAGCAGTTCGCGGTGGCTGCCAAAGGTGTTGGCGCGCACGCAGATCGGTGCGAACTTTCCCGCCGCCGCCACGGTGCGCTGACCGATCCAGCGCAGCGGCTGGGGGCCGTCGTCCTGGGTCATCACCAGATCACCCGGCACCAACTGTTCGACGCGCGCTTCGCCGTTGGGCGTGGCGATCATCGTGCCGGCCACGAAACAGGGGATCGAGCTGACGTTGACGTAACCGACGTCGGTGTTGTCGCCGTTGCTGACCTTGTAGGTAAAGTTGAAATCCTCGGCATCGCCATCGCCGATCAGCGTCAGCGTGCCATCGGCGTTCAGCATCACCTGCTGGCCGGTCGGCAGGGTGATCGTTTGCCCGGCAACCACGGCCACATTGTTGATGTGCGTGATGGTCAGCGTGCCGCTGCCATTGTTCACGTCGTTTGCCAGCACATCGACAACCTTGGTGCCATCGGGTGCCACGTGCGCGTCATCGGTGTTGGCCACCAGTTGTGTCTGCACCGAATCCGCGGCGATCAGCAGGTTCGAATCATAATTCTGGTCGGACACATCCGCGATGCCGATGCGGATCGAGTTGATCACACCCGAGATCACCGGGATCGTCAGGGTCATGGTGATGGTCAGCCCGTCCATCTCGGTGTTGTAGGTGTCGTTGGTGTTGTCCAGATACATGTTGAAGTTATTGGTTTCATTGACGTTACCAGGGTCGGTATCGCCATCGCCAATCGACATTTCAACAAACTGTCCGTTGATCCAGACGCCGACAAAGTCCTGATAGACCGAGTTCTGGAATTCGGGGTATTCCTCGGACGAGAACACGAATTGCATCGTCATCACGTCGCCGGTGGGGATGAAATCGACATCAAGCCACGCGGCGTCATAGGTCTTGGTGCCGGCAGCATCGTTAAAATCGCGGTTGTTGTTCACGCCCGACGTGTTGGTCGAAGTGTCCCCCGACGTGTTCGTGTTCGAGCCCCCCCACCAGCTTCCCGAGGTGTAGTCCTCTGCGTTGCCGGTCGACAGGATCACGCCGGTGTCGCTGGGGGTGGCGCCCGGCGATACATTGTCGCCATTGGTATAGATACCGGCGGAATCACGGTCCCCGTGATAGGTTGCGTCAACGACCTGCACGCCATCGCCAAAGATGGTGTTCGCCATATCTGTCGCGTCGACGCCTTCGCGCATCGTCTGGATGGGAAGTTCTCTTGCTGATGCCATGTCTGCCTCTTGCCCTTAGACGAGACAGATCAGCCAGCAGCGCACAGTTATCCTGTGCCCATTACACCATGCGATTTTTGCATGTTTGTGCCATACGTTGATGGCGGTACTGCTGAATGCCCTGCCTCGGGTCATGTTATTGCGGCAAGCCTAGCATGTATTTTTGGAGTTTGTTAACAAAAACGCCATGTAAAGAGCGCGGTTTCGTGCCGATTTCGCCACAATCCTGTGATGGCCGCGCAGCACAACTGACCCAAGGAAACCAAATGCCCCCCATTGATCCCGCCCGACTGACCGCCGATCTGGTCAAATGCGCTTCTGTCACACCTGCGGACGACGGTGCGCTGGATGTGCTGTCCGATGCTCTGACACAGGCCGGTTTTGCCGTGTCCTGGGCGGATCGCGGCGGCATTCGCAACCTGTTTGCCCGCTGGGGCGACAAGGGCCACGCGCGCACCTTTGGCTTTAACGGTCACACCGATGTGGTGCCTGTGGGCGATACCGCCGCGTGGACCCATCCGCCGTTTTCCGCCGATGTGGTTGATGGCGTGATGTACGGGCGCGGCACCACGGACATGAAATCGGGCGTCGCCGCCTTTGCCGCGGCCGCGATTGATCTGGTGCAGGACACGCCCCCCGATGGCGCAATCATTCTGGCGATCACCGGCGACGAAGAAGCCGACGCCGAGGACGGGACGACCGCATTGCTGGACTATATGGACAAACAGGGCGAGGCGATGTCCGTCTGTCTGGTGGGCGAACCGACCTGCCCCGAAAACATGGGTGACATGATGAAGATCGGCCGACGCGGGTCGATGACCGCCTGGTTCGAGGTGACCGGCAAACAGGGCCACTCTGCCTATCCCCACCGCGCGCTGAACCCGCTGCCCGCGATGGTGCGGCTGATGGACCGGCTGGCCAGCTATCCGCTGGACGAGGGCACCGACCATTTCGACCCCTCGACGCTGGCCGTGGTTACGGTGGACACGGGCAACCCCGCCACCAACGTGATCCCCGCCGCCTGTTCGGCCTGTGTGAACATCCGGTTCAACGACATCCACTCGGGCGACAGCCTCAGCCTGTGGCTGCAAGAGAACGTCGCACAGGTGATCGAAGAGTTCGGCGTGAAAATCGACATGCGCATCAAGGTCTCGGGCGAGGCGTTCCTGACACCCCCCGGCGATCTGTCAACGCTGGTCAGCACAGCGGTTCAGGCGGAAACCGGGGTGAAACCCGTTTTGTCCACCACCGGCGGCACGTCCGATGCGCGGTTTGTGAAAGATCACTGCCCGGTGGTCGAATTCGGCCTTGTCGGCCAGTCGATGCACCAGGTGGACGAACACGTGCGTGTCGAACATATCCACCAGCTCAAGGCGATCTATGGCCGCATCCTGCGCGACTATTTCGCATGACGGTCCAGATTGCGCTGACCCGCGACATCGACGCCTGTCATGCGCTGCGGCGCACGGTGTTCATCGAGGAACAGCAGGTGCCCGAGGCGGACGAGATCGACGATCTGGACGACGACGCTCTGCACATCCTGGCCACCGACGCGGGCCGTCCCGTCGGGTCGGCGCGGATCATCCTGTTGGACGACACGGCCAAGATCGGCCGCGTCTGCGTGTTGAAAGACCAGCGCGGTACGGGCCTTGGGGCCGCGCTGATCCGCGCGGCGCTGGAGGTGGCGCGGGATCAGGCGGGCGTGACGCGGGCCAAGCTGGGATCGCAGGAATATGCGATTCCCTTCTATGAAAAGCTGGGTTTTTCCGCCTATGGACCTGTCTACCTGGATGCAGGCATTCGTCACCGCGACATGGAACTGACCTTGTGAAGCCGACTCTGGTGGTCATGCTCAAAGAGCCGCGGGCGGGTCGTGTGAAAACCCGGCTTGGCCGCGACATCGGCATGACCGCCGCCGCATGGTGGTTCCGCCATCAGGTCCGCCGCCTGCTGCGCACCATCGACGACCCGCGCTGGACCACGGTTCTGGCCGTTGCCCCCGACCGTGCGGGCATGGCCAGCCGCGTCTGGCCTGCGCATCTGCCACGCTGGCCGCAGGGGCAGGGTGATCTGGGCGACCGGATGGCGCGGATGATGGCACAGGCGGGCGGGCCGGTCTGTGTGATCGGGGCTGACGTGCCGGGCATCACCCGCGCGCACATCGCCCAAGCGTTCAAGGCGCTGGGCGATCACGACGCCGTCTTTGGCCCTGCCCACGATGGCGGCTACTGGCTGATCGGCCTGCGCCGCGCGCGTCCCTTGCCGCGTGGGCTGTTCCACGGCGTCCGCTGGTCGACCGAGCACGCGCTGGCCGACACCCGCGCCACGCTGTCCGGCCTGCGCATCGCCCGGATCGCGACCCTGCACGATGTGGACACCGCCGCCGATCTGCCCCGTTCGTGACATGATAAATAGCCCATGACGCTGCCCCATGCCCGTGCTACCTCGGAGGTATGAGCCGTATACCTTCAAAACCCGAGATCCTCGACTGGATTGCCGCCAATCCGACCCTGACCGCCAAGCGTGACATCGCCAAGGCCTTCGGGATCAAAGGCGCGGCCCGGATCGACCTGAAACGCCTGCTGCGCGAGCTGGAAGACGAAGGTCATCTGGAAAAGCGCAAAAAGACCTATCAGGACCCCGACCGCCTGCCGCCCGTCAGCATTTTGCAGGTATTGCCCCCCGACAGCAACGGCGACCTGTTCGCGCGTCCGCTGGAATGGCATGGCGAGGGCGTTGAACCCGTGGTGCTGATGATCACCCGCGCGTCCGATCCGGCGCTGGGCGAAGGCGACCGTATTCTGGCGCGTCTGACCGTGGTCACGGCAGAGGACCACAATTACGAGGCGCGGATGATCCGGCGGGTTGGCACCAACCCCAAGAAGATCCTTGGCGTATTCCGCAAGACAGCCGAAGGCGGGCGTATCCTGCCGGTGGACAAGGGCGCCGACAAGGAATGGCAGGTGCCGTCTGATGCCACGGGTGGCGCCAAGGACGGCGAGCTGGTCGAGGCTGAACTGGCCGGCCCCGCCCGCATGGGCCTGCCGCGCGCGCGCATCGTGGAACGTCTGGGTGATCCTTCTGCGCCCAAGGCCGTGTCCCTGATCGCCATCCGCCAGCACGGCATTCCAGACGATTTCCCCGACGAGGTGATCGCCGAGGCCGACGCGATGAAGCCGATGGGCCTGAAAGGCCGCGAAGACCTGCGCGACATGCCACTGGTCACCATCGACCCCTGGGATGCGCGCGACCACGACGACGCCTGCTATGCCCATGCGGACGACGACCCCAAGAACGAAGGCGGACATATCATCTGGGTCGCGATTGCGGATGTGGCGGCCTATGTCACCCCCGGTTCGGCGCTGGACCGCGAGGCGCGCAAGCGCGGCAACTCGACCTATTTCCCCGACCGCGTGGTGCCGATGCTGCCCGACCGTCTGTCCGGCGATCTGTGCAGCCTGCACGAGGGCGTGCCACGCGCTTGTATCGCCGTGCGGATGCAGATCGACGCGCAGGGCGAAAAGCTAAGCCACAAATTCGTGCGCGGCCTGATGCGGTCGCCCGCGTCGCTGAACTATGAAGAAGTGCAGGCGGCCATTGACGGCAATCCCAATGACCGCTGTGGCCCCTTGTTAGAGCCTGTTTTGCAGCCCCTCTACGATGCCTATGCCGCGCTGGTCAAAGCGCGCCATTTGCGTCAGCCGCTGGAACTGGACCTGCCGGAACGCCAGATCGTGCTGGAAGACGACGGCACCGTCAGCTCGGTCAACTTCAAGGAACGGCTGGATGCGCACCGTCTGATCGAGGAATTCATGGTGCTGGCCAACGTCGCCGCCGCCGAAACCCTGATCGCCAAGAAACAGCCGTTGTTGTTCCGCGTGCACGAAGAACCCAGCCCCGAAAAGCTGAATGCGCTACGTGAAACCGCGCTCGAGGCAGGGTTTCCGCTGGCCAAGGGGCAAGTGTTGAAAACCGCGCACCTGAACAACCTGTTGAATGCCGCTGCGGGCTCCGAAGACGCCGAGTTGATCAACATCTCGACCCTGCGGTCGATGATGCAGGCCTATTACGGGCCGCAGAACTTTGGCCACTTTGGTCTGGCGCTGCGCAACTATGCGCACTTCACCTCGCCCATTCGCCGCTATGCCGACCTGATCGTGCACCGCGCACTGGTCACGGCCCATGGCTGGGGCAAGGACGGGCTGAAGCCCGAAGACATCGAGCGGCTGGAAGAGACAGGCCAGCATATTTCGGACACCGAACGCCGGTCGATGGTCGCTGAACGCGACACGACCGACCGTTATCTGGCGTCCTACCTGTCGGAACGCGTGGGCGATGAATTCACCGGACGCATCAGCGGCGTGGCCAAGTTCGGCGCGTTTGTAAAGCTGGACGACAGCGGGGCCGACGGTCTGGTGCCGATCCGCACGCTGGGGCGCGAGTTTTTCCATTTCGACCGCGAGGCAGGCACGTTGATGGGGGCCGACACCGGCCTGACCATCAGCATCGGCCAACGCGTCACCGCGCGTCTGACCGAAGCCACGCCGGTCACAGGGGGCGTGGCGCTGGAACTGCTGTCGATCGACGGGGAAAAGATGCCCCAGGGCGGCAGCCGTTCCCCCGCAGGCCGTGCACCACGGCGCAAGGCGGCCAAGGGCAAACGCAAAACCGACAAGATCAAACGCAAGGTCAGCCGGAAACGCAGCTAATACCGGCTCCTGTCAAAATCTGACAGGAGTTGTGCTATAACCGCAAGCATGAGTCGCACCCACCGCCTGTTCCAACTGATGCAACACCTGCGCCGCCTGCCTCCGCCGGTCACGGCACAGCAGTTGGCGGATGACATGGATGTGTCGTTGCGCACTGTTTACCGCGACATGGATGCGCTGCGCGGCTTGGGTGCCGTGATCGACGGCGAGGCCGGCTTTGGCTTTACCCTGATCGAGGACGCGACCCTGCCCCCGCTTGGGTTCGAGGATGACGAGCTTGAGGCGCTGGTGCTGGGCCTGCGCGACGTGGCGGTGATCGGTGATCCGGCGTTGTCCAAGGCCGCGGAATCGGCGCTGGTCAAGATACAGGCCCGCGTCCCGCCCCGTCAGGCGCACCGGCTGAAACACGCGGTTCTGGACGCCAAACGGTTTCGCAGGCGCACCGACCCGGCCATCGACGTCGGCGCCCTGCGCGCGGCGACCTGGGAAGAAATCTGCGTGCGGTTCGACTATTCCGACGCCGAAAACCGCGCGACCCAGCGCACCGTGCGCCCCTTGGGGATTGTCTATCTGGATCAGAACAACGTGCTGTTGGCGTGGTGCCTGCTGCGCCAGGATTTCCGGTCGTTCCGGCTGGACCGGATGTCCGCGCTGGAACGCACCGACATCAGCTTTCGCCCGCACCGCGTATCACTGCTGCGCCAGCATCTTGAGCGGATCAGGGCCGAACAGGACCACCCCTACGGCCCCTGACCGCTTTCGGCAGCCGGGTTTTGCCGCTAACCTGCGTCCAATCACGCGGACCACACCAGCGAGAATCGAGGCATCATGCGGTATCTTTCCCTGACAGCAGCAGCGGCGCTGGGCGTCGGACTTGGCGGCGATTTGCTGGCTGAAACATCCATCCGCCCCGTCCTGCGCCCGCAACCGGCGGCCTCGGCCAATGACACGACAGTGGGCGAAACCCCTGTGGCAGAGACTGAAACGCTGACAAACGCGGGCTTTCAGGACTGGATCAAGGGGTTCTACCCGCGCGCCATGGGGCAAGGCATCCGGCAGGCGACGCTGGACGCGGCCTTTGCCGATGTGACCTTTGACGCCGACGTGGTGCGCCGCGACCGCAACCAGTCAGAGTTTACCAAAACGATCTGGGACTATCTGGACACCGCCGTGTCGGACGCCCGCATCGCCAACGGTCAGGCCGCGATGCGCAAATACGGCGCGACGCTGGACAGGATCGAAGCGAAATACGGTGTTGATAAATATGTGGTCACGGCGATCTGGGGACTGGAAAGCGCCTATGGCGGGTTTCGCGGGTCAAACAGCACGGTGCAAAGCCTGGCCTCGCTGGCCTATGACACACGACGGTCGGCGTTCTTTGAAGAACAACTGATGGCGGCGCTGACGATTCTGGAAAACGGGGATGTGTCCGCCAGCCGCATGAACGGCAGTTGGGCGGGCGCGATGGGGCATACCCAGTTTATGCCCACGTCGTTTCTGGCCCATGCGGTCGACTTCACCGGCGATGGCAAGCGTGACATCTGGTCGGACGACCCCACAGATGCGCTGGCCTCGACGGCTGCCTATCTGAAGCACCACGGCTGGCAGACAGGCATGCCCTGGGGCGTCGAGGTGACGCTGCCCAAGGGGTTCGACTATACCCAAGCCAACCGCGAGATCACCAAGCTGCCGTCCGTCTGGGCGGGCATGGGCGTGACCGGTGTTGGCGGTGCGGTGCCGGACCACGGACCGGCGGCCGTGTTGCTGCCTGCGGGGGCCAAAGGGGCCGCGTTTCTGGTGTTCGACAATTTCGAAGCGATCGAGGCCTATAACACCGCTGATGCATATGTGATCGGTGTGGGCTATCTGGCGGACCGGCTGCGTGGCGACCCTGCACTCCGCGCCGACTGGCCACGAGGCGACAGGGTGCTGACCTTTGACGAGCGGATCGAGTTGCAGCAACGGCTGACGGCGCAGGGGTTTGATACACAGAAGATCGACGCCAAGATCGGCCCGCTGACAGTGGATGCGGTGCGTCGGTTTCAATTGTCCAAAGGATTGGTGCCGGATGGCTACGCGTCGCTGCGGTTGCTTGAGCGTTTGCGCGGTGGGTAGGGGCAGGACCGGGGCCCTGCCCCGGACCCCGGGATATTTGGTGCCAAAAGAAGCTTAGCTTTCGACGATACCGCGCAGACGTTCCGAGCGGCGGCGCAGCAGTTCGACCACGGTCAGCAGGATGATCGAGATGCCGACCAGAAGCGTGGCGACCGCAAGGATCGTCGGGCTGATCTGTTCGCGCAGGCCGGTGAACATCTGCCAGGGCAGGGTTTTCTGGCCGGCGGAACCCACGAACAGGACCACGACGACTTCGTCGAAGGAGGTGATAAAGGCGAACAGGCCGCCCGAGATGACGCCGGGCAGGATCAGCGGCATTTGCACGCGGAAGAAGGTGGTGACCGGGTTTGCACCCATGTTCGCCGCCGCGCGGGTCAGTGAATTGTCGAAACCGACAAGTGTGGCGGTGACTGTGATGATGACGAACGGAATGCCCAGCACCGCGTGGGCCAGGATCACCTTGATGTAGCCGACAAAGTTCTTGTCCAGGCCAAGCGTCGTTTCCAGCCAGTTGCCCAGTGTCGAGTAGAAGAAGAACATGCCGGTGGCCGAGATGATCAGCGGCACGATCATCGGCGAGATCAGGATCGCCATGATGGTGCCCTTGAACGGCACGTGGGATTGCGACAGGCCGATGGCCGCCAGCGTGCCCAGAGACACCGAGATAAACGTGGCAAAGGGCGCGATGATCAACGAGTTTTTCAGGCTGCGTTGCCATTCGTTGTTGGTAAAGAAGTCCTGATAGTGCTTCAGCGAATAACCGTCAGGGTCCAGCCGCAGCATTTCCGGCGTGAAGGTAAAGAAGTTCTCGGCGTTGAAGCTGAGCGGCATCACCACGATGATCGGCGTGATCAGAAAGATGAAGATCAGCGCACAGATGAAGCGGAAGGAATAATACCAGATCCGCTGTGGCGTCGTTGCATAAGGAGGCAAGCCCATAATCAGTTATCCCAGTTTCACGTTGTCGATGCCGACGATCCGGTCGTAGCACCAGTAAAGGAGCAGAACGACCGCCAGCAGGATTGACCCCAGTGCAGCCGCGAGGCCCCAGTTCAGCGAGGACGAAATGTGGTAGGCGATGCGGTTCGAGATGAACACGCCCTTGGTCCCGCCGACGATTTCGGGGGTGATGTAGTAGCCGATGGACAGGATGAAGACCAGAATCGAGCCCGCGCCGATGCCCGGAATGGACTGTGGGAAGTAGACGCGCCAGAAGGCGGTCCAGTTCGTTGCACCCAGCGATTTGGCCGCACGCAGATAGGTGGGTGGCACGGTTTGCATCACGGAATACATCGGCAGGATCATGAACGGCAGCAGGATGTGCGTCATGGCCACAATCGTGCCGAACTGGTTGTTGATCATGATCAGGCGGTTGGCGTCATCGACCAGCCCCAGCCAGACCAGAACGTCGTTGATCACACCCTGTTGTTGCAGCATGACCTTCCATGCCGATGTCCGCACCAACAACGAGGTCCAGAAGGGCAGCAGCACCAGGATCATCAGCAGATTGGCCTTGGCCGTGGGCAGGTTGGCCAGCAGCCACGCCACCGGATAGCCCAGCATGATGCACGAGCAGGTGATGACCATCGACATGAACAGGGTGCGTCCGAACAGCGTCAGCAGGATCTGCTTGTCTTCAGGCTGCCACGCATAGCCTTCGGGCGTTTTCTGCGCGTCTACGGCATTCAGGAAGTAGCCGGCCGTGTATTTGGACGAATGCGTCTGGATGGTTTCCCACGGCAGAACCGTGCCCCATTCGGGGTCGATGTCGGCCAGAACTTCGGAATAGGGCGGAATGTCGAAATTGACCGCCTGCGCCTGTTTCAGCAGGTCGGCGCGGGTGCCGGTCAGGCCGGACAGGTCTGCGGTTTTCAACTCTTGCAGCAGCGCCAGCGGCACCAGCTCCCACGGGTCGCGTGTGGCCGGATCGCGTTCTTCTTCGGTGGCCTCGTAGACGGCCCATTCAGTGTAGCTGCGCGTTGTCAGGGGCAGAACATCGGCCATCTGCGCGTTGGGGGCGAATTCCATGTCACCCGCGGCGCTGTTATCGTTCAGCCGACCGACGCGGCCGCGCATGGCCGACAGCAGGCCGGTGTTGGCCTCGTCATTGCCTGCGTTCATCAGGGCGTACCATGCTTCGCCATCTTTGAAGGCGGGCACGGCCGCTTCCAGTGCTTTGGTGGCATCCTTGGCCAGATCGTCGACACTGCGGCCCGACTGGCGGAACAGCGAGGATATACCCGATTCTTCGTAGTTCAGGCGCGACCCAAGGCGCGTGTGGCGCTTGGCTTCGGCGGCGACGAACAGGTCGTAATACATCGCTTCATAGACGCCCTCGGCAGGCAGGTCGCCCGACGTGGCGTCCCAACTGGCCAGCCGCTGGACCGTGTCCGGCAGCGTGTTGGCGACGATGTCGTTTTCAACCGACCGGAACAACATCGACCCGATGGGGATGATAAAGGTCACGAGGACAAAGATCAGCAACGGCGCAATCAGCAGCAGGGCGCGGCCCTTTTGGCGGCGCAGGGCGCGCGCAAGGCTGCGTTTCAGCGGTGTGCCGTCAGCGGCCATAACCGGGCCGTCTTCGGCGTTTTGATTTGGTACGTTGCTCATCATCGGTCTCGCTTTGGAGGGTGGTGAGGGGGTGGTGGGGGCCGGATGTGGCCCCCACCGAAGTCATGCGATCAAGCGGGGCTTATTGGGCCAGCCACGCTTGGAATTTCGCGTCGATGTCGTCGCGGTAGTCCGCCCAGAACGTGTAGTTGTACAGGAACGTGTTCGCGGAGTTCGCGGGATCGGTCGGCATGTGCTGTTTCATGTCCTCGGGAACCTTGGGTGCGGAAGACGCACGTGCGGGACCGTAAGAGATGTACTTGGCCTGATCCGCCAGACGCTGTGTGTCTGTTGCGAATTTAACAAAGTCTTTGACACGGGCCAGTTTGTCGTCCGGCAGACCGGCGGGAATGATCCAGCCGTCAAGGTCGAACACCTGAGCGTCCCACATCATGCCAACGGGCTGGTCCTGCTCTTCGATGACCGAATACAGGCGACCGTTATAGGTCGAACCCATGAAGATTTCGCCATCTGCCAGCAGTTGGGGCGTGTCCGCACCAGCCGACCACCAGACAACGCTGTCTTTGATGGTGTCGAGTTTGGCCAGAGCCTGGTCCTGGCCTTCGCCGGTTGCCAGCACGTCATAGACTTCGTCTTTGGCGACGCCGTCACACAGCAAAGCCCATTCCATGTTGTTGATCGGGCGTTTTTCCAGCGCACGCTTGCCAGGATATGTTTCCAGGTCGAACACGTCGCAGATGCTGCTGGGGGCATCGACACCTTCGGGCACCATGTCCGTGCGGTAACCGAATGTTGTCGAATAGACGATCTGCGGAATGTAGCAGTCGGACACGATCAGATCACCGAAGTCATCCGAAGCCGAGGAACCGTCATCGCCTTCGGCCAGCAGTTCGTCGGGATCATATTCCATCGCCAGACCTTCGTCGCACAGGCGGATGGCGTCAGCGGCCACAACGTCGACCAGATCCCAGGTGATGTTGTCGGCTTCGTTCATGGCGCGCAGTTTGGCGACCGCTTCGTTCGAGCTTTCGTCCCAAACAACGGTCACTTCGGGGTGCATCTCAACATAGGGTTCAACATATGCTTTGAGCTGGCTGTTTTGGTATGCGCC
Source organism: uncultured Pseudosulfitobacter sp. (assembly GCF_963976325.1). NCBI lineage: Bacteria > Pseudomonadati > Pseudomonadota > Alphaproteobacteria > Rhodobacterales > Roseobacteraceae > Pseudosulfitobacter > uncultured Pseudosulfitobacter sp. The sequence goes on from NZ_CAXBJW010000002.1 coordinate 605,967, forward strand.
GCCCCATGAAACGATGGTCATTTCGTTGGACATTTCTTGTGCATAAGCAACTGTAGCAGCGGCTGTAAGTGCAGAAGACGCAAGTAGCGTTTTCATCAAGTTCATTGATAGTTCTCCCGTTTGTATGCCCACTTGGGTTTGGAGGCCATGATTGGGCTTGATCACAGCCTCGTATCGGGCGCCTCCCCGCAGGGATGCGCCAGCCGTGTCCGGGACTTTACGCGTCCAAGGCGCGGCAATCTTCGGGCAACCAGCCGATTTCGATCTGGGTGCCAGGTGTCAGGCGCGCCTGATCCGGTGCGTTCCGGGTTTTGATGACAAAGTCATCAGAGCCGGCCACACGCAGACGGGTGCGGAAAATATCGCCCATATAGATGAACTCAAGCACTTCGGCCTTCAGCGTCCGTGCGCCGGGCATCAGGCGGCCCTTGTTCATCTCGACCCGTTCGGGGCGGATCGACACGCGCGTGCGTTCGCCCACTTCGCTGACGTTCACCGGAACTGCGTCGATCAGATCGCCGCCGTCCAGTTGCACAACAGCCGTGCCATTGCTGATCTCTTTGATCTCGCCCATCAGCGTGTTGTTTTCACCGATGAACTGGGCAACAAAGCTGTTTTCAGGCTTTTCGTACAGTTGGTCGGGCGGCGCCAATTGCTGAATGCGGCCGTTTTCGAACACGGCAACGCGGTCGGACATGGTCAGCGCTTCGGTCTGGTCGTGGGTCACGTAGACCACGGTAATGCCCAGATCGTGTGCCAGCTTGGTGATCTCGAATTGCAGGGTTTCGCGCAGTTGCTTGTCCAGCGCGCCCAGCGGTTCGTCCATCAGAACCAGTTCGGGTTCGAACACCAGCGCGCGGGCCAGGGCGATCCGTTGTTGTTGGCCACCCGACAATTGCGTGGGGCGGCGGCCGGCGAAATCGTTCATCTGCACCATGCCAAGGGCGCGGTGAATTTTCTCTTCGCGCTCGGACTTGCCGATTTTGCGGACTTCCAGCGGAAAGGCCAGGTTTTCGGCAACCGTCATATGCGGGAACAGCGCATAGTTCTGGAACACCATGCCAATGCCGCGCTTGTGCGGTGGAATGTTGTTGATCGACGTTCCGCCCAGACGGATGTCACCATGGGTTGCGGTTTCAAATCCTGCCAGCATCATCAGGCAAGTTGTCTTGCCCGAACCGGATGGGCCGAGCATCGTCAGAAACTCACCCCGTGGCATGGAAAGGTTCAAATCTTTGACGACGAGGTTTACGCCGTCATAGCTTTTTTGCACGCGTTCGAATTCAACGAACGCCGCATCGGTCGATGTGTTAGCCAAATCAGGCTCCCTGAATTTATGACGACGGTGAACCCGCCTTGTTGGATCTAAGTAAAACGACCATGGTCCAGTATTGCAACCGGATTGCTGAAAAACAGTTGGTTGTGCCCTCAATACAGGCTTATTTTTCGTTAAATCCCGAATATCAGGACAATAGCCTGCCTAACACGACCTGTGCGATGCCGTCTGCGACATCGGGAATCGCCCCTCACCGATAGGTGTTGCGTCCCGAGACGACAAAACGCAAGTTTCTGAAAACGGAGCACGCCCATGATCATAAAAAACTTGCCTTTTACCGCTGACGAATATGATCGGCGCATCGCTCTTGTGCGCGGCGCGATGGATGCCGCGGGGATCGACACGCTGTTTGTCACCGACCCCAGCAACCAAGCGTGGCTGACCGGATATGATGGATGGTCATTTTATGTGCACCAGGGCGTGATCCTGCGCGGCGAAGGCGATCCGATCTGGTGGGGGCGGCGTCAGGATGCCGCCGGCGCGCGGCGCACGGTCTGGATGGATGACGACCACGTGCGCGGATACGACGATCATTTCGTGCAATCCACCGAACGCCATCCGATGCAGGAACTGGCGGGCATCCTGCAAGATCTGGGTGCGGAACGCATCGGCGTCGAGATGGACAACTATTACTTCTCGGCCAAGGCCTTTGCCGTGATGCAATCCAGCCTGCCTGACGCGCAGTTCACCGATGCCACGGCCATGGTAAACTGGAAACGCGGTGTGAAATCCGAGCCCGAGCTTGAATACATGCGCAATGCCGCCCGGATTTCGGAAAAGATCATTGATGGCCTGCTGGAACGGGTCGAACCCGGCGTGCCCAAGAATGAAGTCGTGGCCGAGATTTACCGCGACGCGGTGCGGGGTGTGGATGGCGCGTGGGGCGATTATCCGGCGATTGTGCCGCTGTTGCCGTCGGGATCGGACGCCGCCGCGCCGCACCTGACATGGGATGGCCGTCCCTTTGAAACGGGCGAGGCCACATTCTTTGAAATCTCGGGCTGCTATCGCCGCTATCACGCGCCGTTCTGCCGTTCGCTGTTTCTGGGCACGCCGCCCGATTTCCTGAAACGGGCCGAGGCGGCATTGGTCGAAGGGCTTGAGGCCGGCCTGAACGCGGCCCGCGCAGGCAACCGCGCCTGTGACATCGCCAATGCCCTGGCCGCACCGCTGGAAGCGGCGGGGATCGAACGCGGCGAACGCTGCGGCTATCCCATCGGGCTAAGCTATCCGCCCGACTGGGGCGAGCGCACGATTTCCCTGCGGGTCAGCGACGAAACCGTGCTGGAACCGAACATGACCTTTCACTTCATGCCCGGGCTGTGGATGGCGGACTGGGGTCTTGAGATCACCGAAAGCATCCGCATCACCGAAAACGGTCCGGCGGAATGTTTCTGCGACCGTCCCCGCAAGATGTTCGTCAAACCATGAGTCTGCGCAAAACCGTTGATTTGCTTGGGCAGTTGATCGCGATGCCCACCGTGTCGGCGGACAGCAATATGGCGATGATCGCCGAACTGGCCACCCGTCTGGAAGACGCGGGCGCACGCACCGATGTGCTGTTGTCCCCTTGCGGTGCCAAGGCGAACCTGTGGGCCAGCATCGGCCCCGACGCGCCGGGTGGTCTGATGCTAAGCGGGCACACCGATGTTGTGCCGGTCGCGGATCAGGACTGGTCATCCGACCCCTTCGAGATGCGCGAGGGCGATGGGCGGCTTTACGGCCGCGGCACCTGTGACATGAAGGGGTTTATCGCCGCCGCCGTGGTGATGGCGGGCAAGGTGACGCCGAAAAAGCCGGTGCATTTCGCTTTTACCTATGACGAAGAGGTCGGCTGTCTGGGTGCGCGGGCTTTGGTGCCTGAATTGCAGGCGCGCGGGTTGCAGCCCGCTATGGCGGTGATCGGGGAACCCACGGGTATGCGGGTGATCGAAGGGCACAAGGGCTGTTGCGAATACACCACCCACTTTACCGGTCTTGAAGGACACGGCAGCGATCCGGGGCGCGGTGTGAACGCTGCCGAATACGCTGTGCGCTATGTCAATCGCCTGCTGGAACTGCGCTCCGATCTGATGGCGCGCGCGCCAGTGACCAGCCGGTTCGAACCGCCGTGGACCACGATCAACATCGGTCGTGTGTCAGGTGGCGTGGCGCACAACGTGATCGCGGGCAAGGCCGAGGTCGAATGGGAAATGCGCCCTGTTGTACAAGATGACGCCCGTTTCGTACAACAAAGCATCGCGGCCTTTGTCGAGGACGAGATGCTGCCGATGATGCGCGCGATCTATCCGCAGGCCGACATTCGCACCGAAACGATTGGCGAGGTCGCGGGGCTGGAACCCATGGAAGTGAACACCGCCCGCGATCTGCTGGCGGGCCTTTTGGGCACCAACAGCGCCGAACTGGTCCCCTTCGGAACCGAGGCGGGGTTGTTTCAGGAAATGGGGATGGATGTGGTGGTGTGCGGGCCGGGACATATTGCCCAGGCCCACAAACCGGATGAGTTCGTCGAGATCGACCAGATGAAAGCCTGTCTGGCGATGCTGGAACCGCTGATGAGCGGCACCTGACGCCTTACGACGCGGCTTTGAACAGCCCTTGGTCTTTCATCAGCGCATGGGATTCGTCCAGCGCGGTGCGGGCACGTTTGCCCATTTCGGTGATCTCTTCGGGCGTGATGACCAGCGGCGGCGAGATGACCATGCGGTCGTAGACGTGGCGCATGATCAGGTTGTTCGCAAAGGAACGCTCGCGCGTCATGAAACCGGCGGTGCCTGCGTCGGCTGCAAATTTGGCGCGGCTGTCCTTGTCGGGTGTCAGCGCCAGCGACGCCATCATGCCGACAATCTTGGTTTCGCCCACCATCGGATGATCGCCCAGACCGTGCCACATCTCGGCAAGTGCAGGGGCGGCGACGTTGCGGACGTGGTCCAGAATGTTTTCGTCTTCCATGATCCGCAGGTTTTCCAGCGCGACGGCACTGGCAACGGGGTGACCGGAATAGGTGTAGCCGTGATTGAATTCACAGGCGTTCATCACCTCGGCCACCTCGTCCGACACAATCGACCCGCCGATGGGCTGGTAACCGGACGACAAGCCCTTGGCGATGGTCATGATGTCGGGTTTGATCCCCACGGTGGTCGACCCGAACCATTCGCCGGTGCGGCCAAAGCCACAGATGACCTCATCGGCGATCAACAGAATTTCGTATTTGTCGCAAATCCGCTGGATTTCGGGCCAGTAGGTCGACGGTGGCACAATCACACCGCCGGCACCCTGGATCGGTTCCGCGATAAAGGCAGCAACGCGGTCTTCGCCCATTTCCAGAATCGCCTGTTCCAGTTCCTGCGCACGTTGCAGGCCGAAATCTTCGGGTGTGGATGTGCCGCCCTCGGCCCACCAGTTCGGCTGGTTGATGTGGTGAATGTCAGGGATCGGCAGGCCGCCCTGTTCGTGCATCGGGGTCATGCCGCCCAGGCTGCCCGACCCGACGGAGGACCCGTGGTAGGCATTCTTGCGGCTGATGATGATGGATTTTGACGGCTTGCCCTTTTGCGCCCAATAGGTGCGGACCATGCGAATGTTGGTGTCGTTCGCCTCGGACCCGGACCCGGCAAAGAACACGTGGTTCAGATGCGCAGGCGCCAGTTCAGCGATCTTGGCGGCCAGTGCGATGACCGGCGCATGCGATGTCATGAAGAAGGTGTTGTAGAACGGCAGTTCGCGCATTTGCCGTGCCGCCACATCGGCCAGCTCGCCACGGCCATAGCCGATGTTGACGCACCACAGCCCGGCCATCCCGTCCAGAATGTGGTTGCCTTCGCTGTCGGTCAGGTAAACGCCATCTGCGCGGGTGATGATGCGTGCACCTTTGGCCGCCAGTTCGTTGTTGGTGGTAAAGGGGTGCATGTGGTGCGCGGCGTCCAGCGCCTGCAACTCGGCAGTGGGCAAATGGTTGGTGATGGCGGCCATGACGGTGTCCTTTTCATCAGAAATGAAGTTCAACACAGAATATGATCAAATTCCGAACTGTCAATCAGACAAGGGCCGAATCACCGTGTTGCCGACTCTTCTGACAGGGCGGCGCGCACCTGTATCACGCCCTGAAGAATGTCTTCGGCGGTGGCGGCGCGGGCGGCGTCGGCGTTGCCGTGTTTCAGGGCATCCAGAAGCTCGGCGTGTTTGTCGGGCAGGTTCGACGTGCCAAACCGGCCGCAGACCACCCGCAGAGACGGCCCGAACCGCAGCCAAAGCGCATCGGCGGATTGGGCCAGAATCGGGGCCTGTGCAACTGCATAAAGGGTGATGTGAAAGGCGTGGTTCAGCCGCAAATACCCGCTGACATCCCCCGCATCAATGGCGTCGTTCAGGCTGTCGTCGATCTGAGTCAGCCGGTCAATATCGGCGCTGTCGATGTGCGCGGTGGCGCGAAATGCCAGCTCGGGTTCCAGATTTAAGCGCATGAATTCAAGCTGTTCCAACGTATGCAGGTCCAGAACCGGCACCGACGCCCGGCGGTTGCCCTGCATTTCCAACGCGCCTTCGGCTGTCAGTTTGCGGATCGCCTCGCGGACGGGGGTCATGCCGGCGTTCAGCATGGTTGTCAGACCCTGAATTGTGATCGGTTGACCGGGGGCCAGATCGCCGAACAGGATGGCGTCGCGCATCCTGGCATAGACGGCCTGATGCGCCGGTGTCTTGGGCAGCAAATCCTGCCGGTCGCCGCCTGTCTGGGGCGCCTCTTTTTTCAGCGATGCATTCAACATGGGCATATCTTCCGGGCACCTCCATGGTGAACCGCTTGCGCGGGCCAACCTGCCGTGAAACCATAAATCATCTTGCCGCAAAGGGCAAAACTTGATCAAATTAAACCAAGCCGGGATCAACCCGGTCTGATGAACGGGAGAATAACATGACCAAGACGATGCTTAGCACAGTTGCGGCACTGGCGGTAATCGCCTCATCGGCAATGGCCGAAGAAGTGCGCGTTTACAACTGGTCCGACTATATCGACGAAAGCCTGCTGACCAAATTCGAGGAAGAAACAGGCATTGACCTGATTTATGACGTTTTTGACAGCAACGAAGTGTTGGAAACCAAAATGCTGGCCGGATCGTCCGGCTATGACGTCGTTGTGCCGTCGGGCACATTCCTGCAACGCCAGATCAGCGCCGGTGCCTTTCAGAAGCTGGACAAATCCAAGCTGCCGAACCTGGAAAACATGTGGGACGTGATCAACACACGGGTCGGCAAATATGACCCCGGCAACGAATATGCGATCAACTATATGTGGGGCACCACCGGCATTGGCGTGAACGTCGACAAGGTCAAGGAAGTGCTGGGCGACGATGCCCCCATTGGATCGCTGGCGCTGGTTTTTGACCCTGCCAACATGGAAAAACTGTCGGCTTGCGGCGTTCATTTCCTGGATGCACCGGCAGAGATTATCCCCGCGGCGCTGAACTACATCGGCGAAAACCCCGACGCGCAAGACGCTGAAACCATCCAGAAGGCCGAGCCGGTCCTGACCGCCATCGCGCCCTATGTGCAGAAATTCCACAGTTCGGAATATATCAACGCATTGGCCAACGGCGACATCTGTGTGGCGGTGGGCTGGTCCGGTGACATTCTGCAAGCGCGCGACCGCGCAGCCGAGGCTGACAACGGCGTGACCATCGAATTCAATGCGCCGAAAGAGGGCGCGCTGATGTGGTTCGACAACATGGCCATCCCGGTGGACGCACCGAACCCTGACGGGGCGCACAAGTTCCTGAACTTTATCATGGACGCGCAGAACATGGCGGCGGCGTCGAACTATGTCTATTACGCCAACGGCAACCTCGCCAGCCAGGAGTTTCTGGTCGAGGATGTGATTGGCGACACGGCGATCTATCCCGACGCCGAAACGCTGGAAAAACTGTACACCACGTCGCCTTATGACGCGAAAACGCAGCGTGTCGTGACGCGTCTGTGGACCAAGGTCAAATCGGGCACCTGAAGCCTCTGATCCGGCGCGCGGCCATTGGGGTCGCGCGTCTTTTTCCCCCGTGATTTCTGTGAGGAAATATTTTGGCACAGACCGTATTTGCCCCTTGGGATGATCCGCAGCAAAAGCCGTTGATCCAGTTCGTGAATGTGACCAAGCGATTTGGTGACTTTGTGGCCATTGATGACCTGACGCAGGACATTTACGAGCGTGAATTCTTTGCGCTGCTGGGGCCGTCGGGCTGTGGCAAGACCACGATGATGCGGATGCTGGCCGGGTTCGAGGCGCCGTCCGAGGGGTCGATCCTGCTGTCGGGGCAGGACATTGCGGGTGTGCCGCCGAACAAACGCGCGGTGAACATGATGTTTCAGTCCTACGCGCTGTTCCCGCACCTGACCGTTTGGGACAACATCGCGTTCGGCCTGCGCCGGTCCGACATGCCCAAGGACGCCATCGCCGCCCGCGTCGAGGAAATGCTGAAACTGACTCGCCTGTCCAAGTTCGGCCGTCGCAAGCCGCACCAGATTTCCGGTGGTCAGCGTCAGCGTGTGGCCTTGGCCCGGTCGCTGGCCAAGGCGCCCAAGCTGCTGCTGCTGGACGAACCGCTGGGCGCGCTGGACAAAAAGCTGCGGCAGGACACGCAGTTCGAGCTGATGGACATTCAGGAAACCACCGGCACCACATTCGTCATCGTGACACACGATCAGGAAGAGGCGATGACCGTCGCCAGCCGCGTCGCGGTGATGGACGAGGGGCGCATCATTCAGGTGGCGACGCCCGAAAAGATCTACGAAGCGCCAAACAGTGTCTACGTGGCGGATTTCATCGGTGACGTGAACATCCTGGAAGGCACGGCCAAGGCCAACGGCCCCGAAAGCTATGCCATCGACTGGGGCAGTACCGAACCTGCGACCGCCACCAGTGCCCGCCCGTTCAGCGATGGGCAAAAGGCGCATCTGGCGATCCGCCCCGAGAAAATCGCGATCAGCGCCGAACGCCCTGCCGATGCGGCAAACGCAGTGCAGGGTAAGGTTCTGGACATCGCCTATCTGGGCAACCTCAGCACCTATCACGTTGAATTGCCCACCGGTCAGGTGATCAAGGCGCAGTCGGCCAACACCCGCCGCGTGTCGCGCCGCGCCTACACATGGGAAGACCCCGTGTGGCTAAGCTGGAGCGCCACCGCCGGCGTGTTGTTGGAAGCGTGAGACGCTTTGCCCTCATAGCGGTGCCGTACCTGTGGCTGTTGGCGCTGTTTCTGGTGCCCTTTGCCATCGTGTTCAAAGTGTCCCTGTCCGACACGGCGCTGGCGATCCCGCCCTATACGCCGACGATGAAAGACGGCTTTGCCGCGCTGATTTCCGGTCTGGATTTCGAAAACTTCGTGTTTCTGACGCAGGATGACCTGTATTGGAAAGCTTACGTCAGTTCGTTGCAAATCGCGTTCGTATCCACCCTTGTTACGCTGCTGGTCGGCTATCCGATGGCCTATGCCATGGCGCGCGCGCCCGAAGAATGGCGCCCGACGCTGATGATGTTGGTGATCCTGCCGTTCTGGACGTCGTTCCTGATCCGCGTTTATGCGTGGGTGGGCATTCTCAGCACCGAAGGGTTCCTGAACCAGTTCCTGCTGTGGACCGGCGTGATCAGCGAACCGTTGACCATCCTGAACACCAATTGGGCGGTCTATATCGGGATCGTCTACACCTATCTGCCCTTTATGATCCTGCCGATCTATGCAGCACTTGAGCGGCTGGACGAAAGCCTGATCGAGGCGGCCGAAGATCTGGGCTGTTCGCGTATGCAGGCGTTTTGGCTGGTGACGATCCCGCTGTCGCGCAACGGGATCGTGGCGGGCTGTTTCCTTGTCTTTATCCCGGCGCTGGGCGAATTTGTGATCCCGTCTTTGCTGGGTGGTTCGGGCACGCTGATGATCGGCAAGGTTCTGTTCGAGGAATTCTTTGCCAACCGGGATTGGCCCGTGGCCAGTGCCGTGGCGGTGATCCTGCTGTTGATCCTGATCATTCCGATCATCCTGTTCCAGCGCAACGAACAGCGCCAGCAGGAGGCAGAGCAATGAACCGTCTTAGCCCGTTCAACGTGGTCAGCCTGACATTTGGTTTCGCCTTCCTCTACCTGCCGATGCTGATCCTTGTCATCTTCAGCTTCAACGCGTCCAAGCTGGTGACGGTCTGGGCCGGTTTCTCGACCAAATGGTACGGCACGCTGTTCCAGAACGAGGCATTTCTGGATGCCGCATGGGTCACGCTGAAGGTGGCCGTGATGTCGTCCACCTTTGCCACGGTTCTGGGCACGATGGCCGCCTATGTGCTGGTGCGCGGCGGGCGGTTCATGGGGCGCACACTGTTTTCCGGCATGATCTATGCGCCGCTGGTGATGCCCGAAGTGATCACCGGCCTGTCGCTGCTGCTGCTGTTCATCGGCATCGGCATGGACCGTGGCGTGATGACCATTGTTCTGGCGCACACCACCTTTTCCATGTGTTACGTATCGGTCGTGGTGTCGTCGCGCCTGGCCACCTTTGACCGGTCGCTGGAAGAGGCGGCACTGGATCTGGGTGCATCGCAGTTCGATGCGTTTCGGTTGGTGACGCTGCCAATCATCGCACCTGCGGTGATTTCAGGGTGGTTGCTGGCCTTTACGCTCAGCTTGGATGATCTGGTGATTGCGTCCTTTGCCACAGGTCCGTCGGCCACAACGCTGCCGATGAAGATCTGGTCGTCGGTGCGCTTGGGGGTCTCGCCCGAGATCAACGCGCTGTCGTCGATCCTGATCGGGATCGTATCGGTGGGGGTGATCACCGCGTCGCTGATGTCGAAACGCCACGCGGTGCGGGTGCGCCGTGAAGAGCAGGCCGCGCAGCGCGCCACATGAAACGTATCTATGCCGACTATGCCTTTGGCAGCGGGCCACGCGCGGGCTGTTGGTGGGATGAAACCTGCGACCTGCCGGATTTCCCCGCGTTAGAGACGGATATTGCCTGCGACGTGGCCATCGTCGGGGGCGGCTTCACCGGCCTGTCGGCGGCATTGCATCTGGCGCAAGCGGGTGTTGATGTTGTTGTTCTGGAAGCCGAATACGTGGGCTGGGGCGCGTCCGGGCGCAACGGCGGCTTTTGCTGTCTGGGTGGCGCGCGGATTGACGACGCAGGTCTGGACCGGCGCGTTGGCCGCGCGGGCCGGTTGCAGTATCGCAAGGCGGAACGCGATGCGATCGGGCTGGTTGAACAGATCACCCAAGCGCATGGCATTGATGTCGACCGCCATTCGAACGGCGAAACCGAACTGGCGCACCGCGCCAAGGATATGGACGACCTGCGCCGCGCCGCCGAAGGCGCGGCCGAGAACCACGGGATTGATTGCGAGATTATCGCCAAGGGCGATCTGGCAGCCCATGGACTGTCCGGGCCGTTCCACGGCGCGCTGACCATCCCCATCGGTTTTGGCCTGAACCCGCGCAAATACATTGCCGGACTGGCTGCCGCTGCACGGGATGCAGGTGCGCGTATCTTTGGCAAAAGCCCTGTGCAGAGCCTGAAACGCGGTCAGAAATGGACCTTGTCCGCTGGCCGCACGGTCACTGCCGATCAGGTGGTGATCGCCACCAACGGCTATTCCTCGGACGATCTGCCCGCGTGGCTGGCAGGGCGTTATATGCCCAGCCAGTCGAACGTGATCGTCACCCGCCCTCTGACCCAGCAAGAGCAGGCCGACGCGGGATGGACCAGCGATCAAGCGTGCTATGACACGCGCAACCTGCTGCACTATTTCCGCAAGATGCCTGACGGGCGGTTCCTGTTCGGGATGCGCGGAGGGCTGACGTCAAACCCCGCTGCCGAGGTCCGCGCGCGCCGTCGTGTGCGTCAGGATTTTGATGCGATGTTCCCCGCCTGGCGGCATGTGGAAAGCGCGCATTCCTGGTCGGGGATGGTGTGTATTGCCCGTGATATGATGCCCTTTGTTGGCGCGGTTCCGGGGCAGCCGGGCCTGTTCGCCAGCCTGTGCTACCACGGCAACGGCGTGGCCATGGGCACCTATGCCGGCAAGCTGATCGCGGGGCAGATCATGGGGCAGGGCGACGTGCCCGTGGCGATGGCGCAACCGCTGTCACGGTTTCCGCTGGGACGGTTCCGCCGTGCGGTCATGCCTGCCGCTTATGCCGGATTCATGCTGGCCGATCTGTGACGTAACTGCGTCTTTTGGCGCAAAACCCATAGCCGGACGCACCGCAGCGTTGACAGGATCGCCGGTAACTTCCATCTCAATCGCAGCAGGCAGCGCAGAGGAACCAGCATGAAAATCGCAATGATCGGAACCGGCTACGTCGGGCTGGTGTCGGGTGTGTGTTTCTCGGACTTTGGGCACGATGTGGTTTGTGTCGACAAGGACCCCAAGAAGGTCGAGATGCTGGAACGCGGCGAAGTGCCGATTTACGAGCCTGGACTGGACGATCTGATGGCCAAGAACGTGGCGGCCGGGCGCCTGTCCTTCACCGGCGATCTGAAAGCCGCGGTGGACGGGGCCGAGGCCGTGTTTATCGCGGTTGGCACGCCCACGCGTCGCGGCGATGGCCACGCCGATCTGACCTATGTCATGGCCGCCGCCGCCGAGATTGCCGATGCGCTGACCGGTTACGCCGTGATCGTGACCAAATCGACCGTGCCGGTGGGCACCAACCGTCAGGTCAAACAGGCGGTGCACAAGGCCAATCCCGAGGCCGATTTCGATGTGGCCAGCAACCCCGAATTTCTGCGCGAAGGCGCGGCAATTGACGATTTCATGCGCCCCGACCGTGTTGTCGTCGGCGTACAGAACGACCGCGCCGCTGACGTGATGAACCAGATCTACCGCCCGCTGTACCTGCGCGATTTTCCGATCATGACGACCGATCTGGAAAGCGCCGAGATGATCAAATACGCCGCCAACGCGTTTCTGGCGACCAAGATCACCTTTATCAACGAAATCGCAGCCTTGTGTGAGCGCACCGGCGCGGATGTGAAAACCGTGTCGCAAGGCATGGGGCTGGACGGGCGCATCGGCAACAAGTTCCTGCACGCAGGCCCCGGCTATGGCGGCAGTTGTTTCCCAAAGGATACGCAGGCGCTGGCCCGCATGGGGCAGGACCATTCGATGCCCATGCAACTGACCGAGACGGTGATCAAGGTAAATGACGAGATCAAGCGCCGGATGATCGACAAGGTGGTCGATCTGTGCGGTGGCAAGGTCAATGGCAAGATCATCGCCATTCTGGGGGTGACGTTCAAACCCAACACCGACGACATGCGCGACAGCCCGTCACTGACCATCGTGCCCGCGTTGGTGGGCGGCGGTGCCAAGGTGCGGGTGGTCGACCCGCAAGGCCGCCGCGAAGGTGAAGCGTTGTTGCCCGGCGTCAACTGGTTCGAGGATGTCTACAAGGCAACCCAGAACGCCGACGCGGTGGTGATCCTGACCGAATGGAACGAATTCCGCGCGCTTGACCTGAAACGCATTGTCAAACGGATGGCCACGCCGGTCATGGCCGACCTGCGCAATATCTATTCGCAAAAGGACGCCAAGCGCGCCGGATTTCTGGCCTATACTTCGGTCGGGCGCGAAGACTACGGGATTGACCACTAGACCGGTTCGCGCAGCCCCGTCACATCGTCGGCCAGAACCGCAAGCCCGCCTTCCAGGATCAGGATCGTGCGCCCTTCTTCAATCCGCGCTTCGGTGACGCGCCCGTAGGTCTGGGCGCGCTCGGCCAACAACAGCTCGCCCTGCTGGAAGCTTTCGATTTCAAAGGTGTAGTTCCCCTCGGGGAAGGTCGAGCCGTTCAAACCCGCGACCCCGTGCCATTGCACCGCATCGGGCGACACCGGGATGCTTTGGCGCTGCACCTCGGTTCCGTTGGCGTCGTAGACCACCAGATAGGCGGTATCGGCTGCCGTCAGGGGGTTCGGGGCGATGGTCACAGGGGTGCCATCGAAATGCGCGGGGGCATAGGACAGCGCCTCCATCCCGATCCAGCCCGACAGCGCGCCGACGCTGGTTTGCGTCGCGGTTGCGGTCTGCAACGCGGCGCTGAGCGACTGCAACAGATCGTTTGTCTGCACCTGCTGTTCCACCATCGAAAACTGCGCCAGTTGTGCGGCGTATTCCGAACTGTCCATCGGTTCCAACGGGTCCTGATAGCGGGCCTGTGTGGTCATCATCCTGAGGAAGGTTTCAAAGTCGGACGAGATCAGCGACGACGCCCCGTTCGATGCGGTTGTCGCGGTGGTTTGTGCTTGGGCCTGTGCTTGTGCCCGTGCTTGCGATTGAGACTGGGCGACGGCCGGGGAAATGTTCATGGCGACGATCCTTATATTCTGATGTCCATGGAGGTTTCTGGCGACAGCGGTGGGCCGCCAGAGACATTCGATGCGGTGCCGACAGCGGTCCCGTCCGCATGTGATGGCGTGGCCTGCGACTGCGGATGATCGCCGCGCTGGTCTTGCGCGTCGTCGCCGCCGGAAAAGGCAAAATCAACGTCGCCATAGCCCATGTCGGCAAATTCGCTTTCCAGATCGCCAATGTTCCGGCGCATCAGGTCCAGCGTTTCGGGCCGGTCGGCGTGGATCAGGACCGACACGCCCGCATCCGTTGTCGAAAGAGACATGCGGACCTTGCCCAGCTCGGCTGGGCTGAGGGTAAGCTCGATCTGCCGGTCACTGCCGTTTTGCGCAGCCTCCGCGATCTGTTTGGCCAGGGTCGCATGCAGGTGCTGCGGGGCCGCCTGCACCGTCGGGATGTGCGACTGCACCGATGTCGGGCCAGGGGTCCGTATGTCGGCCAGCGCGGTTTCAATCTGTCCCTCACCATGCTCCAGATCGGTCGACGGATTCGCGGCTGACACAGCGGTCAGGGGCTGGGTCGGTGCAAGCCCAGGCTCAGAGATGTTTCGCGTGACGGTGGGTTGCACAGTGCCCGGGTTGGTCGGGGGGTGCTGCGGAGCCGCCGGGTTGGCCGTGGTTGGTCGCTCCCCGTCGGCGGCTTGTGCCGGTGAAGCCATCGTTCGAATGATGACCGTTGCAATCGGCGTTTGCTGCTGGCTTTCCAATCGGGCGTCTGTGGGACCAGATGCGGACTGTGGGATCGGGGCGGCGGATTGAGGCACAGCCGGGGCATGCATCGACAAATAAGCCTGCCTTGGTGACGGCTGTTGGCGTGCTGCACCGGCAGCGGTGCTGTCACCGTACGCGGGTGTTGCGTTGACGCGGATCGCCGTATCCGATGCTGTGGCGGCCGTTTGAGAAGGTAGCAGTGTGCTGCCAACGCGATACGTGTGCTCAGAAGCGAAGACCGGTTTGTTACCCGCGCGGTCCAGCCCATCGGCAGGCATCGTGGGCAGGGGGTGTAACACGGGTGCGGTTTTATCTGTCACCGTTGCGGTTTCGCGCATGTCAGCCGTTGCCGCCATGGACGGTGTCACACTTTGCGGCGCGTCAGGTCCGTGATCCGCAGGGCGCATCATCAACTCTGCCGTTTCCCGGTGGGCGACTATGGCGGCAGCGCCGCCTGTCCCTGCGTCTGACCCGGTCGCACCACCAGATGATTGCGAAGCGCCATCGAATTGTACCGCGTAGATCAGCCGCGATTCAGATCCCGGGCGCAGCGGCGTTTCCGCGTTGGTCTTTGCGTGTTGGGCTGTTGGGTCGAGGCCGACAGGCATCGGCGGACTATCAAGCGAATCCTCATCTTCTGACTCTTCCATGCCGGCAGGCAGAGTGTTCGCATCGGTTGGATCATCTTCTGTCTGACCCGTCGGCGCAGTGTCTGAGCGGGCAGGCGTATCCACGTCCGTGGGGGCCGTCTTGGCGGTATCGGACGCGGCCAGCTTGTCAAAAGCCGCGGCGAAACTGACATGGGAACCCGTCGCCGCCAGGGTGGTACGCTGCCCGACGGGCGCGCCGGTTTGAAGCAAGGGAATAAGTTGCACATAGCCTCCGGGAATTCTTCCTTGTCCCTGTCTTAGCCTTGCTTTGGTTACCGCTTCTTTACCGGTCCTGCGTCATGATCTGGAAAATACAACGCATTTGAAGGGATCACAGGATGCAAGTGACACCAGACTTGGCGGGCACGCAGGCAACCCGCACCGCGACCGCACGCACCGATGACGAATTGCGTGCCGTCGCCGACCAGCTTGAGGCGGGGTTTCTCGCGGAAATGTTGAAGTCCGCAGGGTTCGGCCAGGCGCGCGACAGCTTTGGCGGCGGTGCCGGAGAGGATCAGTTTTCATCGTTTCTGGTGCAGGCGCAGGCCGAAAAGATGGTCGCCGCCGGCGGCATCGGCCTAAGCGAATCGCTGTTCCACGCGTTGAAAGGGCGAAGCCATGGCGGATGATCCGATTGACGACACCATGAACGCGCTGGACGATCTGCTGGATCAGGAACGCACGGCGCTGCTGGCGGGCGACCTGGACAAGATCGCGCGCACGCTGGATCTGAAAGAGGATCTGATCACACGTCTGAACGCGCAGGACGGCGCCGACCCGGCGCTGCTGACCGCGCTGAACGCCAAGGTTGTCCGCAACCAGTCGCTGTTGAATTCGGCCTTGGATGGGGTGCGCGCCGTGACGCGGCGGCTGGCCACCATGCACCGCATTCGCAGTTCGCTGGATATATATGATGCCGACGGCAAGAAAAACGAGATCGCCCTGACGCCGACCCGTTCGGTCGAAAAGCGGGCCTAGGGCGGTTTGATTAAAATCGGGCGGAACATGCGGGCCAGCATTAGCACTCCGTTAGCACGTGGATGCGATGTTGACCCTGCACTCGAGAACAGAGTGGCGCTGCTCAGCAATGCTGAAAAATGCAAATGTCAGAATGACTTGTTTTTGTCCGTCCCAATGGGGGGCGGGACGTAACCTGGCGCAAAGCGTCAAGACATAAGGAACATGTTCATGTCGAGCATCAATACAAACAACAGCGCAATGGTTGCGCTGCAAACTCTGAAATCCATCAACTCGAACCTGGCGAAAACGCAGGATGAAATCTCGACCGGTAAATCGGTTTCGATGGCCAAGGACAACTCGGCCGTCTGGGCGATTTCCAAGGTGATGGAATCGGACGTCTCGGGCTTCAAATCCATCTCTGACTCGTTGTCGGTCGGTGAAGCAACGGTTGCCGTGGCCTCGGCCGGTGCCGAACAGATCGTTAAGGTTCTGGACGAGATGAAATCGCTGGCGATTTCGGGCAACAGCGAAACGGCTGACTTTGCCAAGATCGACGCAGACATGGCCGAGAAAGAAGCGCAGATCCTGTCGATCATCAGCGCATCGCAGTTCAACGGTGTGAACCTGTTGGCCACCGATACAGACGGCAATGGCGGCACGCAACTGACCGTGCTGTCGTCGTTGGATCGTGTGGGCACCGGTGCGCCGACCGCGTCCACCATTGACGTCGCCACCGTCGATTTCGAGGCGAACCTGGACATTGCAGGCCGCACCGCGATTGCCGATCAGGCATCGGCTGTCACTGCGCTGGGCGAGATGGAGGCCTTCTTGCAGACCGCCATCACCGGTGCAGCTTCGTTGGGCGCATCTTCCAAACGGATCACCGACCAGAACGAATTCGTCGGCAAGCTGACGGATGCGATGAAGGTTGGCATCGGCGCATTGGTGGATGCGGACATGGAAGAGGCGTCGGCGCGTCTTCAGGCGCTGCAAACGCAGCAGCAGTTGGGTGTTCAGGCGCTGTCGATCGCCAACCAGGCGCCGCAGACCATCCTGTCGCTGTTCCGTTAAGCGATCCGTCGGGGCGCGCGTATCTGCGCGCCCCGGCCCTTCGCAAGACGTAACCACCCAATTGGCACATCATTGAAAGTGGTCCTGTGAACGCATATTCCACAGCACAACGCGGCTATGCCGCGAACGCGGCCCCGACCCGAACGGACCGACGCGGCGAATACGAGGTTATCGCGCAGGTCACACGACGCCTGCGCAGCGCGGCACAGGATTCGTCGCGGAATTTCGGTTCCTTTGCGGAAGCTTTGCACGACAATCGCCGTCTGTGGACGAACCTGGCGGTGGATGTGGCAGGCAATGGCAACGGTCTGCCCGAAACCTTGCGGGCGCGGGTCATCTATCTGGCCGAATTCACCGCACAGCATACCAGCAAGATCCTGCAAAGGCAGGCGTCGGTCATGCCTCTTCTTGAAATCAACATGGCCGTTTTGCGCGGTCTGAAAGGGAACGGGGCACGGCAATGAGCGGTCTGATCCTGAAACTGAGCCCCAAGGAACGTATCCTGATCAACGGGGCTGTCATCGAAAACGGCGACCGGCGCAGTCGGTTGGCGATTGTAACCAAAGACGCGAACATCCTGCGTTTGCGCGATGCCATACACCCGGACGAGGCCACGACACCAGTGCGCCGTGTCTGTTACGCGGTGCAACTGGTGCTGTCAGGGGACGGGGATGCCGAAAGCAGCCGGAAATCGCTGTTGAGGCATATCGAGGAGCTGAGCCAGGTCTTTACCGATCGCGACAGCCGCCTGTCGCTGGCTGTGGCCTCGGACGCCTTGGTGAACGGCGACCACTACCACTGTCTCAAGGCGTTGCGGCTGCTGATCCCGCGCGAAGACCGCCTGTTGGCTGCGGGAACCTGACCGATGTTCCAGCCTGTCGTTCCCACCGGCGGTCTGGCCGGATGGCGGTTCCTGCAAAAAACCTATGACCTTCAGCGCGAGGCGTTTAACCAGTCGGCACAGCTGAACCGCGAAACCGATTATTTTCGCGATAACATCGGCAAGGTGACCTCGGCCAGAGAACTGGTCGATGACCGCCAGTTGCTAAGCGTCGCGTTGGGCGCATTCGGGTTGCAGGACGACATCAATAACAAGTTTTTCATCCAGAAAATGCTTGAGGAAGGCACGACCGCCGACGACGCGCTGGCCAACCGCTTTACCGACAAACGCTACAAGGACCTGTCCGAAGCATTCGGTTTTGGTCCGAACGAATTCAGTCCCACTGCGTTTTCAAGCTTTGCCGAGCGCATTGTGAACCTGTACGAAACCGCCAGTTTCGAGGTGGCCACCGGCAACGTGGACGAAACCCTGCGGATCGCTCTGTATGCGGAACGCAAATTGCCGGAACTGGCTGCGGACGACAGCAGCGAGCGGTCGAAATGGTTCTCTATCATGGGGGAATCGCCGCTGCGGGCGGTGTTTGACACTGTGTTCAGCCTGCCCAAGGCTTTTGGCCAGCAGGACATCGACAAGCAACTTGAGGTCTTTCAGGAGCGTGCCGAGCGTATGTTCGGCAGCTCGGACCCCGCGCAGTTTTCGGACCCCGAGGTGTTGCAGGATCTGATGACCAAATACGTCGCCCTGTCCCAGATCAGTGCGTTCAATGCCAACACGTCGTCCGGGTCAATCGCACTGATGCTGCTACAATCGTGAGGCCGGGACGTGCCTTGCCGGGCCTTTTGGCCCTGCGCTGGCCCGCCGCAGGATCAGGTTAAGCTGGGCAAAGCTGTTGGCCACGCCTTGCGGCTCTGATTTGGCTAAAAACGTCTCTAACTCGGGCCAAAGACGTATAGCGTGGTCAATCTCGGGGTCGCTGCCGTGGGTGTACAGGCCGGCCGAAATCATCATCGCATTGCGGTCATAGACACTAAGTGCGCGACGCACCTGAGCAAGGCTTTCATTTTCGGAATCAGAGGCGGCGGCAGGCAGGCTGCGCGACACCGACCGCAGCACATCGATCGCCGGAAACCGCCCGCGTTCGGCGATTGTGCGGTCCAGCACAATGTGGCCGTCCAGCACGCCGCGCAGGATGTCGGCGATGGGTTCGTCCATGTCCGATCCGGCCACCAGAACGCTGAAGACGCCGGTAATATCCCCCTGATCGCCCTGACCGGGACCGGCGCGTTCGCACAGGGACATGATCAGATGCGCGGTCGATGGGGGATGTCCGCGCAAAACGGGTGCTTCGCCCGCGGCCACCGACACCTCGCGGTGGGCCTCGGCGAAACGGGTGATTGAATCGGCGACGAACAGGACCGATTTTCCCTGATCGCGGAAATGTTCGGCCACGGCCATCGCGGTCCACGCACACCGGCGGCGCAACAAGGCCGATTGGTCCGACGTCGCAGCCACAACAACCGAACGCGCCAGCCCCTCTGCCCCCAGGATTTCGTCAACGAAATGACGCAGTTCACGCCCACGCTCGCCAATCAGCGCGATCACCACAACATCGGCCTGCATCGACCGGGCCAATGTGCCCATCAGGCTGGATTTGCCCACGCCCGAGCCTGCAAACAGCCCGACGCGCTGCCCTTGAACGATGGGCAACACGGTGTTCAGCGCCGCCAGACCCGTGTTCATCCGCCCGCCAAGCGCCCGGCGCAGCGCGGCCAGCGGCGGTTTGCCCCGCAGGGGGCGCATGACATTGCCCTGATGCAACGGCCTGCCATCCAGCGCCTTGCCGTCAGGGTCAACGATTCGCCCGATCCAGCCGTCATGGGGCGCAATAACTGCCCCGCCCTGCAAGATCACGCGGTCCCCGATGGCCACGCCGTCCATCTCTCCGTCGGGCAGCAGCACCAGGCCGTCGCCGTTCAGCTGGACGACCTCTCCGCTCAGCCGCAGGCCGTTTTGCCCGCTGAGCAAGGCGCGATCGCCAATGTGGGCGGTGTTTCCCAGACCCGAAACATGCAGCGTAGAACCTTCGGCGCGGGTGACACGGCCAATCCGGTGAACGGGTTTGAAACGTGCAAGCTGGTTTTGCAATCCGGCGAAAGCTGAGGCGGTTTTCATGACAATCCCTTGGGTTCTGCAAACCGTTTCTAAAGGAATCAGGGTTAAGCCTTGATTGAAATGCACGAGGGAGAAGCCCCGATGTTCGAGAACATATCAATTTTCAGAATCGCCAATGCGATGGCCGTTCATGCGGGTCAGAAACAGGCTCTAATATCGCAGAATGTCGCGAATGCGGACACGCCCGGCTACATGGCGCGTGACCTGCCCGATTTCAGATCGCTGTACCGCCCGGATGACGCGCAGGTGCAGCGTGCCACGCGTGCGGGTCACTTGAATGGTGCTGTGGCAGGGGCTGGCACGGCGACGCCCGTGGACCGGCCCGGCACCGCATCGCCCGACGGCAACACCGTATCGGTCGAGCAGGAAATGCTAAGCGCGGTTGACGCAGGTCGGCAGCACGAGCGGGCGTTGGCGATTTACAAATCGGCGCTGAACGTCCTGCACGCCACCCTTGCGCGCAGCTAAAGGATCACGAGATGAGCGATTTTTCCAAATCCCTGTCCGTCTCTGCCAGCGGCTTGCAAGCGCAGGCGCAACGGTTGCGGCACCTGTCCGAAAACATCTCGAACGCGGACACGCCGGGATACCGGCGCAAAACGGTCGCCTTCGAGACGGCCTTTGGCATGGGCGATGCCGTGTCGACGGTTGAAACCGGCCGCGTGCATCTGGACCGCAAGACGGATCTTGAGCGGATCTATGATCCGCAGCACCCGCTGGCCGATGAAACCGGCCATTACGACGGGTCGAACGTGAACCTGCTGATCGAGTTGTCCGACGCCCGCGAGGCGCAGCGCAGCTACGAGGCGAACCTGAAAATGTTCGAACAGGCCCGCAAGATGTCGGCCGGCCTGATGGACCTGCTGCGCCGCTGAACCCAACAAACAAGGAGTATCTAGAATGGATATGTCACTGCTGAACGCCACCCAACGCTATGCCGATGCCAAGCCCGCGACCGAACCGAAACCCGACACGGGTGCGGGCGGTATGGGCGATGCCTTTCGCAGCATGGCGATGGATTTTGCCCAGACGCTGGCCCACAGCGAAGAGGTCGCCAAACAGTCGATGATCGGCGATGCGGATCCGCACGCATTGGTGCAGGCGCTGGCCCAGACCGAGCTGGCTGTCGAAACGGCGGTGACCGTGCGCAACAAGGTCGTCGAGGCCTATCAGGAAATCCTGAGGATGCCGGTCTAAGATGCTGAACGAAATCATCTTTTTCGACACCCTGCGTCAGGGGCTGTGGGTTGCGGTGGTCGTGTCGATCCCGATCCTGACGGCGGCGCTGGTTGCGGGTGTGTCGATCGGGCTGGTGCAGGCGCTGACCTCGATCCAGGAAATGACGCTGACATTCGTGCCCAAACTGGCCGCCATCGTCGTCGTGTTCTGGATGTCGATGGGCTTTATGACCCAGACGCTGGTGTCGTTTTTTCACGACCGCATCATTCCCCTGATCATCGGAGGCTGACCCATGGACAGCGCAGGTTACATCACCATCACCCGCCAAATGGGCCTGAAACGCGAGATGCAGATCGTCGCCAACAACATCGCCAACGCGGCCACCACCGGTTATCGGCAAGAGGGGATGATTTTCTCGGAATACGTCAAGGCGGTTGAAAACGGTCCGTCGCTGTCGATGGGGCAGGGCAACGTTCACAACACCTCGTTCGAACAGGGCACGCTAAGCCAGACCGGCGGAACCTTTGATTTTGCCATCGAGGGTGACGGATTTTTCCTGATCGAGACGCCCGCCGGTGAACGATTGACCCGCGCCGGTGCGTTTTCACCAAATGCCGATGGCGATCTGGTCACCTACGACGGCTTTCGTGTGCTGGACGCAGGTGGTGCGCCGATCTTTGTGCCGCCGGGTGCGGATATTTCCGTTTCCTCGGATGGCACCATGAGCGCGGATGGCGTGCTGGTCGGGCAGATCGGCGTCGTGCGCCCGCTGGCGCCGCTGGACATGCAGCGCGAAGACGGCGTGATGTTCCGCGCCGACGCAGGGTACGAGCCGACGGAGGGGGCCCGCGTGGTTCAGGGATTTGTCGAGGGTGCGAACGTCAATGCCATCGGGCAACTGGCCCGCATGATCGAAGTGCAGCGCGCCTATGAGATGGGCGCCAGTTTCCTTGAAGCCGAAGACAAACGGGTGCGCCAAGCGCTCGAATCCATGACGAAATAAAGGAGAAAGCCCATGCGCGCCCTGAAGATTGCCGCCACCGGCATGTCCGCCCAGCAGATGCGGGTCGAGACGATTTCGAACAACCTCGCGAATATGTCGACCACGGGGTACAATGCCCGCCGTGCCGAATTTGCCGACCTGCATTACCAGCAGATGGCGCGCGCCGGCACGGTGAATGCCTCGGACGGGACGGTGCTGCCCACGGGGGTGCAGTTGGGGCTGGGGGTGCGGCCCGCTGCGGTGTCGATGCATCTGGCCCAAGGGTCGCTGTCGGCCACGGCCGGCGATCTGGACATCGCCATCGAGGGCAACGGATATCTTGAGGTCACGCTGCCATCAGGGCAGGCGGCCTATACCCGCGACGGTGGGCTGAAACGCACCGGCGAGGGGCTGATTGTCACCTCGGACGGCTTTCCGGTGGCGCCCGAGATTGTCATTCCCGCCGATGTCCGCAGCATTTCGATCAACGCCGACGGCGAGGTTTACGCCTATTTCACCGCCGAAAGCGAGGCACAGTTGCTAGGGCAATTTACCCTGGCCGGGTTCAGCAACCCCAAGGGGCTGGAGGCGATTGGCGGCAATCTGTTCACCGAAACCGCAGCGTCGGGTCCGTCGCTGGTGGCAGCCCCCGGGCAGGACGGGCTGGGCACCCTGCGACAGGGGTATCTGGAAGACAGTTCGGTGGATGCGGTGCGCGAAATCACCGAGCTGATCGAGGCGCAACGCGGCTACGAAATGAACGCCAAGGTGATTTCGGCCGCCGACCAGATGATGGGGGCGACGACGCAAATCCGATGATCCGTATCCTGATGCTTGCCAGCCTGTTTCTGTCTGCCCCTGCTGTCCGCGCCGACATCGTCGTGCCCACCCGCACGATCCGCCCGCAATCGGTGATCACCGCCGCCGACGTGCAGGCCATTACCGGCAGCCGTGCCGATGTGTTCGACAACGCGCTGGATGTGGTCGGGCAAGAGGCGCGGGTGGCGTTGTATGCAGGGCGTCCGATCCGGTTTGCCGACATCGGGCCGCCCGCGCTGGTTGACCGAAACCAGATCATCCAACTGCACTATCAAGGGGCGCAACTGACGATCAGCACCGAAGGCCGCGCGCTGGAACGCGGCGGCATTGGTGATCGCATCCGCATCATGAACCTGAATTCCCGCGCAACGCTGTTTGGTCTGGTGCAGGCCGACGGCACCGTACGCGTGTCCAACTAGGAAACTGAAATGAAACGATTTTGTGGACTTCTTCTAAGCTGCGTGGCGCTGCTGTCCGCCTGCGGACGCGGCGACCATCTGGGCAAGGCGCCGTCGTTTTCCGAACCGATGGAAACGGTCGAACATGCCGCGATGATCTCGCCGGGGTTGCCGCGCACCATCGAGATTGTGCGCCCGATGGATCAGGCCTCGCTTTGGTCGGGGTCGCGCAAATCGCTGCTGGGCGACCGGCGGGCGATCCGTCGCGGGGACATTCTGACCGTGGTGATCGAGATCGACGAAAAGGCCGAAATTTCCAACGCCACCGACCGGTCGCGGTCGAGCGGCGAGACATTGAACATTCCCGAACTGGTGGGCATCCCCCAACGGCTGGACAATGCGATTGATGATGGCGGATCGGGCACCAATCCGGTGTCGATCAACTCGTCCAGCTCATCGGCGGGCGACGGGTCGGTGAAGCGCAAGGAAAAGCTGACCCTGCGCGTGGCCGCCACCATCGTCGAGGTGCTGCCCAACGGTGTCCTGTCGATCGCGGGCAGCCAGGAATTGCGCGTGAATTTCGAGATGCGCGAACTTCTGGTCACCGGCTATGTCCGCCCCGAGGATATCTCGCGGCAGAATGAAATCACCTATGACAAGATCGCATCGGCACGTGTGTCCTATGGCGGGCGCGGTCAGATCACCGACGTGCAGCAACCGCGTTATGGGCAACAGGTGCTGGATGCGATCCTGCCATTCTGAAGGGGGCTGACGATGATCAAGAAACTTTTGCCTGTTTTGCTGCTGTTGATCGGCACCGGCAGCGGCGTGGGTGCGGGCCTGTTCCTGCGCCCGCCACCGCCCGAACCGGACCCGAACGCCGAGGCCGAAGTGCATGACACAGAACAGGCGTCAGACACCGAAGAGCACGAAACAGAAGGGCCGGTCGAGCGGGAATACGTCAAGCTAAGCAACCAGTTCGTCGTGCCCATTGTCGACCGCGAAGCAGTGCGCGCGCTGATGGTTCTGGCCCTGAGTGTCGAGGTGACGATCGGATCAAAAGACGCCGTTTACCTGCGCGAACCCAAGCTGCGCGACAGTTTCCTACAGGTGTTGTTCGACCACGCCAATCTGGGCGGGTTCGAGGGCGAATTCACCAGTGCCAACAACCTGTCCGTGCTGCGCGCGGCGTTGTTGGAAGTGGCGCAAAAGGATATGGGGCCGATTGTGACCGATGTGCTGATCGCGGACATCGGGCGGCAGGATTACTGAACCCTACCTTTGGACCTATTTCTCAAGGGACCGCCACAATGCGGTCTCTTGCGCCGTTTCCAGCTGTGCCTTGCTGCGCGCGTGACTGCGGTCGCGGGCGGCGTTTTCGGCAAGCTGCCGGGTGACCAGCACTTTACCATAAGCGGTGCGGACCCGGGCCAGGTGGTGCTCCTTTTGTGCAAGGATCTGTGCCAGCGCGATGTTCAACTGCGCCTTTGACCGGCCGACCCATCCCAGCCAGATCACATCCGCCCCGATTGCCCGCATGGACGCGTTGTCCGGGGCATTGGCGTTGGCGGCCCGCTCTTGCTCTGACAGACGCTGCAATTCGGCGCGGATCAGGGCCTCTTGCTGGGCCAGAGATTTCAACGATTGCTGCGCCCGTTCGTAATGAACGCGCGTCAGTTGATGCAGGTCAGACAGGTTTGCCATCAATACCCCCGCGTTCTGGCACGCTGGCGCATCGCTTCGGCAAAGCGGATTGCGGCGGCGACGGCCGGGTACATTTCGGGCGGAACCTCGGCGCCAATGTCGGTCACGGCAAACAGCGCCCGCGCGGTTGGCGGATCGCTGTGCACCGGCACGCTGTGTTCCATGGCAACTGCGCGAATGCGGGCGGCCAGTTCGTCCACGCCCTTGGCCACACAGGTGGGCGCGGTCCCGGCCTTGCGCGACCATTTCAGCGCCACCGCATAGTGGGTCGGGTTGACGATAATCACGTCCGCATCTGGTACATCCGCCATCATCTGCGTCATGGCGATGGTCTGCGCGCGTTGCCGGCGCGCCTGTTTCAGGTGGGGATCGCCCTCGGATTCCTTGTTTTCGTCCTGCAAATCCTTGCGCGACATCCGGTTTTTGCGGATGTGTTCAAAGTGTTGCCAGATCGCGTCGATGCCGCCAATGGCAACCGACACCAGCACCACCACGAACAAAAAGGCGATGCACAATTCGGCCAACAACAGCACGACCGTGCGTGGCCCGCTGTTCACAGCTGTGACCATTTCCGGCGCGCGCGCTTTGAGAAATGCCCCCAGACAGCACGAATAGATCACCAGTTTGACAAAGCTTTTT
This sequence comes from uncultured Pseudosulfitobacter sp., assembly GCF_963976325.1. Classification (NCBI taxonomy): domain Bacteria; kingdom Pseudomonadati; phylum Pseudomonadota; class Alphaproteobacteria; order Rhodobacterales; family Roseobacteraceae; genus Pseudosulfitobacter; species uncultured Pseudosulfitobacter sp. The sequence goes on from NZ_CAXBJW010000002.1 coordinate 631,809, forward strand.
GCAAATTCGAACAGGCCGTTGCGGCCAAATTTGTTGCCTGCGTTCTTGATGATCGAGATTTTGGACAGCTTGGGTTCCAGCTTGGACGGCGCAAAGACAAACCCGCGCTGGGCGGCGATCACCAGAACCACGGCAAGGGCCGGAATGGCGAAAATGGGCGCGATGGCCAGAACCGCATCGCCCAGCAAGCCTGCGAACACAGGGCTGCTGCCGGTGGTGACGAACAGTGGCGCAAGGCGGTCGGCCTGATCCAGCAAGGTCATCAACGCGGTGCCAAGCCCCGCAACCGCACCAGCCCCGGCGATCAACAGCGCCACCGTCAAGCCAGCATAGGCGGCTGCGGTGTTCAGATCCTGCGAGCGGGCAAACTCACCCTTTTCACGCGCCTTTTGCAGCTTCTGCGGCGTCGGATCAAAGGACTTTTCGGTATCGTCGTCCTGCCCGCTCATGGCACGGCCTGAAACGGGGCTGCCATGAACGCATCAAGCGCGTCCAGCCAGACTGTCAAAATCAGCGGGCTGCTGACGCACAGGATCAGCAGGCCCCCGGCGGTGATCACCGGGGCGCCGACGAAGGCGACCATAAGCTGCGGCATCGCCTTGTTGATGGCCCCCAGCGCAAGGTTGTACAGAACAGACACCAGGATAAAGGGCGCAGCCAGGGTGAAGGCCAGCGAAAACGCGCGGCGGATCTGGTCCAGCCCCCAATCGGACAGGTCCGACGCCCCTGCAAACACGCCTATGGGCATGATGTCATAGGATAAAATGACCAGCTCGGCGGCTTTGACATGCAGCCCGGCCATCACCGCCAGAGCCAAGGCACCGACAATCAGGATATAGCCGATGGCGGCCAGCGGATCACGCACGGCACCCCCCAGGATTTGCGAAAGCGACGTGGATTGGGCGGCGATGGCACCGGCGGTTTGCAAGGCCAGAATGAACAGACGTATGCCAATGCCCAGCACCAGCCCTGCCAGGGCTTCGGTCAGGACCAGCAGGGCCAGCGCAGGCAGGCCGGGGGCCGGGGCGCTGTGCGACACGGCGGGGGCCACGATCAGCGTAAAGGCCAGCGCAACACCCAGTTTGATCCGCGCAGGCACGGTTTCTTCGCCAAAGGCCGGCAGCAGCGACGCCATGGCTGCAACGCGCAAAAACACGATAAACCCGTGCCAGGCCTGATCGCTCAGAATTTCGACAAGCGCCTGCATCAGGCGGCCACGACACCGACCAAAGCGGGCCGTGCGTCGACGCCGATTTCCTCGAACGAAAAGACCGGATTGCTGATCCCCTTGGCGCGCATGACGGTGCGCAGGAACCGGCGGCGCCTGGTGTTGGTCACGACCGCGGCGTAAATACCGTCGCGGCTGGCGTCGGCCAATTTGTTCGACATGTTGTCAGCCAGCGTGTTGAACAGGTCGGGCGGCAGAGCGATGTCCAGCCCCCGCTCGGCATCGACCTGATAGGTGGCAAAGGTGTCTTCCCATTCGGGCGCCAGTTGCACCAACGGCAATGTTCCATCCGCGCGCCGCATTTCCGCGACCAGTTGAAAGCCCAGACGCTGCCGTACGTGTTCGCAGATCGCCTCGGGCATGGCGTTCTGGCCGCGTGCTTCGGCGGTCGCTTCCAGGATCAACGGCAGGTTGCGGATCGACACCTGTTCGTCCAGCAACAGCCGCAGCACCGCGTGCAAAACGTCGGTCGGCACCTTGTCGGGGATCAGCTCGTCCAGCAGCTTGCGGTTCGCCTCGGCCCGCGCGGGGTCCGAGACATTGACCATCTCGGCCAGCAACCGGCGCAACGATTTCAGCGTCAGCAAGCGCGAGAAATTGCGTTTCACGATTTCAAGGAGGTGGGTCGCCAGAATTTCGGTTGGCGTGACCAGCGTCGCACCGGCCAGCGATGCCTTTTCCTGATCGCGTTCGCTGACCCAACGGGCGGGCGCGCCGTAGACAGGTTCAACCGTGTCCTGACCGGCAGGCAGGGTTGCAGGCTCTTCCGGTTTCAGGGCCAAAATCTGGTCGGGTTGCAGGATGGCGCGGGCCTGTTCCACGCCCTGAATGCGCAGAACATAGGTGCCCGTGGGCAGGCCGGGGTGATCGGTCAGCCGGATTTCCGGCAGGATCAGACCAAAGACCGAGGCCACATGGGTGCGCATATTGGCTATGCGCGCATCCAGACCGGTGCCGGGGTCCAGAACCATGTTGACCAGATCGGGCGCAAATTCGACGTGGATGTCGTCCAGCTCCAGAATGTCGCCCAAGCGCCGCTCGCGCGGGAGATCGGGCATGTCCTCGACAATCTCGGGGCGCGCGGCTTCGGCGCGCAGTTTGCGGCGCATCATGTATGCCGCGGTTCCCAGCCCTGCCGCGCCCAGAACGAAGGGCAAAAAAGGCAGGCCAGGAAACAAGGCAAACATCACCATCAGCACGGCCACCGTGGCCAGCGCGGCAGGGTGTTTGCCAAGCTGCGCAAACACTGCCAGATCGGTTGCCCCCTGCGCGCCGCCCCGCGCCAGCAGCAGTGCCGAGGCGATCGAAATAATCACTGCCGGAATCTGGCTGACCAGCCCGTCCCCCACGGTCAGAATTGCATAGGTTTCAAAGGCGGTGGACAGCGGCATTCCGTGCACGGCGATGCCCATGACCAGCCCGGCCACAAGGTTCATCAGAGTGATCAGCAGCCCCGCAACAGCATCACCTTTGACGAACTTCGACGCCCCGTCGAGCGAGCCGAAGAACGTGGTTTCCTGTTGTTCGCGTTCCCGCCGTTCCTTGGCTTCGACATGGTCGATGGCGCCCGCGCTCATGTCGCTGTCGATGGCCAGTTGTTTGCCGGGCATCCCATCCAGTGCAAAGCGCGCGCCAACTTCGGCCATGCGCGCCGCACCTTTGGTGATCACCATAAAGTTGACGATCAGCAGAACGCAAAACACCACCAGCCCCAGAAACACGCTGCCGCCCATGATGAACTGTGCGAAGCCTTCGATCACGTCCCCGGCAGCGCCGGTGCCGGTGTGGCCCTGCCCGATGATCAGCTTCGTCGACGACACGTTCAGCGACAATCGCAGCATCAGCGACGCCAGCAGGATCGTGGGAAAGGCCGAGAAATCCAGCGGCTTTTCAATAAACAGCGTGATGGTGAAAATCAGGATCGCCAGCGCAAAGGACGCCGCCAGCCCGATGTCGAGCACCCATGCGGGCATCGGCAGGATCATCATCACGATGATCGCCATCAACGCCACCGCCAGAAGAACGGTGGGGTTGAACACGGCATTCATATTAAATGGTTTCATGCCCTACCCCCCGCGTTGCAGCAGCGCGAAAGGCTGCGCGGTGGTGGTCTGCGCCAGTGGAACCAGCGACCCAAGACGTGCGGTTGAACCGGTTTGCACCAGCAAGGGGAAGCCGTTCGTGCCGCCCGTGTCGGCGGGCGGCGGCGCGGCTGTGGCTGATTGGGGCGCAAGGTCAGCGTGAACGCTGTCAAAACGCGCCACATAGGTGTCGGCGTATTTTTTCGTGCGGGAGTGATAGGCGCCCGCAGCTTTTGACCAGGACCCAAGCTCGGCGTGCAGGGTGCCGAGAAACTGTGCGGCATAACGGGCGTTTTTCACAGGATCGAACATCTCTTCGATCGAGGCAAAGGCCTGTCCGTGCCATTTGTAGTTGATCTGGAAACATCCGACATCAAAGCTGCGCGCACCGGCTTTGAATCGTTTGAACACATAGGCACGCGCGGCGTCTTCCGTGGCGAACCACTTGCCGACGCCTTCCATGTTCACCGTCCATGGCCAGGGTGCCAGAGTGCCGTCACGGGCGCGCCCGGTTTCGACGCGGGTGATAGCGCGTAGCACTGACAAGGGCACGTTGGTTTCGGCAGCGACTGTTGCAGCGGCAGTATCGCACACGGTTTGCGGGGTCGCCTGTGCCTGCGGGATTTGGCACAGGAGGCAACACAGAATGGAAAAAATAGCGCGTGATTGCGCCCGAGTGATCAACGACATTCTGTCGGTCCCGTCAGTGGTAAAAGGTGCTTTAACTGTACGGGCGGGGTGGTTTATTTTGTGTAAGCATCGGGAAGGTTTGTGCCAAAAATCAGCTTTCCGGTGCGGGCGCATCGTCCATAGGGGCGCGCAGCAGGCTGTCGATATAGCTGCGCGCGTCTGCACTTTCGTCCAGCGCGGCGGCACTGCGGGCCAGCATTCCGTCGCGGGCGGGATCCGCCCCCAGCGGTGTTTTGCTAAGCCGCGCCAGTGGTCCGACCAAGGGTGCATCATCCGGAACGCGGTCCTGCCAGTCGGTGGCCAGAAAAGCAGTGGTCTGCGCCATGTCGGTGTCCCCCGAAGCGGTGAACAACTGGCTGGCATCTGCCAGATCGCCCTTGAGCGTCAAAGCCCGGGCCCGCAACATATCAGCATCCTCTCCGGTAACGCCCAGAAGATGCGCTTGCGCCAGACCGGGCTGTTTCAACGCCAGGGCAATCCGCGCTTTTAACAACAGCACCGCATCGCTGGGTTGTGCGATCTGCACCTGTTCAATCACGGTGCTTGCCGCCGTCGCAAACCCCAGAGACAGCAGCCTGTCTGCGATGGCCTGCCTTGTGATCTGTGTCACGTCCAGCGCACGGTCGGCTTGCAGGTCGAACACCATGTCCAAAAAGGTCATGTCGTCGCCCTGATCCGTCAGTTCGGCCATCACATGGTCGGTCAACACTGCGTGCTCAGATGTTCGTTGGGCGCGCGGCAGGACATCAATCGCGGCCATGGCGTTTTCAAATTGGCCTGACCGGGCCAGGGCCAACACCTGCAACTTGCGCAGGTCCGATCCCAAAGGATCGTCGCGCAGTTCCAGCGCATAGGCTTCGACCAGCAAGGCGGTGTCTGGCGATATGGGCAGATCCTGTTCGATTTGCGCGGTAACTGTCTTGATCAGCGCCAGCGCCGATTGCGCCGAGTTCGAGGCCACGACCTGATCCAGCTTTTCCTGCGCTTGGGGCAACTGGTCCTTGGCCAGATCCAGATCGGCTTGCGCCATCTTGGTATCGTCCGAAACCGCCCCGGGCAGGCGTTCGACGCTGCGCAACGCGGTGGCTGCGCCGGTTTTGTCGCCATAGGCCAACAAACGGCGGCTGAGTTCGGGCGCCAGGACATTGCGCAGATGCGCAGGCAGCGCGTTCAGCGCGCGCAACGCGGCACGGGTGTTGATCACGGTTGTTGTCGGAACCGGGTCCAGCGACAGGATCGCCCACAGGGCCAGCGCGCTGTCGCACTGCACGTAAGGTGGCAACACCTGCGGGGCGCGAACGTGGCCGAACTCCATGATGTCGGCCATCTCCAGCAAGATACCGCTGGCAGTGTACAAGGTCGGGTCCAACTGCAACGTGCGCGCGGCTTCGGGGCCGAAACCGAAATGCAGGTAAAGACGGCCAAGCTTTTCAGCCGCGCTGGGGTTCAGTGCATCAAACTCGCCGTATAGCGGCCTGCGCGCTTCGGCGATCTGGGCGGGCATTGGGCGGTCGTCGGCCCAGGTGGCGATATTGACAACGTCGGGATCAATACAGCCCGGTCCATAGGGCGAGGTTGTCAGCTCGGATGGCAGCGCGCTGCCTTGGAAGTCCATGCTTGTGGTGATCCGAATGGTTTCACGCGCGTTGGTGTCAGCGCCGTTTTCGATCGGCAGCGGCGGGTCCTCGAACACAGTCGTATCAATATGAGGCCGCCCGCCAGGCGCAGGGAGCGAGACCGCTTGACCGTTCGGTTTCAACACACCCCGGGTGGCCGCCTGCGCAACCTCGCGGCTCAGGCGACCCTGGGCGTCCTCAAGCGCCAAGTGCCCTTGGGCATCACCGATGTCGAAGGGCACCGGCAAGGCGTCTGGCAGGGACGCCGGCCGTGGCGTGGTTGGGGGCAGAGGGGCGGGGTCAATTTCCGCAAGCGCGGGCAGTGGCAGGGCATCGGCCGCAAACGTAACGGACCGGGGGGCAACTGGCCCGGTTAGGGTCGCGCCAAATCCCAGGATTACAGCGTCCCGAGCTGACGCGGGTGGTTTCCTGTCAGACACAGGCCCGCGGGTTTGGTCAGGGGAGCCGGACACGTCCAGAACCACCATGTCGGACCCGCTGGCAAAGGCAGTTGCCGTGCAATCGCAGGCCAGCTCTACCACCAGTTCGGTCTGGGTTTCCGATACGCTGGCAACGCGGCTTCGGTCGATCCGATCGAAAATCTGTCCAATGTCAAAACCACCCCTGTGATCGGGGAACGTCATGGTCAGGCGCGCACCTTCCTGTGCCCATGACCAGGACGAGTCGGAAGCCACATTAAATACAAGTCGGGTAAAATTGTCATGTTCCCCCGAGCGCACAGTGATCTCTTGCGCCTGTACGGCACTTGCCATAAGCGCCCAGAGTATCAGGCACAGACGGATCATGCGGCGCTCTGCTTGACGGCTTTCAGCGCGTCCTCAAGTTCGGAAAAGCTGGGGCGGCAGTGCGACGGGGTGTTCTGGCGGCCCACTTCGATACAGATATTGGTGGCGTGGTTGTGCAGATTTGCCACCAGCACTTCGCGGATCAACTGGTAGAAATGCGCGTCTTCTTCGATCACGACTTTGACCTTGGCCGCAAAAGGGCCGACCAGACCATAGGCCAGGAACACGCCCAGAAAGGTCCCCACAAGCGCGCCGCCGATCAGCTTGCCCAACACCTCGGGCGGCTGGTCGATCGACGCCATCGTTTTGATCACACCCAGAACAGCGGCAACGATGCCAAGGGCGGGCAAACCGTCGGCCACGGTCTGCAAGGCGTGGCTGGAATGCATCGCGTGATGCAGGTTCGCCTCGATCCGTTTTTCCAACACCTCTTCGACCTGATGGGGGTCGTCATAGTTCATCGACGCCGACCGCATCGTGTCACAGATCAGCGCGGTGGCCTCCTTGTCGGCGATGATCTTGGGGTAGCGCGAAAATATCGACGATTCTTCCGGCGCTTCGATATGTTCCTCGATCCCTACGGGGTTCTGCCGGGCCAGACGTATCAGTTCAAACAGCAGGCACAGCAGGTCCTGATAATCCTGATGTTTCCATTTCGGCCCCTTGAACACCTTTCCCATGTCTTTCAGCGTGTGTTTCACCTCTGAAATACTGTTCGAGATCAGGAAGGCCCCCACCGCCGCGCCGCCGATCATCATCATTTCGAACGGAAGCGACTTGATGATGATGGCCATCTTGCCGCCGGCAGCCAGATAGCCGCCAAAGACCATAGCAAAAATCGTAATGATCCCGATGATACCAATCATGTGTTTCCCCGATAAAACGTATGGCGCCCACTGTGCCAAAGGCAGGTTAAGAAAGGATCATTACGCAATCAGGTTTTTGGTGCGCGGGCGTTGCGACCGGCCAGAATGACGCTGATGGTATAGGCTGTTTGCGGTTTCAGGCCCGCCATGACGCTGGCCGCCGCATCGGGGCGCATCCGTGCCAGAAAACCGGCCGCGAATTCGGGCTCCATTTCCTCGAACAGGGCTGCGGCGTCCTTCGGCTTCATGTTCTCGTAGACCGTGGTCAGGCGTGCCACGTCATCTTCGGCTGCCGAATCTGCGCGGCTGAGGGTGGCGCGCAACTGGGCCTCGGTGTCTTCCAACACCTTTAGCCTGCGTTCGATTTCGCCGCGTGCCACGGTCAGCGCCTTTTCCCGCACGTCCATCTGGGTTTCACGCTGTTCAACGCGCGCCTCGCGGTCCAGCAGGGCCTGAAGCAGGGTCGACATTTCGGCCCGCGACGGCGGGGTGGCGCGGCCCAGATCTGCGGTTTCGACCTGTGCCTGCTCGGGCAAGGGGCGCGGCGTGACATCGCTGTTTGCCAACGCCACCGAAGCTCCCGACAGGATGCGCAATACCGCCGATCCGCTTAGCAATGCCGCGATCAGCAGGATAGCCCCCTTGCCGGGTCGACGGGATCTTAGAAAGGTCTTCATGCGCGGCCTCCGGCAGTGTGTCGCATAAACATGGGTTCCGAAGGGGTCGCGGGCGCAGGATCGGCGCGGGGCACATCCTTTGGCGTTTCGTTGACCTGGGGTTTTTGCTCGGGCGTGTCAGGCACATCGTGAAGCGATGCCATCTGCAACTCCAACTGGCGCGAAATCGCCTCGGCCCGGGCGGCCAGATCCGTAAGCGTCTGTGCCGACTGCGCTGCGGTGTCCTGTGCCGCCGTCATGGTTTTTGTCAGGTCATCGACCTGCGATGACAACACTGCAACCGCACCGCCAACACCTTTTTCCAGGCTGTTAAACCGCTTGAGCCGCCGCCCGAGGATGAAACAGTAAAATCCCGCCCCCAAGGCACCTGCGATCAGTAAAATATCTGCAATCAGCTCCATAAATCCCCCTAATTCAACACAAATTCCATGATCAGCAGGTCGCTGACCCGCCCTTCGCCGGTGACAATCTGGATCCGCCGCAGCATCTGAGCGCGCAGCCGTGTCAGCGAGGCCGGGTTTTGCAGATCGCGCAGTTCAAGCGCGCGCAAATAGCCGTTCAACACATCGACCACGCGCGGCAGCAGCAGGGTGACATCCTGTTGATACTGGCTTGGCACCTCAAGATTGGCCCGAAAGCGCAAATGCTGATTCGTAACCCCTGGTGTCAGGGACACGATCATCGGTTCCACAGGGACAAATGCCACGTCCGGCAGCCCCTCGACCTGGGGTTCATGCGCGGCCTCTTCGTGCGATTCGCCCCCCATCAACAGGCCCGAGAACGTCGCATAGAACCCGCCGCCGCCACCGACCAAAGCCAGCAGAAGCCCAAGGATCAAAGGCAGTTTCGACGCTTTCTTTGGCGGTTCGTCTGGTTCGGAAGCGGTGTCGGCCATGCTGGGTCCATTCGATCAATTCGAAATCTGTATAGACCGTCAGGAACTAACCGATTGTTAAGCCTGATCCGTCATTTGTGGTGCCAACGCCGGGCAGAACGCCCGGTATGACGGAGGCGATTGTGCAGCAATTACTGAATGTCTGGTTGGGTCTTGACCTGCGACGCCAGATCACTGTTATCGGGGCGACGCTGGCCATGTTCTTTGCGGTTCTGGCCATGTCCCGTATGGCCACCGCGCCCAGTATGACCTTGCTTTACGCAGGCCTTGAAAACGGTGCGGCGGGCGAGGTTGTGCGCGCACTGGAAGCGCGTGGTGCCACGTTCGATGTGCGCGGCGGGTCGATTTTTGTCGATTCGCAAGACCGGGACCAACTGCGGATGACCCTGGCATCGGAAGGGTTGCCCACGAATTCGAACCAGGGCTACGAACTGCTGGACAGCCTGTCGGGATTCGGCACCACCAGCCAGATGTTCGATGCGGCCTATTGGCGCGCGAAAGAGGGCGAACTGGCCCGCACCATCGTGTCCAGCCCGCACATTTCCATGGCGCGCGTGCACATTGCCACAACCGGATCAAACCCGTTCCAGCGCGGCGTGACACCAACGGCATCGGTGTCGGTCACTCCCAACGGCGGGTCCATTTCTGCCGCACAGGCCAAGGCGGTGCGGTATCTGGTGGCCTCGGCCATCGCGGGCCTGTCGCCCGACGATGTGGCCGTGATCGACGCCAACGGCAACCTGATCGGCAGCGCCGAAGAAACCGCGCCAGCGGTGGGCGGCGACGACAAGGCACAGATGCTGCGCGAACGGGTCGAACGGCTGCTTGAGGCGCGCGTGGGGTTCGGCAATGCTATTGTCGAGGTCAGCGTGGACACGGTCACCGAATCCGAAGCGATCCGCGAGCGGCGCTTTGACCCCGAAGGGCGCGTTGCCATCTCGACCGACACGCAGGAAACCAGCAACACCGCGACTGACGCGGGCGGTGGCGATGTGACCGTCGCGTCGAACTTGCCGGACGGCGATGCGGCGGGGGGCGACAGCTCGTCATCGCAAAATTCGGAAACCCGCGAACGGATCAACTATGAAGTGTCTGAAACCGAACGTGAAATCATCAAGGCACCCGGCGCGATCAAACGGCTGACCGTCGCGGTTCTGGTCAATGATGTGACGCAGGTGGCCGCCGATGGGACCGTCACACAAACGCCGCGCGAGGCTGCGGAAATGGACGCCCTGCGCGAACTGGTGTCTTCGGCGGTCGGCTACAATGAACAGCGCGGCGACATAATCACGTTGAAATCCATGTCATTGCAAAGCGTGGAACCCGCCGGAACCGCCGCAAGCACATCGGTTCTGGATCACTTTGACCTGGATGTGATGTCGGCAATCCAGATGGCGGTTCTGGCACTGGTCACGCTGATCCTGGGGCTGTTCGTGGTCCGGCCGGTTCTGTCACGCACCCCCGCCGGCCCGCAATCGGCAACATCAAAAGAGTTGCCCGCCCCCGCGCCGGATGACGCAGCAGACCCGTTGCCGTCCCTGACCGGCGAAATCGCGAGCGATCTAGGCGGCCTGCCTGACCTGCCGATGCTGGGCGGGTCCATGGGCGAGATGGGCGGCATGGGCAGCATGGGCGGAACTCAGGACCCGGTGGACCGGCTGCGGTCGATGATTGGCGAGCGTCAGGAAGAAACCGTTGAAATCCTGCGCTCGTGGCTGGAAGAGAAAGAAGAAAGCGCATGACCTCTTTGATGCATCTGTATCGCGACTTTGGCGACAGTACCGAGACGGACGAGCCTGTCCTGCCTGCGTCAATCAGCCAGGACACGCTGGAAGATATCAAACTGGAATCTTTCGAACGCGGCTATTCCGCTGGCTGGGAGGACGCGCTGAAGGCGCAGTCGGGCAGCCGCACCGAAGCGGCCAACAGCTTCATCGCCGGGTTGCAGGACATCTCGTTTGGTTATCACGAAGCGCGGGCGGGGCTGATCAAGGCGATGCAACCCGTTCTGACCGATATTATGACCAAGCTTCTGCCCGAGGCCGCACAGGCCACATTGGGCGCGCAGGTGGTCGAGCAATTGACCGAGATGCTGCGCAAGTCCGCCGATCAATCCGTTCGGATCGAAGCGACAAAGGAAAATCTGGATGCGCTTGAAGAGCTTGTTGACGGTGCGATTTCGCCCCCCTTTGTCTGCGTGCCCAACAGCGATCTGGGCCCCGCGCAGGTCGTTCTGCAAGTCGGCGCGGAAGAACGCGAAATTGATTTAGACCAGGTGATCCTGGGCATCTCCACCGCGATGGCGGGCTTTCTCCAGCACATGAAAAAGGACCTGACACCATGACCGACACCCCGGACCAGACGGCGTTTGCCTCTGACGGCACTAACCCTTTCACTGCCGTGCCCATCGACATAACGGTTTCAGTCGGCAAGGCCCGTCCGCTGGTGCGCGATCTGGTGATGCTGGGCAAGAATGCGGTGCTGAAACTGGACCGGCGCATTGATGACCCTGTCGATCTGTATGTGGGCGATCGTTTGATCGCACGGGGCACTCTGGAAGAGGCGGAAGGGAGCGAAACGGGGCAACTGGCGGTGCGTTTGCTGGAAATCGTTGATCTGTCCGGTGGCATCTAGTCTCTTGCGCACAGCGGTTCTTGTGGCTCTGACACTGGTGTTTTTCACGGTGCCAGCAGTGTCGCAGGCACAGGATTTGTCGATTTCGCTGGGCGACGATGGATCAATAAGCGCCCGCACCTTGCAACTGTTCGCTTTGATCACGGTGCTGAGCCTTGCGCCAGGGCTTGCCATCATGATCACTTGCTTCCCGTTTCTGGTGACGGTTCTGTCGATCCTGCGGCAGGCAATCGGATTGCAGCAATCGCCGCCGAATATGCTGATTGTCAGCCTTGCTTTGTTCCTGACCTATTTCGTGATGGAACCTGTCTTTGTTCAGGCGTGGGAGAACGGCCTGCAACCGTTGACGACCGAAGAGATCGACGCAGAAACCGCCTTTGTCCGCACGTTAGAGCCGTTTCGCAGCTTTATGGCCGGTCGAATGGACGCAGATACGTTCAGCGCCATGGCGGACCTGCGCCCGGATACGGCGGGCATTGCACTGACGCCCCAGGCACCTTTGTCGGTATTGATCCCGTCGTTTTTGCTGTCTGAAATTGCGCGCGCGTTTCAGGTGGGGTTCCTGATTTTTCTGCCGTTTCTGATCATTGATCTGGTCGTGGCGGCGGTGCTGATGTCCATGGGCATGATGATGGTGCCCCCGGCCATTGTGTCGCTTCCCTTCAAGCTGGCGTTTTTCGTCATAGCGGATGGCTGGGCGCTGATTGCGGGGTCCTTGGTACGCAGCTATTTTTGATCCGCGACAATCAGATGAAAACTGTCTGAACAAAGCCCTAATCTATTAGGCTTTTGAAAGCAGGCTCTCGCTTAAACCTGTTCCGGGATTGGAATGGGGTGAATTATGGGCGTGAGCAATGAATGCGGCAGACCGTTGCCGCGCAACACATCCGTGTTGTCGTTTGTCGTGTTTGGCATGGCCATTGTGGTGATCAACTGCGCGCAGGGGTCTGACGCAGGCGTGATCCTGTGGTGCAGCGGCGCGATGGTGTTTGTCGCCACAACCGCGCAGGCAGCATGGATGCCGCGAAAGGCGCATATGCGGCGGGACAGGGATTTGTGGGTGATCATAGGTCTTGCAAAACTGCTGACTGCAGGTGGTGTTGTGGCCATCGCGCTGATGTGGTTTTCGCGCAGTGACAGTGTTGCCTTGGCAATCATGGCACTGGCCGCAACGGTGCTGACCGGTCTGGGTGCGGGGCTGTCATCCCGTCCGACATTGGTTCTGGCGGTATGCTTGGCGGCCAGCACCACGATTGGCGCAGTTCTCAGCCTTTGGATGCCGTTGACGATCGGCCTGTATTTGCTTGGGGCAGTGTTCGCCGGATTGACCGCTGTGGCAGTAATGCTGGTCAGCTTGCCGCGTGATCGGTGCGTGGCGTTTCAGCCCGCCCCCGCGGAATTGGCCCACGCCGCCGTGGTGCGCTGGCAGGATGTTTTGCTGCTGCCGCTGTTTTTGTCGGAAAGACAGGCGTTGATATATATTACGGTGCGATGCGCCGTGGCTGTGGTGACGGCGGTCGTTGAGGCTGTGCAGAGGGTGATCCTGCCAAGGTTGATCGAGGCACATCGCACCGCGACAAGGTTGGTTTTTCGTGGGCTGGTCGCGCGCGCGTCGTTGGGGGTTATGCTGATCGGCGGCGCCGTGGGGATGGTGGCCATGATGGTCGGCCCGATCATTTTCCCACACCAGGTCATTGGCGGCGAAGGCTTGCGTGCATTTCATGTTCTTTTGCTGGTGGCTCTGGTTCCGGTCCTGCTGGGCATTTGCCCTGCGATGCTGTCGATTCTGGTGGCGCCACGCCGGATGGCGGCGGCATATGGCGCAAACTTGGGTATCATGGCTGTCGTCATCGCCGCGTTTGGTCCCACAACGGCCATTGAAATGGCACAGGCCGTGGCCACGGGTCACGGGATTGGGGCCCTTGTGCTGGCATGGACCAGCTTTCGCCAGCTCGGGCTGCTGCCTCCCATCACCGCCGTCCTGCATCCCAAGATCCGTTTGCGCGATGCTAGCGCACGATGAATTCGGCGTGCAACGCACCGGCGGCCTTGATGCTTTTCAGGATGTCGATCATGTCGCGGGGGGACACACCCAGCGCGTTCAAACCGGCGATGACTTCGGACAAGGACGCACCTTCGGCCACTTCGGCCAGTCCGATTCCCGGCTCTTCCTGGATGTCAGCCCGCGCCCGCGGCACCACGACCGTTTCGCCTTCGGCGAAGGGATTTGGCTGGACGGCCAGCGGTGCCTCCTGAATGCGTAGGGTCAGGTTGCCTTGCGAGACTGCAACGCGCGAAATGCGCACGTCTTCGCCCATCACGATGGTGCCCGATTGTTGATCGACCACGACGCGGGCCTTGCGTTCGGGCTCGACCTCGATGTTCTCGATCCGGCCCAGGGCGTGCGCGACCGATGCCATGCGGGTCTGTGGAATGTTCAAAGTCACCGTGCCACTGTCCAGCATCAAGGCGACGGGGCGCCCAAAATCAGAGTTGATCGCACGCTCGATGCGGGCGGCGGTGGTGAAATCGGCATTGCGCAACGCCAGTCGCAGGCTGGTGAGCGAAGACAGGTCAAAGTCGATTTCCCGCTCGACCCGCGCGCCCGATGGGATCACGCCGGCCGTTGGCACGCCCTGGGTCACGTTCGCGCCGTCAGCCTCGGCGACGACGCCGCCTGCGATGATCGTACCTTGGGCCACTGCGTAAATCTCGCCGTCGGCGGCGTTCAACGGCGTCATGATCAGGGTGCCGCCCAACAGGCTTTTGGCGTCACCGATGGCGGACACTGTCACATCAATCTGTCCACCCGCACGTGAAAACGGCGGCAGGTCAGCGGTGACAAAAACGGCGGCGACATTCTTGGGGCGGAACTGTTCACCGGTTACGTTGACGCCCAGCCGCTCTAGAATATTGCTCATGATTTCTTCGGTGAACGGCGCATTGCGCAGCCCGTCGCCGGACCCGTTCAGGCCGACCACCAGTCCATAGCCAACAAGGTCGTTGCCCCGGACGCCGTCGAATTCGACCAGATCCTTGATCCGCACGGGACCTGCCATTGCCAGCCCTGCCAGACAGATCCACGCGATGACAGCACACACCCCCTTCATCGCATGAAGTTCAGCAAGGACAGTTCGGACAGGCGAACCGTGACGGAATAGAGACCTTGAAGATGGAATTGCACGTCCTCCAGTTTGGTTGCGGTTTCATAGGGGTCCGCTGCCAGAAGCGCGCTGCGCGCGTATTCAAGCGACGTTGACTGGACCGCGTTGCGGGTGCTGACGTTCTGAATGCGCGATTGCGAAAATCCGATGTCGGCACGCAATTTGGTTATCTGGTCCTGTGCACCCAACAGATTCTGCCCGGCCTGCGCGATCACGGCGCGTTGCACGGTGCCGTCCAGCCCCAGCGCGGCATCGGAAACGATGGCGCCAAGGGCTGTGTTCATCATCAGGTTGCGCAGCACCGGATCGTCAGCGCGGATGTCGATGTTCAACCGGTCCACGTCGGACAATGTAAAGGGCGACAGGGACGTGTCGGACCCTTGATAGACCGCGGCGCGGAAGCCGGCCGGATCGTCGAACCATGCCTGTGCGGCGGCAAAAATGTCGGCCGCTGTTGTCTGCCCGGCAACAGCCGCGGTCAGGCCGGTCAAGACGGCCGCGTCCGAGGCCAGCGGGGCGGTGTCGGTGGCAGCACCGGAAAACAGACTGCGCCCGCCGAAGTCGACATTCAATGACGACACCAGATTGCCAAGGTTGGCACGCGAATCTGCGACCACCTGGGGCAGCACCGTTTCGACCGCGCTGGTCGAAACCAGCAGCATCGAATTGGAAAGGTCGCTGGAATTGTCCTGAATACGCTCCAGGGTGTTCTGCATCGTATCGGCAAATTGTGCGGCTTCGGTGGTGGCGACCTTGTAGCCTTGCAGCAATTTCACATCCCGTTCGATGTCGGTCAGGTAGGAAAAGTTGCCGGCCAACACCGATTTGGTGTCGGCGACGCGGCCTGTGGACAGCTCTTGTGTCAGGCGGTGAATGTCGTGTTTCAGCGCCGAACCGCGGCGTTGCAACATGAAGGATTGGGCGAGATCGCCAAGCGTTGTGTTCATGGGTTCAAAGCCTCATCAAGATGTCCATCAGCTCATCGACGGTCTGCATGATCCGCGCGTTGGCTGCATAGGCCTGCTCGATCACCATCATGCGCTGAAGTTCCGCGTCGGTGTCGACGCCGTCGGCCAGCTCGCGCTGGGTCAGTTCGTTCAACTGCGTCGATGCAAAGCTAAGCCGTTGATCGGCAAACAACCGGTCTGACCCGACTTGCGAGGTCAGGTTGGCCGCAAGTCCCGACATGCTGAAACTGCCACTGCCGAAATCCCCCGACGCGGCGGTTTGCTTTAATGTCAGTGCATCGGTCATGGCTTGCAGCAGTGTTGCATTGCCAACCTCGCCCGGTGTTGCCGCGTTCAGGCCGTCGCGCATGCGCCATGACGCGCCGCCCTGGTCGGGGTCCACGGCGGCATTGATGATGATGCGGCTGGCCAGCCCAACCTCCTCGGCAGGGTCGAACGCATTGCCCTGATCGGTGAACAGGCCCGGATCGCCCGGCGCGCGGGTGGTATCCTCGGTGATGTTTTCAAACCGCACCATCAGGTCGCGGGCGATCGCGTCCAGTTGGCTTTGCGCTTCGGTGGCCAGTTCGTCGCGGATCGCGAATTGCGCAATCAGGCTGCCGCCGCGCAGCGGGCTGGTGTCCGATGCCGTTTTGATTGCATTGCCGTTCACCGTCAGCCCGGACAGCGCCCCGGGGTCCACAACCATGCCCGCCGCCACGCTATAGGTTTGGTCAAATCCGATTTCGGCAGCGGCTCCGTCCAACAGAACCATGCCCCCGGTCGAATAGATGGCGATGGCGCCCTGCGCGCGCGACACGGTGCGCAGGGGGATCATTTCCGACAGTTGGTCCACCAACGTATCGCGGTGATCTTGCAAGGCTGCGTTGTCACGGCCGGCCCCGCTGGACTTGGCGATCTGTCCATTGATCGTTTGCAACTGTTTCAGCAGATCGTTGGCGGTGTTCACCTGTGTGTTGATCTCGCGGTCGGCGCGCGAACGGTCGTCCTGGATGGAATCAGAGGTGTTCTTCAGCGATTGCGCCAGGGATTTGGCTTCGATCACAAGGCCGTCCAACCGCTCTTGGGCATCCGGTCGGCTGGCGGCGGTGATCAGCGCGTTTTCGAAACTCGCCAGATGGCCGGTCAGCGAATAGGCGATGTCCGGCGTGCCAAGTCGGTCTTCGTAGCCCGCCAGGAATTGCGTCATCGCGTCGTTCTTGGCGAAATCCGCGCCGCTCATCCGGCGGTCGTACAGCAGGGCGGCGTCGGTGTGGCGGACCACCCCGTTGACCCTGACGCCACCCTGATCGCCCAGCAAGGCACCCGACACTTCCAAGCTGCGCCGATGGAAACCCGGAGTGCCCGCGTTCGCAATGTTCGACGCGACAATTTCGGATTTGCGGCTGTTGGCATACAGGCCGGACAGCGCGTTGTTCAGGGCACCGGTAAGGGACATGGATGGCTCCGATCAGGGTTGCGGGGGCGTCAGGTGTTAGCGTTTGATGTTGGTGGTTTCCTGCAACATTTCGTCCACCGTCTGAATGACCTTGGCGTTCGACGAATAGGCCCGTTGCGTGCGGATCATCTCGGTCAGTTCGGTGGCCACATCGACGGTCGATTCCTCGCGGGCGTAGGATTTCAGATCGCCCGTCGGGCCATCGCCGGCATCCCACAAAAAGAAAGGCCCGCTTTCGACCGAGGGTTTGTAGGTTTGCGAATCCAGCGAAATCAGGCCGCCAGGGTTGGGCATGTCTACCAGCGGGATCTGGTAAAGAACGCTGGTCACACCGGTGTCGAAGATCGCCTTGACGTAGCCGTTTGGATCAACTTCGACCGAAATCATGTTGCCCACCGGGCTGCCGTCCTTGACGACCGAAATCGGGGCAAAGGTGTCTGACAACTGCACCACACCCTGATTGTCGCCCACCTCGCCGATGTCGAAGGAAATCGGCCCACTGGCCACATCGACAATCAACTCGCCCGTGGCAGGGTCATAAGGGCCGCCCGTCACCGTGGTGACAGATGCAATGGTGCCGCCGTCGGCGCGGGTGTCGTTGAAGCTGATGACATATTCGCCGATCACCGCGTCATCCTGTGCGGAATCGCGCATGATGATCGTCCATTCGTTCGAACTGCCCGTGGCAGGCACGGTTGGTATGAATTCCAACGCGACGCTTTGCGATGTGCCAAGGTTGTCGAAATATTCAATCGACAGGTTCCGTGCCTCGCCGTCTGCGCCTGCAATGGTCGAGGTGGCCGGCAGGTTCAGACCCATGGTCACCTGCGTGGTCGGGTCCCCCTTCAGGTTCAGCGAAAACTGGATCGGCTCCAGCCCGTCGCTGGTGTCACGCGGGAAGGACGGGAACGATCCATCAATGTTGGCGGGCCACCCCATCAGCAACAGGCCGGATTCGCTGGCCAGATATCCGTCTTCGTCGATGCGGAACGATCCGGTGGTGGTCAGCATCATCTTGGCGTTGCCATCGCCCGCCAGCACGCTGGGCCGTGACGCAACGGGCATCAGCCCGCGCCCGCGCACCGCCAGATCGGTGGCATTCGACGTGCTGACCAGCGATCCGCTTTCGCTGATCAGCCGTTGCGATGATGCGCGCACGCCACCCGCCGTATAGGACACACCCGAGTTTGACAGGACCAGCGAATTGAAATCCGTGACCACCCGCTTGTACCCGAAGGTGCTGGCATTCGCGATGTTGTCCGAGATCGACCCAAGCCGCGTCGCGTTCGACTGCAACCCCGCAATACCTGCGTTAAGCGAAGAGGAAATTGTCATGGATACGCCTTTCTGCTGCATCAGAACCAAGTTGATGCAACAGATAGGCGCCGCGAACTTAACATCGCGCTAACAGATAAAATCCACCCTATTTGCCCGCAGGCTGATCCGTTATCGCAAGAAGGTCACCTTGATGCGGTTGTTGCGGATGTCCATCGGGTCCAGCGTTGCGGGATCGCGGTCGGCATATCCGGTCACCCGTTGCACGCGGCCTGCGGCCAATCCGGCATCATGCAGCAACTGGCGCATCATCGTCGCCTGCTCGGTCGAGCGGTCCCAGACCTTGATCTTGGCCGCGACCACCGGCTGTGCCTCGACATGGGCACCCACGGCCATATCGTTCTTGACCGACCGGCCTGTCTGCACCAGCAGATCCGCCAGTTTGCGCAGCAACCGCGTGGGCTGACTGGTGTCTGCGTCAAACAGCGGGGCACCCGGCAGCGCGAACAATTCGACCACCAGACCCTCGTCGGTCAGCTTGGTGATCACGTGTTTCATCTCGTTTTCCAGCACATCGGATTCACCGCCGAACCCCAGCAGTTGCGATTCCAGCGCTTTCAACGCTTCGGTTTCGGCACCGTCGGCGCCTTCGGACCCGGTCGCACGCGGTGCCAAGGCCACCGGACGCGCACCGCTGAACGGCAGCGCCTCGTCGGTAAAGGTGCTGTCGCCATTGAACGACCCGTTGCCACCCCCCGACGTCCGATTGATCGCGATCGTCGGCGTAAAGTAATCCGCGATCCCCTTGCGTTGCTTTTCTGTCGTCGCGTTCAACAACCACATCAACATAAAAAAGGCCATCATGGCGGTCACGAAGTCCGCATAAGCAACTTTCCAGGCACCACCATGGTGCCCGCCGCCGCCTACAACCTTTTTACGTTTGATGATGATTGGCGCCGCATTGCTTTGCGCAGCCATCTCACTCACCCTTTTGTATTCACCCGACACCCGATTTAGCAGCCAACGCTTTCCAGCCGCTTAACAAACGCAATTGTAGGTAATGGTTTCGCCACCAACAGCAGTTGCACCTGCATGCGCGATCTGCACTGATGGGCGAAACAGGGGGGGCGGGCATGGCCGAGTTGACGGTGCTGGACAGCAAATATTCGTGGACGCGGCTGCTGATCACGCTGGGCGTGGCGATGGTGGCCAATGTCGGCATGTGGGCGGTGATCGTGATCATGCCCGCGGTCGAGGCGGAATTTGCCCTGACGCGCGGGCAGGCATCAATGCCCTACACCCTTACAATGGTCGGCTTTGCGCTGGGCAACTTTGCCATCGGCCGGGCGGTGGACCGATTTGGCGTGACCGGATCGCTGATCGGGGCGGCCGTGGGGATCGCGGCGGGCTTTGCGCTGGCGATGCTGGCGACCTCGGTGTTCATGCTGGGCGCGGCGCAGTTGCTGATCGGGCTGGCGTCGGCCGTGGGGTTTGGACCCCTGATCGCGGACATCTCGCATTGGTTCATGCGCAGGCGCGGGATCGCCGTGGCCATCGTGGCCAGCGGCAATTATCTGTCGGGGGCGATCTGGCCGATGGTGCTGGCGGGGTTTCTGGCCGACAGCGGCTGGCGCAGCGTCTACATGTTTCTGGCCGTTGTCACGCTGGTCACCGTCATTCCGCTGGCCCTGCTGCTGCGCCGCCGTATCCCCGAAGAGGCGCAAAACGCGGCACAGGCGGCATCGGACAGCAACGCCAAGTCCGTGGGCCTGTCACCGCGCAACCTTGCGCTTCTGCTGGGGCTGGCGGGTATCGGCTGCTGTGTGGCCATGTCCATGCCCCAGGTGCATATCGTCAGCTATTGCGTCGATCTGGGCTATGGTCCCGCCGCCGGGGCCGAGATGCTGTCGCTGATGCTGCTGGGGGGTGTCGTCTCGCGGGTGGTATCGGGCCTGATCGCGGACCAGTTGGGCGGTGTGCGTACGTTGCTGATCGGGTCGGCGCTGCAATGTCTGGCGCTGTTTTTCTATCTGCCCTCGGACGGGTTGGCGTCGCTTTACATCGTGTCGTTGATCTTTGGCCTGTCGCAGGGCGGTATCGTGCCCAGCTATGCGCTGATCGTGCGCGAATACATGCCCGCGCGGGCCGCCGGAGCGTGGGTCGGCTTTGTGCTGATGGCCACGATTGCAGGCATGGCGATCGGCGGCTGGATGTCGGGCTGGATTTACGACGTGACCGGCAGCTATCAGATGGCGTTCTGGAACGGCATCGCCTTTAACCTGCTGAACGCGGGCATCATGTTGTGGCTGTTGTCGCGGTCGCGCCCGCGCAAACCCGGTCTGGTCGCGGTCTAGGCTTCGCCCTTGCCCGAAACCATCGGCGCCGACAGGTGATCCTCGCCGCGCGCACGGGCCAGTTCGATCTGGCGCTGACGCTCGCGGAACCGGGCCTTGTCGGCATCGGACGTCTCGTCGATGCACAAATGACAGCTTACCCCTGCCTCGTATTCCGGACGCGCCTGATCGGCGGGAAGCACGGGGCGGCGGCAGGCGTGACACAACATGTGCGGCCCCACCCGCAGCCCGTGCCCAACGCTGACCCGACCGTCAAAGACGAAGCAGTTGCCAGACCATGTGCTGTCCTGCTCGGGCACCTCTTCCAGATACTTCAGAATGCCACCTTTCAGGTGGAACACATCCTCAACCCCCTGACCCAGCAGGTAGTTGGTCGATTTCTCGCAACGGATGCCGCCCGTGCAGAACATCGCGATCTTCTTGTTGTGAAACCGGTCCTTGTTCGCCTCCCACCACGCGGGAAACTCGCCAAAGCTGGCGGTCTGCGGGTCAATCGCGCCGTCAAAGGTGCCAATCGCCACCTCGTAATCGTTGCGCGTGTCGATCACCGCCACATCGTCGCGGGTGATCAGCGCGTTCCAGTCGGCGGGTTCGACATAATGGCCCGTCCGCGCCGCCGGATCGACGTCCGGCTGGCCCATCGTCACGATCTCGCGCTTCAGCCGCACCTTCATCTTGCCAAAGGGCGGCGTGTCAGACGTGCTTTCCTTCCACTCCAGCCCGTCGCAACCCGGCAGCGCACGAATATGCGCCAGCACGGCGTCGATGCCCGCACGCGGGCCGGCGATGGTGCCATTGATGCCCTCGCCCGCCAGCAGCAGCGTGCCTTTGACGTCATTGGCGATGCACAGGTCCAGAAGGGCAGGTTTGATCGCGTCGGGCGCGTCAAAGCGGGTAAAGTGGTAAAGGGCTGCGATAATATACATGCCCTGCCAGATACGCCCGAGTTTCAGACCAGACAAGAGGCACGGATGCCGCATGTAGACGCCACGGCAGGATTGACGCGCCCGGGCATCGGCGGAACGCTGCATGTATGGAGAATATGACAGATTGGACCGGACCGGGACGGCTGCTGCGCATCAGCGAAGGCAGTGGCACACCGGTGCTGATTGCGCACGGGACGTTCTCGACCGCTGAAACCTGCCTGCCGCTGGCGCAACAGATCGGGGCAGGGCGGCCGACCTATATCATCGAATGGCGCGGACGGGACATTGGCGCGGGGCGGGTACAAACCTTTGACTACACGGCACTTGGCGATGGCGAAATGGCGCAGGCCATCGACTATGTGGCACGGCGGCACGGGCCGGTGCATCTGGTGGCCCATTCCGGCGGAGGGCTGGCCATCGCGCTGGCACTGGCGCGCCACGACCTGCGCGCACGGGTGCGCAGCCTGTGTGTGATGGCCGCACAGGCCACACGGTTCCACGCGGCACCCTGGCGGTTTCGCATGACCATGCTGGCTGTGGCGCACATCGGGCGCAGGCGTGGGTATTGGCCGGTGCGGCTGATCAACATAGGCCCCTGCAACGAGGCATCGGGGATTATGGACGAATGGCTGGGCTGGAACAGCGCAGGCGTGATCGGTGACGACATCGGACCACTGCAAACCCGCCTTGCCCCGCAGCAGTTGCCCACGCTGGTGCTGGCCGGTGGCGGCGACCGGTTGATCGCCCCTGTCGACGGCTGCCGTGACTTTGCCGAAATGTTCGGCCCACACGCCCGGCTTGAACTGTGCGGCACTGCCACCGGCTACCCTGAGAACTTCAACCATGCGCGCCTGATCCGTTCGCGGGCAGCGGCGCGTACGCTTTGGCCACGGATCGGCGCATGGCTGGCCGAACAGGACGCAAATGTTGACGCGGCGCCACCCGCCGCCTACCCCATGGGGCAAACAGGAGACACCGCATGACCCACGCCCTGATCGTGATCGACGTTCAAAACGACTTTTGCCCCGGCGGCGCGCTGGCCGTGACCGATGGTGACCAGATTGTGCCCGGCATCAACGACCTGATGACGCAGGCCGACGCGGTTGTTCTGACCCAGGATTGGCATCCGGCGGGGCATTCGTCCTTTGCCTCGACCCACCAAGGACATGACCCCTATGCGTTGATACAAATGCCCTATGGTCCGCAGGTTCTGTGGCCGGATCACTGTATTCAGGGCAGCACCGGTGCCGCATTCCACGCGGACCTGAACACCGACCGCGCCGACATGATCATTCGCAAGGGCTATAACCCCGCAATCGACAGCTATTCCGCCTTTTTCGAAAACGATCACAAGACCCCCACAGGGCTGCAAGGATACCTGCGCACGCGCGGCATCGACACGCTGACGATGGTCGGTCTGGCCACCGATTTCTGCGTGAACTTTTCGGCGGTGGATGCGGCCAAGCTGGGTTTTGACGTGACCGTGCGGATGGACCTGTGCCGTGCCATTGATCTGGACGGGTCACTGATCGCAGCGGTCGAGGGGATGAAAGCGGCGGGCGTGACCTTAACACCTTGAGGCACCAGCACTCTTGCCACCGTGCAAGGCACAGGGCAAAACGGTCGCAACAAACAGAAAGTGCCCGATATGGTCGACATCGCCACCCGCGTCTGGAACCACAAGTGGAAGATCGACCCGATCATCCGTTCGTTGATCGACACGGATTTTTACAAGCTGCTGATGTGCCAAAGCATCTTTCGCAACAAGCCTGACACGCAGGTCACGTTCTCGCTGATCAACCGCACCAAGTCGGTGCCGCTGGCGGACCTGATCGACGAGGGCGAGCTGCGCGAGCAGTTGGACCACGTGCGGTCTCTGTCGCTGTCCCGCGGCGAAAGCACTTGGCTGCGAGGGAACACATTCTACGGCAAACGCCAGATGTTCCGCCCCGACTTTATGGAGTGGTTCGAGGGCTTGCGCCTGCCGCCCTACCATCTGGAACGCAAGGGCGACCAATACGAGCTGACCTTCGAAGGCAAATGGCACGAGGTCATGCTGTGGGAAATTCCCGCGCTGGCCATCCTGATGGAACTGCGCGGGCGCGCGGTGCTGGACCGGATGGACCGGTTCGAACTGCAAATCCTGTATGCGCGCGGCATGACCCGCGTCTGGGAAAAGATCGAAGCCCTGCGCAAGGTGGACGGTCTGGGCATTGCTGATTTCGGCACCCGTCGCCGTCATTCGTTCCTGTGGCAGGACTGGTGCGTGCAGGCGATGCAGGAAGGCATGGGCGACAAGTTCACCGGCACGTCCAACTGCCTGATCGCCATGCACCGCGAGATGGAGGCGATCGGCACCAATGCCCACGAACTGCCGATGGTCTATGCCGCGCTGGCCGAAACCGATGATGCGCTGTTCCGCGCGCCCTATGATGTGCTGTCCGACTGGCACGACGAACACGAGGGCAACCTGCGCATCATCCTGCCCGACACCTACGGCACCAAAGGGTTCCTCGACAATGCCCCCGACTGGCTGGCCGGCTGGACCGGCATCCGCATCGACAGCGGCGATCCGGCAGCCGCCGCCGAAGTGGCGATCGACTGGTGGAAAAGCCGTGGCGAGGACCCCAAGCAAAAGCGTGTGATCTTCTCGGACGGGCTGGACGTGGACAAGATCATCGCACTGCACAAGCAGTTCAGGGGCCGCGTGCTGCCGTCATTCGGTTGGGGGACATTGCTGACCAACGACTTTCGCGGACTGGCCCCCGACGACGCGCTGGCTCCGTTCTCGCTGGTGTGCAAGGCGGTGTCGGCCAATGGCCGTCCCACGGTCAAACTGTCGGACAACCCCAACAAGGCCATGGGCCCGCAGTCAGAGATTGACCGCTACAAGCGGGTGTTCGGTGTCGGGGAACAGGACGCGTTGGAGGTGGAGGTTTAAGCAGGCTCTTTCCGCCGCTCCCGCCACACAATCAACAAACCCCCCGCCGCGATCAAAATCGCGCCGGGGAACAGTGCGTCCCACGGGGTTTCGCCAAAGAACAGCCAGCCCAGCAGGAATGCGAACGGGATGCCAAAGTAGGAAAACGGGGCAAGGTTCGCCTGTTCCGTCATGCGCTGGCTGACCACGATGATCAGCACGGCCGTGCCACCGAACGCCCCCATCGCCATCAGCCACGGGATGTCCGCCATGGACACGGGGCTGAACCCGCCCAAGGCCAGCGCCAGAACGACCGATCCCACCATCGCGGCCGAGTTGGAATAGAAGCTGACCAGCGGGCTGGGCACGTCGTCGTCAAACATCCGCGCGGTCACGGCAACCAGCGCGTACATGAACGCAGCCCCCAGCGGATACAGCGCGTCGGTTGAAAACGTGTCGCTGGCGGGCTGCATCACCAAAACCACACCGGCAAAGC
Source organism: uncultured Pseudosulfitobacter sp. (assembly GCF_963976325.1). Lineage (NCBI taxonomy): Bacteria > Pseudomonadati > Pseudomonadota > Alphaproteobacteria > Rhodobacterales > Roseobacteraceae > Pseudosulfitobacter > uncultured Pseudosulfitobacter sp. Next base: position 656,843 of record NZ_CAXBJW010000002.1, read on the forward strand.
CGATCATCACGGCAAACCACCGCACCCAGCCGACGACTTCGCCCAGCAACGGCACGGCCAGCGCGGTCATGAAAAGCGCGTTGGCATAGGTGATGGTGGATGCAGTGGCGAATTCCATCCGGCCCAGCGACAGATAGAAAAACAACTGCGCCAGCGTCACGATCGCACCGCGCGACAGGGCCAGCTTCCACTGGCGTATCTTGAACTTGCGCCCGCTGATGCGCCACGCACGCGAGGTAGACAGGGCAATCAGCGCGGGGATCAGCCCGAAAATATTACGCCACGCGCTCAGCTCGGCGGCGGAATAGTCGGCAGACAGCAGCTTGATGATCAGCCCCATGCCGTCGAACAGCGCCAGTGCAACAAGGCTGAGTACGATGGCAAAGCCGGTTCTGTCGGTGGCACGTTTCACAAAGCGGTCCTGTCTGGGTCGCGCTCACCTTTGCCCAGATCGCCACCCATGGCCAGCGCGGTTAATCTGGGTCGACCTTGCCGCGCAGCGCCTTGACCTCGCCGCGCACTTTCTTTTCTTTCAGCCGCCGCTTTTTCGACCCCAGCGTGGGGCGCGTGGCGATGCGCCGTTTGGGGCGGACCAGCGCCGCCTTGATCAGATCGGCCAGCCGGTCACGGGCAATCTCGCGGTTGCGGGCCTGGCTGCGGGTCTCTTCGCACTGGATCACCAGCGCGCCCTCGTTGGTCCAGCGCCGTCCGGCCAGCCGTTTCAGACGCGATTTCACCGGATCGGGCAAATTGGGGCTGCGCTGCGCCTCGAACCGCAGTTCGACCGCCGACGACACCTTGTTCACGTTCTGCCCGCCGGGGCCGGAAGACCGCACGAAATTCTCGGTCAGTTCCCAGTCTTCGATGGCGATGGTGTCATTGATGCGCAACATGTCGCCAGTATCGCATCGGAACGATCCGGCGGGAAGGGGCGTTTGTACCCGAACCCGCACAGGAGACACCCCATGCTGCAACTGCCATCCCTGATCCAGGTCGCCGCCAGCCGCGACGATCTTTATGTCTTTCGCATCACCGGCGAAGTCAGCGCCGACGATATGACCGAACTTGCGGCCTATATGAACGACGTGTTCGACAAGCCCGGCAAAGTGGACCTGATGCTGATTTTCGACCGCTATGACGGTGCTGCATCCGGTGCGTCGTTTGGTTGGGAAACGCTGAAATCGCGTCTGCGCGCGGTGACGAACCTGAACAAATACGTGGTTGTGGGGGCATCCGAGCACGCCGCCGAACTGATCGAGGCCATGGGCAGCGTCATTCCCGTAGACGCCGAAACCTTTGACGAGGAAGTCAGCGCGTGGCGGTATCTGGATGCCGAAGCCGTGGCGGCCTGAGCCCGCGTCCGCCCTGCGTTAAACACGAAAAAGGGCCGCTTGGCGTCTGCCAGCGGCCCTTTCGAAAGTTTCAGGAGGCGGGGTCGGTTAGACCATATGGTCCACTTGGTGGATCACGTCGCCAAGGGCTGCCTTACCGGGCATTCCTCCAAGCTGTTCCGACACCTCTCTCCAATACCTTTCTGGACACTAGAGCACCTCCTTTCAATTGTTTCAGACACTTGAAGGTTGGCACGTAAGCGCGAATTTTCAAAACACTTTTTTCATACAAATCGCCGTGTAATGGCCCGAAACGGGATAAGTGCTGCCAAAGCCAGCAATAATTTTACGGACCAGTCGGCAACCGCCAAAGACACCCACAGCGGGGCCACGGGACCAACGCCTAACAGCGGCAACATTTCCGACGCCCAGGCGACATCGGTGGCCGGATGGATGAACGCAAGCGATGCGGCAAAGGCAATCGAGAAGAACAGGATGGTGTCCACGCTGCTGCTGACCAAGGTCGACGCCAGCGGTGCGCGCCACCACGCGCCCGTGCGCAGGGCCGAAAAGATCGCCACGTCGATAAGCTGCGCGGTCAGAAACGCCACGCCCGATGCAATGGCGATGCGCACGGTGACCAGCGGCCCGAACTCGCCCATGATCTGCGTGCCGATCAGACTGCACACCACACCTGCGACAAATCCGGCCAGCACGACCTTGCGCGCGGCCGCAGCGCCATAGACGCGGTTCATGATGTCGGTGACCAGAAAGGCCAGCGGATAGGTAAAGGCCCCCCATGTCAGCCACTGGCCGAACAGGAACTGGACCAGGATATTCGACGCCACGACGATGGCGGCCATGGCAATGATGCCGGGGATATGTGCGCGTTGCATGGATGTATTCCGTTTTTACAAGGGTGCGGCGACTTGGCCCGCCATTATGGCAGACGGGCGGTCCATAGGCCCAAGCGGGCTATCACGCAAGCTATTCCGTCAGGGTGAATTCGACGATCTGGTTGCTTTGAAAGATGTTAAAGTTGTCGTCGGCCACCAGCGACAGATGCGTGGTGCCGGTGTCATCCTGCCAAACGCTTAACCCTTCAAGGTTGCCATATGTGCCTGCATCGGTGGTCAGCAATGTCGTCTCGGACAGGTCGGGCGCGGTCAGGTCAAACCGCCGGACGCGGCTGGCAAAGCCGCGCAGGGACACGGCCCGCTCCAGAACATACAGCCACCCGTCCGGGCCAAAGTCGGCACCCGTGATCAGAAACGATCCCTTGCGCGGCAATGCGGGGCCTTTGGTCCAGGTGCCATCCTTGTATTGATACACCGGAAACGGCGCGGTGTTGGCATGGCTCGCCTCGGGCATCGTCACCAGCGTGCCATCCGCCGCGACGGCCAAGGCTTCCAACGCGCGGTTTTGCACCATCCCTGCGAAATCGGGGTGGGGTTTCACCCGCTCAAAACTGCCATCAGCACGTTCCGCCATAACCCCCGCTGGCCCTTCCAACGAGATATACAAGCGGCCCTTCGCATCCACCGCCATCCCTTCGGTGTCGCCCAGGTGGGCGGTGCGGTCGTCAGGCGTGGCATCAGTGACGGCAAGCGTATCGCCGCTGCGGTCCAACGTCAGGTGAAACAATCCACCCCGATCCGACAGCACCACTGCTGTGGCACCGCCATCAGAGACTTCGATCGCCGACAACCCGCCAAAGCTGTCCGACAGACGTGGCAGGGGGGTCACCCCGTCCAGCGTCAGTGCCGGTTCAGCATTCGCACAGGCCGCCGCGCAGATCAGCGCGAGGACAGAACGCCAGAGCATTGCTGGGGCAGATCGGCGACGGTCAATTCGCGGCGCGGTTTCGGTTTGGGTGCGTTGGGGTTTGGCGGCGGCGGGTTCAGAATGTTGTTCACCCATTCCTGCGCATCGGCACAGCCGTCACCGGCGGGGGGTGGTGTCTGATCGACACAGCCGCGCGCGCCCTTGGGACAGGCCAGCCGCACATGGAAATGATAGTGATGCCCATACCACGGACGCACCTTGCGCAGCCACGACCGGTCGCCTTTTTCATCCTTGCACATCTGCACCTTGGCCCCCGGAAAGACAAAAATCCGCGCGGTGCGGCTGTCCTGGGCGGCGGCCTTGATGATCTCGTGATGGGCGCGGGTCCATGATCCGTTGGTGTAGGCTCCGCTGGCGCGGCGGGTCGAGATCGACGAGATGTTCTCGCGCTCGGCCACGCTAAGGTTCAGGTTGGCGGCGGGCAGCATCCAGATGTCGGCGTCCAGACCGATCTGGTGGCTGGCGTGCCCTGTCAGCATCGGACCACCGCGCGGCTGGCTCATGTCGCCCACATAGATCCCGTTCCATCCCGGTTGCTGCGCGGCCTTGCGGCTGAGTTTCTGGATGAAATCCACCAGCTCGGGATTGCCCCAGTTGCGGTTGCGCGACAGGCGCATGGCCTGCCAGGTGGGGCCGGTTTCTGCCAGTTGCACCGATCCGGCGGCACAGCCCTTGGAATAGCTGCCATAGGCGGCGGGCGATTGTTGCGAACCGACACGTTCGGCACCGAACGCCGCCTTCGCCGACCCGCGCAATACCGCAGGGTCGATGTCGGGCAACGGCGTGCCGTCGATGTTGGTGTCAGACTGGCCGCTGCACGCAGCGGTCACAACCATCAGGGCGGCAATACAAAAACGACGCAAATACATTACTCTGGCTCTCCATCCGGTTTCACCCAGACTAACATGATCAGCCCGATTGCAAAGAGCCCGATCAACGGTGTCACACCAAAGCGCTGGCTTCCGCTTATCTGCGAGGCAACGGCGATCAGAGCAGGGGCCAGAAACGTCGTGGCCTTGCCCGACAGTGCATACAAGCCAAAGGCTTCGGTCATCCGTTCGGAATTGCCCTGACGGGTCAGCATGTTGCGGCTGGCGCTTTGCAACACCCCGCCCGCGGCCCCGATCAGCATACCGGCGACATAAAACAGGATGTCGGGCAGGTTGGACCCTTCGGCAAGCCGGATGCCAAAGGCTGACGTGGGCGACAGCGACACGATCAGGATGGCGGTGCCCATCAGGATCAGACAGCACAGGATAATCAGCGGCTTCGGCCCCATTGCGCGGTCGGCAAAACCGCCCAGCCAGCAGAACAGCGCGCCACTGGCTGCGGCGATGATGCCGAAAATGCCCACTTCGGTGATGCTCCAGTTCAGCACACCCAGCGCATAGATGCCGCCAAAGGTGTACATCCCGTTCAGCGCGTCGCGGTAGAACATGGACGATCCCAGATAGGCCAGCAGACTGGGGTTGCCCGGCAGGTTCACCAAGGTCTGTTTCAGCTCTCTCATGCCGTTGCCGAATTTATAGCGCAGGCGCGGCGCGTCTGAAGGTGTCTCTTTGACCCACAGAAAGAACGGGATCATGAACACGGCGAACCAGATCGCGCTGAACGGGCCGACAAAGCGGGTGTCGGCCTTGGTCGCGGGGTCCAGTCCGAACAGCGGGTCCAGCCCGGCCATTGTGCGGCCTGACGCGCCGGCCTGAAACAACGCCAGCATCAGCAGCAACGATAACACGCCGCCCGCATAGCCAAACCCCCAGCCAGACCCTGAAATCTTGCCCAATTCGTCTTTGGGGCCGAGCGAGGGCAGATAGCTGTTGGTAAAGATCGTGGCGAATTCCATCCCGATCAGACCAATGCCAAAGAAGAACAGCGCCCAGATCACGGAAAAGTCCTGTGGCGCAGTCCACCACAGCGCATAAGCACCAATGAAATACATGGCCGAGAACAGCCATATCCACGGCATCCGGCGGCCAGTGCTGTCGGCTATGCCGCCCAGAATGGGGGCCAGAATGGCGATTGTGATGCCCGCCGCGGCCAACCCGTAGCCCCACAACGCCTGCGCTTGTGCCTTGGCGATGTCTTCGGCCATGCCCCCCGCCATCAACTGCGCGGCAGCGGTCTGGGCAAAGTAGGGGCCAAAGATAAACGTCAGCAACAGCGTGTTGTACGGCTGGCTGGCCCAATCAAAGAAATACCAGCCCCAGATCCGCTTTTTCAGTGATACGTCAGCCATTTCCGTCCCCAGCCCTGTTGTTGCCGCGATTAGAAACAGGGCCGGCGGACATAGGCAAGTGAAGGTTTATGCAGGCGGTGCAATCTGGTCCTGCATCGGCGGCCATGGGCGGGTCGCCTCGGCGTCGATCCAGGCGGCAATCCAGTCGGGAACAGGCGGGCTGACGGCGCTTTGTCCCAAGGCTTCGGCGGCACGCGCGGGGTTGATGGCGCGGCCATTCTCCAACAGCGCCGAGCGGTACAGCACATGGCTGGCGCATTCGCCGTTGGCCTTCCACATCGACTGTTCCAGATACATGAACCGGTCGTCCCAGCACACCAGCCGCGATTTCATCGTGAACCGTTCGAACATGGTGATCCGGCGGCGGTAGCGCACGGATGCCCCGGCCATGGTCAGCGCCCACTTTTGCTTGAACAACACCGCAACCAATCCGCCCCGCTGTGCCATCGCCAGACGCCCCAGATCATATAAGGTCAGCGTGCGGCCGTTGTTCAGCTCGCCGAACATATCAATGTCCCACGGCCAGCAGATGTGATGGCTGATGTGCACGTCGCCGAAATGGTCCAGCGGCGGCAACCGGCGGGCAATCAGCATGTCCTTGATCAGACGGACAAAGGGGAACATCGGCTTGGCTCCTTTTTGCGCCCTGTTCGCCCCGGTGCGCCCGCAGTGTCAACCATCACCTCGCGGCAGACTTGCCCTTTTGGCAGCGCATGACTAGTTGGAGTGCAACCAAAGAGGTGTGACCGATGCAATCGCTGTTCCAAATCCTGATGCTGCTGCTGAATATCGTGTGGTTTTTTGTCATCGCCCACGTCGTCATGAGCTGGCTGATCAACTTCCAGGTGCTGAACCTGCGCCAGCCGATCGTGGCGCAAATCTGGTACGGGCTGAACCGCCTGCTGGAACCGGTCTACAGCCGCATCCGTCAAATCCTGCCCCCGATGGGCGGTCTGGATCTGGCGCCGCTGGTGCTGCTGGTGGGCGTGGCCGTGTTGCGGATCGTGCTGATGAACAACGCCGCTGCGTTCTATTACTAGGCGGGTTCGGGGGCGCTGCCCCCGGCGCTGCGCGCCGCCCCCGGGATTTTTTTGAACCAGAGAAGCGGCAGACCTTGTTCATGGAATCTTAGTGTGTGATTCTGCATCAAAAGAGCAGATAAATCACATCAAGGTTTTCCAATGACAGGCGCTGCCACGCTATTGTCCGATGTATTCGGCTTTGACGCTTTCCGCCCCGGGCAGGAAGAGATCGTGCACGCCGTGGCGAACGGTGAAAACGTGTTGGCCATCATGCCCACGGGTGGCGGTAAATCCCTGTGTTTCCAACTGCCTGCGCTGATGCGCGACGGGGTTACTGTGGTGATCTCGCCGTTGATCGCGCTGATGCGCGACCAGGTGCGCGCGCTGCAAGAGGCGGGGGTGTCCGCGGGTGCGCTGACCTCGGGCAACACTCCGGAAGAGACGGATGCCGTCTGGGAGGCGCTGGAGCGCGGCGAGCTGAAGCTGCTGTATATGGCGCCCGAACGGCTGGCCGCGGGGTCGGCCATGGGCATGTTGCGCCGCATCGGCGTGTCGATGATCGCCGTGGACGAGGCGCATTGCGTCAGCCAGTGGGGCCATGATTTCCGCCCCGACTACCTGCGCATCGGCGAATTGCGCCGCACCCTGAACGTGCCGCTGGCAGCGTTTACAGCGACCGCCGACATCGAAACCCAAGCCGAGATCGTGCAGAAACTGTTCGACGGGGAACCGCCGCGCGCCTTTTTGCGCGGCTTTGACCGGCCCAACATCCATCTGGCCTTTGCCGCCAAGGACGGGCCGCGCGCGCAGATCCTGAACTTTGCCGCCGCGCGCAAGGGACAGTCGGGCATCGTCTATTGCGGCACGCGGGCCAAGACCGAAACGCTGGCGCAGGCGCTGCGCGACGCAGGCCATGGCGCGATCCATTATCACGGCGGTATGGACGCCGAAGACCGCCGCATCGCCGAACGCCGGTTCCAGCAAGAGGACGGGTTGATCGTTGTCGCCACTGTCGCCTTTGGCATGGGCATCGACAAGCCCGACATCCGCTGGGTCGCCCACGCCGACCTGCCCAAAAGCATCGAGGCCTATTATCAGGAAATCGGCCGCGCGGGCCGTGACGGTGCCCCTGCCGAAACCCTGACCCTGTTCGGACCCGATGACATCAAACTGCGCCGTTCGCAAATTGACGAGGGGTTGGCCCCGCCCGAACGCCGCGCCGCCGACCACGGGCGGCTGAACGCGTTGTTGGGTCTGGCCGAGGCGCTGGAGTGTCGCCGCAAGACGCTGCTGGGGTATTTTGGCGAAACCGAAGTGACCTGCGGCACCTGCGACCTGTGCGACAAACCGGCCGAGGTGTTTGACGGCACCACGGCGGTGCGCAAGGCGCTGTCGGCAATGCTGCGCACTGACGAATGGTTTGGCGCAGGCCATCTGATCGACATCCTGCTGGGTAACCGCACCGACAAGATCGCGCAGCGCGGGCACGACAGCCTGCCGACCTATGGCGTGGGCAAGGAATACGACAAACGCCAGTGGCAGGCGGTGTTCCGGCAGATGATGGGCCACGACCTGATCCGCCCCGATCCCGCGCGCCACGGGGCTTTGCGGATGACCGATGCGGCCCTGCCGATCCTGCGGGACGAGGCCACGATCAACCTGCGCCGCGACAGTATCCGCAGCGCGGGCACGAACCGCCGTCCTGCGGTCAAGGAAATGCTGTCGGAAGAAGACGCGCCGCTGCTCAGCGCGCTCAAGGCGCAGCGCCGCGCGCTGGCCGAGGCGGCGCGGGTGCCGGCCTATGTCATCTTTACCGACCGCACCCTGATCGAAATGGCCGAAAACCGCCCCGCCAATCTGGACGCGATGGCGGGGATCAGCGGTGTCGGCGCCAAGAAGCTGGAACGCTATGGTGACACGTTCTTGCAAGTGATCAACGGTGCCGCCGACGACGTGCACCCGACGCGGCGCAAGCTGGCGGGGCGGGCCGCGGGGACGGTCTATGACCAGTTGATGGATGCGCAGGCGCAACTGGCGCGTGGCACCGAAGGCACCGACAAACCGCTAAGCTGTTCGGCCTCGCAACTGGCGAAAGTGGCGCAGATGCGCAGCGCGGATGCAGCGGCGCTGGAGCGGCTCTTGGGCGAACGCCGCGCCGAAAGGTTTGGCGCGGCGTTTCTGGCAGTGCTGGCCGCGGCCTAGGCGGCCTCGAGCATCGCGGCATCACGCTCTTTCATCTCTTTTACCGACGGGCGGGTGCCGCAGCGTTCGATCCAGGCCTTGATGTTGGCCATGTCGGGAATGAAATCCGGCATGAACTGGAACGGCGAGGCCATCAGCAGATCGGCAGCGGTATAGCTGTCGCCCAGCAAATAGGGCTGTTGCGCCAGCGTCTGGTCCAGATGGGCATACAGCTCTTTCGGGCCGCGAAACGTGCTGTGGAACGCGGGATGGGCCACGCCTGCCGCCAGCCCGATCATCACCGGCTCGACCACATTGCCGTAATAGGCCAGCCAGCTGAGATATGCGCCGCGACGGCTGTCACCGATCGGCACGCCCATATCACTGCTGAAATGATCGGTCAGATACAGGATGATTGCGTTGCTTTCGCGGATCAGGGTGCCGTCATGGTCCAGCAACGGCACCTTGCCTTCGGTATGTGGGTTCGCAGGGTCGGGCGCGCCGATGTTGCCCCGACGGACCAGACCGACAACGCGAATGTCGACCTTGTCCAAGACATCCATTTCGATCAGCAATTGCACGATACGGGACGAGCGGGTGTTGGGGCCGTGATACAGCGTAAGCATGGGTTGGTTCCTTTGGCTTGGGTTTCTGTGCCTAAGGAGTAGCCCACAGTGCTGTCAGTTTCTGGCAGGATGTCGGGTGCTGCTCTCGCTGGCTGGACCTTCGCGCGTCAGCGCATTAGGTCAGGTACAAACCAAAGGAGACAACAGATGCTGGTTGTGATTTCGCCTGCCAAACGGCTGGACTGGGCCGCGCGCGACATGGATGTCACCGCACCCGCGATGCAGGACGATGCGGTGCGGCTGGCCAAAACCGCACGCAATCTGACGCTGGGCGATCTCAAGGCGCTGATGCACCTGTCGGACGATCTGGCGCGTCTGAACCGCGACCGGTTTCAGGAATTTGCCGCCGACCCCGAAGCCGAAGCCGTGCGCCCCGCAGCGCTGGCCTTTGCCGGCGACACCTATCAGGGGCTGGATGCCGCATCGCTGGACGCCGACGAAATGGACTGGGCGCAGGACCATCTGCGCATCCTGTCGGGGCTGTACGGCCTGTTGCGCCCGCGCGACGCGATTCAGCCCTACCGGCTGGAAATGGGCAGCCGTTTGAAAACGCGGCGGGGCAAAAACCTGTACGACTATTGGGGCGATGGTCTGTCCAAGGCGTTGAATGCACAGGCGGAAGCCGTGGACAGCGATGTTCTAGTGAACTGCGCCAGTCAGGAATATTTTGGTGCCGTGGACCAAAAGGCGCTGAAACTGCGGGTGATCACGCCGCAGTTCATGGAGGACAAAGGGCAGGGGCCGAAAATCGTCAGCTTCTTTGCCAAGAAAGCACGCGGCGCGATGGCGCGGTTCGTGGTGCAAAACCGGCTGAAGGACCCCGCCGCACTGACCGAATTCGACAGCGGCGGCTATGTCTACCAGCCTGACCTGTCAAAACCCGATGCGCCGGTGTTTGTCCGACCCTATCCCGAAACCTGAAGCGGCATCGCCTTGTGCGGTACGGGCGGCTGTAACCCGTCGGACCAGGCGGCCAGCACCTGCTTTTCCAGTGCGTCCTTGCTTAGCGGTTTTGTCAGATAGTGGTTCAACCCTGCGGCCATGATCGCGGCCTCTTCGCCGTCCATCGCGTGGGCGGTCAGGGCCACGATGGGCACTGGCGTGTCCTTGTTCCCCTCAAGCGCGCGGATGGCGCGGGTGGCGTCCTTGCCGTCCAGTTTGGGCATCGAAATGTCCATGAAAATCAGGTCGGGCTCAAAGCTTTGATAAAGGCTTACGGCCTCTTCTCCGTTGCCGGCGAATTGCAGGTCGATGTCCATATGCGCCAGCATCTTGCGCAACACCAACTGGTTGGTCTTGTTGTCCTCGGCGGCCATCACCCGCATGGGGCGCAACGCGGGCGCCGCAGGGGACAGCGGGTGGATGACGTCGGCGGGCGGTGTCATGGGGCCAAGTGATTCCAGCATTGCGAACAGATCGCGCCGCGGCACCGGCTTTTGCAGCAAGGCGTGCAAATGCTTGCGGCCCGGATCGCGGTCGGCATAGCCGATGTTGGTGCTTAGCAGGATCACCGGCGTTTGATGGCCTGCGTCGCGGATCGCCTCGGCCAGCTCAAGCCCGTCCATCTCGGGCATGTTGTGATCGGTCAGAACCAGATCAATGGTATCGTCCAGTTGCGCCAACGCGGTCGGACCGTCCTTGCACGACACCACGCTGAGCCCCAGCATTTCCATCTGACGTTCCACGATCAGCCGGTCGGCGGCCACATCATCCACCACCATCACGCGGCGCACGCCCTTGGGAATGGCGGGGTGGCGCGGCATTTCCTGTTCCGCAGTTTCCAGTTGCAATTCAAAGCCGAAGCACGATCCCTTGTCCTCTTCGCTGGTCACCCAGACCTTGCCCTCCATCAGCGCGACCAGCCGCTTGGAAATCGCCAGCCCCAGCCCGGTGCCGTCGAACTGGCGGTTGCGGGCGTTTTCGACCTGATTGAATTCGCCAAAGATGTGGTCGACCTTGTCCGCGGGAATGCCAATGCCCGTGTCCTCGATGGCGATGTTCACCTGACTGATGCGCCCCTGATCGGCGGGCACGCCCGTGACCCGCACCAGAACATGGCCAACCGAGGTAAACTTCACCGCATTGCCGATCAGATTGGTCAGCACCTGCCGGATGCGCCCTGGATCACCGACAAAACGCGTGGGCATGAACAGGTCGTAATCCAGCAGCAGCTTGACGTCTTTTTCCCGCGCGGCGTGCTGCAACAGCATGATGACCTCGTGAATGCACCGCTCAAGGTCAAAGGGTTCGGGGTACAGGGTCAGCTTTTCCGCCTCGATCTTGGAATAGTCCAGAACGTCGTTGATGATGGTCAACAGCGCCTCGCCAGAATTGCGGATGGTGTCGACATACAGGCGCTGTTCTTCGTTCAGGCCGGTGTCGGTCAGCAGTTCCGCCATGCCGACAACGCCGTTCATGGGGGTGCGAATTTCGTGGCTCATGTTCGCCAGAAAGGCCGATTTTGCGCGGTTGGCCGTTTCAGCCACCGCGCGGGCCTCTTTCAGCCGTGCCTCGTAAACAACGGTCGAGGTGATGTTCAGCCCCAGCGAGACGATGTCGCCCCCCGGACCGCGCCGGTCGATCAGCTTGACGTATTGGTCGTTCCACAGCCGGATCGTGGTGGGTTCAGGATAGGGCGCCATCCAGCGATCCGTCATCATCGCGCGCCATTCGCCGTGGGGCATGTCGCCGGTGTTCACGATGCCCTCGTCGGTCAGCACTTGCAGGATGGTTATGTAATTCACCCCCGGCCGGATCATTTCCATACCGTCGAAGATCGCAAGATAGGCGCGGTTGGCCGCCAGCATCTGGTTGGTGTCGTCGAAAAAGGCAAACCCGTCGGTCACCGTTTCAATCGAATGCCACAGCCGTCGTTCGGCCACTTCGACCTTGTGGTGGGCGACGCTAAGGTCGGATTTGACGCGCAGGTTTTCGTCGCGCACCGTGGCCACCTCGGCGCGGGTTTCGTTGATTTCGGCGCTTAACTCCTGCGCGTGGCGGTCCAGTTTGCGGCGCGCTGCGGCCAGTTCGGATTGCTTAAGCTCAAGCAGACGTTCGGCCGCCAGCCGTCCACGCCGTTCTTCCGCCAGTTTGTTGGCCAGCGACATGACGCCCCCGTGTTGATCCGCAAAGTAACTCTTTTGCCAACAGGTTTCGCGCATCAGGGTAAAGGGCGCCTTAAATTTTGATCCATCCATAGTGATTCAAGGGCAGACTTCCGGGAATCGCCTGGCGTGTCCTGCGCGCGGGCGTTCATCAAAATGTGAACAGGATGCGCGATTTCCAGCCACGCGCCTTGGTCAGGAATCGTTGCCAAGCGGGGCGGCTGCGTGGCACGGTTCAGACCTATTGAACTGGAGACTATTATGACGCCGCGCATTCTGATCGCATTGGTAATTTCTATTCTGTCCTGGAGTTCGGCCGCCCTTGCCCAAGACATCATTCCCGATCACCGGTACGTCTATTCGCGCGACGTGGACTTTTACGGCGCGGACCTGACGCCGCTGTTCGACACCACGCAATCGGCCTGCACCAGGGCCTGTGATGCCGATGATGCCTGCGTGGGCTTCACGTTCAACAGCCGGTCCAACGCCTGTTTCCCCAAATCCGCGCTGACAGACCGCAAACCCTATGAAGGCGCGTTTTCGGCTGAACGGGTTGCAACAGACCCGCGCGTTCTGGCGCAACAGGCCGAGCGTGTCGCTGATCTGGAATTTCTCGATCCCGGCGATCTTCAGGCCGCGCGCAAGCTGGCCGATGAATTTTCCATCCGCTTTGCCGTCAATGGCCGCTCGGCCGAACAGCTTCTGGATGCCGCGACGAAGGCGTTTGGCCAGAACAACCGTGTCACCGGGATGCGCTGGATGGGCGCCGCGCTTGCTTTGACCGACCGGGGTGATCTGTGGGAAAACTGGGCCTATCACGGCTTGCGCCTGAACAGCTCGGACCCGTCGGATTTTCGCCACCAGTCCCGCCGCGAGGCGCTGCCTGCCACGATCAACGCCTACTTGCGTGCCGACGGCGCAGGGGCCAAAGCCGCCGCGCTGCAAGGCATGGCCGAAGCATTGGAAGCCCTGGACCGTGGCCGCGACATGATTCCGGCGCTGCGTCTGGCCTATGACATCCAGCCGCGTGATGACATCGACAAGGATCTTGAGGACGCGATTGGCAAATACGGCTTTCGCGTGGTCGAACACCGCGTGGACAACGATGCCGCCAACCCGCGCATCTGCGCCGAATTCTCCGAAGATCTGGCCGCGTCGGGTGTTGACTACGAACCCTTCGTGCGGGTCGCCACCGACGGGCTGGTGGTGCAGGCCGAAGACCGACAGCTGTGTCTGGACGGGGTTGAGCATGGCGCACGCTACGAGGTGACGTTCCGCACCGGCCTGCCCGCCGCCAGCGGTGAAACGCTGGCCCGTGATGTCACGCTGAACTTATATGTACGAGATCGCGCGCCTCTTGTACGTTTTCCGGGCCGCGCCTATGTGCTGCCGCGCAGTGCCGATGCGGCCCTGCCGATTGAAACCGTGAACATGCCAAAGGTCGATCTGGCCCTGCGCCGCGTGTCCGACCGCAACCTGCTGCGTGCCATTCAGGAAAGCTATTTCGGCGCGCCGATGTCCTATTACGAAGACCGCCAGTTCGCGGATGAAATCGCGCAAGAGGTCTGGACCGGCACCGCCGAGGTCAAGAACGATCTGAACGTCGACACCACCACCCGCCTGCCGCTGGGCGAGGCGCTGGCAGGGCAGCCGACGGGCATCTATGTCCTGACCGCCAGCCAGCCGGACGTCGAGGATTACGATGCGGCGACGGCCAGCCAGTGGTTCGTGCTGACCGATCTGGGTCTGTCCACGTGGCAGGGCATCGACGGGCTGACCGTTTCAACCCGTTCGCTGGGCACGGCACAGGCGCAGTCGGGCGTGACCCTGACGCTGGTGTCGCGGGCCAACGTGGTGCTGGGTCAGGTGACTTCGGGCGCTGACGGCTTTGCCACCTTTGATGCCGGTCTGGTGCGTGGCACCGGCGCATCCGCCCCTGCGCTGCTGGTCGCGCAGATCGGCAATGATGAGAACCCTCAGGATATGGCGTTCCTGCCGCTGACCGATCCGGCGTTCGACCTGTCCGACCGCGGGGTCGAGGGCCGCCGGCCCGCGCCGCCCATCGACACGTTCATGGCGACCGACCGTGGCGCCTATCGCGTGGGCGATGTGATCAACGTCACCGCGCTGACCCGCGACGGCACGGCGGATGCGATCCAAGGCCTGCCCCTGACCGCAATCCTGACGCGCCCTGATGGCGTGGAATACAGCCGCACCCTGTCCTCCGACCCAAAGGCAGGCGGCCATGTGTTCAACCTGCCGCTGGGCATGGACGTGCCGCGCGGCGCGTGGCGTTTGGACCTGAAATCCGATCTGGAGGCCGCGCCATTGGCCACCCAGACCGTTCTGGTCGAGGATTTCCTGCCCGAGCGCATCGACTTTGACCTGTCCTTGCCCGACGCCCCGCTGCGTCTGACAGACACGCCGCCGCTGAAGATCGACGCACGGTATTTGTTTGGCGCGGCGGGGGCCAATCTGGCCATTGAAGGCGACGTGCGTGTGATGCGCCGTGACGGTCTGGACGACTGGCCGGGCTACAGCTTTGGCCGCTACGACACCCGTTTTTCGGCACGCACCCGCTATCTGGACCCCGCCCGCACCGATGCGCAGGGCCAAGCGACCCTGCCGCTGGACCTGCCCGACGTGGACCCCGAGGGGCAGTTGTTGCAAGCCCGCGTGACCGTGCGCGTGTCCGAAGGATCGGGCCGTCCGGTCGAGCGTGACATCACCGCCCCCATCGCGCCCGAGGGCGTGATGATCGGGATCAACCCCGCCTTTGACGACGTGCTGCCCGAGATGTCATCGGCCCGCTTTGACCTGATTGCGACCGAAGGCACGCTGCCGGTGAAATGGACCGTGAACCGTGTCGAGACGCGGTATCAGTGGTATCAGATGTACGGCAACTGGAACTGGGAACCGACCACCCGCCGCATCCGCGTGGCCTCGGGCACCGCGACGCTGGGCCAGGACCCGGTGCAGGTGCAGGCCGCGACCGAATGGGGCGAATATGAACTGGTGGTGGAAACCACCGGCGCGCCCTATGTCGCGTCGTCGGTCAACTTCTACGCAGGCTGGTACGGCGCGGGCGAAGGCACCGATACGCCCGACCGTCTGGACCTGTCGCTGAACGCCGACAGCTTTGACGTGGGCGATACCGCGCAATTGCGTCTGGTCCCGCGCTATGACGGCACGGCGTTGATCACCGTGGCGTCGAACCGCGTGATCGAACGCCGCGTGGTCGAGGTGACGGCAGGCGAAAACATCGTGCCGCTGACCGTGGGCGCACAGTGGGGCACAGGGGCTTATGTCACCGCGTCGGTCATCCGCCCGATGGACGTGCAGGCGGGACAGAACCCGGCGCGCGCGCTGGGCGTGGCCCATGCCGCCGTGAACCCCGCGGCGCGGCAGCTGGTGGTCAGCGTCAGTGCACCCGAGGCGGTGGACGGGCAAAAAGGCAGCTTTGACGCAACGGTGCAGGTTGAGGGCATTACCGCAGGCGAAACCGCCTTTGTCACGCTGGCGGCGGTTGATGTGGGCATCTTGAACCTGACGAATTATCAGGCCCCTGACCCCTCGGACCATTACTTTGGCCAGCGCCGTCTGGGTGTGGAAATGCGCGATGTCTACGGCCGTTTGATCGACGGCATGAACGGCGCGCTGGGCGTTGTCCGTTCGGGCGGCGATGCTGCCGGACTGGACGGGTTGCAATCGCCACCCCCGACAGAGGAACTGATGTCGTGGTTCAGCGGCCCCGTGACCGTGGGTGCAGATGGCACCGCAACCGTCACCATCCCGCGTCCCGCGTTCAACGGCACGATCAAGCTGATGGCGGTGGCATGGTCCGCGTCGTCGGTGGGGCAGGCGCAAACCGACGTGCTGGCCCGCGATCCCGTGGTGGTCACAGCCGCCTTGCCCAAGTTCCTGGCACCCGGTGACACCAGCCGGTTGTTGCTGGACGTGGTCCACGCAGACGGCCCGGCCGGCACCGTGCAACTGGCGCTGGCGTCGGACGGATTGCAACTGGGCACGGCCCCTGCGTCGTTCGATCTGGCCGAGGGCGCCACCCAGCGCATCACCGTGCCACTGACCGCGTCGCAAGCGGGTGACTACGACGTGACCGTCACCCTGACGACGCCGGAAGGCAAAGTGCTGACCAAAACGCTGGCGCTGGGGGTTCGGGTGACCGATCCTGAGACCGCGACGACGCGGCGGTTCAGCCTTGGCGCGGGCGAGGTGTTTACCTTTGACGACAACGTGCTGGCGGGTCTGCAACCGGCCTCGGCGCGGGCGACGCTGGCGGCGGGTCCGCTGGCGCGGTTTGACGTGCCGGGGCTGCTGACGCAGCTGGACCGTTATCCCTATGGCTGCACGGAGCAGGTCACCTCGGCGGCGCTGCCGCTGTTGTACCTCAGCGACTTTGCCCCTGCTGCAGGCATTACCGATCTGCCCAAACGCATCGACGATGCCGTGGCCCGCGTTTTGGCGCGGCAGGACAGCAACGGTGCCTTTGGTCTGTGGCGTGCGCAGTCGGGTGAATTCTGGCTGGACGTCTACGTGACCGATTTCCTGACGCAAGCGCGGGTCAAGGGGTTTGCTGTGCCGGATCTGGCTTATGATCTGGCCATCGACAACCTGAAGAACCGCGTGAACTATGCCCCCGACTTTGACAATGGCGGCGAAGACATTGCCTATGCGCTGCTGGTTCTGGCGCGCAACGGGGCGGCTGCGATGGGTGATCTGCGGTATTATGCAGACACCAAGGGCAATGATTTCGGCACGCCGCTGGCCACCGCCCAACTGGGTGCGGCGCTGGCGATGTACGGCGACCAGCTGCGTGCCGATCAGTTGTTCGCCAAGGCCAGCGCGCAGATGGACCAAAGCGCGCGGGAAACGACCGGCTGGCGGTCGGACTTTGGCACGCCCTTGCGTGATGCCGCCGGTGTGCTGAAGCTGGCGGCCCTGTCGGGCAGCAACGCCATCGACCGTGCCGCCGTGGCCGCGCGCATCGGCAACACCAGCCGCAGCCTGTCCACGCAAGAGGCGGCGCAGGTGCTGATGGCGGCGCAGGCGTTGAACGAAGATACGGCCAATCCCGGCCTGACGGTGGACGACCAGCCCGCCAGCGGTCCGGTGATCCAGACGCTGGAAACCGGCGGCACCGCGCACAGCATCCGCAACGTGTCGGGTGCGCCGACGGACGTGACGCTGACCACCTACGGCGTGCCGCTGGTGGCGCCGGATGCGGGTGGCTATGGCTATGCGATCACCCGCGCGTATTACACGTTGCAGGGCGAACCGGCGGATGGCCCCTTTGCCGCAGGTGAACGGCGGGTTGTGGTGCTGACCATTCAGCCCTTCGAGGAGGTCGGCGCGCGGCTGATCGTGGATGATGCGTTGCCTGCGGGGCTTGAGATCGACAACCCCAACCTGTTGCGGTCGGGTGACATTGGCGCGCTGGATTGGCTGAAGCTGGCCGATACGGAAACCGCCCAGTTCCGCGCCGAACGCTTTGTGGCGGCGGTGGATCACCGTGGCGACGATGCGTTTCAGTTGGCCTATGTGGTGCGGGCGATCAGCCCGGGCGATTATCACCATCCGGCGGCGCTGGTGCAGGATATGTATCGGCCTGAATACCGCGCCGTGACGGAAACGGGCCGCGTGACCGTCACGCCATGACCGGCGGGCGCAGCCTGATTGCGCTGGCGGTTGCGCTGGCCCTGACGGCGGGCCTGCGCGATGCGTGGGACGATTGGGTTGCGGCCACGGTGCTGCCGCCGGTGTTGGCCGAAACATCCGTGGAAGTGCGGGCGCGCGACAGTACGCTGCTGCGTGCCTATCCGGTCGAGGACGGGCGGCAGCGGCTGGCGGTTGCGTTGGCGGATGTCGATCCGACATTCGTGCAGATGCTGATCGCCTACGAGGACAAACGCTTTGCCCGCCACAACGGCGTTGACCTGATGGCGCTGGTGCGGGCTGTGGGGCAGGCGGCGTGGAACGGCGATGTGGTGTCCGGTGGCTCGACCCTAACGATGCAGGTGGCGCGGTTGCTGGAGAATTCCGGCACCGGACGCTGGGCGGGCAAGCTGCGGCAGATGCGCGTGGCCTGGGCGCTGGAGCGGCGGCTGGACAAGGACCAGATCCTGACGCTGTACCTGCAACACGCGCCTTATGGCGGCGCGGTCGAGGGGATTCAGTCGGGCACCCGCGCATGGTTCGCCAAGCCGCCGAAACGGCTGACCCCGGCGGAATCGGCGCTGATGATCGCCTTGCCCCAAGCGCCCGAGGGTCGCCGCCCTGACCGCAATCCGGCAGCGGCCCTTGCCGCCCGCGACCGCGTTCTGGCGCGTCTGGAGCTGCCCGCCACCCACGCGCCGGTGCCGCGGCGCATGTCCGATATGCCGCGCCTTGCCCCGCATGTGGGGGATCACCTGATTGCCACCGACCCGCTGACGCTGCGCCATGACACGACCCTGAACGCGCGCCTGCAAAGCGCGCTTGAGACGCTGGCCGCCCGCGCGGTGCGCAATCAGCCGCGTGGCGTGTCGACGGCGATATTGGTGGCAGATCATCAGACCGGAGAGATACTCGCCTCGGTCGGGTCGGCGGATTATGCGGATGGCGACGGGGCACAGGGGTTTGTCGACATGACACGCGCCCTGCGCTCGCCCGGATCGACGCTGAAACCTTTGATCTATGCGCTGGCCTTTGATCGCGGGCTGGCGCATCCCGAAACCATCATGCCCGACCGCCCGACCGCCTTTGGCACCTACGCGCCACAGAACTTTGATGGTATGTTTCGCGGTGACATCACCGCGCGGCACGCCTTGCAACTGTCGCTGAACATTCCGCCCGTGGCGCTGACCGAAGCCCTTGGCCCCGCGCGGCTGATGGCGGCCCTGCGCCGCAGCGGGGCAACGCCGGTGGTGCAGGGCCAGCCGGGTCTGGCGGTGGCGCTGGGCGGTGTCGGGCTGACGCTGGGCGATCTGGTGCAACTATACGCAGCACTGGCTGAAGGCGGCGTTGGGCCGCGATTGCATCTTGAGGCCGAAGCGCCGCAAGCGCCCTTGGCCCGCCTCGTCGGGCGTGCGGCGGCATGGCAGGTGGGCGACATCCTGTCGGACATCCCGCCGCCTGCGGGCGCGGGGGTGACCGGGCTGGCCTATAAAACCGGCACATCCTACGGGCACCGTGACGCATGGGCCATCGGCTATGACGGACGGCACGTGATCGGTGTGTGGATGGGGCGACCGGACGGCACGCCGGTGCCGGGTGCCTTTGGCGGCGGGCTGGCGGCACCTGTGCTGTTCGAAGCCTTCGGTCGCCTGAAATCGGCCCGCGACCCGCTGCCACCACCCCCGCCCGAAACGCTGATCGTGCCCACCGCGCGGCTGCCGCAGCCGCTGCAACGGTTCGACGCGCGCTTTGGCGCGGTGCGTTCTGCCGACACGCTGACCGTGGCCTTTCCCCCCAGCGGCGCGGTGCTGGCGGGGGGCGACGGGCTGACGGTTAAGATGCGCGGCGGGCAGTTGCCGCTGACGGTGTTGCTGAACGGCGCGCCCGTGGTCGCAGGGCTGCAACAGCGCGAGGTGGCGCTGGGGCTGGACGGGGCGGGGTTCAACCGGATTTCGGTGGTGGATGCGGCGGGGCAGTCGGCCACGGTCGAGGTTGAGGTGGCAAATTAGGGGCGCTGCCCCTTGGCCTGCGGCCTCACCCCGGAGTTTATCCGGCAAGATGAAGAGGCGTTAGCGTCGCCGCCCTTCGCGCAGCCATGCAGCGACGATGAACAGTGCGCTGAGCATCAGGACCAGCCAGCCGGGCAGCAGGGCGGTGGCACGCACGTCGCGGGTTTCGAACGCGTTGCGGGGGGTCAGGCCGATCCAGCCGCGTCCTGCGGCGGGGCGGCCCTCGCGGACGTTGCGGATGTCGGGCAGGCCGGCCTCTAGCAGCAGCGCGCCGCCGCGTGTGCTGTCTATGGCGGGTTGCAGCAATTCGGCGGTGCCGACGGTGTTGATAAATTCGCGCGGGGCAGCGGGGCCAAGGCCGATGACGGCGCTTTGGTCACCGTTTTCCAGACGGTACAACCCAATCTCGGGGCCTTGGTAGTCGGCGATGAACTGGCCGGGGGCCACGTTGCGCAGGGTCAGTTCGGTGGTGGTGCCATCGGGGGCCGTGACGGTCACGGGGGGCACGGTATCGCTGAGGGTACGGCGTTCGATCTGCATCGACTGGCCGCTGGCCGTGGCGGTCAGCGCCTCTTCTTCCAGTTCAGGTTCTTTCATCATCCAGTGGGCCAGACGACGCAGCAGTTCCAGCTGCGGCCCGCCGCCTTCGTAGCCGCGCGACCACAGCCATGCGTGATCCGACGCCAATAGCGCCACGCGCCCTTCGCCGACCCGGTCCAGCACCAGAAGCGGGTTGTCGTCGATGCCCGACATCACCACGTTGCCCGAATTCGGCGTCACGTCGATCTGGCGCAGCCAGCGGCCCCAGTCGCCGCGCGACGGCAGGTTGGTGGTGACCGGATGGCGTTCGCCCAGATCGGTGACCTTGGGCCGGTACGCCTCTTCACGCACGCGAGCCGTAGGCACAGCGGGCATGACAGCCCCCAGCGGCGAGCGGAACAGGCTGTCGGCGGTGGCAAAGTCCGGCCCGGCAGCAACCAGCACAGCGCCGCCCTGACGCACATAGTTGGCGACGTTTTCCAGATACAGCGCGGGCAGGATGCCGCGCCGCTTGTAGCGGTCAAAGATGATCAGGTCGAAGTCTTCGACCTTTTCCATGAACAGTTCGCGCGTGGGAAAGGCGATCAGGCTCAGTTCGCCCACCGGCACGCCGTCTTGTTTGTCGGGCGGGCGCAGGATGGTGAAGTGTACCAGATCGACAGAGCTGTCGGATTTCAGCAGGTTGCGCCATGTTCTCCCGCCTGCGTGGGGTTCACCCGACACCAGCAGCACGCGCAGCCGGTCGCGCACGCCGTTCATCTGGATCAGCGCGGTGTTGTTGCGCGCCGTCAGCTCGTCACCTTGCGTGGGGGTGGTGAACTGGATCACGTTGCGCCCGCCGTGGGGCAGGGTCACGGGCAGGTCGATGTCCTGACCGACGGGGACGCGAAAGCGTTGCGGGTCTTCGCCATCGACGGAAATATCCAGCTCGGCAAAGGGTTCGCTCACAGGCGCCGCGCCCATATCCTCGACCCGCAGGGTCAGGATGACGGGTTCGCCGATAATCGCAAATGCGGGCGCGCCCACCACGGTCAGGCGGCGATCCCAGTCATCGGCAAAGCCTGATTGCAACAGGTGCAGCGGTGCCGGCAGCGCCAAGGCCATGTCGGCATCGTGCACCTGCCCGTCAGACAGCGCGATGATGCCCGCCACCCGCGCCTGCGGTTCTTCGGCCAGCGCGTCGGACAGTGCGCGCATCAGCATGGTGCCGCCGTCGCCCTCGGCATCCGGCACGGTGATGCGGCGCACTTCGGTGTTGGGGCGGGCGGCAAGCTGTGTTTCCAGCGCGTCGGCGGCTTGGGCTGTCTGCTCGGTGCGGCCCGGCAGGCCTTGCGAGGCGCTGGTGTCTTCGGCCAGGATCACGATGTCGCTGAGCGGCGCGCGGTCCTCGACCTGATAGGAGGGTTGCGCCAAGGCCGCCAGCACCACCAGCGCCGCCGCCCCGCGCAAGGCCCAGCCACGCAGGCTCCGGACCAGCGCCAGCACCACACCGGCCAGCGCAATTACGGCCAATGCAATCAGCCACGCCCAGGGCAGCAGCGGATCAAAGATAACAGTTCCGGTCATTGGCCCAGCCGATCCAGCAAGGCAGGCACATGGACCTGATCGCTTTTGTAATTGCCGGTCAGCACGTGCATGACCAGATTGACGCCAAAGCGGTAGGCCAGCTCGCGTTGGCGTTCGCCGCCAAAGCCGCGGCCCACGGGCAGCATCGGATTGCCAGCGCTATCAACCGCCCAGGCGCCCGCCCAGTCGTTGCCGCCGATCACCACCGGCGTGACCCCGTCGTTCAGGTTGCGAAAGGGCATGCCCTCGACCTGTTCGGCTCCGGGGGGCGATGCTTCGACCCAGACATCGCGGCTGGTGTAGCGGCCGGGGAAGTCCTGAAGCAGATAGAAGGTGCGGGTCAGCACGTGGTCGCCCGGCACCGGTTCCAGCGCCGGAATGTCCAGCGGGGCGGCCAGATCCTGCAACTTGCGGCCATTGGGGCTGGCCGTGCCAAAGCCTGCGACATTGGCGTCGCGGGTGTCGAACAGGATCAGCCCGCCCGAGCGCAGGTAGTCGTTCAGCCGCGCATAGGCGTCGGCCGAGGGGCGCGGTTGATCAGGGGTGATGGGCCAGTAGAGCAGGGGGAAGAACGCCAGATCGTCGGTTTCAAGGTTCACGCCCATCGGCAGTGCAGGTTCGACCGAGGTGCGGAAATACAAGGTGTCGGACAGGCCGCGCAGGCCCGCCTGGGCGATCTCGTCCACGTCGGCGTTGCCGGTCAGCACGTGGGCCAGAACCACCTCGGATGTGGCTTCGATGGCGCGCTGGGTTTTGTCGTCTTGCGCGTCGGCCCCGTGCGGCACCATCAACAGCAGTGCCAGCGCGGCCACGGCGCCACGTGTCGGACCCAGCCGTCCGGACAAGGCAAGCGACGCCACCACATCGGCCGCCAGCAACAGCAGCGCCAGCGCCATCAGCAGGCCGCCCAATGCCTCGGGCGGGGCGCTGCGAAAGCCGGTGACGGGGATGCGCGCGGGCCATGTGGCGGGGGTCAGGACAGCGTCGGCGGTCAGCACGTTGCGGGCCAGAAACCGGTCGTCTGATGCATAGATCCCCGGCAGCATTTGCGGGCCAAGCGGGGCGTTGACCAGCGTCGGCCCTTCGATGCCGGGCAGGGTGCCTGCATCGCGCAGCACGCCATAGCCGTCCATCACCTGTTCGGGTTGCCAGACGGTGCCTTGCAGGTCGGCGGCCTCGGGGGCTGAGGCGGCGGAGGACACGGCCAGACGTTCCAGCATTTCCACGAACAGCCCAGACAGCGGCAGGGTGGACCATTCGGCGTTGGCGGTCACGTGGAACAGCACGACCTGCCCCTGCCCCATGCGCTTGCGGGTGACCAGCGGCGTGCCGTCGGACAGGTCGGCAATGACCGCTTCGGCCAGATCGGGGCCGGGTTGCGCCATGACCTGCGCGCTGACGCGGACGTCATCGGGGATGTTCAGGCCGAAAAACGGCGAACTGTCGCGGAAGGGGGCCAGCGCTTTCGGCTCGCCCCAGCTCATCGCGCCGCCGACCGACCGGCCACCGCTGCGCAGGCGCACGGGCATCAGTGGGTCAATTGCGTCGCGGCTGATGTCGCTGGCGGCCACATGCGGTCCGGCAAAGCGCAGCAACAAGCCGCCCTCTTCGACCCAGTCGGCCAGTTTGGCAGATTCGTCGTCTGTCATCGTGGCCACATCGGCCAGCACGATCACATCGGGGTTGGCCGGCAGCACATCATCCAGCGCACCGTCCAGCAGGTCGGCGGTGGGGGCCAGCGCCTGTTGCAGGTAGTGCAGCGGTGACAGCAGCTCCAGCCCCTCGCGGTCGGTGCGACCGGCGATCAGGGCAACCTCGCGGCGGCGCAGGCTGTCGTCGGTCAGGGTCAATGCACCGGCGCTGCGACCGCCCTGAATCTCGAAACGGGTGATGCGGGCGCGCAGTTCGGCGGGCAGCACCAGTTCGGTCTGCGCCTCGGTCGCGCCGTCGGCAAATTCGGCCTGAGCGGTGGCCAGCGTGGTCGGGTTGCCCGCCGGATCGCGCCCTTGGGCCAGCAGGGTCACGGCGCGGGCGGGGCCACCCGCCGCACGCAGGGCCGTCAGTTGCACGGCACCATCGGCATAGGTCGCAGGGGTCATGCCCAGTGTGTTCTGCCCCGACTGGATCACCGAAAGCGGTCCCAGCGCCTCAAGCGCGGCAAGAACGCGGTCCTGCCCGTCATAGGCCAGACTGTCGCCCATCCACAGCGCGCTGGACGCATCGCTTTGGGCGATCAGGTCAACGGCTGCATCAATCTGTGTGCTGTCCGGTTGCCACGGCTCGGGCTGGAACCCGGCCAGCCGCGTGGGCCATGTGTTCGCCGCCAGAAACACCGGCGCTTCGGGGCGGGTCAGTTGCAGTACGGCAACCGTGCGGTCGTCGGCGGCGGCGCGGTTCAGCTCGCCTTGCAATGTCTCGATCATTTGCGGCCAATGGGCGGCACCGGCCCAGGTGCCATCCAGAACCACCAGCAGCGGGCCGCTTTCGCGGGCACGCTCGGTTTGCGGGTTCATCACCGGACCGGCAAGGCCAAGGATCACCAGCGCCACGGCCAGCATCCGCAGCAGCATCAGCCACCATGGGGTGCGGTCCGACACCGCATCGGCATCCGTCAGCCCCAGCAGCAACGCCACGCCGGGAAAGCGGCGGCGGATCGGCGCGGGCGGGACCGCGCGCAGGATCAGCCACAGGATCGGCAGCGCCGCAAGCGCCACCAGCAACCACGGTGCGGTAAATCCGATGCCCCCCAGAACCGTCATCCGCGCACCATCACGGAACGGTCCATCGCACGGTACAGCCACAACAGCGCCGATTGCGCGCTGCTGTCGGTGTGGTGAACGCCGTAATGCCAGCCGGTCAGCGCGCACAGGCGCTGAAGCTCGGCCTTGCGGGCGGCCAGACGCTCAAGATAGCGGTCGCGCAGGTCATTCGCTTTCAGCGTTTCGTGCCGCAGGGTGCCGCCGACGCTTTCAAAGATGGTGCGCCCACGAAACGGGAACGCTTCTTCCGACGGGTCCAGAACGTGCATCAGCACGCCCCGCACGCGACGGTCGGCGGCCTTGGTCAGGGCCAGTTGCACGTCGGCAATGTCGCCCATGAAGTCGGACGCAAACAGCGCCTGCGCATGGGGGATCATCGCGCGGTGTTCAGGCGGGCTGTAGTCGTCGGCAGAATCCTCGGACAGCATTTCAGCCAGGCGCATCACTTGCATCCGTCCGCGCCGGGGCGGCAGGCGGGTCCCGGTCAGGCCCACACGTTCACCGCCACGCACCAGCAGGATCGCCAGCGCCAGCGTCAGAACGCGCGCGCGCTCGGCCTTGGTCGGCAGGGCATCGGTGCTGTTGAACCGCATCGAGGCCCCCTGATCGCACCACAACATAACCGACTGCGCGATCTGCCATTCGCGTTCGCGTACGAATTGCGTGTCGCCCATGGCGCTGCGGCGGTGGTCGATCATGCGGCGGCTGTCGCCCACCTGTGCCGGACGGTATTGCCAGAAATCATCACCCGTGCCAGCGCGCCGGCGCCCGTGGTCGCCCAGCAGGACGGCACCGGCCAGATTCTCGGCACGGGCCAGCAACGCGGGCAGGCGCGCGGCCTGATCCTCGGCTGACTGGCGCAGGGTGATCGGGTCTGGCGTCACGCGGCGGCCTTGCGGGACAGGCCCGCAGCGGTGGTTTCGATCAGGTTCACAAGGCTGTCGCCCCGCGCCCGCGCCGCAAAGTTCAACGCCATACGGTGCGTCAGCACAGGCCGCGCCATATCAACCACATCCTCGGCCGAGGGGGCCAGACGGCCATCCAGCAGCGCCTTGGCCCGCACGGCCAGCATCAGCGCCTGCGACGCACGCGGGCCGGGGCCCCAGGCCACCGTGTCACGCACCTGTTGCGACGCGTCGGGCGCATCGGGACGGAAGGCACGCACCAGATCCAGGATCATCTCGACCACACTGTCGCCCACGGGCATCCGCCGCAGCAACCGCTGGGCCGCCAGCAATTCGCCGCCCGAGAACACCGCAACCGCCTGCGCCTCGGCCTCGCCGGTGGTGGCGATCAGGATGTCGCGTTCGGTCGCGCGGTCGGGATAGGCCACGTCGATCTGCACCAAAAAGCGGTCAAGCTGCGCCTCGGGCAGGGGATAGGTGCCTTCCTGCTCAATCGGGTTTTGCGTGGCCAGAACGTGGAACGGATTGCCAAGCGGGCGATCCTGACCTGCGACGGTCACGGTTTTTTCCTGCATCGCCTGCAACAGCGCCGATTGCGTGCGTGGCGAGGCGCGGTTGATCTCGTCGGCCATCAGCAACTGGCAAAAGATCGGGCCGGGCAAGAAGCGGAACGCGCGGCTGCCATCGGCGGCGGTGTCCAGAACTTCGGACCCCAGAATGTCGGCAGGCATCAGGTCGGGGGTGAACTGCACGCGGTTGCCGTCTAGCCCCATAACGGTGCTGAGCGTTTCGACCAGCCGTGTCTTGCCCAGACCGGGCAGACCGATCAGCAACCCGTGACCGCCGCACAACAGCGCCGTCAGTGTCAGTTCAACCACACGCGGCTGCCCGATGAACCTCCGCGTGATTGACGCCTTGGCCTGACCCAGTTTCTCGCCCAGGGCTTCGATCTCGGCGACCATGTTTTCGGCGTCACTCATGACTTTTCACTCTCGCAGGTTATATTGCTCTTTCAGACAACGTATCGTGCAAACGCGAAATAGCAAAAGCCGGAAGGGGCAAATTTCAGTCATGAGCGGACAAAAAACCGTGACGCCCAACGCAGACAGCCTTGTTGCGTCGATTAAAGCAGCAAAAACGCGCGGACTGCCGCCCGTGGACAAGTGGGATCCCGCCTTTTGCGGCGATCTGGACATGCAGATCAAACGCGACGGGACGTGGTTCTATCAGGGGACGCCCATCGGGCGGCCCGGATTGGTCAAATTGTTCGCATCGATTCTCAAGCGCGAGGGCGATGATTATTTTCTGGTCACGCCGGTGGAAAAGGTCGGGATCACCGTCGAGGATGCGCCGTTCCTGGCCATCGACTTCGAAGCCGAGGGCGAGGGCACCGATCAGGTGCTGACATTCGTGACCAAGACCGACGATGTCACCGTCGCAGGCCCCGACGCGCCGATCCGCGTGGAACGCGACGCCGAAACCGGAGAACCGTCGCCCTATGTGCTGGTGCGCCGCAATCTGGAGGCGCTGATCGACCGCAAAAGCTTTTACCGGCTGGTGGACATCGGCGCCCATCACGAGGGTTGGTTCGGGGTGTGGTCCAAGGGGGAATTCTTTGGCATCATTCCGTCGGACGAATTGCCCTGAGCGGTGACGATTTGCACTTGGCGCGCCGCGCGGTCTGCGGCAGGTTGCGGCCATGCCCAGATTTGCCGCCAATCTTACACATCTATGGCCCGACCTGCCGTTCCTTGACCGCTTTGATGCAGCCGCCGAGGCGGGGTTCAAGGCGGTCGAAGTGCTGTTTCCCTATGATTTTCCCGCCGGTGACATCCAGCGCGCCCTGCGACGGGGCGGGTTGGAGATGATCCTGATCAACGCGCCGCCGCCGAATTACACAGGGGGCGACCGTGGCTTTGCTGCGATTGCGGGGCGCGAAGAGCGCTTTGCTTACGACATGCGCCGCGCCACGCGGTTCGCGCAGGCGCTGGGCGTGTCGTTCATTCACGTGATGGCCGGTGTGGCGCAGGGCGACGGGGCGCGGACGGTGATGGTGGAAAACCTGAAACGCGCCTGCGATCTGGCCCCTGACGGGATCACCCTGACGCTGGAACCTTTGTGCCCTGCATCGGCCCCCGGGTATTTCCTGAACGATTTTGATCTGGCAGCGGGGATCATCGCGGACGTGGGCGCAGACAATCTGGCGCTGCAATGGGACAGCTACCACGCGCAGGAAATCACCGGTGATGCGCTGGCATCCTTTGCCGCACTGCGCCCGCTGATCCGTCACATCCAGATCGGCGACGCGCCGGACCGTGGCCCGCCGGGGGCGGGGACGGTGGATTTTGCGGCGTTGTTCCGCGCGATTGACGACAGCGGCTATGACGGCTGGGTGTCGGCGGAATATACGCCGGGTGGTCCGACCGAAAAAACGCTGGGCTGGATGAAGTGAGGGTAAGGGGCGCTGCCCCTCGGCCTGCGGCCTCACCCCGGGATTTTTTGCACCAGAGAAGTCTGGACCGTTCTGGCGTGTTGTGGGAACTCTTTGGCGTTTGCCCCTGAAAGGTCCGCCGATGATTCCCGCGCGTTATGCCCACATTGCCTTTGGCTTTTTCCTCAGCGGGATGATGTCGCTGATTGTGTCAGGCATCAGCATGTTGCGCGCCACCGAGGTTTGGGACGGGTTTCTTGCCATCTGGATGGGTGCGTGGCTGACCAGTTGGGCCGTGGCCTTTCCGGTTGTGTTGTTCGTGGCCCCGTTGGCGCGGCGGATGGTGATGCGGCTGACCGTTCAGGGTTAGTGCGCTTCGGCCCAGTTCGCGCCCTTGCCGGCGTCCACGGTCAGCTTCACATCCAGTTTCACCACCGGATCGGCGGCGTTTTCCATCACCTCGCGGGCGGCGTCGATCAGCGCGTCTTCTGAGCCGTTGTCCACCTCGAACAGCAGTTCATCGTGCACCTGCAACAGCATGGTCGCGGGCAGATCGGCGATGGCGGCGGGCATACGGATCATCGCGCGGCGGATCACGTCTGCGGCGGTGCCCTGAATGGGCGCGTTGATCGCGGCGCGGGCGGCGAAACCGGCGCGGGGGCCTTTGCTGGCGATCTCGGGCGTGTGGATCTTGCGGCCGAACAGCGTCTGGACAAAGCCGTGCTCTTTGGCGAACGCCTTGGTGTCGTCCATATAGGTGCGGATGCCGGGGAAGCGTTCGAAATAACGGTCGATGAACCCCTGCGCCTCGGCCCGCGGAATGCGCAGGTTGCGGGCCAGACCAAAGCCCGAGATGCCGTAGATCACGCCAAAGTTGATCGCCTTGGCCTGACGGCGGATGTCGGGGGTCATCGCGTCCAGCGGCACGTTGAACATTTCGGACGCGGTCAGCGCGTGAATGTCGATGCCGTCGGCAAAGGCTTGTTTCAGCTCGGGAATGTCCGCGATATGCGCCAGAATGCGCAGTTCGATCTGGGAATAGTCCAGCGCCACCAGCGTCTTGCCCTGTTCCGCCACGAAAGCCTCGCGGATGCGGCGGCCTTCTTCGCTGCGGATCGGGA
This sequence comes from uncultured Pseudosulfitobacter sp., assembly GCF_963976325.1. Lineage (NCBI taxonomy): Bacteria > Pseudomonadati > Pseudomonadota > Alphaproteobacteria > Rhodobacterales > Roseobacteraceae > Pseudosulfitobacter > uncultured Pseudosulfitobacter sp. Next base: position 686,195 of record NZ_CAXBJW010000002.1, read on the forward strand.
TGTTTTGCAGGTTGGGATCGGTCGAGGCCAGACGCCCGGTGGATGCCCCCGCGATGGAATAGGACGTGTGCACGCGGCCTGTGTCAGGGTTGATGTGGTCCTGAAGCGCGTCCGTATAGGTCGATTTCAGCTTGCTGAGCTGACGCCAGTCCAGAATGCGGCGCGGGAAATCGTGTTCGGTTGCCAGGTCTTCGAGAATGTCGGCACCGGTGGAATATTTGCCATTCGCACCCTTCTTGCCGCCCTCAAGGCCCATGTCCTCGAACAGCACCTCGCCCACTTGCGCGGGGGAGCCGACGTTGAATTTGCGGCCTGCCAGTTCGTAAATCTCGTCTTCCAGCCCGGCCATCTTCTGGGCAAAGGCGTTGGACATGCGGCTGAGCGTGTCGCGGTCAACCTTGATGCCGGACCGTTCCATTGCGGCCAGCACTGGCACCAGCGGGCGTTCCAGCGTCTCGTACACCTTGGTCACGCCGACGCGGTGCAATTGCGGCTTCAGGGTCTGCCACAGCCGCAGGGTGATGTCGGCATCCTCGGCGGCATAGGCCACGGCCTTGTCCAGCGGCACGCGGTCAAAGGTGATCGCGGATTTGCCAGAGCCCAGCAGGGGTTTGATCGGGATCGGGGTGTGGCCGAGATAGCGTTCCGACAGCGTGTCCATACCGTGATTGTGCAGGCCCGCGTGCTGCGCATAAGACAGCAGCATCGTGTCGTCGATGGGCGCGACCGTGATGCCAAGTTGGGCGAAAATCTTGGCGTCGTATTTCATGTTCTGCCCGATTTTCAGAACCGAAGGGTCCTCAAGCACCGGCGTCAGCATCTCAAGACACTGTTCCAGTGGCATCTGCCCCTCGGCCAGATCGTCCGAGCCGAACAGGTCGTCGCTGCCGCTGTCCTTGTGGATCAGCGGGATATAGCAGGCCTGACCGGGGTCGACGCACAGCGATATGCCGACCAGATCGGCGGTCATCTCGTTCAGGCCGGTGGTTTCGGTGTCCACAGCCACCCAGCCGCGTTCTCGGATGCGGTCGATCCAGACTTGGAGACCGGCGGCGTCGCGGACGTGTTCGTAGGCGTCCGGGTTGAAGGGCACGGCCTCGGTCTCGGGCAGGTCGGCGGGGGCGGGGGTTTTGTCCTCGATCACCGGCGCTTCCACGTGCAGCGCCTCGGCGATGCGTTTGGACAGGGTGCGGAATTCCATCTCGGCCAGGAAGGCCAACAGCCGTTCGGGATCGGGGTCGCGCACTTCCAGATCGTCCAGCGTGAAATCCAGCGGCGTGTTTTCGTCCAGCTTCACCAGATCGCGGCTTAGGCGGATCTGGTCGGCGTGGTCGATCAGGGTCTGTTTGCGTTTGGGTTGCTTGATCTCGGATGCGCGGGCCAGAAGCGTGTCCAGATCGCCGTATTCATTGATCAGCAGCGCGGCGGTCTTGATCCCGATGCCGGGCGCGCCGGGCACGTTGTCGACGCTGTCGCCGGCCAAGGCCTGCACATCCACCACGCGGTCGGGGAAGACGCCGAATTTTTCGAACACGCCGTCGCGGTCGATGCTGCGGTTCTTCATCGCGTCCAGCATTTCGACGCCGTCGCCGACCAGTTGCATCAGATCCTTGTCGCTGCTGATGATGGTGCAGCGGCCCCCGGCGGCGCGCGCCTGCACGGCCAGCGTGGCGATGATGTCGTCGGCCTCGTAGCCCTCTTTCTCTTCGCAGGCGATGTTGAACGCCTCGGTTGCGGTGCGGGTCAGCGGGATCTGCGGGCGCAGGTCCTCGGGCATGGCTTCGCGGTTGGCCTTGTACTGGTCGTACATATCGTTGCGAAAGGTGTGGCTGCCCTTGTCAAAGATCACCGCGACATGGGTCACGTCGCTGCCGGTGTTGCCCTCGACATAGCGTTGCAGCATGTTGCAAAATCCCGCAACCGCGCCAATCGGCAGCCCGTCCGACTTGCGTGTCAGCGGCGGCAATGCGTGATACGCGCGAAAGATAAAGGCTGAGCCGTCGATCAGGTGCAGGTGGCACCCTTTTCCGAATTTTGATGACATCACACCCTCGCTGCAAGCTTTGGTCATCTTGTGCCACAGGCGGGCCACGGCTTCCAGATGGTGTGCTGGATGCAGGCGGAATTAGTTCGGGGCGCTGCCCCGTCGCTGGCGCGACTCCCCGGGATATTTGGGGCCAAAAGAAGGGATATGCCGTCGGTTCGGCTTCATCTTGCCAAATAAACTCAAATCCCAACGGGGCCGCGCGCGGTTCAGTTGGCAGATTGGTACAGCCAGTGCGACAGGCTGATGGAATAGGGCAGTGGCGTCCAGCGGCCAAAGCGCAGACCGGCGGCGCGGACCATCTCTCCGACCCAGACGTTGCAGGTGCGAAACAGGTTGAAGCGGCCCGTGGCGGGATAGAACATGTCGGTGGTGGTAAAGCCGGGGTTGTCCAGCGGTGTGTCGCCGTTGAATGTGGCGCGCAGGGCGGTCAGGAAGCGGGCGTATTGCGCGTCGGTCATGGAAAGGCTGCGCAGGTCCAGTTCGGGCGGCACGGTGCCCACCACGTCCATCCGGATGACCGAACTGTCGCCGGTCGCGCCGGTCCATGCGGCGCGCGCTGTGACGTCGCCATAGGTGCCCACGGTGGTGTAGAAATCATGCGCGCCCCAGCCGACCAGCAGGTTTTGCGCGCCGTCCATGTCCATCAGCAGCGCCGCGTCGGGCAGATCGGCAAAGGCCGCGCGCGTCGCAGCGTCCAGCGGCAGGATGAAATCATAGTGGATGGGGCCCGCGATCAGCAGCACGCGGTGGTCGGGCGCGCCGGCATCCGCAATGCGCCCTGACGGGACCAGTGCGCCGACGATGGCCGCGCACGGATAGCACAGGATCAGGACAAGCAGGCCAACGGCAAGCCGTTTCAGGTGTCGGCCTTGTGGTCGGCGTGGATGTATTTGCAATCGCAATAGGGGCATTCGACCCAGCCCGTGTCCTGCGGGATTTGCAGCCAGACCCGTGGGTGGCCCAAGGCACCTTCGGAGCCGTCACAGGCCACGCGGTATTGTTCGACGATTTTGGTCTCGGGGGCTTGCAGGGTCATGGGCGTCCTCATCGGTCGGATAGTCGGGCCTTTATGGGCCACAAGGAGGCTGCCATGCAAGGGGGATCAGCCGGTGTCGACCGGCACTGCAAAGTGCCGGGACGAGCGGCCTCGAACGGGACGACCCCGGTGCCACATAATATATGACCACGCGCGCGGCGGAGCAGGGCGTGGGCGCTGACTGCGGCTTGTTTCAGTGCAGAGCCGTCTTTGGGCGGATCAAATCCGCCAATCTGTCTCAAAACGGTTCACCCCGGCGGTGCGCTGGGTTAGAACGCCACAAAATAGTCATAAAGGTCGCACCGCATTATGCCCTCAAAACCCGTTGTTCTGTGCATTCTTGATGGCTGGGGTCTGCGCGAGGACACCACCGGAAACGCCCCCGCGCTGGCGAAAACGCCCACCTTTGACCGCATCATGGCGACCTGTCCGAATGCCACGCTGATCACCCATGGGCCGGATGTCGGCCTGCCCTCGGGGCAGATGGGCAATTCAGAAGTGGGCCACACCAACATCGGTGCAGGCCGTGTTGTGGCGATGGATCTGGGTCAGATTGATCTGGCGATCGAGGATGGGTCGTTCTTTGAAAACAGCGCCTTGCGGGCGTTTATCGCCGCGTTGAAACAGACCGGCGGCACGGCGCATCTGATGGGGGTCGTGTCGGACGGCGGCGTGCACGGGCATTTGACGCATATGCTGGCCGCGGCCAAGGCCTGTGCCGACGCTGGGCTGCCTGTGAAGATCCACGCGCTGACCGACGGCCGCGACGTTGCGCCAAAGTCGGCGCAGGGGTATTTCCGCACGCTGACCGATGCGCTGCCCGAGGGGGCGGCAATCGCCACCGTCACGGGACGCTATTTCGCGATGGACCGCGACAACCGTTGGGACCGTGTGCAAAAAGCGTTTGACGCCATTGTGCATGGCAAGGGTGCGCAAGCTGGCGATGCGCAGGATGCGTTGACACAGGCCTATTCCGCTGAGACCACGGATGAATTCATCCCCGCGACGGTGATCGGCAGCTATGCCGGCGCGCAGGATGGCGACGGCGTTTTCTGTCTGAACTTTCGCGCCGACCGCGCCCGCGAGATCATGGCAGCCATCGGCGCGCCTGACTTTGCGGCGTTTGATGTGGGCACACGGCCCGAATGGGCGGGGCTGCTGGGGATGGCCGAATATTCGGACCAGCACAACGCCTACATGCAGACCGCCTATCCCAAGCCTGCCATCGTCAACACGCTGGGCGCTTGGGTGGCGCAGCACGGATTGCGCCAGTACCGCATCGCGGAAACCGAGAAATATCCGCATGTGACGTTCTTTCTGAACGGCGGCGTCGAAGTGCCTGCGGAGGGCGAAGACCGCTACATGCCCAAAAGCCCGGATGTGCCCACCTATGACGTCCAGCCCGAGATGTCATCGGAAGAGGTCACGGCGCATCTGGTGCAGGCCATCGGCGACGGCTACGACCTGATCGTGGTCAACTACGCCAACCCCGACATGGTCGGCCACACCGGCGATCTGGATGCGGCTATTGCCGCGTGCGAGGCCGTGGACCGTGGTCTGACACAGGTGATCGCGGCGCTGGAGGCTGCGGGCGGTGCGATGATCGTGACCGCCGACCATGGCAATTGCGAAGTGATGATCGACCCCGAAACCGGTGGCCCGCACACGGCGCACACGCTGAACCTTGTGCCGGTGGCCGTGGTCGGGGCGCAGGGCACGTTGCGCGATGGCCGTCTGGCCGATCTGGCCCCGACGTTGTTGCACCTGATGGGGCTGGAGCCGCCCGCCGAGATGACCGGGAGCAATCTGCTGTCATGATCCGCGCGCTTGCCCTTCTGGTGTGCCTCTGGCCTGCGACCCTGTGGGCGCAGGATGGCACGGCCTTGGCGCGCGATGCAGGGGCGCAGTTGCAGGATGCGGCGGTGCAGTTGGAAGAAGCCGACAGCGCCCGCGACCGGGTCAAGGCGCTGACCGCGACGATCAAGGCCTACGAGGCCGGGCTGGCCGCCATGCGCGACGGGCTGCGCCGTGCGTCGCTGCGCGAAACCCAGCTTTCGCGGCAACTTGCGGCGCGGGACAACGAAATCGCGGGCTTTCTGGGCACTTTGCAGACCATCGGCAGCACGCCATCGCCCACGTCCTTTTTGCATCCCGACGGTCCGACCGGCACGGCGCGGGCGGGGATGTTGCTGGCGGAACTGACGCCGGCGCTGAACGCCCGCGCGTCCAGCCTGCGCCGCGATCTGGAAGACGTGCAAAACCTGCGCGCGATCCAGACGCAGGCCACGGCGCAGATGCAAAAGGGTCTGACCGAAGTGCAGACCGCCCGCACCGCCCTGTCCAAGGCCTTGGCCGAACGTACCGACCTGCCGCGCCGTTTCACCGAAGATCCGGTGAACACAGCTATTCTGATCGAATCGTCGGAAACGCTCGACGCTTTTGCTTCGGGCGTGTCGAACATTGCGCAGGACGAACAATCCATCAGCCTGCCCGATCTGGCCGCCCGCATTGGTGATCTGCCGCTGCCCGCGCAGGGGATCGTTCTGCGCGGCGCGAACGAGGCCGACGCCGCAGGCATCACGCGCCCCGGCATCCTGCTGGGCACCCGCCCCGGCGCGTTGGTGACGACGCCCACGGCGGCAACCGTGCGCTATCAGGGGCCGCTGCTGGATTTGGGGCAGGTGGTGATTCTTGAGCCGCAGCCAGACACGTTGTTCATTCTGGCCGGTTTGGGGGCCGTCTATGTCGAAACCGGCGAAGTGGTGGCCACGGATGCGCCGATCGGGCTGATGGGTGGACTTTCTGCAACCTCTGCGGCAACTGAAATGTCACAGGAAGGTGAAGGCTCTGGCACTGCCCGTTCCGAAACGCTCTATATAGAAGTAAGACAAGACAACGTTCCGCAGGACCCGGCATTGTGGTTCCGCCAAGGTAAGGATGGATAAAGTCTGATGAGAAAATTCGTTATGGCCGCATTAGGCGGCACATTGGCGGGTGCAATCGCCACGACGCAGATCGCAGGCCCCCTGCTGGCGCAAGAGGCGACCCGCAATTCCAGCGTTTACGAGCAGCTTGACCTGTTCGGCGACATCTTCGAGCGCATCCGCTCGCAATATGTCGAAGAGGCTGAGCCGTCCGAGCTGATCGAGGCTGCGATCAACGGAATGCTGACATCGCTGGACCCGCATTCGTCCTATCTGTCCCCCACGGACGCGGACGCCATGCGCGTGCAGACCAGTGGCGAGTTTGGCGGACTGGGCATCGAGGTCACGCAGGAAGAGGGCTTTGTCAAAGTTGTCTCGCCCATCGACGGCACCCCCGCCGCCGAAGCGGGCATCGAAGCGGGCGATTTTATCACGCACGTTGATGGCGAAAGCGTGCTGGGCCTGACCCTGGATGCAGCCGTTGAAAAGATGCGCGGGCCGGTCGGTTCGGAAATCGTCATCACCGTGGTGCGCGAGGGTGAAACCGAACCTTTCGACGTTTCGATCATCCGCGACACCATCGAATTGCAAGCCGTGCGTGCCCGCGTTCAGGGCGAAACCGTTGTGCTGCGGGTCACCACGTTCAACGAGAAAACCTTCCCCAACCTCGAAGCGAAGCTGGCGGAAGAGGTCGAAAAGCTGGGTGGCATGGACAACGTCAATGGCTTTGTCGTCGATCTGCGCAACAACCCCGGCGGTCTGCTGACGCAGGCGATCAAGGTGTCCGATGCGTTCCTGGAAGAAGGCGAGATCGTGTCGACCCGTGGCCGCGAAGCTGCTGATGGCGACCGGTTTAATGCGACTCCGGGCGATCTGGCGCAGGGCAAGCCGATTGTGGTTCTGATCAACGGCGGTTCGGCCTCGGCTTCGGAAATCGTCGCCGGCGCGCTGAAGGATCACCGCCGCGCGATTATCGTGGGCACAAAGTCGTTCGGCAAAGGGTCGGTTCAGACCGTGATGCCGTTGCAGAATGGCGGCGCGATGCGTCTGACCACGGCGCGCTATTACACGCCGTCGGGCCGGTCGATCCAGTCGCTGGGCGTCAGCCCCGACATCGTCGTGCAACAGCCGCGCCGCAAGCCGGACACCGAGGAAGAAGACGGCCCGCCGTTGCTGCGGTCCGAGGCCGACCTGCGCGGTGCGATCTCGAACGACAGTCTGACCGAGGACGAGATCAACCAGATCAAGGAAGACCGCGCCAAGGCAGAAGCGGCCGCGGAGCTGCGCGAAGAGGATTACCAACTGGCCTATGCCATCGACATCCTCAAGGGTCTGTCGGCACTGGGCCCCAAGAACTGATCAGGCAAGGGGCGGCGCGAAAGCGTCGCCCTTTTTCCGTCCGGCCATCACAACAGCTAAGTGCGATCCTCTGACCGCAAGGCCTGTCATCCGGTGCGGATGACATTGGGAATTCGATCCGAATTCCATTTCCGACAGCGAGAAGCTTAAGCGGTTTCGACGCAATGGCGGCGGAACGCGCGTTTCAGCATGTCCAGCTCGGCCCGCAGCAGATCCATTTCGGCGCGGATGTCGTCGCCCAGCACCTCGCCTGCGATCAGGTGGAAATGCGACAGCGTCGTGCCGTCCGTCGCGTCGCTGATCACAAAAGTCTGGACCCCTTCGGCGATCGCCTCGGACGGGATCGGAACTTGCAACAGCCAGTGACCCTGCTGCGGGTCTTCGGTCAACTGCACGTTCGCGACAGGTTTGTCCAACAGACGTACGTCCAGTTTTGGCACATCCTTGCCCTCAGAGGTGACGATGCCCTGCCAGATGCCGTTGGTGATCTTGGTGCCTGTGACGGTCAGATTGCTCATGGTATTGGCCTTTCGTTACAGGGCAGCACGGGGGCGGCGCGAGAATGTGAGATCGCGCAGGATCACCTGATTCATTTCCGGCCCTTCAAAGATCAGATCGACCCAGACCTTTTCCACCCGCTTTTCGTTCAGGTTGGAATAGGCCAGATCGAATTCGACAACGATGTCCTCTTCGTGCAGGGGCAATTCGCGCACGATCTGTTCGGTGTTGGGGCCGTGTTTGATGTTCAGGCGGGCAAAGATTTCCAGCGGCTTTTCCATTTCGACAATGCAGGACATGCGCAGCAGATGCGTGCGCCGCAGGCCATCAGCCGCAGCATCGGGCAGATCGACCACAAGCGATAGGAACGAGCCGTCGAATTTGAAAACGTCCATGCGCAGCCCGTAGGGCGCGATGTCTTCCTCGCGGGTGTTGCGCAACTGGCGCAGGGTCAGCTCGCTGAGCTTGCAGTCGTGAAACAGGGTGACTTCGCTGCCCAGCATCGACTTGGTCTGGACCGACGACATGCCGGGACGGTGCAGCGGGCCGCGCCACAGTTCCGGTCGCCACGACCAGTCCGAATTGTGCGGCTTGGCAAAGCTGGTGGACCCGATCACCGGCAGCGCCAGACGTTCGTCGGCGGTGTGGATCAGCCTGTCGATATGAGCGCGCATCAGGCGGGCACTGTTGCGCAACTGGCGCAGGGTGTGCAGGTTCACGCTGCGCGCATTGCGGGCGGCACGCGCCCAGCGGCGCATGGTCCGCTTGTGCGACAGGCGTTCTAGTAAGCTGATCTTATTATCTGGCACGGGCCGTTTCGCCTCTGGTCTTGGTCGTGTGGGTATTTAACGAAATGGTTTCAGTCAAATAAACCGGCAATCGCGTGCGGGCTGCGAATTTTCGGGTTTGACCCTATTCTGTCGCAGTTGCCGCCTGGGCCGCCACCACCACCGAGGCCGCCGCCTGTGTGCGCGTGCGTTGCATCAGCCGGTCCAGCACTTGCCCGCCCTCGGGGCCGGTTGCCCCGCTGTCAGCGGTTCCGTACATCGCAAGGCCCACAAGATGCGATCCCACCTGACCGGTGCCGCGCCAGTAGGTCGCCGAAAGCCCCTTGCGGGCGGGGGCGGTGCCCTGAACCCGCAGCAACACGGCATCCTTGGTCTCGCGGCGGTCCAGCACGGTGCCACCTGACAGGGCCGCCTCCAGCGTCTGGGCGGTGATCGGCGGGGCGTCTGGTGGTGCGGTGGACAGGCTGACGGTGATCAGCCCCAGCGGCGCACCGTATGCGCCCTGTGGGTCGCCCAGGGTGTCGCAGCGCGCCAGCAAGGCAAAGCTGGGTTTCAGGCTGCGTTTGTCGATGCAGAACCCTTCGGGCGCGACCAGCGTCAGCGCGCCATTGGCCATCGCGGCCTGGCGCAGCGGCGCAGATGTTGCGCCGCCGCCCACGTCACATCCCGCAAGGGCCATCAGCCCCGCAAGGATGGCACCTTTACAGGTCCCAATATTCATGCCGCTCAAGCTTGGCGCCGGGGTGGGTGACCGCCCCTTTGTACGTCGCGCCAACCAGTTGCGCATACTTCCACAGCGCGCCTGCGCCATAGATTGTATCGCGCGGGCCTTTCCATTCGGCTTTGCGCTCGGCCAGCTCGTCATCGCTCAGCGCCACGTTGATGGTGCCCTCGATGGCGTTGATGGTGATCACGTCGCCGTCTTTCAACAGCGCGATCGGTCCACCATGTGCGGCTTCTGGTCCGACGTGACCCACGCAGAATCCGCGTGTTGCGCCCGAGAAACGGCCGTCGGTGATCAGCGCCACCTTCTTGCCCATGCCCTGACCGGACAGCGCCGCCGTGGTCGCCAGCATTTCGCGCATACCCGGACCGCCCGAGGGGCCCTCGTTGCGGATCACGAACACGTCGCCTTCTTCGTAGGTGCGTTGTTGTACAGATTCGAACGCATCTTGTTCACATTCGAAGACGCGCGCGGGGCCGGTAAAGATCTGGTGCTGGGCTTCCATGCCCGCAACCTTCACGATGGCACCTTCGGGCGCGATGTTGCCTTTCAGGCCCACAACGCCGCCGGTTTTGGTCAGCGGTGTTTCAATCGGGTAGATCACCTTGCCGTCGGCTTCCAGCGCAACCTTGTCCAGTTCTTCGCCGATGGAATAGCCGGTGGCGGTCATGCAATCTTCGTGGATCAGGCCCGCTTTGCGCAGTTCCTTCATCACGACAAAGATGCCGCCCGCCTCGTAAAGATCCTTGGCCACATACTGACCGCCGGGCTTCAAGTCGACGAAATAGGGTGTCTCGCGGAAGATGTCGCAGACGTCCTCGAGGAAAAAGTCGATGCCGGCCTCGTGTGCCATGGCGGGCAGGTGCAGGCCGGCGTTGGTCGAACCACCGGTGCAGGCCACGACGCGTGCCGCGTTTTCCAGCGACTGGCGGGTGACGATGTCGCGCGCGCGGATGTTTTTCTCGATCAGGTTCATCACCGCAGCGCCCGACGCCTTGGCGTATTCATCGCGCGACTCGTATGGGGCGGGCATGCCCGACGAGTTGGGAAGTGCCAGACCGATCGCCTCGGAGACGCAGGCCATCGTGTTGGCGGTGAACTGGCCGCCGCAGGCACCGGCAGAGGGGCAGGCGACGCGTTCGAGAATGTCCAGCTCGGCCTCGGTCATGGTGCCGTTTTGCTGGTGGCCAACCGCTTCGAACATGTCTTGCACGGTCAGGTCGCGGTCCAGGTATTCGGCAGGCACCGAAGCGCCCGAGGTCACGCGACCCGGTAGGATCGACCCGCCATACAGGAACACCGACGGCACGTTCAGACGGATCATTGCCATCATCATGCCCGGCAGCGATTTGTCGCAACCGGCCAGACCCACAAGCGCGTCATAGCAGTGGCCGCGCATGGTCAGTTCAACCGTGTCGGCAATCGCCTCGCGCGAGGCCAGCGACGACCGCATGCCCTCGTGACCCATCGCAATGCCGTCGGTGACGGTGATCGTGGTGAATTCACGCGGCGTGCCGTAGGCGGATTTGACACCCATCTTGACGGCTTGCGCCTGACGGTTCAGCGAAATGTTGCAGGGGGCCGCTTCGTTCCAGCAGGTGGCGACGCCGACCAGTGGCTGGTGGATCTCGTCCTCGGTCATGCCCATGGCATAATAATATGACCGGTGCGGTGCCCGCGCGGGCCCCTCGGTCACGTGACGGCTTGGCAATTTGGATTTGTCGAATTTGCCCTTGAGCATTTTGGCCTCCCGATGATGAGTTGCCCTTGCAATAACGGCCGACGGTATAAGGCACAAGATGCAAGGCAACCCCGCGCACAGTGCGTGGGCCGTTGGCGCACATCACCGCAGCTTGATTTCGCGCGGTGCTGGGCATACTTAAGTTCACCTACGTCCCTCAGGCCCGCGCGGCAAATCAGGCGGGTTCATGGAACGCACGCTTTTCAGCTTTATCTGGAAATACTCGAAACGCGATCAGGTGCTGTTGCTTCTGGTCACGCTGATCACATTCCCCTTTCTGTACGCCACGCTGGAACTGCCCAAGCGGATCATCAACGATGCCATAGGCGCCGATGCCGACACCGTCACCCTGTGGGGTGTGGATATGGGCAAGGTCCAATTCCTGATGGTGCTGTGTGGTATCTATCTGGTGGCGGTGCTGGCGCACGGGTTGCTGAAAATGCGCCTGAACACGATGAAGGGCATCGTGTCCGAACGGATGCTGCGTCGTTTGCGGTATACGCTGATTGCGCGGATGTTGCGGTTTCCACGCAGCTATTTCCGCACCACGTCGCAGGGCGAACTGGTCAGCATGGTCACCTCCGAGGCCGAGCCGATGGGCGGGCTGATGGGCGACGCGCTGGCGCAGCCGGTGTTTCAGGCCGGTCAGATGGCGATTATCGTGGTGTTCCTGTTTGCGCAAAGCGTCTGGTTCGGGCTGGCGGGCGTTGCGCTGATCCCGTTGCAGGCGTGGCTGATCCCCATGTTGCAACGGCAGATCAACGTGCTGAACAAGGCGCGGATCGTTCAGGTGCGCGCGCTGTCGTCCGAAATTGGCGAAAGCGCTGCCGGCGTGACCGATCTGCGGACCAATGGCGGCTGGCGTTACCGGCTGGCACAGTTCACCGACCGTTTGGGCCTGTTGTTTGATCTGCGCTACAAGATCTACCAGAAGAAATTCTTCATGAAGTTCCTTAACAACTTCATCACCCAGCTTACGCCGTTCTTTTTCTATTCGGTGGGCGGCTATCTGGCGATCAACGGGCAAATCTCGGTCGGGGCGCTGGTCGCGGCGCTGGCGGCCTACAAAGACCTGTCCAGCCCGTGGAAAGAGCTGCTGACCTATTACAACCAGGTACAGGATATGTCGGTGCGCTGGGACGTGGTCACCGAGCGTTTCAACCCCAAGGGCATGATCGACGCCGACAAGTTCGAAGGCACGCCCAGGACCATTCCGCATCTGGACGGCAACATCGTGCTGGACAACGTGTCGGTGCGCGATGCCGACGGCAATTCGGTTCTGGAAAACATCAAGCTGACCATTCCGGCGGCGGCGCGTGTGGCCATTCAGGTCACCAACCAGACCGAGCGCACGGCGCTGGCCGAACTGCTGACCCGCGAGGTGATGCCGTCACGGGGGCACGTGACCATTTCGGGGCATGATCTGTCCGATCTGCACCAGGCGGTGATCGCGGCGCGCATCGGCTATGCCCATTCGCGGCCCTATCTGTTCGACGGCACTTTGGGCAGCAACCTGTTGATGCCGCTGATGACCAGCCCGCGGACGGTCCTGTGGGACCCGGGCCTGAAGGACAAGGCAGGCATCGAAGCCCAACGCGCAGGCAACAGCACCGACAGCCTGGTGGCCGACTGGGTCGATCCGGGCATCGCAGGGCTGAACGATCCCGAGGACATCCGCGCCTGGTGGTTCAAGCTGATCAATGCGATTGGCATTCAGGACCAGATGGTGCGGCGTATGTTGGGGGCCAGCATTGATGTCGCCCTGCACCCCCAACTGGCCAGCGCCATCGTCGCCCTGCGCCCCGAGGTCGAACGGCGGTTGAAGGCAGCGGGCCTGGACGAGGTGGTGCACCGGTTTTCGCCCGATACGTTCAACCCGTCGGTGCCCCTGGGCGGCAACCTGCTGTTCGGCGCGCCACGCTACAGCATCAGCCAGCAGGCGCTGGTGGACGAAGGACGGTTTCTGCGGCTTGTTTCTGAACAGGGGCTGGCCGAGCAGGGCATCGCCATCTCGCAAACCCTGATGGAAACGCTGTTGCAGACCTTTGGTCGGGACGGCACCAACCACCCGTTGTTCATGGCGCTGGGCATCGAGGAAGAGATGTACGAACGGCTGGCCGACATTGCCGAGCGGCGTCGGGCAAAAGGCGATGCAGCATTGAACGATGAGGAGTTCGCGCTGTTCCTGACAGTGCCCTTTGCCCTTACCGCCGAACAGTTCGGCCCTGCATTCCCCGAAAGCTTCAAAGACGAGATCCTGAAGATCCGCTATGAGCACGGCGCTGCCCTGTTGGCGCAGATGGACGATATGTTTGTCCCGATCTCGCCGGAAACCTATCTGCCGCTGATGACGATTCTGGAGAACGCGCTGTACGGGCGCGCGTCGGCTCTGGCGGGGGCGCGCGCAAAAGACATCGAAACCCTTGTTATGGACCTGCTGGTTGAAGAGGGCCTGCAACAGTTGGTGGCCGAGACGATCTTTGACATTCCCACAGGGTTGGCCGGGGTCAAGATTCCGACGGTTATTCAGGAGCGGGCCGCCTTTAGCCGCGCGGCGATCAAGCGGCCCGACATTCTGGTGCTGGATCGCGCGTTGGCCAGTCACAACGGCGTTCAGCGCAGCGCAGCCCGCGCGGGGTTGCGCGACCTGTTGCCTGATTCGACCCTGATTTTCATGGAGGAATCCTTTGAAAACCCCGATGCCTACGACCTGTTCGTCGAGATCAAGAACGGGCGCATTGACGGCATTCTAAGCCATGACGCTGACGAAGAAGGCGGCGAAGGCGCTGACGATCTGCGGCGCAAGCTGCGGGTGATCGGGCGCACCGATCTGTTTGGCAAGATGGACGGGCGCAACCAGCGTTTGCTGGCCTTTGCCGCGCAGTGGTATCCTGTGAAGGCCGGTCAGCGGGTGTTTTCCGCAGGCGATCCCGCCGATGCGGCCTATTTGTGCGTCACCGGTCAGGCTGTCATGAGCTATCTTGACAACGAAGGCGGAAGCCATCCCATCACAACCGTGAACCCGGGTCGGGTGATTGGCGATCTGTCGATCATCATGAACGAGCCGCGCCAGATGGACCTGACCGCCACAACCGATTGCAAGTTCTTGCGGCTGGGCGCTGACGAGTTCCGCGCGGTGTACGAAAACGATCCCAAAGTGCTGTTGCACCTGCTGCAAACGGTGGGCACCCATCTGACCGGCGCGGCAGAGCTGTTGCGCGATGCGCGGGTGAATATGCCCAACCCCTCCAGCCCTGTAGGCCCGTCGCTTGAGGACGAAGAATGATCCGCCCGCCCGCCGCCTATGCCGCGCACCAGGGTTTTGTTGCGCCTGCCCGCGCCCACCCGGCGCTGTGGCGGCTGCTGGCGGGCGTGCTGCTGGGCGGTGTCGGCTATGTGGTGCTGAGCCAACTTTACCTAAGCGTGCTTTTGTCGGCCTGGCCGCCCGCGACTGTGCAGAGTTTTGCCCAGGACCTGCAAACCGGCAGCACACCCGCCGGAATGTTCGTGCTGCTGTTCAGCTTTGGCTTGATGACGGTGGTTCTGGCCTGCGTGGTCGTGATCCTGCACCGCCGGTCGCCGCTGACCCTGCTTGGACCGCTGGGCGACTTTGCGGTGCAGATGCGGCTGGCGGTCGTCGCGGTGGTGGTGCTGAGCGTGGCGCTGTGGCTGCTGCCGCCGTGGGGCATGGACCCGCCGATGTTGCCACAGTTGCCGCTGGGTCGGTGGACGGCCCTGTTGCCGCTGTCGCTGCTGGCGGTTCTGGTGCAGGTCAGCGCCGAAGAACTGCTGTTTCGCGGCTATCTTCAGCAACAACTGGCCGCGCGGTTTGCATCACCGCTGGCGTGGATGGTGGTGCCCTCGGCCCTGTTTGCGCTGGGCCATTATTCGCCCGAGACAGCGGGCGACAATGCGATCTGGTTTGTTCTGTGGGCGGGCATTTTCGGTATGCTGATGGCCGATCTGACCGCACGCACCGGCACACTTGGCACGGCCATTGCCGTGCATTTCGTCAACAACGTGATCGCCATGCTGTTCACAGCCATGCCTGACAACCTGTCGGGGCTGGCCTTGTATGTCATGCCGTTTGCCACGTCAGACGCCGATGCCGTGGCGCAATGGCTGCCGGTCGACTTTGCCATCATGGTGACCAGTTGGCTGGCCGTGCGTCTTGCCTTGCGGCGTTGATTGCAATTGTCGGACTTGGGCATTATCTGAGGGACCAACAGGCCAGCAGAAAGTGTACTCATGAACTGGATTAACAATTACGTCCGGCCCCGGATCAATTCGATTTTTTCGCGTCGCGAGACACCGGACAATTTGTGGACCAAATGCGACGAGTGCGGCACCATGCTGTTCCACCGCGAGGTCAGCGACAATCTGAACGTCTGCACCAATTGCGGCCACCACATGAACATCACCCCGCGTGACCGCTTTGCCGCGCTGTTCGACGGCGGCATTTTTACGCAAGTGACGGTGCCGACACCCAACACCGATCCGCTGCACTTTCGCGATCAAAAGAAATACCCCGACCGGATGAAAGCCGCCCAGAAGGCAACGGGCGAGGCCGAGGCGATGCTGGTCGCCACCGGCGAGATCGGGCGCACGCCCATCGTCGCCTGTGCGCAGGACTTTACCTTTATGGCCGGGTCGATGGGCATGTATGTCGGCAACGCGATCATTGCCGCCGCCGAAGAGGCCGTGAAACTTAAACGCCCGCTGATCCTGTTTTCGGCCGCCGGTGGCGCGCGGATGCAGGAGGGTATCTTGTCCCTGATGCAGATGCCGCGCACCACGGTTGCCGTGCAGATGCTGAAAGAGGCGAACCTGCCCTATATCGTCGTGCTGACCCATCCGACCACGGGCGGCGTGACTGCGTCTTATGCGATGCTGGGCGACGTGCATATTGCCGAACCGAACGCGCTGATCTGCTTTGCCGGGCCGCGTGTGATCGAACAGACCATCCGTGAAAAGCTGCCCGAAGGGTTCCAGCGCGCCGAATACCTGCTGGACCACGGGATGCTGGACCGCGTGACCCCGCGCACCCAGATGCGCGACGAGTTGATCAACATCACCCGCATGTTGCTGGGCCTGCCCCCCGCCGTCAAAGGCGATCTGCCCGCGCCCGAACCCACCGTCGAGGCGCCCAAAACCGCCGCCGCAACCAAGCCTGCCCCCGAGGCAGCGCCCGCGCCGGTGCCACCGAAGAAATGACCGCGCAAGGTTCGGATGTCATCCTGCAACGGATGATGGCGCTGCATCCCAAGATCATCGACCTGACGCTGGACCGCATGCTGCGTCTGCTGGATGCGCTGGGCAATCCGCAAAACAACCTGCCGCCGGTGGTCCACATCGCCGGCACCAATGGCAAGGGGTCGACCCAGGCGATGATCCGCGCGGGGCTAGAGGCGGCAGGCAAACGTGTGCACGCCTATACCTCGCCGCATCTGGCGCGCTTTCACGAGCGTATCCGGCTGGCGGGCGAATTGATCACCGAGGACGCGCTGAGCGCGGTTCTGGATGAATGCTATGCCGCCAACAACGGCGAAACCATCACCTATTTCGAGATCACGACCGTTGCCGCGATCCTTGCCTTTGCGCGGACCCCTGCGGATTACACGCTGCTTGAGGTAGGCTTGGGCGGGCGTCTGGACGCCACCAATGTGGTCGAAAAACCGGCAATCACGGTGATCACCCCCGTCAGCATCGACCACCAGCAATATCTGGGCGACACGCTGGCCCAGATTGCGGGCGAAAAGGCCGGGATCATCAAGCGCGGCGTGCCTTGTGTGGTTGGCCCGCAGGAAGATGACGCACTGGAGGTGATCGAACGCACCGCCGCCCGTCTGGGCGCGCCGCTGATGGTTTACGGCCAGCACTGGCACATCGGGCCGGATCACGGGCGCATGGCGTTTCAGGACGACACTGGCCTGCTGGACCTGCCCCTGCCCAATCTGATCGGGGCGCATCAGGTGCAAAACGCCGGTGCCGCGCTGATGGTGCTGCGCGCGCTTGGGCTGGATCAGGCCGCCTGCACCGCGGCGGTTACCGCGGCACAGTGGCCCGCACGGATGCAGCGTTTGCGCACCGGCCCGCTGGCCGACCGCGCAGGCAAGGCCGAACTGTGGCTGGACGGCGGCCACAACCCCGCAGCGGGCGAGGCGCTGGCGCAGGTGCTGGCGAACCTGCCCGACCGGCCCACGCACCTGATTTGCGGCATGTTGAACACCAAGGACATTGGCGGCTATCTGCGCCCGCTGGCGGCGCACACGGTCAGCCTGACCGCCGTGTCGATCCCCGGCGAGGCAAATACGTTGCCCGCTGAAACCACGGCCCAGGCTGCGACCAACGCCGGGATTTCCGCCCGCACGGCGGACGATGTGGCGCAGGCTTTGGACGCGATCCTGACGGCTGACCCCGACGCCCGCGTGCTGATCTGCGGATCGCTGTATCTGGCCGGGAATATCCTGCGCGAAAACGGCTGAAACCGCTGTTTCCTTGCCACAGATATGGGGCGTTCGCATTGGCCCATATTGACGATTCACTGGCCTGCGCTCTAGATGTGGTGCTGAAAAGGCCGGAGGGCGCTGCGCCCGAACCCGCCAGATTTTGAGAGCAGAGTTATGGACCGCCGCACGTCTCAGGCGTCCGACAGGGGCACGCAGCCCAAGCTGCGCCACCAAGAACGGACACCTTTTGTAACAGTTTTGGCCTTTGGCAGCGTCTTATTTGCGCTGGTTGCAGGGGGGTCGCTTTTGGTGATGTCCCAAGGGACGGTCGACGACGTGGCCGAGGTGCCGTCGGTTGCCGCACAAGACTGGACACAGGATGTCAGCCGTTCGGACGGGTCCATGCTGGATGCGTCCCCTGCCAACACTGCGCAGGTTCTGGGTGGGATGTCAGACGCCGAAGGCCGCCCGGTGGATGTGAAACGGGTGACTGACCGCGTGCTGGACTGGTACGGCTATTCGCCCAAATCAGGCCAAAAGCTGCAAAACCTGCTGATCACCGCGCTGTCGCAAGAGCAGTCAGATGCCTATATCGACACGATGCTGAACATCGCCGCGCGCCGTGGCGATTTCGTGGTGTCGGCCCACATGCGCAAGGCCAACGGACGCGTCGACACCGAAGGGTTGCTGGCCGCAATCGTGCGCTACGCTTCGGGCTGACCCCAGTCGGCGGCCATCATTTCGCGCAGGCGAGACGCGGTGCGCTCGAATTCGAACGTGCCTTCGCCTTCGACATACAACATTTCGGGCAGGGCGGCGGCGGATGCGATCAGCTTGACCTTGGCCTCGTACAGCGCGTCGATCAGGGTCACGAACCGCTTTGCCTCGTTGAAGTTGCTGCGCGACAGGCGCGGGATGTTGTCGATCATCAGCACCCGCACGGTGTCTGCAATCACCAGATAATCCCCCGGCCCCAAGGGTTTGCCACACAGGTCGTAGAACGGCGCGCGGGCGATGCCGCTGCGATAGGCGGGCAATTCAACCTCGCGGCCCTTGATTTTCAGCACCAGCGGTTCGGCCTCGCCCCCTGTCAGGTCGCGCCAGACCGCGTCCATGGTGGCGCGGGTTTCGGCTGAGATGGGGGTAAAGAAGCGTTCCTCGCCCGCCAGACGGTCCTGACGATAATCGCGCGGGCTGACCATTTCGTGCACGACCATCTTGTCCTTGATCAGGTCAATGGCGGGCAGGAAAAGCTGCCGGTTCAGCCCGTTCTTGTACAGCTCGTCCGGGTGCCGGTTCGATGTGGTGATCACGCATGTGCCCGCCTCGAACAGGGCGCGGAACAGCCGCCCGACGATCATCGCGTCGGTGATGTCGGTGATCTGCATTTCGTCAAAGGCCAGCAATCGCACGCTTTCGGCCACCTTTTTCGCCACGGGGGCCACCGCATCCTCGACGCCGTTCTGGTGCGCCTCGTGCAGGGCTGCGTGAATTTCCTGCATGAAGGCGTGAAAATGCACCCGCCGTGCGGGCACGTCGCCGAGGTGCTGGACGAACAGGTCCATCAGCATCGACTTGCCCCGCCCGACGCCGCCCCACAGGTACAGCCCCTTGGGCGCTTCTGGCGCCTTGCGGAACCAGCCGGTTTTCACGGGCGTGTTCAGCGCCTCTTGGATGCGGTCGAATTCATCCATCACTGCCACCTGGGCAGGATCGGATTGCAATGTGCCGTCTTGGGTCAACTGCGTGTAGATGGTGCTGAACTTGGTCATGCCCTGCCTTAGCCGAGCGGTCGCGCCTTGAAAAGCAGGGGGCGCGAGGTTCTCATCAAATTTCGTGACGTGACAGATTGAAATGCTGATTTGACCACCAAGCGCAATTGCCTAAGAGTTCGCGCATCCTTGTACCGGAGCTTGCACGATGCCCCCCCGCACCTCGCTTTTCACGCCTGTCCTTTTGGTCGGTTGTTTTATCATCATGGTCAGCTTTGCCGTGCGGGCGTCCTTTGGCGTGTTCCAGATCCCGATTGCGGCTGAATTCGGCTGGCTGCGGACCGAGTTTTCGCTGGCCATCGCGATCCAGAACCTTGCGTGGGGCGTGGGGCAGCCGATTTTCGGGGCCATCGCGGAAAAGATCGGCGACCGCAAAGCCATCGTGATCGGCGCGGTGCTGTATGCCATCGGTCTGGTGCTGTCTGCCGGGTCGACCACCCCGCTGGAACATCAGGCCTATGCGTGGCTGGTGGGCTTTGGCATTGCGGGCACCGGCTTTGGCGTGATCCTGGCCGTGGTGGGCCGGGCCGCCAGTGACGACAACCGATCAATGTCGCTGGCGATTGCCACGGCAGCGGGCAGCGCGGGGCAGGTGTTTGGCGCGCCGGTGGCCGAATGGCTGCTGACGATGATGAGCTGGCAGATGGTGTTCATGACCTTCGCAGCCGCGATCATGGCGATGCTGCTGACACTGCCGCTGATGCGCGCGCCGGTCACGGCAAACAAGGCCGAGCTTGAGGAAAGCATGGGCCAGATATTGGTCAAAGCGTTCCGCGATCCGTCCTTTACGCTGATTTTCCTGGGGTTCTTTAGCTGTGGCTATCAATTGGGCTTTATCACCGCGCATTTTCCGGCCTTTGTCACCGAACTGTGCGGCCCGATCCTGCCCGGTGGTGTGCTGCACAACATCGGCATCACCAGCACCTCGGCGCTGGGGGCGGTGGCGATTTCGCTGATCGGGTTGGCCAATATCGTGGGCACGCTGACCGCCGGTTGGGCGGGCAAGCGGTTTTCCAAGAAATACCTGCTGGCGGGCATCTATGTCGGCCGCACCGTGATCGCGGGGCTGTTCATCCTGCTGCCGATCACGCCGTTGTCGGTGATCCTGTTTTCGGTCGGGATGGGGGCGCTGTGGCTGGCCACGGTGCCGCTGACCTCTGGGCTGGTCGCGCATATTTACGGGCTGCGGTATATGGGCACGCTGTATGGCATCGTGTTTTTCAGCCACCAGTTGGGCAGCTTTCTGGGCGTCTGGCTGGGCGGGCGCATGTACGACATCACCGGCAACTATACGATGGTCTGGTGGATTGGCGTCGGCGTCGGGGCGTTCAGCGCCATCGTCCACCTGCCGATCCGCGAGCGGACCCTGGGCAGCGGGCTGATGGCGAAAGCGGCCTAGAGTTTAGGCGGGTTGTCGCGGATGATCTCCAGGATCTGATCCGCGTGGGTGTAGGTCAGCGCATGGGTCGCGCCGTCGATCACCTCTTGGTGGGCGTTGCGGCTCCATTCGGCCAGAACGCCGACGGATGACATCGGAATCACCGTATCCTCGCGCCCCCAGATCGCCAGCACGGGAATGCCTGCGCGGTGGATGATCTGGTGTTCGGCTTTCAGGTTATGCCCCAATACACCGCGCAGGCTGGACAGAACCGCAGGCACGAAACCGCGCCAGTTCAGTTCGGCCTGTTGCATGTCGCCGATGTTTTTCACCTGCGTCTTTGTGGCGGCTTCGGATTTGATCCCCTTGCGCAACTGGCGTGGGAAAAAGGCCAACATCAGCCAGTCGCCGATCAGCGGTGTTTGCGTGATAAACCGGTTCAGCCGCGACCGGACCAGCCCCATACCGGCAGGGGCCAGCAGGATAAGCTGGCGCACGCGGTCGGGGTGGTTGGCGGCGAACAGCGCAGCAATCGCACCGCCCATCGAATAGCCGATCAGGGTCAGGTCGCCGCCGACGTTTTCATGGGCCAGCAGTTCCTCAAGCTCGGTCAGATAGAACGCATCGTCATGGGCCGCCTTGGGCCGGTCCGAATAGCCGCGCCCGTAGTGGTCAAAAATCAGGATGCGAAAGCCCATCAACGCCAGCCCGCGCGTCAGCCCGCCCCAGACATAGGACGACGTGGTCAGCCCGTGGATGCACACACAGATCGGCCCGCGTGTGGGGCCAAGCCAGTCGTAATGAACCACGCCCTGCGACAGGGTGGCGAATTGGCCGGGCGCATTGCGACGGGTGTCGCGGGTCACACGTTTGCGGGTTGCCTCGATCACCAACGGTACGGCAATCACGGCAGCCAGCAAAAGCAGCGCCCAGCCTATCATTTGCCCGCCTTCCAGCGGTCCAGAATATAGCGGCTGGTCATCAGGTCCAGATGCGCGCCGCCACCGTTCTTGAACAGGGTAATCTCGTCGTCCGACCTGCGTTTGAAGGCGTGGATGTCATAGTAATCGGCCAGCAGGTGATCGCGGGTGATCGCGCCGCTTTCCAGCGGGATGTTGATCTCGCCGATGTGGCCGATGGTGGTGTCGAAGCTGTCGACAAAGACCCGTGATTTCTGCAAGGCCGCGTCGTCAACCTCGCGCATGTCGGGGCGATAGGCGCCGATCAGATCGACGTGCTGGCCCGGTTGCAGCCAGTCGCCCATGATCAGCGGTTCGGTGGACATGGTGGCGCTGGTGATGATGTCGGCGGCGCGCACGGCTGTTTCCAGATCGTCCGCCACCTGCAAGCCGTCCACCTCTTGCGCCATCTTGTCGGCATTGGCGCGGGTGCGGTTCCAGACGGTAAAGCGTGCCTTGGGGAAGGCTGCGGAATAGGCGGCGTGCAGGTTGTGGCCCACGGTCCCGGCGCCCACGATCAGGATGTTTTCGCTGTCAGGGCGCGCCAACTTGCGGGCGGCGGTCAAGCTGTCGCCTGCCGTTTTCCATTTGGTCACCAGGTGGAAATCGACAATCGCCTCAAGCGTGCCGTCGGTGTCGGAATACAGCGTCACGCCGCCGTTCACCATCGGTTTGCTGTTGGCCGGATTGCCCGGAAAGATCGTGGCCGATTTCACCGCAATGCCCAGCCCGTCGATCCACGCCGAACGGTTCAGCAGCGTATCAGGGTCGCGGTACAGGAACGTATCGCCAATCTCGGCCGGGGGCAGGTCGTGGCCCGCTGCCAGCGCATCGGTAAAACCGATCCAGTCCAGCAGGGCGTCACCTTCGGCGAAAGGGATGATGGGAATATTGCTCATTGCGCTTCGTCCTCGGTCAGCAGCCCTTCGGACACCAGACGCGCGGCCCAGCCTTCGGGGTCTGTAAACAGATGGGTGTTCCAGCCGCGCGCCGACGCGGCGGCGATGTTGTCGGCGCGGTCGTCCGTAAACAGCAAAGCGTCGCCCGAAAGGCCGCTTTCGTCTTCCAGCATCTGGTAAATCTGCGGATCAGGTTTGATCACCCCCATATGCCCCGAGATGAAATCACGGTCGAATTCACGCAGGATCGGATAGACCTTGGCGGCGATGTCGTAGGTTTGAATGCCAAAGTTGGTCAGCGAAAACACCGGAGTGCCCTTGGCCTGCAACGCCTTCATCAGGCGTGCCGAACGGTCGATGGCGGGGGCCGCCATGTCGATCCAGCGATCGTGCCACATGCGAATTTCAGGGGCCCAATCGGGGTTGGCATCGGCGGCAGCCATCACCGTGTCGGTAAAGTTTTCGCCCATGTCGACGCGATCATTCATGCCGTGCAGGTCGACATTGGCGAACATCTCGCGGCGACGCTGGCCGCCGATCTCCCTGTCAAAGAACCGCTCGGGTTGCCACTCGATCAACACGTTTCCGATGTCGAACACGACGGCCTTGATGGTCATAGATCTTGCCTTTCCCGCGCCGGACTCCGCTGCGGGACGTGGGGCGCTTTATGTCTTTGCGGCGGTGCGTATCGCCCGCTCGAGTGCGTCCAGAAAACGTGAGCGGTCGGCCTTTGTAAAGCCTTTGCCGCCGCCCTGACGAAAGGGATCGGCGCTGCGCAGATCGGTCATCAGATCGCGGGTGGCCAGCACGTTGCCGATGTTGGCCTGTGTCAGCGGCTCGCCGTTGTGTTTCAGCACCTGCGCGCCGGCTTCGACGCATTTGGCAGCCAGGGGGATGTCGCCCGTGACCACCACGTCGCCGGGGCCTGCGCGGTCGGCGATCCACATGTCGGCCACGTCCGGCCCCTCGGGCACGATCACGGTTTCCACCAGCGGGTTCTGCGACGGACGCAGCCCGCCGTTGGACACCACGTACATTTTCAAACGGTGGCGGGTTGCGACCCGTTCAGCCTCGGCTTTGACGGGGCAGGCGTCGGCGTCGATATACAGGCTCATTCGGTGGCCTTGCGTGGCGATTTATAGGCGTCGGGGATGGGCATGCGGTTGAACGCATCCAGCCCGGCGATCTTGTAAGCCTCTGCCAGCGTTGGATAATTGAACGTGTTCTGCACGAAGTAATCCACCGTCCCTTTCAGGTTCAGCACCGCCTGCGCGATGTGGATCAGCTCGGTCGCCCCTTCGCCCACAATCTGCACGCCCAGCACGCGGCGGGTTTTCAGGCTGACCAGCATTTTCAACATGCCGTGTTCCAGCCCCATGATATGTCCGCGCGATGTCTCGCGCATACGGGCAATTCCGACCTCGTAGGCGATGCCGCGCTCCTGCATCTCTTCCTCGGACATGCCGCAGGTGCTGATTTCGGGAACCGAATAGATGCCGTAGGGAAACCACGGGCTTTCCTCCAGCGTTGGCGTGTCCAGGGCGTGACAGGCGGCGACGCGGCCCTGTTGCAGCGATGTCGAGGCCAGCGAAGGGTGGCCGATCACGTCACCGGCTGCATAAATATGCGGCACATTGGTCTGATAGGTCTTGCGGTCGACGCTCAGCCGTCCGCGATGGTCTGTCTCAAGCCCGGCGGCTGCGGTGTTCAACTTGTCGGTGGCGCCCATCCGTCCGGCGGCGAACAACAGCATCTCGCCGCGCACATGGCGGCCGTTGGACAGGCTGACCTCGATATGGGCGCCTGTGTCCTCAACCTTGTCCACAGCCGCACCCAGCCGCAGGTCAACGCCGTTTTCGCGGATTTCGTGGGTGAATTCCTGAATCGTGGCGGCGTCGATGAAATCCAGGAAACTGTCGCGCGGCTCGATCAGCGTGACGCGCACGTCCAGCGCGGCGAACATGGTGGCATATTCCACGCCGATCACGCCCGCGCCAATGACGATCAGGCTGCGCGGAATCTCTTTCATCTCGAGAAAGTCGTCGCTGTCCACCACGGTGCGCCCGTTGAAGGGCACATCATCGGGCCGATAGGTGCGGGTGCCGGTGGAAATCAGGAACTTGTCCGACGTGATCTTGGTCTTTTTGCCCGCTTCGGTGTCCACCTCAAGCGTATGCGGGTCGACGAAGCGTGCAGCCCCGTGCAGTGTCTCGACGTGGTTGCGGGCGAACTGGTGTTCCAGCACGTCCACCTCGTAATCCAGTGTCATGTGCAGCCGGGCGCGCAGGTCTTCGGCCCCTATCTCTTGCCGTGCGCGATAGGACCGCCCGTAAAAGCTGCGCTCGCGCCAGCCGCTGAGGTTCAGCACGGTTTCGCGCAGGGTCTTGGACGGGATCGTGCCGGTGTGCACCGACACCCCGCCCAAGCGGTCGCGCCGGTCCACGACCAGCACGCGGCGTTTCAGCTTGCCCGCCTGAATGGCGGCGGACCGGCCTGCGGGGCCGGACCCGATGATGACAAGATCATAGTGCGACATGAACGTCCTTAATCTGAGTAAAGCGCGTCTGCGTGGAAGGCCACGTGATCTTCCATGAAAGTCGAGACGAAGAAATAGCTGTGATCATAGCCCGGTTGCAGCCGCAGCGTGGCCTGCTGGCGACGCTTTGCAACCGCTTCGGCCAATGCTTCGGGTTTCAACAGGTCGATGAACTGATCATCGGTGCCGGTGTCGACCAGCACGGGGCCGTCAAAGCCGTTGGCCGTCATCATCAGGCTGGCGTCATGACGCGCCCATGTGGAGTCGTCATCCCCCAGATACCCCTGTAGCTGCTTGCGGCCCCAATCGCTGCCCGCCGGATTGCAGATCGGCGCAAAGGCCGACACCGACCGGAAGCGCCCGGGCAGGCCCATCGCCAGCGTCAACGCGCCGTGTCCGCCCATCGAATGGCCGGTGATGGCTTGGCGGTCCATGTCCACTGCGAAATTCTCCGCGATCAGGTTGGGCAGTTCTTCTGCAATATAGGACCACATATTGAAATTCGGTTTCCAAGGGTCCTGGGTCGCATCCACGTAAAAACCCGCGCCTTTGCCCATGTCATAGGCATCATCGTCGGCAACATCCTCGCCGCGCGGCGATGTGTCGGGGAAGACCAGCGCGATGCCATGTTCGGCGGCCCAGACCTGGGCGCCTGCCTTGGTCATGGCGTTTTCGTGGGTGCAGGTCAGGCCGGACAGATACCACAGCACGGGCACCGGACCGTCGCGTGCCTCGAGCGGCAGGAACAGGCCGAATGTCATGTCGCAGCCGCAGGCGTCTGACGCGTGGGAATAGACACCTTGGGTGCCGCCAAAGCAGGCGTTTTCGGAAACGGTTTTCATGTCAGTGCTCCTTTGAAGGTTAGCGCATGGCTATCGGGTGGCGGCGCGGGCGGCAAGGACGGGTGCCTCCGGCGGGGATATTTGGGGCCAAAAGAAGCGTCAGACAGCCGTCAGCCAGCCGATGATCAGCGACACGGTGGCGATGCTGATGGCGGTCGAGACGAGAATCGCCGCCGACACGCGCTGGGGGGCGACGCCGTAGTGTTGCGCCAGCATAAAGATGTTGCCCGCCACCGGCAGGGCCGCGGCCGAGATGATGACCGTGGCCGAGAAGGTGTCGACCGAGAACAGGAAGATCGCCGCAAAGGCGACAAAGGCCGGGTGCAGCACCAGTTTGCAAAAGCTGAGCCAGCCGGCGACCGATAGCCGTTCGGCGGATTTGCTGGCCAGTGACGCGCCGATGGCGAACAGGGCGCAGGGGGTGGCCGCACCGCCCAGAATGCTGAGGAATTCGTTAAAGGGCGCAGGGATCGGGATGTGCAGGGCGGACCAGATGAAGCCCAGCGAAATGGCCACGATCATCGGGTTTTTCAGCAGGCCGAGGGCGACGGCCTTGAAGATGCCAAGGCGAATTTCGCCCTCGCGCGCGGCAGTGATCAGGATGACGATCAGCGACGAAAACACGATCAGGTCCACCGCCAGCGCCAGAACCACGGGGCCGATGGCCGCTTCGCCCAGCAGCAGGGTCAGCATGGGAACGCCCAGAAAGCCGGTGTTGCCGATGACCGCGCATTGCGCTTCGATGGCGGTGACTTCGGTGCTTTGGCGGCGCAAATAGCCCACGATGGTGGCGATGCCGTAGACGAACAGCGTGCCCCACAGATAGGCCGCCACCAGCCGCCCGTTCCAGACTTCGGCCAGCCCGAGGTTGGCGGAAAAGCGGAACAGCATCGCCGACAGGGCAAAGTAGAACACGAATTTGGTCAGATAGGCGGTCGCGTCCTGGCTGAAAAAGCGTGCGCGACCCGCCCAGTAACCCAGGCCGATCAGCGCGAAAAACGGCAACGTCTTGAGGAAGATGGCCAACATTGGCCACAGGGATAGCGTGCTGTTTGCAGCCTGTCTATCCGCTGCCGATCAAAACGCCGGCGGCAAAGACCAGCGCACCGCCCAGGACCACCTGCAAGGCTGCGCGCCAGAACGGTGTTTCCATATAGGTTTTCTGTATCCACGCGATGGCCCAAAGCTCGATGAACACAACGACGAAGGCGACGGTCGTGGCGGTCCAGAAGTCGGTGATCAGGTAGGGCAGGGCATGGCCCAGCCCGCCCAGCGTGGTCATCACCCCGGCCGCGATCCCGCGTTTGATCGGCGATCCGCGCCCCGACAGCGCGCCATCGTCCGACGCCGCCTCGGTAAAGCCCATCGAGATACCGGCACCGATGGACGCGGCCAGCCCCACCAGAAAGGTGGTCCAGGTGTTGTGCGTGGCAAAGGCGGTGGCAAAGATGGGCGCCAGCGTCGACACCGACCCGTCCATCAGCCCCGCCAGCCCCGGTTGCACCCATGTCAGGATGAACTGGCGGCGCTCGACGGCGCCTTCGGCCTCGCGGGCGTCTTCGCTCAGGTGCTGGTCGTGCAGGTCTTCGGCGGCGGTCTGGTGGCCTGCTTCGGCGGCGGCCAGATCGCCCAGCAGCTTGCGGGTGTCGGCGTCCTGCGTGCGGGCGGCGGCGGCCAGATAGAACCGTTCGGCATCATGCTCCATCGCAGCGGCTTCGGCGCGGATACGCTCAAGCCCCAGATTGCGGGTCAACCAGACCGGTCGGCGGGCGTAAAAGCCCGAGACGTGTTCTCGCCGGATCAGCGGGATCACCGGGCCAAAGCGGGCGCTGTGCAGGTCGATCAGGCGCTGGCGGTGGGTGTCTTCCTCGGCGGCCATGCCATCGAACACAGCGGCGCTGGCGGGGAAGTCGGCGCGCAGGCTTTCGGCATAGCCGCGATAGATTTGCGCATCGTCTTCTTCGGACGAGATCGCCAGCGCCAGAATTTCCTGTTCGTCCAGATCGCGAAACCGTTTGCGGGCAAGGTTGAATCGCATGGTGGGTCTTTCCGGGATTTAATTAGAATGATTCTAATATACGGAGCCGCGTCGGATTCACAAGCAAAAGCGAAGTCTTGTGGGAATGTACTGTGCGAACTGAACCAATCAGTTTATATCTCAGGTGCACAAGGTAAGAGTCTTATGAACACACACAGCCCCACCATTCGCAAAGGCCGCAAGTTCGATCAGGTGCTGGAGGGCGCGCGTTCGGTGTTTCTGGCCGACGGATTCGAAGGCGCCAGTGTGGACCAGATCGCCAAGGTGGCAGGCGTGTCCAAGGCGACGCTGTACAGCTATTTCCCCGACAAACGGTTGCTGTTCATGGAGGTCGCCGCAGGCGAATGCCGCCGCCAGTCGCAGGCTGCGGTGGATATGATCAACGGCTGCGGGCACCCGCGCGAGGTTCTGGAGCAGGCGGCGCGGCATGTGCTGGCGTTTCTGACCTCGACCTTTGGCCAGCAGATGTTTCGCATCTGCGTGGCAGAAAGCGAACGGTTCCCTGATCTGGGGCGGCAGTTCTACGCCTCGGGTCCGATGGTGATGAAGGCTGAGTTGATTCGCTATCTCGAAGGTGCGGTAGAGCGGGGCGAGCTGGTGATCGACGACATGCAGCTTGCCGCAGACCAGTTCGGTGAGCTGTGCAAGGCCGACCTGTGGCCGCGTCTGATCCTGGGCGTGATATGTACGGCAACACAGGCCGACATTGACCGCGTGGCGATCGGCGCAGTCCAGATGTTCATGGCGCGCTATGGTGCGCCACAGGACAGGAACACGCCCGACAGGCCGTAACGTTCGGGGGCGCAGCGCGGGCCGCGCCCCAAGGTGGTTATCTTTTGTCGATGATCCGCGCGGCCTTGCCCTCGGAACGGGCCACGCCGCCCACGTCGGACACCAGCACTTTGACCGAAATGCCGATGATCTGTTTGATCCGGTCGGACAGCGCCTTGGCCGCCGCGTCCCGTGCGGCACCCTGCACCGACGCATCCGCTGCTTCGGCCAGAACGCAAAGCTGGTCCATCCGTCCCGGTTTGGTCAGCTCGATCTGAAAGTGCGGGGCCAGACCGGCGGTGGCCATCAGGCATTCCTCGATCTGGGTGGGGAACACGTTGACGCCGCGCAGGATGATCATGTCGTCCGACCGACCAGTGATTTTCTCCATCCGTCGCATGCTGCGCGCAGTGCCCGGCAACAGCCGCGTCAGGTCGCGGGTGCGGTAACGGATGATCGGGAACGCCTCTTTGGTCAGCGAGGTAAAGACCAGCTCGCCCTGTTCGCCGTCGGCCACCAGTTCACCCGTTTCGGGGTTGATCACCTCGGGGTAAAAATGATCCTCCCAGATGTGCAGGCCGTCCTTGGTCTCGACGCATTCGTTGGCGACACCCGGCCCCATGATTTCGGACAGGCCGTAAATGTCGACCGCGTGCATATCAAAGGCATCCTCGATCTCGCGGCGCATGGCGTTGGTCCAGGGTTCGGCACCAAAAATACCGACCTTCATCGAACTGTCGCGGGGGTCCAGCCCCTGGGCGTTGAATTCGTCCAGAATGGACAGCGCATAAGACGGCGTGACGGTGATGCCGTCGGGTTTGAAATCCTCGATCAGACGCACCTGGCGCGGGGTCATCCCGCCCGAGATTGGCACAGTGGACAGGCCCAGCTTGTCCGCGCCCAGATGGATGCCCAGCCCGCCGGTGAACAGCCCGTAGCCATAGGCGTTGTGCAACAGATCGCCGGGGCGCAGGCCCGAAGCGCGCAGGCTGCGGGCGACGACGCTGCCCCAGACATCCAGATCGTTGCGGGTATAGCCGACGACCGTGGGCTGGCCGGTGGTGCCCGACGATGCATGAATGCGCGACACCTGTTCGCGCGGCACGGCGAACATGCCAAAGGGGTAATTGTCGCGCAAATCCTGTTTCACGGTAAACGGAAACTTGGACAGGTCCGACAGGCTGTGCAGATCGTCGGGATGTACGCCCGCCGCATCAAACGCCTTTTTGTAGTGCGGAACGTTTGTATAAGCGTGGTTCAGTGACCATTTCAGCCGCGTAAGCTGCAAGGCCGAGATTTCATCGCGCGAGGCAAGCTCGATCGGATCAAGGCTGGCCTTGTCCGGTGTCAGGTCTTTCATGTGGTGCCCTCCTCCTCAGGGAAAATCTGGCCTTTGATGGTGCGCGACAGGCCGCGAAACAGGGCCAGCGTGGTGCCGTCGCTGGCGGTTACGGTGACGTCGTAGATGCCCGACCGCCCGGTGCGCGACACTTCGACCGCGCGGGCGGTCAGGGTGTCGTTCGGCGGACCGGGGGCCAGATAGGTGATCTGGTTCTGCTGGGCCACGGTGCGCTGGTTGTAGGTGTTGCAGGCAAAGGCAAAGGCGCTGTCGGCCAGCGTAAAGATATAGCCGCCGTGGCAAATGCCGTGCCCGTTCAACATGGCGTCGGTCACCGGCATGGTCAGCGTGGCGCAGCCCGGCGCGATTTCGGTGATGGTCATGCCCAGCGACTGGCTGGCGGTGTCGCCGTGCAGCATCTCGCGGGCACTGCGTTCGGCGCGGTCTTGCGGGGTCATGGATCACCTCATGTTTCCAGGTTCAGTCAGGTTGCCCGCAAACTGTAACGCTTTCAAGCCTTATGCCGTTTTACGGGGCTTGATTTGCGGTGTTTTCAGCGCAACTGTTACAGCATGACATTGCACACGCCACCCCCCGTCAATTTGCGCGAGATGCCCAGCCCGCAGGTGGCGTTCCAGCGGCCCGAACTGGCGCTGATCCTGTCGCTGTACGGACGGATGGTGGCGGCGGGCGAATGGCGCGATTACGGGATTTCATGCCTGCGCGAGGTTGCCGTGTTTTCGGTGTTCCGCCGCACCGCCGAACATCCGATGTACCGCATCGAAAAGCGCCCCAAGCTGCGGGGCAAGCAGGGGATGTACGCGGTGATCGGCATGGACGGGCAGATTTTGCGGCGCGGTGCGGACCTGAAAACCGTGCTGCGTGTGCTGGAGCGCAAGCTGATCCGCGCGGTCGAGTGATCGGGCAGGCGGGCGTGGGGGCGCTGCCCCCGGCGCTTTGCGCCTCCCCCGGAGTATTACCGGCAAGATGAAGTCAGAGGCGTTTGTGCGCCGTGCGCGGGCCATCTGATTTTTCGATACGGGTCAGGGCTTCGCTGATTGGCTCGAACGTCGTGGCCATATGGTGGGCATTGGCATGGATCAGGGTGCTGCCGTCATAGACCAGCGCGACGTGACCTTTCCAGAAGAACAGATCGTTGCGCTGCGGCGGGGTGCCTTCGGGCAGGGCGGTGCCAAGGCTGCGCGCCTGTTGGTCGCTGTCACCGTCGCAGGGGATGTTGCAGGCCAGACAGGCCGCCTGAACCAGTCCCGAACAGTCGATGCCGGTGCCCGAATTGCCACCCCACAGGTAGGGCGTGCCAAGGAAAAGCGCTGCGATGGCGGCGGGGTCGTCCTGCCAGTGATCAGCGGGGGCGATGTGTTGTTTGGGCACAAATCCCGCAGCGGTTTCGATGAACTTGGGTGTTTCCGACAGCGCCGTCAGGCGGCTGCCAAAGCTCAGCATCGTGCGGTCGGGCGACTTCATGTCGGCGCGTGCATAGGCGTGGCTGGCGCGTGCGATGACGCGGTGCGTGTGCGGTGCCGCCTGCGCCAGCGCTGCCGTGGGCACAAAGCCGATATAGCCGTCCCGGCCGGGACGGACATAGCTGTGCCCGTCCTGCGCGCCCAGGACAGTGACCGGATCGCCATAGATCAACTGCCGGTCGCGGATGCCGTCCGGCGCGTCCAGCAGATCAACCAGCGCCACGCCGATCTGCGCCGGTGCGCTGCTGTCGACCCACGCAGGGTTTGGTGTGCTGCGCCGGTCGGTCATAGCTTAAGCGCGGCAGGCAGGGCGGCAAGCAGCGCCCGCGTGCCTTGGCCCACGCCGCCCTTGGGACGGGCGGGTGCTTCGAACGGTTGCCAGCCGTAGATGTCGAAATGCATGTAGCGGGGCGTGTCGGTGACAAAGCGGCGCAGGAACAGGGCCGCGGTGATCGACCCCGCAAAGCCGCCCTTGGGCGCGTTGTCCAGATCGGCGATGCCGGGTTCGATCATCGCCTCGTAGGGGGCGTGGAACGGCATACGCCAGACCGGATCGCCGACCGCCTCGGCGGCCTGCTCAAGCGCTGTAACCAGCGACAGGTCGTCAACGTAATAGGGCGCAAGATCCGGCCCCACGGCCACACGGGCGGCCCCGGTCAGCGTGGCCATCGACACGATCAGGTCTGGCTTGCCCTCATCCGCCAGCGCCAGCGCGTCGGCCAGCACCAGACGTCCCTCGGCGTCGGTGTTGTTGATTTCAACCGTCAGCCCCTTGCGCGATGTCAGGATGTCCTGCGGACGAAAGGCGTTTGACGAGACCGAGTTTTCCACCGCCGGGATCAGCACGCGCAACTGCACCGGCAGCTTCAGCGCCATGATCATGCGGGCCAGCCCCAGCACGGCAGCGGCCCCGCCCATGTCTTTCTTCATCAGGCCCATCGACGCGCCGGGTTTCAGGTTCAGCCCGCCGGTGTCGAAACACACGCCCTTGCCGACCAAGGTCAGCTTTGGCCCCGCGCTGCCCCATGCCATGTCGATCAGACGCGGCGCGCGGTCGGCGGCGCGGCCAACGGCGTGGATCATGGGAAAGTTGTCGCGCAGCAGATCATCGCCAACGGTCACGGTCATGTCCGCGCCAAAGTCATCCGCCACCTGCTGTGCGGCCACTTCAAGGTCGGGCGGTCCCATGTCCGATGCAGGGGTGTTGATCAGGTCGCGGGTCAGCGCCTCGCCTGCGGCGATGGCCTCGATGCGGGTCGAATCGATCCCCTCGGGCGCGGTCAGCAGGGCGCGCGCCGGGCTTTGGGCGCAGTAGCGGTCAAACCGGTAGGACGCCAGAAGCCAGCCCAACGCCTCGATCTCGAGCGCACCGGCAGGCAGGTCACCGCGCAGGTCATAGGTGCCAGCGGGCAATTTCGGCACCGCGGCGGCGACATGGAACCGCCCCCGCGCGCGGTCGGCGGCCGTGCCGTAACCGACAGCCGCCAGCTGCACCGCGCCGTCCATATCCGGGACCACCAGCGCCTGCCCGATCTTGCCGGCAAAGCCCGAGGTTTCCGCCCAGGCCTGTGCAGGCGCGTCCAGCGACGCCAGCCAGTCGGCACAGGTGTCTTCGGGAACGACGAACAGCGGAATGGCAGTGTCGGTGCGGGTGAATGTAGTTTGGGTCAGGGGCATGTGCGCAACCTAGTTAGGGGATTGCGCACAACCTAACGGGCCTGTGGCGGCCCGCAAGCCCTGCAACGCCTAAAGCGTGACGTCTTGCAGGTCCCAGACCGCCGTCAGCGACCCTTCGCCGGTGCGCATCAACCGGTTCAGCGTGGCGGCCAGCCCCACGGTGTCCCTGCGGTCGATGCAATAGGTCACGTCGCCCGCAACCCGCGCCAGCACGTCCATCCCGATCTGGTCGGCAATGGCGATCAGCGACCGCGCGCTTTTGCGCAGGCCCGCATGGTCGTCCGTGCGAAACAACCGCTCGCAATGGGACATGCGCAGCGCCAGTTCCTCCATGGCGCGGCACAGGATGTCCTCGGCGCTGACCTCGCCCATTTGGGCGTATAGCGCACCCAGCCGGTCGTTGTTGACGGCCACGGCCTCGGACGGATTGATTTTCGTTACACAGCTCATTTCTTGGTCACCCCTTGATAGACCCCCACGGCCCTAAGCGCACCTTAGGCCTGTACCCGTTTGCATTTGGTTGACACGCTGCGGCACGGGCGACGATTTTCTCTCGAAATTCGGAACAATTCGCTGTATCGCGGGCGTCACCCGCCCCGAAGCCCAAGCGAGAGGACCGTTACAGATGCATAATGTGAAGCCACTGCCCAGCTATCTGCTGCAACGCTACAATGGGTGGAAAGCCACCGGATATGCCGACAATCAGGCCTGGTATCGCCGTTTGGCCAACGAAGGGCAGCGCCCGCGCGCAATGATGATTTCGTGCTGTGACAGCCGCGTGCATGTCACGTCGATCTTTGGCGCGGATCAGGGCGAATTCTTTATTCACCGCAACATCGCCAACCTTGTCCCCCCCTACGAGCCGGACGGCGACCACCACGGCACGTCAGCGGCGGTCGAATACGCGGTTACCGTGCTGAAAGTGGCGCATCTGATCGTGATGGGCCATTCGAACTGCGGTGGCGTTCAGGGGTGCCTAGACATGTGTCAGGGCAAAGCCCCCCAGTTGGAAGAAAAAACCAGCTTTGTCGGCCGCTGGATGGACATTCTGCGCCCCAAATATGATCTGGTCGCAGATGAGGCGGACCCTCAGGTGCAGATCCAGCAGCTTGAAAAGCACGCAGTTGTCGCGTCGCTGGAAAATCTGCTGACATTCCCCTTCGTGGCCGACCGTCTGAAATCGGGGGAACTGACGATGCATGGTCTGTGGATGGACATCGGCGAGGGTGGGTTGGAATATTACAACCACCACGACGAAAAATTCCTGCCGGTTTCGACCATCTGAACCCCATGAACAGAAAAACGGCGATGCTCCCCCCGGAACATCGCCGCTTTTGAATTTGTGTTCCATGCGCGTCCGGCCATGTCGGGGACTGCACCTGGCGGAGCGTGAAGCAACCGCCGCAGTACCCTAGGCCCGACCTTGAACAGTTTGCACCGGTCCACCCCTGAACCTATTTGGCAACTGACAATCATCGTTTTTGATTGAAGGCATGTGAACTATGGTTCGAAAGCGCATCCGCGTGCGGCGGCTTTCACCAAGTGCGCTTTTGCGGCACCGGTTGCACAGACCCCCCCGGATCTGTGGAATCCTGTGACCGTTGCCCGGTGTCCCCACACCGGCGGTCGGTGTCTGCTGATGTCCTTCGCCCCCCTCAAAGCGTTACATTCGCTGACAAGACCAACATAGACTGTCATGTATTAAGGATTGTTTTCGGCAATCGTTAAACTGGCCGCGCAGTTTTGATTTTTTTGGAAAAGATGCTTTATTTCAGTGCTTTACCTAAAAGTTGACGGCGCAAATAATTGCGGTTTCGCCCCGGTTTCCTGCGGACCTCACCCGATCATGGTAAACAACCGGGTAAGGTTTGCTGCGAATGGCCGGATCAGCGCAGGACTTTGCCCTCGGGCCAGTTCATTTCGACGTTCAACGTCACGTTTGATTCGTCGCGGGGGGCCAGTGTCATGTCCCACATCAGCACGCCCTTGCGGTCGTCATGGTCGGTGACGGTGGGTGCGGGGTCTGCGGTCCAGTCGATTTCCAGATCTTCCTGTTCGGACACCGGCACGCGGTCGAACAACTCGACCCGCCAGGGCTTGGTGCCTGTGTTCTCGATGTCGATGCGCGTGGCTTCGGTGATCTCGTTCGACCGCGAAATAATGCCACGGTCGCCCTCGTTGCGGTTCAGCCGCACGCGGTTCAGTCGCAGGGTTTCGATGGGGCCAAAGGCAATGTCGACCTCTTCGCCGGGTGCTACGGGGGCAAAGCTGAACTGCCCGACCATCTGCCCGTCAACAAAGGCGGTGGCGCTGTCGCTGCCCAGCAGTTGTTCCTGCGTGGTGTTGGTCATCCGCGCCATCCGATAGGCAACGCTGTCGCTCAGTGGCACAGCCCGGGCATAGAGGTCGGCATCAAAGTCGACCTTGTCCAGCGCGATGCGAACCTCGTCGGCGCCATTGGCCACGCTGACCGGCCGGGGAAAGGCATATTGCACGCTGGGGCCGTCCAGCATCGCGATGGCTGTGGCAGGTTCGGCCATCATTGCGGGGGCAGGCGCGGGCGGGGCCATGTCAGCCGCTGCGCCCATCGCTTCGGATTGGACGCGGGCCTTGGGCTTGGCCGGGTCTTCGATACGGCGCAGTTCCGAATAGATCTCGCCGGGCCACGTCTGGCCGCTGGGGCGCAGCGTTGCCAATGTTATCGACACGTCTTTCCAATCCTCGCCGCTGGCCTGATACACGGCTGCCCCGCGCTCCAGTTCCAGCGTGGGCGCGTCACCTGTGGTCAGACGCAGGTTATAGACCGGCATCCACTGGGCATTCGCCACCTGATAGCTGACCTCGACCGTCGCCTCGCCCGCTGCCGGTGCGGTAGCGGTCAGGGTCAGGCGGGTGCGGTCCTGATCGGCCGTCAGCAGGGCATCCAGCGCCGCCTGTGCGTCGGCCACATCCTCGGCGCGGTCCTCGCGTTCCTCCATCAGCGCGCGGATCGACGTGCGTGCCTTTCCGGCGGCCTGACCGGCCACCACAGTCTGGTCCCCGATCATCTGCGCCAGCGCGCGCAGGGTCGCCACGTCCATCGGCAGCGCCTCGGACGTGCCAAGGGCGGTCAGAAAATCGGTCTGCGCCTTGGCCGCCTGCACGGCCACCTGCGCCAGCGCAATGCGGTCATCCAGAGCGTTCAGCGCGGTTTCCGCCGCCTTCAGCGCATCCCGCGCGGCGGTCACTTCGGGTGTGTCCTGATCGGGGCCGGGGGGCTGGTTGCGGTCGCGGAACGACACCGACTGCAACTGCGCGCCCGCCAGCTTGACCGAAATGCGCGACGGATCGACGTTTTGCGGCAGGTCGGGCAGCACCAGATCGTGCGTGCCCTGCGGCAGCGCAACCGTGGCGGTGCGCGTCACCTGCGCGCCATAGGGATAGACGGTCACGGCACCGGGCGCGCTGTCGACGGTCAGCGTATCGGCCCACAGGGCCAGCGGGGCCAGCAGGGCGGACAGGGAAAGGGCGGGGGCTAAAATGGCAAAGCGCATATCGGGGACCTTTTGAAAATCAATGCACCCAGCGTGCAAAAGCCGCGCCCAAAAGAAAAGGGGCGCTGTTCAGCGCCCCTTGAAATCTGTACATATTTCGGCGGAATTCAGCCCTTTTTCAGGATCCGCTGGCCCAGCACTTCGGCGATCTGAACCGCGTTCAGGGCCGCGCCCTTGCGCAGGTTGTCGCTGACGCACCACAGGTTCAGACCGTTGTCGATGGTGCTGTCCTGACGGATGCGGCTGATGAACGTGGCAAAGTCGCCGACGCATTCGACCGGCGTGACATAGCCACCGTCCTCGCGCTTGTCGATCACCATGACACCGGGCGCTTCGCGCAGGATGTCGCGGGCTTCGTCCTCGTCCAGGAACTCTTCGAACTCGATGTTGATCGCTTCCGAATGGCCAACGAACACCGGAACCCGCACGCAGGTCGCTGTGACCTTGATGGACGAGTCGATGATCTTTTTGGTCTCGGCGACCATCTTCCATTCTTCCTTGGTCTCGCCCGAGTCCATGAACACGTCGATGTGCGGGATCACGTTGAACGCGATCTGCTTTGTGAACTTGCGCGCAGGCTTGTCGTCGGTGGGGTTGTACATCGACTTGGTCTGGTCCCACAGCTCGTCAATGCCCTCTTTGCCCGCACCGGATACCGACTGGTAGGTGCTGACAACAACGCGTTTGATCCGCGCGCGGTCGTGCAGCGGCTTCAGCGCCACGACCATCTGCGCGGTCGAACAGTTGGGGTTGGCGATGATCTTGCGCTTGACGGCCAGCTCGATGTCCTCGGGGTTCACTTCGGGGACGATCAGCGGGATGTCGGCATCGTAGCGATAAAGCGACGAGTTATCAATGACATAGCAGCCCGCTTTGGCGGCGATGGGCGCGTATTTCTTGGTGGCGTCCGACCCGACGGCAAACAGCGCAATGTCCCAACCCGTGAAATCGAACGTATCGAGATCCTTCGTCTTGAGTGTCTTGTCGCCAAAGCTGACCTCCGTGCCCAACGATTTGCGGCTGGCCAGAGCGGTGATTTCATCCACCGGAAACTGGCGCTCTGCCAGGATGTTCAGCATTTCGTGGCCCACGTTTCCAGTGGCGCCAACGACGACGACGCGATAACCCATTGCGATTCTCCATTTTTGGGTGCTCGGCGTCCATATACCGCTTGGTCCCCCGTTGAAAGGGGCACGCAAAGTTCGTTTCAGGCGGTGTTGTCGCGGGAAAACACGTAGACGGCCAAACCGGCAATCAGCGCCAGCCCGAAGAAGCCGAAAATGGCGGCATAGGGGGCCGCGACATCGCCACCCTGAGCGCCCGCGTGCAGCCGTCCGGTGACGAATTGCATCAGCCCCACACCGCCGATGCCAAACAGGTTCAACAAGGTCACGCCGCGCCCCGTCAAGTGGGGCGGCACAAAGCTGCGGCCATGGGCGACCATCATCGGAAAGGACGCCCCGAACAGACCCACGGCGCACATCAGCGCCACGGCGGTCCACATGCCAGCCTGCGGCATGGCCCACAGGGTCAGAACGGCGGCGGCGGTCAGCGCGTTGCCGCCAACGTTCACCCATTTGCGGCTGCCCATCACCCGGTCCAGCGGGCCGTACATCACCACGCCCAGGATCATCGCCAGCCCCATCAGCAGCGTGGCCATCCCGATCTGTGACTGGCTGGCGTCAAAGACATCGCGCAGATAGGGGCCGATCCACAGGCCACGGATGGCGCCGGCCGGGGCGTAGTGGACAAACATCAGCGGCAGGATCAGCCACAGCACCGGCATTTTCAGCAGGTCGAACACCGACCCGCGCATATCACTTTCCGGCTTGGCGGGGTCGTGCACGGTCAGGGCGATGCCGGCCGCCACCACAGCCGACAGCGCCGCCAGCCCGCCCATGGATGCGCGCCAGCCGATCAGCTCGGCGGATATGGCCATGGGATAGGATGCGATCAGGTTGCCCACCGTGCCCACACCCACCATCAGCGCCGCCAGCGTGGCAAATTGCAGGGGCGGAAATTCGCGCGCAAAGATGTAATAGGACGCCATCAGCACCGGCGAACAGCCGATCCCGATCAGCACCATGGCAATGTCGATGTGAACCGCGTTTGCAGCAACGGCAAACAGCGTCGCCCCGCCACCACCGCCCACCAACAGCAGGGCCGCTGCGGTGCGACGCGGGCCGACAGTGTCCAATGCCCAGCCGACCGGCAACTGCATGGCCGCAAAGGACAAAAACCAAAGTCCCGAGGCAAAGGCCAGATCCTCGGGCGCAAGACCCAGATCGGTCTCCAGCGGACCGGCCAGCACCGCCAGAAAGGCGCGAAAGAACTGGCTTAGCACATAGGCCAGCGCCAGAAGAAACAGTCCGGTTCGCATGGTGCGGCCTTTCAAGCTTTGGTGAAGCTTGGTTACACGGTCGCCCCGACCGTGCAAGAGTGCGTATAAGGTCAGGCGCGCGACCGACGCAGAAACGAGATGCCGAATGAACGACTTTTATGACCAACTGCCGTTGCAGGACGCCTTTGCCAAGCTGTCCGATCAAGCCCTTTATACCCCGTTGCCCGACGACTGGCTGGTGGGCACGGCGGATATTGTCGGCTCGACCCTGGCGATTGCCGAAGGACGGTACAAGACGGTCAACATGATCGGCGCTGCCGTCATCTCGGCGCAGATCAACGCGGCCGGGGGGCGTGCCTTTCCGTTCATCTTTGGTGGCGACGGGGCGGCCTTTGCTTGCCCGCCAGAACAGGGAGACGCGGCAGCGCGTGCGCTGTCCGAGGTGCGTGTCTGGGCGGGCGAGGAATTCGGCCTGACCTTGCGGGTGGCGATGGTGCCGGTGTCCACGATCCGCACCGCGGGCCGCGAGGTGGCTGTGGCGCGCTATCAGGCGGCCCAAGGCGTGGACTATGCGATGTTCACCGGCGGCGGCATCAGCTGGGCCGAGGCCGAGATGAAGCGCGGCCAGTTCGACCTGCCCCATGCGGACCCCGGCACCCAGCCCGACCTGACCGGCCTGTCGTGCCGCTGGAGCCAGATGAAAGCGCGCAACGGGCAAATCCTGTCTGTCCTGATCCAGCCCGAAGACGGTGCGGATGACACAGCCGTCGCCGCCCTGATCCGCGATGTGTTGCAGGTGGTCGGCGATCTGGACCGCAACGGCCACCCCGCCCCGGCCGAGGGTCCGGGCACCGGCTGGCCCCCCGAAGGCGCCGAGATCGAGGCCCGCGCGACCCGTGGCAAGATGACAGTGGAGAAGCGCAAGCGGCAGATCCTGTTCGAATCCTTTGTCGCCTGGCTGCTGATCAAGACGGGCCTGAAGATCGGCGGATTTGACGGGCGCAGCTATGCCCGCAAGGTTGGCGAGAACGCCGATTTCCGCAAGTTTGACGACGGTTTGAAGATGACGCTGGATTGCGACGATGCAACAGCGGCGCGGCTGACCGAACTGCTGGAAACAGCCCGCAAGGCCGGGGCGATCCGTTACGGCATGCACAGCCAGAGCGAGGCGATGATGACCTGCATCGTGCCGTCGATCATGCGCGACGATCATGTGCATTTCATCGACGGGGCGGCAGGCGGCTATACGCAGGCTGCCACCCAGATCAAGGGCGGCAGCGTCTGAGGCTGCCGCCGGATTTGGATATTTATAGCCAAAAGAAAGCTGGGATCGAGCCTATTTGACCCAGCGTTTCGCCGAAGCGCGGGCGGCGTTGGCCAGCAGGGACGCATCAATGCTGACCGCGACAAAACGCGCGCCTGCGTCGATGGCGGCGGTCAGCACGGCCTCGTCACTGCTGAGGATGCCGGGCGCCTTGCCGGCGGCAGAAATCCGGCGCATGGCGTCCAGGATAACCTCCATCACGTCGGGGTGGCTGAGCTGACCCATGTACCCCAGATCGGCGGACAGATCGGCGGGGCCGATGAACACGCCGTCAATGCCGTCGATGGTCAGGATTTCGTCCAGCGCCGCCAGACCGGCGCGGTTTTCCACCTGCACCAGCAGGCAGGTCTGGTCGTCTGCGGTCTGGCCGTAGTCGGGGATGCCGCCAAAGCCCGCCGCGCGGGTGCTGGAATAGCCGACACCACGATTGCCGAAGGGCGGGTATTTCATCGCGCGCACCAGTTGGCGGGCCTGTTCGGCGCTTTCGACCATGGGGACCAGCACGGTTTGCGCGCCGACGTCCAGCACCTGTTTGATCATCCAAGTCTCGCCCACGGGCACGCGCACGGCGGCGTGCGACGGCGACGCTTCGAGCGCCATAAGCTGGTTGCGCAGGTTCGAGATGTCATAGGGCGTGTGTTCGCCGTCGATCAGCAGCCAGTCAAAACCCATGTTGCCCATCAGCTCGGTCGTGTTGACGGTGCCAAGGCTGAGCCACGATCCGATGACGGTTTCACCGTTGGCGAGGGCTTGTTTGAATGTGTTGATCGGCGCTGGCATCGGTTTCTCCTCCGGGGTGTATGCGAGGCGCACCTTAGGACGCGCCTTGCAACTTTGACCAGAGCGAGTTGGCGGGTCAGATCACCTTGATCACGTCCTTGCCCACCGCCAGCATATAGCCGCGCCGCGCGATGTTCTTGACCAGCAGTTCGCTGACGATCTGGTTGCCCAGCGTGTCGCGCAGACGTTTGATGCGGGTGGCTCCGGCGGCCTCTTCACAGTCGGATGCATCGCGCCCCGAGATGATCGCCTCGATCTCGACGCCGGACAGCACGTCGTCGTCCATCCGCGCCTCGGCCAGGATTGACATGGTTTCCATCGCCGCATCGGTCAGCTTGAAGCCCAGGTTGTTCAGGTAAACGGTGTTTTCCTCGCGGCTGATCAGCAGCGAATTCACCTCGATGCCCGCGCGTTCGATCTGTGCCAGACTGCGGCCCATGACGACCAGCATCACCAGAAACACCAGTGCGGCCACCAGCATGGCGGTGGCAAAGGTCAGCAACACGAAGATGATGAACCGGTAACTGGTCAGCGTGTCGGAAAAGGCGGTGCCCGACTGCGCGAGAATCTCAAGCAGTTTGATCTCGGACTGGCTGGTCAGATCGGCGTTTTCGACAAAGATACGCTCGACCTGGGCGTTAAAGGCACCGGCGTCGGGCAGGGTCAGGAACAGCACGATGGCGGCGGCCAGCAGAATCGCGACAATCGCCGCGATTCCGCCCAGCACCAACCGTTCGCCGGTCTGGCGCATTTCAGAAGCGGAGGAAGTATTGTCCGGCACTGTCTTTCCTTTGATCAAGGCCATCGGGGCCGAACACAGACATGATCTGCAACAACGTCCAGCCGCTGGCGGCAAGACGGCTTTTCAATTCGGCCTGCGCCGTACCACGGTCACAGGCGGACACCTGCGCCACACCGTAGTGCAGGCGCAGGGGGTTGTCCTTCTTTGCCTTGTAATCGGCAAAGCAGTCGGCGGCCTGTGCCGCCGCCGGTGCGGCCAGAAGGGCGGCACAGGCAAGGGAAATCAGAATGCGTTTCATAAACAGGACTGTGACCCTTACGCGCGCGATATTCAATAACAACAGGGGTTTCGGGCCTCTGATATTGGATAACAGCGGGCTGTTATTGTGTGACGGGGGGCAGAGCGCCCATCGTTGGTCCAAGGTTCAGCCATGCAGGCCGGGCCACCCAAAAACAAAATCCTGTCTGAAAGGAATACGTCATGTCGGTTTTCACACCTCGGTCCCTGCACCGCAAGTTCATCGCCCTTGTTGCGGGCCTGTCCATCGCCATCACCGGACTGTCCGCAGTGCCTGCGGCCGCCGATCAGGATGACACGGCCCGCGCGCTGGCCGCCATTCTGGGCCTCGCGATTGTGGGCGCGGTCATCCACGATTCCCGCAAGGATGATAACGTGACGCGGTATGACAACCACCGCCCCTATGATCGCCCCGGTTACCGTCCCCATGACCGCCCAGGCTATCACCCGGTGCAGCCGCGCCCGCGCCCGCTGCCACCGCGCGCAGACAACCGCAAGCTGTTGCCCCAGGCCTGCCTGCGGACCTTTCAGACCCGTCAGGGCAAGATCAACGGGTTCGGCGACAAATGCCTGTCGAAAAACTACCGCTATTCCAACAGCCTGCCCCAGACCTGCGCGCTGCGCTTCCGCGATCAGTACGGATTTGGTCAGGGCTATGACGCGCAATGTCTGCGTCATCGTGGCTACCAATTGGCCCGCCGTTAACAAAGGCGGCGTCATGACCGGGGATAGGTCCCTGTTTCCGGTCTAACTTGGGGGAGGGTGTTCGGGCACCTTCCCCCTTTTTGCATCTGCGGCATCGTCCTTGCGGTTTGTGCGCGGCTTTGAAATGTGTGCTTTTCGCCTTCGGCGAGGATATTTAAGGCCAAAAGAAACAAAGGGGCGTGGACCATGCCGGATTTTTCATTCGAGCTTGAGATCGGGGGCCGCGTGGCCGGCGTGGACGAAGTGGGGCGCGGGCCGTTGGCGGGGCCGGTGTTGGCTGCCGCCGTGGTGCTGAACCCCGATGACATTCCCGACGGGCTGAACGATTCAAAGGCGCTGAGCGCCAAGCGGCGCGCGGCCCTGTATGCCGAACTGATGGCGCGGGCCGATGTGTCGGTGGGCAGTGCTTCGGTTGCCGAGATTGACGAACACAACATCCTGCGTGCTTCGCATATTGCCATGGTGCGCGCCATTGCGGGGCTGTCGGTGCAGCCCGATCATGTGCTGATCGACGGCAATATGATCCCGCGCGGACTCAACCTGGCGGCGACCACTGTGATCAAGGGCGACGCGCGGTCGCTGTCGATTGCGGCGGCCTCAATTGTGGCAAAAATTAGGCGCGATGCGCTGATGGTGGATTTGGCGCAACAGCATCCGGGCTATGGCTGGGAGACGAACATGGGTTATCCGTCGAAAAGCCACAAAGAGGCGTTGCAGAATATTGGTGTCACCCCACACCATAGACGTTCGTTCAAACCTGTACACAATATCTTGTATCAAGAGAAATAGTTAAGCAATTGATTCAATAAAGAAATTGACCACGAATCAGCTTTGACTCATCTTTGTCCACAACCAACGAGCCCAAAATGGGCCGCGGATAGAGGCAGATATGATGACAAAGACCAAGAGCGCCACGGCGCTGCCCTTGAATGAAATCATTGCGGGTGATTGCATTGATGTGATGAACAGTCTTCCGGCAGAGTCGGTGGACCTGATCTTTGCTGATCCACCCTATAACCTACAGTTGCGCGGCGACCTGCACCGGCCCGACAATTCCAAAGTGGATGCGGTCGATGATGCCTGGGACCAGTTCGACAGTTTCAAGGTTTATGACAAGTTCACCCGCGCCTGGCTGAAAGCCGCGCGCCGTTTGCTGAAACCCAACGGCGCGATCTGGGTCATTGGCAGCTATCACAACATTTTCCGCGTCGGCACCGCCTTGCAGGATGCGGGCTTCTGGATTTTGAACGACGTGGTCTGGCGCAAGTCGAACCCGATGCCGAACTTTCGCGGCAAGCGGTTCACCAACGCCCACGAAACGATGATCTGGGCCGGCAAGGACGAAGCCAGCAAATACACATTTAACTACGAGGCGCTGAAGGCGCTGAACGAAGGCATCCAGATGCGCAGCGATTGGGTTTTGCCGATCTGCACCGGCCACGAGCGTCTGAAAAACGACGACGGCGACAAGGCGCATCCGACGCAAAAACCCGAAAGCCTGCTGCACCGTCTGCTGGTCGGGTCGACCAATCCCGGTGACGTGGTTCTGGACCCGTTCTTTGGCACCGGCACCACCGGCGCGGTGGCCAAGATGCTGGGCCGCGAATTTATCGGAATCGAGCGCGAAGAGGCCTACCGCAAGGTCGCCGCGAAACGCATCGCTTCGGTGCGCAAGTTCGACCGCGAGGCGCTGGCGGTCAGCACCTCGAAACGCGCCGAGCCGCGTGTGCCGTTTGGCCAGTTGGTCGAACGCGGCATGCTGCGCCCGGGCGAGCAGTTGTATTCGATGAACAACCGTCACAAGGCCAAGGTCCGTGCCGACGGCACGCTGATCGGTGACGATGTCAAAGGGTCGATTCATCAGGTCGGCGCCCATCTTGAAGGCGCGCCCAGCTG
Organism: uncultured Pseudosulfitobacter sp.; assembly: GCF_963976325.1. Taxonomy (NCBI): domain Bacteria; kingdom Pseudomonadati; phylum Pseudomonadota; class Alphaproteobacteria; order Rhodobacterales; family Roseobacteraceae; genus Pseudosulfitobacter; species uncultured Pseudosulfitobacter sp. The sequence continues at coordinate 731,074 of NZ_CAXBJW010000002.1, forward strand.
CAACGGCTGGACCTACTGGTGCTTCAAGCGCGAGGGCAAGACCGTGCCCATCGACGTGCTGCGCCAGCAGATCCGGTCGGAAATGCACGACTGATCCCACACGGGATCATTTCACCACAGTTTTACCAACACCGCTGGTGCCCCTGCGACTTTCACCCATTGTCGCGATCACATGGGGGCGCCTACCTATGCCCCGCCTTTATGGCGGGGCCTTTTTCGTTTCGGGGCCTTAGCGCGGGCGCGGGTTGGTCGCCTTGTTATAGGCGGTCCAGTCGGTGATCTCGGGGTAATACATATCGCGCCATGCCCGCACGCGGGGGTGCATGATACGTTTCCACACGCGGGGCAGCATCGCCGCCATCGTCATCACCGGATAGCCATAGGGCAGTTGCGGCGCGTCCGCCTCGGTGTGGTTTTGCAGCACGGGAAAGCGGCGGTCGGGTTTGTAATGGTGGTCGGAATGCCGTTGCAGATTGATCAGCAGCCAGTTCGACGCGCGGTGGGTGGCGTTCCACGAATGGCGCGGGTGGACGTGTTCGTATTTGCCATCCCCCAGATGTTTGCGCGTCAGCCCGTAGTGTTCGATGTAATTGACCAGCTCAAGCTGCCAGATCGCCACCCCCGCCTGCAACAGGAACAGACCCAGCCCGGCCCAGCCGCCAAGGGCAAAGGCCAGCACCAGAAAGGTGCCTTGCAGATACCAGTATTTGAAAAACGGGTTCGATACATCGCTCCACGGCAGATCCTTGCGGGCCAGCATGTCCTTTTCCGCATTCCAAGCGCTGATCAGCGATTCTTTCAGCACGCGGGGGTAGAACCGGTAAAAGGTCTCGCCCATGCGCGCGGTGACCGTGTCGCGCGGGGTGCCGACATAGCGGTGGTGCACCAGCATGTGCTCGGACCGGAAATGCGAATACAGCACCATCGCCAGCAGCGCATCGGCGCACCAGCGTTCCAGCTTGGGCTTTTGGTGCATCAGCTCGTGGGCATAGTTGATGCCCACGGTGCCGTTGATCGCGCCGACGCCAAAGAACAGCACCAGCTTTTCCAGCGTGCCCAGATGGTCGGCCGGGGCCACATACCAGATCAGCGCAAACAGGTTGATGAATTGCAGTGGCGCCCAGATCAGCGTGATGGCCCGATACCAGAACAGATCGTCGTCGTCGGTGTCGGGGTCCGCATTGTCAGGGTCCAGCCCCACGGCAAAATCCAGCGCTACGAACAGATACCACGTGAACACCGGCAGCAGGATCACGGTCCAGCCGCCGGTTACGGCACAGGCCCATGCCAGCGGGATCAGCAGCACCGACAACGCATAGGGCGCGGCGCGGGTCAGCTTGGCCATGTCGGCGGCGGGGATATAGGACGATGATGTCATGGTGCACACTCGGCTAGACGGTTGATTGGCACGAATATAGCGCAAGGGGCGCATGAACCAAAGGGCGCTTAGTGACGCGTCAGGTCAAAGGCTTTGCGCATCACCGTGGGCAGGTCCGAGGGACCGAATTCGGCTTGGGTCAAGAACCGGCCCGTATCGGGTTCGGCGTCGGTTTCGGTCAGCATCACCGTCAGGATCAGGTGAAAATGCGTAAAGGTGTGGCGCACTTCGCCTTGCAGAACGGCCCAGTCGGCATTGACCGGCGGCGTGCCTGCGGGGCGGTCCATGCTGACATCCACCCAGTCCGATCCGGGCCAGCCCAGCATTCCGCCCAACAGGCCCCGGTCGGGGCGGCGTTCCAGCAGATAGGCGCCATCGGGGCGGCGCGCGACATAGACGGTGCCGTGGCGTATCGGCTTGGCCTTTTTCGGGGTCTTTTTGGGCAGGTCCGCCGCCGTGCCCCGTTGACGGGCAAGGCATGGATCACGCAACGGGCAGATGCCGCAGGCGGGGTTCTTTGGGGTGCAGATGGTGGCGCCCAGATCCATCACCGCCTGGGCATAGTCACCGGGGCGTTCGGCAGGCGTCAGCGCCTCGGCGTGGGCCATCAGGATCGGTTTGGCCGCAGGCAGGGCCGTGTGTTCGTCGTAGATTCGCGCCATGACGCGTTCGACGTTGCCGTCCAGCACCGCATGGGGCAGATCGAAAGCGATCGAGGATATGGCGGCAGCAGTATAGGGACCAATCCCCGGCAGGGCCAACAGCGCCGCATGATCGGCGGGAAACCGGCCACCATGGTCTGCCACCACAGCGCGGGCACATTTCAGCAGGTTGCGGGCGCGGGCGTAATAGCCCAGCCCTGCCCATTCGGCCATCACATCGCCATCTTCGGCGGCGGCCAGATCGGCGACGGTGGGCCAACGTGTTGTGAAACGGGTGAAATAATCCTTTACCGCGGCAACGGTGGTCTGTTGCAACATCACCTCGGACAGCCAGACCGCATAGGGATCGGGGCGTGTGCCCGCACGTTTGTCGGCGGGCGGCGTGCGCCATGGCATCACGCGGGCATGTAAGTCATACCATTTCAAAAGCTCTGAGGCGCGTTCACGCAAGATTTATGCCCTTCTCTGGCGGCTATGTCTGGCAGCGGGCGCGCAAATCTTTATGATCCGCGCCAACCTCTGGGGGAACATAGTCATGGCGCGGCGTCCTGCCACCACAAAAGGGTTCAAACGAACCTCTGCCTTGCTGACGGGGCGCATTCGCACCGCCAGCGAAAGCCGTGGATTCGCCCAGTCGAAACTGTTGACCCACTGGGCCGAGGTGGTGGGCGACGACATCGCCGCCATCGCCCATCCCGTCGAGGTCAGCTATGCCCGGGGTGGCATGGGGGCAACCCTGACCCTGCTGACCACCGGCGCGCAGGCCCCGATGCTGGAAATGCAAAAGGAACAACTGCGCACCAAGGTGAACAGCGTCTATGGCTACAATGCCATTGCCCGCATCCGCGTGACCCAGACCGCGCCCACAGGCTTTGCCGAAGGGCAGGTGGCCTTCGGCCATCGCAAAACGGACGCGCCCAAAGAGATCGACCCAAGCCTGAAAGCCAGGGCCGTAGAGACAACCGCCCCCGTGGCCGACGAGGGCCTGCGGGCCGCGTTGGAACGTCTGGGCACCAATGTACTGACAAAAGCAAAACGCTAAGAGGTAAGTTTCATGAAAAGACTGATCGCAATTGTGGCCGCCGTGGCGGTCGTCGCCGTCGCCGCATGGTTCGTCGTGGGCCGCACCACACCTTCGACCACGCCGCTGGCCGCAACCGTCACCACGCAGCCTGCCGAGGGCGAAAGCACCATCGACATTTCCGACGTGCAGGACATGCAACAGGGCAACCCCGACGCGCCTGTCACCATGATCGAATATGCCAGCTACACCTGCCCGCATTGCGCCAACTTTAACACAGGCGTGTATAAGCAGTTGAAAAAGGACTATATCGACACCGGCAAGATCAACTTTATCTACCGCGAAGTCTATTTTGATGGCCCCGGCGTGTGGGCGTCCTTGCTGGCGCGCTGTGCCGGTCCTGAAAAGTTCTTTGGCATCACCGATCTGCTGTATGCCAGCCAGTCCACGTGGGCGAACGCCGGTGGCCGCGATCCGGTGGCCATCTCGGCCGAGCTGAAAAAGATTGGCCGCCTGGCCGGCATGGACGCAGACACCATTGACGCCTGCATGCAGGATGATGAACAGGCCAAGAAAATGGTCGAATGGTTCAAGGTGAACAGCGCCGAGCACGACATCACAGGCACACCCAGCTTTGTGATCAACGGCAAGACCTACAGCAACATGTCCTATGCCGACATGAAAGAGACCCTTGACGCAGCAGGTGCCAACTGATGGCGGCACCGCTTGCTGGTCTGAAAGTTGTTGAACTGGCACGTGTCCTGGCCGGCCCCTGGGCCGGTCAGACGCTGTCGGATCTGGGCGCAGACGTGATCAAGGTCGAAGCCGCAGCTGGCGACGACACGCGGCAATGGGGCCCGCCCTTTGTCACCCGCGACGACGACGTGTCCGCCTCGTATTTCCATTCGACCAACCGGGGCAAGGCGTCGATCATCGTCGATTTGCGCACCGAAGAAGGCCAGAACCGGCTTAAGGCGCTGCTGGCCGATGCCGACATCATGATCGAGAACTTCAAGGTCGGCGGTCTGGCCAAATACGGTCTGGACTACGCATCGCTCAAGGATGAATTCCCCAAGCTGATCTATTGCTCGGTCACCGGCTTTGGGCAGACGGGGCCCTATGCGCACCGCGCCGGCTATGATTTCATCATTCAGGGCATGTCAGGCCTGATGTCGATCACCGGCGAACCCGACGGCCAGCCGCAGAAATCCGGCGTGGCGATCACCGATATTTTCACCGGCGTCTATGCGACCACCGCCATTCTGGCCGCCGTCCACCAGCGCAGCCAGACCGGCAAGGGCCAGCAGATCGACATGGCGCTGTTGGACGTGGCCGTGGCAATCACCGCCAATCAGGCGATGAACTATCTGACCAGCGGCACCCCACCGGCGCGCATGGGCAATGCGCACGTGAACCTGACCCCCTATCAGGTGTTCGATTGCGCCGACGGGCATATCATCATCGCCACCGGCAACGACGGCCAATACCAGCGCCTGTGCCGCTTGCTGGGGCTGAACGACATGGCCACCGCGCCCGAATTTTTGAAAAATTCGGACCGGATCGCGAATCGCGACGAGATGACCCGCAAGCTGACCGCCGCGACCGTGTTGCGCGCGCGGGATGATCTGCTGGCGGCCTGCGAGGCCGAAGGCGTGCCAGCCGGGCCGATCAACGATATGGCCGACGTGATGGCAGACCCGCAGATCGTCGCGCGCGGAATGCAGATCAATCTGGACGGCGTGCCCGGTGTGCGCACGCCCATCGTGTTTTCGGATGCGGAATTGTCGTTGCACCGTCCGGCGCCCAAGCTGGGCGAGGACAACGATTTGGTCTGAGCGTGTCGGGGGCTCTGCCCCCCAGCGCAGTCGCGCCATCCCCCGGGATTTTCCGAACCAGAGAATAAAGCACTTCCCGGAAAACATGACAGACAGGCTATCACTCAGCGCGTTGAAATCTATGATTTCAGGCAGCGTTAAGTGATTCAGGTTTTTTCGAAAGTGCTATCGGCTCAGGGCCGTGGCAGGGCCTTCAGGCGTTCGTCGAGGGCCGCGGCGTCGTCGAAATGCAGACGCACCGGCAGGGTAATGACCCGCGACCGATAGGCGGCAGGCAGGCGCGCGGCGTCCTTTTCCGTCGTGACCAATTGCGCACCACGGGCGCGGGCGTCTGCGTCCAGCCGTGACAGAAGCGCGGGCGACAGGGTTTGATGATCGCCCAAGGGTTCGGCGTGCACGATGGTGGCCCCCAGATCGCGCAGGGTGTCAAAGAACTTTTGCGGGCGGCCGATGCCCGCAAAGGCAAAGACCGGCGTGTCGGTCCAGTCCATTCCGGTTTGCAGCGGTTTCAGCTCGGCGCGCATGTGGGGCAGGGCGGTGTCCGGTTGAAAGGTCGCCTGATCATGGGCGTTGCCGATGCTCAGCAGGATGTCGGCGCGGGCCAGACCGGCGGCCACGGGTTCGCGCAGTGGCCCCGCAGGCAGGCAACGGCCATTGCCAAAACCGGTGGCCGCATCGACCACCACGATGCTGAGGTCCTTGGCCAGATCGGGATTTTGCAGCCCGTCGTCCATGATCACCACCGTCGCCCCCGCCTCTTGCGCGGCGCGGCCCCCGGCGGCGCGGTCGCGGGCGACCCACACCTCGGCAAAGGCCGCCAGCAGCAGCGGCTCGTCGCCGACCTGTTTGGCGGTGTGGCGGGCGGGGTCCACGCGCACGGGGCCGGTCAGCGATCCGCCGTAGCCGCGCGTGACGATATGGGGCGTGTGGTAAAGGTCGCGCAGTTTCTCGGCCACGGCGATCACCGTGGGCGTCTTGCCGGTGCCGCCTGCGTTGATGTTGCCGACGCACACCACCGGAATGTCCAACCGCAGCGGCGCGCCCTTGGCCAGACGGATGGCGGTGGCGCGTGCATACAGATGCCCCAGCGGCGACAGCAGGCGGGCTTGCCATGCGGGGCGGTCGGGGGCCGTGTTCCAGAATTCGGGCGCGCGCATCAGCTTAGTCCATCCTCTCGGGCGTCAAGACCATCCTGAACCAGATTGATGATCCGCTCCATCGTGTCGGCCCCTTCGGTCACCACATCCCAGCCCGCCATCGCCATCTTGGCCGCCTGATCCGGCGCGATCAGCCAGGTTACGGCAGCGCCCAGGCTTTCGGCGTCGTTGACGATACGGGCGGCACCCGCGTTGGCCAGCCGGCGATAGGCGTCCAGATGCTTGCCGACGCTTGGGCCATACAGCACCGCCGACCCCAACGCCGCGGCGGCAAAGGGGTCTTGGCCGCCTTGTCCCGTTTCCAGCGATCCGCCAAGGAACGACACAGGGGCGACGCGGAACCACAGGCCGGTCTCGCCCGGCAGGTCTGCCACCACCACCGACGTATTGTCATCGGGATAGGTGCCATCGGACCAGCGCACCATGCGCAGCGCGTCCATTGCGCACAGGTTGGTCGCCACCGTGTCGGCAGCGGCATCCAGCGGGTTCAGGACCAGCAGCAATCGGTGCGACAGACGCTGGGCGCGGCGGTGGGCGGTCAGCACGGCAGAGACTTCGGCGGCGGTCACGCCGGCGGCAAACCAGACGGGGCGGCCGGACAGCGCTTGCGACAGGTCATCCACATCCTGCGGCGACGCAGGCAACGCCTGCCCCCCCGGCACCAGCGGTGCGGTGCGGTCGATCTTGGCCGCGGGCACACCCAACTGTTTCATCCGCGCTTCGGCGGCATCGCTGCGGGCCAGCACATTGTCGAAATGCGCCAGCAACTGGCGCGGCACCTCGGTCAGCCAGCGGTCGCGGCGCGTGTCGAACCCGTCGGCCCCCGCATCGACCAGAAACATCGCACAGCCCGAGGCAGCAACCGCTTCGACAAGATTGGGTTGCAACGCGCCCCAGACCCAGATCATCGCGTCCGGCTTCCAGTGGTCCACGAACGCAGCGGTTGCTGTGGGGTGTTCGGGCGGCAAAGCTGCGGTCAGCAGGCGCGGGTCGTCGCAACCCTCGGGTGCGGTGGGGCCGGTCACCAGAACTTTCAGATCAAAGCGCGCCGCGATCAGCCGCCGCGCCAGATCGCGGACGTGCGCGGTTTTGCCCGGCTCGGCGGCATGCAGCCACACCAGCTCGCCCTTGGGGCGCGGCGCATAGTCGGGCAGCTTTGGCACCGGCCCGCGACGGGTCAGCGCCCTGTAGGCTGCAAATCCCAGCGAGCGGGCCATGGGCGCGGATTAGCCCAGTTCTTCGGTGGGCGTGGCTGCGTTTTCTTCGTCACGCAGTCGGTGCAGGTGGGCGATGTAATAGCGCATATGCGCGTTGTCGACGGTGCGCTGGGCCTCGTTCTTCCAGGCGTCATAGGCGCTGGCATAATTGGGGAAAATGCCCACGATGTGCAGGTCGTCGACGTTTTTGAACACGTTTTCGGAAGGTGTCACAAGCTCGCCTCCGAAAACGAGGTGCAGGCGTTGGGTCATGGGATGAATCCTTTGATCGGGCGGAATGTCTGGCCCTGCGCAGTGTGCGCAAAGCCGCGTGTCGGGGTCAAGGTGATGGTGGTTGCAAGGCCGCGTGAAGGCCCGCGTGGACCACGGGGGTGGCGGCGATCACGCCGTTCAGCGTGGGATGCGGATTGTTGAACCGCAACGGCAGGCCCGTGCGGTCGGTGATGGTGCCACCTGCCTCGCTGACGATCAGCGCACCGGCGGCGATGTCCCACTCCCAACTGTCGCGCAGGGTCAGCATACCGTCAAAGCGTCCCTCGCCCACAAGCGCCAGCCGGTAGGCCAGCGACGGGCGGTGCCCGCGTTTCAGCGCCGGGGGCGTGCCGTCGCGCCAGTGGTGGGGTTGCAGCGCGGGCTTGGTCACCAGAACGGAACAGTCCTGCATCCGCTCGGTGTCCGAGACGGCCAACGGCGCGCCGTTCAGCGCAGCCCCCTGCCCCAGACCCGCCGTATAAAGCTTGTCCAGCATCGGCAGGTAGACGGCGGCGGCGGTGATCTGCCCGCCCTCGGCCACGGCGATGCTGTGCGCCCAGGTCTTGCTGCCTTCGACAAAGCTGCGGGTGCCGTCGATGGGGTCGATGATAAACACCGTGTCCCGTCCCAGCCGCGTGGCGGTGTCTTCGGTTTCCTCGGACAGCCAGCCATAGCCGGGACGTGCGGTGCGCAGCATGTCGGTCAGCATGTCGTTGACGGCCAGATCAGCCTCGGTCACCGGACCTGCGCCGCCGGGCTTGTCCCAGCGTTGCGCGTCGGGGCCGGTAAAGCTGGTGGCGATCCGGCCCGCCGCACGCGCGGCGTCGATCAGCAGGGGAAGATCAGTTGCCGGCAAGGGTCATTCCCGGAACCAGAAGCGACGGCACGACGCGGCTGAGGTGGGTGCGCGCATCATTGGCGGGCACGATGGCGCGCAGCATGTCGCGCAGGTTGCCCGCGATGGTGCATTCGTTGACGGCATGGGTGATCTCGCCGTTTTCAACCCACAGGCCCGCGGCCCCGCGGGAATAGTCGCCGGTGTTGGGGTTGATGGTCGACCCGATCATCGACGTGACCAGCAGGCCGGTGCCCATGTCACGGATCAGATCGTCGCGGCTGGCGGTGCCCTGGGTCAGCTCCACGTTCCAGATACTGGGCGACGGGCCCGACGATGTGCCGCGCGCGGCGTTGCCGGTGGAGGGCATTCCCAGCTTGCGGCCCGTTGCCAGATCCAGCGTCCAGCCGGTCAGCACGCCGCCGTCCACGATGGCGCGGCGGGTGGTTGGCAGCCCTTCGGCGTCAAAGGGACGCGAGGCCGCGCAGCGGGGGCGGTGGGGGTCTTCGATCAATGACAGCGCGTCGGGCAGTATTTTCTCACCCAGGGCACCCAGCAACCACGACGACCCGCGCCCGATGGCAGCGCCGTTCACGGCAGACAGCAAATGCCCGATCAGGGTCGAGGACACGCGTTCGTCAAACAGCACCGGATAGGTGCCGGTGCGCGGTTTGCGCGGGTTCAGGCGGGCGATGGCGCGTTCGGCGGCTTCGCGGCCGATGTCTTCGGGGCTGCGCAGGTCGGCCTGAAAGATGCGCCCGTCGCCGGAATAGTCGCGCTCCATTCCAGCACCTGTGCCTGCGATGGCGACACAGCTGATGCCACGGTCGGTGCGCGCATAACCCCCGGCAAAGCCGTTGCTGGCCGCGATGTGCACCTGCCGCGCGCCGTAGGCCGCCGAGGTTTGCGACACCTGGCTGATACCGTCCTGTTCCAGGGCGGCCGCTTCGGCGCGGCGGGCGTGGTCTTGCAATGTGGCGGCGTCGGGTTCAGGCGACGGATCGGCCAGTTCCAGTACAGAAACGTCCCAGTCTTGTACCAATTGTTCGGGATCGGCGAGACCGGCATAGGCATCTTCGGGCGCTTCGCGGGCCATTGCCACCGCGCGCACCGCCATTTCGGAAATCGTCCGCTCCGAGATGTCCGAGGCCGACACATTCGCCACACGGCTGCCGACAAAGACCCGCAGACCGATGTCCACGCCCTCGGACCGTTCCGCATGTTCCAGCGCGCCCGCGCGCACATCGACCGACACCGATGTGCCCTGAACCGCCATCGCATCGGCGGCGTCTGCGCCTGCATCGGCGGCGGCTTTCAGCAATTGGTCGGTCAACGCATCAAGGGAACGGGTCATCAAAATCTCCGATTGAATTGGCCATGAGGTAGCCCCCGCGCCCTCTGCGCACAAGGGGGCGGCCCTGTTCGTTCGGAAAAAGACGCGGCAAATGCGCCCTATGTCTGCGCATTGGGCAGGGCCGCAGGGCGGGCGGGTTTCCGCTGTAAGCAGGCGCTTAAACGGGCGGAATAAGCGGCGGGTCAATGGTGCGGAGGCGCTGATGCCCGCAGATCAGGGCCAGACGACAACACCCGTTGCCGTTCCTATCCAACATCAAACCGAAAACGAGGATACCATGCGTATAATTGCTTTGATCACCCTTATGGCCTTTGCCGCCCCTGCCTTTGCCGCCGACCTGACCGCCGACACGATGCTGGGCAAGACGATGGACGAGGTGAAAGCCACGCTGACCGACATGGGCTATGAGGTCCGCAAGGCCGAGATGGAAGACGGCAACATCGAGGTTTACTTTGTCAAAGACGGCAAGATGGGCGAAGTCTATGTGAACCCTGAAACCGGCGCGATCACCAAGCTTGATGTGAAAAACTGATCATGCCGACTGTGACACACCTGCAAAACGGGCGCGAAGGCGCCCGTGACGTGGCCGTGTGGGACCCGCTGGTGCGGCTGATCCACTGGTCGCTGGCGCTGACGATCCTGTTGAACGGCGCCTTTACCGATGACGAGGGCATGGTCCATCAATGGGTGGGCTATGTGGCACTGGGGCTGGTGGGCATTCGCGTCGTCTGGGCGTTGATCGGCCCACGACACGCACGGTTCGCGGCCTTTCCGCCCAATCCGATGCGGGCGCTGCGCTATCTCAAGGCAGTGCGGGCGGGGGATCGTACCGTGCATCTGTCGCACAATCCGCTGGGGGCGCTGATGGTGTACAACCTGTGGCTGACGGTCATCGCCATGGGCGTGACCGGCTATATGATGACGACGCTGCGGTTCTTCGGCATTGATTGGGTGAAAGAGGCGCATGAACTGGCGTTCAACTGGTTGATGCTGTCGGTGGCGTTGCACGTGGCCGGTGTGGCGTTCGACACATGGCGATCCGGTGTCAATCTGCTGCGCGCCATGCTATTGGGACGCAAACGTATTCCCAAGGGAACCTCTGTGGAATGAAGCGACCTGCGCGGCCCGCAAAGGCAAAGGAACGACGCGCCACGGTGCTTGCGGGGATCATCATCCTTCAGGCGCTGTGCGCGGCGTTTTTCATCGGTGACGTGCTGACCGACATGCGCGAGGGCGCGCATCTGAACGACGCTTTGCTGGCGGCGGAAAGTGTTGCCGCGATTGCCCTGTCGGGTGGGGTGATTTTCCTGATGATCGAATTGCGCCGCCTGCTGAACCGTATGAGCGATATGGACGCAGGTCTGAGGGTGGCACAGGGGCAGTTGGCCGAGGTCATGGACGGTTTGTTCGACGACTGGAACCTGACAGCCGCCGAGCGCGACATTGCCGTGATGATCTGCAAGGGACTGGACAACGACGAGATCGCGCGGGTGCGGCAGACGGCGGCAGGCACTGTGCGCGCGCAGGTCACCAGTGTTTATGCCAAGTCGGGCGCGCACGGACGCAGCCAGTTTGTCAGCCTGTTTCTGGACGAGCTGATGGCCGGTGATTTTGGCGGAACGGGGCCGCAGGACGCGCCGACACAGCAACCCTGAGACAGCAACCCTGAGACAGCAAAAGGGGGCGGCACCTGCGCACCGCCCCCTTGTTTCGATTGATCGGGTTCGAATGAACCGGTCGATTACTTCAGCCGCTGGCCGTTCGCCAGAACGTGACCTTCTTCGTTGATCTCAAGCTTGGATTTCAGCGAATCCGGTCCGTCACCCGGCACGGCAAACAGACCCATCATCATCCGCGCGCCCATTGCCTGTTCTTCGGGCAGCAGGCCCATCGCCACCAGCTTGTCGATCAGGCCGTTGCCGCCCACCAGTGTCAGATCGACGCTGCCGGTCGGCTTTGGCATCCCGTCAAAGGTGGTCGTATCGGTGTTGTCAAAGGTAAAGGCACCCGACCCGTTCAGCGCCGCACCTGCCGCCTCGACGGTGATGTCGTTGATATCCAGCGCGTTCAGCTCGCCCGGCGCTTCGCCAGAGGTCTCCATCGCGGCGGCTTCTTGCGGGTCCATGAAGTTGACCAACAGCGTCGCCTTGCCCTCAAGATCGACAGCAACGGTGGCCGGATCGCGCGGCAACTGTGCCTGCGGGTCGAACATGCCCCACAGCACGTCGGACATGGTGAACCCTTCCAGCGCCAGTTTCAGGCCAAAGTCCTGTTCCTCGTCCGATTTCTGCACGGGGATCATCAGGCCGAACACCATGTTTTCCATGTTCAGATCAATCGGGATCGGCATTTGCGACATCAACGCCTTGATCGCCAGACCGGATTGCGAACCGGAATAGGACATCCCGTCTTCGGACATTGCCACTGTCAGGGCACCGCCGGTCGAGGAGCTGTTCAGCGTGCCGCCGCCGTCGGGGCCGTCAAAGCTGATGTCTGTCTTGCCGTTGCCATAGGTGAACTCGCCCTCGAAGCCGAACCCGGCGTCGATCATCGCATTCACGTCAGAGGGGTCGTCGACGGTCGGGATGTCGCCGCCACCGGTGAACGACATGCTGTCCACACCGCCGTTGATCGTGGCCGAGCCGTCGTCGTCGGGGCTGGCAAAGGCCATGTCATAGGTCACGGGGCCGGTTGTCATCGTCTGGCTGACATTGCGCAGGTCACCCTGAAGGATCCGCGACACGCCGCTCATATCGGCCAGCGACACGTCAACGCGGGCGACTTCCGGGCCGACGGGTTTGCCATCGACGGTCAGCTTTGCCAGTTTCATCCCGACGCTGTCGGCGGAATAGGTATAGGTCAGATCATCGGGATCGCCGGTGACCACCATGCCAAAGCCGTCTTGGACATAGTCGATGGTCAGGTCGAACGGCTTGCCATCCTCGGGTGTGCCGTCGACTGTGATCGCGCTGGTCGCGGGGATCTGAATAGACACGCTGCCGTCACCCACTTCGGTAAAGGTCACGCTGTCCATGGTCATCGCGGCCTTGACCGTGTCCTCGTCGGTGGACATGTCGATTTCCATGCGTACATCGGACACTGTCAGGGTGTCGCCAGACTGGGCTTCGGTGCCGGTCACCTCGTAGCCCATATCGTTCATGTAATCGCGCCAGTTGTTCCAGACGTCGGCGGCGGTCACATCGGCATATGCGGCGGTGCTGCCCAGGCAAATGGCAAGGGCGGTGCTGCTGGAGTATCGGGCGAAACGGGTCATGGATTGAATCCTTTAAAGAAGCGGTTGAACGCAAAGTTGCACTATCGTGTTGCAGCGCCGGAAGCGCGTCAAGGGGGAGGAAGGTCGGGATTCTCCCCACTGGACGTCGCCCCTGTTGCGCACTACCCCTTGGGCGCAAACAAATAAAGGACCCGGCAAATGGACATGACAGGACAAGTGGTGATGATCACCGGCGCGAGCCGTGGCATCGGGGCCGAAACCGCGCGGATTTTCGCCGCCGCAGGGGCCAAGGTGGCGCTGCTGGCGCGCAGCGAGAACGACATTGCCGAGCTGGCAGGCGAGATCGGCAAGGCGGCGATTGCGATTCCCTGCGATGTCAGCCGCTATTGGGAGGTCGAAGCGGCGGTGAACGCCACGGTCAAAACCTTTGGCGGGCTGAACGTGCTGATCAACAACGCGGGCGTGATCGAACCCATCGCCCACCTGATCGACGCCGACCCCGCCGAATGGTCCAAGGTGATCGACATCAATCTGGGCGGGGTGTTCAACGGAATGCGCGCGGCGGTGCCGGCGATGATCAAGGGCGGCGGCGGATCGGTTCTGACCATCAGTTCGGGCGCCGCGCATGGTCCGGTCGAGGCCTGGAGCCACTATTGCGCATCCAAGGCGGCGGTTCACATGCTGACCGCCTGTCTGGACAAGGAAAACGCCGCCGACGGCATTCGCGCCATGGGTCTGTCGCCGGGCACCGTCGCCACCCAGATGCAGCGCGAGATCAAGCAAAGCGGCGTGAATCCGATCAGCAAGCTGGACTGGTCCGACCACATCCCCGCCGACTGGCCCGCCAAGGCGCTGCTGTGGATGTGTTCCAAGGATGCGGATGGCTATTGCGGTCAGGAAATCTCGCTGCGCGATGAGGACATCCGCGCCAAGGTCGGTCTGTCATGATCGAACTGGCCCAGGATGGCGGGGTCTGGACGGTTACGATCAACCGCCCGGACAAGGCCAATTCGCTGACGCCCGAGATGCTGGCCGAACTGGCTGACATCGCCGAAAGCGCCACAGAGGCCCGCGCCCTGATCCTGACAGGGCGGGGCAAGGTGTTCAGCGCCGGTGCCGATCTGGATGCGGCGCGGGCCGGCATGGCCACTTCGCCCGATTGGGAACGTCTGTCGTCGGCCATCGCGGCACTGCCGGGGCTGACCATCGCGGCGCTGAACGGCACGCTGGCGGGCGGGGCCACGGGCATGGCGCTGGCTTGTGATCTGCGGATTGCCGTGGCGGGGGCAAAGTTCTTCTATCCGGTGATGAAGCTGGGGTTCTTGCCGCAACCCTCTGATCCGGCTCGCATGGCCGCGCTGATTGGCCCGGCGCGGACCAAGCTGATCCTGATGGGCGGCCAGAAGATCGACGCCGACACTGCGCTGGCTTACGGGCTGATCGACCGCATCGTCGATGCCGACGCGCTGGTGCAAACCGCGCACGACATTGCTGCCGACACACTGGCCGCCAACCCCGCCATCGCCCGTCAGATCAAGGTGATGTGCAGCCCCGACTAACCCTTCATCTTGCCAACGAAACTCCGGGGGAGGCGCGCCAGCACCGGGGGCAGCGCCCCCTAACGCCCCCGCCGCTTTCCCGGCACCTTCGAGGCAAAGCCGGGCGGGCGCTTGGCCACCCAGTCCAGAAACCGCGCCATCCTTGGATCGCTGCGGATCGCCTGGGGTGTGTTGTATTGCCGGGCCAGCTCGGCCTCGGTGAAGGTGCGGTGCACTTCGCGGTGGCAGATGTGGTGCAGCAGAACCACCGGCCCGCCCTTGCCGCCTTTCAGCTTCGGGATCAGGTGGTGCAGGCTTTGCGGCACATCGGCGGGAATCGGTCGCAGGCACAGCGGGCAGGTGGGCGTTTGGCTGTCATCAGGCATCGTCGGGCTTGATCCTTGGGGGATGGGCGGGCAAGACGGGGTGTTCGCGAAAGGAAATGACCTTGCAACACGATCTGTCCACTAAAACCGCTGCCGTGATCGGCGCAGGCCCTGCCGGGCTGATGGCTGCCGAAGTGTTGGCGCAGGCGGGCGTTCAGGTCACGATCTATGATGCCAAGCCTTCGGTGGGGCGCAAGTTTCTGATGGCGGGCAAGTCGGGGCTGAACCTGACCATGGACGCGCCCTTGGATGCGATCGTGCCGCAGTATGCCGAGGCCGCAGAGACGCTGCGCCCCATCCTTGCGGGCTTTGACGCCGCCGCCGTGCAGGACTGGGCGCGCGGGCTGGGGCAAGAGGTGTTTACCGGCTCGTCCGGGCGTGTGTTTCCCCGCGCGATGAAGGCGTCGCCGCTGTTGCGCGCGTGGCTGGTGCGGTTGAACGATTTGGGCGTGCAGGTGCAAACGCGCTGGCGCTGGACCGGTTGGGACGGCGATGCGCTGACCTTTGATCAGGGTAGTGTCGTGGCGGATGTGACCGTTCTGGCGCTGGGCGGTGCCAGTTGGGCGCGGCTGGGGTCGGACGGGGCATGGGCGGATACTCTGCACGCACAGGGCAATCCTGTCGCCCCCTTTGGCGCGGCGAATGTCGGGCTGCACGTCCCATGGTCGGCGCATATGGCCCCGCACTTTGGCCAGCCGGTCAAAGCGGTCGCATGGCACGCGGGCGACCACACGTCGCGCGGCGAGGCGATCCTGTCGGCCAAGGGGCTGGAGGGTGGCGGTATCTATTCCATCGCCCGCGCCGTGCGCGAGGGGGCGGCGGTGAACGTGGACCTGATGCCCGACCAAACCGTGCAACAGGTTGCCGAACGGCTGTCGAAAAGGCGCGGCAAGGAAAGCCACGCCAACCACATCCGCAAGACGCTGAAGCTGGAGCCGCTGAAGCTGGCGCTGGCGCAGGAATGGGCGCGGCCCTTGCCGCAGGACCCCAAGGCGCTGGCGGGCGTGCTCAAGGCGCTGCCGGTGGCCCACACCGGCCTGCGTCCGCTGGACGAGGCGATTTCGACAAGTGGCGGGCTGCGCTTTGACGGGCTGGACGCGCACCTGATGCTCAAGACGCGCCCGGGCACCTTTGCCGCGGGCGAAATGCTGGATTGGGAAGCGCCGACAGGCGGCTATCTGATCACCGCCTGCATGGCCACGGGGCGCTGGGCAGCACAGGGGGCCGTGGCCCATCTGCAATCGGCCTAGTGGTTCAGCGCTGCGCGAAACGCGGGTCGTGCGCGCATCCGCTTCAGATAATCCTTCAACTTGTCGTCCAGCGGCGGAAAGCCCGCGCTTGCGGCCCAACCCATGCAATGGGCGGCCAGAATGTCGGGCACGGTCATCTCGTCGCCCATCAGAAACGATGACTGCAACCGGTTCGACAGGATCTGCATGGACTGTGCGAAATGGTCGTGCATCCGCGCCTCAAGCCCCGGCACGGCGTCCTTGTGGCGGGCGTTGGTCCAAAGGGTCGCGTCAACTTCGTCGATAAGCCACAGCGTCATCGCATCCTGATGCGCGCGTTGCGGCGTGCCTGCGGGGGCGGTGAACCTGCCGTGCTTGTCCGCAAGATAGGTCATGATCGCCACGCTGTCTGTCAGGCTGTGGCCATCGTCGATCAGCGCCGGGATCTTGCCCAGCACGTTGTGTTTCAGCGCGATTTCGGACTGCGGGCCTGCGGGTTCCTGATCGTAGTCCGCGCCCAATTCCTCAAGCAGCCACATCACGCGCAGTGTGCGGGTCTTGGTGGCGCCGATGACAGTGTACATGATGTGTCTCCTGTTGTGTTGGGCCAAGGATGGCGTGGCAGTGGTGCAAGATGCAAGCGGCTGCGCCGAGATTGTCGGGGCTTTGATATGTACTGACACTACCTGTCACCACGCCCGCCTAGGCTGCACCCGTCACAGCAAGGAGAGCACAGATGGCACGAACAGGGTCCTGCAATTGCGGTTCGGTCCGCTACAGCATCGCGGCAGATGTCCGTCACACCGGCGCCTGTCACTGCGGCATGTGCCGCAAGTGGTCGGGCGGCGTCTATCTGGGGGTCGAGGTGGCACCCGACGACCTGACGATAGAAGGACAGGACAAGCTGACCATCTACACGTCATCGCCCTGGGCCGAGCGGGCATTTTGCAGCATCTGCGGGTGCAACATCTATTACCGTGTCACCGCCCCCGGTCCAAATCAGGGCACCTATCACGTCGGCTTGGGCACGCTGGACGACGCAGGCGGCATCACGTTGACCGAAGAGATTTTCATTGACCGCAAGCCACTGGGCTATGCCTTTGCCGGCGATAGGAAAACAATGACCGAGGCCGAGGTGATGGCGATGTTTGGCCCGGACTAGCGCGCGGCCAGCATCGCCAACCGGATAAAGGCGCGCTCGACCAGCGCCATTGCAGGCGCGTGCTGACCAGCCGAGCGCAGGGCAAGGTCGGTGTCGGTCAGTACCGTCAGCGCGGTTTCCAGCTTGGCCGGTCCCCAGTTGCGCGCCTGCGCCAGCATCTTGTCCCGGTTCGGCCCCCAGATTTGCGGGCGGCCTGACGTGTCCACGGCGGCGCGGTGCAGGTTGCGAAAGTGGCGCATCGCGCCGATGCACAGGGTCACGGCGGTCACGCCCTGCGCCTGCAACTTGCGCATCACCGGCCCGATGTCGGCGGCACGGCCATCGCCCACCACCAGCAGCACGTCGTCCACGTCTGCCTCGGTCGAGGTGGGGGCGTTGGCGACGATGTCTTCGGCGGTCAGCGGGGTGCTGTCGCCGTGTTTGTACAGGCTGATCTTTTCCAGCGTTTGCCGGAAATCGCCCGGGTCCAGATCGCGGGCCAAGTCGTTCAGCATGTCCATCACTGCACGGTCGGGGGCTGTGACACCGGCCTCGCGCAAAGCGGCCTCGATTTCGTCGCGGGTGGGCGGGTTGTCGTAAATGCCGACCGCCAGTGCCGATTTGTGCCCCTCGAACGCCTTGCGCAGCTTTGATGTGGGTTTCAGCGCACCCGCCGTCACGACGATCTGCGCATCGCCTGCCTGCCAGTCCTTCAGTGCCGCGATGATCGTCTCGGCGGTGTTCTCGTTGGCATCCTCGACAAAGGCGGCGCGGGGGCCGGGGAAGAACCCGATGGCCTTGATCGCGTCCAGCAGCATCGCGGGGTCTTTGCGCAGGTCGGCAGCGGGGATGCGGGTCAGGCGCATTTCCTCTTCGCCCTTGTCACCGATCAGCGCCTTAAGCAGTTGCTGGCGTTTCAGCGACACGCGCATGGCGTCGGCCCCGTAGATCAGGATGCCCGTGCTGTTCGGATCGGGTTTGGCGAAATAGCCGTTTGCCTGTGCGCCGGCCAGTTTCATAGCTTGGTGGCAAGCAGCCGGTCGACAACCATGTCCCCCAGCGTCGTCATCAGCCGTTTGCGGGCATCGCTTTCTGCGGCCAGCGTGGCGACGGTGGTGCCGGTGGCGGAATAGCCGGTGAAATTGGTGACTGTGCCGGTGCCGACAACCGCGCCGTTGGCCGCATTGGTCAGGATATAGGTCGCCGTGCCCAGCAGGTTATAGCGGTCGATGTCGCCATCGGAATCAATCGCCAGCCCTTCTTGCGTGACGATCAGGTCGATCCCCAACTTGAACGCAGGATCGGCTGCGCGGTCCAGTCGGCGTTCGATCTGTTGCAGCATAAGCTGATCGTCGCGGGTATCGGGCGCCTCGACCAGCACCCGGCCCTGCAAGGCCGTACCGGCCCCTTGTGGGCCGTAAACGGGCGTAAACCCGCAGGCGGCCAGCAGGGGCAGCGCAAGCAGCGTTTTATACAACGACATTGACGATCCGTCCCGGCACCACGATCACCTTTTTCGGCTGGCCCCCGTCCAGGGCCTTTTGAACAGGTTGGCTGGCCAGCGCCAGCTTTTCAACATCTTCCTTCGACATATCCGCAGGCACGGTGATTTCGCCGCGCCGTTTGCCGTTGATCTGGATCGGCAGGGTCACCGTGTCGTCGACCATCATCGCCTCGTCGGCCTGCGGCCAGTCGGCCAGCGTGATCAGGCCCGCGCCGCCCTGATGCGACCAGATCGCCTCGGCCAGGTGCGGGGTCATGGGGGCCATCAGTTGCGCCAGCGTCATCACGGCAGTGCGTTGCGCCGCGTGGCCTGCCTTGGATTTCTGCAAGGTGGCGGTAAAGGCGTACAGTTTGGCGATGGCAGCGTTGAAGCCAAAGGATTCAATCGCCACGGTCACATCGTGAATGCATTTGTGCATGGCGCGCAGCAGGTCGTCGTCGCCTTCGCCAGCCGCATCTTTGTCCATGTCGGTAATGCGGTGCGAGATGTTCCAGACCCGGCTGAGGTGCTTGTACGCGGCTTCGGCCCCCGAGGCGGTCCATTCCACGTCTCGTTCGGGCGGGCTGTCGGACAGCACGAACCAGCGCGCGGTGTCGGCGCCGAAGGATGAAATGATGTTCAGCGGGTCGACCACGTTGTTCTTCGACTTGGACATCTTGGCAGAGGGGATGATTTCCACCTCGGCGCCGCCGTCTTTCAGGAACGCCTTGTCGCCCTTCAGCTCGATCGCTTCGGGGTAGTGATAGACGGGGCGGCCGTTGTCGCCTGTGGTCTGGTAAATTGCGTGGGTCACCATCCCTTGGGTGAACAGCGCATCGAAAGGTTCGATGGCGCTGGCCGGCAAGTGTCCGGTGATCTGCATCGCACGGGCAAAGAAACGCGAATACAGCAGGTGCAGAATCGCGTGCTCGACCCCGCCGATGTACTGATCGACGTTCATCCAGTACGCCGCATCCTCGGCCACCGTGGGCGTATCGGCGCGCGGGGCGGTGAAGCGGGCGAAATACCACGACGAATCAACGAATGTGTCCATCGTGTCGGTTTCGCGTTGCGCCGGTGCGCCACATTTCGGGCAGGCGCAGTCACGCCATGTGGGGTGACGGTCCAGCGGGTTGCCGGGGGTGTCAAAGCTGACGTCATAAGGCAGCTCGACCGGCAGGTTCTCTTTCTTTTCAGGCACCACGCCGCAGGTTTCGCAATGCACCACCGGAATCGGGCAGCCCCAATAGCGTTGCCGCGACAGGCCCCAGTCGCGCAGGCGGTATTTGGTCACGCCGTGACCAACGCCGTTGGCTTCGCAGGTCTCGATAGCCTCGATGATGGCGGCATCGCCGGTCATATCGCGCGGATCGCCGCCCAAGGGGCGCACAAAGTGCACGGTCACGTCCTTGCCGGGGACAAAGGCGTCGCCGCCGTCTTCGGGGGCGGTGAATCCATCGGTGTTGGTGGGGGCAAAGGTGGACGTTACCGGCAAGCCGTATTTGCGGGCAAACTCCAGATCGCGTTCATCATGCGCAGGGCAGCCAAAGATCGCGCCGGTGCCGTAATCCATCAGGATAAAGTTGGCGATGTAGACGGGCAGTTCCCACGATGTGTCAAACGGGTGCCGCACGCGCAGGCCGGTGTCGAAACCCATCTTTTCGGCGGTCTCGATCTCGGCGGCGGTGGTGCCGCCCTTGCGGCATTCGGCGTTGAACGCAGCCACGTCGGCGTTGTCACGTTCCAGCGTCTTGGCCAGCGGGTGATCGGGCGAGATGCCGACAAAGGACGCACCGGCCAGCGTGTCGGGGCGGGTGGTGTAGACTTCGACGCGGTCAAAGCCGTCGGGCGCGGGCGCGCCATCGTCCGGCTGGCCGATCAGAGAAAAGGCAAATTGCAGCCCGCGCGATTCGCCGATCCAGTTTTCCTGCATCAGCCGCACCTTGGCGGGCCAGTTGTCCAGACCGTCCAGCGCGTCCTTCAGCTCTCCGGCCATATCGGAAATCTTGAAGAACCACTGCGTCAGTTCGCGCCGCTCGACCTCGGCGCCCGAACGCCAGCCCTTGCCGTCGATCACCTGTTCATTGGCTAGAACGGTCATGTCGACAGGGTCCCAGTTCACTTGGGCGTTCTTGCGATGGACCAGTCCGGCATCGAGGAAGTCGAGGAACAGCGCCTGCTGCTGGCCATAATATTCGGGATCGCAGGTGGCGAATTCGCGGGACCAGTCGATAGACAGGCCCAGCGGCTTCATCTGGCCGCGCATGTCCTTGATGTTGTTATAGGTCCAGTCGCGCGGGTGGCCGCCGATCGCCATCGCGGCGTTTTCCGCAGGCATCCCGAAGGCGTCCCAGCCCATCGGGTGCAGTACATTGTGCCCTGTGGCCATCTTGTAGCGCGCCACCACGTCGCCCAGCGTGTAATTGCGCACATGGCCCATGTGGATGCGGCCCGACGGATAGGGGAACATTTCCAGCACATAATACTTGGGGCGGCTTTCGTCGCGCTTGGCCTGGAATATTCCGGCCTTGTCCCAGGCATCCTGCCAGCGGGCTTCAAGATCGGAGGGGGTATAACTGGGCATGTGCTGCTGTCCTGTCTGACACGAAAACGCCGGGCGAATGGCCCGGCGCAACTGTTAAAGTGATTTGTCCGGCGCTTAAAGCCTGTTGTCGGAGATCCGCAGCTGGCGGGCCCGCGTCAGGATCGCATCCTCGATGGCCCGCGTGGTGGCGGCGCTGGCCGGGCCGCCGCGCGTTTGCAGGGCCACGTTCAGCGAACGGGCGTCCAGCGCAGGGTCTTTGATCAAAACGGTCGCGCGATAGGCGCGGCCACCACCGGGTGGGGTGCCATAGCCGGTGACGATGACGCCGGTGAACGGGTCAACCGTCTGAACCGGCAGGAAATCCAGCACTTCCAGCGAGGCCTGCCAGATATAGCGGTTCACCAGCACCTCGGTTTCGTTGGATTTGCGATTGAACGCATTCCAGATCGTGTTTTCGGTGTCGATGTTGCTGGGGTTGTTCGGATTCGAATAATGTTCCGGACGTTCGGTCGCGGGTTTGCCGAAACGACCAATCGAACCACACGCCGTCAGCGCGCCCACAGCCCCGATGGCCACCGCAAGTTTGAAAAAGGATTTGAGCCGCATACCCGCACACCTATGCCTGTTTGGCACTTGGTCTACCCAAGCGACCGTGTCGGGGCAAGGTCTATGTCGGAAAGCGCCCTGATTGAAGCGAATTCGGGCATGTATACACTATAATAGAAATGCGGTTGTTCGCGCTGTGGCCCAACGTTTGACGGCATCACCCGAAAACTGGGTGTGGCAAAGCTGCATCATTAGCCGAACACATTGTGTCCCTGCGCTGCACATTGCTTGCCAAGACGGGGGCAAAAGAGGGAAACACCCTTCATACCCTCATCGGATTCCCCGACGTGGGCATGTGAAATTTACAACTCGAGGGACAACTCATGAAAAAAGTTCTCTTCGCTACAACAGCCCTGGTCGCGACCGCCGGCGTTGCAGCAGCAGACGTTACTTTCGGCGGCTACGGTCGCTTTGGTATCATCTATTCAAGTGCAGCCGGCCCTGACGGTATCGCGTCCACTTTTGGCGATGACGGTACCGGCGACAGCTCTGTCGACGTGACAAGCCGTTTCCGCCTGCAGATCGACGCGACCGCAGAATCCGATGGCGGTATCGTCTTCGGTGCCCGTGTTCGTATCGAGCAGGACAACGACGAGATTTTTGCCGCACCGGGTGCTGGCCCGATCAACCCTGCTGATGGTTCGTACAACAGCACCGGCATCAACGCCCCCCGATTCTTCGTCCGTTCCGGCGGTCTGGAAGTCGGTGTCGGCAATATCTTCGGCGCGCTCGAGTTCATGCCCGGCATGTACCCGGTCGACATGGGTCTTACCGGTCTGCAGTACGAGTACACCCCCTATCAGTTCAAGGGTGACTTTTATGACAGCGACGGTGCCGGTGCGGCAGCGACAAACAACGCGGTCGAAGTCCTGTACTCCACCGGCGACCTGTCTTTGCACGTCTCCGCATCTGACGGTGCCCGTGAGCGTCTGGCAGCGAACATCGCCTATACCTGGAACGGCTGGACCTTCGCGCTCGGCGGTCAGGACTCCAACAGCCCGACCGATACAGAATTGGCGGCCTCTGTCGGCGGTTCCTTCGGTCCTGTCGATGTGTCCCTCGCCTGGGCCGACAATGGTGTGGACGGCGACCAGATTACGCTGGCCGGCCGTGTCGATGTCGGTGCCGCGACGAACGTCGAGTTCTACGTTTCGGATGCCGACACCATCTTCGGTACGCCGACGAACAACAACTCCTACGGTGTCGACTTCAACCACGACCTGGGTGGCGGTACGTCCATCCGTGGCGGTGTTGCAAAGCTGTTTGCCGGTCACACCGTTGCTGACCTGGGTGTTCGCTTCAACTTCTAAGTTGAACAACACTTGATCGATTTGGGGCGGGCCTTGGGCCTGCCCCTTTTCATTTCTGCCCCCGTGTTGTTCTGTGCGCCTCAAGGCAGCAAGGGGAACATCATGGGTCTGACAGACATCACCACCAGATTGGCCAAGGCCGAAGCCGATGCGGGTCGCGCGCCCGGGTCCGTCACCCTGATTGCCGTCAGCAAGGTGCAGCCCAATGAGCGGGTGCGGCATGTGCTGGAGCAGGGCCACCGCAGCTATGGTGAAAACAAGGTGCAGGAGGCCGCGGGCAAATGGCCCGGTTTCCGCACTGATTTTCCCGGCGTCGACCTGCACCTGATCGGGCCATTGCAATCCAACAAAGCGCGGCAGGCGATCACCCTGTTTGACGCGATCCATTCGGTCGACCGGCCCAAGCTGGCCCATGCCTTGGCCCGGCTGGCCCAGGAAGAGGGGAAATGCCCCGAATTGTTCATCCAGGTGAACACCGGCGAAGAGGTGCAAAAGGCAGGGGTCCTGCCCGGTGATGCCGATGCCTTTGTCAGGGAATGCCGGGATCTCGATCTGCCGGTGCGGGGCCTGATGTGCATCCCCCCGGTGGATGAAGAACCCGCGCTGCATTTCGCCTTGTTGGCGAAGATCGCCGCACGCAACGGTTTAAGCGGCCTGAGCATGGGCATGAGCAGTGATTTTGAACGCGCCGTGGCGCTGGGGGCAACACATATCCGCGTGGGATCGGCCATTTTTGGTGACCGCGTCCCAACCTAGGCCGGAACGATCAGCCGCGTGCCAGGCGTGATACGCGCCGCGACCTGCGCCAGATGGTCTGGGCGCAAGGCAACGCAGCCCTCCGTCGGATAGCCCGGCCTGCGCCAGCGGTGCATGAAAATGGCCGACCCCGCACCCGCCTTGGCGTCGGGCCAATTCCAGTCCAGAACGATCACCAGATCATATAGCGGATCGGCGCGGCGCAGGGCTTCGTGGCTGTGGGCATAGGGTGCGCGCACCTGGTGGTTGTAATCCGGCTGGCCCGAAGCATCAGACCACAGATCACGCGGCCCGATGGGGGTGGCCCAGGGGGCGGGTGGCGCGATCCGGTCGGGGCGGTACAGCATTCCGACAACGTGGTGAATGCCCACCGGCGTCGCCCCGTCGCCCTCGCGTTTGGTCCGCGACAGCCCGCCCTTGCCGATGGTGCAGGGATAGACCCGCGCGCCAAAGCGCAAACCGCGTGGGGTCAAAACCATATCGGCAGGGGTCACAGCAGGTGTCCCGACTTGCGCGCCTTGGTCGCCAGATAGGCGGTGTTGTGGCGGTTTTCACCGACTTTCAGCGGCACCCGTTCGGCGACGGAGATGCCGCAGGTGTTCATCATATCAACCTTTTTGGGGTTGTTGGTCAGCAGGCGCACGGACGAAAACCCCATGGATTTCAGAATGTCCGCGCCCAGGCGAAAGTCACGCTCGTCATCCTCGAACCCCAGGCGGTGGTTGGCTTCGACCGTGTCAAACCCCTGATCCTGCAAGGAATACGCGCGCATCTTGTTGGCCAGGCCAATACCGCGCCCTTCCTGGTTCAGGTACAATAGAACGCCCGCGCCCTGCGTGCCCATCTGCGCCAACGCGCCGCGCAATTGCGGGCCGCAGTCGCATTTGAGCGATCCCAGAACGTCACCGGTGAAACAGGCGGAATGCAGTCGCGCCAGCACGGGCTTGCTGCGGTCGGGGCGGCCGATTTCAATGGCGTAATGTTCCTCCGCGCCATCTTCGGGACGGAAAATATGCAGCCGCCCCGCTTCGGTCGCCTCCATCGGCAGGCGGGCGGCGACAATCGGATGCAGCGGGCTGGCCGAGGCGATGTGATCGGCCAGACGGGCCAGCGGCAGCGTGGTCAGCGCGTGTTGCGTCGCAAAAGGCCCCGCATCGTCCAGCGGCAACACCACGGCGGCGGGCAGCAAACGCGCCGATTTGCACAAGGCCAGCGCGGCACGATGGGCCAGCGCGTCGCCGTCGCGGGCGGATATCAACGGCCCTTTCATCGGGCTGCGCAGGTCGTCGGCAGGGTCCGCGATGGCCTGCACCCACGCCAGCGATGCATCCATCGGCAAGGTCAGACGCGCCAGGTCGCCGTCATAGGGACGCGCCTTTAGCGTCTCGGCGCGCCGTGCGGTGATTGCTAGCACAGGCGTCCCCCCGAGAGCCAGCACATCGGCCAGCCGTTGCGGGGTCAGCGTTTCGGCGGCCAGGACCAATGCGGCCCCGTCACCGGTCAGAACCACGGGCACGCCCATGCGCAGATCGGCCCGCGCCCGCGCAAGCTGTTCGATGATGTCGGGGGTAAAGGCCATATGCCGCGTCCTGAAGTTTCTTGTGATGTGATGTAAGCTATGCGAACCGGAAATGAAACATTTGCCCTGTTTGGCACACGTCCGCGTGAAAGAACTGTCGCAAATCTTGTCAGGAACGTGATGCAGGCTCATTTGGTCTGGCAGAACACAGGAGGCCCAAGATGCCACAACTGAAAAAAATTCTGCTGGTCGATGACGATGAAGACCTGCGCGAGGCGCTGAGCGAGCAACTGGTGATGACCGAAGATTTTGATGTCTTCGAAGCCAGCAACGGGGCCGAGGCCATGACCAAGGCCAAGGAAAGCCTGTACGATCTGGTCATTCTGGACGTGGGCCTGCCCGACACCGACGGCCGCGAACTGTGCCGTCTGATGCGCAAGCAGGGTGTGAAAGCGCCCGTTCTGATGCTGACCGGGCACGACAGCGACGCCGACACCATTCTGGGTCTGGACGCCGGTGCCAACGATTACGTGACCAAACCGTTCAAGTTTCCGGTGCTGCTGGCCCGTATCCGCGCGCAACTGCGCCAGCATGAGCAGTCCGAGGACGCGGTGTTTCAGCTTGGGCCGTATACGTTCAAGCCGTCGATGAAGATGTTGATGACCGAAGACGACAAGAAGGTGCGTCTGACGGAAAAGGAAACCAACATCCTGAAGTTCCTGTACCGCAGCACCGATGGCGTGGTGGCGCGTGATGTGCTGCTGCACGAGGTCTGGGGCTATAACGCCGGTGTTACGACCCACACGCTGGAAACCCACATCTACCGCTTGCGTCAAAAGATCGAACCCGATCCGTCCAATGCGCGACTTTTGGTCACGGAATCTGGGGGCTATCGCTTGCTGGCGTAGTGGTATATTCTCTTAAAACGGGAACTTTGCGCGGAACTTTTTGTGACGCTTTGGGTTTCTGAATAATCCCGCTGCATGTCCGGGTTAAACATGCACCTCCCTGTTGGACTTGGCCGGGCCTTTGTGCCCGGTCTTTTTTTGTTTGCCCGGTCCTTTTTGTTTGCCCGGTCTTTTTCGTTTGAACCTCCGCGTTTGCGGCCCCGTCGATATGGGGGCCAGCCCCCCGTCGCTGGCGCGCCGTCCCCCGGGATTTTCTGAACCAGAGAAGATGCGGGGTTTTTCGGTGGCGGCGCGGCCTTGGTCGGCATAGGGTCCAGCCACTGCAAATATGGGGGCATCGACATGACATTTTCTCTGGCAACCTGGAACATCAACTCGGTCCGCCTGCGCGAACCGATTGTGCTGAAGCTGTTGGCCGAACACGGGCCGGATGTGCTGTGTTTGCAGGAATGCAAAAGCCCCGTGGACAAGATCCCGCGCGAGGCGTTCAACGCCGCAGGGTACACCCATATGGTTGCGCGCGGTGACAAGGGGTACAACGGTGTTGCCATCCTGAGCCGGTTGCCGATCGAAGAGGTCGGAGCCGAGGATTTCGCCGGACTGGGCCATGCCCGCCACGTGTCGGCGCGGCTGGAAAACGGTGTGACCGTCCACAATTTTTACGTCCCCGCCGGCGGCGACGAGCCGAACCGCGAACGCAACGTGAAGTTTGGCCAAAAGCTGGATTACCTGACCGAGATGCGCGACTGGTTCCACGCACAAAAGCCGGAAAAGTCGATCATGGTCGGCGATCTGAACATCGCGCCGCGCGAAGATGACGTTTGGGACCACAAGAAGCTGTTGAAGATCGTAAGCCACACCCCGGTCGAGGTCGAACACCTGGCGCAGGTTCAGGATGCGGGCGACTGGGTGGACATCACGCGGCAGGATATTCCCGAGGGGCTGCTGTATTCGTGGTGGTCCTACCGCGCGAAGGATTGGGATGCCGCCGACAAAGGCCGCCGTCTGGACCACATCTGGGCCACGGGCGACATTGCGCAGGCAGGCCATTCCAGCCACGTTTTGCGGGATGCACGTGGTTGGGAAAAACCCAGTGACCATGCCCCGGTCTTTGCGACCTTCGACCTTTGAATTTGGCGCGACAGCGCACATATAGAAGACAAACACTGATGCAAGGACGGATGAAATGGAATTGAACCTGAGTGCAGCGGAGCCGCAAGCGACCGATCTGATCAAGGACGTGTCCGAGGCAACCTTCATGGCCGACGTGGTCGAAGCCAGCCAGACAGTGCCGGTGATCGTGGATTTCTGGGCGCCATGGTGTGGCCCGTGCAAAACACTTGGCCCGCTTCTGGAAGACGCCGTGCGCGCCGCCAAGGGGGCCGTGAAGATGGCCAAGGTCAACGTGGACGAGGCGCAGAACATCGCCGGTCAGTTGCAGATCCAGTCGATTCCGACGGTTTACGCCTTTTACAAGGGGCAGCCGGTTGACGGCTTTCAAGGCGCGGTGCCGCCTTCGGAAGTCACTGCCTTTGTCGAGCGTGTGATCAAGGCAGGCGGCGGTGAAGCCCCCAGCGACACATTGAACGACGCGGTCGAGGCGGCCGAGGAAATGCTGGCCGAGGGATCATTTGACGATGCGGCGCAGACCTTTCAGGCGATCCTGGAAGAAGACCCCGCACACGCCGGTGCCTATGGCGGTCTGGTGCGCGTGCACATCGCCAAGGGTGATCTGGACCACGCCGAGGCGGTCCTGAACGGTGCCCCCATCGAGATTTCCAAAAGCCCCGAGCTGGAAGCCGCCCACGCGCAGCTTGAACTGGCGCGTCAGGCTGCGAACGCCGGTCCCGTGGATGAATACCGCGCGGCGGTCGAGGCCAATGCAGACGACCATCAGGCCCGTTTCGATCTGGCGCAGGCCCTGCACGCGCACGGTGACACGGAGGCGGCGGTTGCCGAGCTGTTGGAGCTGTTCAAGCGTGACCGCGACTGGAACGACGGTGCGGCCAAAACGCAATTGTTCACCATTTTCGACGCGTTAAAGGCCAACGATCCGGTCGTCTTGAACGGGCGGCGCAAGCTTAGCTCGATGATATTTGTCTGATCCGTGCACCGGACTAGATAAGGATTATGCGCACCGCTGTTGATCTTCCCGACACCATCCCTGTGTTCCCCCTGCCGGGGGCCTTGCTGTTGCCGCGTGCGCATCTGCCGCTGCATATCTTCGAGCCGCGTTATTTGCAGATGCTGACCGATGCGTTGAAAACCGACAGCCGGATCATCGGCATGGTTCAGCCCAATCCGGTGCCGGGCCGGTCGGAAAATACGCTGCACACCATTGGCTGTGCGGGCCGCGTCACCCAGTTTTCGGAAACCGAGGATGGCCGGTACATGGTCACCCTGACGGGTCTGTCGCGGTTTCGCGTGGTGGAAGAGATCGAAGGGTTCACGCCCTACCGCCGGTGCAAGGCGTCGTGGGCAGGGTTTGACCGCGATCTGGGCGACAGCGAAACCGACGAGACACTGGACCGTGGGCCGTTTCTGTCGCTGCTGGGCCGGTATTTTGACGCGCGCGATCTGTCTGCCGATTGGGACACGCTGAAAGAGGCCGACGATGAATTGCTGGTCAATTCGCTGTCAATGATGCTGGACTTTCAGCCCGAGGACAAACAGGCACTGCTGGAAGCGCCATCGCTGGACACGCGGCGCGAGACGCTGGTGACCTTGATCGAATACGCGCTGCGCGGCGGCGGCGAAGGGGAGTTTTTGCAATGACCGGAAATGCGATTGAGACCGACCGCAGAATGCTCGAGGCGCTGGTGTGTCCGTGCACCCAGGCGACGCTGCGCTACGATGCCGAGGCGCAAGAGTTGATCTCGGAGGGGACCAAGCTGGCCTATCCGATCCGCAACGGCATTCCGATCATGCTGGACAGCGAAGCGCGCGTGATCGACTGATTTTCAGTAGGGCAGGGGGGGCGTTACAGCGGCTTGCCCTGCATCAGGCGCGGCAAATCGCCAGTCAGACCTGCGGCCTCGCGGATAGCGCCACGGCGCAGGCCGGGCAGCGCACCGATCACCCCCATGCCAATGTCGCGCCCGATCCGCAGGATGGGGTTGTCGTTTGAAAACAGACGGTTGAATGCGTCTGTCGCCATCGCCAAGGCGGTGTTGTCAAACCGCCGCCATTCCTGATAGCGGGCCAGCGTGGCGACGCTGCCGATGTCTTCGCCGCGCCGCGTGGCGTCGGTCAGCACTTCGGCCAGTGCGGCGATGTCGCGCATGCCTGCGTTCAGGCCCTGGCCTGCAATCGGGTGCACGCCATGTGCCGCATCCCCGATCAGCGCGACACGGTCGGCCACCATTTCGGTCGTCAGCGACAGGCCCAGCGGATAGGTCCAGCGTTTGCCAGTCAGACGGATGTCGCCCAGAAAATCGCCAAAGCGGGGGCGCAGCATGTCGATATAGTCCGCATCCGGCAGGGCATTGAACGCGTGCGCGTTCGCGTCGGTTTCCGACCAGACGATCGAGCTGACATTGCCGGGCAAAGGCAGGATCGCAAGCGGCCCCTGCGGCATAAAAAACTGGTGTGCAATGCCGTGGTGCGGCAGGTCGTGTTCGATGGCGCAGACCAGCGCGGTTTGGTCGTAGGACCACGCGATCCGCTTGATCCCCGCACGCTGCGCCGTGCCGCTGGCGCGGCCATCGGCACCGACGGTCAGCCGCGCGGTCAGCAGTTTGCCATCGTCCAGCGTCAGCGTGATGCCGGCGGCATGGGCGCGCTGGCCGGTGACGGCATGGCCGGACAGTTGCGTGATATGGTCGCTGGCGTCCATCGCGTCGATCAGGGCGCGGCGCAGGTGCCGGTCCTGAACCATGTAACCCATTGGCCCTTCTTCTATTTCCGCATGATCGAAGTGCATGAAAAACGGCGATGGCCCTTCACCCGCGCGCCCGTCGGTCACCTTGATTTCCAGCATCGCTTGCGCGTTGTCCGCCAGTTGGTCCCACAGGCCCAATCCCGCCAGCAGTCGCTGCGATGTCAGCGCCACGGCATAGGACCGCCCGTCGAAGGCGGCGTTCTTGCGCACGGATTGCGCGGTGGCGTCGATGACGGTGACGCGGTGGCCTTGGGACGCCATGGCAAGCGCCAGAAGGGGGCCGTTCAGCCCGCCGCCGATGACGGCAATATCGGTATCTGTGTTCATGACCTCCAATATGAGCGCGCGGCAGGGATTGTCCATGCGCCGAGGCGTCGCTACCGTCGCGAAAACGCAAAAGGAGCGGCGCGATGCAGGACTGGTTGTGGATGACGGCAAGCGATTTGGGGCGCGGTATAGGCGCGGGCGAGATTGACCCCGTCGCGCTGACGCAGGTCTATCTAGACGCCATCGAAGGCCACGACCTGCGCGACCGCATCTATGCCCGCGTCACCCGTGACCGTGCGCTGGCCGAGGCCGCCGCCGCCGCCGCGCGTGCGGGCAGCGGGCAGCGGCTGTCCTTGCTGGACGGCGTGCCGGTCAGTTGGAAAGATCTGTTCGATACGGCTGGCGTGGCGACCGAGGCGGGATCGAAGCTGTTGGCGGGACGTGTGCCGGATCGGGATGCCGTTGTGCTTGAGGCTGCGACGGCGGCGGGGCTGGTCTGTCTGGGCAAGACGCATATGAGCGAACTGGCGTTTTCGGGGCTTGGCTATAACCCGTCGACGGCAACGCCGCCTTGCGTGAACGATGCCGATGCGGTGCCGGGCGGGTCGTCTTCGGGGGCGGCGGCGTCGGTGGCCTTTGGTCTGGCGGCGGCGGGCATCGGGTCTGACACGGGCGGATCGGTGCGTATTCCGGCGGCGTGGAACGATCTGGTGGGGTTGAAAACCACGTCGGGCCGGTTGTCGCTGGAAGGTGTCGTGCCGCTGGCGCTGAAATTCGACACCATCGGCCCGCTGGCGCGCAGCGTCGAAGATTGCGCGCAATTGCTGGCGATTCTGGAGGGTGGCAAGCCTGCCGATCTGGCGGGCGCCACGCTGAAAGGGCGGCGGCTGGCCGTGGTGAATACGGTGTTCATGCAAGACGTGCGCGATGCGCCGCTGGCAGCCTTTGAAAGCGCGGTCGAGCGGATGCAGGCGGCGGGTGCCATCGTCGAGCGGATCGAAGTGGACGCCGTCCAAGAGGCGCTGGATTGTACCGGACCGCTGATTCCGACCGAAGCGTACGGTCTGTGGCGCGATGTGATCGAAGCCAAGCCCGATGCGATGTTTTCCGAAGTGCTGAAACGGTTCCGGCTGGGGGCCGATGTCAGCGGGCCGGACTACGTCGCGGCCTGGGCCGCGCTGGAGGCGGCGCGGTTTGGCTATGATGCGGCTGTGGCAGGATATGACGCGGTGATTGTACCGACCGGCGCCAATCTGCCGCCGAACCTGGAGCGGTTGAACACCGAGGATGATTATTACCGCACCGAGAACCTGATGACCCTGCGCAACACGCGCATCGGCAACCTGTTGGGGCTTAGCGCGTTGACCCTGCCGACCGGCGTGCCAAGCTGTGGTGTGATGCTGATGATGCCACCCGATTGCGAAGAAGCGCTGTTGCGGCTAGGCGCTGCGGCCGAGGCGGCGCTGGCGTGATCTGAGGGCGTGCATTTGGGGGCTTTGCCCCCGCCCTGCGGGCGCCCCCAGGATATTTTTAGCCAAAAGAACACGCGCAGTGCGCGAATGCCACAAGTTGCCGCTTTGGCGTGGTTTTGGTGGACGAGTTGGGGCACCTTGCGCTATCCTTGACCAAACGGGGCGACAACGATCCCGATCCGAGGCAGTTTTATGAATTTTCCCGAGCGGTTTTCGAACCTTCCGGCCTATGCGTTCCCGCGTCTGCGCGCGCTGTTGGACCATCATACCCCTGGCGGGGACGTGGTGCATATGACCATTGGCGAGCCGAAACATGCGTTTCCGGCCTGGGTCACGGATGTGATTGCGGAAAATACCGCCGGATTTAACTCTTATCCCCCGAACGAAGGCACGCCCGAGCTGCGGCAGGCGTTTTGCGACTGGGTGGCGCGGCGCTATGACGTGACGCTGGACGCGGAGACCAATGTGCTGCCTTTGAACGGCAGCCGCGAGGGATTGTACAACGTCGCAATGGCGCTGTGCCCCGAGAGCAAGAACGGCCAGCGCCCCGTGGTGCTGATGCCGAACCCGTTCTACCAGGTCTACATGCTGGCGGCGATTTCGGTCGGGGCCGAGCCGGTGTTTGTCAGCGCCACCGAGGCGACGGGACATTTGCCGGATTACACCAGCCTGCCCGCCGAGGTGCTGGCGCGGACAGTGGCCTGCTACATCTGCTCGCCCGCAAACCCGCAAGGGGCCGTGGCCGATCATGCCTATTGGTCCGATCTGATCGCACTGGCAGAGCAGAACGATTTCCAGATCTTCGCAGACGAATGCTATTCCGAGATTTACCGTGATACGCCCCCTGTGGGCGTCTTGCAGGTGGCGCGTGATGTGGGGGCCGACCCCGAGCGGGTCGTAGCCTTTCATTCGCTGTCGAAACGGTCGAACCTGCCGGGGCTGCGGTCGGGATTTGTTGTGGCGGGACCGCAAAGCACAGCGCGGATGCGTCAGTTGCGGATGTACACGGGCGCGCCGTTGCCTTTGCCGTTGCAAGCGGCCGCCGCCGCCGTCTGGGCGGACGAGGCGCATGTGGACGACAACCGCGCTCAGTACCGCGAGAAATACGACATGGCCGACCGTATTTTGGGCAATGTTGCGGGATACAAAGGCCCCGAGGCGGGCTTTTTCCTGTGGCTGCCGGTCGAGGATGGCGAGGCCGCGGCGCTGAGCCTGTGGCAGGCGACAGGCGTGCGGGTGCTGCCCGGCGCATACCTGAGCCAGAATGACGCGGCGGGTGTGAACCCGGGCAAAGGATATATTCGGGTCGCTTTGGTGGCCCCAAAGCCGGACGTGGAGCGGGGCCTGACGGCCATTCGTGACCATCTTTACGGCGCAGAATAACGAGGGACGAGAGCTATGGCATATCAGACACGCGGGCGCGATCCACTGTTGGACACCAACATGGCCGAGGCCATCGAAAAACGGGGCAAGGAGCTGGTTGGCATTGCCCTGTTGGTGGCCGGTCTGATGGCGGCTGCGATGATCGGGTCCTATACGCCGGATGATCCCAACTGGATGATGTCGACCGATGCGCCGGTGCAGAACTGGCTGGGCCGCACGGGCGCGTCGATTGCGGCACCCTTGTTCATGATCGCAGGCTGGGGCGCGTGGGGCATTGCCGCCGTGCTGCTGGTCTGGGGTGTGCGCTTTGCCCTGCACGCGGGTGACGAGCGGGCCGTGGGCCGGTTGATCTTTGCCCCGATCGTGGTGGCCTTTGGTGCGATCTATGCCGCGACGCTGGAACCTGACGCGCAATGGCTGCGCACCCATTCCTTTGGGTTGGGCGGGTTGTTCGGCGACACGGTCATGGGCGCGATCCTGACGATATTGCCGCTTGGCTCGGCCTTTGCGGTCAAGACGATGTCGCTGCTGATGGGTGTCGGAATCGTGGTTCTGTCTGCCTTTGTGATGGGCTTTACCGCCGTTGAGCTGAAACGGATCGGGCGGTTTTTGCTGATCGGGCTGATCATGGTTTATGCGTGGACCATGACGCTGTTGGGGCGCGGGGCCGCGGGTGCCGTGCAGGGCGCGCGTGTTCTTCAGGCGCGCACCGCCGAGCGTCGTGCGCAAAAGCGGATCGAAGCCGAAGAAAACCAGGCCTTTGCGGCACAGCAAAGCTTTGCCCAGCCGGTCGCGCACAAGGCGTCCGAGCCGACCATGTTCAAGGCGGATGCCGCGCCCAAGACCGGATTGCTGGCGCGGATGCCCACGCTGGTCAAACGCCCCGACGCGCAGCCCGAGCAAGAGATGCCCGAGCCGGAGCTGATCGAAAACTATAGCACCGCCGATGTGGGCGAAGGCCCCGGCGACGACCGGATCAAGGCCAAGATCGCCGACGTGATCAAAAGCCGCGTGCGTCAGGTGCCTGTCTTGCAGGCCGAGAAAACGGATACATCTTTGACCCGCGGTCTGGGGGCGGGCCGTCGCCCCGCGCCGCTGGTGCTGAACACCACGCGTCCGGCTGCTTTGCCGTCCGAACCGCCGATGACGGCCCCCGCCGCGGCTGCTGCCCCCGCAATGCGGGCCGAGCCGCCGCTGACCGCATCGCGTGCGGCTGATTACTTCTCGAAACCTGCGACAAAGCCGGTTGCCGCGCCAACAGTGGCCCCTGTGCGCGCACCCGCGCCCGAACCGATGGCCTATGCCCAAACGGACGATTACGCGGATGAACTGATCGAGGATCAATACGCCGAGGCTGAAGACGAACATTTTGAAGCGCTGTCGTTGCAACAGCCGCAAGCCCAAGCGCCGGTGATTCCCGTGGCCGAGCCACGCAAGGTTGTGCAGCAACCGGTGCGCAAGGTGGTGCAGCCCAGCAAACAGGCCCGCGCCGAAGCGCAGCCCGCGCTGTCGTTCGAGGACACGCACCCCGGTTTTGAACTGCCGCCGCTGAGCTTGCTGGAAAGCCCCGAAACCGTGCAACGTCTGCACCTGTCGGACGAGGCGCTGGAAGAAAACGCGCGCATGTTGGAAAGCGTGCTGGACGACTATGGCGTCAAGGGCGAGATTGTCAGCGTGCGTCCCGGTCCCGTTGTGACCATGTACGAACTGGAACCCGCACCGGGCTTGAAAGCCAGCCGCGTGATCGGTCTGGCCGACGACATCGCCCGGTCGATGGCGGCGCTGTCGGCGCGTGTGTCGACCGTACCGGGCCGGTCGGTCATCGGGATCGAACTGCCCAACGAGCACCGCGAAAAGGTGGTCTTGCGCGAAATTCTGGCCAGCCGCGATTTTGGCGACAGCAACATGCGCCTGCCGCTGGCGCTGGGCAAGGACATTGGCGGCGACAGTGTCGTGGCCAACCTTGCCAAGATGCCCCACCTGCTGATCGCGGGGACCACCGGGTCGGGTAAATCCGTGGCCATCAACACGATGATCCTGTCGCTGCTGTACAAGCTGACGCCGCAGGAATGCCGCCTGATCATGATCGACCCCAAGATGCTGGAGCTGTCCGTCTATGACGGCATTCCGCACCTGCTGTCCCCCGTTGTGACCGACCCGAAAAAGGCGGTTGTCGCGCTGAAATGGACCGTGGGCGAGATGGAAGAACGCTATCGCAAGATGTCCAAAATGGGCGTGCGCAATATCGAGGGTTACAATGGTCGCGTCCGCGAGGCGCTGGCCAAGGGCGAGATGTTCAGCCGCACGGTGCAGACTGGCTTTGACGACGACACCGGCGAGCCGATGTTCGAGACCGAAGAATTCCAGCCCGTCGCACTGCCCTATATCGTGGTGGTCGTCGACGAGATGGCCGACCTGATGATGGTCGCGGGCAAGGAAATCGAGGCCTGCATCCAGCGTCTGGCACAGATGGCGCGGGCCAGCGGCATTCACCTGATCATGGCGACACAGCGGCCTTCGGTCGATGTGATCACCGGCACGATCAAGGCGAACTTTCCCACGCGGATCTCGTTCCAAGTGACCTCGAAAATCGACAGCCGCACCATCTTGGGTGAAATGGGGGCCGAGCAGCTGCTGGGCATGGGAGACATGCTGTACATGGCGGGCGGCGCCAAGATCACCCGCTGTCACGGCCCCTTTGTCAGCGATGAAGAGGTCGAGGAAATCGTCAACCACCTCAAGGCCTACGGCGCGCCGGACTATGTCAGCGGCGTGGTCGAAGGGCCGGACGAGGACAAGGAAAGCAACATCGACGCGGTGCTGGGCCTCGGCGGTAACACCGACGGCGAGGACGCGTTGTACGACACGGCGGTGGCCATCGTGATCAAGGATCGCAAGTGTTCGACCAGCTACATCCAGCGCAAGCTGGCCATCGGCTATAACAAGGCCGCGCGTCTGGTCGAGCAGATGGAAGATCAGGGCGTTGTCAGCGCGGCCAACCACGTGGGCAAACGCGAAATTCTGGTGCCAGAACAGTAACCGGCCCAAAATTCGGAACCGGGGCGGCCTGTGCGGGGTTTGGGACTGACATCAACCGCAAAGGCCGCCCCAGTCATGTCCGCCACATCCCTTTTACATCGACTGTGACCGGTAGGCGGCGGCGGGCTTTGGCCCGTTGCAGGCGCAAGGTGGCGCTTGTTATCGCATATCAATGCAGCCCTCCCTATATCTGTCTGCAACGAACACTTGGAAATACGAGGCAACCAACATGCTGAACTTGAAAACCTTCTTGCCCGCCTGCGCCCTCGCGCTGAGCGTGGCGGGCGCTGCGGCGGCGGACAAACTTCCGCTGAACGAGATCTCGCAATACCTGAACACCCTGCGCACGGCGCAGGGCGATTTCACCCAGATCAACGACGACGGGTCCATCAGCACCGGCGAAATTTTCATCAAGCGCCCGGGTCGCGTGCGGTTTGAATACAACGCCCCCGAAACCGCGCTGGTCGTGGCGGGTGCGGGGGCCGTGGTGATTTACGATTCGAAATCCAACGCCCCGCCCGAAACCTATCCGCTGTCGAAAACGCCGCTGTCGATCATTCTGGCGGACAACGTCAATCTGGGGCAGGCGCGGATGGTGACAGGGCATGACTATGACGGAACGGCCACCACCGTGACGGCGCAGGACCCCGCGCATCCCGACTATGGCAACATCCAACTGAAGTTTACCGGCAATCCGGTGCAGTTGCGTCAGTGGGTGATCAATGACAGCAGCGGGTCCAGCACGACCGTGGTGCTGGGCGATTTGAAAGTGGGCGGCACATTGGCCAACAGCATGTTTGACACGGGCAGCCCGGGCAAAGCACCGGGCCGCTAAATCGGGCCGCTAAGCCCCGCGCGTCAGCGGCGGCGGCATCCGGCAAGCTGGGTGGCATACATATTGGCGCGGGCATCGACGTTGCCCGCGACCTGCACCAGCCACGTCTTGCTGTTGTAGCTGCCGCGCGCAAAGCCTGTCTGCCCTTCGTGATAGGCCAGATACTGGTTGCGCGCATCGGTCAGCGCCACGCTGTTGCGCTGGTTCGTGGTGTTCATGTACCAGCCCATGAAATCAGTCGCATCCTTGATGCGGTCGCGGCGGGCGCGGTGTTTGCCTGTCTCGCGCTGGTATTCTTCCCACGTGGCGTCCAGCGCCTGCGCATAGCCATAGGCGCTGCTTTGGCGGCCCATGGGAATCACCCCCGCCGCATAGCGGAACGGCGTGCGCGCGTTGGCGATGAATTTGCTTTCCTGGTGGATCGTGGCCATCTGCACATGCACTGGCACGCCCCAGCGGCGTTCAGTGGCGCGGAAGGCCCGCATGTATTCGGGACGCTGTTGCACAATGACACAGGCATCGTCCAATCCGCGTGGCGCGGTTGATTCACCGCCCCCACACGAGGCCAACACCAACAGCGCGATCATAGCTCGCAAGGTTCTGCTCATTTTACTGTCTCTGCCTCAAGGTTCCGCCACATTTATCGGGCGGATTGTTTTGCAGGCACTATAGCCGATTTTGCGGCCCGGGGAAATCCTCTTTGCGAAGATCGGCGGCGCACCGCGGTCTGATGCGATGGCACCACTGTCATGGGTGATGGCACAAACTGTTTCTGCCTTATCGGCGCAGTTTCATGGACAAATCCTGCTTGAAAAGGCTACGTTCCCCCGATAGGGGCTGGAACTTATGTTGAGATTGCGCGCCAAATACCATCTCGGACAAGTCGTCCGTCACAAGAAACACCCCTTTCGCGGGGTGGTTTTTGACGTGGACCCCCAGTTTTCGAACACCGACGAATGGTACGAAGCGATTCCCGAGGACAGCCGTCCGCGCAAGGAACAGCCGTTCTATCACCTGCTGGCCGAAAACGACCAAAGCTACTACGTGGCTTACGTATCCGAGCAGAACCTGGTGGCAGACTATTCCGGCGAGCCGGTGGATCACCCCGACATCCCTGACCTGTTCGGCCCGTTTCAGGACGGCGCCTATCCTCTGCATTTCCAATTGAACTAAAGCGCTCCGCCTTAAACTTGAATCGCCAATACCCTGCCGCGCTGCGCGCTCTCGGGCCATTGGCGATGTGATCTGTTTCAGGTGAAAGGCGGGACGCTTTAGGCGGCGTCGGGCGCGCGGTCTGATCCGCGCACCCTGTTTGCCTTAGTATCCCAGCGCGCAGCCGTCCTTGCGTGGATCGCTGGCACCTTCCAGCACGCCACTGTCATGCACTTTGATCGCCTGCGCCCCGCCAAGGGCCGAATTGGGGATTTCCACGGTGTGGCCCATGTCGGCCAGTTCCTGCCGCACAGCATCGGAATAGCCACGTTCGACCTGCAACACGCCCTTTTCGGGAAAGCTGCGCGGCCCGTCGATGGCTGTTTGCGGGTCCATGCCGAAATCGGTCAGGTTGGTGGCAAAGCGGGCGTGACCCGTCGGTTGGTATTGGCCGCCCATCACGCCAAAGGGCATGATCGGTTTGCCGTTCGACCGGATGATGCCCGGAATGATCGTGTGCATGGGGCGCTTGCCGCCCTTCAGCTCGTTCGGGTGCCCTTCGGTCAGCGAGAACCCTGCGCCACGGTTCTGAAGCAGGATGCCGAATTTGTCCGAGGCGATGCCCGATCCGAAGCCGTGGAAGATCGAATAGATCAGCGACACGATCATGCCGTCGCCATCGACGACAGTGATATAGATGGTGTCCTTGTGCACCGCTTCCGAGATTTGTGTCGCACTGGCCATGGCGCGTTTGGGGTCGATCAGCGCGGCCAGTTTGGCGGCCGTGTCTTCGGACAGCAGGTGGTCCAGCCGGGTCATGTGATCGGGGTCCGCCAGAAACCGGTTGCGGGTGTCATAGGCCAGCTTGGCCGCCTCGGCCTCGATATGGGCGCGCTGCGCGCCGAAGGGGTCCATCGACGCGATGTCAAAATTCTTGAGGATGTTCAGCAGCAACAGCGCGACAGCGCCCTGACCGTTTGGCGGATGCTCGACCACTTCGATGTCTTTGTACGCGCCTGCCACGGGGTTCGTGTCGGTGCAGGCGGCATTGGCAAAGTCCTGCGCCGTGTGCGCGCCGCCCAATGCGGCCAGCGTCGCGATCATGTCCTCGGCGACCTCGCCGGTGTAGAACGCATCGCGCCCGTTCTTGGCGATGCGGCGCAGCACCTCTGCCTGTTTGGGCGCGCGGAAGATTTCGCCGGCCTTGGGCACCTGGCCGTTCACCATGAACGTCTCGCGCGCCGATCCTTGCAGGGCGTCGGCGCAGGGAATCCAGTCTGCGGCCACACGTGGTGCTACGGGCACGCCCGCTTCGGCATAGTGGATGGTGGGGGCCAGCAGCGCATCAAGGCCCAGCTTGCCCACACGTTCGGACAGGGTGCAGAACGCGTCGACGGCACCCGGCACCGTTACCGCGTGCGGGCTGCCCAGCGGCACAGTGTCGTGGCCCGCATCGCGCAACATGGCGGCGTCCAGTCCCGCAGGTGCGCGGCCCGAACCGTTCAGCGCGTTGACCTTGGTTTCGCCGGGCATCGACCATAGCACAAAGCAATCGCCGCCGATTCCCGTCATTTGCGGCTCGCAAATGCCCAGCAGCACAGCGCCGGCAATGGCCGCATCCATGGCATTGCCGCCGCGTTTCAGGATGTCGATGGCAGTGGCAGCGGCCAGCGGGTGCGACGTCGCGCACATCCCGTTTGTGGCCATGACGGGCGAGCGGCCCGGGAAATGAAAATCGCGCATGGTGGCTCCAGTTGTATATGACAACAGATACCTAGCGGGCCAAAGACCAAAGGCCAAGCGTGCAGCGATGTGGGAAGGTAAGGTCCTCGGTGCCGTGCACTGGGTGGGGGCTGTTACACACGACACCGAGGGAAGCTATATGCAGCTACAGGTGCAGTTTTGCCTGTTGATCAAGGCGGGAATGAGGAGCCAATCAGGCCCTTTTGGGATTTGCGTCAACAGTCCCGCCATATTTGGCCCACTTTTCAGTGCGTTCAGCTTTGCCCCCCATCTATCGCCACCGCCATGCGCAGCGACAAATGGTTGACCCGCCCGCGCCTGCGATAGGTCACATCCTTTGCCAGGTCTTGAATCAGAAACCAGCCATAGCCCCCCTCGGGGACATTCATCGGATCGACATTCACGTTCACAGCCCGCCCCAGTGGCGTGCATCCGCCGGGCATGGGCAACCCGTTGTCAGTGATTTCAAAGTGCAGCCCGTCGCGCCGCAGTTGGCAGTGCAGGTGTATCGTGCCTTTGCGCCGGCCATTGGAATAGGCGTGTTCGACGATGTTGTTCACCGCCTCGGCCAGCACCAGTTCGATGGCGCCCAGTTCCTCGACCTCTAGCAAAGTGTCGGCCAGATCGCGTTTCAGCAGGTCAAAGACCTGTCGCGCGGCCAGCGGCCCGCTGTCGACCTGAATATGGATTTTCTGCAAGGGTGGGTGCGCGGGATGAATCGCACTTTCGTTCAGGACCACGTCACGCCGCCAGCGCGCTGCGCGCATCGTCCAGCGTCGGGAACAGGCTGAACACGGAATCCATGCGCGTCAGCCTGAACACCTTGTCCACCGGCGGTGTCAGGCCGGCCAACGCCAGCTTGCGCTGCGGGGCCAGATGTTTCATCGCGGCGACAATTGCGCCCAGCCCGCTGGAATCGATGAATGCGACCGATGACAGGTCCAGAACCACCAGATCGGGGCCATTGTCGGTCTCGGCCCGCATCGCATCCTTGAATTCGATGGCCACTGCAGCGTCGATCCGCGTGCTTAGAACTGTGACGATATGCACTTGGCCTTCTGTTTTGCTCGACAGTTCCATAGTATCCCCTCACATCTAACGCTGGGGTCCATATTTAGGCCGCAAGTCTTACCAACTCGTAACCACACGTAGAACAATCAGAAGGTGACTCATGACAGACGTGATCATTGCCGGCGCATCCCGCACGCCGATGGGAAGTTTCCAAGGGGCGCTTTCCGGTTTGACCGCGTCCGAACTGGGCGGCGCTGCGATTCGCGCAGCGATGGCCGGTGCCGGCACCGATACGGTGGACGAGGTTCTGATGGGCTGCGTGCTGCCTGCCGGTCAGGGTCAGGCGCCCGCCCGTCAGGCCGGTTTTGCCGCCGGTCTGGGCAAGGAAGTGCCAGCCACCACGCTGAACAAGATGTGCGGATCAGGCATGAAGGCGGCGATGATCGCCTTTGACCAGATCGCGCTGGGCCACACCGATCTGATGGTCGCGGGCGGCATGGAAAGCATGAGCCAGGCCCCCTACCTGTTGCCGCAAATGCGCGCCGGGGCGCGTCTGGGCCATGGCAAGACAGTTGACCATATGTTTCTGGACGGTCTGGAAGACGCCTATGACAAGGGCCGCCTGATGGGCACCTTCGCCGAAGACTGCGCCGAAGCATTCCAGTTCACCCGCGAGACGCAGGATAACTATGCGCTGGCCTCGCTCAGCCGCGCGCTTGAGGCGCAGAACAGCGGTGCCTTTGCCGATGAAATCGCATCCATGGACGTCACGTCGCGCAAGGGGTCGACCACCGTCAGCGCCGACGAACAGCCTGCCAACGCCCGCCCCGAGAAAATCCCGCAGCTCAAGCCCGCATTCCGCGATGGTGGCACCGTAACGGCGGCCAACTCCTCGTCGATCTCGGACGGGGCTGCGGCATTGGTCCTCAGCTCTGCCGAAGCCGCCAAAGCGCGCGGACTGACCGTGCGCGCGCGCATTCTGGGCCACGCCAGCCACGCACAGGAACCGGGCCTGTTCACCACCGCCCCTGTGCCCGCCGCGCAAAAGCTGCTGGCGCGCATCGGCTGGACCAAGGACGACGTGGACCTGTGGGAAGTGAACGAAGCCTTTGCCGTGGTACCGCTGGCCTTTATGCACGAAATGGGGCTGAGCCATGACATCGTGAACGTCAACGGTGGCGCCTGTGCCTTGGGGCACCCCATCGGTGCTTCGGGCGCGCGCATCATCGTGACGCTGCTGAACGCACTGGAAAAACGCAACCTCAAGCGTGGCGTTGCCGCGATCTGCATCGGTGGCGGCGAGGGGACAGCCATCGCAATTGAACGTATCTGATCGCGTATTTTGCATCCTGAAAAGGGCCGTGGTCTGTGCTGATGGCTGGCCGTGAAATTCTGTCTTGATTTTTCATTATGAACGGCGCACCGTGAAATTCAGACGTAATTTTTCACCACGAGTCGCATATGCTGCAATCTGCCCCCGACACCGCCAAAACGCTGGGCGCCGACCTGCGCGCGCTGCGCAAGGCGCGGGGCGTCACCTTGCAGGACATGGCCGATGCGCTGGGCCGTTCGGTCGGCTGGCTCAGTCAGGTCGAACGTGACCTGTCCGAGCCGTCGATCACCGACCTGCGCCATATCGCGGCGCACCTGGGTGTGTCGGTGTCGATGCTGTTCCGCCATGCCGCAGCCCCAGCCCACGAAGCGGGCTATATCGTGCGCAAGGGCGCGCGCCGCCCCATCGGGTCGCCCATTGCAGGGCTGGTCGAGGAATTGCTGTCGCCCGATCTGACCGACGATTTCGAAATGGTGCATTCCACCTTTGCGCCCCGTTCGGAAATCATCCATCCGGTCACCCGTCCCACCCAAGAGGTCGGTTACCTGGTCTCGGGCGTGCTGGATCTCGAAATCGCAGGAACCCTCTACACAATCCACCCCGGCGACAGCTTTCGCATTCGCGGCGAGCCGTTCCGCTGGATGAATCCCCATGATGCGCCCGCTGTGGCGATCTGGGTTATTGCGCCCCCCGTTTACTGATCGTCAAACCGCAGGAGACCCCAAAATGCTGACCGGAAGCTGCCTGTGTGGCGCTGTGACTTTCACGGCGACCGAAACCGCCAAAGACCCCGCCGCCTGTCACTGCACCCAATGCCGCAAGCAATCGGGTCACATCTGGGCCTCGGTTCAGGTGCCGCTGTCGGCTTTCGCGGTGCAGGGCGACGTGCGCTGGTTCAATGCCAGCGACACCGCCAAACGCGGATTTTGCTCCACCTGCGGGTCGTCCCTGTTCTGGAAAAGCCATGCCGAGGATGAAATCGGCGTCGCCATGGGCGCGCTTGACGGCCCCACGGGGCTGACGCTGACACGCCATATCTTTACGCAGGACAAGGGTGATTATTACCAGATCAGCCCGGAGCTTGACGCATGAGCGCGTTTCCCACCACAGCCCGCGTGGTCATCATTGGCGGTGGCGTCGTCGGCACCTCGGCACTGTATCATCTGGCCAAGGCAGGTTGGACCGACTGCGTGCTGCTGGAAAAGAACGAACTGACCGCAGGCAGCACATGGCACGCAGCGGGCAACTGCCCCAGCTTCAGCACGTCGTGGGCGGTGATGAACATGCAGCGCTATTCGCTGGGCCTGTATGCAGGGCTGGCCGACGCGGTGGACTATCCGATGAACTACCACGTCACCGGATCGGTCCGGCTGGGCCATACCCGCGAACGGATGCAGGAATTTGAACGCGCCCGCGCCATGGGCCGCTATCAGGGGCTGGACCTTGAGATGATGGCCGTGGCCGACATCAAGGACCGCTATCCGTTCATCGAAACCCATGATCTGGCGGGCGCGCTGTGGGACCCCGACGATGGCGACATCGACCCCGCGCAA
Source organism: uncultured Pseudosulfitobacter sp. (assembly GCF_963976325.1). Classification (NCBI taxonomy): domain Bacteria; kingdom Pseudomonadati; phylum Pseudomonadota; class Alphaproteobacteria; order Rhodobacterales; family Roseobacteraceae; genus Pseudosulfitobacter; species uncultured Pseudosulfitobacter sp. The sequence goes on from NZ_CAXBJW010000002.1 coordinate 775,109, forward strand.
CTGACCCAGGCGCTGGCCAAGGGCGCGCGCAACATGGGTGCGCGCATTGAACGGTTCTGCCCCGCCACAGGCATCAGCCGTCAGGGTGCCGAATGGATCGTGCACACGGCCAAGGGCGACATCCGCTGCGAAAAGGTGGTGAACGCCGCCGGTTACTATGCCCAGCGTGTCGGGGAATGGTTCAAACCCTACGGCGGGCGCACCGTTCCCATGACGGTGATGAGCCATCAGTATTTCCTGACCGAAGACATCCCCGCGCTGGCTGACTGGACCCGCGACAATGGCCGCAAGGTGCCGCTGCTGCGCGACGTGGACAGCTCGTATTACCTGCGGCAGGACAAGAACGGGCTGAACCTTGGCCCCTATGAACGCAACTGCCGCGCCCATTGGGTGACCCCTGACGATCCCATGCCAGAGGATTTCAGCTTTCAGCTTTACCCCGACGATCTTGAGCGGCTGGAGTGGTACATCGAGGACGCGATGGCCCGCGTGCCGATCCTTGGCACCGCCGGCGTGGGTCGGGTGATCAACGGGCCGATCCCCTATGCGCCCGACGGCCTGCCCCTGATCGGTCCGATGCCCGGCGTGCCCAATGCGTACGAGGCTTGCGTGTTCACCTTTGGCATCACCCAGGGCGGCGGTGCGGGCAAGGTGCTGGCCGAATGGGTGACCGAGGGGCAGACGGAATGGGACATGTGGGCGTGCGACCCGCGCCGCTACACCGATTACACCGATCAGGATTATTGCAATCAAAAGGCGCTGGAGACCTACGGCCACGAATACGCCATGCACTTCCCCCACCACGCCTGGCCCGCAGGCCGCGACCGCAAGCTGTCGCCTGCCCACGATCAGGTGCTGGCCAAGGGTGGCGTCATGGGGGCCTACAACGGCTGGGAACGCGCCAACTGGTTTGCGGCACCCGGCGACGACACCAGCGAAGCAGCGACCCAGACCTGGGATCGCAACGGCCCCTGGGCGCTGCGCGTGCGCCAAGAGGTTGAAGCGGTGCGCGATGACGTGGGCGTGCTGGACCTGCCGGGATTCTCGCGGTTCAACCTGTCGGGGAACGGCGCCGCCGCATACCTGGGTGGCAAGATCGCGGGCGGGTTGCCCCGCGTCGGTCGCATGAACCTTGGCTATTTCCCGGACAGCCGTGGCCGTATCCTGACCGAAATGTCGATCCTGCGGCATGGCGAGGATACCTTTACCCTGATCACCGCCGCCACGGCGCAATGGCACGACTGGGACGTGCTGAACGCCGATCTGCCCGATGGGCTGACCCTGACCGATCACACGACAGACTACGGTACGCTGATCGTCACCGGACCCAACAGCCGCGCCCTGTTCGAACGGCTGGACACACAAGCGGACCTGACCGCCCCGTGGCTGAGCCATCAGGCCGCCACTGTCGCAGGCACGCAATGCGCCCTTGCGCGGGTGTCCTTCGCAGGCGAACTGGGCTGGGAAATCCACGCCGCCAACGCAGACATCGCCCAGCTATATCAGGCGGTGACGGACGCAGGCGCGAAACCCTTTGGCATGTACGCGCTGAACGCGATGCGCATCGAAAAAGGCTATCGCACGTGGAAGGGCGACCTGAGCACCGATTACACCCTGTTCGAGGGCGGGCTGGACCGTTTCGTCAAGCTGGACAAGCCACAGGATTTCCCCGGCAAACAAGCCTTGGTGGCCGAACGCCAAAACGGCCCTGTCAAACGGTTCGTCACCCTGATCGTCGACGCATGCGACGCCGACGCGCCCTATATGTCGACGCTGTGGCACGACGGCGTGGTGGTGGGCGAAACCACCAGCGGCGATTGGGGCTACCGCGTGAATGCCTCGATTGCGCTTGGCATGGTGCGCGCTGATCTGGCGGTGGCAGGCACCGAGCTACAGGTCGAGATTTTCGGCACCAAGCACCGCGCCGTGGTCCAGCCCGACGCCCCCCTGTGGGACCCGCAAAACCACCGCTTGCGGGCCTGAGCGCATGACTGTTAACGCACGCGCCAGTCACTCTGGCACAGGAACAACACGATGACGCAAATAACCCTTCTTGACGGCGGCATGGGGCAGGAACTGATCCACCGCGCAGGCGACCGGCCGACACCGCTGTGGTCCACTCAAGTGATGATCGACCACCCCGGACTGGTGGCCGACATCCACCGCGATTTCACCGCAGCCGGGGCCACCGTGGCCACCACAAACACCTATGCGATCCACCACGACCGGTTTGTCGGCACCGATGTGGACGGCCAGTTTCTGACCCTGATGAAGCGCGCCCTGTCCGAGGCCGCCGCCAGCAACGCGCCATGTGTCGCCGGCGCCATCGGCCCGCTCGTCGCATCCTACCGCCCCGACCTGCACCCCGATGCGGCCACCGCGATCCCGCTTTATGCCGAAGTGGCCGGCTTGCTTTCCCCGTCTTGCGACCTGCTGATCTGCGAAACCGTGGCCTCGCTGGACCATGCCCGCAGCGTTCTGGCCGGTGCGACCACCACTGGCAAACCCGTCTGGCTGTCGATCACAGTCGATGACACGGACGGCACCAAACTGCGCTCGGGCGAAGCGGTGGCAGACATCCTGCCCATCGCGGCAGGAAAAGCCGCGGCCATCCTCGTCAACTGCTCCGCCCCCGAAGTCATCCCCGCAGCGCTCACCATCCTGTCCAAAGGTACGCTGCCGTATGGTGCCTATGCCAACGGCTTCCAGCGCATCACCGAAGAATTCCTGCAATCGCGCCCCACCGTATCCGATCTGCAAACCCGCCACGATTTCACGCCCGAAGCCTACGCCGATCACGTTATGTCCTGGGTCGACGCAGGGGCCACCATCGTCGGCGGCTGCTGCGAAGTCAGCCCCGCCCACATCGCCGAAATTGCCCGCCGCCTGACAGCATCAGGTCACACCCTGACCCGACCCTGATTTCTTTTGGCCCCAAATATCCCGGGGGCGCGGGGGCTGGCCCCCGCATCACCCGCCCAATGCCGGAGACCGCCATGCCTGATCTGCCCAAGAACGCCCGCGTCGTCATCATCGGTGGTGGTGTCATCGGCTGCTCGGTTGCCTATCACCTGACCAAACTGGGCTGGCGCGATGTTGTTCTGCTGGAACGCAAACAACTGACTTCGGGCACCACTTGGCACGCGGCGGGGCTGATCGCGCAACTGCGGGCGTCGGCCAACATGACCAAACTGGCCAAATATTCCCAAGAGCTTTACGGCAACCTCGAGGCGGAAACAGGCGTGGCCACAGGCTTTAAACGCGTCGGTTCGATCACCGCGGCGCTGACGGACGAGCGTCTGGAAGAACTGCACCGTCAGGCCGCCATGGCCCGCGCCTTTGGCGTCGAGGTCGAACAGATCAGCCCGGCAGAGGTGAAAGCGAAATACCAACATCTGAACATCGACGGCGTCACCGGGGGTGTCTATCTGCCGCTGGACGGGCAGGGCGATCCTGCCAATATCGCGCTGGCCCTGGCCAAGGGTGCGCGCCAGCGCGGGGCGCATATTCAGGAACGCGCCGCCGTTACCAACATCACCCGCGCTGGCCGGCGTGTTACCGGCGTAGACTGGCAGGGCGAGGATGGCAGCAGCGGCCACATCGCCTGCGACATGATCGTGAACTGCGCGGGCATGTGGGGCCATCAGGTGGGCCGCATGGCGGGGGTGAACGTGCCGCTGCAAGCCTGCGAACACTTCTACATCGTGTCCGAACCCATCGCCGGCCTGACCCAAATGCCGGTGCTGCGGGTGCCCGACGAATGCGCATACTACAAAGAGGACGCAGGCAAGATCCTGCTGGGCGCGTTCGAACCGGTCAGCAAGCCATGGGCGGTGAACGGCATCCCGCACGACTTTGAATTCGACCAACTGCCCGAAGACTTCGACCATTTCGAACCGATCCTCGAAGCCGCCGTAAACCGCATGCCGATGCTGGCGGATGCGGGCATTCACACCTTTTTCAACGGTCCGGAAAGCTTTACCCCCGACGACGCCTATCACCTTGGCCTCGCGCCCGAGATGGACAACGTCTGGGTCGCCGCAGGCTTCAACTCGATCGGCATCCAGTCGGCGGGGGGCGCCGGCATGGCGCTGGCACAGTGGATGGAGGCGGGCGAAAAGCCGTTCGATCTGGGCGATGTGGACATCGCAAGGATGCAGCCCTTTCAGGGCAACAAAACCTACCTTGCCGCCCGCGCCACGGAAACGCTGGGCCTGCTTTACGCCGACCACTTTCCCTACCGCCAAAAGGCCACCGCGCGCGGCATCCGGCGCACGCCGTTTCACCATCACCTGCTGGAACAGGGCGCGGTCATGGGCGAACTGGCAGGGTGGGAGCGCGCCAATTGGTTCGCAAACCCCGGCCAGACGCCGGAATATGCCTATAGTTGGAAACGCCAGAGCTTCTTTGACAACATCGCCGCCGAACACCGCGCCGTGCGCGAGAATGTGGGGATGTACGACATGTCGTCCTTTGGCAAGATCCGTGTCGAAGGGCCGGACGCCTGCGCCTTTCTCAACCATATCGGCGGCGGGCAATACGACGTGCCCGTGGGCCGCATCGTCTACACCCAGTTCCTGAACCCGCGCGGCGGGATCGAGGCGGACGTGACCGTAACCCGCCTGACCGAAACCGCCTATCTGGTCGTCACCCCTGCGGCCACGCGGCTGGCCGATCAGACATGGATGATGCGCAATCTGGGCGATCACAACGTGGTGCTGACCGATGTGACGGCCGCCGAGGCGGTGCTGGCTGTCATGGGCCCCAACGCCCGCACCCTGTTGCAAATGGTGTCGCCGGCCGATTTCAGCAACGACACCAACCCGTTCGGCACCGCTCAAGAGATCGAGATCGGGATGGCACTGGCCCGTGTCCACCGCGTGACCTATGTGGGCGAGCTGGGTTGGGAGGTTTACATCAGCGCCGATATGGCAGGCTACGTGTTCGAGGTGCTGCACGCCGCGGGCCAGCAGATCGGGGCCAGGCTGTGCGGGATGCACATGATGGACACCTGCCGGATGGAGAAGGGTTTTCGCCACTTCGGCCATGACATCACATCCGAAGATCACGTTCTGGAAGCGGGCCTTGGCTTTGCCGTCAAGCTGGACAAGCCCGCCTTTGTCGGGCGCGACGCGGTGCTGCGCAAGAAAGACGCGGGCTTACAGCGGCGTCTGGTGCAGTTCCGCCTGACCGATCCCGAGCCGCTGTTGTACCACAACGAACCCGTGCTGCGGGACGGCAGGATCGTCGGCCATCTCAGTTCGGGGGCGTATGGTCATCACTTTGGTGCGGCCATGGGCATGGGCTATGTGCCCTGCGCGGGTCAAAGCGTGGACGAGGTGCTGGCGTCCTCCTATGAAATAGACGTGGCAGGCCACCGCTACGCCGCCGAAGCCTCGTTGAAACCCTTCTACGATCCGACCGGCGCGCGCGCCAAGGTCTGACCCTCTGGCGCACCCCACGCCCCGGTGCTAGGCATCGGACACCCAAGTCAGGACTGACCCCATGCGCACACCCCCAGCACCGAACGTCGCCCCACCCAGCGGCGACACGCCCCAAGGGCTGGGCTTTGCGCTGGGGGCCTATATTCTTTGGGGCTTTCTGCCGCTGTATCTAAAGGCCGTCAGCCATGTGCCCGCTGCCGAAGTCGTGGCGCACAGGATCATCTGGGCGGTGCCGATTGCGGCAGGCCTGCTGATCGCACTTGGCCGCACCCGCGACATCCGCGCCGCCCTGCGCAGCCCGCGCACGCTGGCGATGGGCTGTGTCACAGCCGCGCTGATTACGGTCAACTGGGGTATCTACGTCTGGGCCATCGCGGAAAATCGCGCGCTGGATGCGGCGCTGGGGTATTACATCAACCCGTTGTTCAGCGTGGCGCTGGGTGCGCTGCTGCTGGGCGAAAAGCTGGACAAGCTGCAACTGGCTGCCGTGGCGCTGGCCTTGTGCGCGGTGGTGGTTCTGGCCACCACGCTGGGGACGGTGCCGTGGGCGGCCATTGCGATTACCGCCAGTTGGGGGTTTTACGCGCTGGCCAAGAAACAATTGCCCATCGGTCCCAATCAGGGGTTCTTGCTGGAAGTTCTGATCCTGCTGCTGCCGGCGCTGGGCTATGTCGGCTATCTGACCGTCACAGGCCAAAGCCATTTCATGGCAGGCGACAGCCACGACACATGGCTGCTGATGGGCTGTGGCGTGGTGACGGCGGTGCCGCTGATCCTCTATGCCAACGGCGCCAAGCAACTGCGCCTGACCACCATCGGCGTGCTGCAATACGTGGCGCCGACGATGATCTTTCTGGTGGCGGTCTTTGTGTTCAAGGAACCCTTTGGGCAGGCACGCATGATTGCCTTTCCGATGATCTGGGGCGCGCTGGTGCTTTATACCATTTCGATGATCCGCCAGATGCGTGGCCGTCGCGCGGCCTAGCTGATCGCCTCGCGGAAGGTGGCAAAGCTGGGGTCCTTGGCAATCCGCGCCATCATCGCCTCGCGCAGCGCGCCGATGGTTTTGTAGGGGCGCATGACCACCTCGAAGTCCTGCACCAGCCCGTCGTCGTTCAGCGTGATCAGATCAACGCCCACGGCGTCCAGCCCGTCGACCTTGCACTGAAACTCCAGCATCCAATCGCGCCCGTCGCCCAGCACGCGGCGATAAGTGAAATCGGTGAACACCGCGTTCACATGGCCCAGTACCGCCGCCACCGCCGCGCGGCCTGTCCATGTCTTCCAATAGGTCGGCGGCATGAACCGGATGTCCTCGGCAAACAGCGGCAGGATCGCGTCGTCGTCCTTGGCCAGAACCGCGTCGTGGAATGCCTGAATGGTCGCGTGCATAAGGGGGCCTTTCATCTTGGCTTGAAACTACAGCCTACATCTGGAAAGCAGCGGCATGGAAACTGTTTATGCGCCCCCGACCGATCCGCTGGTCTTTTTGTACGACGATGCCGACATCGTGGTCGTCGATAAACCTGCGGGCCTGCTCAGCGTGCCGGGGCGCGGCGACCATCTGGCGGATTGCCTGATCACCCGGCTACAGGCGGTGTTTCCGACGGCGCTGGTGGTGCACCGGCTGGACCGCGACACCAGCGGCGTCATGGTCTTTGCCCTGTCACCCCACGCGCAGCGCACCCTGTCGACACAGTTTGCCGAGCGTAAGACGCAAAAGGCTTACGTGGCGCTGGTGCAGGGCGACCCCGCGCAGGACAAGGGCACCGTCGATCTGCCGGTGATCGTGGACTGGCCGAACCGCCCGCTGCAAAAAGTCTGTCACGAGACGGGCAAGCCCGCAGTGACCGACTGGCGCGTGGTCAAACGGCACGGCGACAGCGCGCGTATGCGGCTGGTGCCGCACACGGGCCGCACCCATCAGTTGCGCGTGCATATGCTGGCCTTGGGCCATCCGATCCTGGGTGATCCGTTCTATGCCCACGGGGCGGCTGCCGATTTCCCGCGCATGATGCTGCACGCCGAAGAGCTGCGCGTGAAGCACCCCGAGAACGGCAAGTCGATCCGTTTTCGCGCCAAGGCACCGTTTTAGGGTTAAGCGCCGACGCTGATCCAGCGGGCGGGCAGAATGTCGGGGTTGGCCATCGACGCATCTGCAAACCACCGCGCGGGGCCTGCCACGATACTGTCCGGGGTTTCGCCCAGCCACGCCGCCCACCAACTGAACGATGAATTGGCGATGATGTTGTGCTGGCACAGGGTCATCAGCCGCAGGTCTTCGTAGTCGGCATCGGGCCCGTTGAAATCCACCACAACCTTGTCGAAGGGCAGCGGCAGGTTGGCCTTGGCCCATTCGGGATCGTCAGAGAAGACATAGACCGTGGGGTCCACATCCATACGCTTGCGAATGGCCGCAAGGGCCGCGTCGTAATAGGCCTGATCACACAGGGCCATAGCGTTCACCGCAACGTAATCTCCACGCCGCACGTGCAACGCGACCGACGGACCGCTGGCGATCCGCGCTGCCATCTCGACGTTGCGTGCCGACATGGGGGTGCGAAAGACAAAGGCGCTGCGCAGCGTGTCGGCGATATTTGTAAAATACCGCTCCGACTGCCAGTAGCCGTGCAAATAGCTGTCGTCGCTCCAGTTGGCGAAGTCCGGATTATAGCCCAGACCCCTCTCGCGCCGGATGCGCGGCCGCTTGCCCAGCCCCCGCCATGCGGCATAGGCCAGCGGGCGCTGGTGTTTCGCGGGGGGCAAGGGCGCCTCAGCCAGTTCCGGCAGGTCGAACACCCGTAACAACGTCCCGTCGCCCTTGTGCAGCGCCATGCGATCATCCAGCACCACGCGCGTGCCCAGCCGCTCGGCCAGCGCGCGGGCTGCGGCATATTGGAACATCTGGTTGCCCAAACGACCGTGCAATCTGGAAAAAATCATGACGCTGCCTTGGTTAGCGGTTATCTGTCGGGATTGAATACGCGCTTTCGTGGCATCGAACCATATCAAAGGGGTACACATGAGCATCAAGAGCGAACTGACCAAACTGTGGAACATCGCCACCAGCCCATCGTACCGCGCCGCGCGTGCGCCGTATCGGGCATTTCGCAAGGCACATGGCGGGACCACGCCGGTGCAGTTTCCACGGGTGCAGCCGGGGGATGTGGTGTTGGATGTCGGAGGGTACGTCGGTGACTGGTCGGATCAGATGACGACCCGATATGGTGTCGTATCTCATGTGTTCGAACCGCACCCCAGCTTTGCCAACGCGATGGCGGAACGGTTTGCAGGCAATGAAAACGTCCTTGTGCACGCCTATGCCATTGGCAGTGAGGATGGCGTGCTGGAGCTGTCCGATCAGGCCAACGCGTCCTCTGCCCTGATCCGGGAAGGCCCGACCGTGACCGGTATGGTCAAGGCGTTTGGTCCCGTCGTCGAAGGGCTGGCGCTGTCTGATGTCGCCGTGATCAAGATGAACATCGAAGGCGGCGAATATGATCTGTTGCCTGCGATGATCGACAGCGGGTTCATGCAACACGTCGATACGTTGATGGTGCAGTTTCACAAATACGGCCCCGACGATGTGGCGCGGCGTGATGCGATCCGCGCGGGGCTGTCGCGCACACATGTGTGCGAATGGGTCTATCCCTTCGTCTGGGAACAGTGGGCCAGAAAAACACAGGGCGAGGGATAACCCCCGCCCCGTGTCTGCATTGAGTGTGGAGGGCTGACTATTCAGCCGCCCAGCCCGAGACGGCCTTGACCTCAAGGAAGTCCTCGATGCCCCAAACGCCGCCTTCACGACCGTTGCCCGACTGCTTCATGCCGCCAAAGGGCGAACCTGCCGCGCGGCTGGTGCCGTTCATTTCGACCATGCCCGACCGCAACTGTTTGGCCAGACGGTTGGCGCGTGCGCCGTCCTGTGTCTGGACATAGTTGGTCAGACCGTAAACCGTATCGTTGGCGATCTCGACGGCCTCTTCTTCGGTGTCGAACGGAATGATCGACAGCACGGGGCCAAAGATTTCTTCGCGCGCGATGGTCATGTCATGGTTCACGTCGGCAAAGACGGTCGGTTTGACGTAGAACCCGCGGTTCATCCCCTCGGGACGGCCGGTGCCACCGGCGATCAGGCGGGCGCCTTCGTCGATGCCCTTCTGGATCAGGTCCTGGATCTTGTTCCACTGCACCTCGTTCACCACGGGACCGATGTGCTTGCCCTCTTCCGAAGCGGGACCGACTGTGACCTGATTGGCCACGGCTGCGGCCTCTTCGACCGCGCGGTCGTACACGCCGCGCTGAACCAGCATACGGCTGGGCGCGTTGCACGATTGGCCGGTGTTGTTCATCATGTGCAGAACACCACGTTTCACCGCATTGTCGTCGGCATCGTCAAAGATCAGGTTGGCCCCTTTGCCGCCCAGCTCCAGATGCACACGTTTCAGCGTGTCGGCGGCGTTTTTCGAAATCAGCGTGCCCGCGCGGGTCGAGCCGGTAAAGCTGACCATGTCCACGTCCTTGTGGCCGGTCAGGGTGTTGCCGACGCCTGCGCCGTCACCGTTGACCAGGTTGAACACACCGGCGGGAAAGCCTGCCTCGTCCATCATCTCGGCAAAGATCATCGCGTTCAGCGGGCTTTCTTCCGACGGTTTCAGAACCATGGTGCAGCCTGCAATCGCAGCCGCGCCCACTTTCAACGTGACCTGGTTCATCGGCCAGTTCCATGGCGTGATCAGCGCCGCAACGCCAACCGCTTCATAGATAATCCGGTCGTTTGGCGCGTGGTCGCCCAGCGGACGGACAAAGTCGAACTTTTTCGCCGCAGCGATAAAGTTGGACAGGTGCCAGGTGCCTGAACCCACTTGCGATGTTTTCGACATGGAAATGGGCGCGCCCATTTCGGTGCTCATGGCGGCGGCCAGATCGTCGGCGCGGGTCTTGTAGACCTCGACCAGCTTTTCGACCAGCGCGATGCGCTCGGACGCAGGTGTCGCCATCCAGCCCGGCAATGCAGCCTTGGCAGCCGCCACTGCGGCGTCGGCATCGGCCTTGCCACCCAGCGAGATTACGGCGCAGGGCTCTTCGGTCGACGGGTCGATGACGTTGTGGTCCTTGCCCTCGATCGGAGCAACCCATTTGCCATTGATGTAAAAGTCGCGTTTCTCCAGCATGATAGTGCCTCCATTGCGGATCATGATTTGCGCGCACTGTGTCACCGGACCAAATGACACGCAAGTCAGGGGATGCATCGCGCCCAAAGCCACACTACATTGTGCAGTAGAATTCAAAATAGGAGGACCATCCATGTCCCTGCGCATCAACGACACCATCCCCGACCTGACTGTCGAAACCGACCAGGGCAGCTTTGCGCTGCATGACTGGATCGGCGACAGCTGGGCAATTCTGTTTTCCCACCCCAAGGACTTTACCCCTGTCTGCACCACTGAATTCGGCGCGGTTGCCCAACTGTCCGACGAATGGGCCAAGCGCGGCACCAAGGTGATCGGCGTCAGCGTCGACGGTGTGGAAGACCACAAGAAGTGGAAGGGCGACATCGAATCGTCTTCGGGCGCCAAGGCGGGCTTCCCGATCATCGCCGATGGTGGGCTGGAAGTGTCCAAAGCCTTCGACATGCTGCCTGCCGAGGCCTATCTGCCCGATGGTCGCACCCCCAATGACAGCGCCACGGTGCGGTCCGTGTTCATCATCGGCCCAGACAAAAAGCTGAAACTGTCGATGACATATCCGATGACCGTTGGCCGCAACTTTGCCGAAGTGCTGCGCGCGCTGGACGCATTGCAAACCTCGACCGGCCACGGTGTTGCGACACCCGCCAACTGGAACGTGGGCGATGACGTGATCATCCCCGCGACTGTGTCCAACGAGGATGCCAAGGCCAAGTTTGGCGATTTCGAAACCGTGCTGCCCTACCTGCGCAAGGCACCGCTGCCCAAGTAATCTTAGGTTTGCGGGCGCGCGGCCACCGCGCGCCGATACCGCCACCGATTGATTTCCCGCATCAGCTTGCCGCTGGTGCGGGTTTTCTTTTGGATGGTCGATCCGCCCAGGTCCGCCGTCAGTTCCCGCACCCCGTTGGGCAGAATGGTATGGACACGCTGGCCATGAACCCAGTGCATTTGCAAAAACGTGTCTACGGGCCGGTCCAGCACATCGGTCACCGCCAGCAACCGCAGTGCCGCGTTGCGCCCCACCACCTGAAACACCGTCTGAAGGCCGATGACACGCGGCAGCATCAGCGTGCAGGGGCCATCGCTGGCCACCACCTGTGCTGCTGTCTCGCGGTCCTTGGCGGGTATGCGGATAAAGCTGTCCGCAGTGGCGTGACCGGCAATCAGCGCCTGTACATGCGGCCAGTGTGAAGTATCCAGCGCCAGATCATCCTCGGCGATCAGCGCATAGTCCCAGCCTTCGTCCACGATCCGCTGCCAGCAGGCGCGATGCGACAGGAAACAGCCAACTTCGCCGGCGCCGATGGGAAATGGATAGTGCGGCTGATGAATGTCACCGTTTGCCGGTGTCACACCCGCATCTGCACCGCGCACGGCTTCGATCACCTGGGCGTCGGGCAGGGTTTGCAGCAACACCTCGACGTTGGCGCGGCGCCGGGTGGCGCTGGACATATGGACGATCAGCGAATGCATCGCCGCATGGCTAGCGTGTATGACCGCCCCACACCAGTGGTCACAGCGGCAGCTCGGTCGTTGATTTCAGTTCCTTGAGCACGAATGACGACTGCACCTCGCGCACAAAAGGGCTGCGCAGCAGGGTATTGGTCATGAAATGCTCATAGGCTTCCACGTCCGCCACCCGCACCTTCATCTGATAGTCCGCCGCGCCCGAGGTGGCGAGACATTCCACCACTTCCGGGTGCCCCGCGATCAGCGTGGCAAAGCCGGACACCGTGGTTTCGGCATGGTCGCGCAGGGTGATCGCGGCCAGAACCGTCAGCTTGCACCCCGCATGGGTGGGCGACAACAGCGCGACACGGCGCAGAATGGCCCCCGATGCTTCCAGTTCCTGAACCTTGCGCCAGACCGTGCTTTGCGCCATCCCGCAGCGTTCGGCAATTTGTGCCAACGATTGACTGCAATCGCGTTGCAGTTCCCGCAGTAGCGTCTTTTCCGAAGTGGAATATTTCAAAAATCACCCCTGTCATGGATTCTGGTGCTTATACAAAGCGTCCTGTTCAAAAGCAAAGCCCTAACTGTGCGTAACCGAACGGAACCGCCATTGAATGCAGGCGTTAGTGTGCCGAGATATATCAAATGACATTCCCAATCACATGGAGACACCCACATGGCTGATGTTCCAGCACACGCCCCGCTGTTCAAAGAGTTGAAGCTGGGCCGCGTCACCGCGCCCAACCGCATCGTGATGGCCCCGCTGACGCGGGCACGGTCCACGCCCGGCGAAAACCTTCAGACCGATCTGCACGCTGTCTATTACAGCCAGCGTGCGGGCGCGGGTCTGGTGATTTCCGAGGCAACCAATATCAGCCGCCAAGGTCAGGGTTACGCCTGGACCCCGGGCATCTTCAGCGATGCGCAGGTGGACGGCTGGACGCCGGTGACCGATGCCGTGCACGCGGCGGGCGGGCGCATCTTCTGCCAGTTGTGGCACGTCGGCGCGATCAGCCACAATGTGTTCCACGACGGCGCGGCGCCTGTGTCGTCCAGCGTCTGGACCCCCAAGGGCGAGGCATTTGTTGGCGACCTGCACCCCGACGGCCCGACCGTGCCGCACCCCGAAGCGCGCGCGCTGACGGTGGATGAAATCGCTGGCGTGATCGAAGATTACCGTCACGCGGCCAAATGCGCCGACAAGGCAGGCTTTGACGGTGTCGAATTCCACGGGGCAAACGGCTACCTGATCGACCAGTTCCTGCGCTCTTCGGTCAACTCGCGCGATGACGCATACGGGGGCTCGGTCGAAAACCGCGTGCGCCTGTTGGTCGAAGGTGTCGATGCCGTGATCGACGTGCTGGGCGCGGACCGCGTTGGCGTGCGTCTGTCGCCTGCGGGCGGCGCAGGAGGGTCAAAAGACGAGAACCCGATGGAGACCTATGTCGCCGCCGCCAAGGCGTTGTCGGGCAAGGGGCTGGCGTATCTGCACGTTGTCCGTTCGGGCGATCCCGAGAACACCAAGGTCGTGGATGCCATGCGCAAGGCATTCGACGGCCCGTTCATCGTCAACGGCGGCTTCACCCCCGAAGAGGCGGCGCAGTGGATCGAAGGCGGGCGCGCGGATGCGGTGGCCTTTGGCAAGCTTTACATCGCCAACCCCGACCTGACCAAACGCATTGCCATGGACGGCGCCTATAACGATCCGAACCCGGATACCTTTTACGGTGGCGGAGCAAAGGGTTACACCGACTATCCGATCATGGACGGTACGGCCCAGGCTGCCGAATAATTCCTGCCGCAGATGAAAAAAGGCCCCGGTAGCGATACCGGGGCCTTTTCCAATTCAGAAAAACAGAAGCGCCTTATTCGGCGTCTTCTTCTTTCTTGATTTCTTCACCGGTTTCCTGATCGACGACTTTCATCGACAGGCGCACCTTGCCACGGTCATCAAAGCCCAACAGCTTCACTTTGACCTCTTGGCCTTCTTTCAGCACATCCGAAGGATGGTTCAGGCGGCGGTTTTCGATCTGGCTGACGTGCACCAGACCATCGCGCTTGCCAAAGAAGTTCACGAAAGCGCCGAAATCGACGATTTTCACAACGGTCCCGGTGTAAACGGCACCTTCTTCCGGCTCGGCCACGATCGACCAGATCATGTCATAGGCTTTCTTGATCGCTTCGCCGTTGGGCGACGCAATCTTGATGATGCCGTCGTCGTTGATGTCGACCTTGGCGCCCGACACTTCAACGATTTCGCGGATCACTTTACCGCCCGAACCGATGACTTCGCGGATTTTGTCCGTCGGAACCTGCATGGTTTCGATGCGCGGTGCGTGCACCGAGAAGTCGGCCGCGCCGGTTAGCGCCTTGCCCATTTCGCCCAGGATGTGCAAACGGCCCGCTTTGGCCTGCGCCAAGGCTTTTTCCATGATCTCGGGCGTGATGCCTGCGATCTTGATGTCCATTTGCAGCGAGGTGATCCCGTTTTCGGTGCCTGCCACTTTGAAATCCATGTCGCCCAGGTGGTCTTCGTCACCCAGGATGTCCGACAGGATCGCGTAGGACCCGTCTTCTTCCAGGATCAGACCCATCGCAACACCGGCCACTGCCGCTTTCAGCGGAACGCCCGCGTCCATCATCGACAGCGAACCGCCGCAGACAGAGGCCATCGAGCTGGAGCCGTTCGATTCAGTGATCTCGGACACAACGCGGATGGTATAGGGGAAGTCAGTCGATGCGGGCAGAACCGCCTGCAACGCACGCCATGCCAGCTTGCCGTGGCCAATCTCGCGACGGCCCGGACCCGAAACACGGCCCACTTCACCAACCGAATAGGGAGGGAAGTTATAGTGCAGCAGGAAGTTGGATTTGAAGTTGCCGTGCAGCGCGTCGATGAACTG
>NZ_CAXBJW010000003.1:0-403219 GCF_963976325.1 uncultured Pseudosulfitobacter sp.
TCACGGTCGAGGGGGCCAATATCGTCACCCGCAACCTGATCATCTTTGGCCAGGGCGCGATCCGGGCCCATCCACATCTGCTGGATGAAATGCAGGCCTTGCAGGAACCGGACCGCGAGAAATCACTGACCGATTTCGACAAGCACTTTTGGAAGCATGTGGGCCATTCGACGCGCACCTTCTTTCGTGCGTGGTGGTCGGGCTGGACCGGGCGCGGGTCGGTGCCGGACAATGCGGGCGACATTGCGCCGCTTTATGCACGCCTGTCGCGCTGGTCTGCGGCCTTTGCCGTGACGGCGGATATGGCGTTCCTGACGCTGGGCGGAGAGCTGAAACGCAAGGAAATGATCTCGGCGCGCCTGGGCGATGCGCTGTCTGAAATGTTCCTGGTGTCGGCGGCCCTGAAACGCTGGGAAGACGACGGACGGCACGCCGGGGATTTGCCGCTGGTGCAATACGCGGCCGAAGTGTCGTTCAACCGCATCGGACGGGCGCTGGACGAAACCATCGCCAATTTCCCCGCCCGCTGGGTGGGCTGGCTGCTGCGTCCGACACTGTTGCCACGGTCGCGGTCGCGCGGGCCGTCGGACAAGCTGGCCGAAAAATGCGCGATGATCCTGTACAGCCCCTCGGCCACCCGCGACCGGCTGGTGGGGGCGCTGCATCCGGGGGAACCCGACAGTGGGCAGGGGTTGCTGGATACGGCTTACCGCATGGTTGTCGACGCGGAACCGCTGACCAAACGGTTGCGCAAGCTCAAGCAATCGCCGGACGCGGCGCTGAAATCCGGTGCGATGACGCAAGGAGAGTTCGAACAGTTGCAACGCGTGAACACCGCCGTGCAAAGGGTTGTTGCCGTTGACGAATTCAGCCCCGAAGAAATTGCGGCGATGTTCCCCGACGCATAGGGTTTTCCAAACGCCCTTGCCGTTCAAGGCACCGTGACCGGCGCGGCCACACAGGCCGCACCGGTCCGATCATCAGATCACGACATTCAGATCACGACCTTCAGGTCACGATGGTCAAATCACATCGCGGGCAGGATCGTGATGTCGCGGATGTCGCCATCGACCCCTTCGACCATGCCGACGCCGGTGGCCGCACCGGTTTCCAGATCAACCGAATACAGCATGTTGCCGTTCACCAGCCAGGCCATGTTCTCCATCGCTTCGTTGGTTTGCACGTCAAAGGCATAGGTGTCTGCGGGCGCGTCGATGCCCAGCTTGCCGATTGCGCCCAATGTGCCGTCGTTGGGCGACACCTGCTGGATCACGGCGACGATGGTCGCGTCGATGTCGAACATCTTGGTCGCTTCGGGTTTGCCGTAGCTGTTGATATAGGCGGCAGCCACGATGGCGGGCTCTTCCCCGACGTGCATGTCGCCTGCCTGCCAGTCAAGGCTGCCATCGACGGTCACGGCACCGGTGTCGACATCCACACGGTGGTTGGTGGTGCCGGTCATAAAGCGCAGCTTGTCTGCGGCGGGGTTGAAATCGACGATCACCGGTGTGTCACCCAGCGGCAGGGCTGTGTCCATCACCGCCATTTCGGTGGCTTCGCCGCTGGCGGTGTCAATGCTGACGATGCGCATGTCAGGGGTCACGCCAACCAGCGTGCCGTTCGAAGGACGCAGGTCAATGCCCAGCAGGCTGTCAACGCCCGACACGTCCATCCTGCCCGAAACGGCCAGCGTTTCCGTGTCGAACATCACCAGCGTCTTGTCACCGACAAGGCCAACGGCGGGGGCCGCAACGGCAGCGGAAAGGGAAAGTCCAAGGGCGGTTGTTGCATATACGGCAGTACGAAGCATGAGAATTTTCCTTTGTTTTCGGTTCAATGCGGCACGGCGCCTTTCGCCGACCATGTCCCGAAGACACAAGGGCCGTGCATTTGGATGCAGGGATTTTGAAAAAAATTGCATCCGTCAGCGCCTGCGCCGTGTCTATCCTTTTGAAAGGCTCACAAATGGTGCATCAGGGGATCAGAACGATGGTGGACGGCACACCCCAAGCAAAGGCCGCGATCTATCTGACATCGGCAAACGCCTTGGGGCTTTGGGGGGCGCAGCGCATGACCGACGAACATATGCCACACGACAGGGCCGCGCGGCTGCGTCAGGCATTGGCAGATTGTGCAGATGGTCGCCAAAGCGGCATAGCGGCGATCCTTGAGATTGAAGGCCCCCAGTTGCTGGGCGTGGCATACCGTATGCTGCAACGCCACGACCTTGCCGAAGAGGCGCTTCAGGATGCGATGGTGCAGGTCTGGCGCAAGGCGGCCACGCAGGATGCCATTGCTGGATCGGCCCGCGGCTGGATCTATGCCATCCTGCGCAACCGCTGTCTGAATATCTTGCGTGACGGCAAAAGGCTGAGCATCATGGCCCCTGCCGATCTGGCGCTGGTTCAAGAGGCCCGCCAGCAGATCGTTCCGGTGGAAGACTGGGAAATGCTGGCGGGCCCGGGAAAGCTGCGCGATTGCCTTGGTGGGCTGGATGCGTCCAGCCGGATGGTCATCCTGCTGGCCTATGTCGCGGGGTTCAGCCACGGCGAAATCGCGGCGCGCCGGAACCTGCCCCTTGGGACGGCCAAGTCCCTGATCCGCCGAGGGCTGAGTGCCTTGAAGGAGTGTCTGTCATGACCGGTCTTTCTGACGATATCCGCGATCTGGCGTCGGACTATGTTCTGGGGCTGATGCCCGAGGGCGAGATGCGCCTGTTTGAAGAACTGATCGCGCGTGACCCTGAACTTTCCCGTCATGTCAGCAGCCTGCGCGACCAGTTGCTGCCGCTGGACCTGTCTGCCGCCCCCCGCGCCCTGCCCGAGGGGCTGGTTGAACGCACGCTGTCGATGCTGCACGCAGACGATGCCCCCGCAACCACGCCAGCGCCCCCCGCCCCGCCGCGCCCTGCAAACATCGCACGCGCGCCGCGTGGACGCATGGCCGGGGTTATCGCGGCGGCCATGATCGGGATTGCCTTCGGCTTTGGGCTAAGCTGGCTGCAACCCCTTTCCGAACCACAGGTCATTGCCGTGCTTCTGGACGATCAGGGCGTTCCGCAGGCCGTTGTCGAGGACTATGGCAACGACACCGCAACGGTGCGTTTCGTGGCCGACATCGACGTGCCCGCAGACAGATCGTTGCAGGTCTGGACGTTGCCAACGCCCGAAATTGGCGCGACATCGCTTGGCGTGCTTGACCGGACCGCCCCGACGCGGCTGACATTCGACCACCTGCCCGAGCCGATGGCACAACAGCTATACGAGGTCACGCTGGAACCGGTCGGCGGATCGCCCACCGGACGCCCCACCGGGCCGATCATCGGCAAGGGGTTTGCAGCACCGCAACTGTAACAATGCGCGTGGGGTTTGCGGGTATCTGTGGCGCCACAGGGCGTGTCGCAGATGACATTATCTTTCGCCATCAACACATTGAGATATAATAAAAATACCAGACCTGCGGGTTTTCGCCTATGCCATTTGCCAGAATCGCAAGCCGCCGGTAATGACTGTTAAAAAAGATGGGCAGTCACAAAATGTTTCAAATCAATAATGCGCGACGGGTTCCTTGCGCCATTCTGGCCTTGGGTATGCTGGTGTCAGCCTGCGCGAAAGAACCACAAGTCACGCACAGCGGGATTGATCAGGACCGCATGACGCTGGCCCTTCTCGAGGTCGACGCGAAACACAAACGCGGCGCGCGTGTGTGGTGCGTGCCCTTCGCCCGCGATCTGAGCGGTATCGAAATTTACGGCAACGCGAACCTGTGGTGGGACAAGGCCAAGGGGCTTTACCCGCGCAGCCAGGCGCCTGTGCCCGGCTCGGTTCTGGCGTTCAAGTCAACCGGACGGAACCCGATGGGGCACGTGGCGGTCGTCTCGCAGGTTCTCTCAGAGCGCACGATTCAGGTCGATCATGCCAATTGGGAAAAGAACATGGTCACCATGAAAATGCTGGCCGTTGACGTGTCGAAAGCGAACGACTGGACCGCCGTGCGCCTGGAAAGCGTTCCGGGCAGCCTGGGATCGACCTACGCGACGCACGGGTTCATCTACCCCGTAAACACCCAAACCCAGATCGCATCCCGCGATTAACGGCCGGGTCTGCGCCAGTCGGTGAAACCTTCACCGACTGGCGCTGCGATCACCGGAACGGGCGATCAGCAGCCAAAGCCGTCAGGCATCCAGCCCGCCGAAATGGAACGCCTTGGTTTCAAGATATTCCTCGATCCCCTCTTGCGCCCCTTCGCGGCCCAGCCCCGACGATTTCACGCCGCCGAACGGCGCCTCGGCATGGCTGACGACACCTGTGTTCAGCCCGACCAGCCCCACTTCCAACGCCTCGCCAAAGCGGAAGGCGCGGGCCATGTTGGTGGTGAAGAAATAGGCCGCCAGACCAAAGGGCGTGCCGTTGGCAATCTCCAGCGCCTCGGCCTCGGTCTCGAACTTGAAGATCGGGGCGACGGGGCCAAAGGTTTCCTCGTCCGCCAGTTGCATGTCGGTCGTGGCACCGGTCAACACCACCGGATCGGCATATTGCGCGCCCAGATCGCGTGCCTGTGTCGCGCGGCTGGCACCCTTGGACAGCGCATCGTCTACATGGGCGTTGATCTTGGCGATGGCTGCGGTGTTGATCATCGGGCCGATCATCGTGCCCTCTGCCGTGCCCGGGCCAACCGTCAGCGCATCCACGCGCTTTGCCAGGGCCGCCACGAACGCGTCATGAATGCCCGACTGCACCAGAATGCGGTTGGCGCATACGCAGGTTTGCCCGCCATTGCGGAACTTTGACATCATCGCGCCCTCGACCGCCGTATCCAGATCGGCGTCATCGAAAACAATGAACGGCGCGTTGCCGCCCAGTTCCAGCGACATTTTCTTCAGCGTCGGCGCGCATTGTTCTGCCAGCAGCGCCCCCACGCGGGTCGATCCGGTGAACGACAGTTTGCGCACCACCGATGATGCGGTCAGCGTCGCGCCGATCACCTCGGGGCGGCCGGTCAGGATGTTCAGCACACCGGCGGGAATGCCAGCGCGTTCGCCCAGCACAGCCAGCGCCAGCGCCGAATAGGGGGTGAAATCAGACGGCTTGATGACCATCGTGCAGCCAGCGGCCAGACCGGGGGCCACCTTGCGGGTGATCATCGCAATGGGAAAGTTCCACGGCGTGATGATCGCACAGACACCCACGGGTTCTTTCATGGCAAACAGCTTTTTGCCCGCGACCGGCGACGGGATGATGTGCCCGTTGATCCGCCGCCCCTCTTCCGCGAACCAGCGCACGAAGGACGCGCCATACATGACCTCGCCCTTGGCCTCGGCCAGCGGCTTGCCTTGTTCCTCGGTCAGGATCAGCGCCAGATCGTCGGCGTGATCCAGCATCAGCTGATACCACTTCATCAGGATATCCGCGCGCTCGATGTGCGTGCGCGCCCGCCAGCCTTTCATCGCCTCTTCGGCGGCGGCGATGGCGGCTGTGGTTTCCTCGGCGGTGCTGTCTGGCATATGCCCCATCACGTCGCCCGTTGCGGGGTTCGTGACCGGCATATCGGCGCGTGCAAACCACGTGCCGTTGATCAGCGCCGCCTCGCGGAACAGATCGGGGTCGGTCAGGCGGCTGCGCAGATCGGCAGTGATGGGATGGTGCAGGGTCATGGTCAAGCCTCCAGCGCGGCGCAAATGGCCGCTGTTATGTCATCGGTTGTGTTCTGGCCCTGACGCGTGCCAATGCCCTTGGCGGTTGCGGCTTCGATCGCGCCCAGCACAGCGGCGGCGGCGTCCGTTTCGCCCAGATGCTCCAGCATCTGCGCGCCGGACCAGATCGCGGCAATCGGGTTGGCGATGTTCTTGCCCGCAATATCGGGGGCCGACCCGTGCACGGGTTCAAACATCGACGGGCCAGAGCGGTCGGGGCAAATGTTGGCCGAAGCGGCAAAGCCCAGGCCGCCCTGAATGGCTGCGCCCAGATCGGTCAGGATGTCGCCGAACAGGTTCGACGCCACGACGACGTCCAGATCTTGCGGGTTCATCACCATCTTGGCCGCCATCGCGTCGATGTGCATGTGGCTGACGGTCACCTCGGGGTATTCGGCGGCCAGTTCGCGCGTGACCTCGTCCCAGAACACCATCGAATATTTCTGTGCGTTCGATTTGGTCACCGACGTCAGATGCTTGCGCCGCGCCTGTGCCTGTTCAAAGCCGAACCGCAGGATGCGTTCGACGCCCACGCGGGTGAAGACGGATGTTTCGACCGCCACTTCGTTCGCCTTGCCCTGATGCACGCGCCCGCCGGCACCGGAATATTCGCCTTCGGTGTTTTCGCGGATGCACAGGATGTCAAATTCGGACGCCTTCAACGGCCCCTCGACACCCGCCAGCAGACGGTGGGGGCGGATGTTGGCGTATTGGTCAAACGCCTTGCGGATCGGCAGCAGCAGCCCGTGCAGCGACACGGAATCCGGCACCGTGTCGGGCCAGCCGACAGCCCCCAGATAGATCGCATCAAAGCCGCGCAGGGTTTCGATCCCGTCTGCGGGCATCATCGCGCCGGTCTTGACGTAATAGTCGCAGGACCACGGAAAGGTCTGCGGATTCAGCGCAAAGCCAAACCGTTTGGCCGCAACGTCCAGCACGGTCATCGCCGCATCGGTCACGTCAACGCCGATGCCATCGCCGGGGATCAGCGCGAGTTTGTAAGTGGTCATGTCAGTCTCCTTCAACGTGCGTGATCGGGGTTACAGGTCGATCAGCACCGATTTCTTGCGCCGGTTGGCGTGATAGGCTTCGCGGCCCAGGTCGTGGCCCAGCCCGCTGGATTTCCAGCCGGTGGTGGGCAGAATGTGATCGCGCGACCGGCCATAGCGGTTGACCCAGACGGTCCCGGCATCAAGCTTGCGCGTCAGGCGCATGGCACGGCTGAGGTCCCGCGTAAACAGGCCCGCGCACAGTCCATAGGTGGCATGATGCGCCAGCGCCATGGCCTCGTCTTCGGACGCGAAGGTCTGGAACGTCGCCACGGGGCCAAAGATTTCCTCGCGCACGGCGGGGTTGGTGCCCTCCACGCCCGTGATCAGCGTGGGCTGGTAATAGCTGCCTTCGTGATCGAACCGCGCAGCGCCGCATAGCATTTCCGCGCCTTGGGACGCCGATGCCTGCACGATGCTGTCGATCCGGCCCAGTTGCGTGTCGGAAATGATCGGGGAAAATCCCGGCTCGGACGCAAATGTGTTGGCGGGGCGATAGCGCGCGAAACGCTCGGTCAGCTTGGCGGCCAGTGCGTCGGCCACCTCGTGCGCCACGATCATGCGCGACCCGGACACACAGGCCTGGCCCGCGTTGGACATGATCCCGCGGTCCAGGCAATCCGCCGCCAGATCCAGATCGGCGTCGGCAAAGACCACCATCGGGCTTTTGCCGCCCAGCTCCAGCGTCATCGGCTTGATGCCGGTGCGCGCGATGTTCTCCATGATCGCGCCGCCCGCGCGGGTCGATCCGGTGAACGACACCTTGTCGATGCCCGCATGTCCGGTGATCGCGGCCCCCGTGGTCGGACCATCGCCCAGCACCACGTTGAAAATGCCCGCAGGGATGCCCGCGCGGATGGCCAGTTCGGCCATGAACAGGGTGGAATAGGGCGTCATCTCGGACGGTTTCAACACCACGGCATTGCCCGCAGCCAAGGCCGGCCCCAGCTTCCAACCGGCCATCGAGATCGGGAAATTCCACGGCGTGATCGCGCCGATCACACCGTAAGGTTCATCCGCGATATAGCCAAAGTGGCTGTCCGACACCGGCGCCAGCGCGCCGCATTCCTTGTCCGCAAGCTCGGCAAAGAAGCGGATTTGTTCAGCCGTCACCACGATGTCGCCTGTCAGCACATGCGCATAGGGACGCGACGAACAGATCGCTTCAAGTGCTGCCAGCGTTTCGGCTTCGGCCTCCATCAGATCGGCCCAGGCGCACAGGGCGCGGGTGCGGTCGCGCGGTTGCATCCCGCCCCAGTTCGACGTCCCAAGCGCGGTGCGGGCGGCCTGAACCGCGCGGTCCACCACATCCGCATCAGCGCAGGGGATTTCACCGATGATTGCACCGGTGGACGGCGACACGACGTTCAGCGCCGCAGCGCCAGCGACATATTCTCCGCCGATAAAATGCGCATTGGGAAGGGTCAGATCGCTGGGATCATAGGCAAAGGACATCGGGCACCTCGTATTGCAAGAATTACGTACAGGATCGCCGGAAATATGTACAAACAGGTGCTGAAAGTGTGGACTGCCCAGCATCATCCGCCATCAGACCGGCGGCGGCAGCAGATTATGTCGCGCGTGGGTCCGCCCCCTTGTCCAGATAGGCGTTGATCGGCGCCGGACGCACCGGTGGTTGCCCGCGCAGCCGTCCGATCTTGTCCACCGGAACACCGGCTTCGGCGGCCAGAACCTCGGCACCGGCAAGCTGGCAATAGCGCCCCTGACATCGCCCCATCCCGACGCGCGACAGGGATTTTGCACGGTTCGCCTCGGGGCCTGACAGCGGCAAGGTCGCGCGCAGGTCGCCGACGCTGATGCCTTCGCAACGGCACAGGACCGTGTCGGCGGGCAGATCGCGGACCATCTGCGCAGGCCACGGGAACGCCCGCTGCATGGCGCTGGCAAAGCGTTGCATCCGGCGTATTTCCTTCAGCTCGCGGCCCGTATCAGGCGCGGGCAAGCCAAGGTCCTGCAAACAGGCGCTGGCGGCGATTTTGCCGGCCAGTTCTGCGCCGTCTGCCCCCAGTATCCGCATCCCGTCGCCTGCCAGATACACACCCGTGGCGGCGCGGCCCATGGTGTCGGTCTGCGGCAGCCATTGGTGAAACACCGTGTCCCAAGCCATTGAAACACCTGCAAGATCGGCAAGATGCGTTTCGGCCCTGAGGTGCCAGCCAAGCCCCACCATATCGCAGGACGTCGCGTGATCGCGCCCATGTGCATCCTGCCAGTGGACCTGCGTCGGCCCTGTGGTGTCCGTCGCGATCCGCGTCAGCGTGACGCCTGCGTGATAGCTGCGCCCCAGCCCCGCGCGCATCACCGCACCACGCAAAGTGACACGCGGACGCGCCAGCGCCATGCCAATGACGCCTGCTGCCTGTGTGGTCAGCGGCGCGGTGTCCAGAACCGCCACGACCTGCGCACCTGCCTTGCGCAGTTGCGATGCAACCAGCGTCAGCAATGGCCCTGATCCGGCCAGCACCATCCGCCGCCCCAGCGCCACGCCCTGCGATTTCAGCGCGATCTGCGTGGCACCCAGTGAATAGACGCCGGCGCTTTGCCAGCCGGGCACGGGCGCCAGCCGGTCGGTGGCGCCGGTTGCAAGGATCAGCTTGTCATAAGCAAGGGTATCCACACCATCCGGCCCAAGCACCTGCGCGCCCTGCGCGCCAAGGGCCACAACAGAACTGCGCGGGTGATAGCTGAGCTGGCCCGCGTCCAGCATTCTGTCGAAACAACGGTGCAAATCCAAGGCCTTGTCCGCCTCTGACCCGTACAGTGTCTGCGGCGGCCGCGTGAATCCTTCGGGCGGGCGGCGATAGATCTGGCCACCGGCCCGCGCCCCTTCGTCCACGACGACGGGATGCAGGCCCGCTGCCACCAACCGCTGCGCCGCGCGGATGCCTGCGGGGCCTGCGCCGACGATCAGCACCCGGCTCATGGCGTATCTCCGGTTGCGGGCCATGCATCCGTCGCGGCGGACCGCAGACGCATGCCCGCTTGCAACACGGTCGAGCATGCCCGCAGGCGCGCGCCGTCCTCCTGCCAAATCCAGCAGTCCTGACAGGCCCCCATCAGGCAAAAGCCGGACCGTTTTTCGGGGCCGAATTCGGCCTGTCGCAGGGCACCGCGCGACATCAGGATCGCGGTCAGAACCGTGTCGCCTTCCAGCGCCGTCAATGCCGCGCCGTCAAAGGTGAACGACACCTTCGGGCGCGCCGTTTCGGCCAGCCGGACAAGCCGTCCTGTCATTCTGCGGCCTCTTTTCGGGGGGCCGCATGGGGCAACGCGGGGAACCGTTCGCAGACCTCGGCAAAGGCTGCGGTGACACCTTCGGGCCCTTTGCGGCCTTTCATCCGGCGGAAAATCTCGGTCTTGGTGAAGAACCGCCAGTGGATCGGCAGGTCGGCCAGGATTTGCGTCAGCAGGTCATAGGCCGCATCGGTCCACTGTGCCTCGTAACCCTCGCGTTCGGGGCCAAAGTGGAAATGCAGGGTGTGGGGCGTCATGGACGCACGCAGGGCCGTGGTTGCGTCTTCGTCCACCACGCCGTCGGTGATGACCACGCCATATTCGCGGCGCGCGGCCTCGACCGAGACATAGCCACCGACGACATCCCGCGCGACCCGCGCGGTGGGGCGCTGCAACGGATCACCGCGCCCGCCACCACCGGCCGAGCGGATTTCAAGCACGTCGCCCGGTTCCAGAATTGCGGTGTCGACATTGCCCAAAGGCCGCGCCTGTGGCGTGCCGGGGTTGATCATCATGTCGGACAGACCTGCGGCATGGCCGCCCAACGTGCCCCAGGGGCGAAAGAACGACCGGTCGCGGTTGCGCGCCGTGATGCGGGTATCGGGGGAAAAGACCCGGAACGCCATTTCGGTCGCCAGCCCCCCGCGCCAGTACCCTGCCCCGCCGCTGTCCTGGGCCAGTCCGTATTTCACGAACTCCACCGGCACTTCGGTCTCGGTGATCTCGATGGGGGTGTTTTTCAGGTAGGCGGCATCTGCGCCCGACCCGTTCGACCCATCACGGTGCGGCATCCCGCCGCCGCCGCCGACGACAGGATTGACCGCCGCGATCACTGTCTTCTGGGTGCGCTCGTCGCGGGTCATCACGTTGACGATACAGTTGTTGCCAGCGGGGGCTGCGGGCATCCGGTCGGGAATGGCCTGACTGAACGCACCAAAGATCACAGACCGCAGCCGCGCGCAGGTCAGCGACCGCATCCCCACGGCCGCCGGTTCAACCGGGTTCAAAACCGTGCCTTCGGGCGCAATGCAGGTGAAGGGCCGCGTCATGCCCGTGTTCAGCAACATGCGCGGGTTCAGCGTGTAAAGGACATAGTAGACCCCCACCAACAGGATGGTGTGGCGCGGGTTGCCGCCCGATGGCACGTTCAGCGACGACGCCAGTTGCGGGTCCGATCCGGTAAAGTCCAGCACGGCACTGTCGCCGGTGATCCGCAAGGTCAGCTTCAGGCGGCAGGGGTTCGCCTCGTCGCTGTCTTCGTCGGCATAGTCGGCAAAGACGTATTCACCGTCGGGTATTGCCCTGAGAATGTCACGCGCCTGCGCCTCGGACTGATCCATCAGCGCGCTGACACCTTGCAAAAAGCCGGCCTTGCCAAAGCGCGAGATCATCGCCTGCACCTTGCGTTCGCCGGTGCTGAGCGCGCCGGCCAGTGCCTTGATGTCGCCGATGTTCAGCGCGGGCTTGCGCACGTTGGTTTCCATGATCCGAAGGATTTGCGGGTCAAAGACCCCCTCGTTCACCAGCTTCATCGGGGGAAAGCGGATGCCTTCCTGATGAATTTCGGTCAGCGAGCGGGACAGCGATGCAGGCACCGCACCGCCCATGTCGGTGTTGTGGATATGCCCGCCCGCAAAGGCCACGATGTCGTCGCCGTCAAAGATCGGGCGCCACAGGTGCGTGTCCGGTGTGTGGGTGGCGACCTGACCGGAATAGGGATCGTTGGTAAAGGCCACGTCGCCCGGGCGGTAATCATCGACCATGGTGATCGCCGATCCGTGGGACAGGCCGGGATACCAGGTGGCCCCCAGATCCATGGGCACGGCAAAGGTGTCACCGATCTTGTCCATCAGCAGCACGGTAAAGTCCTGCGTTTCCTTGACAAAGGCGGAATGCGCGGTGCGGTGCAGGGTGTGGGCCATGTTTTCGGCAGCGGCGCGCGCGTGGTTGGCCAGCACCTGAAGGGTCATTTTATCAGACATCGGATTGCTCCACGAGGCTAAGGTGAATGTTCAGATGGGCGTCGACGTGGGCACGGGCACCCGGCGGGACGGCAAAGGTCGTGTCCTCTTGGGCCACAATCGCGGGGCCGTCGAACACCGCACCGCCGCCCAGTTGGGCACGGTCATAGATCGGCACATCACGCCAGCCGTTGATCCAGACCGGCACATGACGGTCCGCCGTGGCCTGTTCTTGCGTGGCTTGCGACACCGGGAACGTGGGCTTTGGCGCACCCCCGAGTGCGGAAAGGCGCAGGTTGACCAGTTCGACCTTTCCGTCGGGGTCTTCAAAGTCGTAGATGCGTTTGTGCGTTTGGTGAAAGGCCGCCGCGATCTGGTCGGCCGAGCCCAACCAGTCGGGGGACAGCGCCACCTCGATCTCGAAGCTTTGGCCTGCGTAGCGCATGTCTGCGGACAATCGCAGATCGGCGGTGCCCTCAAAACCCTGAGCGTCCAGCCATGCGCGGCCTTCGTCCGCCAGCGCGGCAAAGTCCTGTTCAAGCTGTGGCAGCGCCGCGTCTGTCAGCGGGGCATAGACCGTGCGGATGAAATCGCCGCGCAGGTCGGCCACCAGCCCCCCCAGCGCCGACACCACACCGGGGCGGCGCGGCGCGATCACGCGGGACATGCCCAGTTCCTGGGCCAGAAACGCGCCCAGCATCGGGCCGCCGCCGCCAAAGGGCATCAGGGCAAAGTCCCGCAGGTCGACGCCCGCGCGCGAGCACAGTTTTTCCACCTCGACGAACATTTCGGACACGGCGATGTCGATGATCGCCTGCGCCGTTTCCTCGATGCTGCGGCCCAGTTGGTCGGCCAGCACACCCACGGCCTGACGCGCCAGATCGACGTTCATGCGCAACTGGCCATAGGCCATTTCCGAATGCCCCAGCCAGCCGCACACCGCCAGCGCATCGGTCACCGTTGCATCGGTGCCGCCACGGCCATAGCAGGCCGGACCGGGGTTCGATCCCGCGGATTCAGGGCCGACGCGCAACACGCCAAGAGCGCCCAGCGTGGCAATCGACCCGCCGCCGATGCCGATCGAGCTGACAGAGACCGACGGGATGTGCAGCGGAAATTCTCCGACCTGTTCATCCGTGCCATATTGCACTTCGCCGTCCACGATCAGCGCAAAGTCCGCCGAGGTGCCGCCAATGTCCAGCGTCAGCACCCGCGCTTCGCCCGCCTGGCGTGCCAGCCACGACGCGCCGATCACACCCGAGGCGGTGCCGGACAGCAGCATTGACACGCAGTCGCGCCGCCCCTGCCCCGCGCTCATCAACCCGCCGTTTGAACGTGTCAGCATCGCCTTGGCCGGAACGCCCTGAGCGTCCAGACGGCTTTCCAGCGCGGTCAGATAGCCCGCAACGCGCGGGTGCACATATCCGTTCAGGATCGCGGTCGAGGTGCGTTCATATTCGCGGATCACCGGCCAGACCTCGGACGAGGTGAAAACGAACATCCCGGGTGTGGCGGCTTCGATCATTGCCTTGACCGCCGCCTCTTGGCCGGTGTCGCGCCAACTGTGCAAAAGCGCCACGATAACGCCATCCGCGCCGGCAGCCTGCGCCTGACGCGCGGCGTCTGCGACCGAGGCGGCGTCAGGCGCCAGTGCTTCGGACCCGTCGGCGCGCATCCGCACCGGCACGCCGAACACCATGTCGCGGCCAATCAGCGGATCGGGCCGGTGGCAGAACAGCGAATACATATCCGGCATCCGCAGCCGCGCCAGTTCGATCACGTCTTCGAAACCTGCATTAGTGATCAGCGCCAGTTTGGCCCCCTTGCGCTGGATGATCGTGTTGATCCCGACCGTGGTGCCATGCACGAAACGCGTGACATATGCCGGGTCCAGCCCCTCGCGTTCGGCCAGCAGGCGCAAACCGTCCAACAGTTCGGCCCCCGGATCGTCGGGCGTTGTCAGCACCTTGAGCGACGCGACACGTCCGGAAACCGTTTCAAGCGCGCAGAAATCCATGAAAGTGCCGCCAATATCGACCCCGATCTTCCAGTCGGGTTTGGGCTGTGTTGCGCCATCCATAATAACGTCCTTTCGTCAGGTGCGATGCGTTCGCGTCCAAACCATCAGAAAGTGCGGCAGGGGTCCAAGACCCATGCAGAGGCAGTCCATAAGTCGAACTTATGGCTGCGGGATCAACCGCTCGGCGCAAAGCTTGCGGATCTCGTCGCGCATCCCTTCTTCGGCGCGCGACAGGGTTTTGCCCGCCAGCGTCAGCAGGGACAAAGGCAGCTTTGGACTGTCTTGCAGCGGACGGGTGGTGACACCCTGAAACTGGTGCCACGGCATCAGCGCATCGACCACCGCAACGCCCAGCCCCGCCTGAACAAAGCCCACCGCCGAAATCGACACTTCGATTTCAAGCTGGGCGGAAAAGTCGTGGCCTTTCGCGCGCGCGGCCTTGTCCAGCTCGTCCCGCGGGCGGGTGGGGCTGCGATAGGAAATGACCGTTTCGGCTTGCAGGTCGGCAAAGGACACGGTGTCTTGTGCGGCCAGCGGATGATCATTGGGCAACAGGCAGCAAAAGGTGGTGACGCCCAGATGTTCGACCACGATGTCGGGGGTCATCTGATCGTCCATTGCCATGGCCAACGCCGCGTCGCCCGCGCGCAACAAGGCGATCAGCGACCCGATGGGGGCGACATGGCTGCGCAGCAGAACATCGGGGTATCCGGCACGGTAGCGGGCCAGAATGTCGGGCAAAAGCGACATCGCGGGCGGCACCGACGCCGCGACCCGCACCAGCCCCGCCTGACCCAACCGCAGATCCTGGGTCTTGCGCCGCAACCCCTCGAGACCTGCAAACAGCCGTTCGGCCTCGGCATGGATTTCCAGCGCCTCGGCGGTGGGTCGCAGTCGGCCCTTTTCGCGGTCGAACAGCTTGAACCCCAGCTCGTCCTCGCAATGCAGCAAGATCTGGCTGAGCGCGGGCTGCGATATGTTCAGCGACTGCGCCGCCCCGGTCACCGTTCCCACCCGCATCACGGCGGTGAACACTTCAAGCTGTCGCGCGCGCATGGCACCCCCATAAGTTCGGCTTATGACCTATATCATATCCGGTCTTTGACGCGGTGCCACCCTGTGCGGTCTGATGTTGGCAACAAATCACGCAAGGGGGCAAGCTGTGGATGTGATCGTTTTGGGCGGGGGATTGATGGGCACAAGTGCCGCGTTTTTCCTGGCCCGTCGCGGCATCGCTGTCACGCTGATTGACCCCAACGCCATTGGTGCCGGGGCCACCACCGCGTCCTTTGGCAACATCCGGCGCACGGGGCGTTTTCTGCCGCAAATGCCGCTGGCCCACCGGTCGCGCGCGCTGTGGGCGCAAACCGAAACACTGCTGGGCCGCGATGTCGAATTTCGCGCCACCGGCCATGTGCGCCTGATCTTTGACGAAGAAAGCCGCGCCGACATGCGCCGTTTTGCCGATGCCGCCGCGCCTTGGGGGCTGACGCTGGAAGAGCTGAACGCCACAGAGTTGCGCCGCCGCTTTCCGGGTTTGGGCGCGGATGCCATCGGCGCGTCGTTCTCGCCGCAGGACGGGTCGGCCAACCCGCGACTTGTTGCGCCCGCCTTTGCCGATGCCGCTGCGCGGTTGGGGGTGAATGTTCTGCCCCACACCAAGGTGCAGGCGATCACGGCAACCGATAGCGGCTTTGCCGTGCAGACCAGCCGAGGCACATTGCAAAGCGCGCTGTTGCTGAACTGTGCCGGCGCTTGGGGCAAGGCGATTGCCGCGCAGTTCGGCGAAGACGTGCCGTTGTCCATGCATGGCCCGCAAATGGGCGTGACCGAACCGCTGCCCCACCGCATCCTGCCGGTTGTCGGCATGTGGTCGCAAGAGATTGGCGCCTATCTGCGTCAGGTCGAACGCGGCAATGTTGTCTTTGGCGGCGGCGTTGCCCGCACGCCGGTGAACCCCGACACGGGCCACGCCACGGCCGATCCCGCCCGCCTGGCGCAGCAGTTGCGCACGGTGGTGCGCCTGGTGCCGTCCTTGCGCGATGTTGCGGTGATCCGACAGTGGTCGGGCTGCGAGGGCTACGTGGCCGATGACCTGCCCGTCATGGGGCCGTCGGGCACCACGCCCGGATTGTTCCACGCGTTTGGGTTTTGCGGCCACGGGTTCCAATTGGGCCCCGGCGTGGGTGACGCCATGGCCGAACTGATCGCGACGGGCAGCTGCGATACGCCGCTGGCCCCCTTTGACATCAAACGGTTCGCGGCATGAGGTCAGAATTTCGAAACCTTGCCCCATTGCGACTGGTCAAACCGGTTCAGCTTGTACTGGGCGGTTTCGGTGATCGGCTGGCGGTTCAGCACCAGATCAGCCACCAGATGCCCCACC
Organism: uncultured Pseudosulfitobacter sp.; assembly: GCF_963976325.1. Classification (NCBI taxonomy): domain Bacteria; kingdom Pseudomonadati; phylum Pseudomonadota; class Alphaproteobacteria; order Rhodobacterales; family Roseobacteraceae; genus Pseudosulfitobacter; species uncultured Pseudosulfitobacter sp. Next base: position 16,364 of record NZ_CAXBJW010000003.1, read on the forward strand.
CCCGGACCGATGCCAAAGCCGTGGCCCGACAGGCCCGCCGCCAGCGTCAGCCCCGGCACGCCGATGTCGGAATCGATCACCGGCACACCGTCGGGGGTGCTGTCGATATAGCCCGCCCAGCTTTGCTGCATCCCGACATCCTTCAACGCGGGCAACAGCGCGCGGGCGCGGCGCAATGCCTCGTCCACGTGTGCCTTGGACGGGCGCGGATCAAGGATGCGGTTGCGTTCCATCGGGGTCTGCTGGTCCAGCGCCCAGATCGCGCGGGTCTCGAACGCCGCCTTCCACGCCTGCAATCCACCCGGCGACAGGGATTTCCAGCGTTTGGCGAACATCGGCAGGAAATGCTTGGCGCCCAGGATCATCCGCAGTGTCGGATCGAAATGGCTGCGCCCGGACACCGCCACGGTGTAGCCGCCGTCATGACGCCGCGTGACCGACGCCGCCGCCGTGTGCAGCGCATCGGGCAAATCCCTGGGCACCGGGTTCAGCGACAGGATCGAGCTGCGGACAGAGGCCTGGGGGAAGAAAATGCCCGACTGGTGCAGGAAGCTGCCCGCCCAAGCGCCGCCCGACAAAACCACCTGGGATGTCTTGATCGTGCCGCGTTCGGTCACAACCCCCGACACCGCGCCTGCGCTGGTTTCAATCCCGCGCGCGGCGCAATTCTGCACCACCGTGGCACCGTGTTTGATTGCCCCTTGGGCGATCAGCGGTGCGGCGCGCGACGGGTCGGCAATGCCGTCTGTCGGGGACCAAACGCCACCAACCCACGACTGGCCTGTCGCGGCCCCGCGCGCGGTCGCCTGGGCGCTGTCCAACATGCGGGTGTCCACACCTTCGCCTTGTGCAAAGCGGCCCCAGTTGGCCCAGCCGTCCAGTTCGGCCTGATCATTGGACAGATACAGCAAACCACAGCGCCGAAAGCCAAGATCGGCGCCGATGTCTTCGGCCATCTGTTCCCACAGCCCCAGGCTTTTGGTCGACAGCGGCAATTCGCGTGCATCGCGGTTTTGCTGACGGCACCAGCCCCAGTTGCGGCTGGACTGTTCCGCGCCCACGCGCCCCTTTTCCAGCAGCACCACACGCAGACCCGCCCGCGACAGCCAATAGGCGGCGCTGACGCCGACAATGCCTGCGCCGATCACCACGCAATCGGCGTGTTCGGGCAAAGTTTCGTGTGTCTCAATCTGCATCAAAGGCGCGGGCATGAAGTTCTCCGATTTGTTGCCAAAACTTACGCCATCCTGTTCAAACACTTGTGCCGGATGTCACCACACAAACAGCATTTCATGTCGAATGCGGTTGACTATAAGGGGTGGCTGACGTTCACAAGGGGACACAAGGCGTGCAGACTCCGAAGGATAGCAAATGACAACCCGTTATAAGCTGGACCGGATTGACCTGAAGATTCTGGCCGAGCTTCAGCGCAATGGACGTATCACCAATGTCGAGCTGGCCGATCTGGTCAGCCTGTCGCCGTCGCCCTGCCTGATGCGCGTCAAAAAGCTGCAAAAGGCCGGGTACATTGTCGGCTATGCCGCGCGGATCGACGTGGCCAAGCTGGGCGATACGCTCACGGTGTTCACCGAATTCACCCTGAGCAACCACCGCCAGATCGACTTTGCCCGTTTTCAGGAGGCACTGGAAAAGGTGCCGTCCTGTGTGGAATGTCATCTGGTATCAGGTGGTTACGACTATCTGGCAAAATTTGTCACGTCGTCTATCGCCGACTATCAGAACGTGATCGAAGCCTTGATCGACCGAAGCGTCGGGATCGACAAGTATTTCAGCTTCGTCGTGATGAAGACGCCGTTTGTCAAAACGCAACTGCCCCTGACCGACCTGTTCGAAGATCGCATCTGACCGCGTTAGCGGTCAGAGAATTGCGCGATCAGTTCGGGGTCTTGTTCCAGCGAAGACAGCCAGCCGGTATCCAGTTGCGGGATCGACGAGATCAGAAGCCGCGAATAGGGGTGCGTGGCGTGCTGGGACATCTGGCTTGCCGGCAATGCTTCGACGACCACGCCCTTGTGCATCACCAGAACGTCATCGCAGATCGCTTCGACCGTCGACAGGTCGTGGCTGATGAACATGTAGCTTAAGCCCAGTTCGCTTTGCAGTTCTTTCAACAACTCAAGGATCGCTGCCGCGACGACGGTATCCAGCGCCGAGGTGATCTCGTCGCACAGGATTAGTTCGGGTTCGGCGGCCAGCGCACGCGCCAGGTTCACACGCTGCTTTTGCCCGCCCGACAGTTCGCCGGGCAAGCGGTGGCGCATGTTCGCGGGCAGATGGACCATGTCCAGCAGTTCGATCACACGCGCATCACGCGCCTTGCCGCGCAGGCCGTGGTAGAACGTCAGCGGGCGGCCGATGATGTTGGCGATGGAATGGCCGGGGTTCAGCGCGGTGTCGGCCAGTTGAAACACGATCTGGGCGCGGCGCAGGTCCTCTTTGGACCGGCTTGCAAGGTCGGGCTTCAATTCGTGACCATCCATCAGAACGCTGCCTTTGTAGGGCGGCAAGATGCCTGCGACCGCGCGGGCCAGAGTGGATTTTCCCGAACCGGATTCGCCAATGACCCCAAGATTGCGGCCCCGTTCCAGCCGGAAATTCACGTTCTCGAGGATCTTGGCTGCGGGCTCGCCGTTGCGGATGGTGCCATAGCCTGCGTACAGGTTCGACACTTCGAGAATGGGCGTCTTTTTGTCCTCTGCCGACACCTTTTGCGGCGTGCGCCCCGCAGGTTCGAACGCGGCCAGAAGCTCTTTGGTATAGGGGTGCTGCGGATCGTTCAGAATTTGCTCTGACGTGCCGACCTCTTGCACTTTGCCGCCGCGCAACACGACGATACGGTCTGCAATCTGCGCCACGACGGCCAGATCGTGGCTGACGTAAACGCCGGCACAGCCGCCGTCGGCCATCGCGGATTTGAACGCGCGCAGCACTTCGATCTGGGTGGTCACGTCCAGCGCCGTGGTCGGTTCGTCAAAGATCACCAGACGTGGATCGCCGATCAACGCCATCGCCGCCGACAGCCTTTGCAACTGGCCGCCCGACACCTGGTGCGGATAGCGGTCCCCGATGGTGTCCGGGTCGGGCAGCGCCAGTGCGCGGAAAAGCGCGATCGCCTTGGTGCGCGCCTGGGCCTTGGGCATCAGGTTGTGGATCGTCGAGATTTCGATCACCTGATCCATGATCCGTTGCGACGGGTTGAATGCCGCCGCAGCCGACTGCGGCACATAGGACACTTCGGTCCCGCGCATTCCGGCGCGCTGGCGGTTGGTCATCGCGGTCACGTCATTTTCGCCAATGCGGATCGTGCCGCCGTTGATCGAACAGCCGGGGCGCGTGTGCCCCATCAGCGACAGCGCAATCGTGGTCTTGCCCGAGCCGGATTCCCCGATCAGCGCCAGTATCTCACCCGGTGCGATGTCGAAATCGACGCCCTTGATGATCTCGACCTTGCGGTTCGCATCGGTGACCGCGCCGATCTTCAGATCGCGGACGCTGACAAGCGGGGTATCGTTGGTTGTCTGGGGCATCATTCGCTCCTGTCGCGGATACGGGTTGGCAGGTTGTCGATGAACATATTCACCGAGATGGTCAGCGACGCGATGGCAACCGACGGGAACAGCACAGCAGGTGCACCAATGCTAAGCCCTTCGATATTCTCGCGCACCAGTGCGCCCCAGTCGGCATTGGGCGGCTGAACGCCCAGGCCCAGGAACGACAGGCCCGACAGCACCAGCACGATAAAGACAAAGCGCAGGCCAAGGTCGGCCAGAACCGGCCCCAGGATGTTGGGGAAAATTTCGCGCAGGATCAGATAGGGGGTTGCTTCGCCGCGCGCGCGGGCGACCGTGACGAAATCCATCGTGTTGACGTTCACCGCCAGCGCCCGCGCAAAGCGGTAGGACCCGGGCATGTAGATCGCGGTCAGGGTCAGGATCAGGATCGGGATCGACGAGCCGACAGCCGCCACAACAACCAGACCGAACAGCAACGACGGAATGCCGTTGAATGCATCCAGAAGCCGCGACAGGATCATGTCGAACCAACCGCCGGCAACAGCCGCGATCATGCCCAGCAGAACACCGATGGTGCACGCCAGTGTCACAGCGGCCAGCGCAATGCCCACGGTATAGCGTGCGCCCATGATGATGCGCGAAAAAATATCGCGGCCCAGATAATCGGTGCCCATCCAGAATTCGGATGTGACCGGGCCGAAATAGTCCCAATCGACAATCTCGCCGGGTGGATGCGGCGCCAGATAAGGGCCAGCAATGGCGACAACGGCCCAGAACACGATGACAGCCAGACCGACACGGCCCACCCAGTTAAAGACGAACGTGGCGCCTTCGGGGGTGGTGTCGTCGGATGTTGCGGAAGACACAGTATCGGTCATGATCAACGAAGCCTCGGGTTCGACAGAATTGCAATCAGGTCGGCCAGCGTGATCAGCGTCAGGTAGCTGACGCAAAAGATCATGGCGCAGGACTGGATCAGCGGCAGGTCGCGGGTGGACACCGCATCGACCATCAGCTTGGCAACTCCGGGATAGTTAAAAATTGTCTCGACGATGATCACACCGCCCACCAGATAGCTCAGCGACAGGGCCACAGCATTGGCGATCGGTCCCAACGCGTTGGGCAGCGCATGGCGCAGCACCATCCGTGGCAGCGACGCGCCCTTGAGCAGCGCCATTTCGACATAGGGTGTGTTGATCGTTTCGATCACGGCGGCGCGCGTCATGCGGATCATCTGCGCCGAAACCACCATCGACAACGAGATCACCGGCATCGCATAGGCCCGCAGCATGGCCGACCAACTGTCCAGATCGACGCCATAGCTCAGCGCGGGCAACCAGCCCAGCCACACGGCAAAGATCAGCACTGCCAGCGTGGCCACCATGAATTCGGGCACCGACACAACAGAGATTGTCAGCAACGACACCACGCGGTCGAAGATCGAACCGCGCCACATGGCGGCGCAAATTCCCAAGGTCAGCGCAATCGGCACCGACACCAGTGTCACGACACCGGCCAGCCGCAGCGAATTCAGCAGACGCCCGCCGATCAGCTCGGCGACTTCCATGTTGTTGACATAGGACGTGCCCATATCGCCCTGGGCCAGACCCAACAGCCAATGCACGAAACGCGACAGCGCCGGTTCGTTCAGCCCCATTGCCTCGCGCAGACCTGCGACAGCTTCGGGTGTGGCCGCCTGACCCAGCAATATCTCGGCCACATCACCGGGCAACATTGCCGTTGCAAAAAACACTGCAAAAGACACGATGATCAACGTCAGAAACGCGATCCCAAGTCTTTGTGTGACGAGGATGTATGGCAAGAGTGATCGGGTCAAAAGGCACCTCGTATCGGTTGAAAAACGTCTGAAGGGCCGCGCGGTGTCCGCGCGACCCCAGTGTACAGTGCTAAGCGATCAGGCGTCCAGCCAGACATACTCGGCAAAGGCATAGCCCATCATTCCGCCCAGCGGGTTGGCTTCGAGGCCGCCCAGCTTGGTGGTGACGGCATCGACGTTCGAGATATACGTCGGAATGATCGTGCCTGCTTCGTTGGCAACCATTTCCTGCATTTCCCAATACATCGCGGTCCGCTTGTCTTCGTCCAATGCGCCGCGCGCTTCGATCATCATCTTGTCGAATTTCTCGGACTTGTAGTGGCTTTCGTTCCACGGTGCCTCGGATGCGTACAGCAGCGAGAACAGGATGTCCGGTGTCGGACGCGGGTTGATGTTGCCGAAGTGGACGGGCGACTTCAGCCAGTAGTTCGACCAGTAGCCATCGGACGGCACGCGGTCGACCTTCAGGTTCATGCCGATTTCCGACCCGGCTTGCTGGACCACAGTCGCCATGTCGACCGAAGACCCGGCTGCATCAGACGCAACCATCGGAATTTCGACACCCAGAAGGCCCGCTTTTTCAAAGTGGAACTTGGCCTTTTCAGGGTCAAAGTCACGCGGTGCCAGGTTGGGGTTGTGATAGCGGTTGGCCGACGACACGGGTTGGTCGTTGCCGATTTCCGCCAGACCACGCAGAACCGATTTCTGGATCGCTTCACGGTTGATCAGCGATTTCATGCCTTCGACGAAATCCATCTGCTCGCCGGGTGCGACGTCCAGACGGATGTTCAGGTTGGTATAGTTACCAGCGGTCGAGATGCTGGTGCGCACCGCATCATTGCCTTCGAGCATCCGCAACGACCGCGGGTTGACCGCCGCCGCAAGCTGGATGTCGCCGGAAAGCAGGGCATTCACGCGTGCGTTGTTGTCGGGGATCGCAAAGAACTCAAAGCTGTCCAGATAGGCGCCCTGGGACTTGAAATAGTTGTCGTTGCGCACACCGATGGACCGCACGCCGGGTTCAAACACTTCGCTTTTGAATGCGCCGGTGCCGTTGGCTGTGGTGAAATCGGTGGTGCCATCTGCCACGATCATGAAGTGGTGCAGCGACAGGATGGTGGGCAAGTCGGCGTTCGGTTCGGCCAGAACGATCTTGACCGTCAGGTCGTCGATCTTGTTGATCTCGACCATCTGCTTGGCCAGCGAGTTCGCCTTGGAGCCGACGGCTGGGTCAAGGTGACGGTTCATCGAGTACACGACGTCATCCGCGCTGAGGGTTTTGCCGTCGTGGAACTGCACACCGGACTTCAGCTTGATTTCCCAGGTCTGAGCATCGTCAGATTCGATGCTCTCGGCCAGCTCCATCTGCACGTTGCCGTCACCGCCCAGGAAGGTCAGGCGGTTGTAGTAGGCGCAGCAGCGGACATAGTCGGTGGACAGTGTCGCCTTGGCGGGGTCCAGCGTGTCGGCGGTGGACGACGACCAGCCTGCGGCTTTCAGCGTGCCACCAGTGACGGGCGTAGCAGCAACAGCAGACGTCGCATGGGTCAGAAGCGTCCCACCGGCGGCCACGGCCACACCTGACGCCATCAGCATTTTCAGCAGCTCGCGGCGCGATGCACCGCGGCGGATCATGTGTTCGACCGCAGCATCATCGCGGCTGGTCCAGTTTGTGGGTGTTTTGGTCATTTCTAATTTCCCTGGTGTTGTTAAAGTTTTAACCCTAGCGATCTTGTCGTCGCCTCAGGCCGCTGAGATCACGCACTGAATGCATCGTCGGCCGCTTGGGCCAGTTCGATCAACGCGTGAAAATGGTAATCCGGTTCGGTAAACTCTTTGGGCGCGATGGTGCCGCCGTATCCGTCCTGGGCATGGCGTCGCTGAATCCAGGCGTTGGTCATGCCCAGCGCGCGCGAGATTCCGATGTCGTGGTACTGGCTTTGCGCCGTGTGCAGAATGTCGTCCTTGCAGCCGCCATCACGCTCGACATGGGCAAATACCTTTTGGAAATAGGCCCGGTCCGGCTTTTCCGTGCCGGTGTCGTCGGTGGTGAAACCGGCCCAGAACGGATTGCCCAATTTGGCGGCATATTTATCAAACGCCCAGCGCCGTGCATTGGTCATCGCAATCAGCTTGTAGCGCGCCTTGAGCCGCGCCATCGCCTCGACGCTGTCGGGAAACGGAACGGCCTCGCCCACGGCGTCGATCATGTACTGGCGGTATTCCGGGGTGTCGGGCAGGCCAAACGCATTTGCAATACGGCCATAGCAGCGGCCCAGGTCATCGGGGAACAGACCCGCGTCAGGTTCGTAGCGTGCGTCGCGGTACACGGCCAGCGCCGCCTCGCCGTTCAGGTCAATGCCCTCTTTCGCTGCGATGTCGGCAAGACCGCCTTTGATCGCCCCTTCAAAGTCGATCAGCGTACCGACCACGTCAAAGCTGACGTAGGCGAATTCAGTCAGGGGTTTCACATCAAGGGTCGTTGTCATCTCTGAATTCCTGTGTGCAAAGACGCGGATCGCGGTCTTCAGGGGCAGCGTTTCTGAACTGTTGTTCAAGTTTTCCATCCTCAGGTTCGCCTGAAACAGGGTCCTAAAAACGCCGAATATGGGCAGGGGCACGGCAGATTATACTGTATTCGGGAAAACAGCGGTATTTCCCAACGATCTGCCATTTTCCCCTTAATACCCGCGATCCTGATCGACCTGACCGGGCAATTCCGCGTTCTCGCGGCTGGCGCGCACCACGTCCAGCGCATGACGTGCGCCCTCTGCGTGGTCCGTGTTTGCGGCGATATGCGGCGTGATAAAAACGCGCGGATCGCGCCACGCCCAATGGCTGTCCGGCAAGGGTTCGGGGTTGGTCACATCCAGCATTGCCGAGGTCAGACGGCCATCCTCCAAAGCCTGCTTCAGCGCGTCCATATCCAGTTGCGCGCCGCGCCCTGCATGAACCAGACACGCCCCGCGAGGCAGCTTGGCGAACAGATCGGTGTTCAGGATGCCGCGTGTTTCGTCCGTCAACGGCAGCAGGCAGATCAGAATGTCGGACTGCGCCAGAAAGTCATCCAGCCCGTCAGAGGCAAAGACCTTGATCCCGTCGACCGGCCGGCCGGATCGCGACCAGCCAACCACATCGAACTCCATGTCCGACAATGTTCGCGCAGCCAACGCGCCAATCCGGCCCGTCCCCATGATACCGACACGGGTGCCACGTGCGCGCGGGACCGCGTGGCCTTTCCATTGCCCGGCGCGGGCTTGTTGCACATAGGTCGGCATCTCGCGGTGCAACATCAGCGTGGCCATCACCACCCAGTCGCGCACCATCTGGTCGATGCCAGGTGCCAGCGCGCGCACCAAAGTCACGCCGTCGGGCATTTTTGGCATGTGGTCCACGCCCGCCCCTGCGCCGATGACGACCTTGAGGTTGGGATAGCGCCCCAGATCTTTTGGCGGCAGCCAGCACATCAGATGTGTGATTGCCGCCGGATCGGTCACCGCGTCCTCGCCCACGACAAACGGCTCACCGGCCTCTTGAAACATCGGCCCCCAGACGGCGGCCCGTTCGGGCGTGGACAGAAACAGCAGCGCCATCAGCGCATCGCCGCGCGAATTTCAGGATCTTCCAGCGTCAGGTCCAACACGGTGCGGGTGCGTTCGACAATCGCGTCGATCTCGCCGTCGGTGCAGCACAGCGGCGGCGCGTAGCCAAAGATGCCCTGGGCGAACGACCGCACGATCAGGCCCTGATCCCATGCGCGGTCGAACAGCCGCGTGGCGGGCTGGACGGCGGCAGGCAACGCGGTTTTCTTGTCCTTGTCGGTCACCAGCTCTACCGCCGCCAGCATGCCGCGTCCGCGCACGTCGCCCACCAACGGGTGATCGCGCAGGCTCTCCAGCCCCGCCATCAGGCGCGCACCGGCCTTGATGCCGTTGTCGAAAAGGCCGCCCTCGTACAGCGCCAGTACCTCAAGCGCGACAGCCGCCGAAACCGGATGGGCGGAGTAGGTAAAGCCGTGGCCCACGGCCTTGGCCCCTGCCCCGTCGGCGATGGTGTCGTAGACATGATCCGACATGAACACGGCCCCCATCGGCACATAGCCCGAGGTCAGACCCTTGGCGCAGGTCATCAGGTCGGGCACGATGCCCTCGTCGGCGCTGGCAAAGATCGGGCCGGTGCGGCCAAAGCCGGTGATGACTTCATCGGCGATGAACAGAATGCCCAGTTCCTTGCAGACATCGCGCATTGCCTTGATCCAGCCCTTTGGCGGGACCAGAACGCCGCCCGACCCCTGGATCGGTTCGACGTAGAATGCGGCGACCTTGTCTTCGCCAATCGCGGCCACTTTGGCGCGCAATTCGGCAACCGACGCGTCGATGACCGTCTGCGGGTCATCCCCCAGCGGGTTGCGATACAGGTAATGCGACGAAATCTTGTGCTGCCACGCATAAGGCACGCCAAAGCCGTCGTGGAACCCCGGCAGCGCCGTCAGGCCCGCGCCCATCGTGGTGGACCCGTGATAGCCCTGTTCGACCGAGATGAACTGATCGCGCTGGGGCTGGCCCTTGGAATGCCAGTAATAGCGGACAAATCGGAACGTGCTGTCGACCGCGTCCGACCCGCCAAGGGTGAAATAGATGTGGTTCAGATCGCCCGGGCTGCGTTCGGCCAATGCTGCGGCCAGACGGATGGGCGCTTCGGACCCCAGATCGAAATAGCCGGTCGCATAAGGCAGGCGACGCATCTGATCGGCGGCGGCCTCGACCACGCTTTCGTGGCCATAGCCTGCGTTCACGCACCACAGGCCCGCAAAACCGTCGATCAACTGGCGGCCTTCGGCGTCGGTGACGGTGGCCCCTTTGGCAGATTGCAGGACGCGCACGCCACGCGCCTCGTGGCCGCGAAACGACGATACGGGGTGAACAAGGTGCTGGCGGTCCAGCTCGACAAGGGAATTGGTCAGCATGTCAGTCTCCGAAAGGATCAGCCCAGTGCCTGCGACACAAGAGCATAGGTGTTGAAATCAGTGGGCGCGGTGGGCTGGGCACAGCAGCGCATGGCGATACCGCCGCCCGCATGGTCCAGTCCAAGGTTCTGCGCGTGGGTGGCAAGCCCGCTTTCTTCGACAAGGTCGACGCGCAGGAACTGGCCCGCGCAACGGTTGGCCGCCTCGGCCATCAGCGCCCGCGCGGTGGCGGCGTCTTTGGCAACGATGGGGCCAACAACCTTGCCGCGTCCAAAGCTGCGGACCATGGCAAAACCGTCTTGGTGCACCAGAACCTCGCCCCCGGCGGCGATGGTCGCAAGCAGCGCGTCCCGCGACAGGCCAGACGCCGCCGTGTCCATCTGCGCCAGCCGCGCGATGTCATCCGCCGTGCCGGTGGTCACGGGCAGTTCGGGCGGTGTTGCGCGCGCTATGCCCTGATGTTGCAGGATGCGCCCCGTGGCCTGAAAGCCCAGCTTTTCATACAGCGGCAAACCATCCGCCGTCGCCACCAGCCGCAGTTCGCGTGTACCGCCAAGGGCAATGACCTGCTCCATCAGCGCACGCCCCAGACCGCGCCCCCGCATGGCGGCATCGACGATAATCATGTTCATCGTCGCCACTGCGCCAAAGCCGGAACACAGCGCCGTGCCCACAACCTGACCGTCCGCAATCGCCACAACGCCCTCTGACACCGACAGCGTCAGCGCCCAGTCCTCGGCGCGGTGCGGCCATTGCACCGCTTGTGACATGCGCAGCCCGTCGGCCAAATGGTCCTGCGTGAAGGGGGCAAAAGTGATGTTTGTCTGGGGCAACGCCGTGCTGGCGGATTTGGCAATGGTCATAGAAAGGTCCGTTTTGTTCAGGCTTAGCCTAGCGGAAGGCGGCTGGCAGTTTCGTCTTGTTCCATTGGGCAGGCAGCAGTTTCGATCACATCCCTGCGGCACCGCCGCAGGATATGCCGCCCTGCCCCCCCCGTGGTCAGGTCGCGAGGGTCCGGCCCAGAGAGAGGATCATATCGACCGCACCCGAAAGCTCGTCCTGCGTCAGGTATTCCTCGGGGCGGTGGGCGCGGGCGATGTCGCCGGGCCCGCAGATGATCGACGGCACGCCCGCCTGTTGGAACAACCCCGCCTCGGTGCCGAAGCTGACAGCGCCCAGGGGCGCATTGCCCGATATGCCCGCGACAAGGTGGGCCAGCGGGTGATCCGCATCCAGCGCCAGCGCCGGATAGGTCGACATCCATTCACCACGCACGCCTTCGCCCAGCGCGTCCAGAACCGGCGCCAGCAGCGTCTGCGGATCAACGCCAGCAATCGCGCGCGCTTCAATTTCGGCCTGCGCAGCCTCGGGGATGATGTTGATCGCCTGCCCGCCCTTGAGCGTGCCGATTTGCAGGCTGGAGTATGGCGGCGCGAAACGCGGGTCTTGCGGGCCGGTTTCCAGCGCCTTGGCCTGCGTCGTGGCCGCCAACAGCGCGGGCAGCAATCCGTGGATCGCGTTTGCCCCCAGATCGGGACGCGAGCTGTGGCCCGCGCGCCCTTCGGACAGCAACCGCAGCGCCGCCTTGCCCTTGTGCGCCAGCACCGGCACCAGCCCCGTCGGTTCACCCACGATACAGCCCAAGGGGGCCGCGCACAGATCGGGCAGTGCCGCCAGCATGTGCGGCACGCCACGGCATCCGGCCTCTTCATCATAGGACATGGCAATGTGCACCGGCGCGGACAGGTTCATCTTTTGCAGCGCAGGCACCGCGGCCAGTGCCGCCGCGACATAGCCTTTCATGTCACAGCACCCGCGCCCGATCAGCCGACCGTCGGCACGCCGCATCACAAAGGGGTCGGCTTGCCATTCAGGTTCCTGCGCGGGCACGACATCGACATGTCCTGACAGGATATAGCCCGGCACCGAGGCATCACCGATGGTCGCAAACAGATTGTACCGGTCACCTTCCGGCCCCTTGAGCAAGGTAAAGGGGACGTCATGCGCGCGAAGGTAATCCGCGACAAACTCCATCAACGCGCCGTTGGGCGTGCCCACGACAGTGGGAAATCCGACCAGACGGTCAAGCAGATCAGCGGGGGACAGGTCCAGTGTCATTGATCAGGCTCAGGATGCGATAACGTAGATCTTGCGCACGGTTTCGATGGTCTTCCACTTGCCGACAAAGCCTGGCTTCATGACAAAACTGTCACCGGCACCAAAGGGAAATGTGTCGCCCCCGTCCTCGATGATCTCGACGCGGCCTGACAGGATATGACAAAACTCGAACGTGTCCCCCTTGATCGAAATGGTCGTGCCGGGCGTTGCTTCCCACACACCGGTTCTGATCTGGCCCCATTTGGCAGCCTCGGCCAATGCTGTGTCCAGCTGCCAGGTTTGAAACGACGGGGTGCCTTCGATCAGGCGTTCGGGGGCGGCAACATCCTTGCGCGGGGCAAAATCCGGAGTGCTGGGAATCGCGACGATATGGGGCATGAACAGGCTTTCTTGATGGGCGCAACGCGCGTGTTTGACAGTGCTGCCCACAGACTGCCACCCCCCGCGCCACCATCGTAACCAAAGATACGCACCCAGCGGCAGGTCGTGCCGCGCGCCGTGCCACATTCGCTATTTCGTGCTTTGAAAACCCCAAACGCGGCAAGCGCTGTGGCGTATTGCGGGTGACTATGGTGCGAACAGAAGCCCGGAGACCGACATGACCTTTCGCCCCAAATTCATCACCTTTGACTGCCACGGCACCATGATTTTCTTTGACATGGCGGGTGCCGCGCGCGCGCACTATGCCGACACCCTGACACCCGAGCAGATGGACAAATTCATCGCTGACTTCTCGGCCTACCGGCTGGACGAGGTGCTGGGCGCCTGGAAGCCTTACGCCGACATCGTGCACAACGCACTGGAACGCACCTGCAAACGCAACGGAGTTGCCTTTGATCCCGCGGTTGCCGCCGAGATTTACACGCGTGTGCCAACATGGGGCCCGCACGCAGATGTGCCCGCCGGACTGGCCAAGATTGCGGACAAGATCCCGCTGGTGGCGCTGACCAATTCGATGAACGACCAGATCCCGCACAACATCGAAAAGCTGGGCGCGCCCATCGCCCATGTCTACACGGCCGAAAGCGCAGGGGCCTACAAGCCGCAGATGCAGGCGTTCGAATATATGTTCGACATGCTGGGCTGCGGTCCCGAGGATGTGCTGCACGTGTCGTCCAGTTTCCGCTATGACCTGATGACGGCGCATGACATCGGCATCAAGAACAAGGTTTGGGTGAACCGTGGCCACGAGCCGGCCAACCCTTACTATGGGTATACAGAAATCGAGGACGCCTCGGGGCTGGCCGCCGTCGTCGGCCTGTAAGGGACCGGAGCATATCATGAAGTACATGTCATACTGGCACGACAGCGCAGCGCCCTTTGGCGCGGCGCAAACCGGCCCGGTCACTGGCCACGTCGATGTGGCCGTGATCGGCGGCGGCTTCACCGGACTGAATGCCGCGCGCAAACTGGCCCGTGAAGGTGTCAGTGTCGCCCTGCTGGAAGCCGATCACATCGGTGCAGGCGGGTCCGGGCGCAATGGCGGCCACCTGAACAATGGCATGGCGCACGGATATGGCGAGGCCAAGGCACACTTTGGCGCGGACCGCGCGCAAAAGCTTTACAAGGCATACGACCGGTCGATCGACATGATCGAGGATGTGATCGCCGAAGAGAACATCGACTGTAACTTCCGCCGCTCGGGCAAGCTGAAACTGGCGTCAAAACCGTCGCATGTCGCCGGTCTGCGCGCCAGTTTCGAACACCTGAACGCCGAGGTCGACCCTGACACGCGCTGGGTCGACAAGGCGGACCTGCCACAGGAAATCGGCTCTGACGCTTTTCATGGCGCGATGATCTACGAGAAATCCGCGATGATGCACATGGGGCGCTATGTGAACGGGCTGGCAGATGCCGCACACCGCCACGGGGCGCTGATCTGGGAGCATGCGCCGGTCACCGACCGCCAACGCAGCGGCCCGCGTTGGGAGCTGACCACGCCCAAGGGCAAGATCACCGCCGACCGCGTCATTGCAGCGACGGGTGCCTATTCGGGGGCCTATGCGAAAAAACCGCTGACCTATTTCCGGCGACGGATCATTTCGGTGGGGTCTTTCATCATTGCCACCCGCCCGCTGACCCCGGACGAGATCGCCGCCACCCTGCCCGGCAACCGCACCTGTGTGACGTCCCTGAACATCGGCAACTATTTCCGCCTGTCGCCCGACAACCGGCTGATCTTTGGCGGTCGCGCGCGGTTTTCGGCGGTGTCGGACCAGCAATCAGATGCCAAGTCCGGCGCGATCCTGCGCCAGTCCATGGCGCAGATTTTCCCGCATCTGGCCGACGTTCAGATCGACTATTGCTGGGGCGGCCTTGTCGGCATGACCAAGGACCGCTTTCCCCGCGCGGGCGAGGCGGACGGAATGATCTATGGCATGGGCTATTCCGGTCATGGCGCGCAGATGTCGACGCTGATCGGTCAGTCACTGGCTGATATGGCAATGGGGCGGCAAGACACCAATCCGCTGGCCGGTCTGGACTGGCCCAGTATCCCGCTGCACAGCGGCAAACCTTGGTTTCTGCCAATGGTGGGGCTGTGGTTCGGCCTGAAGGACCGGCTGTCCTGAGAAACGACGGGGGCGGCAACCGCCCCTGTCTATCCCGCGGTCCCTACCCCAGGGAATGCGACGCCAGACCGTAGGTTTGCGCATTTTCCGTAGCGCGTCGAAAGCCGCCTATGTGCATTTCGGTCACCGTGTCATAGACACCCATTCCCGCAGCGGACAAGAACGCCTTGAAGTGTTCGCTTTGTTGGGGCGTGTCCAGACGGACAAAGCGGCCCTCGCATTGCTGGATCAGCGGGGCACACAGGCACATTGCCATCTGGTCGTCTTCGGCAACCACCGGCCCGATCACGATCCCCTTGCCGAAGGGGCGCATCATGGCAAACCCACATACCGCGCCATCGCGTTCCACCACGACACCGGTCGAAAGGCTGGCCATGGCATCCATAACCTCGGGCCGTTGCGCGCCATAGGCATGGCTGTCCAAGGCGTGAATTGCCGCGCGGTCCGATGCCTTGAGCGGGCGCAGGGACAAACCCGGCGCAAGTTCGGGCATATGGATGGGCCGCGCCACACCTTGTTGCTGCCAGATGGCACCAACGGTTTCGAACCCTGCCGATTCATACAGGGAAAAGCCTGATTTCGTCGCAGAAAGCCGCAGGTCCAGACCTTCGCAATCTTTCAGAATACGCCGCAACAGCCGACGGCCCGCACCCAATGCTTGCAGGCGCGGCGTTGTCACCATCATACCGCACATCGCAAAATCAGACCCCATCGGGAAATACATCGCCGACCCGATGGGGCGGCCGATTTCATCCAGCGCGATATAACCCTGTCCCAACGACAAGAAAGCATCCAGATCATGCGCACGATGCGGCCAGAAAACCGCCACTGTCAGTTCGTGCATCAACGGGCGATCCGCCAGCGTGATGGGGCGGATCGTTGCCTCGTAGGTGTCCAACATCAACCGCGCTTCGTCGGGGGGCATGGATCGGGACATGAACGCCTGATAGCGCGCGGCACTTGTTGCACCGCCCGAAGACCTTTTTGCCACCTGATCGTTCGTGGTACCGCTTTTGGGTTGCATGTCACGCTTCCTGTTGTCGCCTTTGCGGACACGAGGAACATGCTTCGTGTCACTGCCATTATGACCTGAAGTGTATGGTTTATTCTACTGAATACGGGGCTGGATTGACACAATCTGCCGCACGGTCACGCAGGATTTCAGGGCCTGCGCCCAGACGGGCGACCGCATCCAGATCCTCGGCCATGTGGTCGCACAGCCACGCGGCAATCTCGCGCACGATGGGGCGCATCGGCCCGGGGCGCGTTGACATCAGCCGGACCACGCGCCCCGTTTCGATCCAGCGGCCCTGCCATGCGGGCACCAAACGGCCGCTGCGCAAGCTGCCTGCGACCACGTTCAGCCAGCCCAAGGCGACCCCGGTGCCATCCGTCGCCGCCTGAATGATCGCGGCATAGTCGGAAAACCCGTGCCAGACAGCATCTCCGCGCGCCATGGCTCCGGCACCCAGAACCGGGTCCCAGATCGTGCGCGGATGATCCGACAGATGCAAAAACGTATGACCTGCGCCGCGTTGTGCAGGGTCCACAGGCAGCATCCCGCCATGTGAAGCCAGGTAATCGGGGCTGCACACCGGCACGATCACCTCAGGGGCCAGAACGATGTCGTCGGGGCCGGCCTGGGTGATCAGGGTTGCCAGATCCACCTCGCCCGCCACGGACTTGCGCGTGCCCGCCACCAGATCGAACCGCAGCACCGCCTGGGGAAACTGTTCGGACAAGGCCCCCAGCCGCGACACCAGCCAGTTGGTGACAAAGGCGTTGGACAGCGACAGGACCACCTCGCTTTCGCTTGCACCGCCTTGCGCGCGCAGGGTTTCGACGGCCTCGGTGATCCGGCCCAGCCCCTCGGTGGTGGCGGCAAACAGCAGGCGCCCTGCATCGGTCATACGCGCACCGCCCGCGCCGCGCACGAACAGGGGCTGGCCGATGTCCTGCTCAAGCTGCGCAATGTTGCGGCTGATCGAGGGCTGCGAAATGTTGAAATCCTTGGCCGCGCGGGTAAAGCTGCCGTGCCGCGCAACGGTTTCGAACACCAGAAGCGACTTGGGCGACGTGATCAGGCGGGCCAGTTCGGTCATACGCTGAGCGTATAGGTTTTTCCTGTTTTTTCAAGCTTCATGCGATGCGGTCCAGCGGTCATGCTGATGCGTGCCACATCAGGAATCCCGCCATGACCGCGCCCACCTCCAACGACCCGCTTTTGTCCCCTTTCACGTTGGGCAAGCTGCACCTGCGCAACCGCATCGTCAGCACCAGCCACGCGTCGATGAACGACGATGGCGGTATGCCCGGTGATCGCTATCAGGCTTATCACGCGGAAAAGGCGCGCGGCGGGCTGGCCATGACGATGATCGGCGGCAGCGCCATGGTGTCGCGCGATTCAAGCTGGGGCGGCGGCCAACTGGATTTCAGCAGCGACCGCATCATTCCCTATCTGCAAGCCCTGTCGACGCGCGTGCACGATCAGGGTGCCGCGGTGATGACCCAAATCTCGCATCTGGGCCGTCGCGCCAATGCGTTCCACGGCGACTGGACCCCCGTGATCGCCCCCTCGCCCATCCGCGAAGTGCGCAGCCGCGGCTTTCCGCGCGAGATGGACCGTGACGACATCGACCGGGTGATCGCCGATTACGCCAGTGCCGCCAAACGCGCGCAGGATGGCGGGCTGGACGGTGTGGAAACCCTGTGCGGGGGCCACTTGATCGGTCAGTTCATGTCGCCCCTTGCCAACCGGCGCACCGACGCATTTGGCGGATCGCTGGAAAACCGCGCCCGTTTCGGGCTGATGGTGCACGAAGCAATCCGCGACGCTGTGGGGCCGGACTTTGCCGTTGGTATCCGTCTGGTCATCGACGAAGGTACGCCCGGCGGGCTGACCGCCGACGACGGTATCGCGCTGGCGCAGATGTTCGAGCGCGAAGGGCTGCTGGATTTCTTTGACGCGATCTATGGGCGGATGGACAGCGACCTGATCCTGTCCGAGGACAACATGCCCGGCATGTTCCAGCCCGATGCGCCCTATCTGACGTCGGTCGCGCATTTTCGCAAGGAAGTGACCCTGCCGCTGATCCACGCCGGGGGCATCCGCGACACCGCCACCGCCCGCCATGCGATCCGTGAAGGCATTGTCGATCTGGTCGGCATGACCCGCGCCCACCTGACTGATCCGCATCTGGTGCGTCATCTGATGAACGGGACCGAAGACCACATTCGCCCCTGCGTCGGGTCGTCTTATTGCCTGTATAAAAAGGCGACCTGCATTCACAACGCGGCCACCGGCAACGAGCTGAAGATACCGCACAAAGTCACACCGGCAGAAACGCCGGGCCGCGTTGTCGTGGTGGGCGGTGGAATTGCCGGGCTAGAAGCCGCGCGCGTTGCGGCCCTGCGCGGTCACAGCGTTGTCGTGCTGGAAGCGGCGTCGCAACTGGGCGGCCAGTTGCGTCTGGCCGCACGCGCGCCAGAGCGTGCCAACATGATCGGCATCGTCGACTGGCGTGTCGCTGAATTGACGCGGCTTGGGGTCACGGTGCGCACCAATTGCTATGCTGACATGGACGATGTTCTGGCCGAAAAACCCGACACGGTCTTTGTCGCGACAGGTGGCTTGCCCGATCTGGATCAGGTCGAAGGCGCGGAGTTCTGCCAGAATACGTGGGATTTCCTGTCGGGCGCGGTGCCCCCTGCCGCCGAGGTGCTGATCCACGACGGCACGGGCCGCGCGCCGGCGCCCTCTTGTGCGCTGCTGGCTGCCAAATCAGGCAGCAACGTCACCTTTGCCACCAGCGACGGGGTTGTGGGGCAGGAAATGCCCTATCAGGACGGCACAGGATTCAGGAAACGCTTTGCCGAACAGGGCGTGAAGATCCTTGGCGATCTGGACCTGCTGCGCGTCGAAAAGGAAGGCGCGCGGTTGAAGGCGACGTTCGTACACACATTCAGCGGCCACACCCACAGCGTCGAGACGGATCAGATTATCGTCGAACGCGGCACGCAGGCGCTTAGCGAAATATACCACGACCTGAAGGCGCGGGATGAATTCGCAGGCGCGCTGCACCTGATTGGCGATGCGGTGGCATCACGCGACGTGCACGCCGCGATCCGAAATGCCTATACGATTGCAATGCGGGCCTGATGTTTTCAGGCTCAGGCTCAGGCTCAGGCCTTCAATCCTGTTCAGACAGCCCCGCACCCAAAGACCTGGGGTTTCGGACGCCTTGCGGGCGTCGCCACCCAGCGCCCTAGCTGATTGGCCCAACATCAGCCGACAGCTTTGCGACCGCTTCGATCTGGTCGTCCGTCGTTGCAAAAGAGGTCACAAAACGGGCAAGCATTTCGCATTGCGAATCAATGCTGTCCGGCAGGACCGCATCGTCGTACCACGGCGAAAACTGGATACCCGCAGCGGTCAGTTGGGCGCTGACGTCGCGGGGCAACACGGCAAAAACCTCGTTGGCTTGTGGTGGCAGGGCAACCCGCACGCCCTGGATTGCCGACAGAACCGCCGCCAGACGCTGCGCCTGACCGTTCGCGTGGCGCGCAAGGTTCAGCCAATGCCCGTCGTCCAGCCATGCACCAAACTGTGCGCCCAAAAGACGTCCCTTGGACAACAAGTGGCCGCTGCGTTTCACCCGCGCGGCAAAGCCACGGGCAAGGGGTTTGTCGAAAAAGACAACCGCCTCGGCAGCGACAGCGCCGTTCTTGGTTGCCCCCAGACACAACACGTCAACGCCCGCGCGCACCGACACATCCGCCGGATGGCAGCCCAGATGCGCAACCGCATTGGCAAAGCGGGCACCGTCCATGTGAACACGTAACCCCGCGGTGCGGGCGGCATCACACAACGCCTGCACTTCGGAGACGGAATACACCTGGCCGTTCTCGCTGGCTTGCGCGATCGACAACACCTGAGGGCGGATATTGTGCGGGCTGTCGTCGGGCATGGCCCGGATGTGGGCCGCGACAGAAGCTGCATCAAGCCGCGCGACAAACGGCGCGACAGGCACCAGACGCATACCGCCAGTCAGAAACTCGGGCGCGGTCAGTTCATCGCGCAGAATATGCGCCTGATGATGGCACAGGATCGCCCCCCATGGATCACCAAGGGTCGACAAGGCCAAACAGTTCGCCGCAGTCCCCGACGTGACAAAGAACGCAGAAAGGTCGCAGTCAAACACCTCGCGCAGCTTGGTTTCCGCACGTAGTGTGGATGCATCCGCACCGTACGATCCGCCATTCTGGCTGAACTCTTGCACCAGAGCGTCCAGCACGGCGGCCGATGCGCCGGAACGATTGTCGCTGCCAAAACTCATGACGGTCTTCTGCCTCCCTACAGGTACGTTGCCCTGCAAGTATACTAAATGAACAGAGTTGACAATTTGTATAGCAAGGATAGATTGCGAGCATGCGAAAGATATTCAAAAACTACGTTCCCGTCGCCGACAGCCTTGCGGCCCTGCTTAGCCCGCACGCCGAGGTGGTTCTGCACGATCTGGAAACAGACACGGTGGCTTACATCGTCAATCCGATCTCGGGACGTAAGGTGGGCGACCCGTCAGAAACCGCATTGGACGAGAACATCTCGCTTGATGTGGATGTGATGGGGCCCTACCCCAAAGTCAGCCGCGACTTGCACCGGATGAAGTCGACAACAGCCGTGCTGCGCGACGAAAACGGCGCTGCCACGGGGTTGTTTTGCGTCAACCTTGATGTCTCGCGTTTTGATGCGGCAGCCGAGATGTTGCAATCGCTGATCGGGATACCGGAAAAGGCGGGTCAACCGTCGGTGCTGTTCGAAACCGACTGGCGCGAGCAGATCAACACGCGCATCTACGAATTCTTGCGCGAGCGGCGCACCTCGCTCGAGGCGATGACCCGCGACGAGCGCACCGAAATGATTCAGGTGCTGGATGCCGACGGCGCGTTCAGCATTCGCAACTCGCCCACCTATGTTTCGCAACTGCTTGGGATTTCGCGGGCGACGCTGTACAAGGCGATGCGCCCGGCCCGCGACAAGTCCAATGATCTGGGAAGCGGGCTGTGACACCCCGGCTGGTCTGGTCCGACGCGCAAAACGGTTCGGCGCAGAACGCTGCCCGCATCTTGCGCACCGACCATGACCGCGCTGCCAGCTTGCTGCCTGCGGATGTGTGCAACTCGACCACCATCACTGCTACGATCAACGGTGCGGGGCCGCTGTTGCTGAAGCTGGAAAACCTTCTGCCGACCGGATCGTTCAAAGTGCGTGGTGCCATGACGACAGTACAGGGCATTCCCGGTGTTCTGCCGGCGGTGAAGGCCGAGGTTTTCACCGCCTCGTCCGGCAATCACGGGCTGGCTGTCGCCTATGCCGCAGCGCGCTATGGCTTGGCCGCGACCGTGGTGCTGCCCGAAGACGTGTCGCTGTCCAAATACGAAGTGGTGCGCCAGATTGCGACGCGCACGATTGTCCACGGCGCGGATTGTCTGGGCGCCGAGCGTCATGCCGCAAACCTCGCCGCGCGCGACGGGGCCACCTATGTTTCCCCCTACAACCACCTTGGCGTGTTGCTGGGCCATGCCACGATTGCGGCAGAGATCGTCCGCGATCACCCCCATGTCACGGATGTGTTTGTCTCGGTCGGTGGCGGCGGATTGTTTTCGGCGCTGGCCGTGGTGTTGCAGCATTTGCGGCCTGACATCCGGCTGCACGCCTGTTTTCCGCAGAACTCTGCCCCGCTGTACTGGCGCAAGGTGCCCGCCGCCCTGCGCGCCCATGAGCCGACCCTTGCCAGTGCCGTGGCGGGCGACATTGACCCCGACAGTATCACCATACCCTTGTCACTGGACTGTCTGACCAGTGCTGTCACCTGCTCAGAAAACCAAATCGCCACCGCGATGAAGCACCTGATGGCCGACTGCGGACAGCGGGTCGAAGGGGCTGCCGCGCTGGCCGTCGCAGGATGGCAAAAGCTGTCGCAGACCCAGGACATGCCACGCCCGCTTGCCGTGCTGTGCGGCGGAAACATCACCGAAAGCCGCCATGCGCAAGTGTTGGGACAGATCACCACGCCCTAGCTGCCAACCCTTCAGGAGAGTCGAATGGAAACCGCAAACTTTATTGATGGCAGCTTTGCCGCCGGACGTGGCGACGCGATCAAGCTGATCAATCCGCGCACCGGTGCGGGCATTGCAACCGTGCCATCGGCCAGCACCGACCAGATCGACGCGGCTGTGATGGCGGCACGGCGTGCCTTTCCGGCCTGGTCCGAAACGACGCCATCCGAACGCGCCACCGTGCTGCTGCAAATCGCCGACCGGATCGAAGCGGACGGCGACACGCTGGCAGGGCTTGAGGCGCTGAACTGTGGCAAGCCGTTTCATTGTGTGCTGGGAGATGAAATCCCGGCGGCCGCTGATTGCTTCCGGTTTTTCGCGGGGGCCATCCGGTCGATGACAGGCCCGCTGGCGGGCGAATACCTGGCGGGCCACACATCGTTCGTGCGCCGCGATCCGGTGGGTGTGGTTGCGGCAATTGCCCCGTGGAACTATCCGCTGATGATGCTGGCATGGAAGCTGGCGCCAAGCCTTGCGGCAGGCAACACCGTGGTGCTGAAACCTGCCGAACACACGCCGCTGACCGCGTTGCGCTTTGCCACGCTGGTGGCCGACATCCTGCCCAAGGGCGTGCTGAGTATCGTGACCGGTGACGGCCCCGGCGTGGGGGCTGCGCTGATCGGACACCCGCAGGTCGACATGATTTCGCTGACCGGCGACGTGGGCACCGGCAAGGCCGTGCTGAATGCCGCCGCGACCACGATCAAACGCACGCACCTTGAGCTGGGTGGCAAAGCGCCCGTACTGGTCTTTGACGATGCGGATATGGATGCGGCGGTCGATGCAATCCGCAATTTCGGCTTTTACAACGCGGGTCAGGACTGTACCGCAGCCTGCCGCGTCTATGTGCAAAGCGGGATACATGATGCATTCGCGCAAAAGCTGGCGGATGCGGTCAAAACCCTGCGCTATGATTGCGCCGATGATGCAGACAACGAAATTCCGCCGCTGATCACGGCAAAACAACGCGACCGTGTTGACGGATTTGTCCAGCGTGCCCGTGCGCGTGACGGCGTTGACGTGCTGTGCGGTGGCGCAGTGGCCGATGGTGGTGGCAATTACTATCAGCCGACACTGATCGCCAATGTCACCCAAGACGACGAGATCGTGCGCAAGGAAGTGTTTGGCCCGGTGGTCACCATCGTGCGTTTCGATGACGAGGCACAGGCGATGGACTGGGCGAACGACACCGACTACGGCCTTGCCTCGTCGGTCTGGACCCGCGACGTTTCGCGGGCGATGCGGGTGTCGAAAGGGCTGCGGTTCGGCTGCACTTGGGTGAACACCCACTTTATGCTGGTCAACGAAATGCCCCACGGCGGGCTGAAGGCGTCAGGATACGGGCGGGATATGTCCCTGCACGCGCTCGAAGATTACACCGCGATCCGGCACATCATGATTGCGCACTAAAATGCCCTCGCACACTCCGCGGCTTCCAGCCTGGTCCCATGCCCTGCCCCGCTGGCTGGACCTGGGGCGTGAAGAACAACCGCTGGACATTCCGAACACGCCCGCCGCCAGCCTGCTTGAACTGACGGCTAAGCTGGGCCGTTCAGGCCCGCAGGTCGATCCAACCACATTGCCTGCCGCCGAAGGGCGTGCCTTGGCCGCCCAGCGTGCGCAGGTCTGGAACACGGACCTGCCGCCGATGCAGCGCCGCGAATATGTGGTGCCCCCGGCCCGCACCAACGCGGCCCCTTGCCGTGTGGTGGTGGTAACCCCGGAAAATGCCGCGCCGGGCGCGATCCTGATGATCCCCGGGGGTGGCTTTGCCTTTGGTGCGCCAGAAACGGACGAACACGCCGGGCGCTGTCTGGCACAAGCGGCCCGAATGTCCGTCGTCCTGCCCGACTACCGCAAAGCGCCCGAAGACCCGTTTCCCGCAGGGCTGCATGATGTGGCCAGCGTCTATCTGACCCTCGCCCGACACCCCGAAGTCACCGGCTGCACCGCAGGCCCGGTGCTGGTTGGGGGCGATTCAGCCGGGGCCAACCTTGCCATCGCAACCCTGCTGCTGGAACGGCAGACCGCCGCTGCGGGATTGCTGCTGTACTACGGCATGTTCGCGCCGGGCCAGCAACGCGCCTCGCACCTGCGCTTTGCGGATTTTCCCGGCTTCACGTCTGACAAGCTTGGACGTTACACCGATTGGTATCTGCCCGATCCGGCCCGCCGCACGGACCCTCTGGCCGCGCCGTTGCAGGCCGATGATACAGCTTTATCGGCCCTGCCGCCGGTTCACATCCTGGCCGCTGCGCTTGACCCGCTGCTGTCGGACAGTCTGGCACTGTGGCGAAGGCTGGCGGGGCTGGATCATCGTGTGCGACTGGATGTGGCACCGGGGATGCCGCACGGCTTTTTGCAAATGTCGCAACATCTGAAAGACGCGCGACAGGCCCTGACCTTGTGCGGGCATGTCGCGCAGGATCTTGCATCAGCCCTGTGACACCTGCCACGCCAGTGCGGTCCAATAGGCAATGCCGTACGGGATGGCCTTGTCGTTAAAATCATAGGTCGGCGCGTGCAGCGCATCGCCACCTGCGCCTTTTTCGACACCATTTCCGATCAGCATGAACGAGCTGGGCAAGGCCTGTGTCAGATCCGAGAAATCCTCGGCCCCCGTGGTCATCGGCGCTTCGTTCAGATCGCGCCCCAGAGTGCCGACAGCGGTGCGGGCGATCTCGGTGGCCTCGGCATCGGTGACCAGCGGGCGGGCTTCCCATTCCGCGTCCAGCTTGACGTCACAGCCGTTGACCAGCGCAATCCGTGCCGCCAGATCGTTCAGCGCGGTATCAATCAGATCGCAGCTTTCCTGGGTAAAGCAACGCATCGTCCCGGTCGCCTTGACCCGAGCCGGCATCACGTTCGACGCATTCTCGTTCCCACCCTGCACCGACCCCAGTGTAAGCACGATCGGGTCAAGCGGCGAGAAACCGCGCCGGATCACGGTTTGCAATCCGATTGTGAATTCGGCCAGTGCCAGGGTCAGATCGGCGGCCAGATGCGGTCGGGCCCCGCCGTGCCCGCCCGTTCCGGTGAACACCACGGAGAATATCCCCGAGGCCGCCATCATCGGGCCGGTGCGCGTCGCAAAGGTGCCCACGGGCAACCCCGGCGCATTGTGCAGACCAAAGGCCATGCCGCAGGGAAAGCGCGTCAGCAGCCCGTCGTCGATCATGCGCCGTGCGCCGCAATAGCGTTCTTCTGCGGGTTGAAACACGAAATGGATGTCGCGCGTGACTGACGCATCATCCGCCAAAGCCCGCGCAGCCCCTAGCAGCATGGCGGTGTGCCCGTCGTGACCGCAGGCGTGCATAACCCCGGCATTGCGCGAGGCATGCGCCACCCCCGAAGCTTCCTCGATGGCGAGCGCATCCATATCGGCGCGGAACATGACCGCCGGGCGATTTCCACCGCGCCGCAGGGTGCCCACGACCCCATGGCCACCGATGCCACGGGTCACCTCCAACCCGCTTTCTTCCAGATGACGCGCGACAACATCGGCGGTGCGCGCCTCTTCCAGCGACAGTTCGGGGTGAGCATGAAGATCGCGTCGAACCTCTGTCATAGCTGCACACAAGGCTTCGATATCAGGCAACAATGTCATGTCAGTTCCTTTTGATGACGTTCCGTCAGATAAAGTATACATTTTGTATAGGATTTACAGTTAATAAAACAAGGTGCAGCTTTTGCCTTACGCCCGATTTTGTGGACGGCATAAATTCATCAGCGTCCGAAAAGGGGAATGGATGCTCGACACGTTGACGATGTTTGGTTCCGGCCCCGAAGGTTGAGGACCGGCCATGCTGCGCGCCGCGGCAAACACCATGGCTGCGGCTGGGTCTGCGCTGGTCCTTGCGGTAATCCGCGTACGCCAGATCAAGGCGCTGAATTGGCTGGTTATCGGCGATGTCCAGTTGTTTCACAGCACGCCGCTGCGGGGTGCAATTGTCCATCATCTCCTACGGGCTGGCGCATTTCCCCGAGATCACAGGCAGCTTCGACGTGACGCCACCTGCAATACCGGCGCGGCCTCTCATGGTTGCGTGCACTGCTGCGCCGCAAGCCGCTGTGCGGTGTGGCCAAACCACACCCTTTAGCTAACGCATGCGCCGCTGTATCTGGTCACTCAATTTTCTGCCATGGCAGTATTGGTTCAATATGACGTCGACCGCCCCAATTGTGCCAGTTTTCAATATATAGTTGTGTTAGTAAAAGGTTTAGAGCCGCCAGGATGAGTAACCCGACAGCCATAGCGGGAACGCCCTAGAAAGCTCTAGCGAAGGACAGTGTGTGTTAAACAAGTACAAAAGTTACCTGGCTTCAAAAGCCTATATTTTGCTGACCACGCTTGCCCTTGGCAGCGTTGTGGGCATCGGCTATGCCGTGATTACGCTGGACAAGGACAACCATCTGGCAACCGTGCGCCGTGATCTGGAACAGGATCTTTTCACCGCGACAGACCAGATCCAGTTGCGCTTTTTCGAAGCGGTGTTGGTGGCCAAGCACATTGAAAACCTCCTGGTCGCCTCAACAGAGGTGAACGAAGCACAGATTTCCCGCTTTGTGGCGGATCTGCAATTGCACAATCCGGGTGTCCGGGCGGTGGCGCTTGCCCCCGGATTGGTCGTAACCCACAGCTTTCCGATCACTGGCAATCAGAAAACGATTGGCCTGAAATACTGGCAAGTGCCCGAACAGATGGCCAGTGTGGCAAAAGCCTATCGTCGACAAAGCCCGATCGTCGACGGCCCGGTGCCGCTGGTGCAGGGGGGCGCGGGCTATATCCTGCGCTATCCTGTTTTTCTGCCCAACCCATTGACCAACGCGGAGAGTTTCTGGGGTGTCATTTCGATTGTCATCTCGGCGGACGGACTTCTCAGCGCCCAGCGACAGGATTTTGGCGATACCGAGAAGTACAGCTTCAGCCTGCGTGAAATCCAGGCTTCGCCGCCCCGCCCGAACGGTGTGCAAGACGACGCCGGACCGCTGAACGCGCGACCGGTGACGACAGAGTTCAAAATGCTGGACAGCACTTGGCAGGCGACCGTCCGCCCCACGGATGGATGGCCGTCCTATTCTCCGCAGAGCCCCTATCTGCTGGCTTTCGTGCTTGTTCTGGGCGTTATTCTGGTCGGCGTGCTGTACATCATCCGGAATTTCGCGTCGGAAAAGGAAAACGCGCGTGCGCTTCTGGCCGAGTCCATTGGCTGCCTCAACGAAGGCTTCATCGCTTTTGACGATCACGAGCGGTTGATGTTGGTGAACGAAAAATATCTTGAGTATTACCCCGAGATCGGCCCCCTGATCAAACCCGGTATGACCATCAAGGAGTTGCTCGCGCATTCGGTCAACAACCAGTCGGACGCGACCACAATCGAAGACAAAAACACATGGATTGCAGAGCGGCTTGAGCGGTTCAGGAATCCGGGCGTGTCCTTTCTTGAGGTTGCGGCCGACAACCGCTGGCTGAAGGTAACCGAAGCCAAAACACCGCACGGCTATACGGTGGGCATTTCGACAGACGTGACCGCAGAGCAACGCGCCCTGGAAGCAGCCGAGGCCGCCGACCGCGAAAAGACGGAATTCCTAAACAACGTTTCGCACGAACTGCGCACCCCGTTGACCGTAATTTCAGGGCGCGCATCGTTTCTGCGCAACAGTGATAGATTGCCCCAGTCCAAAAGCCTTGCCGCGGCTTTGGAGGCGATCGTTCCCGCCGATGAGACGACGGTCACGGCAGTGGGCAACTTTCAGCGGTTCGTATCGGATCAGGGTGCGGGCATCGAGAATTCCGCAAAGCACATGCTGCGTCTGGTCGAAGATTTGCTGGATTGGACCCGGGTCGCGCGCGGGCGGCTTGAACTGGACCTGGAACGGATCGAGGTCACCAACCTTGGCAGAACCGTCGTCGAGGACTTGCGCCCTGATGCCGAAGCCAAGGGCCTGACATTAACCTATTCCGAAGACGGACCTGCGGAGGCGATGGCCGACACCATCAGGCTGAAACAGATCCTGTACAACCTGATCTCGAACGCCATCAAATTCACCGACACAGGCAACATTCACCTGTCGATCAAGCAGGTGGGCGACCGGATCGTGTTCAGCGTGGCAGACACCGGTTGCGGGATAGCCAAGGACAATCTGGAACGGGTGTTTCAGCGGTTCCAGCAGGTCGACGGGTCGATGTCACGCCAGAACGGCGGACTGGGTCTGGGGCTGGCCATCGCCGAACAACTGGCGGTGTTGCACGGCGGGGCCCTTTCTGTGGAAAGCGAACTGGGCACTGGCAGCACGTTCCGGCTGACGCTGTCGCGCGCAGATGCGGCCCTTCAGCGGACGGGATAACCTGCACCGCAAGCGGCGCCTGCGTCCGGACAATCGCAATACGCCGACACCCTCAATCGTCTGTTTTGCGGCGAATAGCCTATGCAGACGGATCAGGATCAGCGCTTAGAAACGGATCGAACCTGGCCTTGACGTATGCTGGCCTGGATTGCAGCCGCGCCCACCAGTCCGCCACCTTGGGGCGGTTTTCCGGTAGCAGTTCGTCAGGGGCAATCTCTTCACCGATCCGCCGCACAAATGGGGCCACAGCAATGTCCGCCAGCGAAAAGCCCCCTTGGATAAGCCAGCCATCCACCATCATCCCTTCCATCCGGTCAAGCAGTGCAACCAGATTGTCCCGCGCCTGATCCAGCTCTTCCGCGGTGTAAGGTTTACGAGCGACCCTCAGCCATGCCTCGCGCCGCTCGGCGCTGGGGATTTTGTCCAGCAAGGCCTGAAGTTCGCTCTCCGAGAGTTTCGCAGCCCGATCCTGGATCGTGTATCGCCAGTTGAACCGTATCAGGTTTCCGATAAGCCCATCGACATAGCGCACCCAGTTGCGCATTTGCGCAAGGTCGTACGGATCGGTCGGGCACAACTGCGGTTCGGGAAACACAGCTTCGAGGTATTCACATATTGTCCCGCTTTCGTGCAAAGCGCGGCCATCGTGGATCAGCGCAGGAACGACCCCCATGGGGTTCACCTTCAAAAACGCCGGCTGGTGTTGCTCCTGTCGTGACAGGTCGATTTCATGTGCTTCATACTCAAGCCCCTTTTCTTCGAGAAAAAAGCGGACGCGACGTGAGGCGCTGGATTTCCAGGCGTGATACAGGACCAGTCCCATCATGCACCCGTGAATTCAGGTTTACGCTTTTCACGAAACGCATCACGCCCCTCGCGAAAATCGGAACTTTGCTGGCAAAGCATCGAAAGATCGGCAATGGCCTGCATGTCCCGGTCATCGGGATCGCGGGTGATCTGGGCCACCGTTTGTTTCGTCGCACGAATGGACAGCGGCGCGTTTGCGGCGATCCTGCGCGCCATCGTCATCGCCTGATCCCACAGCGCGTCCGGGTCATAAACATGCTCGACCAATCCCCACGCCAAAGCGGTCTGCGCGTCCACCCTGTCGCCTGTGTACAGCAGATATCGGGTGCGCGCGGGGCCGGCGACCTGAACCAGACGGGACAGCCCGTCAAAACCGTAAGAGATGCCAAGCTTTGCCGCCGGAATGCCAAAGCTCGCATCGGTCCCCGCAAGCCTGAAATCGCAGTTCAGCGCCGTCATCAGCCCGCCACCGATGCAATAGCCGCGAATGACCGCAATGGTGGGCAGTGGATAGTCGGCCAGAACTTTCTGCCGTTCCAGAAAACTGCTGCCTTGTCGTTTATCATCATCAAACCCGCCGATGTCTGCGCCGGAAATAAAGGCTTTGCCGCCCGCGCCTGTAAACACCAGCACCCGCGCCCGGTCCTGTGCGGCCTCAAGCGCTTCGACCATCCCACGGGTCGCATGGACATCCAGCGCGTTCATCTTCTTCGGTATCTGCACCGCAAGAACGGCAATGCCGTCGCGCACCGTCAAACCGATGCGACCGTCCGCATATGTGGTGTCAGGTGTCCAGTCAGGTGGGAAATTCTGGTCAGTCATGATCAATCCTTATGGAATAAGTACGATGGGCGCGGTGACGCTGCGGCTTTCAAGCTGGCGGTGTGCCTCTGCGGCCTGATCAAGCGGAAACTGTGCGCCAAGCGGTGTCTGTATTTTCCCGCCTGACAGCACGTCGAACAGCGCCTGCGACGCCAGTGCCGCCTCGTCCGGGTCTGCAATCCAACTGCGCAGGGTCGGGCGGGTTACGATGATGGATTTCGAATGCAGCCGCTGCAAATCGAATTCACCGACATTGCCAGACGCGGTGCCATAGCTGACGACCATGCCACGGGGCCGGACACAGTCCAGCGACTTTAAGAAAGCCATTTTGCCGACGCCGTCATAGATCACGTCCGCGCCTGTGCCGTCCGTTTCGTCCAGCGTGCGCGCGACGAAATCTTCGGATGCGTAGTTAATGACCGCGTCATAACCGTGCGCGCGCGCGATCTCGGCCTTGGCCTCGCTGCTGACGGTTCCGATCATCCGCGCGCCCAACAGACGGCCCCATTCCCCCAGGATCAGCCCCATGCCCCCCGCGGCCGCATGGACCAACGCTGTTGTCCCCGGCCCGACCTTGTAGAGACGCCGCAAAAGGTATTCGGCGGTCAGGCCACGCAACAGATAGCCGCCTGCGACGTCATCCGTCACCGCGTCGGGCAAACTGAAAAGCCTGTTCGCGGCCATGTTCGTAAACGTGGCATAGCTGTTCGGCCCGATATAGCCGACACGCGCGCCAACAGTGTGGCTTGTTACACCTTTGCCGACGGCATCAATGATGCCCACCGCCATGTGCCCCATCGTGATCGGCAGCGCCTTTGCCGAATGCGGCCCCCCGTGATCGCCTTCGCGCTCGTAGATATCGGCGTAGTTGACGCCGATGCAGGTGTTCTTGATGCGCACCTGTCCGGCTTCGGGTTCAGGCAAATCTATCTCGTCCAGCTTCAGAACCTCGGGTCCGCCGTGGCTGTGTATACGTATGGCCTGTGTCTTCATGAGGCTATTCCCTGTGCAAGATATTGAATCAGACGAAGTTTCCTTGGTAATATAGTCACCATACGTACGCGTAAAGATTTATCTTGAATACGTATGGATCATATAAGTATACATTAATGCCAAGAGGAGAATCTTATGGCACGTGCCAGCGATACCGTCAGAGAACTGATCGAAAAGGAAATCAGCCGCGGGAAACTGCGCCCTGGCGACCTGATCGACGAAAAAATGCTCTCTGAAAGATTTCAGGTGTCCCGCACACCCGCCCGCGAAGCCATCATGCAGCTTGCCGCGACGGGTCTTGTGCAGATGCGTCCACGTCACGGCGCGGTTGTCAGTGAACTGAGCGCAGATGAGGCTGTGGCCATGCTGGAAACGCTGGCCTGCCTGGAATCCGAAGCCGCCGCACTGGCCGCGCAGCGCATCCATCACGACGAGCTGGATGCATTGATCGCGGTTCACGCGGAAAGTGAAGCCGCCGCGTACAGCCACGACAGCAAAAGCTACATTGAATGCAACGGACGGTTTCACGGCCTGATCTACAAAGGTGCACGCAACACCTACATCGCGGACCTGATCCGTCAGACGCGCAGCCGCCTTGCCTATTACCATACATCCAGCCTGTACCAGCGGTCGCGCGTCGAGCGGTCGTGGGTCGAGCATGGCCACGTGGTCACGGCCATCGAAAAGGGCGACCCCGTCGCAGCACAGGCCGCGATGCGCGATCACATTCTATCAGGTGGCAGGGTCTATGCAGACCTTGTTGCGACCATGACCCACAAAAAGGAGAGCGAGAACACCGATTAACATCCGGTCAATCGACAACGATCCTTTGTCCGGAAAGATGATTTCAAGACGTGACACGGTCGTGTCGGCCTTTGGGGCTGACCGTGTCGAACAACAACAACCATTCTGGGAGGAATAAGATGTCGATTAACAGAAGAACCTTCGTGGTCACCGGGCTTGCCGCGTCAGCGCTGGCACCAAGGCTGGCCATGGCACAGGACGCAATTCAGGCCCTGTACGAGGCCGCGAAATCCGAAGGCGAGATCACTTGGTACGTGGTGCCGCTGGCCTCGGAAAGTGCCGAAATTGTCGGCCAGAAATTCACCGAGCTTTTCCCCGGCATCAAGGTCAACGTCGTGCGTTCGACGGCGGGTGTGGCGTTCCAGCGGCTTAATCAGGACATCGATTCAGGCGTTGCCAACTGCGATGTGCTGACCACGTCCAGCATTGCCCACGCGATCGACCTGAAATCGCGCGATCTGCTGATGCAATACACGCCGGTCCGCAAGTCCGAGGTCATTCCCGAGTTTCAGAACCTGGACGCCGACGACATGTTCCATGTCACCACAGCTGGTCCCATGTGCATCGTCTACAACACCGACGAGGTGTCCCAAGCAGATGCCCCGAAGAACTGGCCAGACCTGCTGGACCCCAAGTGGAAAGACAAGGTCGCGATCGGGCACCCCGGATTTTCAGGGTATGTCGGCATCTGGGGCGTGAAGATGCAAGAGCTTTACGGTTACGAGTTCTTTGAAAAGATGCTGGACCAGAACCCCTATATCGGCCGGTCGTCGATTGATGTGGTTACCACGACCGTTTCGGGCGAAACCATCGTTGGTGCGGGCCCCGCAGCGTCGTCGCTGTCGGCCTCGTCCAAGGGCAATCCCGTCGCCAACGTTTACCCGACAGACGGGACGGTGATCATCACGTCGCCAAGCGGTATCCTTGCTAATGCCCCCCACCCCAATGCGGCGAAACTGTTCTCGGAATTCCTGCTGGGCACCGAGTTCAACGAAGTCATCGCAGAACAGTTCGGCACTCCGATCCGCGCAGGCATTGCGCTGCAACCGGGTGTCCCCGCGCTGGACGAGATCAAGGTTATCACGGCAACGCCCGACCAGATCGTAAATGACATTCCCGAGCTGGCTGAAAAATTCCGTGACACGTTCGGAATCTGACAGTGACAGATACCGCAAATGTAAATGGTCTGCGCCCATCGGTGCGCAGACCAAAATTCGACTGGTCACTGGTGGTCTTTGGGCTGCTGACGGCCATTCTTGTCGGGCTGGTTGTCTATCCAATGTCCCGCCTTCTGATCGAAAGCTTCAGCGACCCGAAAACGGGTAGCTTCACAATTTCTAATTTTGTCGATGTTGCACGCCGCAGCCGCTATTTGCTGGCCTATTGGCACACCATCCAACTGGCCGTGGTCACCGTGGTCATATCAGTGGCAATGGCCCTGCCCATGGCGTGGGTCGTGTCCCGCACCGACATTCCGGGCCGGTCGCTATTCTATTTTGGCACATTGGGCGCGTTCATCATGCCGCCGTTTCTGGGCGCGATCGGGTGGATCCTGCTGGCCGGTCCCAACGCGGGCTGGATCAACCAGATATGGACGTCACTGACCGGCATCGAAGACCCGCTGGTGAATATCTTCAGCCTTTGGGGGCTGGCCTTTGTCATCGCGCTGAACGTCTTTCCGCTGATCTTCATCTTTGCCACCTCTGCGCTCGATCTTATCTCGTCCGAGATGGAAGAGGCCGCCGCGATCCATGGCGCAGGACCGATGCGGACCACCTGGATCATCACCCTGCCCCTCGCGCTTCCCGCGATCCTGGGGGCGATCATGCTGGTGTTTCTGGAAACGATTGCGCTTTATGGCACGCCCGCGTTGATTGCCATTCCGGCAAGGTTCAACGTGGCGACCACACAGCTTACCACTTTTTTCGAGTATCCGGCAAAGATCGAGCTGGCGATGGCGTTCTCTGTCCCGCTGGTCCTGATCACCGTGGTGTTGCTGGGCGCGCAACGTCTGCTGTTGCGCGGCGGCCACGTGGCGGTCAGCGGCAAGGGGGGCGCGCGCACCGCAATGCGTGTGGGACGCTGGAAATGGCTGTTCCTTGCGCACGGGCTGGCTGTGACGTTGCTTGCTGTCATCTTGCCCGCAGGCATCCTGCTGTCGACGTCTTTCCAGATCGCTTGGGCCAAGGCCCCGACCCTGTCAAACCTGACGCTGGACAACTACAGGGCCATCCTGTTCGAACAGGCCACGGTGCGCGAAGCGATGTTCAACACCGTTTACTTTGCGCTGGCGTCGGCCACGGCCTGTACCGTCCTTGGCTTTCTGACCGCCTATGTGGTGATCCGCAAGCTGATCCCATATTCCTCCGCGCTGGCCTTTCTGGCGGTTGCCCCTGTGGCGGTGCCGGGTATCGTGCTGGCGATCTGCTTCTATGCAGCCTTCGCTGGCCCGCCGTTCTCGTTTTACGGCTCCAGCCTGATCATCATCCTTGCGTTTATCACACGCTTTTTGCCCATCGCCTTTGTGTCCTGCGCTTCAGGCATCCGCAGCCTGAACCCCGAACTGGAAGAAGCGGTTCGGATTCACGGAGGATCGCGGATGCGCGCCATGGTCGAAGTTGTTGCACCGGTGCTCAAGAAATCGCTGATGGGCGTCTGGATTCTGGTCTTTGTCATCTGCTCGCGCGAACTGTCGACCGCGATGTTCCTGACCAGCCACCAGAACCGGGTCATCTCGATCCTGACGCTCGATATGAGCGAACAGGGTGATTACGAAACACTGGCTGCCATGGGCGTGGTGCTGCTTGTCGTCACCTCGACTGTCGTCGCAATCGGCATGCGTTTGCTTGGACGCGACTTCATGCTGAGAAGGAACTGAAATGACCAAACTGATACTAGACGGACTGGTGAAAGATTACGGCGGGTTCCGCGCAGCCGATAATATTTCGCTGACACTCGCAGACGGAGAGTTCCTGTCCCTGCTGGGGCCTTCGGGCTGCGGCAAGACCACGACGTTGCGCATGATCGCCGGGTTCATCACGCCGACCGAAGGACGCATCGAACTGGATGGCCGCGAAATTTCGTCGCCAAGGGGCGTCGTCGCGCCTGAAAACCGCGATATGTCGATGATCTTTCAAAGCTATGCGATCTGGCCCAACATGACAGTCGCACAGAACGTGGGCTTTGGTCTGCGCATGAAAAAGCTGCCCGCCGACCAGATCAAGAAGCGGGTCAGGGAAATCCTTGGCGTCGTGCAGCTTGACCATCTGGCAGAACGCTATCCTTCCGAACTGTCGGGTGGACAGCAACAGCGCGTGGCGCTGGCCCGTGCGGTGGCTGTGCAACCCAAGGTGATGCTGCTGGACGAACCGCTTTCGAACCTCGATGCGAACCTGCGCGAGGAAATGCGCACCGAAATCAAACGGATGCATGTCGAATTTGGCATCACCACCGTTTACGTCACCCATGACCAATCCGAGGCGATGGCCATTTCGGACCGTGTTGCGGTGATCAAGGCAGGGCGCATCGAACAGGTTGACGAACCCTACCGGCTGTATGCACGGCCCCGCACGCGGTTCGCCGCCGAATTCATCGGGCGCACCAACCTGATCGAAGGTCAGGCCAGCGCGGGTGAAATGCACTTCGAAGGGTTTTCTGTCCCTTCGACCGAGGTAAGGGCGGGCAATGTGCTTGCTTCTGTCCGGCCACAGAACCTGAAACTCAGCCTGCGGGGCAACACCAAACCCGAACCGGCCGAGGGGATGTTGCATCTTGCCGCGCACATTGATGAACGGATTTTCCTGGGGGAACGCTGGGATTACGGCCTGTCGCTTGAAGGCCGCAGCATGAGCCTGCGTGCGGCGGCACCAGCCGAGCAGGTTTTCGACATGAACGCACCTGTCTGGATCTCGGTTCAGGAAAGCCGGATCATTCCGGTGGAGGGTGCATGATGGCCAAACACATAACCGGCCCCCTCGACCGTTTCCGCGTTCTGGACCTGACACGTATCCGGTCCGGCCCCACCTGCGTCAAACAGTTTGCCGACTGGGGCGCGGACGTGATCAAGATCGAACCGCCAGACGACGCCAGCGGCTATGCAGATCGCGAAAGTTCGGACTTTCAGAACCTGCATCGCAACAAACGCAGCCTGACGCTGGACCTCAAAAGCGCCGAGGGGCGCGATATTCTGATGCGTCTTGTGGACCAGTCCGATGTGCTGGTCGAAAATTTCCGCCCCGGCGTGAAAAAGCGGCTGGGGCTGGATTGGGACAGTCTGCATGCCCGCAACCCGAAGCTGGTGTTGGGATCGATCTCCGGCTTTGGCCAGACCGGACCCTATGCGGAGCGGCCCGGCTTTGACCAGGTGGCCCAAGGCATGGGCGGCCTGATGTCTGTCACCGGATTGCCGGGCCAAGGCCCCGTGCGCGTCGGCGTTCCCATCGCCGACCTGACCGCCGGCATGTTTTGCGCCACCGGAATCCTGATGGCGCTGCTTGACCGCGAGCGCACCGGCGTGGGGCAATGGGTTCAGTCCAGCCTGCTTCAGGCACAGGTCGCGATGCTGGATTTTCAGGCCGCGCGCTGGCTGATCGACGGTGTGGTCCCCGAACAGGCGGGCAACAACCACCCCACTGCGGTGCCGATGGGTGTCTATCCCACCTCCGACGGCAGTATGAACATCGCTGTGACCGGAAACAGGATGTGGCAGGATTTTTGCACCGTCATTGACCGGCCCGATCTGGTTGACGATCCCCGCTTTGCCACGGCGCGTCTGCGGCTTGAACACCGTGACGCGCTGAACGCGCTGTTGTTCGACATCACCCGCACCCGCACCAGCGCGGACCTGACCGAAGCCCTGATTGCGACGGGCATTCCGTGCGGCCCGATCAACAGGATTGATGCCGTTTTTGCCGATCCGCAGGTCGCCGCACTTGATATGGTTGTCGAAGTAGAGCACCCCCAGCGTGGCATCCAGAAGGTGCTGGGCCAGCCCATCGTTCTGTCCGGTGCCACACCGGTTATGCATTCCGCCACCCCAGACGCAGGCCAGCACAGCGATGCAATACTGCACGAGCTTGGCCTGTCAGACGCCGAAGTCGCCGCGCTGAAAGAAAGGAAAGTCGTATGACCCTTGTCGACCCCATCGCCGAAGCGGACGGCTACACGCCGCAGGTCATTGCACACGTCAAGGACGGCATCGGCTGGATGGTTTTTTCCAATCCGCGCCGCCGCAATGCCGTGACCTTTAACATGTGGCTTCAGATTCCGGGGATTATCAAACAGTTCGAAAAGGACGACAGCGTGCGGGTCGTCGCCCTGCGTGGCGAGGGCACATCGTCGTTCATCTCTGGTGCCGACATCAGCGAGTTTGCAGAAAAGCGTAACACCCCCGAGCAGGTGGCAACCTATGATGCTGCGGGCAAGGACGCCGGCGCCGCGATTGCGGGACTGCTGAAACCCACGGTCGCCGTGATACGCACATGGTGTGTCGGCGGCGGCCTTGGCACCGCCTTGGGCTGTGATTTGCGCATCGCGGCTGAAGACACCCGTTTTGCCATCCCGGCGGCGAAGCTGGGCCTTGGCTATCGCTATGCCGGGATCAAGACGCTGGTCGACATCGTCGGCCCCGCGAACGCGGCCGAGATTTTCTATTCCGCCAGACAATACACCGCGCAAGAGGCGCAGCGTATGGGGCTGATCAATGACATCCTGCCGGTTGAAGGGTTCGACGATGCGGCGGAAAACTATCTTCGCACCATTGCGCAGAACGCTCCGCTGACAATGAAGGCCGTCAAAATGGCCATTCGCGGCGTGCTGGAACAGACCAACCCAGCGGGCTTGGACGACATCGACGCGGCTGTCTCGGCCTGCTTTCAAAGCGACGATTACGCCGAAGGCCGCGCTGCCTTTGCACAAAAGCGCACACCCGTTTTCAAGGGCCGGTAAAGACATGGCGAACCACCTGTACGACGCTGTCTTTGAACCGCACGCGGCATCCCGCACCGCGTTCCTGCATCTTTCGGATGGCACGACCCTATCCCATCAGGACTTTGCGGGCACCACCGCCCGTCTTGCTGCAACCCTTGCCGCCATGGGCGTGGCGCCGGGGGACCGCGTCGCAGCACAGGTGGAAAAGTCGCCAACCGCGCTTGCCCTTTATGCGGCCTGTCTGCACGCAGGCGCGGTTTTCCTGCCGCTTAACACATCCTATACCGATCAAGAGGTGGCGTTCTTCATTCAGGATTGCGCAGCGTCGGTCCTGTTTTGCGATCCCGCGCGGGCGGCGCAGCTTGAAACCGGGGTTGCAGAAACATCCGGGTGTCTGGTGACGATGGCCGCCGACGGCACAGGAAGCTGGCAAACCCGTCACCCATCTGCGCCGCCAGTCAAGGCAGAGCGCAAAGGTGATGATCTGGCCGCGATCTTGTATACGTCTGGCACGACAGGTCGCCCCAAGGGGGCAATGCTAAGTCATGACAACCTATTGTCAAACGCCGCCGCCCTTGTCGATCTGTGGGGTATGACCGCAGCAGACACCCTGCTGCACGCCCTGCCCGTCTATCACAGCCACGGGCTGTTCGTGGCCTGCAATGTCAGTCTTCTGGCGGGCGCGCGCATGGTCTACCTGCCAAAATTCGACCCCGACCAGGTGATTGCTGCCATGCCCGATTGCACCGTGATGATGGGCGTTCCCACGTTCTACACCCGCCTGCTGGCATCATCTGCGTTCACCTCCCAAGCAAGCCAAAACATGCGCCTGTTCATCTCGGGCAGCGCGCCGTTGCTTGCCCACACACATCAGGCGTTTGAGGACCGCACCGGCCACCGTATTCTGGAAAGATACGGGCTGACCGAAACATCCATGAACACATCTAACCCACTCAACGCGCTGCGGAAACCGGGCACCGTTGGTCTGCCGTTGCCCGATGTGGATCTGCGCATCGACCATGCCGAACCGGGCGCTGCGGGAGAGATCCAGGTCAAGGGTCCGAATGTGTTCAAAGGGTATTGGGGACTGATGGAAAAAACCGCCGACGCTTTCACGACAGACGGCTATTTTCGAACCGGTGACTTGGGTGAAATCGACGCCGACGGTTACGTTACCATCGTTGGACGTTCAAAGGACCTGATTATTTCGGGCGGCCTGAATATCTATCCCAAGGAGATCGAAACGATCATAGACGCCCAGCGCGAGGTCGAGGAAAGCGCGGTGATTGGCCTGCCTGACCCAGATTTCGGCGAGCGTGTGGTCGCGGTTGTCGTTGAAACGGCCAAAGACGCGGTCGACCCGATTGCCCTGAAAAATATTCTGGCCCGATCTCTGGCCAAGTACAAATTACCCAAAGAGATTATTACAATCGACACCTTACCGAGAAACGCCATGGGAAAAGTCATGAAAAAGGACCTTCGTGACCTAATTTCCCGCAAGCATCTTGGAATGGAACATTAATCACCGGCGGAACGCGGCTGACCTGCTGCTTGAGAAGCGATTACAGGGACACCCAAAAGAAGCTCGGCAAAGTGACAGGCGGGCAGTATGCCCACATAAACAATAGAAAAAGGCCGCTTAAAGCGGCCCATTCATAACCAACAAAAAGGTATGGTGGCGGAGACGAAGGGATTCGAACCCTCGAGACCCTTCCGGGCCTACTCCCTTAGCAGGGGAGCGCCTTCGACCACTCGGCCACGTCTCCGCCGCCGTGTTTATGGGCTGGAGAACAGGAAAACAACTGCTTTTTTGCGGCTTGGGCCAGCGCGTTCAAATTGGCACATTTTTCATGTTAAACAACGTTCTAATAGGCCTTCACAGGCATCGGGGACGCACATTGCTGCCAGATGCCTGCGCGAAAATTATCCCACGGTCCTGCGCCATTCATGCAAGTCCGCCGAAAAAGCAAAGTCCGTGCCAGCCCCCTGTCGCGGGGATGACGCGTCAGGTGTTGAACAAAAAGTGCAGCACGTCGCCGTCCTTGACGACATAGCCCTTGCCCTCTGCCCGCATCTTGCCGGCCTCTTTCGCCGCCTGTTCGCCGCCCAGTCCGACAAAGTCGTCAAAGGCGATGGTTTCGGCGCGGATAAAGCCTTTTTCGAAATCGCCATGGATCACGCCGGCCGCTTTGGGCGCGGATGTGCCCTGGCGGATGGTCCAGGCGCGGGCCTCTTTCGGGCCGACGGTGAAATAGGTTTCAAGGTGCAGCAACTCGTAGCCTGCGCGGATCAGCCGGTCGAGGCCCGCTTCGCTTAGCCCCATTTCGTCCAGGAACATCTGCGCCTCTTCCAGCTCAAGCTGGCTGATCTCTTCTTCGATCTGGGCCGAGATGATGACGTGCATGTTGCCTTCGGCGGCGGCCATCTCGCCCACGCGTGCGGACAGGGCATTGCCTTCGGCGGCTTCGGATTCGCCGACGTTGCAGACGTAAAGAACCGGCTTGGTGGTCAGTAGTTGCAGCATTTTCCACGCACGCTGGTCGTCTTCGTCAACGTCCACGACGCGGGCCGGTTTGCCCTCTTCCAGAACGGCGAGGGCTGCGCGCATCAGGCGTTCTTGTTGCACCGCTTCCTTGTCACCGCCGCGCACCTTGCGCACGATGTTTTGCAGGCGTTTTTCGATGCTTTCGATGTCGGCCAGCATCAGTTCGGTTTCGATGGTTTCGGCGTCGGCCACCGGGTCCACACGGCCCTCGACGTGGGTCACGTCGCCGTCTTCGAAACAGCGCAGCACGTGGGCGATGGCGTCAACCTCGCGGATGTTGGCCAGAAACTGGTTTCCCAGCCCCTCGCCCTTGGAGGCCCCTTTGACCAGACCGGCGATGTCGACAAAGGTCATGCGCGTGGGAATGATGGATTTCGACTGTGCAATCTCTGCCAGCTTGTCCAGCCGCACATCGGGCACGGCCACTTCGCCGACGTTCGGCTCGATCGTGCAGAAGGGAAAGTTCGCGGCCTGCGCGGCGGCTGTGCGTGTCAGCGCGTTGAACAGGGTCGATTTGCCCACGTTCGGCAGCCCGACGATACCCATTTTGAAACCCATGTTCGTTCTCCGAAATCCACGACAGGCTGCTTCTAGTGGCGCACAGCCCTGCGTGCAAGGCGGTGAATCGGCGGACATTGCGGATATGCAAGGCCTGAAAGCCGCCACCGCCCCGATTTGCCCCCCTGCGCACCCTGCGGTGGATTGATTTCCCCCGCGAGTTTGGGCATTGCGGTAGCGACATAGAAAAAGGCCACCCCATGACCCGCATCGACGCAAAATTCGCTGACCTCAAAGCCGCCGGAAAAAAGGCATTCGTTTCCTATGTGATGGCGGGCGACCCCGATTTCGACACCTCGCTTGAGATCGTCAAGGGATTGCCGGACGCGGGCGTGGATATTATCGAGCTTGGCCTGCCGTTTACCGATCCCATGGCCGACGGCCCGACGATCCAGTTGGCCGGTCAACGCAGCCTGGAAGGCGGGATGACCCTGCAACGCACGCTGGATCTGGCGCGCGCGTTCCGCGAAACCGATGACACAACGCCGATCGTGCTGATGGGCTATTACAACCCGATCTATTCGCGCGGCGTCGATAAATTTCTGGTGGACGCCAAAGCGGCCGGCATTGACGGGCTGATCGTGGTTGACCTGCCCCCCGAAGAAGACAGCGAGCTGTGCATCCCGGCGCAAGCGGCGGGGTTGAACTTTATTCGTCTGGCGACACCGACCACCGACGACAAACGCCTGCCCCGCGTGCTGCAAAACACGTCGGGCTTTGTCTACTACGTGTCGATCACCGGCATCACCGGCTCGGCAGAGGCCGAAGCGACCGATGTCGGCCCCGAGGTTGCGCGGATCAAATCGCAGACCGATCTGCCGATCATCGTCGGGT
The DNA here is from genome assembly GCF_963976325.1 of uncultured Pseudosulfitobacter sp. Classification (NCBI taxonomy): domain Bacteria; kingdom Pseudomonadati; phylum Pseudomonadota; class Alphaproteobacteria; order Rhodobacterales; family Roseobacteraceae; genus Pseudosulfitobacter; species uncultured Pseudosulfitobacter sp. Next base: position 58,146 of record NZ_CAXBJW010000003.1, read on the forward strand.
TTGGCATCAACACTCCTGAGAAAAGCCGCGCCATCGCGTCGGTGGCCGACGGTGCGGTCGTGGGGTCGGCCATTGTGGCAAAGATCGCCAAGGGCGACAGCGTGGCCGACATTCTGGCGTTTGTGAAGTCGCTGGCCGACGGCGCGCACAGCGCTTGATGTGACGGAACTTTGATGCGGGATTGATCCAAAGCGCGTATATCGGTAAAGAAAACTGACCAATACCGTGCTTTGGAGCCCGCACCATGCCCGTCATCACCGAAATTGCCGATCTCAAACGTATTTACGAGCGGCGCGTGCCGCGCATGTTCTATGACTATTGCGAAAGCGGGTCGTGGACCGAACAGACCTTTCGCGACAACTCGTCCGATTTCGATGACATCCGCCTGCGTCAGCGCGTGGCGGTCGATATGTCGGGGCGCAGCACCAAAAGCCAGATGATCGGACAGGACGTTGCCATGCCTGTGGCCCTTGCCCCCGTCGGCATGACCGGGATGCAGCACGCCGATGGCGAGATCAAAGCCGCCCGTGCGGCCGAAGCCTTTGGCGTGCCGTTCACCCTGTCCACCATGTCCATCAACTCGATTGAAGACGTGGCCGAGGCGACGACGGCACCGTTCTGGTTTCAGCTTTATACCATGCGCGACACCGATTATGTCAGCCGCCTGATCCAGCGCGCCAAGGATGCGAAATGTTCGGCGCTGGTGATCACGCTGGACCTGCAAATTCTGGGCCAGCGGCACAAGGATCTGAAAAACGGCCTGTCCGCCCCACCCAAACTGACGCCCAGGACCATCGCCAATCTGGCGACCAAATGGGCCTGGGGCATAGAGATGCTACAGGCCAAGCGGCGCGAGTTCGGCAATATCGTGGGTCATGTCCAAGGTCTGAGCGACACCTCGCAACTGAGCGCCTGGACGGCAGAACAGTTCGATCCGACGCTGGACTGGAACAAGATTGCCAAGCTCAAGGAAGAATGGGGCGGCAAGGTGATCCTCAAGGGGATTCTGGACGCCGAGGACGCCAAGATGGCGCTGAAGGTGGGGGCCGATGCGATTGTCGTCAGCAACCATGGCGGCCGTCAGTTGGACGGCGCACTGTCGTCGATCCGCGCGCTGCCGTCGATATTGGACGCCGTGGGCGATCAGGTCGAGGTGCATCTGGACAGCGGCATCCGGTCGGGTCAGGACGTGCTAAAGGCGCTGGCGATGGGGGCCAAGGGGACGTTCATCGGCCGTGCCTTTATCTACGGACTGGGCGCGATGGGCCAACAAGGTGTCACCAAGGCGCTTGAGGTCATTCACCGCGAGATGGACATTACAATGGCCCTGTGTGGCGAGACAAATGTTGCAAATCTGGGACGGCACAACCTGCTGATCCCCGAAGACTTTGCAGGCCGTTGGCAAGACGGGCACTGACAGGGTAAGGCTGGGGTCATGTTGGTTTTCTCCGATCAGAACCTGGCCTTTCTTGCGGTCCCCAAGACCGGCACGACCGCCTTCGAGATGGCCTTGCGCCCGCGTGCCGACATCATCCTGTCGAAGCGGCGCAAACATCTGACGGCGGCGCGGTTCCACAACAAGGTGGCGCCGTTTCTGGCCGATACTTTCGGTTTGACGGTGGAAACGATGGCGGTCATGCGCGACCCCGTCGAACAAATCCGCAGCTGGTATCGCTATCGCAGCGGCCCGCGCCAAAAGGGCACCAAGGCCAGCACCAACGGATGCAGCTTTGACGACTTCGTGCTGGCCGTGATCTCGGACAACCCGCCGCCCTTCGCGGGCATCGGCAGCCAGTTCAACTTTGTCACCTCGGGCAAGGGCGAGGTGCTGGTGAACCACTTGTTCGCCTATGAACGCCAGCCGGTGTTCCGCGCCTTTCTGACCCAGGCCTTTGGCGAAGAGATCACGCTGAAGCAGAAAAACGTCTCGCCCCCGGCCGAGGCACCGTTGTCGGCGGCGGTCGAGGCCAAGCTGCGCAAGGTGCGGGCGGATGAATTTGCGCTGTACGAACGGATCAAGGCCGCAGGCGGCCATCTGGTCACGCCCGTCGGCTGATCTGTGCGGCAATTGCCGGGGTCTGCGCGAAGCAGGCAGCCCACACGACGCAAATCACCAAGAACCCGGCCATCGGCTTGCGGCTGATCCGATGGCCCTCGAAAACGCCCATGCGCGATGCGGTGCCGGGGCGCGGACACAGGTACAAGTGTCGACGCCGCGTGCTTGCGCAAAATCCCTCTTTTCACGGCAACCGATCCGGTCTATACGCGCGACTTCACGCGGGGTGGCAGCCTTGGAGGCACCCTGCCCTTATGTATTGGAGAATTACTATGGCTGGAGAGATTCCTGATCTCGAAGCTCTGGAACGGACGGGGACAGGCAAGGGCGCCGCTCGTCAGGCACGTCGTGCCGGCATGGTTCCGGGCATTGTTTTTGGTGGCGACGCAGATCCGCTGCCCATCAACATCCCGTTCAACAAACTGCTGAAAATGCTGAAAGCGGGCCGTTTCAAGTCCACGCTGTTCAACATGAAAGTCGAAGGCCATGACGACGTGCGCGTCATCTGCCGCGACGTGCAGCGTCACGTGGTCAAAGACCTGCCCACACACGTCGATTTCATGCGTCTGCGCCGCACCACGAAGATCAACCTGTTCATCCCGGTTGAAGTGGTTGGCGAAGAAACATCGCCCGGCCTGAAGCACGGCGGCGTTCTGACCATGATCCGTCCCGAAGTCGAACTGGTTGTGACCGCGGGCGATATCCCCGATCACGTCACCATCGACGTGTCGGAAATCGAAATTGGTGAAAGCGTCACCATTTCTTCGGTCAAACTGCCCGAAGGCGCGAAGCCCACGATCGACCGTGACTTTGTCATCGCACAAATCTCGGCTCCGTCGGGTCTGGCATCGCAGTCGGACGACGAAGAAGAAGTGGCCGCAGACGAAGTGCCCGCCACCGAAATGGAAGCTGGCGCAGACGAATAAGTCTAAGCTTTCGCAGTCATTTGAAACGGGGTCCTTCGGGGCCCCGTTTTGCGTTTGCCCCCCCTGCGCCCAAGCCGCCAACAGCCTCTGACTGGACCCGCCGCCGCCCTGCGCATATGCTGCGCCGCAACATCCAAAGGAGCCGCTGATGAAACTGATTGTTGGCCTGGGAAACCCCGGCGCAAAATACGCAGGCCACCGCCACAACATTGGCTTCATGTGTCTGGACCGGATCGCGCAGGATCACAGCTTTGGCCCGTGGAAGTCCAAGTTTCAGGGACAGGTGATCGAAGGCCGCTTTGGCAGCGACCGCGTCGTTCTGTTAAAGCCTGAAACGTTCATGAACAATTCGGGCCAGTCGGTGATTGCCGCCGCGCAGTTCTACAAGCTTGAGCCGCAGGACGTGATCGTATTGCATGACGAAATTGACCTGGCCCCCGGCAAGGTGCGCTTCAAACAGGGCGGCGGACACGCGGGCCACAACGGCTTGCGTTCGATCCATGCGCATCTGGGGGCCGACTATGGCCGCGTGCGGTTGGGCGTTGGCCATCCCGGCCACAAGGACCGCGTGCCGGGTTTTGTGTTGCACGACTTTGCCAAGGCCGATCAAGACTGGCTGGACGATGTGCTGCGCGGCGTGTCGGATGGCGCGCAACATCTGGCACAGGGCGATCCGGCAAAGTTCATGAATGCCGTGGCCCTGCGCGTGTCGCCACCCCGCTCGGGCACCGGCGACAAGGGACCAAAGGCTGAAGCCTTGAAACCCGCGCCCAAAGCCACGGCACAGCCGGACCCCGAAGCGCCCCGTTCGGCACTGCAAAAACTTGTTGATCGTTTCAAATGAGCCTCGCGGACGCCTTCCGCAATCAGGCGCAATCCTGTGCACGGCTAGACTCACCATTTATGCAGCGTCTGCTGACGTTTCTGGCAACAGACTGGCCTACCGACAGTGCACTGGCGCGAAAACTGGCCAGCTTTACCGGGAATATCGGCCCCTCGGGGCACTCCCTGCCGTTGCGTGTCGCGGGCGGATTGCACGCGCTGGTGCTGTCGGGACGCAGTCCGGCGCTTGCCGCCTGCTATCCGCCCCGCGCCGCCAACGATACCGCGCTGCGCGACGCCGTGCTGGCCGCCCTGTCAGAGCACGAGGCCTTCCTGCTGGACTGGGTCGACAGCCCGCCGCAAACCAACGAGGTTCGCCGTTCCGCTGCCCTGATCGCGGGGGCACGGGCGGCTTGCCAGCACTTTGACCTGCCCGTGATGCTCAGCGAGCTAGGCGCATCCGGCGGGCTGAACCTGATGTGGGACCACTTTGCACTGGCCATCGGTGACACCACTTTCGGCCCCGCCGACCCTGCGCTCACGCTTTCGCCCGACTGGACCGGCCCGCTGCCCCCTGCCACAACGCCCAGGATTGCCAGCCGCGCAGGCGTGGACCTGAACCCGTTGAACCCGCGCAAGACGGACGACCTGCTGCGTCTGACCGCATACCTGTGGGCCGACCAACCCGAACGTCTGGCCCGCACCCGCGCCGCCGCCGCCGTGTTCGATGCACAGATCACACGCGGCGACGCCATCGACTGGCTGGACCACCGGCTGACCGCGCAGCCCGAGGGGCAAATGCATCTGATCCAGCACACCGTCGCTTGGCAATATTTCCCCGCCGCCGCACAGGCCCGTGGCACTGCACTGATCGAAGCGGCAGGCGCGAACGCTACCCCGACCCGCCCGCTGGCGTGGCTGTCGATGGAAACCGACGGCGATGTGACCGGCGCTGTGGGCGCGGCCCTGACCCTGCGACTGTGGCCCGGCGATCTGCGCCTGACGCTGGGACGTGCCGATTTTCATGGACGTTGGGTCAACTGGACCGGCCCGACATAGGGTTTGCCCCGCCCCGCTTTGCGTGTTTGACTGGACCCAATTGCCAAGGGGACAACCATGCGCACCTTACTGAAATGGGCACTTCGCATCCTGCTGATGGCTGTGCTGGCCGCCGCTGTCATAGGTTTTTGGAAACGCGAGGAAATCACCCGCCTTCTGGCGGTGAACAGCCTGTTTTCCGAAGACAAGATCGTCGCCAATTTCAGCCATATGAACGACGCCTTTCTGTCGCGCGAAATCCCGCGCGGCGACGGGCCGATCTCGCCCCTGCCCTACGGCGCCGAGATGACCCTGCCCACTGGGGCCGACACTTGGATCAAGGACCGTGCGGTCACCTCGCTGCTGGTGCTGAAAGACGGCCAGATCGTTTACGAAGATTACTACCTTGGCACGACCGAGGATGATCTGCGCATCAGCTGGTCCGTCGCCAAAAGCTTCCTATCCGCCCTGATGGGCATATTGGTCGCCGACGGCACCATCGCCTCGCTGGACGATCCGGTTACCAAATACGCGCCGCGGTTGGCGGGCGGTGCCTATGACGGGGCGACCATCCGCAACGTGCTGCAAATGTCCTCGGGCGTGACCTTCGACGAGGATTATCTGGACTATGACAGCGACATCAACCGCATGGGCCGCGTGCTGGCTTTGGGCGGAGAAATGGACGACTTTGCCGCCAGCCTGACCGAAACCTTCACCGCACCCGGGACGCAGATGCAATACACGTCGATCGACACGCATGTGTTGGGGATGGTGATTCGCGGTGCCACGGGGCGCGACATCCCGTCCCTGCTGTCCGACAAGATCATCGCGCCGCTGGGCGTCGAGGCCGCCCCCTATTATGTGACCGACGGCGTCGGCGTGGCCTTTGTGCTGGGCGGCCTGAACCTGCGCACCCGTGACTATGCCCGCTTTGGCCAGATGATCGAACAGGACGGCATGTGGCAAGGCCAGCAGATCGTGCCCGCCGACTGGATTGGCGCCTCGATCCGGCCCACGGCGAAAACCGCAGCGGGCAAGATCGGCTATGGCTATCAATGGTGGGTGCCCATCGGCGCGACACCGGGCCAAGAGGTCACCGGGCGTGGCGTCTATGGCCAGTATCTGTACATCGACAAGGCTGCCGATGTGGTCATCGTCGTCACCGCCGCCGACCGCAAGTTCCGAGACGCGGGCGTGACCGATGCCACCATCGACATGCTGCGCAAGATCACCCGAGCCACGGAGACAACAGATGGAACCTGACGACCCTGTAAACGTACTCGGCCAGCCGCTGACCCCATGCAGCACCGACCCACTGACCGGTTTTTTCCGCGACGGTCATTGCAACACCTGCACTGCCGATCAGGGCAGCCACACGGTCTGCGCGGTGATGACCGCCGAATTCCTCGCCTATTCCAAATACGTCGGCAACGACCTCAGCACGCCGCGCCCCGAGTTCGGCTTTGACGGCCTGCGCCCCGGTGACCGATGGTGCCTGTGCGCCGCCCGTTTCCTGCAAGCCCACGACGAAGGCTGTGCGCCTGATGTGGCCCTCAGCTCCACCCACCAGCGCGCGCTCGACATCGTGTCGCTGGACGTATTAAAGGCCCACGCCTCCTGAAGCGCGGGCCTTCAACTTCATCTTGCCAGATAAACTCCGGGGGAGGCGCACAGCGCCGGGGGCAGCGCCCCCGACCCGCTGTCAGTTCAGCCGAAATTCCCCATCTCGAACCCCAGCGCCTTGGCCACGGTAAAGATGTCCTTGTCGCCGCGCCCGCACATGTTCATGCAGATGATGTGATCCGCAGGCAGCGTCGGCGCCAGCTTCATCACATGGGCCAGCGCGTGGCTGGGCTCAAGCGCGGGAATGATCCCTTCCAGCGTGCAGCACAACTGAAACGCTTCAAGGGCTTCGACATCAGTGATGCTGACATATTTCGCGCGACCGATTTCGTGCAGCCATGCGTGTTCGGGGCCGATGCCGGGGTAATCCAGACCCGCCGAGATCGAGAACCCTTCCAGGATCTGACCGTCGTCGTCCTGCAACAGATAGGTGCGGTTGCCGTGCAGCACGCCGGGACGGCCGCCGGTCAACGAGGCGCAGTGCTCCATCTTGGCATTCACGCCCTTGCCGCCGGCCTCGACGCCGATGATGTTGACCTCTTTGTCGTCCAGAAACGGAAAGAACAGACCCATGGCATTCGACCCGCCACCGATGGCAGCAATCAGCGTGTCGGGCAAACGGCCCTCGGCGGCATCCATCTGCTCGCGCACTTCCTTGCCGATGATCGCCTGAAAATCGCGCACCATCGCAGGGTATGGATGCGGTCCTGCTACCGTGCCGATGCAATAGAACGTATCGCGCACGTTGGTCACCCAGTCGCGCAGCGCGTCGTTCATCGCGTCCTTCAGCGTGCCACGGCCCGAGGTGACGGGGACAACTTCTGCCCCCAGCAGGCGCATACGGAACACGTTCGGCGCCTGACGCTCAACGTCGTGCGCACCCATGTAGACCACGCATTTCAGACCGAACTTTGCACAGACTGTCGCCGTGGCCACACCGTGCTGACCCGCGCCGGTTTCCGCAATGATCCGCGTCTTGCCCATGCGGCGTGCCAGAATGATCTGGCCCAGCACGTTGTTGATCTTGTGCGCGCCGGTGTGGTTCAGCTCGTCGCGCTTCATGTAAACCTTGGCGCCGCCCAGATGCTCGGTCAGCCGTTCCGCGAAATACAGCGGCGACGGGCGGCCCACGTAATGCGTCCACAGGTCGTTCATCTCGGCCCAGAAGCTGTCGTCGGTCTTGGCCTTCTCGTATTCTTCTTCCAGGCTCAGGATCAGCGGCATCAACGTTTCGGACACGAAACGCCCACCGAAGTCGCCAAAGCGGCCCTGTTCGTCGGGGCCGGTCATGAAGGAATTAAAGAGATCGTTCGCCATCGGGCTGCTCCTGTCTGGTGTAGCCTTGGACCTAGCTTTCAGCGCCCTGCGTGTAAAGGACTAGCCGTTTTTCCGGCCACGGATCATACGCATTATTCGCCCCGGAAAACTGCCATGCTGCCCGCCGCGCAGGCGGATCAGCAACCGGTGCCAGCGGTCGTTTTCCAGCATGTTGGGAATGCGCGCAGAAATGGCTTCGACCAGCACCTCCATCTGCGCGGGGGTAAAGGTCAGATCGGTCTGCCCGTCAGCCCCTGCCCCATCTCGCGGCACCTCTAGCGTATACGCTTCGGACGGTGGCAGCAGCGCGTTCACTTCGGCCACGATGGGCGCCTGCCGCGCCACGAAGGCGTCCAGCGCCTGCGCCGATGCCACCGGCCTGTCAGCGCGAATATCGGGCAACGCGTTGCACAGCGCATCCGACACAAAGCGGCTGCTGCGGCGGCCCCAGTGGTGATTGAACATCCGCTGTAGCTCCAGCTCGGACCGTGTGAGCGACCGGTTGACGCGCCCCCCTGCCGCCGGGGTCAGCGTATCGGCGGGCACACCCAAGGCATCGGTCAAGCTGCGCAGGATGTCGCCTGCGTGATTTGAATAGTTTACGACAGTCAGCCCGACGCCTGCCTTTTCCGCGATCTGTATCATCGCACGCACCTTTGCGGGCGTAGGGTAGCCTGCCAGAAAACTGTCAAAGCTGGCAACGGCCCCACCGCGTTTGACCGTTTGACCATAAACGGAACAAGCGTGGTCGTAGGGGTTGCGCACGTACAGGATCACTCGGGTGTCTGCACCAAGGTCCGCAATTTTTGGCAACAGTTCGGGATCGTTCAGAAAAAAGTGGATCAGGCTTTCGTTGGACAAGAGCACGTCATGCTGGTTGCGCTTCAACGCGGCCTTGGCGGTGGCAACCAACGTACGTCCGTTCACGTTGCCTGCGGAGATCTGTCCCGCGCGCGCCTGCGTGAACGAGGCATGTTCAGGATAGACGATGCCTTGCGCCGCCAACGCATCGGTGCTCAGCGCCAGCGCCGATTGCAGGGCGCTGGAACCGGTTTTGCCATGTCCGATGTGCAAAATTAGCCGTGCCAAATCCTGTCCCCTTTCCGGCGGTCAGGTCCGCGCCACAGCACCCTGCGCCGCACGGCAAAAGGCCGCAATCCTTGTAGCATCCTTGACGCCCGGAGCTGATTCGACACCCGACGACACGTCGACCTGCCGCGCCCCGGTCACCCGGATTGCCTCGGCCACGTTGTCCGGCGTCAAACCACCTGCCAGCATCCACGGCACCGGCCAGCGGCGGCCTGCAATCAAGCGCCAGTCAAACGACAACCCGTTGCCGCCAGGCAGTTCTGCCGTGCGTGGCGGTTTGGCGTCCACGAGGATCTGGTCGGCGACAGTCAGGTAAGTGTCCAGCGTTGCCAGATCAGCCGCATCCGCCACGCCCACGGCCTTCATCACCGGCAAGCCATAGCGTGCCTTGACCTCGGTCACCCGCGCGGGGCTTTCGTGGCCGTGCAATTGCAACATATCCAGCGGCACCTGTGCGGTCAGTGCATCCAGAAAGGCGTTGTCGGCATCAACCGTCAGCGCCACCTTGGCCAACCCCACGGGGGCATCGACAGCCAATGCGGCAGCCGCGTCAAACGACAGGTTGCGCGGTGATTTCGCAAAGAACACGAAACCGCCATAGACAGCCCCCGCCGCCGCAGTGGCAGCGACATCGGCCGCCGTTCCCAGCCCGCAGATCTTTACAGCTATGTCAGGTGACATACGATCCGGTCAGCCCGCTTCATCCAGCAGGGCCAGAACCTCGTCCTTGCCTTCGTGCTTCTCGCCTCTCAGGCGTTTGACTTCACGCTCAAGCTTGCGTACTTCGCGCGCCTTGCGCGACGCCTCGGCCCGCACTGCATGTTCACGCATCCATTCCCAGACAAAGCCGACCAGAAGGCCCACGATGATGCCCATGAAAATGACCAGAAACATCGGCAACTGGATTGAAGGGTTCACCGCGAAATAGCCTGCCACCTCGGACGGCAACACTTTCAGCGTCACCACCTCGCGGTTGGCAAGGGCGACGGCAATCAAAGCAATCGCGAAAACCGCGATACAGGCATAACGTATATAGCGCATTCAGTCGTTTCCGTTCAGGCGATCACGAAGCAGCTTGCCGGTCTTGAAGAATGGCACGTGCTTCTCTTCTACATGAACGGTTTCACCCGTCCTTGGGTTCCGTCCGACGCGCGCATCACGCTGTTTGACGGAAAATGCGCCGAAGCCGCGCAGCTCGACCCGGTCGCCACGCGACATGGCCCCCGTGATTTCTTCGAAAATTGTATTCACAATCCGTTCGACATCTCGCTGATACAGGTGTGGATTTTCGTCTGCGATTTTCTGAATAAGTTCAGACCGGATCATATTTGTCCCCCCGGGGCGTTATTCGCGCTTGTCACAAGAGGTGACTATAGGAACAAAAATCCATTGCGGAAACAGGTAGCGCCACCGGCAGGCAAGAATTTGCAGGGCGAAGGCGCTGTTTCGGGTGAGAAAATCGCGTTTTGTCGCCCTTGCCCATCAACAAGGCACAACAGCGCGCAAAACCACTGCGTTGTGACACACAATGATTCGGCCAAGCAAAAGGCCCCGCATCCAAAGATACGGGGCCCTATGTCAGAGTTTATAGCACTTGCCCGAAGGCAGCGCTGGATCAGTCGTCGTCGCCTTTCAGCGCGGCGCCCAGAATGTCGCCCAGCGATGCGCCCGAGTCAGAGGAACCATACTGTTCGACGGCCTCTTTCTCTTCTGCGATCTCGCGTGCCTTGATCGACACACCCAAGCGGCGCGATTTGTTGTCGACGTTGGTGATGCGCACATCAACCTTGTCGCCAACGCTAAAGCGCTCGGGGCGTTGCTCGGCACGGTCACGCGACAGGTCGGAGCGGCGGATGAAGGATTTCATGCCCTCATATTCCACTTCGATGCCGCCTTCTTCGATCGCGGTCACGTTCACGGTCACGATCGAGCCGCGCTTCACGCCGCCAACCGCTTCTGCGAACTTGTCGCCACCGACGCCTTTGATCGAAAGCGAGATACGCTCTTTCTCAACGTCGACTTCGGAGACAACGGCCTGAACCATGTCGCCCTTGCGGTAGTTCTGAATGGCGTCTTCGCCACGCTCGTCCCACGACAGGTCGGACAGGTGAACCATGCCGTCGATGTCGCCGGGCAGACCCACGAACAGACCGAATTCGGTGATGTTCTTGACTTCGCCTTCGACTTCGGTGCCCTCGGGGTGTGTTTCTGCAAACACTTCCCACGGGTTGCGCATGGTCTGTTTCAGACCCAGCGAAACGCGACGCTTGGCGCCGTCGATTTCCAGAACCATGACCTCAACCTCTTGCGAGGTGGACACGATTTTACCGGGGTGCACGTTTTTCTTGGTCCAGGACATTTCGGACACGTGAACCAGACCTTCAACACCGGGCTCCAGCTCAACAAATGCACCGTAGTCGGTGATGTTGGTCACACGGCCGGTGTGTGCCGATTCCAGCGGGTACTTGGCAGCCACCAGATCCCACGGATCTTCTTGCAGTTGCTTCATGCCCAGCGAAATGCGGTGGGTTTCTTTGTTGATCTTGATGACCTGAACGTTGATCGATTCACCGATCGACAGGATTTCCGACGGGTGGTTGACCCGACGCCATGCCATGTCTGTAACGTGCAGCAGGCCGTCAACGCCGCCCAGGTCAACGAATGCACCGTATTCAGTGATGTTCTTGACCACGCCCTCGACGGTCTGACCTTCGGTCAGGTTGCCGATGACTTCGGCGCGCTGTTCGGCACGCGATTCTTCCAGGATGGCGCGACGCGATACAACGATGTTGCCACGACGACGGTCCATTTTCAGGATCTGGAAGGGTTGCTTCAGACCCATCAGCGGGCCCGCGTCACGCACGGGGCGCACGTCAACCTGAGAGCCGGGCAGGAACGCAACAGCGCCGCCCAGATCAACGGTAAAGCCACCTTTGACTCGGCCAAAGATCGCACCTTCGACGCGGGCGTCGTCGGCGTAAGCTTTTTCCAGACGATCCCATGCTTCTTCACGACGGGCCATTTCGCGGCTGATGACGGCTTCGCCACGCGCGTTTTCGACCTGACGCAGGAACACTTCAACCTCGTCGCCGGGGGCGATTTTGGGCTGTTCACCGGGATCTGCGAATTCTTTGATGTCAACGCGGCCTTCCATCTTGTAGCCGACGTCGATGATGGCTTGGCCCGCTTCAATTGCGATGACTTTGCCTTTTACGACAGACCCTTCTTCGGGTGTGTCCATTTCGAAGCTTTCGTTCAGGAGGGCTTCGAATTCCTCCATAGATGTTGATTGAGCCATGTGGTCTCTGGTTTCCTAATCTACGTTTTGTTTTCGGGCCGTGCGGTTGTCTCCGCCGGTCTTGAGGGTTTCGTTGGTCGGGCGAGCGGCAAAACAAAGAGGGCCGGATAGTTCCGACCCTGCTCATCTCGATGCCTTGCGGTGTGTTCACCTTGCTGACAGGCGCGCGTATAGCGGGCTTGGCCCTTGTGCGCAAGGTCCAAGCGCCATCTTACCCTAGCAATAGCGTTCCGGCCCGTTCCACTGATCCGCATTATAGCGGTCGCCGTGGCACCAGCCGACGGGCAGCACCGCGTCGATGCGGGCCAGGTCGTCGGCGGTCAGGGTCAGTTCGGTGCCGCGCACGAGATCGCGCAAGAACGCGGTGTGGCGGGTGCCGGGGATCGGGATGACGTGGTCACCCTGCGCCAGCAGCCATGCAATCGACAAGGCCGCCGTGGGTTCGCCCATATCGGCGGCCAGCGCCTGAAATCCTTTCAGGGTTTCAAGGTTGGCTTCCAGATTTGGCGCCTGAAACCGCGGGTTGGTCCGCAGGAATGGCAGGTCCGCCGCCTTTTGCGCCGTCGGGGGCGTGTCGGTCAGCAGCCCGCGCCCGACGGGCGAAAAGGCCACCAGCGCGGTGCCCAGCTCGGCGCAGGTCTGCACCAGCCCCAGTTCGGGAAAGCGGGTTTGAAGCGAATATTCCGACTGTACCGCATCGACATGAGCGACTGCCGCCGCACGGCGCAGGGACGACGGCGCGATCTCGGAAAAGCCGATGGCCTTGACCTTGCCCTTCTGGCGCAAAGCATCCAGCGTGCCGGTGACCTCCTCGATCGGGATGTCGGCCTGACGGCGGTGGCAGTAATACAGGTCCACATGATCCACACCCAGCCGCTTCAGGCTCTTGTCCAGTTCGGCCTCGAAATGCGCAGGGCTGTTGTCGAAACAGCGGGTGCCGCTGGCGTCTTTCGAGATGGCCGCCTTGGTGGCAATGTGAAACGCATCGCGCGCGCCGGGGTTGTTCGCCAGATAGCTGCCGATAAAGCTTTCTGATTGGCCCATGCCATAGACGTTCGACGTATCAAGATGCGTCACACCCAGATCGCGTGCCAGATCCAGGATCGCATGGCTGCCCGCTTCGGTCGCCTTGCCATAAAAGTCGGCAAAGGACATCGCACCATAGCCAAGGGCGGAAATGTCGGGGCCATTTGCCCCCAGCTTGCGCATCTTCATCAGATCATCCCTTTGCAGCGTTTACGGCAGCGATGGCAGCAGCCACCGCTTCGTCTATGGTCTTGTCCGAGGTGTCGATCAGCACCGCATCGTCCGCAGGGCGCAAGGGTGCCTCGGCGCGGTCCATGTCACGGGCATCGCGCGCTTTGACATCTGCGGTGACCGCATCCAGATCGGCAGGCTGTCCGCGCTGCACCAGCTCGTCATAGCGCCGCTTGGCGCGTACTTCGGCGCTGGCCGTGATGAACAGCTTGGCCTCGGCCTGCGGGCAGATCACCGTGCCGATGTCGCGCCCGTCCAGCACCGCACCCCCGGCCCTGCGGGCAAAAGCACGCTGAAAATCCAGCAATGCGGCACGCACCTCTGCGATGACAGCCACCTGGCTGGCCGCCTGCGCCACGGCCTGCGTGCGCAGGCTGTCGTTGTCCAGATCCGACGCCACCAGCGCACGCGCGGCCGTCACCGCATCCTCGCCCGCCAGCATCCGCGCACCCACCGCGCGATACAGCAGGCCCGTGTCCAGATGCGCCATGTTGAAATGCGCAGCCACAGCTTTCGAGATCGTACCCTTGCCGGCGGCGGCAGGTCCGTCGATGGCAATTGTGAACGGTTCGGTCATAAACTTCCTTCCGATTGCGCGATACGCCCTTGAACATAGATCACCAGCGCCGCGATCAAGCAGGGTGCAAGGGCTGCGTATTTCACCACGGTGGCAAGGCTGGCCGCCGCGACCGCTTGCGCCGTCAGCGCCTGAGGGCCCGTGCGCAACAGACCTGCAACCCGTGCGTTTTCCAGATAATCGGCCCCCAGATAGACCAGCGCCAGCGCGCCCAGCCCGATCTGCACCACCCCGCGACAGCGCGCCCGAAACACCACCAGCAAGACCGCCGTCAGCAGTGCAGGAAACACCGTGTCCAGCATACGCTGCCGTCCCAAGTACACGTCGATCCCGCCGGTATCGCGCAATGCGGCGATGTACCCTTGGGCATAGTCCAGATCATAGCCGAACACCCGCGCATCGAACACCGACCACTCCGGCGCAGGCGTCAGGCTGCGGGTCGTGGTCCAGACCATCGCTGCGAACAGCAACATCGTGGCCCAAAGCAGCGGACCGAACCAACGGGGCAACGGTTCAGGCATTGCTGCGCGAGATTGCGGCACCCAAACCGCCCATCAGCGGCTCGAAGATCGGGAAAGACGTGGCAATCGGCCCGCCATCATCCACCGACACCGGTTTTTGCGTGGCCATGCCCAGCACCAGGAACGACATCGCAATCCGGTGGTCCAGATGGCTGGCACAGGTCGCCCCGCCGGGCACATTGCCGTGACCCAGCCCCGTGACGGTCCACCAATCCGGCCCATCCTCGACAGTGATGCCGTTGGCCTCAAGCCCGACTTTCATCGCGTCGATCCGGTCGCTTTCCTTGACACGCAGTTCCTTGACGCCGGGCATATGCGTCTTGCCGCTGGCAAAGGCAGCAACGACCGACAGAACCGGATATTCGTCAATCATGCTGGCCGCGCGTTCGGCAGGCACCTCGATGCCTTTCAGATCGGGCGAGAACCGAGCCCGCAGATCGGCCACAGGCTCGCCGCCCTCTTCACGCTCGTTTTCATAGGTCAGGTCCGCCCCCATCTCGCGCAATGTGGTGAACAACCCTGCCCGCGTCGGGTTCAGACCGATGTTGGGCACCAGCACGTCCGACCCCGGCACGATCAGCGCCGCACAGACCGGAAAGGCCGCCGAGGACGGATCGCGCGGCACGTCGATGTGCTGGGCCTTCAGTTCCGGCTGACCGGTCAGGGTGATCACGCGGCCTTCGTCGGTGATCTCGGTGGTGATCTCGGCGCCAAAGCCTGCCAGCATCCGCTCGGTATGGTCGCGGGTCGCTTCGGCCTCGATCACCACTGTCTTGCCGGGGGCATTCAGCCCGGCCAGCAGCACCGCCGATTTTACCTGCGCAGACGGCACCGGCACCACGTAGCGCACCGGCACGGGTTCAGCCGCGCCCACGATGGTCATGGGCAGCCGCCCGCCCGACCGGCCAACGGCCTGCGTGCCGAACAGGGCCAGCGGATCGGTCACCCGCGCCATCGGACGGCCGTTCAGGCTGGCATCGCCCGTAAACGTCGCCGAAATCGGCGAGGTCGCCATACACCCCATGATCAGCCGCACCCCGGTGCCCGAGTTGCCGCAGTCAATCACCTGATCCGGCTCGGCAAAACCGCCGACACCGACACCATACACCGACCAACTGCCGCCGCCGTGGTCCGTCACCTCGGCCCCGAAGGCGCGCATCGCGCGGGCCGTGTCCAGCACGTCCTGCCCTTCCAGCAAGCCGGTGATCGTGGTTTCGCCCACGCACATCGCGCCCAGTATCAACGAGCGGTGCGAGATCGACTTGTCGCCCGGCACCTGCGCCGTTCCGGTCAGCGCACCGCAGGCGCGCGAGGTCATGGGGATGGGTGCACCGTGGCTGGACATGGCAATTCCTTGGTCTCTTGTTCGGACCAACTCTTAGCCGCTCGTTTCCGTCACGTCCATGCACGGAACATGCCTCTGCCCGCTGCGTTGAGCCTGCAACGAGAAGGAGACTTTCATGTCCAACACATTCGACACCACCAACCCTGCCACCGGCGCCAAGATTGCCACCCACACCTATCTGGACGACGCGGAACTGGAATCGCGGATCCAGGCCTGCCACGACGCATTCCGCGACTGGCGCCTGAAATCGCACGAAGACCGCGGCAAGGTGATCAAGGCCATCGGTCAAGGCCTGCGCGACCGCAAGGACGAACTGGCAGCGCTGATGACGCAAGAGATGGGCAAGCTGCTGAGCCAGTCCAAGCAGGAAATCGACCTGTGCGCCGCGATCTGTGACTACACCGCTGAAAACGGCCCCAAGGTTCTGGCCACCGAAGACCGTGACATTCAAAGCGGCAGCCGTGGCCGCGTGGTCCATGCGCCCATCGGCATCGTCTATGGTATCCAGCCATGGAATTTTCCTGCCTATCAGGTGGTGCGCTACTCCATCGCCAACCTGATGGCGGGCAACGGCGTGCTGCTGAAACATGCCTCGAACGTCGCGGGCTCGGGTCAGATGCTGGACGAGATTTACGCCGATGCAGGCCTGCCTGCCGGTCTGTTCTCGGCCCTGATCATCAGCCATGACCAGTCCGACGCTGTGATCGAACACGATTTGGTGCGCGGCGTCACCCTGACCGGCAGCCCCGCCGCAGGCCGCGACATCGCGGTCAAAGCCGGCAAGGTGCTGAAGAAAACCGTGCTCGAACTGGGGTCCAACGATGCCTATATCGTGATGTCGGACGCCGACGTTAAGAAGGCGGCGCAAATCTGCGCCACTGGCCGGACCTATAACAACGGAGAAACATGCGTGGCCGCCAAACGCTTTGTGGTGGCGGACGCGGTCTATGATGATTTCCGCGACGCCTTTGTGAAGGCAATGAAGGCCGTGACCCACGGCGACCCCACCGGCAAGGACGCGCAGATCGGCCCGATGGCCCGCAAGGACCTGCGCGACGATCTGCACGAACAGGTCGAGCAATCCGTGGCCAAAGGTGCCGAAATTCTTTGCGGCGGTGAAATGCCCGACGGCGACGGGTTCTTCTACCCCGCGACCGTTCTGGTCAACGTACAGCCGGGCCAGCCTGCCTATGACGACGAACTGTTCGGCCCCGTGGCCGCGCTGATCCGTGCCAAGGACGACGCGGAAGCCATGCGCATCGCCAACGACAGCAAGTTCGGTCTGGGCGGCGGCATCATCTCGGCCGATGTGAAACGCGCGCAGGAACTGGCCGAGGTCGAGTTCGACACAGGCATGGTCTTTATCAACGGCTTTGGCTTGGCGACACCCAACATGCCCTTCGGCGGCGTGAAGGATTCAGGCTATGGCCGCGAGCACGGCGGCTTTGGCATGTTGGAATTCACCAACGCCAAGGCCGTGCTGATCATGGACGAATAACCACCGCTTGAAACGAACTCGGGGGGCGCTTTGGCCCCCCGATCCCTACTCTTTCCGAAACGTCAGATAATGCGGCACGCGTCCCTCGCGCAGTGCCTTTTTCTCGTAGCGGGTCGAAATCCAGTCATCCCACGCCACGCGCCAGTCGTCCGGCCCCTCGGCCAGCCATTCAAACCCGTGCCCCGGCACCTGCTCCAGCGTTTGCCGTACATAGTCGGGAATATCCGTCGCCACGCGAAAGATCGCACCGGGCTTCAGCACCCGCACCAGCGGAGCCAGATGTTCGGGCGTCACGAACCGCCGCCGGTGATGCCGCGATTTGGGCCAAGGGTCGGGGTACAGCAGGAACGCGCGGTCAATCGACGCCTCGGGCAGCACGTCGAACATGTCGCGCACGTCACCCGGATAGACCGCCAGATTGTCCACCTTGGCCTTGCGGATCTTGCCAAGCAGCATCGCCACGCCGTTGATATAAGGCTCGCAGCCGATGATCCCCACGGCGGGGTTCTGCGCGGCCTGATGCACCATATGCTCGCCCCCGCCAAAGCCGATTTCCAGCCAGATAGGTTTGCCCCCGAACAACCCCTGCAAATCCAGCGGCGTGCGGTCGGGGTTCACGTCCCAATCCACCAGCCCCGGCGACAGCGCGGCAAGGTCTTGGTCAAGATAACCTTCTTGGCTGGCCTTCAGGTGCTTGCCCTTGCGGCGGCCATAAAAGTTGCGGTGGGGGCGTTCGGGTGTGCTCATGGCGGCGGTTTAGCGCCAAGTTTCAAAATGCGCAACGCAACGTATCGCTTCCCAGCGCCCCGCAGGCTGATAGCCTTTGCACTCAGAAAGAGGAGATCCCCATGAGCCATGTCCACGTCGTTGCGGTCATCACCGCCAAACCGGGCCAGCGCACCGAACTGCTGGAAAAATTCAACGCCAACGTCCCCGCAGTCCACGCCGAAGACGGCTGCATCAGCTACCGCGCCGTCACCGACACCCCCGATGTCGGCCCCTTCCAGACCCCCATCGGCGACGACACGTTCATGGTCATCGAAGAATGGGCCAGCCTTGATGCGCTGATGGCCCACGCCGTTGCGCCCCACATGAAAGACTATGGCCGCGCGACCAAGGACATGATCGCCGACCGCAAGATCCACGTTCTCAGCCCCAGCTGAACACAAAAGGGCGGCGCCATCACCGGCACCGCCCTTTTCTTTTGGCCCCAAATATCCCGGGGGAGCGCCGAAGGCGCGGGGGGCAGCCCCCCCCTCATAAAAAACCTTGGGCAGCGCTCCCTTAGACCGCCGCTTTCAACGCCTCGACCAGATCGGTCTTTTCCCAGCTAAACCCGCCATCCGCCTCCGGCGCGCGGCCAAAGTGGCCATAGGCCGCCGTGCGCTGGTAGATCGGTTTGTTCAGGCTCAGGTGCTCGCGAATACCGCGCGGGGTCAGATCCATAACCTTGTCGATGGCCGCTTCGATGGCCGCAGGCTTCACCGCCCCGGTGCCAAAGGTGTCGCAATAGATCGACAACGGCTTGCTGACGCCAATGGCATAGCTCAATTGGATCGTGCACTTTTCAGCCAGACCTGCCGCCACGACGTTCTTGGCCAGATAGCGCGCCGCATAGGCTGCCGAGCGGTCCACCTTGGTCGGGTCTTTGCCCGAAAACGCGCCGCCGCCATGCGGGGCCGCACCGCCGTAGGTGTCCACGATTATCTTGCGCCCGGTCAGGCCCGCGTCGCCGTCGGGTCCGCCGATTACGAACTTGCCCGTGGGGTTCACGTGCCATTCGGTGGCATCGGTCAGCCATCCATCGGGCAGCACTTCGGTGATATACGGCTCGACAATGGCGCGGATGTCGGCGCTGGTCAGATCGGGGTCCAGATGCTGTGTCGACAGCACCAGCGACGACACCCCTACCGGTTTGCCATTCTCGTAGCGCACGGACAACTGGCTTTTGGCGTCGGGGCCAAGCGCCGGCTCGGTGCCGTCTTTGCGCACCTCGGCCAGGCGCTTCAGGATCGCGTGGGCATAAAGGATCGGCGCCGGCATCAGCGCGTCGGTCTCGTTGGTGGCAAAGCCGAACATGATCCCCTGATCGCCTGCGCCCTCTTCCTTGTCCGTGGCCGCATTCACCCCTTGGGCAATATGCGCGGACTGTTCGTGCAGCAGGTTGGTGATCTCGCAGGTTTTCCAGTGGAATTTGTCCTGCTCGTATCCGATGTCACGAATACAATCGCGCGCAATATCTTGGATACGCGCCATATAGTCGTGCAGCTTTTCCTGATCCGACAGGCCGATCTCGCCACCGATGATCACGCGGTTGGTGGTGGCAAAAGTCTCGCAGGCGACCCGTGCTTCGGGTTCTTCGGTCAGCAGCGCATCCAGAACGGCGTCGGAAATGCGGTCGCACACCTTATCAGGGTGACCCTCGGAAACGGATTCCGAGGTAAAGATATAGTTCTGTCGGGACATGAAGTGCTCCATTGAAATCATGTGTCACGCCAGGAAGCCGTTGTGACACGTCCCCAACGGTTTAGGTGCGACGGCGTGGACCGTCAATCGAAATGCGGCGTAACAAAAGGATGCCCCATCCAACGAGCAAAACAATAAGCAATGGTAAATCCCCGCTGCGCGCATAAAGCGTCGGAGCCAAAGCCGCAGGCAACGCCGCGTCCACATGGCCCGACACGCCCAGCGGCAGACTGTTCAGCACCTGACCGCGCGGGCCGATCATGGCGGAAATGCCGGTGTTGGCCGCCCGCGCCAGTGGCAGCCCCTGTTCAATCGCACGCATCCGCGCCTGCGCAAGATGCTGTTGCGGGCCTGCGCGTTGCCCGAACCAAGCGTCATTGGTGATCTGGATCAGGAATGCGGGACGCTCAGGTGCAGCGCCCACATCCTGAGCAAAGACCGCCTCGTAGCAAATCAGCGGCAGCGCCTGCCCCAGATCGCCCAGGTCGATCATATGCGGCCCGGGCCCGCGGCCATAGCCGCCCGCCGCCTCGGCCAGACCACGCAGGCCGACCTTGGACGCCAGATCGGTCAGCGGCATGTATTCGCCAAAGGGCACCAGATGGTATTTGTCATAGGTGTCGGTGACCTGCGCGGTGTCGTCCACCACCACCAGCGAATTGTAATACCAGTCGTCATCCCGCCGCTGGATGCCCAGCACAACGGGCGCGCCGCGCGCCGCGATGGCAATTTCGTCAAAGATGGGTTGGGCGTATTCCAGCAGATAGGGCACAGCGGTCTCCGGCCAGACCACCAGATCAGGCTGCGGGTCCGCCGCCGTGGCATTCAGCAACCGGTTCATGAAAACGGGCAGTTTTTCCGGGTCGAACTTTTCTTCTTGCGGCGCATTGGGCTGTACCAGACGCACCATGTGGCCGGTCATCTGCGGCACGGGCAATGACACGGGCCACAGGACGGCAGCCAGCGCCAACGCCGCCGGCGGCAGAACCAGCAGCGGGCGGTCCAACAACCACACCAGCACGGCGGCCCCCGCGCACAGCACCAGCATCAACCCATAGGGACCGACCCACGCCAGCGCCTGTGCGGCAGGCGTATCCAGCAGCCCCTGCGGCAGCATACCCCATGGGAATCCGGTAAACAGATAGCCCCGCGCCAGTTCGGCCAAAGGCCATAGGACTGCAAGGCCCAACACTCCGGCCCGCAGCCGCCGTGCCAGCGAAAACGCAACACCCCAGAAGGCCGCCAACAAGGTCGCCATACCCGCCAGCGCAAAGGGCGCCATCCAGCCGTATCGGGCCGCATCAACCTGAAAAGGCTCCGTAAGCCACGACAATGTCAGCACGAAGTAGGCAAAGCCGATGACAAAGCCCACCAGCCCTGCCCGACCGGCGCGCGCGGCACCTGTGTAAAACACAAAGCTGACAAACAGCCCGAGCATCATCGGCAAAGGCAGATCAACCGGCGCCTGCCCCAGTGCCATGACAGCACCGCAGCCCAGCGCCAGCAAAACCCACTGCCACATCCTGCGCGCCGCAAGCCATGCGGCGATCATCATGCGTCGTCGTCCTGCCCTGGCAAGCGCACCCGCAACCGCTTGATCCGGCGCGGGTCGGCGTCGATCACTTCGAACTCGGGGCCTTCGGGATGGACCACAACCTCGCCGCGCGCGGGCACGCGACCTGCCAGCATAAAGACCAGCCCGCCCAGCGTGTCGATCTCTTCGGCGTCTACGTCCTCGTGGTCGGTCAGCGACTGTCCGATCTCGGTCTCGAAATCTTCCAACGGGGTTTTGGCCAGCGCCAGATAACCGTCACCTGCCGCGTCGAGGTTAAAGAACTGGCCCTCGTCGACGTCATGTTCGTCTTCGATCTCGCCGATGACCTGTTCGATCAGATCCTCGATGGTCACAAGCCCGTCAACGCCGCCGTATTCATCAATCACCAGCGCCATGTGCCGCCGTTCCGTCTGCATTTTGGTCAGCAGCACGCCGATGGTCATCGACGGCGGCACGAACAGCAGCGGGCGAATCATGTCTTCGAGGATGAAATCCTTGCCCCGGTCCCCGTTGAAACCATAGAGCAGCGCCAGATCCTTGAGGTGGGCAAAGCCCGTTGGCGTGTCCAGCGTGCCCTCGAACACGGGCAGACGGGTCATGCCGCTGTCCTTGAACACCTCGACCAGTTCGTCCAGCGAAATGGTGCTGGGCACCGCCACGATGTCGGCCTTGGGGATGGCCACGTCTTCCACGCGCATACGGCGCAGGTTGATCATGCCGTGCCCGTGCCCGCTGCGGCTGGGAGGGGTGTCGGATGCGGTGCCGGTATCACCGTTGTCGCTGTCAGAGGGGCTGAGCGCCTCGAACACACGAGAGAGAAAACCGCCGGATTTCGGCGTGTCGGTCTGCGGGGGTTCTGTGCCTGTCTCAGACTGCGCGCTTTGCGCCGCCTCAGACGATCCGTCGTCGTTATCGCCCATCGGGTCCTTATCCAGTTCAAGCAGAGGGATCTGCCAATTGCGGCGAGTATGGGTCATCAAGACCCAATTTGCCAAGTATTTCGACTTCTAGTCGTTCCATGACCGTGGCATCGCCGTCACGCACATGGTCATATCCTAACAGATGCAGAATGCCATGCACGATCAGGTGGGTGGCGTGATCCGGCAGGGATTTGCCTGCGGCGGCGGCTTCGGCCGCGCAGGTGTCATAGGCGATGGCGATGTCGCCAAGTTCCAGCGTGCCATCAGGATCGGGTTCTGGGGGCAGCGGAATGTCGCCTTCGACCTGCGCCCCGCGTTCGTCTGACGGCCAGCTTAGCACATTTGTCGGAGCGGGCTTGGCGCGAAAATCGGCGTTCAGCTCTGCGATGCGCGCATCGTCACAGGCCAATAGCGCGATTTCCGCCCCCGGTATGTCCAGATGGGCCAGCGTCGCAACCGCCGCGCGATCCGCGATCGTTTGAAGCCCCGCCTGCTCCCAGCGGGGGTCCTCCATGGCAATGTCGATCACGTGGTTCACGTCGCATTCCGGGGGCCAGCCCCCGGACCCCCGGGATATTTACGGCCAAAAGAAGGATCAGCCGTTTTGTGTGTCTGCCTCGTAGGCTTCGATGATCGCCGCCACAAGGGGGTGGCGCACCACGTCTTTCGACGTGAAGTAGCTAAAGCTGATCTTGGGGATGTTCTTGAGCAACCGTTCGGCGTCTTGCAGGCCAGATGGCTGTCCGCGCGGCAGGTCGATCTGGGTGCGGTCGCCGGTGATGACCATACGCGACCCTTCGCCCAGACGGGTCAGGAACATTTTCATCTGCATCGTGGTGGCGTTCTGCGCCTCGTCCAGCACCACAAAGGCGCGGGCCAGTGTGCGGCCGCGCATAAAGGCCAGCGGCGCGATTTCGATCTGTTTCTCTTCGATCAGCTTGGCCAACTGCTTGCCGGGCAGAAAGTCGTTCAGCGCATCGTACAGCGGCTGCATGTAGGGGTCGACCTTGTCCTTCATGTCGCCGGGCAGATAGCCCAGCTTTTCGCCCGCTTCGACCGCCGGGCGGCTCAGGATGATCTTGTCCACATGGCCACCGATGAACATCGACACGCCGACGGCGACGGCCAGATAGGTCTTGCCGGTGCCGGCAGGACCGATGCCAAAGGCCAGTTCGTTGTCGAACAGCGATTGCACATAGGCCTTTTGCGCCTCGGTGCGGGGTTCGACCGGTTTCTTGCGGGTCTTGATTTCAACCTTGTGCCCGACCGGCATTTCCATCTGGTCGCCCTGCATCGGCCGGCGCATGTCTTCGGTGCCACCGCCCATGCGCAGTTCGCGGTCAATGTCGCCGGTTTCAACCTCGCGGCCCGACTCCAGCCGCAGATAAAGCGCGTTCATCACATCAAGCGCGCGGGCACGGGATTCGGCGGGGCCGAGAATGGCCAGATGATTGCCGCGCCGGACGATCTGCACCTCGAGCGCGGATTCGATGGCGGTAATATTGCGATCATAGGGACCACACAGGTCGATCAGCAATCGGTTGTCGGGGAATTCCACCAGCGTTTCGGTTGGCGGGGCGGTGTCGATCGGGGTAAGTGGGGCGCCTGTGGCCAATGCCTGCTCCTGCATCAGAGATCTGATGTAGCGTCGCAAGTTTGTTCGGGCTGCGCAACTGCGACCGTTCGCTTTTTACGTCAATTTACAAGAATTTCACGCCACCGATGGAAAAAGGGCCAGAGCGGTTTGCGCCCTGGCCCTTTGAATTCGATTGCAGGCGGCGCGTCGCCTCAGTTCGGGTCCAGAACGCTGGAGCCGCGCTTGAAATCACCCACGGTATAGGTGGGGTCAGCCACGCCCGAGCAGACCGGTTTGCCGTATTTATCAAGACGTTGGGACAGATAGCCCTCAAGACCGTCGTCGATGATCCAGTGGTCACACCCATTGGGGTCTACCCAGATGCCGGCCTTGAGCTGGCTGAGGTCCTTGCGGTCAAAGCCACGGTCGACGGTTTTGTCAGGTGAATACCCGGTGCCGCAGGCGGCAAGGCCGAAGGCACACAAGCTCAGCGAAAGTGCAATGCGTTTCACGATAATGGTCCCCTCAACGGATACAGATAATTTCGACACGACGGTTCTTGGCCATTCCGGCCGCAGACCCGTTGGATGCAGCGGGCATACGCTCGCCATAGCCACGCACATCGGCGATACGTGCGCCGGTGGACTGCGCAACCGAAGCCACCGCATTGGCGCGGTTCAGCGACAGACGCATGTTATAGGCGTCGGACGCGCGGCTGTCGGTGTGGCCGGTGATGATATAGCTGGTCGCCCCGGTGCTTTGGAAGAACTGGGCCAGACGCTGTTTGCCCGTGGCCGAAATGCGGTAGCTGTCGGTGGCAAAGAACTGATCGGTTTCCATCACGCCACAGACGTTGCCCCGGCGGCAGACCGGAATGCCCTGACGCGACACGTGAGGTGTCATATAGCCCTCGGCGCCATCATCCATGACCCAGTGTTCGCACCCGTCCGGGTCAACCCAGATGGTTGGAATGTACTGGCCGCGGTCCCGGCCACCTTGCGAACTTGTTTGTGCATCGACGTCCGCCGCCGAAACAACAACTGTCGCAAGCGCGACGGCCATTGCAGCAGCCACACGCGTAAATGCGCTGGCAGCTTTGGAAAGTGTGTTACCCACAGCTCTGTCCCTTATCAATTATTCCCCCGCAAAGCCCCGGTAGTGTAAAATTGGCAGCTCGGGCCTTTGCCACTATTGTTTCAGAGTAAGAAAATTTTAACTCTCTGTGAAGCCGCTTTAACCAGATATTGTGGCTATTTTCGCTACACTTACAGGGTAGAGTGACAATTTGGTCGAAAATTGGACACAGCCGCGCAGATCAGTCCAGCAAGACGCCGCCCAGCGAGTTTGTGCCCGATGAGACGATTCTGACCGCACGCACATCGCCCGGGGCGACATCGGTGGCCTCGACATGCACCGCGTGCAGGTAATCCGACTTGCCCACCATCTGCCCCGCCTGACGGCCCGGCTTTTCAAACAGGACATTCAACGTGCGGCCCACCATGGACTGCTGAATCTCGCGTTGGTGACGGGTGATCAGCGCCTGAATGCGTTGCAGGCGTGCGTCGCCTTCGGCGGGGTCAACCTGTGGACGTTCGGCGGCAGGGGTGCCGGGGCGGGTCGAGTATTTGAACGAATAGGTATAGCCGTATTTGACCTCTTCGATCAGATCCAGCGTCGCCTGAAAATCGGCTTCTGTCTCTTCGGGAAAGCCGACGATGAAGTCGCCGGACATGACGATGTCGGGACGCGCGGCGCGAATCCGTTCGATCAGCCGCAGATAGCTGTCGGCAGTGTGGCTGCGGTTCATCCGTTTCAGGATACGGTCGCTGCCCGATTGCACCGGAAGATGCAGGTAAGGCATCAGCTTGGCGCAGGTGCCGTGTGCCTCGATCAGCTCGTCCGTCATGTCGTTGGGGTGGCTGGTGGTGAACCGGATACGCTCCAGCCCGTCGACTTTGTCCAGATCCCAGATCAGCCTGGCCAACGTGTAATCCGACCCGTCCGGCCCTGCCCCGTGATAGGCGTTGACGTTCTGCCCAAGCAGGGTGATTTCGCGCACGCCACGGTCCACCAACGCGCGCGCCTCGTCCAGAATGCGGGCGGCGGGGCGGCTGACCTCGGCACCACGGGTGTAGGGCACCACGCAAAAGGCGCAGAATTTGTCACAGCCTTCCTGCACCGTCAGAAATGCAGTGGGGCCACGCGCCGCCTTGGGACGCGACTTGAGCTGCTCGAACTTGTCCTCTTCGGGAAAGTCCGTATCCAGCGATTTCTCGCCCCGGCGCGCCTTGGCCTCCATTTCGGGCAGGCGGTGATAGCTTTGCGGGCCGACCACCAGATCGACCAGCGGCTGGCGGCGCATGATCTCGGCGCCTTCGGCCTGTGCCACGCAGCCTGCAACGCCGATCATCAGGTCGGGCTTGTCGTCTTTCAGATCGCGATAGCGGCCCAGCTCGGAATAAATCTTTTCCGCTGCTTTCTCGCGGATGTGGCAGGTGTTCAACAGGATCATGTCCGCATCTGCCGCCGTTGCGGTTTCGACATAGCCTTGTCCGCCCAGCGTCTCGGCCATGCGCTCGCTGTCATAAACGTTCATCTGGCAGCCGTAAGTCTTGATAAACAGCTTCTTGGGTGCGGGTTTTGTCTGTGTCATGACGGGCATCCGGGCATCTGGGGTCAGTGCGGGGTGCTATCAGCAAGGCGCGCATCTTGCAATGAGAGCCAGTTTGTCCGACTTTGCACAAAACAGACAGGCCCCGGAATGATTTACCCCTCGCTCGATGACTTTATGAAGGACGCAGGCACGGTTCTGGCCAAAGGTCCGATTGCCTTGATCATGGTCGAAGACGATGTCGAGGTCGCCACGACCCTGCGCCACCACCAGCAGTTGGGCTTTGCCACGGTGCTGGCGTTCATGCCGCAGGAATTCATGCTGCCGCGTGATCTGGACGACGACATCATCCGGATCACCTATGATGTCACCCATGACGGCGCTGTCCAGCGTGCGGTGAACCGGATCAATGACGCGGCCATCGGGAAATGGCTGTTCTATTGCTACAACGCGGAGTACCTGTTCCACCCCTTTTGCGAGACCCGCAGCATTGGCGAAATGCTGGCCTTTCACACCGAGGAACGGCGCAGCGCGATGCTGACCTATGTGATTGATCTGTATGCGGACGATCTGAACACCTATCCCGACGCGGTGTCACTGGATCACGCCTATCTCGACCGCTCGGGCTATTACGCGCTGGCCCGCAAGGACCCGACCACGGGCAACCCGCGCGAACGGCAACTGGATTTCTTCGGCGGCCTGCGCTGGCGCTATGAAGAGCACGTGCCCGCCGCCCGCCGCAAGATCGACCGCATCGCGATATTCCGCGCAGCCCCCAAACTGCGGCTGCGCGACGACCACACGTTCAGCGATCAGGAATACAACACCTTCGCCTGCCCGTGGCACCACAACATCACGGCCGCGATTGCATCATTCCGCACCGCCAAGGCGCTGAAACGCAATCCCGGCAGCACCTTTGATATCCAGACCTTCAAATGGCACAACTCGGCCCCGTTTGAATGGCATTCACGGCAGTTGCTGGATCTGGGGCTGATGGAACCGGGACAGTGGTTTTAGCCGCGCAGCACCGGAAACCAGTCTTCGCGCAGACGTTGCCCCGGCTGCATGTCATGCCCCGGAAACGGCGGCGACGTGGGACCGGGGCGCGCGACATAGCGGGCGTCCTCCCCCACCAGCCGCAGTGAAAACGCGCGGCGGCGGCTGTCGCTGGTGTTGCCGCGTGCGCCATGCAGGGTGCGATAGTGAAACGCCACCGCATCGCCCGGCTGCATCTGGTATTCGACAACGGTCATGCCTTCGGCGTCAGGATCAGGCACCGGCATATAGGGCGCCGGATCAAAAAACGCATCGCCCTTCGCCCAGCGGGTCGGCAGCACGTCCTTTTCCCACAGGTGCGACCCCGCGACGCAGCGCAGGCTGGCGGTCGTCACCGGATCAAGCGGCGACCAGAAGCTGACGACCTGCTGTCCTTCGACAAAATAATAGGGCCCGTCAGAATGCCATGGCGTCGCCATCGACGTTCCCGGCTCTTTCACCAGCACATGATCGTGGAACAGTTGCACACGCTGCGATCCCATCAGGGCGGCGGCCGCTTCGGCGGCGCGCGATGTGCGAATGACCTGTTCGAACTCGGGAATGCGCTGCCAATTGCAGTAATCATCAAAGAACCGCCCGCGCTCGCCGTCGCGCTTGTTCTCGGACGCATAGGGGCCGGGATCGTCCATGTTGCGCGCAACACCAGCGCGCAGAGTTTCGACATGGTCGGCAAACAGGCCGGGCACCAGTACAACGCCGTCGCGGCGATAGGTGTCGATCTGCTCTTGGGTGATGAAAGGAACTTGGGTCATAGGTGCAGCAATCCGGTACTATTCTGCACCTTGGTGCCGCCTTACGGCTTCTTGCGCAACCGAATCACCACGTCGACCGAGGAAATCTCCGCACCCGCAGGGGCGTTCGGCAGCCGCGAAATCACCAGCTCGTCCGACGGCGCATCGCTTAGCCGTGCCTCGTCTTCCCAGAAGAAATGCGGGTGATCGTGGGTGTTGGTGTCGAAATAGCTTTTCGAGCCGTCAACGGTGACCTCTTGCAACAGCCCGGCGTCGCAAAACGTGCGCAGGGTGTTGTACACAGTGGCCAGCGACACCGCCTCGCCCTCGGTCTTGGCGGCCTCGAACAGGCTTTCTGCGGTGACATGGCGGTGCTGGCCGTCGCCAATCAGCAACGCCGCCAACGTCACGCGCTGCCGCGTCGGGCGCAATCCTGCCCCCGCCAGCCAATCGGTTCCGATGTCATGTTGCGACTGCGCCATGCCTGCCCTCAATTCGATACACTTCCTATATAGAGGGCGCATGGGGTGATTTTCAAACGGAAATCGGCACTGCGTGGCCGCACGGCATCACATCGGTCAAGCTGTCGCACCCCTGCGCGCGCCACGACGGCGGCACAACAGCGTCAGGCGCGACCCAAGGGCATGTCCGCCCCACGACGCGGCGCACTTGGCAAAACGGGCGCGTGGGTGCTAGAGGGGTTTAATTGCAAGAATGCGAAGGGAATTCCGAAATATGTCCGACTATCCCACCAGTTTCGACCGCGACGATCTGCTGAAGTGCGCGCGCGGAGAGCTTTTCGGCCCCGGCAACGCGCAGTTGCCCGAACCGCCGATGCTGATGATGGACCGGATCACAGACATTTCGGGCGACCGCGGCTTGCACGAAAAGGGTCACGTTGTCGCAGAATTCGACATCAAGCCCGACCTGTGGTTCTTTGACTGCCACTTTCCCGGCAACCCGATCATGCCCGGCTGCCTGGGTCTGGACGGGCTGTGGCAGTTGACCGGCTTTAACCTTGGCTGGCGCGGCTGGCAGGGGCGCGGCTATGCCCTGGGCGTGGGCGAGGTCAAGCTGACCGGCATGGTCCGCCCCGACCGCAAAGTGCTGACATATTACGTTGATTTCACCAAAGCGATCCAGACGCGCCGCCTGACCATGGGTGTGGCGAACGGACGGGTGGAAGCAGACGGAGAAACCATCTATCAAGTGACTGACATGAAGGTCGCTCTGTCCGAGAGCTGAACCGGAAGGGTCTAAGGTCTGAAGGAGTTTACCATGCGCCGAGTCGTCGTGACAGGGCTGGGGATTGTGTCGTCCATCGGCAACAATGCAAGCGAAGTGCTGGCCGCCCTCAAGGCTGGCAAATCCGGTATCGTGGCATCCGAAGAGATGACCGAACACGGGTTCCGCAGCCGCATCGCAGGGACGTTGAAAATCGACGTCTCCGAAATGATCGACAAACGCACGTTGCGTTTCATGGGCCCCGGGGCGGCATACGCCCATATCGCCATGGCCGAGGCCATTGCCGACGCGGGTCTGACCGAAGATGACATCGTGAACCCGCGCACCGGTCTTGTGGCCGGTTCGGGCGGTCCGTCCACATCCGCGCTGTTTCAGGCGCACCAGACGGTGCTGTCCACGGGTGCTACAAAACGCATCGGCCCCTTTGCGGTGCCCAAATGCATGTCCTCGACGATCAGCGCCAACCTTGCGACGGCCTACAAGATCAAGGGCATCAACTATTCGATCACATCCGCCTGCTCGACCTCGCTGCACTGTATCGGCAATGCGGCCGAACAGATCATGATGGGCAAACAGGACGTGATGTTCGCGGGTGGCGGCGAGGAACTGGACTGGACCCTGTCCTGCCTGTTCGATGCGATGGGCGCGATGTCGTCCAAGTTCAACGACACGCCCGAGAAAGCCTCGCGCGCGTTCGATGCCAACCGCGACGGCTTTGTCATCTCGGGTGGCGGCGGCATGGTGGTGCTGGAAGATCTGGAACATGCGCTGGCGCGCGGTGCCGAGATTTACGCCGAAGTCACAGGCTTTGCCGCCACCTCCGACGGGCACGACATGGTCGCGCCGTCCGGCGAGGGCGGTGAACGCGCGATGCGTCTGGCGCTGCAAACCCTGCCCGAAGGGCGCAAGGTCGGCTATATCAACGCGCACGGCACCTCGACCCCCGTCGGCGACGTGGGCGAAATCGAAGCTGTGCGCCGCGTCTTTGGCACCGGCACCACGCCGCCTGTGTCCTCGACCAAGTCGATGACAGGCCACGCCCAAGGGGCCGCCGGTGCCCTTGAGGCGATCTTTTGCCTGCTGATGCTGAAACATGACTTCATCACCCCCTCGATCAACGTCGAGACGCTGGACGAAAGACTGGACCCCGCCGAAATTGCCACCAAGCTGGTGGAAAACGCAGGGCTGGACTCCGTCATGACAAACTCGTTCGGGTTTGGCGGCACCAACGGGTCGATGATCCTTTCCAAATATAAAGAGTGATTGCAAAAATGTCGGATGTGCTTGCAGGAAAACGCGGCCTGATTATGGGCGTGGCCAATGATCGGTCCATTGCATGGGGCATTGCCAAGGCGATGCACGCCGCCGGTGCCGAACTGGCCTTTACCTATCAGGGCGAGGCATTCGGCAAGCGTCTTGAGCCGCTGGCGGCCTCGGTCGGGTCGGACTTTATGATCGATGTCGACGTGACCGACGACGCCAGCCTGGACGGCGCGTTCGAACAACTGGGCGCACGCTGGCCGACGATTGATTTCGTGGTCCATGCCATCGCGTTTTCGGACAAATCCGAACTGACGGGGCGGTTTTTGAACACCAGCCGCGCCAACTTCAAGAACTCCATGGACATCTCGGCCTATTCCTTCATCGACGTGGCACGCCGCGCGCATCCGCTGATGGTGGAAAACGGCGGCACCCTGCTGACGCTGACCTATCAGGGCAGCAACCGCGTTGTGCCGAATTATAACGTCATGGGCGTGGCCAAGGCCGCACTGGAAAGCGCCACGCGCTATCTGGCCAACGATCTTGGCCCCGAAGGCATCCGCGTCAACGCCATCTCGCCCGGCCCGATGAAGACGCTGGCCGGCGCGGCCATTGGCGGTGCGCGCAAGACCTACAAGCACACCGACCAGAACGCGCCCATGCGCTCGAACGCAACGCTTGAGGCGGTGGGCGGCACGGCGGTCTATCTGGCATCGGACGCGGGCGCTTGCACCACCGGCGAGATCATCCGCGTCGATGGCGGGTTTCACGTGCTGGGCATGCCGCAGCCGGATTATTTGTAAGCATCGGATTGGGTTCGGGGGCTCTGCCCCCGCGCCTTTGGCGCTCCCCCGGGATATTTTTGGCCAAAAGAACTGCGTCTAGCGCAGGGCATCCGTGCGCCAGAGCCAGATTTTCAGACCACCGTGCGCGACGGGGGCCTCTTGGGGTTTCCATGGCAGGCCGCAGGCTTTGGCAAGGCCCGGCTCGGATGTGACGAGGCCGACGCGCCAGCCCTTGAAGCGGGTTTTCAGGGTTTCCCCCAAAGTGCCGTACAGCGGATACAGCAGGTTCTTGTTGCCGATGCGCGCGCCATACGGCGGGTTGACGATGACCAGACCGGGCGGGCCATCGGGCGGTGTAACCTCGCCCGCGCCGTGCACGTTGAACTGACACAAGGGGGCGACCCCTGCCCGTTCGGCGTTTTGGGTGCTCATACGGATGGCACCCTGATCGCGGTCCGATCCGAAGAAACGCGCGGGGCCGGTGATCGCGGGCATGTCCGTGCGCAGGGTGTCAAAGGCGTCCGCGTCGTAAGAGGCCAGCTTTTGAAACGCGAATTCGCGCGAGCGGCCCGGCTGCAACCCGCTGGCGATTTCTGCGGCTTCGATCAGGAAGGTCCCCGACCCGCACATCGGGTCGACCACGGGTTCAACACCATCGTAACCACACTGGCGCAAGAACATCGCCGCCAGATTTTCACGCATCGGCGCCTTGCCCACCGCCTCTTTGTGACCACGCTTGTGCAGCGCCTCGCCCGAGGTATCCAGACTGATGGTCACGGCATTGTCGTCGATACGCACCTTGATGACGATCTCGGCCTCGGGCGACAGGGTCAGCCCGTGGCTGTCGCGCAGGGCGGTTTCGATCCGTTGGGTGGCCGCACCGGCATGGTAAATCTTGGAGCGTTTGCAGGTGACCTGCACGCGCACCGGCACGTCCGCCCGCAGAATGTCACCCCACGGGAATTTGCGCGCACGTTTGTCCAGTTGCGCAAGGTGAAAGGCCATGAAGTGCCCCACACGCACCAGCACGCGCACCGCACCGCGCAGGCACAGGTTCGCCCGCCAGACATCCGGCCAGCCGCCCTGAATGGTGACCCCGCCAACCGAGGCGACAGGTGCATCAAAACCGGCCTCGGCCACTTCTGTGGCCAGGACATGTTCCAGCCCGGGTGGGCAGACGAGGAATATTTCAAAGGGATCAGGGGTGCTCATGGCCTGCGTCATACGCGTAAATCGCGGGCGCGGCCAGACGCTGTGGCAAAGGGATAGCGGAGGGCTGCATCGCCCTCCGCAGGTGTCGTCTTAGTTGACGGAAACCAGCTCGATGTCGAACGTCAGGTCCTTGCCCGCCAGCGGGTGGTTGGCGTCCAGCGTGACGGTGCTTTCGTCCACTTCCACCACGGTCACAGGCAGCGCCTGACCGTCGGGGGTTTGCATTTGCAACTGTGTGCCGGGGTCCAGCGGAATGTCGGCAGGGATGCCTTCGCGCGGGACCGACTGGCGCATTTCAGGGTTCACCGCGCCATAGGCTTCTTCGGCGGCAACCTTGACTTCTTTCTTCTCGCCAACGGCCATGCCCGGCAGTGCGCTGTCCAGACCGGGAATGATCTGGCCGCTGCCGACCTGAAACTCCAGCGGGTCGCGCCCTTGCGAGCTGTCGAAGGTGCTGCCGTCCAGCAGGGTGCCTGTGTAATGAATGCGAACTGTATCGCCCGATTTGACCTGGGTCATGTGACTCTCCGAATTTTAGGGGGGAATTGACAGAGGCCGCGTGTCTGCGCGGGTGCTCCGGGGTTGGCGTTAATTCAACATAGCGCGGGAAAAGTGTAAACCCCGCCCCCCAAGCGCAACATCGCAGATGATTTTGCGTCTTTTCCATCGGGGTGCTGCGTGACAGTCTGCCTGTGCAGTCACCGGAGAACCCACATGCCCGTCACCACCTGCGTTTTCGATGCCTACGGCACGCTATTCGACGTGGCCGCCGCCGCGCGTCTGGCCGCTGAACAGCCGGAATTTCCCGCCCTTGCAAAGGCTTGGCCGCAACTGGCTGAACATTGGCGGGCCAAGCAACTGAACTATTCATGGCTGCGCGCGGTCATGGGCACGCATACCGATTTCTGGACCGTCACACAGGATGCGCTGGACTGGTCGCTGGCAAAGACAGGACTGGACGGCGATCCGGCCCTGCGCCAGCGGTTGCTGGATCTGTACTGGGAATTGCAGGCCTACGCCGAGGTTCCCGCCATGCTGAAGACCCTGAAAGACGCCGGTTTGAACACGGCGATTCTGTCTAACGGATCACCGGCGATGCTGGACGGGGCGGTGCAGTCGGCGGGCATTGGCGACGTATTGGACGATTGCCTATCCGTGGAATCCGTGGGCATTTTCAAACCTGATCCGCGTGTTTACGATCTGGTGGCGGCGCGGTTCGGCTGCGCCAATACTG
This sequence comes from uncultured Pseudosulfitobacter sp., assembly GCF_963976325.1. Classification (NCBI taxonomy): domain Bacteria; kingdom Pseudomonadati; phylum Pseudomonadota; class Alphaproteobacteria; order Rhodobacterales; family Roseobacteraceae; genus Pseudosulfitobacter; species uncultured Pseudosulfitobacter sp. The sequence continues at coordinate 92,164 of NZ_CAXBJW010000003.1, forward strand.
CCGTGCTGTTCGTGTCCTCGAACGGCTGGGACGCCGCCGCCGCCGCGCACTACGGGTTTCGCACCGCCTGGGTGAACCGTGCAGGCGATCCGGTGGACCGCCTGCCCGCCACGCCCGATACCATCCTGACCGATCTGACGGGCATCCCCGCCCTTGCCGGAGTTTGACATGGCCACATTCACCACATCCGACGGGCTAAGCCTGCACTACACCGACGCAGGCCAAGGCCTGCCTATCCTGTGTCTGTCCGGGCTGGGACGCACCGGCGCCGATTTCCGCTATGTCGCGCCTTATCTGGACGCCTATCGCGTCATCACCATGGACTATCGCGGGCGCGGCGAATCTGATTTTGACAAGGACTGGCGCAACTACACGCTGGCCGTCGAAAGCCGCGACGCGGTCGAGCTGCTGGACCATCTGGGCATCGACAAGGCTGCGATCCTCGGCACCTCGCGCGGGGGGCTGAATGCGATGATGCTGGGACAGATCGTGCCTGAACGTATCCTTGGCGTGGCCTTCAACGATGTCGGCCCCGAGATTGACCCCAATGGCATCAAGGACATCATGGCCTATCTGGGCGTCAAACCCAGCATCCGCACCCACGCCGAAGCGGCGCTGATCCTGCCCAACCTGCTGGGCGGTTTCATCGGCGTGCCTGCCAGCCGCTGGATGGAAGAGGCCGAAACGCATTTTGTCGACGACGGCGCGGGCGGGCTGAACCTGACCTATGACCCGCATCTGCGCGACGCGGTGGCCAATGACACCGAAAGCCCCGATTTCTGGGCCTTTTTCGACGATCTCGCGGGCAAACCGCTGTGCCTGATCCATGCCGCCGGCAGCGACATTCTGAACGACAAAACGGCGCAGGAAATGCGCGCGCGGCGTCCTGACATGATCTATACCAACCTGCCCGATCGCGGGCATATTCCGTTTCTGGACGAACCTGCGGCGGTGACCGCGTTAAAAGACTGGCTGGACCTTATCCAATGAACATCGACATGATCCGCGCCGCCGCTGGCCGGTTGAACGGCCACGCGCGCCGCACGCCACTGCTGAATTCGCCCTTTATCGACCAGATCGCGGGCCGCCGTGTCTGGATCAAACCCGAATGCCTGCAACACACCGGCAGCTTCAAGTTTCGGGGCGCGTGGTCGGCCCTGTCGGCGCTGGATGCGGACACGCGCGCCAAGGGGGTCATCGCCTTTTCATCCGGCAACCACGCGCAGGGCGTCGCCCTTGCAGCATCGCAACACGGGGTGCCGTCGGTCATCATCATGCCATCGGACGCGCCTGCGCTGAAACTGGCGAACACCCGTGCCTTGGGCGCCGAGGTCGTGACCTATGACCGCGCCACCGAAGACCGCGACGCCATCGGTGACCGGCTGGCGGCGGAACGCGGGTTGACGTTGGTCAAACCCTTTGACGAGCCACAGGTGATCGCAGGTCAGGGCACCGTGGGTCTGGAAATTGCCGAGGACGCGAACGCCCAAGGGATCGAAACAGCCGATGTGCTGGTCTGCTGTGGCGGTGGCGGTCTGACCTCGGGGATCGCGCTGGCGCTTGAGGCTGACGCGCCGGGGTTGCGGGTGCGCCCGGCCGAACCCGAAGGGTTTGACGATGTGAAACGGTCGCTGGAAAGCGGCCGGATTGAGCGGAATGCGCAAACTTCGGGCAATATCTGCGATGCCATCATCACCCCCGCCCCCGGCCACATCACCTTTCCGATCCTGCACCGGCTGTGCGGCCCCGGTCTGGCTGTGTCCGAAGACGAGGCATTGCAGGCCGTTGCCCAGGCGTTCCTGCGCCTGAAACTGGTGGCCGAACCCGGCGGCGCGGTGGCGCTGGCCGCTGCATTGTCGCGCCGCGACGAAATCGCGGGCGACGACGTGATTGTGGTTATTTCTGGCGGCAACGTCGATGCGCCGATGTTCGCCCGTGCCCTGGGCACGCTGGCATGACACGGTTCACAATCGCCAGTTTCAATGTCAAAAACCTGATCGGGCCGGACAAGGAATATTACGAATTCCAACGCTACACCCCCGAGGAATACGCGTGGAAACGCGACTGGATGGCCGAACAGTTACAATCGCTGAATGCGGATGTGATCGGCTTTCAGGAGATATTCGAGGAAGAGGCCCTGCGCGATGTGATCACTGCCGCCGATGCCGAAGGACAGGCAGCCAATGCCGCGTCCATCCCCGGCGCGGACAAGCCCTATCGCAAAAAGGCGATCTTTCGCAAACTGGCCTACACGCCTTATGCGGGGGCTGCATTGGCCTTTGCCCCCAACCTGAATGACGGTCCGGCGGGCGAACGCCGCCCCGGCGTTGCCGTGCTGTCGCGTTTAGGCTTCGAAGGCGCGCCCGAGATCATCCAGGAGCTGTCTGAGCCGATCCGCATCCCGCTGCAAAGCCTGGGCGGTGGCGATGACGCGGGCCACTACACGGTCAAACGGCTTAGCCGCCCGATCCTGAAGGTTCGCATTCCCGTCGGCGGGCAGGTCATCACCCTGTTCAACTGCCACCTGAAATCGAAGCTGGGCGAATTCATCACGCCACCGGGGGCCGAATTCGCTCCGGAACAGGACCTTGTGCACTACGACCCCGTGGGCCGCGCCATGGGATCGCTGCGCGCCGCGCTGCGCCGCATGACCGAAGCGTGGGTTTTGCGCCGCGCCATCGTGGCTGAATTGAAAAAGGGCCGACCCGTGATGGTGCTGGGCGATTTCAACGACGGTGAAAATGCGGTCAGTTCCGAAATCATCTCGGGCGAGGTGCCGTTCAAAAACTATTCATGGATGCTGCGCCACGATGCAAAGGGCCCCAATGACCGGTATTCCCACGAAGAAAACCAGATCATCACCGACCAGGTCCAAGCCATGCGCCTGCATTCGGCGGAAAAGCAGTTCGTCAAGAAATCGCTGCGCGACATGGTCTATACCTCTGCCTTTGGCGGCGTGTTTGAAAGCATTGACCAAATCCTGATGTCGCGGCATTTCCTGCCCGACACACCGGACAGCATTGGCGAAATGCAATACTTCAGCGTATTGAACGACCACCTGACCGATGGCAGCCACGCCGAAGCGCCGTATAACAAACTGGCCTCGGACCACGGACAGATCATGGCACATATGGTGCTGGGACAAGGAGACAGACGATGAAACTGGCAGACCTGGGCGACGTGCGCCTGCATTACCGTATCGACGGCCCCAAAGATGGCGCACCCGTGGTATTCGCCAACTCGCTGGGCACCGATCTGCGGCTGTGGGACCCGATCATGCCGCTGCTGCCTGCGGGTCTGCGCGTTCTGCGCTATGACAAGCGCGGGCACGGGCTGTCGTCCTGCCCGCCGTCGCCCTATTCGATGGGATCGCTGGTTTCGGATGCGGAAAAGCTGATGGACATGCACGGGTTCAAGGACGCGCTGTTCGTGGGCCTGTCAATCGGCGGCATGATTGCCCAGGGGCTGGCTGTGAAACGTCTGGATCTGGTGCGCGCGCTGGTATTGTCGAACACCGGGGCCAAGATCGGCAATGCCGATATGTGGGGCGACCGCATCGCCGCCGTGCTGAAAGACGGGATCGAACCCATGGCCGACGCGGTGATGGAACGCTGGTTCGCCGCCGATTTCCGCGCCACGCCCGAGCTTGAGCTGTGGCGCAACATGCTGGTCCGGCAAGAGGTGCAGGGATACGCTGGCTGCTCGTCCGCCATCTCTGGCACCGATTTCTACACCACCACCGCATCGCTGCGTCTGCCGGCCCTTGGCATTGCCGGGTCCGAGGACGGCTCGACCCCGCCCGATCTGGTGCGCGAAACCATTGACCTCATCCCCGGCAGCCAGTTCCAGATTATCCGCCGCACCGGTCACCTGCCTTGCGTTGAAAAGCCTGAAGACTATGCGCAGATCCTGACCAAGTTCATGCGCGACACGGGGCATATCTGAGATGGCGGCCAGTGTTTTCGCAAGCCCGCTGTACGGGCAGTTGTTTGCCACCGGTGAAACCGGGCGTCTGTTCACCGACAGCGCCGAAGTGCGCGCCATGTTGCTGGTCGAAGGGGCCTTGGCCAAGGTTCAGGGCACCTTGGGCGTCATCCCCGAAATCAGCGGCGCCGCAATCCATCGCGCCAGCCTCGAGGTCGCCATCGACCCCGGCGCATTGGGCGTGGCCACGGGGCAGAACGGTGTGCCGGTGCCCGGCCTGGTGGCCGCCTTCCGCACAGCGATGGAGGCCCCCGAGCACGCACAATACGCCCACTGGGGTGCCACCAGTCAGGACATTGCCGACACCGCGCTGATGCTGCGCCTGCGACAGGCGCTGACACTGGCCGAGGCGGACATTCGCACGTTGTTGGGGGCACTGGCGCAGGCGGCCGAGGATCACGCCGCAACACCAATGCCCGCCCGCACCTATGGTCAGGTCGCCACGCCAACAAGCTGGGGCGCGGTTCTGGCACAATGGGGCACGCCGTTGATCGCCGCGCTGGACGACCTGCCCGCCCTGCGCGATGCCAGCCTGTGGGTGTCGCTGTCGGGCGCGGCCGGCACGTCGTCCGCGCTTGGCCCAAAAGCCGCCGAGACCCGCGCGGACCTGGCCAAGGCGCTGGGGCTGAACGACCCCGGTCACAGTTGGCACACCGACCGCAGCCCGGTGTTGCGCATCGCCGACTGGATGGCGCGGGTGACGGCCACGCTGGCCGCGATGGGCGACACGCTGGTGGGTCTGACCATGTCCGGCATCGGCGAGGTCACACTGTCCGGCGCGGGCGGCTCGTCCACCATGCCGCAAAAGCAAAACCCCGTCGGACCGTCGACCTTGGTGGCGCTGAACATCCAGATGGCGGGCCTGCGCGCGTCGCTGCAAGCGGCCGCAGCACACCAGCATCAGCGCGACGGGGCGGCATGGTTCGCCGAATGGATGGTGCTGCCGCAGGTGGTGCTGACCAATGCCTGCGCCCTGCACCACGCAAAAACGTTGGCCCAGGGGATCAACCCTGTGCCCGCACGGATGCACGCGGCCCTCGAAGACGGCCTGGGCCTGATCCATGCCGAGGCGCTCAGCTTTGCGCTGGCTGACCAGATGCCCCGCCCCGAAGCGCAAGCGGCAACCAAGGCCCTGTGCAAAGAGGTGATGGACACCCAGACGCCCCTGCCCGATCTCGCACTGCGACAGTACCCCGATCTGCCGCAAGGGCTGTTTGATGCCGCAACGCAAATGGGCACCGCCGCAAGCGATGCCCGCACCTTTGCCAGCCGCGCCCGCAGCGCCGCCACCGCGTAGCACCGGCGTGAAGCCCGCCGTCGTCTTTTTGCTGTGCACCGTCCTGCTGGATGCGATGGGCATCGGGTTGATCCTGCCGATCATGCCCGATCTGATCCGCAACGTGCAGGGCGGCACGCTGGCGCAGGCGGCGCTGTGGGGCGGCGTGCTGTCCACGTCCTTTGCGGTGATGCAGTTCCTGTTCGGCCCCGTCATCGGCGGGCTGTCCGACCGCTTTGGCCGCCGTCCCGTGCTGCTTTTGTCGCTGGTGGTGATGTGTCTGGATTACATGTTGATGGCCGTGGCGGGCAGCATCTGGCTGCTGCTGGCGGGCCGGATCATCGGCGGGGTCGCGGCCTCGACCCAGTCCACCGCCAATGCCTGCATGGCCGACCTGTCCGCCCCCGAGGACAAAAGCGCCAACTTCGGCCTGATCGGCGCTGCCTTTGGCATCGGGTTCGTGCTGGGGCCGCTGATCGGCGGGCTGCTGGCCGAATACGGCACCCGCGCACCATTCTGGGCTGCGGCGTTTCTGGCGGGGTTGAACGCGATCTTTGGATGGTTCGTCCTGACCGAAACCGTCACCGACCGCATTCGCCGTGCGTTTTCTTGGCGGCGGGCAAACCCGCTGGGCACGCTGCGCGCTTTGGGAAAACTTCCACAAATCCGCCGTCTTCTTGTGGTTTATTTCATCTACCAGTTCGCTTTTATCGTCTATCCGACGATCTGGGCCTATTTCGGTCATGCGCGGTTCGACTGGTCGCCTGCCTTGATCGGCCTCAGCCTTGGACTGTTCGGCGTCTCAATGGCCGTGGTTCAAGGCGGCCTGATCCGCATCGCCCTGCGCCGGTTTGGCGAAAGCGGGACCATCGTCTACGGTCTGCTGTTCAGCATTGTCAGCTACGTGGCAATCGCGCTGGTCACCTCGGGCACCGTCGCGCTGATCCTGACGCCGATTGCGGCCTTTGGCGGGGTGATCGCCCCCGCGCTGCAAGGGATCATGTCCAGGGCCACCGGCGACGACCAACAAGGCGAATTGCAAGGCGCGATGGTGTCGGTCAATGCGCTGGCGATGATCCTGTCGCCGCTGGTGATGACCTCGGTGTTCTACAGCTTTACCGCCGACAACGCCCCCGTCTATGCGCCCGGCGCGCCCTTTGTGCTGTCGGCGGCTTTGACGGGGCTGGCCCTGCTGATCTATCTGCGCCCCCTGCGCGGTGCGCAGATCACCTGACGTTACTGGCCCGAACTGGCGCAGACAGACCGGTAAAGCGTCGGTTTCCGACATGCGCCGCCCTTCTGCCCCCAGCACCCTGAGCAGACCGCTCTGCCATCAGGACACTCACATGCAAACCATCAAAGCCGCCGTCTGCCATGCCTTCGGCGACCCGCTGCGCATCGAAGACATCCACCTGCGCGCCCCCGAAATGGGCGAGGTCGAAGTGACCGTCGACGCGGTGGCAATCTGTCATTCCGACATCTCCTATGCCGAAGGCGCATGGGGCGGCAGCCTGCCCGCCGTCTACGGCCACGAGGCCGCAGGGCGGATCAGCGCGGTTGGCGCAGGTGTCACCGGCCTGTCCGAAGGCGACAGCGTGGTGGTCACGCTGATCCGCGCGTGCGGGTCGTGCGCACCCTGCGCGGGCGGCAGCCCGGTGTCCTGCGAAACGCCCTATAACGGCGACATGGGGCCGATCACCCTGCCCGATGGCGGCAAGCTGCATCAGGCGATGGCCACCGGGGCCTTTGCCGAAAAGGTGGTGGTGGACCAGCGGCAGGTTGTGCGCATCTCGGACAAAATCGCCAAGGATGTCGCATCGCTGGTGGCTTGCGGCGTCATCACCGGCGTGGGCGCTGTGGTGAATTCCGCCCACCTGCGCGCGGGGCAGGACGTGGTGGTGATCGGCGCAGGCGGCGTCGGACTGAACGCCATACAGGGCGCGCGGATAGCAGGCGCGCGGCGCATCGTGGCGGTGGATATGAGCGCCGAGAAGCTGGCGGTGGCACAGGAATTCGGGGCGACCCATGGCGTGCTGGCCACGCACAAGGCGCCGTGGCTGGCCGCGCGCAAGGCCTTGGGCGGGCGCGGGGCAGACGCAGTGATCGTGACGGTGGGTGCGATCCCCGCCTATGATCAGGCCCCGCACTATCTGGCCACGGGCGGCAAGGTGATCATGGTCGGAATGCCCCATGTCGGCGGCGAGGCCACCTATCAGCCGGTCAATCTGGCCGCCGCAGGTCAGGGCATGATCGGGTCGAAAATGGGCGACGTGGTGATCCAACGCGACATTCCGTGGATGCTGGACCTGTATGAACAGGGGCGTCTGAAACTGGACGAGCTGATTTCGGGGCGCTGGACGCTGGATCAGATCAACGAGGCGATCTCCGACACCAAGACTGGAACTGCGCGGCGCAATGTGATCGTGTTCAACCGATAAACATAGGACGCCAACCGACCGGGGCTGTGCCCCCGATTTTGAGTCCGGCCCCGGAGTTTACTGGCAAGATGAAGGACCAGCCCGCATGAAGCTGCAAGACCTTGATATTATCATCACGGCCCCGCCTGCTCCGGGCTGGGGCGGGCGCTATTGGATATTGGTCAAGGTGACCACCGACACCGGCATCGTCGGCTGGGGTGAGTGTTACGCGGCCTCTGTGGGGCCTGACGCCATGCGGGCGGTGATCGGGGACGTGTTCGCGCGGCACATGCAGGGCGAAAACCCCGAGAACATCGAACTGATGTTCCGCCGCGCTTATTCGGCCGGTTTCACCCAGCGGCCCGACCTGACCGTGATGGGGGCGTTTTCGGGGCTGGAAATCGCCTGTTGGGACATCCTGGGCAAGGATCGCGGGCGGCCTGTGCACGCGCTGATCGGCGGGCGGATGAACGACCGCATTCGCGCCTACACCTATCTCTACCCCCTGCCCCAGCATGACCTGACGGCTTTTTGGACCGCGCCCGAAATGGCCGCCGAAGCCGCCGCCGATTGCGTGGCGCGCGGCTATACGGCGGTCAAATTCGACCCGGCCGGCCCCTATACCCTGCGCGGCGGCCACATGCCCGCGATGCGCGATATCAGCCAGTCAGTCGCCTTTTGCAAAGCGATCCGCGACGCGGTCGGCGACCGCGCCGATCTGCTGTTTGGCACGCACGGGCAGTTCACCACCGCCGGTGCCATCCGGCTGGGCCGTGCGATCGCACCCTACAACCCGCTGTGGTACGAAGAACCCGTGCCACCGGACAATCCTGCGCAGATGGCCGCTGTGGCCAGCGCCGTGGGCATTCCCGTGGCCACCGGCGAGCGGCTGACCACCAAGGCCGAATTCGCACCGATCCTGCGCAGCGGGGCCGCCAGCATCCTGCAACCGGCCCTGGGCCGCGCGGGCGGCATCTGGGAGGTCAAGAAAATCGCGGCGATGGCCGAGGTGTACAATGCGCAACTCGCGCCGCATCTTTACGCAGGGCCAATCGAATGGGCCGCCAACCTGCAACTGGCCGCGTCCATCCCCAACCTGCTGATGTGCGAAACCATCGAAACCCCGTTCCATGATGCGCTGATCAAGGGCAGCATCCGCGTCGAGGACGGCTTTGTCACGCCATCAGACGCGCCCGGTCTGGGGATCGAGGTGGACGAGGATCTGGCCCGTGCACACCCCTACACCGGCACCGGCCTGCATCTGGAAATGCAGGAAGCGCCCTGTGATTACGTGAATGGCAATGCATTCGAGGGCGGCGCGCCCGCGCCAAAGACCTAGTACAACCGCACGCCGCTGACCGCCACATCGACCGCGAATTCACGACCCACGGCGACCACGCCGACACGGCGCAACTCGGACGCATCGAAAATGGCGTCCGTCCGATAGGCTTCGAGCGTATCAAAGGGCACCTTGATCGTGGTCCACGCCGCCGTCGCCACGAATTCGGTGCGGAACGACTGCCACGCACGGGTCAACCGCGTGGTGCGCAGGCGCAGGTCATAGCGTTCGTCGTTGCCGTAAACGTCCAGTTCCAGACCGGTCCATCCGCCAGCATCTTCTGCCAGATCAAACGCCATCTGGATAAATCCGCCGCCATTGTCCGTGCTGACCGTCCCTGTCAGATGCATGGCCGCGCGGTCCGCGACCTGCGCCTGCCCCGCCTGCCCGCGCGACACGCCGCCCATAACACCGTCGGCCACGTACTCCCAATCGGGATGCAGCACCTTCATGCGCTTTTTTCCAGATGCCGCCCCAGAAACCCCAACCAGTTTTCGTGGCAGATCTTGGCGATCAGTTCCGCGCCAAAGCCTGCGTCTTCCATCGCCTTGACCAACACCGGCAAGTCGGCTGCCGACGCGATCCCGTCAGGCATCCGCGCGCCGTCGAAATCGCTGCCCAGTGCCACGTGATCCTCGCCCAGATGCTCGACCATATAATCCAGATGGCGAATGCAGGCATCCAGCCCCACGCGCCACGTTTTCCAGCCCTCGTCGCTGAGAAACGGCGGCGCAAAGTTCAGCCCTGCGATGCCACCGCTTTGGGCGATGACCTGCAATTGCGCGTCGGTCAGGTTGCGCGTGGACGGGCACAGCGCCCATGCGTTCGAATGGGTGGCAACGACGGGCTGGCCCATGTTTGCGATGTCCTCGAACCCTTTCAGGGTGATGTGGCTGGTGTCCAGCATGATCCCCAGCGCGCCGCACCGCGCGGCCAGACGCTTGCCATCGTCGGTCAGGCCCGGGCCTTGATCAGGATCACGGAAGTGGCCAAAGGGCACGCCGTGGCCAAAGATGTTGTTGCGCGACCAGACCGGCCCCAGCGACCGCAGGCCGACACCATGCAGCACATCCAGCGCCAGCAGATCGGCGTCGATGCAATCTGCGCCCTCCAGATGCAGGATACAGGCCAACGCATCGCCCATGAAGGCGCGCGCCAGCTGGTCGGGCTGCGTGACAATCTCGATCTGGCCCGCATTGGCCAGTTGCAAGGCGATCCCCGCCTGCCCCATCGCGGCCTGCAAGGCCCACCCCTGATCCAGCGGATCGTCCAGGGGTTCAAGCTCGATGGCCGTGACCTCGGTGTTGCCCGCATGCGGGGCGCGGCTGGCCGGGCTGTAGATGGCAAAGAACCCGCCGCCCATCCCGCCCGCGCGACAGGCCGCCGCGTTCACGTGGCCTGCATCGGTCGCAAAATGCGCCACGGGGTCGCCTTGGTGCTTCCACAACCGCATCAACGCATCGTTGTGCCCATCAAATATCATCTGTTTCCCCATCAGTCCGCCGTCCAACCTCAGTCAACCATCATCGCCGAGACACAGCTTAGTGGATGATGTGCGTTTCACCAGAGCCTGTGGGCAACTGAAAGCGTCGGCATGGATATTTATAGCCAAAAGAAACGGGGGCACTGTGGCCCCCGCATCTGTTGTTTCAACTTCTAAAGCGTGCAGGCTTAAAAGAATGCCTGAATGCCGGTCTGGGCACGGCCCAGGATCAGGGCGTGCACGTCGTGGGTGCCCTCGTAGGTGTTGACCGTCTCAAGGTTCATCACGTGGCGCATCACCTGGAATTCACCCGAGATGCCGTTGCCGCCGTGCATGTCACGCGCGATGCGGGCAATGTCCAACGCCTTGCCGCAGTTGTTGCGCTTGACGATGGAAATCATCTCGGGCGCGGCTTGGGCGGCATCCATCAGGCGACCCACTTGCAACGAGGCTTGCAGGCCCAGCGCAATCTCGGTCTGCATGTCGGCCAGTTTCTTCTGGAACAACTGCGTGCCGGCCAGCGGTTTGTTGAACTGTTTGCGGTCCAGACCGTACTGGCGTGCGGCGTGCCAGCAGAATTCGGCAGCGCCCAGCGCGCCCCAGCTGATGCCGTAACGGGCACGGTTCAGACAGCCAAAGGGACCTTTCAGACCTTGCACGTTGGGCAGCAGCGCGTCGTCACCGACCTCGACACCGTCCATGACGATTTCACCGGTGATCGAGGCGCGCAAGGACAGCTTGTTTTCGATCTTGGGGGCGCTCAGACCCTTCATGCCTTTTTCCAGGATAAAGCCGCGGATCTTGCCGCCGTGCTCTTCCGACTTGGCCCAGACCACGAACACATCCGCGAACGGCGCGTTGGAAATCCACATTTTCGAGCCGGTCAGCTTGTAGCCTGTGGGTGTTTTCACCGCACGGGTTTTCATGCCCGCGGGGTCGGACCCTGCGTCAGGTTCGGTCAGACCAAAGCAGCCAACCCATTCGCCGCTGGCCAGTTTCGGCAGATATTTCTTGCGCTGCTCTTCCGACCCGTAGGCGTAGATCGGATAGATCACCAGGCTGGATTGCACCGACATCATCGACCGGTAACCGCTGTCGATCCGCTCGACCTCGCGGGCGACCAGACCGTAAGACACGTACGAGCCGCCCAGGCCGCCGTATTCCTCGGGCAGGGTCACGCCCAGCAGGCCCATGTCGCCCATTTCGGCAAAGATCGACTCGTCCGAGGTTTCATTGGCAAAGGCGTCGATGATGCGCGGGGCCAGCTTTTCGCGGGCATAGGCCGCGGCGCTGTCCTGAATCATGCGTTCGTCTTCGGTCAGTTGCTGCGACAGACGGAACGGATCGGCCCAGTCGAAGCTGCCCAGATCGGGGGCGTCTTTGGCTTTCAGGATCGGGGTTTCTGCATTCATGATGGACCTCTTTCTCGAATCTGTTGAATTTCGCCCAGTATTGCAAAGAAACGCAGCAAGTTCTAACAATCTTCCGTCCTGCAACACATGAGGATTAGTCATAGATGATCGCCCCCCGTCGTTTCCTGCCCTCGACCGGAGCGCTGATGGCCTTCGAGGCGGTGGCCCGTCTGGGGTCCGCCACGGCCGCCGCACAAGAGCTGTCGTTGACCCAAAGCGGTGTCAGCCGCCAGTTGCGCAGCCTTGAGACGCAGATCGGCGCGGCGCTGGTTCAGCGCGAGGGGCGCGCGCTGGTGTTAACGCCGGTGGGGCGCGAATATGCGCGCACTGTGCGCGAGATCCTGCACCGGCTGGCGGCGGCATCCGTGGCGGCGCGGACCAACCCGGACGGCGGCACGCTGAACCTTGCGATCCTGCCTGCATTCGGAATGCACTGGCTGGCCCCGCGTTTGCAGGACTTTGCCCGCACCCACCCCGAAGTCACCGTGAACCTGTCCACCCGCCTGGCCCCGTTCGATTTCCGCGCCAGCCGGTTCGATGCCGCCATCCACTTTGGCCGCGAGGACTGGCCCGGGGCCGATCACCTGCCGCTGATGCCCGAAACAGTGGTGCCGGTCTGTGCCCCGGGGCTGCTGCAACAGGCCACAACCGCCCAGATTGCGGCCCAGCCCCTGCTGCATCTGGAAACGCGGCCCAAGGGTTGGGCACGCTGGCTGGCGGCACAGGGATGGACGGGGGCGTTGGGTGCAGGGATGCAGTTCGACCAGTTTTCGACCATGGCACAGGCGGCGATCCACGGCATGGGCGTCGCCTTGCTGCCCACCTTCGTGGCGCAACCCTATCTGGACAGCGGGCAACTGGCGCTGGCCTCTGCGCAGACCTCGCAAAGCATCGGCACCTATTACCTTGTCTGGCCCTCTGACCGCGCCACCCAGGCTGCCTTGCGATCCTTTCGTGCGTGGTTGGGCGAACAGGCCAGCCAAAACATGGAACCAATGCCGCGCGCCTGACCTGCCTGCGCCGCATTTACGCCGTATTTGCCCTCTAGGGCTGCGGACAGTGTTTTCGGGTGGGGCCGGACCAAACAGGAGCATTTATGCTGCATTCTATTCAAAAACTGGCCCTCGCCGCCGCGTTCGGCGCGATCATGGCCCCTGCCGCCTTTGCCGATGGCGCACACGAACATACCGTGATGGTGCTGGGCGAATCCTTCTTTCCCCGCGTCACCTATGCCGAGCCGGGCGACACCGTCCGTTTCGTCAACGCATCCGAGGCCGAACAGTCGATCGTGGCGAAGGACGAAAACTGGACCGTCGGACCGATCGCGGTCGAGGGCGAAGAAACCTTTACCGTGTTTTCAGGCATGAAAAACGATTTCAGCCTGATCCTGGCCGAAGATGCCGACGAAGAAGCCATCGCAAATGCCTCGGGCGCAATCAGCTTCAGCGCACCTCCGCTCGGCAACTGATACCGTACAGTGCAAGACGCTCTGGGGCCTGCTTGTCATATAGACAAGTGGGCCGTTCGGCGTTTCAGTCAAAGGGCTCGATCAACTCGGGACCAGCAGCGCGGTTCGAGTTCACGGCCGTGCCCACGCGGTGCATCTGCAAGGTGTCTTCGGGGGCGGGCTGCATCAGGCGGGCGGCGCCCCTGCCCTCTTCCCCCAGCCACAACGACAGTTGCTGCGGCTCCAGCACCACGGGCATCCGGTGGTGGATCGCGGACATCGCGGTGTTCGCCCCCGTGGTGACAATGGCGCAGGTCCGCAATTGCGTGTCACCCCCGTCCCAGTCCTGCCAGATGGCAGCAAAGGTCAACGGCGCGCCATCGCGGCGGGTGATGTACCATGGCAAGCGGTTGCCATCGGCATCCTTGGTCCATTCATAAAAGCCGGTGGCCAGCACCACACAGCGCCGGTCGCGACAGGCGCTGCGAAAGGCGGATTTATCGGCAATGGTTTCGGCCCGCGCGTTGATCAGCAGCGGTCCGTCATTCGGTTTTTTGTACCAGTGCGGGATAAAACCCCAACGCATCGCCCCCAGCGACCGCTGGCTGCCATCACTGCGGATCACATGCACAGGGTCCGTGGGACAGACGTTATAGTTGGGCACCGGCGGCACATCATTCGCAGGCGCCGCAGCAAACAGTTGCGCCATCGCGTCGGTCGGCAGGGTTACAGCAATGCGTCCACACATGGCATGCAATCTACGCAGGCTTTTGCCGGTGGCCAAGCCTTGTACAGCGAAGAATGCAAGCGTAGGTGAAGACCATCCAAATTTCACCGGTTTGCACCCATGGCCCGTCCCAATCCCGACCTGACACTCAAGACGCAACGTGCCTTCGCAGAGGGTCGTTTTGCTGCCTGCCTCAAGGCGGCGCGGGCTGCGATCAAGGCAAATGGCGCGCAGCCTGTGCTGTTGACACTGGCCGGTCTGTCTTGTGCCAACCTGGGTCAGCATTCCGAAGCGCTGCGGTTCTTCACGCAACTGGTCAAAACGTCACCGAACGACCCTGCCGCGCGACAAAACCGCATACAGGCGCTGCTTAGCACCGGCGACACGAAACGCGCGTTGACCGAGGTCGAGGCCGCGCTGGCGCGGTGGCCTGACATGCCCGCCCTGTTGCGTCTGCGGATCAACGCCTGTCTTGCAGCCGAGGACCTTGCGGCCGCCCGAACAGCCGTGGATGCCGCAATTTCCGTGACCCCGCAGGACGCCGTCCTGCACGGCCTGCGCGCACAGATCGCCCTGGACAACCGCGACAACGCCGCAGCCCTGGACAGCCTGGAAACCGCTGTCACGCTGGCACCGAACAATCCCGATTTGCGCCTGCAATATGCCGAATATCTGCTGGAGCACGCCAACCCCGACCAAGCGGGCGATCAGATTGAGACCGGATTGCAGGCGTTTCCGGATCACATCGGCCTTTGCCTGCTTCAGGCACGGTTGTACGGCGCTATTGGCCAGCCGCAGATGGCCTCCACAGCCTATGCGCGCATTCTGGCCCAAATACCCACGCATCCGATCGCCTTGAACGGTATGGCCTATACCGCGGATGCGCAGGCTGCCGCACTTCTTTTGGAACCGCTGAAATCTGCGGCAGATGCCGAAAAACGCGGCAGCCCGCTGCACGTTCTGCTGACGTTCGCGCTGGCGCGGGCCGAGCGCACGGTGGGGGCCCCCGAAGCCGCCAAGACGCTGGCAAGCGGGAACCGGCTGGCGGCCCGCGCCATGCCATATGACGCAAAGGCTGAGGTTGCCGAGCATCGGGAGATGCTGGACCTGACCGATGCCATGACGCCCGTAACGGCATCATGCCGCGGGCCTGTGCCCGTTTTTGTGGTGGGTCTTATCCGTTCGGGCACGTCGCTTTGCGAACAGGTGATGGCAGCCCATCCGCAGATCACCGGCTTTGGCGAGTTGACCCAGATGGGGAACGCCGTTCGCTCTGCCTTGCGCGACGACACCCAAGCGCATGACCTGGCAGCAACATATCTGAGCGCGCTGCCCGCACTGCCCACCGACGCCACCGCCTTTGTTGACAAGATGCCCGAAAACTTCCGCTTTATCGGCCCGATCCTGCGCGCATTCCCCAATGCGGTCGTGATTGAAATGCAACGCGATCCACGTGATGTGGCCTTGTCCATGTGGGACAGCCTGTTCCCGACCACCGCGCACGCCTATGCCAACGACTTTGCCTGGATGGCCCAGCATATGAACCACTATGCACGGGTCATGGCCGATTGGCGTGCAGCCTTTGGCGACCGTATTCATGCAATGCGCTACAGCGAACTTGTCACCGACCTGAACGGCACAAGCCACCGCCTTGCCGACTTGTGCGGCGTGCCATGGGACAGCGCGATGCTGAACCCGCAGGACGTGAACCGCCCCGTTCTGACCGCAAGCAGTCAGCAAGTGCGCGCGCCGGTGCACACCCGTTCTCTGGGTCGGTGGCAAGGGCATACAGAGCAGCTTGCCCCGTTGCTCGCCGGTCTTGACCGCACGCTGTGGCCCGAACTTTAGCCAAAAGCGCGCATCAATCCGCGGACCTGCGCGGCAAGACGCGTTCATCCATTTGCAACCCATGGCAAAGCTGCGCAGACTGGCACCGAACACCGACCGATTGGATGCCCTCCCCATGATCCGCCACTTTTTGCCCGTCTTTGCCCTGTTGCTCGGCTCATCATTCTTGCTGTTCGCGGGCGGCATCAACGGGCTGATCCTGCCGGTGCGTGGCAGTGCCGAAGGATTTTCCGCGTTTTCGCTGGGCCTGCTCGGCACCGGATGGGCCATCGGCTATATGGCCGGTTGCGTGCTGACGCCGCGATTGGTGGCGAATGTGGGCCATGTGCGCGCGTTCGGCGCGATGGCGGCGATTGCCGCGGTGTCGATGCTGGGGTCGGCGATCATGCTGACGCCCTGGGCGTGGATCGCGCTGCGCGGTGTCTGCGGGTTCTGCTTTGCGGGCGCTGCAATGATCGTCGAAAGCTGGCTGAGCGATCAGGCCGCACCCGACCAGCGTGGGCGCATCTTCGGCGTGTATACAATGGTCAACCTTGGCGCCGTGACCGCAGGGCAGATGACCCTGACACTGGGCGACACTTCGGGCTTCTTGTTTTTTGCCATCGGTGCCATTTTCTACTGCCTGGCGCTGGTGCCTACGGCGCTGTCATCCAGTTCCAACCCGGCACCGCTGGTGGCCGCCCGGCTGGACATGAAAGCCCTGTGGCGCAATTCCCCCGTCGCCGTGTTCGCGGTGTTCTGGGTGGGCGTCAGCAACTCGGCCTTTGGCACGCTGGCGGCGGTCTATGCCGAACGCACGGGGCTGGTGCTGGCGGCCATTGCATTTTTCACCTCGCTGCCGATCCTTGCGGGGGCGCTGGCGCAGATCCCGGTGGGTATCCTCAGCGACCGGATGGACCGGCGCAAGGTGCTGGTGGGCATCGCGCTGGCCGCGCTGGTCGCCGACATCCTGTTTATCACCATCGCACCACAGGGGCGCATCCCCAACCTGATACTGGCCGCGATCCTGGGCGGGTCGATCTTTGCCATGTATCCGGTGATCGTGGCCCACGCCAACGACCACGCGGCCCCCGGCACGTCAATCCAGATCTCGGGCGGACTGTTGCTGCTGTATGGCGCAGGCGGGATTGTCGGACCGCTGATGGCAGGCTGGGCGATGACCAGCTTTGCCGACCGCGCCCTGTTCATGGTCACCGCCGTCGCCCATGTGCTGGTGATCCTCTACACGCTCTGGCGCATCTCGCGCCGGGTGGCGGTAGACGATGCTGACAAGACCGCCTTTCAGGTGGCACCGGGCGGGCGCGGCAGCACGCCGCAAACCGCCGCGCTTGGCGCATCAGAGGCCGAAGTGCAGGCCGAAGCCGACACGGCCACGGCCCCTTGAGCGCATAAAAAAGGCGCGCAGACCCATGCCTGCGCGCCCTGATGTTTACTTAGCCGGAACCGGCGTTACTTGACCGTGATACGCCCGTCGGTGACCGGCGTGAACGGCCCCTTGGCCGCCAAATACTCGGCCGTCACATCCGCCACGTCCGGCCCGAAATCATATGCGTTTTCGGCGTTGATGAACATCTTGTAGCCGTCGCCGCCATTGCGGACATAGTTGTTGGACACAACGCCATAAACCTTTTCGGGATCAATCGGCGCACCGCCGACCATCACGTCCGACACCCGTTCGCCCGCAGGCTTCGACGCATCAAACGCATAGGTCATGCCTGCCACCTGTGCAAAGCGGCCTGCGCCCTCTTCCACCTGGCTGACGCCGTTTTCCAGCGCCTCGACAACGGTGGCACCGGTGACTTGAAAGGTCGACAGCGTGTTCTGGAACGGCAGCACGGTCAGCACTTCGCCCATGGTGACGGGGCCTGCGTCAATCGACGCACGGATGCCGCCGCCGTTCTGGATGGCGATTTCAATCCCCTGATCCTTGACCCGCTCCAACATCGCGTCGGCTATCAACGACCCCATCGAACATTCCATCGCACGGCATGTTTCACGGTCGCCGCCGATTGGCCCGGACGCTTCGGCGACCACACGGTTGCGGATTTCCTCCAGCGGCGCCGCCGCTTCGGCGATGCGTGCAACGGTCGCCTCATCCTCGGCCACGGATGCGTCGATCAGGATCGGATCGCCCTTGGCTTCGGTCACGTTGCCGTCGTCGTCAAAGGTCACGTTCAGCTCGCCCAGATATTTGCCGTAAGCATAGGCCTGAACAATCGCGGTGTTGCCCACCATCGTGGGATAGGGCCCTTCGGCCTTTTCGTCCGTGTTGCTGAGCAATGTGTTTGAATGGCCGCCCACGATCACGTCAACGCCGGTGGTGTTTTCAGCCACCTGTTTGTCGACCACATAACCCGAGTGCGACAGAACGATGATCTTGGTGATACCCTCTTCGGTCAGCTTGTCGACCTCGCCCTGAACGGCGTCGGACGGATCGGTAAAGATCACGTTCTTGCCGGGGCTGGCCAGCTCGTCCGTGTCCTGCGGTGTCAGGCCGATCAGGCCGATTTTTTCGCCACCGCGTTCGATCACCGTGGATTTCGCCAGCTTGTCGGCCAGCAGCGGCTCGCCCGAGACATCGGCGTTGGACATCAGGATGGGAAAGTTGATCGCGTCGATGAAGCTGGCCAGCACTTCGGGGCCGTCGTCGAATTCGTGGTTGCCCACGGTCATCGCGTCATAGCCCAGCATGTTCATCATCTCGGCGGCCAGCTTGCCCTTGTAATAGGTGTAGAACAGCGTGCCCTGAAACTGGTCGCCGCCGTCCACAAGAACCGCGTTGTTCGACCGCGCCTTGGCGTCCTTGATCGCCGTCACCAAACGCGCGGTGCCGCCAAAGCAGTCGCCAGCCGTGTTGTCCTCGGCACCACAGGGGCCGTCATATTTGCTGATCGGCTCAAACCGCGCGTGGAAATCGTTGGTGTGCAGGATGGTCAGCGAATAATCCGCCATCGCTGTGCCAGCGGTCAGCGCAAGCGCCATCGCTGTCTGTGTCAGACGCAAAAACATGTCAGGTGTCCCCCTAAAGGTGTGTTGGCATTGCCAACACTCTGGCGTCGCTCTGATTAAGAGTCAAAACCCCAGTGAGGTTTGCGCGAATTGACGTATCGGCAGCCTTGGCCGCTTGACCAACCATCAGGCACACGGCATCAGTGATTCATGCTGATTTTGAAAATATTCCGTGCCGATGAATGGCAAGACTTGCGCGCCAAGGGCGAAACGCTGGGCGCGCCCATTGATGTAGCTGACGGTTATGTCCATTTCTCGACGCCTGAACAGGCCGCAGAAACGGCGGCCAAGCATTTCGCAGGCGCAGAAAACCTGTGGTTGCTGGGGCTTGAGGCGGATGATCTGGGCGACAAACTGGTGTGGGAGCCATCGCGCGGCGGTGCGTTGTTTCCCCACCTTTACCGCCCGCTGAAACTGGAAGACGTGGCATGGGCGCAGCCGCTGCCGGTGCAGGACGGCGTTCACCAATTCCCCGCAGGTGTTCTATGACCGACAGCCATATCGACCCCGAGCGCGCGCAATTCGATGCCTTCAAGGACCTGCCCCGCGATCATCCGATCGAAATGCTGAACCTTGTGCGGTTCCGCGAACGTGCCGCCTATCCCGACGATCACCCGCTGGCGGGTCAGGGGCTGACGGGGGCGCAAGCCTATGCCAACTACGGGCGCGACTCTGGCCCCGTGATCGCGCGTCTGGGCGGCAGCATCCTGTGGCGCGGCACGTTCCAGACCACGCTGATCGGCCCGTCGGACGAGGTGTGGGACGCCTGTTTCATCGCCCGCTATCCCGACGCAGGTGCCTTTCTGGCGATGGTCACCGACCCCGCCTACAAACAGGCGGTGATCCACCGGCAGGCTGCGGTGCTGACCTCGCGGCTGATCCGCACGTCGCCTGCCGACGCGGGGGCAACCTTCGGATGAAACGCAGCGTCGAGAAACTGGGCCTTGCCGCCCTGCGCCGGATCGACCCGGAGCTGGCCCATGGCCTGGCACTCAAGGCGCTGCACACGCCTTTTGCCGCCCTGCCCGGTCCGGTGACCTCGCCGCGCCTGACCACGCGCATTGCGGGGCTGACGCTGAACAATCCGGTAGGGCTGGCCGCAGGGTTCGACAAGAACGCCACCGCGATCCGCCCGCTGGTGCGTGCGGGCTTCGGCTTTATCGAAGTGGGGGCCGCGACACCCCTGCCACAGCCCGGCAACGCCAAACCCCGCCTGTTTCGCCTGACCGAAGACCGCGCCGCGATCAACCGGTTCGGGTTCAACAACGACGGCGCCGAGGCCATCGTGCGCCGACTGGCCCGCGCCCACCGGACCATCCCCGTGGGGCTGAACCTGGGGGCCAACAAGGACAGCGCCAACCGCGCCGAAGATTTCGCCCGCGTGCTGCAAGCGGCCCGTGGCCACATCGACTTTGCCACCGTCAACGTCTCCTCACCCAACACCGAGAAACTGCGCGACCTGCAAGGGCCGATGGCGCTGGCCGCCTTGCTGGACGGGGTTATGCAAGTGCGCGGCAACGTGCCGGTGTTCCTGAAAATCGCGCCCGATCTGACCGACCAGGATCTGGCCGACATCGCCAAAGTGGCCGAAGACGCCCGCGTCTCTGCCATCATCGCCACCAACACCACACTGGACCGGATCAACCTGCGCAGCCGTCACGGCACCGAAACCGGCGGGTTGTCAGGCGCGCCGCTTTTCGAAAAATCCACCCGCACGCTGGCTAAGCTGCACACACTGACCGACATCCCCCTGATCGGCGTCGGCGGTATCAGCACGGCCCGCGACGCCTATGCCAAGATCCGCGCCGGTGCATCGGCGGTGCAACTCTACACCGGCCTCGTCTACGGCGGCCTCAGCCTGGCCGCGCGCATCGCCCAGGGACTTGACGTGCTGCTGCAACAGGACGGCTTTGGCTCGGTCAGCGAAGCGGTGGGCACAAATACCAAAGACTGGCTCTGACTCCCCGCTTCTTTTGGCCAGAAATATCCCGGGGGACGGCCGCAGGCCGGGGGGCAGCGCCCCCACACCTCACCCTGCCCCACGCTCCAACGCCGGATAGCGCAGCCCAAGTGTCACCCCCCGTGCCACAAAGCTGACCAGCAGCGACAGCCACAGCCCGTGGTTCCCCAACAACGGCACCGCGATCGACGCACAGGCCACGTAGATCGCAAAGCTGACCAGCATCATGTTGCGCATGTCAGCCCCGCGCGTCGCGCCGACGAATACCCCATCCAGAATCCACGCCGCACAGCCCGCCAGCGGTGCCGCAACCATCCACGGCAGATACAGCAGCGCCGTGTCCCGCACCTCCTGATCCTTGGCCATCACCTCGATCAGCCAGGGCCCGCCCATCGCAAAGAACAGCGCCAGCACAACACAGGCCGCCACCCCCCACCCCGAGGTCAGCAGCGCCGACCGCCGCACGCGCGCCGGATCGCGCCGGCCATAGGCCCGCGCGATCAGCGTCTCGGCGGCAAAGGCAAAGCCGTCCATCGCATAGGCGGTCACATACATGAACTGCACCAGCACTTCGTTGGCGGCCAGCGTTATGTCGCCAAACCCCGCCCCCAGAAACACAAACGAAGTAAAGATCGCCATCAACAAGGCCGAGCGGATCAGAATATCGGTGTTGATCAGCGCCATGCGGATCAGCACCGCCCGGTCGAACACCCGCCCCCAGTCACGCCAGTCAGGCCGCGCAAAAGCATCGCGGCACAGATACAATCCGAACCCCGCGCCCAGCGTCTCGGCGATCACGGTGGCCAAGGCCACGCCGCCCACACCCCAGCCCAGCCCCAGCACGAACCACAGATCCAGCAGAATGTTGGTGCCGTTCATCACCAGTTGTATCCAGAACACCCCCGCCGTGCGTTCCATCGCCACCAGCCAACCGGTCAGGGCAAAAACCGCGATGGCACAGGGGGCAGACCAGATACGGATCGACATATAGGACCGCGCCAGCCCCTCGACCTCGTCCGAGGCCGGGGCCAGTGCAAAGGCCCCCCAGAACAGCAGGGGTTGCAGTATGAACAATGCCAGCCCGCCGCCACCCGCAATCAGCAGCGCACGGGTCAGCAGCGCCGACACCTCGGCGCTGTCGCCCGCGCCTTCGGCTTGGCCCACCATACCCACGGTGCCCATGCGCAAAAAGCCGAACACCCAGTAAAGCGTGCTGATGATGATCGCCCCCAGCGCCACGGCACCGATCGGGGCCGCCTCGCCCAACTGCCCCACAACGCCCACGTCCACCGCACCCAAAATCGGCACGGTGGCATTGCTCAGAACGATGGGCAGGGCCACGGCCAGCACACGGCGGTGGGTGATCGGCGCTTGGGGGACGTCCCGAATGGCAGCTTGCGCCGCTGGATCAGCCACGCTTCTGTGGCATCAGGAAATGCCCCGTCGCCTGTGCAAACAGCCGCGAATGATCCTCTTGCCATGCTTCGACATGAACCGAGGCATAGCGCCGCCCCGCGCGGCTGATCCGCGCCCGCGCATAGGCATCGCGCGGCAGCCCCGAGCGCAGGTAGTCCACGGTGAAATCAATGGTCTTGGGCAACCGCGGCACTTCGCCGTTTTCCAGCCGGTCCAGATCCAATTCGCCTTTCTCCAGCTTTTCCCACAGATATTGCCGTGACAGGGTCATCACCGCCGTCACCTCGAGGAACGCAGCCGTCACCCCGCCGTGAATCGCAGGCAGCAACGGATTGCCGATCAGCTTGTCCTGAAACGGCAGGATCGCGGTCAGCTCGTCCCCGCGACGGTCAAAGTCGATGCCCAGAAATGCAACATACGGCACATTGATCGCCAGCGTGTTCAACGACTGGTCCCAGCGTTTGTGCAGGGCGTGCCGTTCCTTGACCGACATGCGCTTGGGTGTGGTCTGGGTCTTGGGCTGTGCATCGGTCATCTGGCACCCTCCACGGTAAAGGTGCCTGTTGCCGTGGCGACAGGATTGTCCGCGTCACCGTCAACGGCAGTGACGCGCACAAAGGCAACCGACCGTGTCATGTGATAGCAAGTCGCGGTCGCGGTGATGGTATCGCCCGGCTTGGCGGTGCGCATATAGTCAATCCGCAGATCAATGGTCGCCGTTCCGCCCGGCGCGTCGGGGTGGCTCATGACAGCCGCGCCGCTGCATGTGTCCATCAGCGCAGACACTGCGCCGCCATGGACAACGCCCGTCGCCGGATTGCCGATCAGCTTTTTATCATAGGGCATGGTGATCACGGCCACACCGTTTTCCAGTTCGATCAACTTCAAACCCAAGTCGCGCGCATGTGGGATCGCCTCGATGAATTGTCGTGCCATCTGGACCTTGTCCATGGATTTCCCTCCGCTACCCTGTGCACTTCATAAGGTCAGCGCGCCCTGCGCGTCAAACCACAACAGTGCAGGTTGCGCTTCCCTTTCCTGCGCCCTAATTTGCAGCGCGACGAGTGAGGATAAGCCAAATGAGTGACGACCGTCTGACTTTCAAAGAGATGTGTGCCGAATTCGACGTGACCCCTCGGACGTTGCGGTATTACGAATATATTGAACTGTTGCAGCCTGATCGTGAAGGCCGTGCGCGGTTTTACGGCGCACGCGAACGCGCCCGGATGAAGCTGATTCTCAAAGGGCGCAAATTCGGCTTTCAGCTTGAGGACATCCGCCAGTGGCTGCTGATCTATGAGCGCGAGGGCACCCGCGCCCAGTGGAACAAGTGGATCGACATGGCTGACGGGCAGATCAAGGAACTGACCGAACAGCGCGCCCATCTGGACGAAGCGCTGAGCGAACTCAAGCAATTGCGCCGTGACATCGGCGAGGAACTGGGCCGTCCCGCAGTGGAATCCAGCCAAGCCTAAGGCCCGCCCGCTTTTCAAGAAAATGTGACGGATTTCTCCGCATAGGGGAAAACTCTGCCAACTCAGGCGGTTGACGCAGCGGCGGCTTGCGTCAACGAAAATGTGACGTGACGTTCAGCTTACGTTAACGTCAACCAATGTTGTAAGAACGCTCAAACGCCCCACCTTCCTTTCAAGATCGGATGTGTAACAATTGATGCGAGACGACGTTATGGACCACAAAACAATGACCATCCGCGAGATGTGCGACACCTTCGAGGTGACGCCGCGGACCCTGCGTTTCTACGAGGCCAAGGAACTGTTGTTCCCGATCCGCGAGGGTCAGAAACGCCTGTTCACCAAACGTGACCGCGCCCGCCTGAAACTGATCCTGCGGGGCAAACGCTTTGGGTTCAGCCTGGAAGAGATCCGCCAGCTTCTTGATATGTACTACATGGGTGACCAGCAGCACACGCAACTGGCCACCACCTACGAGATCGCCAAACAGCGGCTGGACGACATGATCGGTCAACGCGACGAGCTGAACGAAGCCATCGAAGACCTGAAAAGCCAGATCAAATGGGGCGAGAAGATGCTTGCCTCGATGAACAGCGCCCAAAAAGCCGCCCAATAACGCCATCAGAGAGACCGGATATGCCCAGCTACACAGCCCCCACCAAAGACCTGCAATTCGTCCTGCACAATCTGCTGAACGTCACCAAAAGCGACATTCCAGGCTATGACGAGCTTGAGCCTGATTTCACCTCGGCCATTCTGGAAGAAGCGGGCAAGCTGACCTCGTCGGTTCTGGCGCCGCTGAACGCCGTGGGTGACAAGGAAGGCTGCCGTCTGGAAAACGGCGTCGTCTACACGCCCAAAGGGTTCAAGGAAGCCTTTGCGCAGGTCAAGGAAGGCGGCTGGACCGGTCTGGACATGCCCGAACAATACGGCGGCCAGAACATGCCCGCCGTCATGGGCTCCGCCGTGGGCGAGATGTTCTCGGCGGCGAACCAGGCGTTCACGATGTATCAGGGCCTGACCCACGGCGCGGCCTCGGCCATTCTGGCGCACGGCACCGACGCGCAAAAAGACACCTACCTGCCGAACATGGTCGCCTGCGACTGGACCGGCACCATGAACCTGACCGAACCGCATTGTGGTACAGATTTGGGCATGATGCGTACAAAAGCCGAACCGCAAGACGACGGCAGCTACAAGATCACCGGCCAGAAAATCTTTATCTCGTCGGGCGAACACGACATGGCTGACAACATCATCCATCTGGTGCTGGCGAAAATCGTCGGCGGCCCCGAAGGGATCAAAGGCGTATCGCTGTTCATCGTGCCGAAATACATGGTCAAGGACGACGGCAGCCTTGGCGACCGCAACGGCGTTACCGTTGGCAAGATCGAAGAGAAAATGGGCATTCACGGCAACTCGACCTGCGTCATGAACTATGACGGCGCGACAGGTTACCTGCTGGGTGAAGAGCACAAAGGCATGCGCGCCATGTTCACCATGATGAACGAGGCGCGTCTGGGCGTCGGCATGCAGGGCCTGGCACAGGCCGACGTGGCCTATCAGAACGCGCTGGACTACGCCAAGGACCGCCTGCAAGGGCGCGCTGTGACCGGTGCCGAAAACCCCGACGGCCCCGCCGACCCGCTGATCGTGCACCCCGACATCCGCCGCAGCCTGATGGACCAGAAAAGCTTTGTCGAAGGGGCGCGCGCATTCATCCTGTGGGGCGCGTCGCTGATCGACGCGGCACACCGGTCGGGCGACAAGGACGCCGACGGGCTGGTATCGTTGCTGACGCCAGTGATCAAAGGGTTCCTGACCGATCAGGGCTATGACATGACCGTCAAGGCCCAGCAGGTCTACGGCGGCCACGGCTATATCGAGGAATGGGGCATGTCGCAGTTCACCCGCGATGCCCGCATTGCCCAGATTTACGAGGGTGCGAACGGCGTGCAGGCGCTGGATCTGGTCGGCCGCAAGCTGGCGCAGGACGGCGGCAAACACGTCATGGCGTTCTTTGACATGGTCAAGAACTTCATCAAGGAAAACGCAGGGCAGGACGCGGCATTCGATAAGGAATTCCTTGACCCGCTGAAAGCTGCGTCAAAGGACCTGCAAGCTGCGGGCATGTATTTCATGCAGAACGGCATGAAGAACCCCAACCACGCGCTGGCGGGCTCGAACGACTTTATGCATATGTTCGGGCACGTCTGCCTGGGCCTGATGTGGGCCCGCATGGCCAAGGCGTCGATGGACGCACTGGCGGACGGGGCTTCGGATGCGGCTTTCTTTGAAACCAAGCTGGCCACGGGGCGCTATTATATGGCGCGCCAACTGCCCGCGACCGCCCTGCACCTGAAACGCATTGAATCGGGCGCAGACACGGTCATGGCGCTGGACGCGGCCAACTTCTGAAACACCTGCCGGACGCGTCCGCGCGTCCGGCACACATTCGTCGGAGCCAAGATGCCCAAACGCTTTCGCCTCACCCGCCGCTTTAACGTCGCCATGACCGAAGACGGCTTTCGCCGCCTGAAACGGTTTGCAGCCGACGCAGGGCTGGACGAGGGCGAGGCGCTGTCGTTTGTGTTCGAGAACTTCGACAGCATCGCGGACGAGGACAACCTGACCAGCCGCCTGCGGCTGTTCAACAGCGAGCTTGACGCGCGCAAACGCTAAGGCTGATCATCTTGGGGAGGATGCGATGACACAACACCACTTGCACTGCGCAGCCCCCACGGGAGCCTCCGGCGGGAGTTTTTCTGGCAAGATGAAGATGCGGATCACCCCGCTGCCCGATACCCATTCGGGATTGACCCATACAGTCCGGCCAGCGGGGCTTCACCTTGCACGCGGCGCAACTCTCCAGTCTGCCGCGCGGGATCACTTTGCGGCAATCGGGGTTAACAATGCCTGAATCGTTCCCATCTTCATCTTGCAAATTAAACTCCACGGGGGTCCGGGGGTGTGAAACCCCCGGCCTGTCCGCAGACACACGCGCCTTGGGAGGGGCCTGACCACATGACCATGCAATTGCACTGCTTCGGCGAATCCGGCAATTCCTACAAGGCGGCCCTGCCGCTGGAACTGTCCGGTCAGGACTGGACACCGGTCAAAGTCGACTTTTTCGGCGGTGCCACCCGCGCGCCGGAATTTCGCGGTCTGAACCCGATGGGCGAGGCACCGTTGCTGATCGACGGCGACACCCGCATCAGCCAATCCGGCGCGATCCAGCAGTATCTGACCGACAAGACCGGCAAGTTCGGCGGCACCGACGCCGAGAAATACGACGTGTTGCGCTGGGTGCTGTTCGACAATCACAAGCTCAGCTCGATGGCGGGCATGACCCGTTTCCTGATGAACTTCCTGCCCGAAGACAAACGCCCTCAGGCGGTCATCGACTTTAACCTTGGCCGCTTGCAGACGGCTTACAAAACGCTGGATGATCACCTTGCGTCGCGCGACTGGATCGTGGGCGACGGCGTGACCAACGCTGATTTCTCGTGCTGCGGCTATCTGTTTTACCCCGAGCCTTTCGGTTTCGACCGCAAGGCCCACAGCAACATCAACCGCTGGCTGGGCAATATTGAAAGCCTGCCCGGCTGGAAACACCCCTATGACCTGATGCCCGGCAGCCCCGCTGACCGCGCCTGACCGATCCTGAACTTGAAAGGACATCCCGATGACCGAAGCTTATATCTACGACGCCCTGCGCACCCCGCGTGGCAAAGGCCGCAAAGACGGCGCACTGCACGAGGTGACATCGCTGCGCCTGTCCGCGCTGACGCTGAACGCTCTGAAAGAGCGTAACAATCTGGACGGTCACGCCGTCGAGGACGTGATCTGGGGCAACGTCACGCAAGTGATGGAACAGGGCGGCTGCCTTGCGCGCTCTGCCGTTCTGGCATCCGACCTTGACCAGTCGATCCCCGGTCTGGCGATCAACCGCTTTTGCGCCAGCGGCATGGAGGCCGTGAACCTGGCCGCCAACCAGGTCAAAGGCGGGGCCGGCATGGCCTATATCGCCGGCGGCGTCGAAATGATGGGCCGCGTGGCCATGGGCAGCGACGGGGCCGCGATTGCCGCCGATCCGTCCGTGGCACTGGAGACTTATTTCGTCCCCCAAGGCATCAGCGCCGACATCATCGCCACCCAATACGGTCACAGCCGTGACGACGCCGACGCGCTGGCCGTTGCCTCGCAGCAGCGGGCGAAAAAGGCGTGGGACGAAAAACGCTTTGCCAAGTCGGTGATCACGGTGCGCGACCAGAACGGGTTGGCCATTCTGGACTATGACGAATACATGCGCCCGCAGACCGACATGCAGACGCTGGGCGCGCTGAGCCCCGCGTTTCAGGCGATGGGCGAAGTCATGCCCGGCTTTGATGCTGTGGCACTGTTGAAGTACCCGCATCTGGAAAAGATCAACCACATCCACCACGCGGGAAATTCGTCGGGCATCGTCGACGGGTCAGCCGCCGTGCTGATCGGCAACAAGGAATTCGGCGAGAAATACGGCCTGAAGCCGCGTGCGCGCATTCGCGCCACCACCAAGATCGGCACCGATCCCACCATCATGCTGACCGGCCCTGTGCCCGCCACCAAGAAGATCCTGGCCGACAACGGCATGACCATCGGCGACATCGACCTGTTCGAGGTCAACGAGGCCTTTGCGTCGGTCGTGATGCTGTTCATGGAGGCGTTCAACGTCGAGCATGAAAAGGTCAACGTGAACGGCGGCTCGATCGCGATGGGTCACCCGCTGGGTGCAACGGGTGCCATGATCATCGGCACCCTGCTGGACGAGCTTGAGCGTCAGGACAAGGAAGTCGGCCTTGCCACGCTGTGCATCGCGTCGGGCATGGGTGCGGCCACGATCATCGAACGGGTCTGACACATGGCCACGGCGCGCGAGATTTATCAGGACCTGCTGGCACAGTTGACCCAAGCTGTGCTGGACAGGGATGCGGCAGGCTTTGCCGCCCTTGCGCGCCTGCCTTTCGTGATGAAAACGATGGACGGCTGTACCACGCACCGGTCCAGGCAATCCATCATGGAGGGCGTGGCCAGCTATCGCGACATGCTAAGCGATCAGGGCATCAACGGCTATCTGCGCAGTTGCGACACCGCCAAGTTCATCTCGCCGCAGCAGATTTCGGGCTATCACACGACACGGCTGTGCCGGGACGACGTCGATGTGGCGGCCCCCTATCTGACGCGTATGTCGTTGTTTATTGAAGGTGACGTTTGGAAGGTCGGCATATCGGATTCGTCCCTGCACACGGCGGATTGGCCGTTGCTGCGGCAGGAAGAATTCGACGCCCCGGCGGAAAACAGGTCCGAGGCCAAGAACCGTTTGCAGAACTTTCAGACCATCCTTGACCGGATCAGCGCCGCCTTTGTCGGCAATGATGTCCAGGGCTGGCTGAACTGCGTGTCGCTGCCGTTGCACTTGGTCACGCGGCAGGGTGTCGAAAGCTTTGAGACGCCCGACCAGATCATCGCTGATTTCGAAACCTATCAGCGCGATTTCCAGACCCATGGCGTGACCGCGATGATCCGGCAGGCCAAAACCGCCGAAATCATTGGCGGCGACCAGATGACCGGAACCTACCGGATGCACCTGATGCGCGGCACCAACCACGTCGTGCCGCCCTGGGACGCTTCGATGACATTGCGCAAGGAAAACGGCCTTTGGCGCGTCACCACGGTGATGCGCGCCCTGGGTCATTTGAACTGGTCGGCGCTAAGTGCTGCCGACATGGAAAACACACCGGATTACACTCCAGAAAAGGGAGATCAGAAATGACAGATTTCACCATGAAAAAGGACGCCGACGGCGTTGCGATTATCACGTGGGACGTGGCCGACAAGACGATGAACGTCATGTCGATCGAAGGTCTTGACCAGTTGAACGATCTGGTTGACGACGCGCTGGCCGATGATGCGGTCAAGGGCATCGTGATCACCTCGGGCAAAGACACCTTTGCCGGCGGGATGGACCTGAACCTGCTGGCCAAGATGAAGGAAAGTGCGGGCGACGATCCGGCCAAGGGCCTGTTCGAGGGCACGATGCAAATGCATGGTCTGCTGCGCAAGATCGAACGCGCGGGCATGGACGCCAAGACCAACAAGGGCGGCAAGCCCATCGCCGCCGCCCTGCCCGGCACGGCTGCGGGCATCGGGCTGGAGCTGCCTTTGGCTACGCACCGCATCTTTGCCGCCAACAATCCCAAGGCCAAGATTGGCCTGCCCGAGATCATGGTCGGTATCTTCCCCGGGGCCGGTGGCACCACACGTCTGGTCCGCAAGCTGGGCCTGCTGGGCGCGTCGTCGCTGTTGCTTGAGGGCAAGATGCTGTCCCCCGACAAATCCAAGGCCGCCGGTGTGATCGACGAAGTGGTGGATGATCCTGTTGCCGCCGCCCGCGACTGGGTGCTGAACGCCAAGGATGCGGACATTCTGAAACCCTGGGATGCCAAAGGGTATAAAATGCCCGGCGGCGCGCCTTATCACCCTGCGGGCTTTATGAACTTTGTCGGTGCGAACGCGATGGTCAACGGCAAGACCAAGGGCGCCTTCCCCGCGGCCAAGGCGATGCTGTCGGCGGTTTACGAAGGCGCGCTTGTGCCCTTCGACACCGCCCTGAAGATCGAGGCACGCTGGTTCACCAACATCCTGATGAACCCGTCGTCGGGTGCGATGATCCGGTCGCTGTTCCTGAACAAGGAAGCGCTGGAAAAAGGCGCCGTGCGTCCCAAGGACGTGCCGGACCAACGCGTCAAGAGGCTGGGCGTTCTGGGCGCCGGCATGATGGGTGCGGGCATCGCGCTGGTGTCGGCACAGGCGGGCATAGAAGTTGTTCTGATCGACCGCGACCAAGCGGCGGCAGACAAGGGCAAGGCCTATGCCGCCAGCTATATGGACAAGGGCATCGCACGCAAGAAAGCCACCGAAGAGAAGAAAGAGGCGCTGCTGGCGCAGATCACGGCGACCCCCGATCTGGAACAGCTGAAGGGCTGTGATCTGATCATCGAGGCGGTGTTCGAAGACCCCGGCGTCAAGGCCGAGATGACCAAGAAGGTCGAGGCGATCATCCCCGAGGATTGCATCTTTGCCTCGAACACCTCTACCCTGCCGATCTCGGATCTGGCCAAAGCGTCGGTGCGCCCCGAGCAGTTCATCGGCATCCACTTCTTCTCGCCCGTCGAACGCATGGCGCTGGTCGAAATCATCAAGGGGGCCGAAACCGGTGACCGCGCGGTGGCAAAGGCGCTGGATTACGTGCGTCAGATCCGCAAAACGCCCATCGTGGTCAACGACGCGCGGTTCTTCTATGCCAACCGCTGCATCATCCCCTATGGCAACGAAGCGACACGGATGGTCACCGAAGGTGTCGCGCCTGTGCTGATCGACCACGCCGCACAGCAATTGGGTTTCCCCGTGGGTCCGATCCAGTTGGGCGACGAAACCTCGGTCGATCTGGCCGTGCGCATCATGAAGGCGACCAAGGCCGCGATGGGCAATGCCTATCCGGGGTCCGAGGCTGACAACCTGATCGTGTGGATGGAAGACAAGGGCCGCTTGGGCCGCAAGTCCAAGGCCGGCTATTTCGACTATGACGAAAACGGCAAGCGTCTGGGATACTGGAAAGGCATCCACGACAAATATCCGCTGGCCGAAGAACAGCCCGACCTGATCGAAGTGCAGGAACGTCTGATGTTCGCGCAAGTGCTGGAAGCGGTCCGTGCGCTGGAAGAGGGCGTGCTGGAAGACATCCGCGAGGGCGATGTGGGTGCGATCCTGGGCTGGGGCTTTGCGCCGTGGTCGGGTGGCCCATTTAGCTGGCTGGACATTCTGGGCACGCCCTATGCGGCGGAACGCTGTGACCAGTTGCAGGAAAAGTTCGGCGACCGGTTCGAATGCCCTGCCCTGTTGCGCGAAATGGCCGCGAAGAACCAGACCTTCTATGGCCGCTTTGGCCCCAAGACAGAAGCGGCTGCGGCGTAACGCCGGGCCTTACATGAAACGACAAAGGGCACCCTGCGGGGTGCCCTTTTGATCAAGGTTGAAAGAAATCCGTAATCCCGGTTGCTTTCAAACTCGCCTCCCAGATCAGCGCCTCGTTCGCCGGATTGCGCTCGGGCGGCAGCAACACCGCAGGCCCCGTCCGGTGCGGCCCGTTGGGGCCGTAAAAGGCGCCGCTTTCCACATCTGCCTCGCAACAGCACCGCGCGATCCCGCTGGTTCCATCCTCGACCGATTGCGCATGTTTCAGCGCCTGACCCAATATGAACCGGTCCAGCCAGCGGTCCCCGCCCGCCTGCGTCGTCTTACCCTGAAGCCCGGAATCCGCGGGGCCCGGATGACCGCAAAGCGATTTGACCTTGTTGCCGGGCCGCTGTCCCGCGCGGTCGTCCAACGCATAGGTGAACATCAGGTTTGCCAGCTTGGACTGTTGATAACGCGTCCATTTCCCCAGCCCCGGCCAGCCGTCGCCGCCCAGGTTGCCGCCATTCCGCTCCAGATACTTCGTATGCAACGGCCTGCCCGGCTTGCCCCGCGCACCGGACGAATGGTTGACCACCCGCGCCTGGCCCCGCTGTGCGCCTGCTGCTTCCAGCAGCGGCCAGACCTGATGCGTCAGCAGGAAATGCGACAGATGGTTGGCCTGCATTTGCACGTCGAACCCGTCCTCGGTCGCCTGGTCTGCCACCCCCATGATGCCGGCATTGTTGCATAAAACATCGCAGCCCTGATCGCCAAAGTCCCGTCTCAGGGTTTCGCCCGCGGCACGGACGCTGGCGAAACTGGACAGATCACAGGGCACCAACACGGCGTCGCCGCCAGCGTCCAGAACGCCTTGCAAGGCGGCGTCGGCGCGCGGGGATGGGCGGTTCAGCATCACCACCGTGGCGCCAAGACCCGCACAGGTTCGCGCCAGAACCAGCCCCATCCCCGAGGTGCAGCCGGTGATCATCACCACCTTGCCCGCCATCGACGGAAAGCTGCGGACAAGATCGTCGTAGTATCTGGTGGTGTGCGGTGTGTTGGTCATGGGGGCGGTTCCGACTCGCTGTTATGTTTACAGTGTAAATATACCCTGCCACCAACAGCCCGCGACCGTCAATGGATATTTACACTGTAAACAATATGTCCGATACCTACCCCATGACCGATCAAGGCACATATCATCATGGCAACCTGAAAGAGGCGCTGGTTCAAGCGGGGTTGGATATTCTGCACCAGCAAGGGCTGTCAGCCCTGACGCTAAGGGCCTGTGCCGTGCGCGCAGGTGTCAGCCACACCGCGCCCAAGAACCACTTTGGCAACCTGGCAGGATTGATGTCCGCCATTGCGGCACGTGGCTATCAAAAGCTGACAGAGACCATGCAAACCGGCCTGCCACAGGATGCGACACGCGCAGACCGGCGGCAGGCGGCGCTGGGTGGTTATGTCGACTTTGCCGCGCAAAATCCCGGCCTGTTCGAGCTGATGTTTTCGACCCAACGCACCAACGGCGACAGCCCGGAGTTGATGGAACAGGCAAACCGCTGCTTTGACGTGCTGCGCGATGTGTCCGAGGGGCTGGTCTGGGACAAATCTGACGCCCCCGACGCCGCGCTGCGCGCGCAAATCATGCACTGGAGCATGGTGCACGGCTTTGCCCAGTTGACCGCATCCGGCAAGCTGACCAAGGGGGCGATGAAGCACCTGCAAATCTTCGATGTTTTCCCGCAGTTTGACTACAAGGCTTAGCAATCCGACAGGGCCAGCCTCAACTGACAGGTTTTGTCAGTTGTTCTCGCTTATCACGGCAGGACCAAGCATAAAGACACAAGGAGCCTGTCATGACCAAACACATCATCGAAACCGTTACCTTTCGCCTTAAAGACGGTGTAGACCCCGCCGACTTTACCAAATCTGCGACTGCCATGAACGCTTATGTCACGGGGTGCACAGGCTTCATCTCCCGCCGTCTGTCCTGCAACGCTGACGGTCTGTGGATCGAACACATCGAATGGCAGGACATGGACGCGGCCAAAGGTGCAGCAGCCGGCATCGGCGCGCCTGAAGGCAACCGTCCCTTCCTGTCTGCCATCGACGGGCCAAGTGTCACGATGTCCCACACCGAACTGAAAGTATCGGTCAACTGACGCAAAGGACACCATGAGGCGCAGCGACCGGCTTTCGGAAATCATCGAGATCATTCGTGACGGTCGTCTGCACCTTGCGCGCGACATAGCGCAGGCGCTTGGCGTATCGGTCAGAACGGTCTACCGCGATATGGACACGCTTCTCGCTTCCGGCGTTCCGCTGGAAGGGGAACGGGGCGTCGGTTACCTGTTGCGCGAACCGGTGTTCCTGCCGCCGATGACCCTGTCGATGGCCGAGCTTGAGGCATTGCACCTTGGCATGGCCATCGTCGCGCGTGCCGCAGATGAAGAGTTGCAAGACGCGTCCAGAACCCTGTTGGCCAAGGTGGCCGAGACAGCGTCGAACCGCCGCAACACTCCGAAAAGCTGGGGGTTTGGTGTCTATCCGCTGGCGCAGGCGCAGCTAGGTTTCAAACACATGCCCAAGATCCGCGCCGCCATCCGCGCGGGCGAGCGGTTGCGCATCACGTATCACGCGTTGGACGACACCACGACCACACGCACCGTGCGACCGCTGCAAATTGAATATTGGGGTCAGGTTTGGACGCTGAGCACATGGTGCGACCTCAGAGATGCATTTCGCGCATTCCGCATTGATCGGATCAGCGCCTGCGTGCGCACCGGGCAGATGTTCAAGCCCGAGACGGGCAAGACCATTCAGGATTATCTGAACACGATCGGCACCGACCGATCAAACTGACCCGCCTACTGCTTCAACGCCCGGAACTGGGCGAAGGACAGCAATCGTTTGTTCTTTTCGTCCCACAGGTGCAGGCGCGCGTTGCGCAGGCTTTCGCCAATGGTCATGCGGTTGCTGATTGCCAGTTCCACATGATCGCGCAGCACCTCGGGCAGCCGGTAGAACGGGATGCGGCTGTGCACGTGGTGGACGTGGTGAATGCCGATATTGGCGCTCAGCCATTGCAGCCAGCCGGGCAGCACATAGTGCGAACTGCCATGCAGCGCCGCCTCGTGCAGGGTCCAGTCTTCTTCGGCCGCCCAATGGGTCGTCTCGAACTGGTGCTGCACGTAGAACAGCCACACACCCGCAGTTGCGGCCAGCAGGGTCGAAGGCAGGAAGATCAGCAGGATCGGCATCAGCCCGCCGAAATACAGAATCAAACCCAGCGCAATCAGGATCACCGCGTTGGTGCACATCGCGCTGAACCAATACCGCGCCTTGTTCATCAGGCCCAAGGGAATGCGGTTCTGAAGGAAGAAAATATAGCCCGGTCCCAGACCGAACAGCACCAGCGGATGCCGATACACGCGGTAGTGAAAGCGCATCAACGGTCCAAGCGCGCTGTATTCGGCCACCGTCAGCGTGTGAACATCGCCAATACCGCGCCGGCCCAGATTGCCCGAGGCGCTGTGGTGGATGGAATGGGTGCGCCGCCAGACGTCATAGGGCGTCAGCGTCAGCACCCCCAGCACCCGCCCCAGCCAGTCACTGGCGGTGCGATTGTTGAAGAACGCGCCATGCCCGCAATCGTGCTGGATGGCGAACAGGCGCAGGATGAACGCCGCGTTGCACAGCGACAGGCTCAGCGTCAGCCAATAGCTGACCGACATCGCCCACCACGCCAGAACCCATAGGATCAGGAACGGACCGACCGTCACGATCAGCTCGTAAATGCTGCGCATGACGCTGGGTTCGCGGTATTCGGAAAGGATTTTAACCCACTCCCGCGCTGCCCGTGTTTCAGTTCGCTGCGAGGCGGGATCTTGGTATTCTGGCATATGCCTGCTTTTGTCTTGTTGATCGTGTGAATAGAGCATCGCCGCAGATTTGCAAACGAAGCTTGAACCAAACAGGCGGAAAACTGGTACTTAACGGCCTTTTTCCAAGGGCGCGCTGTCGCGCGCGCCCCGAATTACGCTTAAAGTGGAAAGAAAATACTAATCGCAGTGACCGACGTAAGGCCAACGATCAGGTTCATCGGCACCCCGATTTTCAGGAAATCCACAAACTTGTAGTTGCCCGCGCCGTAAACCAGCGTGTTGGTCTGATAGCCGATGGGCGTGGCAAAGCTGGCGCTGGCGGCGAACATCACCGCAACCACAAAGGGGCGCGGGTCCATGCCCAACTGCGAGGCCAGCGGAATGACAATGGGCGTGAACACCACCGCAACCGCGTTGTTCGTCACCGTTTCGGTCAGGATCGAGGCGATGAAATAGACCGCAAACAACGTGGCAAGCGGCGGCAGACCTGACAGATAAGGTTCCAGCACCGACACGATCAGTTCGACGGCCCCCGTCGTTTCCAAGGCGGCGCCGACGATCAACATCGCAAAAATCAGCACCAGGATCGACCCGTCGATCGACGCCCACGCCTCGTCGCCGTCAATGCAGCGCAGCAACAGAATGCCCGCGACCCCGACCAGCGCCAGCAACCCGATGGGCATGACATCCAGCGCCGCCAGCGCGACGATGGCCACCAGTGCCGCGATCGCCACAGGGGCCTGACGCCGCCGAAAGGCGCGCGCGCTGGGTTCGGTGATCGACACCGCATCGCCCGACCGCGCAAGCTCGGCAAAGCCTTCGGCGCTGCCTTCCAGCAACAATTTGTCCGAGGGGCGCAAACGCACGCTGCTCAGGTCCGAGCCGGGGATATGCCCGTGCCGGAACGCGCCCAGAACCCGCACCCCGGCCCTGCGACCCAGCGCCAGATCGGCGATGCGCACGCCGGTGTGCCAGCGCGACGGTGCAAGGATGGCCTCGACAATCTGAACATCCGCGCCCGGCTCAAGCTCGACCGAGCGGCGCAGACCGACGCGCAGGCCCTTGACCTCGGCCAGCGTCAGCAGTTCAGAGGTGGTGGCCTGCACGATCACCACCGCGCCTTTTTGCACGACGTGTTCGTCCAGATCGCTACGACTGATCACACCCGCCTTGCGCACGCCGGTGATCCGCACGCCGGGGCGTTGGAATTCGATCAGCTCGCCCAGCGGCTGATCGACCCCGTGAAACGTAGGCAGCACGGTGATTTCGGACAGGAACACCGTTTCGCTGGTTTCTGCCTCGATCCCCTTTTGGCCGCGTTCCGGCAACAGGAACTTGCCCAGCACCAGCATCACAACGCTGCCGACAATCGCCACGGTGATGCCCACGGGGGCAATTTCAAAGATCGAAAACGGTTCAAGCCCGCCTTCGCGCGCAATGCCGTCCACCAGAATGTTGGTTGATGTGCCGATCAGCGTGCAGGTGCCGCCCAGAATGGCCGCATAAGACAGCGGTATCAGCAACCGCGTTGGCGCAAAGCCCAGGCTGTGCGCCAGCCGGATCACCACTGGGATCAGCACCAGCACCACAGGCGTGTTGTTCATGAAAGCCGAGGCCGCGACCGTCGCCACCAGAAAGATGGCGATGGCCAGTACCGGCCTGCTTTGGGCGCGTCCGATCACCAGATTGGCCATCGCGTCCAGCACGCCTGTGCGCACCAACGCCCCTGAAATGATGAACATCGCCCCGATGGTGATGGGGGCCGAGTTGGAAAAGGCGGCCATAACCTGATCGCCCGGCACCAACCCCAGCACAATGAACAGCGCCGCTGCCACGGTCGCGGTAACTTCGGGGGGGTATTTTTCCAACGCAAAGGCGATGAACAGGCCGATAAGTATGACAATCGCAATCACTGGCGCGTTTGCCGCGATGAAATCGGTCATGGAATGTGCTCTCCTCAAAACACCCCGCAGGCGTCAAGCGCCCCGAACGGCTCTATGTGTGCCACTCTGGGGCGGCTTTCAACTGCGACTGATGGAACGGGCGCAGATTCCGCCGGTCATGTGCTGGATTTAGGCGGGTTCCCGATCACGCCCGTGGTGGCCCGCCACAAAAAAGGGCACCATTTGTGCCCTTTTCAACATTTGCTCGGGTTCAATACGGCGGATGCCGGGCGCGCCAACCAAAACCCAGGTAGCTTTCAGCGGTCCAACAATTCCATCAAGACAATGCACCGCACCGGCGCGGCCTCCTAGGCCGGATCGAAATGATATCCGAATCGCGCGATGTCTTCTGCACAGGCCTGCGACACGGCGTCCCGGCTGGCGGTTGTATAATAGCCCTGATACCCTGCATCGCGCGCCGACCGGTTGGCATGGGGCAGTTCCAGGGCAAAGCCCAAATGCGCCTCAAGCGGGGCGATGTCAGCCGCGATATGTTCCAGCCGAATGAACAGATTGCACCGTTCGTTCCCCGAGACGTCAGTGACATAATGGCCCGCCTGACTGGCGCGCAGGCTGCTGCGGATCTGGGGATGCAGGGCGAAATCTTCGAAACACAGGTTCTGCGCCAGATGTACCGCCGGATGGTCGAATCCCTGCTCGCGCAGCCAGTGATAATAGCTGACCACGCGATCCCAGGGGTTGCGCACCAATGTGAAGACGAACAACCCCGCCAGCATGTCAGGCGTTACAAGCCCGTCCAGATCGGCCAGCGTCGCGTGTTTCCAAAGACGCCCGCGCGTTTGCACGTCTTTCAGTCGGCGGCGGCGCTGGACGGCCTTGGGCGTGTCGCCCAGCATCACGTCATCCTTCATCGCCCGCGCCTCAAGCGCCAGCGCCATCGAGGTGCCGCCGGTCTTGGGCGCGTGAATGAACAGATATTTGCGGCCGGTGGACAGGATCATATGCAGTATCTAGCGGATCAGGGCGGGGTGCATAAGATTTTATGCCTCCGGCGGGGATATTCGATGCCAAAAGAAGGCGGCGATCATTTCGAGCGCACCGCGATGATCAGCCCCGCGATTATGATCAGGATGATGCCTGCGATCATGGACGGGGTTACGATTTGCCCCATCAGCAGCCAGCCGAAGAAGGGGCCGAATATCATGATGGTGTATTCCAGAACGCTGACCTGGCTGGCCTCGCCCCATTGATAGGCGCGGATCAGGAAAAACACGCCGACGACCGAGACCACGGCTTGCAACACGATCAGCGGAAAGACGGACGGGATCGGCCAGACCCAGCCGCGCAGCAGAAAGCCCGCAGCGCCGTCGGGAACTGTGGGCGCAATCACGGCAAGACCGACCAGGACACAGGTGCCGATCAATCCTTGCAGCCCCATGATCCCCGCAAGCATCGACAGGGTGCTTTCCTCGGCGCACAGCATGCGGGTGGCCAGCGAACCAAGTGCGTAAAACAGCCCGCCCGCGATGGGCAGCAGCATGATCGTGCCCGGCAGCCCCTCTTGCACGCCCAGCACGACCAGTATGCCGGTAAAGCCCACCACAACGGCGATCACCCGCCATGGGCCGATCTTCTGGCGCAACACCAGAACCGTCATCAGCAAGACAAATATAGGCGAGGTGAACAGCCCCGCCAGCGATTGCGCGATGGGCATGAAGGCAAGCGAGCCGAAATAGCACATCATGCCGACCGCGATCAGCAGGCTGCGCAGGGCAACCGCCCACCAGCGCAGGGGTCTGAGCGTGCCCAACCCCGCCCACGACAGCCCCGCGACCAGCCCCAGCGCCATCACGGACCGCACCGCCAGAAACTGCCAGACGCTGACTTCGGTGGCGATGCGGGCCACGTAGTTGTCGACAAAACCGATCAGGACCATGGCGATCAGCATCGACCCCGCCGCCATCCAGGGCCGCGTGACCGGCCCGGCCGAAGCACCTGCGGCAGGTAGGGTTCTGGCACTGGATGCCGTTAAGGAGTTATCTTTCTTTTGCAACGCACTGCCCTCTGCCATAGTTGATTTGATACAACGCACAGATGCGGTGGTGGCAGCAAGAGGGAGATGCCGAAATGGGATGGCTGAGCGACGAGACCGGGCTGGACAAATGTGCTGCCAACCATGTGCCATTGACCCCGCTGTCACATCTGCGCCGCGCACGCACGGCCTTTGCCGGGCGCACCGCTGTGGTCTATGGCGATCACCGCGTGACCTATGCCGAATATCACGACCGCTGCACGCGGCTGGCCTCGGCCCTTGCGGCGCTGGGGGTCGCGTCGGGCGATGTGGTGGCCACGCTGATCCCCAACCTGCCCGCGCAGGCCGAGGCGCATTTTGGCGTGCCTGCCTGCGGCGCTGTGCTGAACACCATCAACACGCGTCTGGATGTGGACACGGTTGCCTATATCTTTGACCACGGTGGGGCGCGGGTGGTGCTGGCCGACAGCCAGTTCGTCGAGCTGGCCGAAGCGGCCAAGGCGCAGTCGGGGTCCGATCTGCACATCATCGAGGTGCCCGACGCCGCGCACGGCTGGCCCGCCTCGGGGCGGCATCCGGTCTACGAGGACGTGCTGGCCGGGGCTGACCCCGCTTATGACTGGCAAATGCCACAGGACGAATGGGAAAGCCTTGCGCTGAACTATACCTCGGGCACCACGGGGCGGCCTAAGGGCGTGGTTTGCCACCATCGCGGCGCGTACCTGATGACCATGGGCACGCCGGTCAGTTGGCAGATGACACTGCATCCGGTGTTCATGGCCATCGTGCCGCTGTTTCACTGCAACGGCTGGAACCACACATGGATGATGCCCCTGCTGGGTGGTACGCTGGTGTGCTGCCGCGACATCACGGCGGGTGCGATCTATGACGCCATTGCCGATGAAAAAGTCAGCTATTTCGGCGGCGCGCCTATCGTGCTGAACATGATGGTCAACGCAGGCCCCGACGAGCGGCGCGATTTTGACCATCAGGTACAGGTATTTACCGCAGGCGCGCCCCCTGCCCCCACGACGCTAAGCAAGATGGAAGCCATCGGGTTCAACGTCACGCAGGTCTACGGGCTGACCGAAACCTATGGCCATGTCACCGAATGTCTGTGGCGCCCCCAGGATTGGGACACGCTGGACCAGGACGCCCGCGCCGCCATCAAGGCGCGTCAGGGCATCGCCATGCCGATGATGGAAGACATCACGGTGATGTCCGACGCCATGGAACAAGTGCCCATGAGCGGCGCCGAGCAGGGCGAGATCATGATCCGTGGCAATTCGGTGATGAAAGGATACTTCAAGAACCCGCAAGCCACGCAAGAGGCTTTCGCGGGCGGTTATTTCCATTCGGGCGATCTGGCTGTGCAGCACCCCGACGGCTATATCCAGATTGCCGACCGGGCCAAGGATATCATCATCTCGGGGGGTGAAAACATCTCGTCGGTCGAGGTCGAGGGCGTGCTGATGGCGCACCCTGACGTGAACCTTGCCGCCGTTGTCGCCAAACCGGATGAGAAATGGGGCGAAGTGCCCTGTGCCTTTGTCGAATTGAAACCCGGCACAAGCCCCACCGCCGAGGATTTGATCGCCTTTGCCCGCAGCAAGCTGGCCGGTTTCAAAACCCCGAAACGCGTGGTGTTTGGCGAATTGCCCAAGACTTCGACCGGCAAGATCCAGAAATTCGAATTGCGCAAACAGGCGGCCACCCTGGATTGATCCCGCTTCATCTTGCCCTTTAAACTCCGGGGTCCGGGGCTGGCCCCGGTCCCTCCCCTTTCAGCGCGCTTTGCCCCCGCATTTCAACGTGCTAGGTTGACAGAAATACCAAAAGGCCGTCCGAGCAGACCATGACCGCCCTCAAGAAATACGCCCGTCTCGAAGCGACGGGCCTGTGGCGCCAGACGCCCGAAGATCAACGCCGCGAGGTTGTTGTGTCTATCGGCGATGCGACTCTTGTCATCTCCAACACCAACGACACCGCCCTGACGCACTGGTCACTGGCCGCCATCGAGCGGGCAGGCACCAGCGATGATCCGGCGACCTTTCATCCCGATGGCGACCCCGGCGAGACATTGCAGTTGCAAGCCGACGAGGTGCAGATGATCGAGGCCATCGAAACCCTGCGCCGCGCGGTCACCAAGTCGCGCCCGCGCCCCGGCAGGCTGCGCTGGCTGGGGGCGACGTTGTCGGCGACCGCCGTGGCGGCGCTGCTGATTTTCTGGCTGCCCGGTGCATTGGTGAACCACGCGATGAAGGTGGTGCCTTGGGTCACCCGCACGCAGATCGGCAACGAACTGCTGGAACGGATCGAACGGGTCGCGGGCCCGCCCTGCGAGACATCCGAAACCGTGCGCC
This sequence comes from uncultured Pseudosulfitobacter sp., assembly GCF_963976325.1. Taxonomy (NCBI): domain Bacteria; kingdom Pseudomonadati; phylum Pseudomonadota; class Alphaproteobacteria; order Rhodobacterales; family Roseobacteraceae; genus Pseudosulfitobacter; species uncultured Pseudosulfitobacter sp. The sequence continues at coordinate 134,135 of NZ_CAXBJW010000003.1, forward strand.
CGCTGGCGCAACTGGCAGCGCGCACCGGGGCCACCGGCGGGATCGCGGTGCTGCGCGGTGGCGTGCGCACCAGCCTGGCCCTGCCCGGGGGCAAGGTGCTGTTGAACCGAGCGCTGGTCGAGGATTTCGAAGAACCCGACGTGGTCGCAGGATACATCCTGGCCGAAGAGGTGCGCCGCGCCAACCAGTCCGGTATGCGCGACCTGTTGTCGACAGCCGGCCTGCGCGCCAGCATCACCTTGCTGACCACGGGTGACATGCCCAAGCGCGCATTGGACCGCTATGCTGAAACCGTCGTGGCCGCCGCGCGCCCCAAAGTACCGGAACAGGACCTGCTGGCCGCCTTTGCCGCAGCGCAGGTGCGCAGCACGCCCTATGCCTATGCGCAGGACATTTCCGGCGAAAGCACGCTGGCCCTGATCGAAGGCGATCCGATGGCGGGGCAAACCCCCACGCCGATTATGAAAGATGCCGATTGGCTGCGGCTACAGGCGATCTGCGGCGGCTGAGGTTTCCCCAACCGCCGCGATCCGCTTAGCGCAGTACTGCGCCCGAGAAACCCGCGCCGCGCATTTTCGCAAGCGCGCTTTTTTGTGCGGCGGGTGTGTTGAACGGTCCCACCAGAACCATACGCATTTTCTGGCCACTGCGGTTGAACGTGCCGATCCGTGCCGGCAGTCCCATGCGCATGGCACGCTGTGCGGCCTGCTGGGCGCTGTCGGCCCCGGTGTAGGTGCCCAGATCAACATAGCCTTTGCCGGTGATCCGTTCGCCCTTGGGCTGCGCTTTGGGTGTGGCGCGTGCAGGGGTCACCGCCTGCGCGGGGGCCGAGCGGCTGGAGACGGTGGGCGCGCGATAGGTGGCACCCGGGTTACGCTGGATGCGTTTGACCAGCACGCCCTGCCGCCGTTCCAGCGTCACGGTGCCCAGCTCGCGCTGTTGCGTGGCGATGTCGGTGTAGGGATAAACCAGCGGCATCTTTGCAGTCACGTCCGCCCCGTTGGTCTGGTTGATCAGACGGCGCGGCACTTTCGAGGTCCAGATCAGTTGCATCGCCACATGGCCGTTCAGCGTCTGCTCGGCGCGATTAGGGTTCAGCCGGTCGTCTTTCCACGCGGACCGGTAGCCTTTGGGAACAACCGTATTGTTTGTGTTCAGACGGTCGACGTAGACATGCTTGGGCACCACGCGGGTCTGCCCCGTGACGGTCGCGCCGGACACCATGCCGGTCACAGCGACGGGGCCGTTTTTACCGATGATCGGTTCAGACTGCGGACCGCAGCGCACAGGGCCACGCACACCCGAGTTGATATAGCGCGAACTGATCGGCGATGCGCCCTGACAGGCAGGCTGTCGCGGTGTGACGGAAGCCACGCGCGGCGCGGGTGCTGCCGGTTTCGGCGCAGGTGCCGATTTGTAGACGGTTTTCGGTGCAGGTGCGCTTGGCGCAGGACGGGGTGCTGTCACTACGACCCGTTTGGGTGCAGCGGTTGCAACGGGCGCGCGGCGCACAACCGCTTGCGGTGCCGGTTTGGGTGCGGGAGCTTTGGCAGTCCGACGTGGCGCAGGCGCGGCAGGCGCGGGTGCGGCGTCGATGGTGATCTGCTGCGGCGCGCGCTGCCCCGACGGCGCGCCAGACGCGGTTTGCACGCCGCGTGTCGGCGTCTGTCCGCAAACGATCTTGCGCGACCGGTTGACGCGCGGCACCCATGTCACGTTGCCATCAATGCCTGCGCGAATGAACACGCAGCCTTTGCTGTCAACGTATTGCAGGCCTTTGTAGCTTGCAGACGGAAATTCTGCCGGCGTGATCTCGCCGCGCGACAGACTTTGTGCGCTGGCCATGCCGACAGATGTCGACATCCCGATCACAGCAATGGCAATTGCTTTGGTAACTTTCATCTGCGCCCCCACAGGATTTGGTCGTTACTATATATAGTATCAACCACGATGCCCCAGAACTAGACCCGAGGCAAGCGTCCAGACGGCGCTGACGGGGCTATTTCGTGCCGAACATGCGGTCACCCGCATCGCCCAGCCCCGGAACGATATATCCTTTTTCGTTCAGCTTTTCGTCAATCGCAGCCGTGACAATCGGCACATCGGGGTGTGCGGCCTGCATGGTGGCGATGCCCTCGGGTGCTGCCAGCAGACACAGGAACCGCAGGTTCGTGGCCCCGGCCTGTTTCAACAGGTCAATCGCCGCCACGGACGAATTGCCGGTGGCCAGCATCGGGTCGACCGCAATGACCAGCCGGTCGTCCAGCCCTTCGGGCACTTTGAAGTAATATTGCACCGGTTTCAGCGTTTCCTCGTCGCGGTACAGCCCCACAAATCCGACCCGCGCCGAGGGGATCAGCTCAAGCACGCCGTCCATCAGCCCGTTGCCCGCGCGCAGAATCGAGATCAGCGCCAGCTTCTTGCCGTCCAGCGTCGGCGCATCCATCGGCTGCATCGGCGTGTCTATCCGCTTGGTCGTCATCGGCAGGCCGCGCGTCACCTCGTAGGCCAGCAACTGACTGATTTCGCGCAGCAATTGCCGGAACACGGCCGTCGGCGTGTCGCGGTCGCGCATGATGGTCAGCTTGTGCTGAACCAAGGGGTGATCGACGACGGTGACATGCTCGCTCATGGCGCTCTCCAAAATTGCTTGTCCCTATGTGCCAAGCAGCGCGTCCAGAGACAACCTGTGACGTGCCTAAACACCGACGCCAAGATGGCGCAAAACCAGCGCGGCCACATCGGTAAAGGCGATCTGCCCCAGTTCGCCCGCCCCTTGCCCGGCCACCAGCACCGGCACCCGTTCCCGGGTGTGGTCAGTCCCGACCCAGGTGGGATCGTTGCCATGATCTGCCGTGATGACCAGCATATCACCGTCGCGCAACTGCCCCAGCAGCGGCCCCAGTTCGGCATCAAACCACTCAAGATGCCGCGCATAGCCCGACACATCGCGGCGGTGGCCATACAGGCTGTCAAATTCGACAAAGTTGGCAAATGTCAGCGACCCGTCCGGCGCATCGCGCACCAGATCGCCCAGATGCCCCATCAGGGTGCGATCATCACCTTTGCGCACTTCGTCAATGCCCTGCATCGAGAAGATGTCGCCGATCTTGCCCACGGCATAAACGGCGCGACCTGCGTCCTGCACACGGTTGGTCAGCACCGGCGCAGGCGGCAGAATGGCAAAGTCCTTGCGGTTTCCGGTGCGCTGGAACGCGCCTTGCGTCCCGAGAAAGGGGCGCGCAATCACCCGCCCCACCTTCATCCGATGCAACAGCGGCGCAACATCGGCGCAAAGTTGCAGCAGCCGGTCGAGGCCGAAATGGTCCTCGTGGGCGGCAATCTGGAACACGCTGTCGGCGCTGGTATAGCAGATCGGCAAGCCGGTGCGCAGATGTTCGGCGCCCAGATCGGCAATCACCGTGGTGCCCGAGGCATGGCAATTGCCCAGAATGCCCGCCGTGCCCGCGGCCTTGCACACGGCTGCGACCACATCATCAGGGAACGCAGGTGTTTCATCGGGGAAATAGTGCCACTCCCACGGCACCGGAAGCCCCGCCAGTTCCCAATGCCCCGACGGCGTATCCTTGCCCCGCGACACTTCGGTGGCCGCCCCCCATGTGCCGGTTGGCACAGGACCATCCACCGCCTGCCCGCTGGCCAACGTGACCGCAGCACCCAGCCCCAGCGCCATCATATGCGGCACATGAAGCGGCCCCGTGCGCCCGTCTTCCGCCTGCCCCGCAGCACAAGCAGCGATGATATGGCCCAGCGTGTTGGCCCCCGTATCGGGCACATCGCCGTTAAAGAACGTATCGGCATCCGGCGCGCCGCCAATGCCGACGCTGTCGATCACCACCAGAAACGCGCGGCCCATCACGACACCCGCGCGTGGATCAGGGCGGGGGTCTTCACGGCCTGCGCGCCCAAGGTGAACGCCGCGCGAACCGCCGCTTCGGCGCGGTCGGCCTGATCGGGGCGGGCGGCATGGATCACCGCCAGCGGCTGCCCCTTTGTCACCTTGTCGCCCAGACGCAGCACGCCAGACAGCCCGACCGCCGGATCAACCACGTCGCTTTCCACCGCACGCCCGCCGCCAAGCGCCACGACCACGCGGCCCAATGCCTCGCCGTCGATGGCGCGCAGGGTGCCGGATTTCGCCGCCGCCACTTCGCGGATCACCGTTGCCTCGGGCAAAAACCGCGCGTGGTTCTCGACGAAATGCACGGGCCCGCCCATCGCCGCGATCATCTTGCCAAAGCGTTCGGCGGCGTGGCCGCTGCGGATGGCCTGCACGATTTGTGCAGCCCCTGCGTCGGCATCTGCCGCCAGCCCGGCACCCGCCAGCAACACTCCGCCCAGCGCCGCGCTGATCTGCGACAACGGCGCATCGGCATCGCCTGCCGTCAACACCGCCATCACCTCGGACACTTCCAGCGCATTGCCCAGCGACGGCGCCAGCGGCTGGTTCATATCGGTAATCAACGCCGACGTGCGGCACCCTGCGGCGTTCGCGGTTTGGGTCAGCGCCTCGGCCAGCGCGCGGGCGGCGGTCATGTCCTTCATGAATGCGCCCGAGCCGACCTTGACGTCCAGCACCAGCCCCTCAAGCCCGCCTGCCAGCTTTTTCGACAGGATCGACGCGGTGATCAGGTCCAGGCTTTCCACCGTCGCCGTCACATCGCGGATCGCATACAAACGCTTGTCAGCCGGGGCGATGTTGGCGGTGGCGCTGACGATCGCACAGCCCGCCCCCGAGACCACATCATGAAACTGCGCGGCATCCAGATTGACGTTGACACCCGGGATCGCCTCGAGCTTGTCCAGCGTGCCGCCGGTGTGCCCCAGCCCGCGCCCCGAAATCATCGGCACAAAGGCCCCGCAGGCCGCCAGCGCCGGGGCCAGCACCAGCGACACGCAATCGCCGACGCCGCCTGTGGAATGTTTGTCCAGCACAGGCCCGTCCAGATCCCAGCCCAGCACCTGCCCGCTGTCGCGCATCCCCAATGTCAGCGCCACGCGGCCCGCGTCTGTCAGCCCGTTCAGACAGACAGCCATGGCAAAAGCCCCCGCCTGCGCATCGCTGACAGCGCCGTCAGCCAGCCCTTGGGCAAACCACGCCAAAGCCTCGCGCGGCGGAGTGTCACCGGCACGCAAGGTGGCAATGATGTCGCGGGCGGAAAAATCGCTCATTTCATGTGGTCGGGCGTGAACGCCCCCGGCAGCAGTTCGGCCAGGGTCATCACCTGCTCGACCCCGCCGGTGGTCGCCATTGTCACGCGCACATCGCCCGCGCCGAACTCGGCCAGCTTTTGACGGCAGCCGCCACAGGGCGTCACCGGCATCGGGCTGCCTGCGATCACGAACACTTCGGTCAGCGTGGTCTCGCCCGCGGCCACCATCGCCGCAATGGCGCCCGCCTCGGCACAGGTGCCTTCGGGATAGGCCACATTCTCGACGTTGCAGCCTGCGTAGACGGTACCCGAGGCGCCCGTGATCGCCGCCCCCACCTTGAAGTTGGAATAGGGCGCATAGGCTTTTTCGCGCACGTCTGTGGCGGCTTGTTTCAAAGACATCAACTCTCTCCTGTTTGTGTGCGGAACGCGCCGGGCAAGGACACTTCCAACAGCTCCAGATCATCCGAGGGCGCACTGTAGCGCACCTTCATCCCCGGCGGCACGACAAAGGCATCGCCCGCTTCCAGCGTATAGGGGTCGCGGCCCTCGCCCTGCAATTCCATCGTGCCGTCCATCACAAAGGTGAACAAAATATCGCTGTCATGCGATGCCCAGACCGGCGTGCCTTTGCCGCGTCGCACCACATGCACGCCCGCCACGTTGCCGGTGTGCGCCGCGATGGTGGTGTCGCGCGACTGGAATCCCGCCATGCGGAACGGCTGCCACATCGCCTCGTCTGCTTTGTGATGCACAAACCGCTGACCCTGGAACATCCGGTCGGGGTTCGCCGGGCCGTTGGGCAACGCCATGTCGTGGTCGATGGTGGTCACATGTTCGGCCGGCACGCCGATCTCGATCACCTCGATGTTGTCACTGGCAAACAGCACCCGATGCCGGATTTCCGGCGGCTGGATCACGCAGTTGCCTGCGTACAGCCGGAAGGGTTCGCCCTGATCCTCATAGACCAGATCGACCCACCCCCGATAACAAAAGATCAACTGAAATCCGACCGTATGATAATGCACCATGTCAGGCACCGGCCCGCCGTCGGGAATACGGATGTGGCTGGCAATGATCGACCCGCCCAACCGGTCGGGGATCAGGTCACGATAATGCATTCCGGCACGGCCAATCACCCACGGCGCCTGATCCTTCAGCCGCCGCACGACAAATGAATGCACCGTGTCGGGCATGACCACCGGCTGCTGCAACGCCGCGATGGTCACTTGCGTGCCGCCCGGCGCGGTCAGGTCCAATGCGCCATCGGCAAAACCCGCAGGATCGTCACAGCGGATCAACACCCGCCCCGCAGACGCATCCAGACCCGCGTCCAGTCGCACCGCCAATCCGTGCCCCGAAAACACCGCCACGGCCGGATCGTCCGCCGGATAGATCATATCCATCCGCATCCCCAACCGCTTGGTGAAAAACCCGATGTCGCCGCGCAGGTCCTGCGTTGGCAATATCACCTCTGCCCGTGTGTCGCCCATAAAGACCCTCCGAAGCCCCAAACTGTCCCCACAGCACGGATTTGACAAGACACCCACTTCTTTTGGCCCCAAATATCCCGGAGCGCGAGGCAGAGCCTCGCTTAGACCTGAACAGCAGTGGTTGGCCTGCCTGAAAAAATAGTTTAACGCTAAACTAACCCGATCCAAACCGGAGCCCCGAAGATGTCCGAAACCCCTTCAACCCGTCAGGCCGCCCTTGATTACCACGAATTCCCCAAGCCGGGAAAACTGGAGATTCGCGCCACCAAGCCGCTGGCCAACGGCCGCGATCTCAGCCGCGCCTATTCGCCCGGCGTGGCCGAGGCCTGCCTTGAAATCAAGGACGATCCCGCCACAGCGGCCCGCTATACCGCGCGCGGCAATCTGGTTGCCGTGGTCACCAACGGCACTGCTGTGCTGGGCTTGGGCAACATCGGCGCGCTGGCGTCAAAGCCGGTGATGGAAGGCAAGGCGGTTTTGTTCAAGAAGTTCGCGGGCATCGACTGTTTCGACATCGAATTGAACGAAAGCGATCCCGAAAAGCTGGCCGACATCGTCTGCGCGCTCGAGCCGACCTTTGGCGCGATCAACCTTGAGGACATCAAGGCACCGGATTGCTTTACCGTTGAACGAATTTGCCGCGAGCGGATGAACATCCCGGTCTTTCACGACGACCAGCACGGCACCGCCATCGTCGTGGGGGCGGCGGCGACCAACGCGCTTTATGTGGCGGGCAAGGCGTTCGAAGACATCAAGATCGTCTCGACCGGTGGCGGGGCTGCCGGCATTGCCTGCCTGAACATGCTGCTGAAACTGGGTGTGAAACGCGAAAACGTCTGGCTGTGCGACATTCACGGGCTGGTTTACGAGGGCCGCACCGAGGACATGAACCCCGCCAAGGCAGCCTTTGCCCAAAAATCCGACCTGCGCACGCTGGACGATGTGATTGACGGGGCCGACCTGTTTCTGGGCCTGTCCGGTCCCGGTGTCATGACCCAGGACCATGTCTCGAAAATGGCCAAACGCCCGATCATCTTTGCGCTGGCCAACCCCACGCCGGAAATCCTGCCCGATCTGGCGCGTGCGGTCGCCCCCGACGCGATCATCGCCACGGGCCGCAGCGACTTTCCCAATCAGGTCAACAACGTCCTGTGTTTCCCCTTTATCTTCCGCGGGGCGCTAGACGTGGGCGCGACCGTGATCAACGACGAAATGCAACTGGCCTGCATCGACGGCATCGCGGCCCTTGCCCGCGCCACCACCAGCGCCGAGGCGGCTGCCGCCTATCAGGGCGAACAGATGACGTTTGGCGCCGATTACCTGATTCCCAAACCCTTTGATCCCCGTCTTGTTGGCATCGTGTCCAGCGCCGTGGCCAAGGCCGCGATGGACAGTGGCGTGGCGACACGCCCAATCGAAAACCTTGAGGCGTACAAGACCAAGCTGGACGGTTCCGTCTTCAAATCCGCCTTGCTGATGCGGCCTGTTTTTGATGCGGCCCGCACCGTATCCCGCCGCATCGTCTTTGCCGAGGGCGAGGACGAGCGCGTGCTGCGCGCGGCACAGGCGATGGTCGAGGAAACCACCGAACGCCCGATTCTGATCGGTCGTCCCGAGGTGATCGAGGCCCGCATTGCCCGTGCCGGCATGACCATCAAACTGGGCCAGGATGTAGATCTGGTGAACCCCGAAAACGACCCGCGTTACCGCGACTATTGGGGCACCTATCACGAAATCATGGCTCGCAAGGGTGTCACCCCCGATCTGGCCCGCGCCATCATGCGCACCAACACCACAGCCATCGGTGCCGTCATGGTGCACCGCGGCGAGGCTGACAGCCTGATTTGCGGCACCTTTGGTGAATTCAGATGGCACCTGAACTATATCGAGCAAGTGCTGGGCACCAAGGATCTGCACCCTGTTGGCGCACTGTCGTTGATGATTCTGGAAGATGGTCCGCTGTTCATAACCGACCCGCACGTCCACACCACGCCCACGCCATACGACATCGCCCAGATCGTGATCGGTGCCGCCCGCCACATGCGCCGCTTTGGCATCGACCCGCGCATCGCACTGTGTTCGCAATCGCAGTTCGGCAACCAGGCCGGCGGCACCGGTGTTCCGATGCGCGCGGCGCTTGAAATCCTTGACTCCGAGCCGCGCGATTTCTGTTACGAAGGCGAAATGAACATCGACGCGGCCCTTGATCCCGAACTGCGCGACCGCTTGCTGCCGGGCGGACGGATGAAGGGGGCGGCGAACGCGCTGGTCTTTGCCAATTCCGACGCGGCGTCGGGCGTGCGCAACATTCTGAAAATGAAGGGGGGCGGGCTTGAGGTCGGGCCGATCCTGATGGGCATGGGCAACCGCGCCCACATCGTCAGCCCGTCGATCACCGCGCGCGGATTGCTGAACATGTCGGCCATCGCGGGCACGCCGGTCACGCAATACGGGTGATGTGCGAAAATGCATGACGCCGTCCCGTTTCCGGGGCGGCGTGCGTGCGTCTTGTGCAGATCGTTATTTCTGCGCGGGCTTGGCGCCGGGTTTGGATGGCGCTTTTTTCGGCTGCGGTTTTGGCATTGTGGCCATGGTGCATACTCTCGTTTGCAAGTGGCCCGGCACGGTGTCGGGCCTGCATTGAATATGCGCCTGAAAGAGATTCGAAAAAAGGGGCTGAATTGTGTGCAGGTGCAGCAATTTCCCTTTGTCGGCAGAAGGTTGCCGGATGCCACACGGCATCAGCCAAGGCTGGCCGACCCACCCCGCAAAGCGGCGGGTTTCACGCAAAATTGCAGCCCCCAAAGCGCCCTGTCCGTGTTATGATAGACGCTCGCAAAAACGGACCTGATGCGTTTTACGACCGTCCGCCTTCCAACGGGTTGGACAATCCTACGCAGCGCAGCCTATGACTTGTCCCAAGAGAGGGAGGACACATCATGGGATATCGCGAAGCCTATACGCGCTGGCAAAATGACCCTGAAGGGTATTGGCTTGAGGCGGCGCAAGCTATTGATTGGGACGTTGCACCGACGCAGGCGCTGTTTGACCGGGGCAACCACCTGTACGAATGGTTTGCCGATGCGCGGGTGAACACCTGCTACAACGCCGTGGACCGCCACGTCGTTGCAGGCAACGGCGACCGCACGGCGATCATCTATGACAGCCCGATCACTGGCCGCAAATCCAAGATCAGCTTTGCCGAGTTGCAGCAGCAGGTCGCAGGTTTTGCCGGTGGGCTGGCGGCCCAAGGCATCGCCAAGGGCGACCGCGTCATCATCTACATGCCCATGGTCCCCGAGGCGCTGGTGGCGATGCTGGCCTGCGCGCGTCTGGGCGCGATCCATTCGGTCGTGTTCGGCGGCTTTGCCGCGCATGAACTGGCCGTGCGGATCGACGACTGCGCCCCCAAGGCGATCATCGCGGCGTCCTGCGGATTGGAACCGAACCGCGTGGTGAAATACAAACCCCTGCTGGACGGTGCCATCGAACAGGCCGCCCACAAGCCTGATTTCTGCGTGATCCTGCAACGTGAAGAGGAAGCGGCCCCCCTGACCCCGGGGCGCGATCTGGATTGGGTCGACTTTCAACACGGCACCAGCCCCGCCGACTGTGTGCCCGTAGAGGGCACGCATCCGGCCTATATCCTCTATACCTCGGGCACGACCGGCGCGCCCAAGGGTGTCGTGCGCCCCACGGCGGGGCATCTGGTGGCGCTAAACTGGTCGATGAAAAACATCTATAACGTCGATCCCGGCGATGTGTTCTGGGCGGCATCCGATGTGGGTTGGGTCGTCGGGCATTCGTATATCTGCTACGCCCCGCTGATCCACGGCAACACCACCGTGGTGTTCGAGGGCAAGCCCATCGGCACGCCGGATGCGGGCACCTTCTGGCGGGTGATCTCGGAACACAACGTGCGCAGCTTTTTCACCGCACCCACCGCGTTCCGCGCCATCAAGCGCGAAGACCCCAAGGGCGACTTTCGCAAGGAATACGACCTAAGCTGCCTGCGGGCGTTGTATCTGGCCGGTGAGCGCGCCGATCCGGACACGATCGAATGGGCACAAAACCTGTTGGGTGTGCCGGTCTACGATCACTGGTGGCAAACCGAAACCGGCTGGACCATCGCGGGCAACCCTGCCGGGCTTGAGGCCCTGCCGGTCAAGATCGGCTCGCCCACTGTGGCGATGCCCGGGTATGACGTGCAGATCCTTGACGAAGGTGGCCGACAGATGCCGACCGGGGAACTGGGTGCGATTGCGATCAAACTGCCCTTGCCTCCGGGCACCCTGCCGACCCTGTGGCAGGCCGAAGACCGCTTTCGCAAAAGCTATCTGCACACCTTTCCCGGCTATTACGAAACCGGCGACGCAGGCATGATCGACGAAGACGGTTATCTGTACATCATGGCGCGCACCGATGACGTGATCAACGTGGCAGGCCACCGCCTGTCGACCGGGGCGATGGAGGAAGTGTTGGCAGGCCACGCCGATGTGGCCGAATGCGCGGTGATCGGTGTGGCGGATGCGCTGAAGGGGCAAAATGCCGTTGGGTTTGTCTGCCTGACCAAGGGTGTGAACCGCCCGCATGCTGACATCACCGCCGAATGCGTGCAACGGATGCGCGACCAGATCGGGCCGGTGGCGGCGTTCAAGCAATGTGTGGTGGTGGACCGCTTGCCCAAGACGCGCTCGGGCAAGATCCTGCGCGCGACCATGGTCAAGATCGCAGATGGCGACGCGTTCAAAATGCCTGCCACCATCGACGATCCGGCCATTCTGGACGAAATCAGCGATGCACTGAAAGCCATAGGTTACGCGGGGGGCTGAGCCAGCCCCTGACCCGGAACAGAAAAAGCCCGCAGCGCGAAACGCTGCGGGCTTTTTTCCATCGCTTCAGGCGCGTTTAGATCTTCGCCTTGGCGCTGTCGGCCCATTCGTCGACCTGGCGTTCGGCTTCATCCCGGGCCACGCCGTAGCGTTCCTGAATCTTGCCGACCAGCACTTCGCGGTCGCCTTTGGCCTCTTGAACTTCATCGTCTGTCAGTTCGCCCCACTTGGATTGGACCGAGCCTGTCAGTTGCTTCCAGTTACCTTGGATTGTATCCCAGTTCATGGTGTTACTCCTTTTGTTTGCCTCTGCATACTCAACGCGCAACCCCGTCAGGCGTTCCATGAAAAGCGACTGAAACCAGGAACCGACTGGCGCATTTCAGCCGATCGGCGTGTGCGCAATGTCGGCCAGATAGGCGTTGGAATAATCCACCTCCAGCTCGATCCAGACCGGCAGGTGATCTGACATCTCGTGGGTGCGCCAATCGCCATAGGTGCCCGGCCAGTCGGCATAGGGTTCGCCGGTGTCCGGCGCGCTGCGGATCGTTTTGGCAATTTCCTCGTAGTCGGGCATTTCCGCTTCGGTAAACACGGCCTCGTGCCAACAGATCACGCCATGCGCAAGCATATGCGATTCCGACGGTGGCCCGACAAAGGCAATCTGGTCGTAATGTTTGGTGCCCGTCAGCGAGGTCGGCCCAACATCGGGCACGTGAAAGCCTGCATCGGTCAACGCCGTCATGCCTGCGTCGTCGCGGCTTTCGATGTTCATGTCACCCAGAAAGATATGAACCTCGTCCTCGGCACGGGCGCGTTTGGACAGCTCGCGTGCCACCACGCCGATCTCGTCCTCGCGCAGCGGACGGCCCTGCTCTTGCGTGAAAACAATATGGGCGTTGCAAAGGGTAAAGCGGAACCACCCCGCCTGAAACGCCGCGAAAAATGGCGTGCGCCCCACCTGCTCGTCACCGGGCAAGGCGCCCTTGGGCAGGACCAGTTCACCGATCAGATTGCGAAAGCGCACCCGGTTGCGGTTATAGACAAAGGCCATGCGTTCGTGATTGCCCCGTCCGGCACCAGAGCTGTCGTTGATGAAGTAATCCCAATTCGGGCCCAGCAACTTCATCAGCCGCGCCATCGCCTCGGTCGATTTGACCTCTTGAATGGCGCAGATGTCAAAATGGTCGATGATCTCGGCAATGTAGTGAAAACTTTCGTTCAGGCGTGGGCGACCGCCATCGAAATGGCGGATGTTCCAGCTTCCGATAATCAGCGAATTTGGCTGCCGGCGCGCGGTGATCTGCCCGTTCAGCAATGCCCGCAGACGCAAAAGGCGGTCGGCGATCCAACCGGATTGACCGGGTTTGGTGCGCCCACGGGGGTAGTCGTATTTAAGAGATTGATAGAATGCCATGTGCTTTTCCTGAAAATAACGAGGGTAAATAAGCACAGGATAGCAGATTTTCCCGCTATAAGGGAGCTTTCATACAGCAGGCGACCTTGGCCCACGCCCGGCACTGGTCTTCCGAGGCGAAGCAGCGGTCAGTTGAACTGTTCCGAAATCAGCCGTTCTTCCAACCCATGGCCCGGGTCGAACAGGATGTGGTGTACGATACTGGGTTCGGACCGGATGATAACCGTGCGCACATCCCGCACCGACCGGCTGTCGGCATCGGCCATCACGGGGCGTTTTTCAGGTTCCAGCACGTCAAATTGCACTTCGGCGGTTTTGGGCAACAACGCCCCGCGCCAGCGACGGGGACGAAATGCGGCGACAGCGGTCAGCGCCAGAACATCGGCCCCGATGGGCAGGATCGGCCCGTGGGCGGAATAGTTGTAAGCCGTCGACCCCGCAGGCGTCGCCACAAGCGCACCGTCGCAACTGAGCGATTCCAGCCGCAGGCGGCCGTCGACCGTGATGCGCAGCTTGGCCGCTTGCGGACCAGCACGCAGCAATGACACCTCATTGATGGCCAGCGCGCGGTGCACGGTGCCATCGCCGCAGGTGGCGGTCATGGCCAGCGGGTTCACCTCGGCCTGTTCGGCAGCTTGCAGACGCTCGACCAGATCGCTTTCGGCATATTCGTTCATCAAAAACCCGATGGTGCCCCGGTTCATACCGTAGACCGGCGCGGGCAGATGCTGGGTGGAATGCAGCGTGTGCAGCATGAACCCGTCCCCGCCCAGCGCCACGATCACATCGGCACCGTCCTGTGGCACATCGCCATAGCGTTTCACCAACACCGCATGAGCAGCTTGGGCGACAGGCGCCGCACTGGCAGCAAAGGCTATTTTCAGCGACATCAGGGTTTCCTATCTGCACGAAGCTGCCCGATTTGAAACATATTATTCCTCAAGTCACCAGCACAGCCGCAATCTTTGGACTTTACGTCGTATTACCCGCTTTGCCCGCACGTCGGTTTCCGCTAGGAAACGGCGCAACATATCACGTCACGCATGGAGAATTGCACATGTCCGCCAACACATCCGGCTTTTTCACCCAAAGCCTTGCCGACCGCGACCCGGAACTTTTCGCAGCCGTTACAGATGAACTGGGCCGCCAGCGCGACGAGATCGAGCTGATTGCCTCTGAAAACATCGTGTCGGCCGCCGTGCTGGAAGCCCAGGGCACCGTGCTGACCAACAAATACGCCGAAGGTTATCCGGGCCGTCGCTATTACGGTGGCTGCCAGTATGTGGACGTCGCCGAAAATCTGGCCATCGACCGGGCCAAGCAACTGTTCAACTGCGATTTCGTCAACGTTCAGCCGAACTCGGGCAGCCAGGCGAACCAGGGCGTGTTTCAAGCGCTGCTGACACCCGGTGCCACCATTCTGGGCATGAGCCTGGATGCTGGTGGCCACCTGACCCACGGTGCGGCCCCCAACCAGTCGGGCAAATGGTTCAACGCCGTGCAATACGGTGTGAAACGCGACACGCTGAACATCGACTATGACCAGATGGAAGCGCTGGCGCTTGAGCACAAACCGGCGATGATCATCGCGGGCGGCTCGGCCATTCCACGTCAGATCGACTTTGCCCGTATCCGCGAGATTGCCGACAAGGTCGGCGCTTATGTGCTGGCCGACGTGGCCCACTTTGCCGGTCTGATCGCGGCGGGCGAATACCCTTCGCCCTTCCCGCATGTGCACGTGGCCACCACCACCACGCACAAAACCCTGCGCGGCCCGCGCGGCGGCATGATCATGACCAACGACGAAGCTTTGGCCAAGAAAATCAACAGCGCGATCTTCCCGGGCATTCAGGGTGGCCCGCTGATGCATGTGATCGCAGCCAAGGCCGTCGCCTTTGGCGAGGCACTGGACCCGTCGTTCAAGACCTACCAGCAGCAGGTCATCAAGAACGCCCAAGCCTTGGCCGACCAGTTGATGAAAGGCGGCCTTGATACCGTCACCGGCGGCACCGACACCCACGTGATGCTGGTCGACCTGCGCCCCAAGGGCGTCAAGGGCAACGCCACCGAAAAGGCACTGGGCCGCGCGCACATCACCTGCAACAAGAACGGCGTGCCGTTCGATGACGAAAAGCCGACAATCACCAGCGGCATCCGTCTGGGCAGCCCGGCCGGCACCACGCGCGGCTTTGGCGAGGCCGAGTTCCGCAAGATCGGTGACTGGATCATTCAGGTTGTCGACGGGCTGGCCGCCAACGGTGAAGACGGCAACGCCGAGGTCGAGGCCGCGGTGCGCGCCGAGGTTGCCGAGCTGTGCGCGCGCTTTCCGCTTTACCCCAACCTGTAAGTTTCCGAATTAAATCAACGGCACCCGCTGCGTTTCGCTGCGGGTGCCGGTCATTGTAAGATCAACAGTTTCTCTTTGAAGTTCGCCTGCGTTTGGTCCATTGTCTGGCCAAGCCTTAGACCCGAACGGAGGCTGAAGCATGGTAAAGAAACGCGCCAAGGATGATATCGGCCCGGCGACGAACGGGCTTGCGCTGCCGGATGAAAAGACGCTGCCCTACCCCCTGCGGGTGCAGGCGGTGTATATTCATGTCGGCGATTACGTGGAGCCCGCGACGCATCCGATCTATACGTTGATGGACAGCGCCGGCGCGCAACACACCTACAGCTTTGACCTGCCCGGACAGGTGACCCGCATCTCGGTCCGCCCCGGTCAGATTTTCACCCGGCGTGAGCGCGTGTTCGAATTCTGCTGTGACAGCATCGCACAAGAGTTTGCAGCGCTGGCCCCGCCGTCAAAGGTCAAACCGCTGAGCGCGCCACCCATCCAGCCGCGCGTTGCGACCACACCACGGCCACGCCCGCAGCCGAATGCTGCGCAGATCAGGACCGCCATAGCCAGACCACAGCGGCGCAACCGTGCGTTGGTGGCCGTCGCCGTGCTGATCGGTGCCGTGGCGTTGCTGTCTCAGGTCAGCGCGTCTGACAACGATGAACAAATTGCGGAACAACCGGTGGACAAGGCCCCGAACGCCACTGTCGTCGTTTCGGAATAGGCGGCGCAATTGCGACGGGTCACAAATGGCCCGACCACACCAGCCAGACCACGAACAGCGCCACAACCACGATCAGGTTGAACACGATCACCCCCGCCACACCCAGCAATTTCCCACGCCGCACATCGGCACGGTCAATCGTTTTCAGGTGCGCCAGCACATCCGTCTCGGCGCGGGCCACCGCTGCCAAATCAATGGTCCGCCGCAGCTTGGGATGGCCGTCGATGGCCTGTGCGCGCGCAACAACATCAGCCTGCTTGCGCACCTGTTTGGGAAGCCGCCGCCCCGCCTTGCGCACCGCTGCGGCAAAGGTTCGCGCCCTTACGCCCAGCGCTGTGTCCAATGCGTCGCGCAACCGTTCGGTGCGGGCGTCGAGTGTCATCTGCGTAGCCATGGCGACAGGCCTAGCGCACATGAACGAAACGCGCTAGCCCTAACGCCATGCTGAATTATATCGACCACCCGTCTGACGCCTCTGGCACCCCGCTCTTGATTGCTCATGGCCTGTTTGGCTCGGGGCGCAACTGGGGGGTGATCGCAAAACGCCTGTCCGACCAGCGGCGGGTCATTGCCGTGGACATGCGCAATCACGGGCAAAGTCCGCGCGAAAAATCCAACAGTTACACGGATATGGCAGCCGATCTGGCCAAGGTCATCGGCCATATCGGTGGGCCGATGGATGTGCTGGGCCATTCCATGGGCGGTAAGGCGGCGATGACGCTGGCGCTGACACAGCCCGATCTGGTGCGCCGGCTGGTTGTCGCCGATATTGCACCTGTGTCCTACACACATTCGCAGGCCGAATTCATCACCGCCATGCGCGGTGTGGACCTGAGCGCGGTCACCCGCCGGTCGGATGCGGCCGAGCAACTGGCCGCTTTGGGGGTCGAACCTGCCTTGCAGTCGTTCTTTACCCAGTCGCTGGATGTGGCGGGCAAGCGCTGGCTGCTTAATCTGGATGCGCTCGAGGCAAACATGACCGACATCCTGTCCTTCCCCGACGTCGACGGGCCGTTTGACGGGCCGACGCTGTTCCTGACGGGCGGCAATTCGCATTATGTCACCGCCGAACACCGTCCGCGCATGAAAACGCTGTTCCCGCAATCCCATTTCGCCAAAATCCCGGACACGGGCCACTGGCTGCACGCCGAAAAGCCGCGCGACTTCGAGGCCGCGGTGCGAACGTTTCTGACGATGGATTTTGACGGCGCCTAGGGCGGATCAGGCGGACTGCTCTTCGCTGTGAAACAGATCAAGTGAGGGCGTGCCGTTTCCGATCACATCGCCAAAGGTGCGGTCCTGCATCGCCGAAATTGGGTAGGCAAACGTGTCGATCCCCGCGTCAATGGCCGACGCCGCCCCTTCGGGCGTGTCCTCGATGGCCAGCGCGTCTTCGGCCTCGACATTCAGGGCGCGCAGGGCATCGCGGTAAATTGCGGTTTCAGGCTTTGGCCGTGCCGCCTTGGACCCATCCCCGATATAGTCGAACACCGACGGGTCCAGATCACGGCCCAGCGCGCGCAGGATCAGACCCACCTGGCGCTTGTCCTCGGTGCTGACAAGCGCGATCTTGATCTCGCAACGGCGGGCTTCGGCGATCAGGTCTGCAATGCCACGCCGCAAACGCGCGCCGTCCTCCAATGCCTTGCCGAAAGCATCAATCTTGGAATCGTATAGTGCGGTGGCATCGACCTTTTGATCCAGACTGTCGGCATAATGCTGAATACGGGCGCGGCCACCGATCACACGCGACAGGTCGGCGTAAACCTCGGGGCTCCAGCCCCAATCCAGATCATGGGTGGCAAAGGCCGCGTTAAATGCGCAGCGTTGCAACTCAAACGTGTCGGTCAGAACTCCGATGGATCCCAAAAGCAGCGCAGAATAGCCCAAAACAGATTCCCCCAAGAGTTCGGTTGATAACGCAACAGTGGGCCTGTGGTTCCGGCTGTCAGTCCTGCGCAGGCAAAGATTTTTGTGAATCCGCCTGAATGATGGGCCACAAGCGGGGTGACGGGCCTTGCGCCCGACGCCTTGTTGCCTATAACGCAGGACAATTTGGGCGCAGGGGGTGCCCGAAAACGTAAGGGGTCGCGCCATGCCAAAAAGAACCGATATCAAGTCCATCATGATCATCGGAGCTGGCCCAATCGTGATCGGGCAAGCTTGCGAATTCGACTACTCGGGCGCACAGGCCTGCAAGGCCCTGCGCGAAGAGGGATACCGGATCATTCTGGTCAACTCGAACCCTGCGACAATCATGACCGATCCGGGCATGGCCGATGCGACCTATATCGAGCCGATCACCCCCGAAATGGTCGCCAAGATCATCGAAAAGGAACGCCCCGACGCGCTGCTGCCGACCATGGGCGGACAGACCGGCCTGAACACCTCGCTGGCGCTGGAAGAAATGGGCGTGCTGGCGAAATACAACGTCGAGATGATCGGCGCCAAGCGCGAGGCCATCGAAATGGCCGAAGACCGCAAACTGTTCCGCGAGGCGATGGACCGTCTGGGCATCGAGAACCCCAAAGCCACCATCGTCACCGCCCCCAAAGGGCCGGACGGCAAGAAAGACCTTGCCGCAGGTGTGGCGCTGGCGTTTGAAACACTGGATTACGTCGGCCTGCCCGCCATCATCCGCCCCGCCTTTACCATGGGCGGCACAGGCGGTGGCGTGGCGTACAACCGCGAAGATTACGAACACTACTGCCGCACCGGCATGGATGCGTCGCCCGTGGGTCAGATCCTGGTGGATGAAAGCCTGCTGGGCTGGAAAGAATACGAGATGGAAGTGGTCCGCGACACCGCCGACAACGCCATCATCGTCTGTTCCATCGAAAACATCGACCCGATGGGCGTGCACACCGGCGACAGCATCACCGTGGCCCCGGCCCTGACGCTGACCGACAAAGAATACCAGATCATGCGCAACCATTCGATCGCCGTCCTGCGCGAGATCGGCGTGGAAACCGGCGGGTCAAACGTGCAATGGGCGGTGAACCCCGCCGATGGCCGCATGGTCGTGATCGAAATGAACCCCCGCGTGTCGCGGTCGTCGGCGCTGGCGTCCAAGGCGACGGGTTTCCCGATTGCCAAGATCGCGGCGAAACTGGCCGTGGGCTATACGCTGGACGAGCTGGACAACGACATCACCAAGGTGACACCGGCCAGCTTTGAGCCGACGATTGACTATGTCGTCACCAAGATCCCGCGCTTTGCGTTCGAGAAATTCCCGGGCTCCGAGCCGAACCTGACCACCGCGATGAAATCCGTGGGCGAGGCGATGGCCATTGGCCGCACCATCCACGAATCGATGCAAAAGGCGCTGGCGTCGTTGGAAACCGGTCTGACCGGCTTTGACGAAATCGCCATTCCGGGCGCACCCGACCGTGCCGCCATCACCAAGGCGCTGGCGCAACAGACACCCGACCGCATCCGTGTAATCGCCCAAGCCATGCGCCACGGCATCAGCGATGTGGACATCCACGGCATCACCATGTTCGATCCGTGGTTCCTGGCCCGTATCCGCGAGATCATCGACACCGAGGAAGAGGTCCGCGCCAACGGTCTGCCCGAGGATGAAAAAGGCCTGCGCCACCTCAAGATGATGGGCTTTACCGATGCGCGTCTGGGCACGCTGACCGGCCTGACCGAAGATCAGGTGCGCACCGCACGCCGTGCTGCGGGCGTTGTCGCCGTGTTCAAACGCATCGACACCTGCGCCGCCGAGTTCGAGGCGCAAACCCCTTATATGTATTCAACCTATGAATCGCCCGTCTTTGGCGAGGTCGAATGCGAAGCCCGCCCGTCCGACCGCAAAAAGGTCGTGATCCTGGGCGGCGGTCCCAACCGCATCGGTCAGGGCATCGAGTTTGACTATTGCTGCTGTCACGCTTGCTATGCGCTGACGGCATCGGGCTATGAAACCATCATGGTCAACTGCAACCCCGAAACCGTGTCGACCGACTATGACACCTCGGACCGGCTATATTTTGAACCGCTGACGTTCGAGCATGTCATGGAAATCCTGCGGGTCGAACAGGACAACGGCACGTTGCACGGTGTGATCGTGCAATTCGGCGGCCAGACCCCGCTGAAAATCGCCGCCGCCTTGCACGCCGAAGGCATTCCGATCCTTGGCACCACACCCGACGCCATCGACCTGGCCGAAGACCGCGAGCGGTTCCAGCAACTGGTCAACGGCCTTGGCCTGAAACAGCCGCACAACGGCATCGCCCATTCCGACGCCGAAGCGATGGAAATCGCCAAGGACATCGGTTTCCCGCTGGTGATCCGCCCGTCTTACGTGTTGGGTGGCCGCGCGATGGAAATCGTGCGGGATCAGGCCCAGCTTGAGCGTTATATCAAAGAGGCCGTCGTGGTATCGGGCGACAGCCCCGTATTGCTGGACAGCTACCTGTCCGGCGCGGTTGAACTGGACGTCGACGCAATCTGTGACGGCACCAACGTGCACGTCGCAGGCATCATGCAGCACATCGAAGAGGCGGGCGTACACTCGGGCGACAGCGCCTGTTCGCTGCCCCCCTATTCGCTGTCCGACGAGATCATCGAACAGGTCAAAGTGCAGACCCATGCGCTGGCGCTGGCCCTGCATGTGGTCGGCCTGATGAACATCCAGTTCGCGGTCAAGGACGGCGAAATTTACCTGATCGAGGTCAACCCCCGTGCCTCGCGCACCGTGCCCTTCGTGGCCAAGGCGACCGACAGCGCGATTGCGTCCATCGCCGCACGCGTCATGGCGGGCGAGCCGCTGACAAACTTCCCGATGCGCGCGCCTTATGACGCGTCCGCCAAATATTCGGACGTACTGCCGCTGGGCGATCCGATGACATTGGCCGACCCCAACATGCCGTGGTATTCGGTGAAAGAGGCAGTGCTGCCCTTCGCCCGCTTCCCCGGTGTCGATACGATCCTGGGGCCGGAAATGCGCTCGACCGGCGAGGTCATGGGCTGGGACCGCGATTTCCCCCGTGCCTTCCTCAAGGCGCAGATGGGCGCAGGCAACCCGTTGCCGCGCGAAGGTTGCGTGTTCGTGTCGATCAAGGATGACGACAAGACGGGCGACATGCTGGAAGCGGCAAAAATCCTGCTGGAACTGGGCTTTACCCTTGTGGGCACGAACGGCACGGCCAAATGGCTGACCGAAAATGGCCACACCTGCGGGACCGTCAACAAGGTCTACGAAGGCCGCCCCGACGTCACCGACCTGATGAAAAACGGCGGCGTGCAGATGGTCATGAACTCGACCGAGGGCACGCAGGCGGTCGAAGACAGCAAGTCGATCCGCTCGATCGCGCTTTATGACAAGATCCCCTATTTCACCACCGCAGCGGCGTCCTATGCCGCCGCTCTGGCGATCAAGGCACAGGCCGCCGACGATGTGGGTGTGAAGCCGCTGCAAGGGTAGACAGCGGGCAAGGCATTCGGGCAGGTTGGGGGCCAATGCGTCCAACCTGACGGGGTCTGTCATGCGTCTTTTTGTGGTCTTCTTGCTGATGATCGGCCTTGCCGCCTGTGACCTGCCGTTTGTTCCGCTGATCTAGCAACTGTATCTTCAACTTACTGGAACGGCCCTTGCAAGTGTGGATCTTCGTCCACATTTGTTAGCCAGTGCGGCCAGCATGGCGCCCTGCACCCGAAGCCCGAGGACACCCCCTTGCATCTGCCCCTAATTCCCCCCGCCACTGTGCCGTTCGGGGGCACCATCTGATGATGGACACGTTTCTGGATTTCTCGAAAATTATCATCGCCGACCTGATCCTGTCGGGTGACAATGCACTGGTCATCGGGATGGCCGCAGCCTGTCTGGCCCCTGAACTGCGCAAACGCGCAATCCTGTACGGCATGATGATTGCCGCCATTCTGCGTATCATCTTTGCCGTGGTGGCAACGGAACTTCTGGCCGTCCCGGGGCTGTTGTTTGTCGGATCGCTGTTGCTGTTCTGGGTGTGCTGGCGGCTGTACCAGGAAATCCGCGAACAAACCGATGCGCGCGCCGAAGCGGCGTTGGCCAAGGCAGACGATGCGGGTGCTGGCTACACCGGACCGCCCCGCCGCACGCTGCTGTCGGCGCTGATCTCGATCACGCTGGCGGATGTGTCGATGTCGCTGGACAACGTGCTGGCCGTGGCTGCGATTGCCCAAGGCAACGCCGAAATGCTGATCTTTGGCCTGGGGCTGGCGATCCTGCTGATGGCCTTTGCCGCGACCCTGATCATGAAGCTGCTGACGCGCTTTCCCGTCATCTCGTGGCTGGGTCTTGTCGTGCTGCTGTATGTGGCAGGCGAGATGCTGTTGCGCGGGTTTTTCGACGCTGATCTGGGCGTGGGGCCGATGCTGGGTCTGGTCAACGGCTGGGCCATGGGGGGCCACTGACCCGCCCTGTCATTGGATTTCTGAAAACGGCACAGTGATCTTTGCAAAGCCGACCGTGCAGGGGTGACGACGCGCCCGTCGCTGCATTAGCGTTCCGTCAACATGATGATGGAGCGCGCACTTTGCCCCGCGAATATCTGAAAAAAGCAACCAAATCCGCACGGACCGACGCGGCGGATGTCTCACAAACCGTCTCGGCGATGCTGTCCGACATCGAACAGGGTGGCGAAGACGCGGCCCGCCGCTATGCCACCCAGCTTGACGGCTACGATGGCCCCATAGTGCTAAGCGCCGACGCCATCGCAGAAGCCTGCGCGCGCGTGCCCCAAGGTTTGCGCGACGACATCACCTTTGCCCGCGATAACGTCCGCAGCTTTGCCGAGATGCAAAAGCAGTCCGTGCAAGACACCCACACCGAAGTCGTCCCCGGCCTGATCGCAGGTCAAAAAGCCATCCCCTGCAATGCCGCAGGCTGCTACATCCCCGGCGGGCGCTATTCGCATGTGGCCTCGGCCATCATGACCGTCACCACCGCCAAGGTCGCCGGTGTCCGCCACATCACAGCCTGCTCTCCGCCACGCCCCGATGTTGGCCTGCCGCCTGCAATCATCTTTGCCGCCCATCTGTGCGGGGCCGACAGTATTCTGGCGATGGGTGGCGTTCAGGGGATCGCCGCGATGACATTCGGGCTGTTCGGCCTGCCCCGCGCCGATATTCTGGCAGGCCCCGGCAACCAATACGTCGCCGAAGCCAAGCGCATCCTGTATGGCCGTGTCGGCATCGACATGGTGGCCGGGCCAACCGACAGCCTGATCCTGGCCGACGCCACCGCAGACCCGCACATCGTGGCCACCGATCTGGTCAGCCAGGCCGAGCATGGCTACAACTCGCCCGTCTGGCTGGTCACCGACAACCGCGCGCTGGCGCAGGACGTCGCCCGCCGCGTGCCCGCCCTGATCGCAACCCTGCCTGCCCTGAATCGCGAAAACGCCGAAGCCGCATGGCGCGACTATGCCGAGATCATCCTGTGCGACGACCGCGAGGACATGGCCGCCTGTTCTGATGCCTACGCCCCCGAACACCTGACGGTACAGGCCGCAGACCTGGATTGGTGGCTCGACCGGCTGACCTGCTACGGTTCGCTGTTTCTGGGCGAGGAAACAACCGTGTCCTATGGCGATAAGGCCACGGGCACCAACCACGTCTTGCCGACATCGGGTGCGGCGAAATACACTGGCGGCCTGAGCGTCCACAAATACATGAAGGTCGTCACATGGCAGCGCGCCACCCGGGCAGGTTCAAAATCAGTGGCCGCCGCCACCGCCCGCATCAGCCGCGTCGAAGGCATGGAGGGCCACGCCCGCAGTGCCGATGTGCGTCTGGCCAAGTATTTCCCGGACGAACACTTTGACCTTGCGGCGCAAACCTGACCGAACAGAAAGAACCCCATGACCATATCAGAACAGATCGTCGGCGATTTGGTGGCCAATGACATCAGCTTTGTCACCACTGTGCCGTGCAAACAACTGGGCGGCGTGATCGAAGCGGTCGAAGCCCACCCGGACATCATGCACGTCCCCGCGAACAAGGAAGACGAAGGCATGGGCCTGTGCGCGGGCGCATGGATGGGCGGCAAACGCCCGATGATCATCATGCAGAACACCGCCATCGGCGTCACGATCAACACACTGGTCACGTTGACTCAATTCTACCGGATGCCCCTGCCGATGCTGATCTCGTATCGCGGAGAGCTGAAAGAGCCCGTCGCCTGTCAGGCCGAAATGGCCGTCCACACCAAGGCACTGCTGGCGCAGTTGAACATTCCCACCTACCACTTTCACAAACAGTCGGACGCCGACGAACTGGACGCGATCCTGAAATACACCTTCATGTGCAACAAACCCGTCGCCATCCTGACCGACGCGACCTTCTGGGGAGGCTACTGATGAACCGTTCCGACATCCTGCGCGACATCGCCCCCGTGATCCGCGACCATCTGGTGGTATGCAACATCGGCCTGCCCAGCCAGGAACTGCACATGATCGACGACCAGCCCACCAACTTTTACATGCTGGGCACCATGGGGCTGGCCTCGTCCATCGGGTTGGGGCTGGCACTGGCGCAACCCAAACAGGTCATCGCCATCGACGGCGACGGGTCCGTTCTGACCAACCTTGGCACCCTGCCCACCATCGCCAACAACGTGGCCGACAACTACATCCTGCTGATCATCGACAACGGCAGCTACGGCTCAACCGGCGACCAGCCGACCTATGCGGGCAAGAAAACCTCGCTGACCGCCGTGGCCCGTGCCTGCGGCTGCGACACCGTGGTCGAAGTGGCCGCCAGGGACACCGCACAGGCGCTGACGGACGCGCTGGCGTCCAGACGCATGACCGTGATCGTCGCCAAATGCGACAGCGGCAACATCAAGGTGCCGGTGATCACCAAAGACCCCGTGGTGATCCGCGACCGGTTCATGACCGCCGTCCAGTCCTGAAAATCGGGGCGGTGACCCGCCGCCCCACCTTGACCTTCTGGCGCTAACACGGCTTGATATAGATCGCTGAAAAAAGGGGCAGATCATGTACACACCGGCGATCACAGGCACAGGTGTCTTCACACCCTCCGAGACGATCACGAACGCAGAACTGGTGACGGCCTTCAACGCCTATGCCGATCTGTACAATGCCGAACATGCCGACGGGATCGCCGCAGGCACGGTCGAGGCCAAGGACCACTCGTCCGAAGATTTCATCTTCAAGGCATCGGGCATCGAACAACGTTACGTGATGGTCAAAGATGGCATTCTGGACCCCACCGTGATGTACCCCAAAATGCGTCAGCGCAGCGATGACGAGCCGTCGATCATGGCCGAAATGGCGATCAAGGCCGCGCACATCGCACTGGATAACGCAGGCAAAACCGCCGCCGACGTGGGTGCTGTTATCTGCGCCGCCTCGAATCTTGAGCGCGCCTACCCCGCCGTCGCCATTGAAATTCAGGACCTGCTGGGCATTCAGGGCTTTGCTTTCGACATGAACGTCGCCTGCTCGTCCGCCACTTTTGGCATTCAGGCCGCCGCCGACATGATCCGTTCCGGATCGATCCGCTCGGCGCTGGTGATCAACCCCGAAATTTGTTCGGCCCACATCGAATGGCGCGACCGCGACTGCCACTTTATCTTTGGCGACGTGGCCACCGCCACCCTGCTGGAACGGGAAGAAGACGCAACAGGCACCTATTTCGCGGTCAAATCCACCCGCTGCGCCACCAGCTTTTCCAACAACATCCGCAACAACAACGGCTTTCTGCGCCGCTCGCGCCCCGACGGCATGAAAGACCGCCGCGACATGCAGTTCATGCAGAACGGCCGCAAGGTGTTCAAGGAAGTGGTCCCGATGGTATCGCAACACATCATGGACCATATGGCCGACGAAAATCTGGGCGCCACGGACATCAAACGCCTGTGGCTGCATCAGGCCAACAAAAGCATGAACGATTTTATCGGCAAAAAGGTTCTGGGCCGCACGCCCGAACCGCACGAGCAGCCCAACATCCTGCAAGACTACGCCAATACGTCATCGGCGGGGTCGATCATCACCTTCGCCAAACATTCCGCCGACCTCAAGGATGGCGATCACGGCCTGATCTGCTCTTTCGGCGCGGGCTATTCCGTTGGCAGCGTGCTGGTCGAAAAACACGGCTAAACCGGCTTCTTTTGGCCAAAAATATCCCGGGGGGCCAGGGGGCAGCGCCCCCAATTCGGCTTCACCAAGCCAGACCCGCTATTTCTGCGAGACCCGCTTGTGCACCGCTTCGACCGTCTCCACACGTTCCGAATAGCGGTCCACCAGATAATCGGCCCGCCCGCGCACCAGCCAGGTAAATTTCACCAGCTCTTCCATCACATCAACGATGCGGCGGTAAAACGGCCCCTCGGGCAGACGCCCGTCCTGAAACTCAAGCCACGCCTTGGGAATGGACGACTGGTTGGGAATGGTCACCATCCGCATCCAGCGCCCCAGAATGCGCATCTGGTTGACCGCGTTAAAAGACTGAGACCCGCCCGACACCTGCATCACAGCCAGCGTCTTGCCTTGGGTCGGCCGAATGCCGCCCTGCATCGACAGCGGCAGCCAGTCGATTTGTGTCTTCATCAGCCCGGTCATGGCCCCGTGACGTTCGGGCGACGACCACACCATGCCTTCGGCCCAGACGGCCAGTTCCCGCAGCTCCACGACCTTGGGATGCTCCTCGGACGTATCGTCCACCAGCGGCAGGCCAGCAGGGTCGAACATCCGCGTCTCGCAGCCCAGATGGCGCAGCACACGCGCCGATTCCTCGGCGGCGCGCCGTGAATAGCTGACGTCGCGCAGTGAGCCGTACAGCAGCAGGATGCGTGGCGGGTGGCGCGGATCATTCGCCGCGGCCAGCGCGTCCACATCAATGTCGGGCAATGCGTCTGTCAGAAGCGCGCCAATATCCTCAGGCACTTTCTTCTTCCAGATGCAGTTTCATGTCGATCAGCACGCGCTGCAACAGCGACGTCTCGCGCAGCAGGCGCTTGGCTTCGTTGACGGTGATGATCCCGTCTTCGATCGACTGCTGGTATTCACTCATCAGCATGGCAAAGCGTTGGCTTAGCGCGATCACATCCGCATTGACGCCACCCGTCGAAGGCGCGTTCTGGCGGCGGTCTTCGAACCCCAGGCTGCCACCCTGCAATTCTGCCAGCGCCGTGGTGACGAAAGGAAAGGACGCTTCTTTCTCCAGCAGCACCACCGCATCAATCGGCATGAACCGGTCGGCATGTTCCGGGTTGTCGGAATAATACCGCCCCAAGGTCGCCTTGGATTTGCCTGTCAAAGCGCAGGCAGGCTCGATGCCCACGTCCTTGACCAACGCTTCGGTGTGCTTTTTCAAGTAGCTGCCAATACCTGCCATACATCCCCACTCGGCTCTCACAAGGCTTCCCCGCAAGTCAGGTGGGAAAGCATCCAGTCTTTTCCCATTAAATCAACAGCGTGGAAATGTCATTTCTTTATCGTCCCTAGAGTTTCGGGATTTTTCGAGTGTCCTGTCCACCCCGCGACGGGAATGTGTCAGGCTCGTTGTGCTTTCGCCGCATGGGAATGGCGGGTCGGAGTGTTCGGCAGTCGGCGTAACGGGCCTCTTCTAAACGCCTCTGCGGGCGCTCTTCTCCCGCATCCGCCGCGACAGAAAACCGGCATTCGGCGCGGCACGCAGCCTTGCCTGCCCACGTGCCTTGGCGTACCTCTTGCCCTCATGGCAAAGCTCTATTTTCACTACTCGACCATGAACGCAGGCAAGTCCACGGTGCTGTTGCAGGCCGCGCACAACTACCGCGAGCGGGGGATGCAGTGTTACCTGCTGACCGCGCAATTCGACAACCGCGCAGGCCAGGGCCGCATCGCCAGCCGCATCGGAATCGGGCAGGATGCCGACACCTTCGGCCCGGACGAAGACCTGTTCGCCAAGATCCAGACCCATCTGGCCACCGCCCAGATTGCCTGCATATTCATCGACGAGGCGCAGTTTCTAAGCGATGCGCAGGTCTGGCAACTGGCCCGCGCGGTTGATGATCTGAAGGTTCCGATCATGTGCTACGGGCTGCGGGTCGATTTTCAGGGCAAGCTGTTTCCCGGCTCGGCCACCCTTTTGGCGCTGGCCGACGAAATGCGCGAGGTGCGTACCATCTGCCATTGCGGGAAAAAGGCGTCGATGGTCGTGCGGCAGGATGCACAGGGCAACGTCGTCAAGGATGGCGCACAGGTGCAGATCGGCGGCAATGAAACCTACGTCAGCCTGTGCCGCCGTCACTGGCGCAAGGCAACCGGCGATACCGCATGACCCACCACGCCCCCATGACTGTCTGGTGGGACCGGCTGGACATCAGCGGCACCGACGTCTGCCGCATCACGCAAGAAGGCAACGGTTGGGTGCTGGACGGCACCGCGATCTTTGCAGACCCCGAAACATCCTGTCTGCGCTACCGGATCGATTGCGCGCCCGACTGGTCGACGACGCAGGCGACTGTATCCGGCTGGGTCGGCGGCGGTGACAAACATCTGCGCGTCATCCGCGGCCCAGACGGTTGGACCTGCAACGGCGTGCCGGTGGCCAAGGCAGGCGGCCCGCTGGATATCGATCTGGGCTTTACCCCCGCCAGCAACACCAATGCCATCCGGCGTCTGGACCTGCGCATCGGGGACAGCGCCGAAACCACGGCCTTGTGGCTGGACACTGACGACTGGAACCTGAAACCGCTGCACCAGATTTACACTCGCACGGGACCGAACAGCTATGATTACGCATCGCCGGTTCACAACTATCTTGCAACACTGATTACCAATGATTTCGGCGTTGTCCTGACCTACCCCGACCTCTGGCAAGCACGCTAAACGGCGTTCGGCGCGTCCTGCCCGTCGATCAGCACCGCCCGCAGGTTGCGCAGCGCCATCAGCCCCATATCGGTGCGCACATCCAGCGCCGCCGTGCCCAGATGCGGCAGCAGCACCACATTGTCCAAGGCCACCAGCGCCGCAGGCACCTGCGGTTCGCGCGCATAGACATCCAAGCCCGCACCGCCGATGGTCCCGTTTTGCAGGGCGGCGATCAGGGCATCCTCGTCCACGACGTCACCGCGCGAGATGTTGACCAGATGCGCATGAGGCTGCATCGCGTCCATCACTGCCGCATCAATCAGGTTTCGCGTCTCATTCCCACCGGGCACCGCCAGCACCAGCACATCCACCGCCCCCGCCAGCGCGTGCAGGTCGTCATAGGGCGTCGTGTCAAAGTCCAGATGCTTGGGCGAGCGGGTGAAATAGGCGACCGTCATGCCAAAGCCGAAATGACAGCGCCGCGCAATCGCCTGCCCGATGCGGCCCATGCCAACAATGCCAACCGTCTTGCCCGTCAGGTGCATCCCCAACATCTGCGTCGGGTGCCAGCCTTCCCACTGCCCGGAGCGTACCAGGCGTTCAGCTTCGCCTGCGCGCCGCGCGCTCATCAGCATCAGCGTCATGGCGGTGTCCGCAGTGGCGTCGGTCACCGCGCCCGGCGTGTTGCTGACGATCAGCCCCTTGACCCGCGCCGCCGCCACGTCAATGTGGTTATAGCCCACGCCAAAGTTGGCCAGCATCACCGCGCGTGGCGTGGCTTGCGCAAAAACCTCGGCACTGAACTGGTCACCCAAGGTTGGCAGGATGGCGTCGTAGCCTTCCAGTGCCTGAACCATCTCCGCCTGTGACAGCGGCGCGTTGCTGTCGCGCATGGTGACGTCGAAATGCTTGCGCGCTTCGGCTTCGACTTCGGCAGGCATCGGGCGCGAGATGAAAACCGTTTTCAATGCATCCGCCCCCCGTCCGGCACCGCCTGATCGGGGCGCAGCAACACGATCTCGCCCGCGTCATCGGGCAGGCCCAGCACCAGCACCTCGGACATGAACGGTCCGATCTGGCGCGGCGGAAAATTCACCACCGCAACCACCTGTTTGCCCACCAGCATATCGGGTGTGTAATGCGCGGTGACCTGTGCGCTGGTCTTGCGCTCGCCAATATCTTCGCCAAAGTCGATCCACATCTTGATCGCAGGCTTGCGCGCCTCGGGGAAGGGTTCAGCCCGCAGCACGGTGCCGACGCGAATGTCGACCTTCAGAAAGGTGTCAAAGTCCAGATTATCAGCCATCGGCCAGCTCCTTTGCACGGCGTGTTGCGGCGGCCACTGCGCGGGGCAGCAAGGCCGGAAAGCCGTTTTCTTCGTCCATCAGCACCTCAAGCGCCGCCTGCGTGGTGCCATTGGGCGAGGTTACGTTGATGCGCAATTGGGTGGGGTCTTCGTCCGCATCCTCGGCCAATGCGCCGGCACCGGCCACGGTGGCTTTGGCCAGTTGCATCGCCAGCTCGGGCGACAGCCCCTGGGCCACGCCCCCTGCCGCCAGCGTTTCGATCATGTGGAACACATAGGCAGGGCCCGATCCGCTGACCCCCGTCACCGCGTCGATCTGCGCTTCGTTTTCCAGCCGTACGACCTGACCCACGGCGCTCAACAATTCCTCGGCCACGTCCAGCGCGCCGGCCCCTGCCGCGTTGGCGACAATGGCGGTGATCCCACGACCCACGGCAGCAGGCGTGTTCGGCATCGCCCGCACCACGGGGGTGCCTGCGCCCAATGTCTTTTCAAAATAGGAAATCGGCGTGCCCGCCGCGACGCTTACGAACGTCGTCTCGCCGCCACCCATATGCGCCATGTTGGGCACCGCGTCGCCCATCATCTGCGGCTTGACCGCCACCAGAACGATGGCCGGATGCACGGGCAGGTCGGCGTTGATGTGCACGCCGCTGGATTTCAGCCAGTCCGATGGATGCGGGTCCTGCACCCAGACCGACGTGGCAGGCAGACCGCGTTTCAGCCAGCCTGCCAGCATCGCCGACCCCATCTTGCCACAGCCCAGCAGCACAAGGCCGCGCTGTGCGATCACGTCATTTGTCATGGTTTGCCCTTCCCCGATATGGTTCAGGGCAAAGGTTTACGCGCGGCCATAGGCCTCTGCAATGGCGACATCCAACGCTTCTTTGGGCGTGCGATCGCCCCATGTCAGCAGTTGCAGCGCAGGATAGTAGCGCTCGGCGCTCATCACGGCGGCGTTGATCATGGTGTCGACCTGTTCGGGGCCTGCGATCTGACCGCCGGCCAGAACCAGACCATAGCGGTAGACCATCAGCTTTTGCTCTTCCCAAAAGGTAAAGGCACCGGCCCAGCACTGGTCGTTGATCAGGTTCAGCAGGGCATAAAGATCAGCCAGCTTGTCAGCGGGCGGTTCCATTTCAAAGGTACAGACCAGACGCAGGGTTTCGTCATAACCCGACCACGCCAACGTCAGCGAATAGGTCCGCCACTGACCTTCGACAGCCATTGCGATCTGGTCGTCTGCGATGCGGTCGAAATCCCAGTCGTGATGCGCCGCGATGTTCTCGACAATATCAATCGGGTGAATTTCGTCTTCCAGGTAATGCTCGGAAAGGGCCATGTCGCCACCTCTTTTTCTCGCTCTAGCGACGGGGCCTTGCCGCGCCCCCAAGCGCTAGGTGCCTGCTCTGGGTATCGGGGGATGTTCCCCTAACCTCTACCAAATATGGTGCAGGCGGGGCGGCTCTGTGGCAACCCTTTATTTGGGGATAACTTCAATAAGTTGTGGAAAAGGTTCCAAGGCGCACAAAATGGACGCCTGACGGAAGATCTGAGCGGACTTCGTTAACGACAAAGACCGCCCGCAACCTCTGACAGGTCGGGGGCGGTCTCTTTAACAGTGTACCGCAATCAACCGCTGGCGGGCCGTCTTGCGAATATGGTCAGACCTGCGCAAACGTCGGAACGGCTGTCACGCCTGGCTCCAGCCGCGACTTACTTGCTTTCCAGCGCGTCCAGACGGGCCTTCAGCGTCTCGTTCTCTTCGCGGGCCTTCTGCGCCATCGCGCGCACCGCGTCGAATTCCTCGCGGGTGACAAAGTCGCTGTCCGCCAACCAGCGGTCCATCAGCGACTTCATCGCGGTTTCGGCTTCGTCTTTCGCCCCCTGCGCCACGCCCATGGCGTTGGTCATCAGTTGCGAAATATCATCAAAAATCTTGCCACGCGCCTGCATGTGCATTCTCCTGTAACTGGCTTGTTATCTATATGGGGCGGTATGCCCGCGCCCGCAAGGTTGACTTCCCCCGCGCCGCACATGCATGTCGCACCCATGACCGGTTTGATCCCCTTTCCCGACATCTCGCCCGACATCTTTTCGGTGTCGCTTTTTGGTATGACCATCGCCCTGCGCTGGTACGCACTGGCCTATATCGTGGGCATCCTTGCCGGCTGGCGGCTGGTGGTCAGCGCGGTCAAACGCCCGACGCTGTGGCGCAACGATACGCCGCCGATGACCACCACCCAGATCGAGGATCTGCTGACCTGGATCATCATCGGCGTGATTCTGGGCGGGCGGCTGGGCTATGTCCTGTTTTACCAACCGGCGTATTATCTGGCCAATCCGATGCAGATACTGGCGATCTGGCAAGGCGGCATGTCTTTTCACGGCGGGCTGTTGGGCGTTATCACGGCAGCCTTTGTCTTTACATGGCGGCACGACATCCCGAAAACCTCTGCCGCCGATGCCATCGCGCTGGGTGTCCCGCCGGGGCTGTTGCTGGGGCGCATCGCCAATTTCATCAACGCCGAACTGTGGGGCCGTCCGACCGACCTGCCGTGGGGTGTCGCCTTTCCCGGGGACGCCGCGCAATATTGCCCGGATGTAGCGGGCCTGTGCGCGCGCCATCCCAGCCAGCTATATGAGGCCCTGCTTGAGGGGCTGATTCTGGGCGCTGTCCTGCTGATCCTTGTTTGGAAACGCGGCGCGCTGAAACATCCCGGACGGGTCGCGGGTACGTTCTTTGCAGGTTATGGCCTGTCGCGGTTTCTGGTCGAATTTGTCCGCCAGCCCGACGCGCAGTTCATTTCCCCTGGCAACCCGCTGGGGCTGGCGTGGCACGTGGGCGGCTGGGGGCTGACCATGGGACAGATCCTGTCGCTGCCGATGATCGTGCTGGGCCTGTGGCTGATCCTGCGCGCCCGCCCGCGTGCGGAAACCACCACCACCGCCACCCCATGAGCCTGCTGCGGATATTGACCGACCGGATCGCGGCCTCAGGTCCGATCACTCTGGCCGACTATATGTCCGAGGCTCTGCTGCACCCGACCCACGGATATTACACCACCCGCGATCCGCTGGGCACAGCGGGTGATTTCACCACAGCCCCCGAAATCAGCCAGATGTTCGGCGAGTTGATCGGCCTGTCACTGGCGCAAAGCTGGCTGGATCAGGGCGCGCCTGCGGCGATCACGCTGGCCGAACTGGGGCCGGGGCGCGGGACGCTGATGGCCGACATCCTGCGCGCCACGGCCCGCGTGCCGGGGTTCCACGCGGCCTTGCAGGTCACGCTGATCGAAGCCTCGCCCACCCTGCGCGACATTCAGGCCACAACGTTGCAGGCCCATGCGCCGCAGTGGCTGGACAGTGTTCACGCCCTGCCAGACCGCCCGCTGTATCTGGTTGCCAATGAATTCTTCGACGCCCTGCCCGTGCACCAATACCAACGCGACGGCGACCGCTGGCGCGAGCGGATGGTGGGGGCCGAGGGCACCGGTTTGCACATGGGCCTTGGCCCTGCAACGCCGCAACCCGCGCTGGCGCATCGGCTGGAAGACACCAAGCAAGACGACATCGTCGAGGTCAGCCCCGCCACCGGCCCGATCATCGACACCATCAGCACCCGCATCCGCGACCACGGCGGCGCGGCGCTGATCATCGACTATGGTGACTGGCGGTCGCTGGGCGACACATTGCAGGCGTTGCAAGCCCATCAGGCCACCGACCCGCTGGCCGATCCCGGCACGGCCGACCTGACCACCCATGTGGATTTCGAGGCGCTGACGCAGGCCGCCAACTGCCCTTTCACCCGCGTTACCCCCCAGGGCGTTTTTCTGGAACGTCTGGGCATCACGCAAAGGGCACAGGCACTGGCACAAACCCTGCGCGACGGCCCGCTTCAGGATCACATTGCCGCACATCGCCGGTTGACGCACCCCGCAGAAATGGGAAACCTGTTCAAAGTGCTGGGCCTCTATCCGCAGGGGGCCACGCCGCCACCAGGTCTGGAACCATGACGCTCAAGCCACTGACACATGAAACACTGGACCCGCTGCAACACGGGTTCTTCACCCGCGCGGGCGGGGCATCGTCCGGCGTGTTTGCCGGGCTGAACTGCGGCAGCGGCAGCACCGACCAATCCGAAATCGTGGCGATCAACCGTGGCCGTGTGGCGGCGCAACTGGACGTGCCCGCCGATCATCTGGTCAGCGTGCATCAGGTCCATTCAACCAAGGTTATTCCCGTCACCGCCCCGCTGGCCAACAAACCCAAGGCCGACGCGCTGGTCACCGCCACGCCGGGTCTGGCGCTGTCCGTACTGTCGGCG
The DNA here is from genome assembly GCF_963976325.1 of uncultured Pseudosulfitobacter sp. NCBI lineage: Bacteria > Pseudomonadati > Pseudomonadota > Alphaproteobacteria > Rhodobacterales > Roseobacteraceae > Pseudosulfitobacter > uncultured Pseudosulfitobacter sp. The sequence goes on from NZ_CAXBJW010000003.1 coordinate 168,549, forward strand.
GATTGCCAGCCGGTGCTGTTTGCCGACCACAAGGCGCAGGTTATCGGCGCCGCCCACGCAGGTTGGCGCGGCACACTGGACGGCGTGCTGGAAGCAACGGTGGACGCCATGGAAGCCCTGGGCGCGTCCGCCGACAACATCCACGTGGTGATCGGCCCGTCAATAAGCCAGCGCGCCTATGAAGTGGGGCCGGAATTCTTCGAGACCCACATGGCCGAAGACGACGCCAGCGCCCGCTATTTTGCCAACGGCACAGGCGACAGGATGATGTACGACCTGCCCGGCTATGGCCTGCACCGACTGCGCAGCCGTGGCGTTGCCTCCGCCGAATGGACGCGGCACTGCACCTATTCCGATCCGGCGCAGTTTTTCTCGTACCGCCGCTCGGTCCACGAACGGGCCGCCGATTATGGCCGCCTGATTGCAGCCATACGGCTGTAACCCATAAAAAACAGGAAACAATTGGGGCAGCGCCGCCTTAATTGTTCCAATTTCGCCGCAATGTTTCTTCAAATTGGCCGAAACCGGTCCCAAGCGTGCCTGAAACCCCTGTCAGAAATGATCTCAACAGCGGCACAGACGCCGCCCAGATGACAGAGCAAAGGGCACCGACATGAAAACCAACACACGCTTCATCAAATCCGTGGTCGCAACTGCCGCTGACGACAAGACAGTGATGCCCTGGGCCCGTGGCCCACGTCGCGCCGCTTTCATCGCCAAGCGCAAGGCCGACCTGGATCGCAAGGCGGCCTGACCCCCGCCTGACAGAATCGAATCTGCACCGCTGACGCCATCGCCCGATTCGGGCAAGAATGCGACAAATGTGGCGACAGATGGCCGCGAGATCATACAATCCGCTCCTTTCGGGGCGGATTGATCCGTTTCAGGGGGCAAATGTTCCCAAAACTTTGACAGTTAAACCAATATTCAGCGATTAGAGGTTCATCAGACACGTGAACCTCAGTTCATCTGTCGTCGTCGGTGGGGGCCGACATCAGATGTGACCGACCAGAACAAGGTTATTCGCATGAACACCACCATGGCCCTTGCCGGGCAACCGCGCCGCTTCCACGCCTATGCCGCCCATAACGCACAGGGCAGCAGCCTGCCGCCGAACCGAACCTATGAATTTGCCGCCCTGCGCGCCGATGGCACCCGTCTTGTGGCCCAAACCAAGGCCCCCGCGCTGCCGCTGATCGAATCGGCCTTTTCCGCCTTTGCCCGTGGCACGGTGTTGGAAGGACGTGATGGCCCCATCGCAATCGAGGATCTGCAACCGGGCGACTGGCTGCGCACCGCCAACGGCGACGCGGCGCAAGCTGTCTGGATCGGTTCGACCAACTTTGTCCCCGCAGACACCGGCAAGCGCACATCGCTGATCCGCATCATGGCCGACAGCTTTGGCCCGTCGCGCCCCGAAAGCTTTCTGACCGTGGGGCCATCTGCCCGTCTGCTGCAAACCCCGCACAATCTGCGCGGCAGCCTTGCCTCGGGGGCGCAAATGCTGACACCTGCGCGCGATTTCGTGGATGGCGTGAATGTCATCGAGGTGACCCCGCCCACGTCGGTGCGCCTGTTCCACATCTGCCTGACACGCCATGCTGCGATCTATGCGGGCGGAATGCCAATGGAAACCTTCCACCCCGGCGCGCAAGCGACCCGCAATGTCAGCCACGCGGTCCGCGATATGTTCCTGGCGATGTTCCCGCGCATTTCCCATGTGACCGATTTCGGTCCGCTCGCGCATCCGCGCGCGCCCGAGCAAGTCGACTCGGCGGCCTGAACCGAACCAACCGGCCCGCGCGGCAGCGCGCGGGTCAGGCGGTCTTGCTCAACCGGTCTTCCAGAACGTCAAAGGGCACGCCTGCTTCGTCCTTGGCCTGACGGATCACCAGCGACGTCTTGACGCTGGCCACGTTCGGTGTGGTCAGCAACTCGCCCGTCAGAAAGCTTTGAAAACCCGACAGATCGGGCGACACGCATTTCAAGATAAAATCAACTTCGCCGTTCAGCATGTGACACTCGCGCACCAGCGGCCACGCACGGCAGCGGTCTTCAAATGCGCTCAGGTCGCTTTCGGCCTGACTGGCCAGACCGACCATGGCAAAGACCTGCACTTCAAACCCCAGTACATGCGCGTCCACATCGGCGTGAAAGCCGCGAATGTACCCCGATTCTTCCAGCGTCCGCACCCGGCGCAAACAGGGCGGCGCAGAAATGCCCACCCGCTTGGCCAACTCGACGTTGGTCATGCGCCCGTCTGCCTGAAGTTCTGCGAGAATCTTGCGATCAATTGGATCAAGCCGCGTATTCGCCATTTTGCCCCCGGAATTTGCGGTTGTTATAACACTGGCCGCGTTGTGCGCAATATTGTTTCGCCCTGACGCAAGAATCTTGCGGCCATGACGACAAAAAACGCCTGTTAGCGCTGCATATCGGACATGCAATTGCGGGGTTCAATCACAAAGCGCGGGCGACTATATCCAAAGGGCTGCATAAACCAGTCATAACACCGCGACCGCGACCAAACGGGGCGCCACGTCAGACCAACCCAAGGGGATCATCATGGGCGAGACACGCAAAACCAAGGTTCTGATCATCGGATCGGGCCCCTCGGGCTACACCGCAGGCATCTACGCCAGCCGCGCCATGCTAGAGCCGATTCTGGTGCAAGGCATCGAACCCGGTGGCCAGTTGACCACCACGACCGAAGTTGAAAACTGGCCCGGCGACACCGAAGTTCAAGGTCCCGACTTGATGGTGCGCATGGAAGCCCACGCCAAGGCGATGGGCTGCGAGGTTATCGGCGACATCATCACATCGGTCGATTTCTCGAAACGTCCCTTTGTCGCACAATCCGACAGCGGCACCGTCTATGTGGCCGATGCGATCATTCTGGCCACCGGCGCGCGCGCCAAATGGCTTGGCATAGAATCGGAAGAGAAATTCAAAGGCTTCGGCGTATCGGCCTGCGCCACCTGCGACGGGTTCTTTTATCGCGGGCAGGAAATCGTTGTGATCGGCGGCGGCAACACCGCCGTGGAAGAGGCGCTGTTCCTGACCAACTTTGCCTCCAAGGTCACGCTGATCCACCGCCGCGACGAATTGCGCGCCGAGATGATCCTGCAAGACCGGCTGAAAAAGAACCCCAAAATCGAAACCCTGTGGTTCCACCAGCTTGAAGAAGTCTATGGCACCGACAGCCCGCTGGGCGTCGAGGGCGTGAAGGTCAAGAACGTGAACACCGGCGAAATCACCGACATCCCCGCCAAGGGCGTCTTTGTCGCCATCGGCCACGCACCGTCGAACGAATTGGTCAAGGACGTGTTGGAAACCCACATGGGCGGCTATGTGGTGACCAAACCCGACAGCACCGAAACATCGATTCCGGGCGTGTTTGCGGCGGGCGATCTGACCGACCACAAATACCGCCAGGCCGTGACCTCGGCGGGCATGGGCTGCATGGCAGCACTCGAAGCGGAACGCTGGCTGGCTGAAAATGCGGATACGGACTTGGAAAAAGACACGTCCCTGCCGCTGGGCTACGGCGCCGAGGTCAAAGAGGGCGCGTAAGCCGCAGGCTTAGCCCGCTCGCCAAACATCTGCTCCAACGCCCCACGGTAAAAGGCGGCGTTGGCGTGGATGTCCATTGTGGACGGGTGCGCGGCGTATTCGTTGCGGATAAAACCACTGTCGGTGCGCAGGGCCGGATCGTGCTGGATCAGCCGCAGCCGGTCGTCCTGTTTGGGCATCATCGACAATGTCGCCCGCAGCGCCGCCGCCTGATGAAAGCGATAGCTTCCACTGTCGACAAAGGCATCGCCCAGCCGCACCCGTGCTGCATGTTCCGGCAGATCGGGCGAGGCGACCCAGATCGCACGTTTGAAAATCGGGTCCATCAGCATTTGCAGCGCCCAGGCGATGCGCGGCTGCAAGGCGCCGCGGTAGAAATCCTCAAGAGCTGCATCATCGCGGCCCACCACGGGCAGTTGCGGTGTCACCTTCTTGCCATCGCGCAGGCCCGGCTGGCCGGTGGTCAGATCACCATGCGCGCGCAGCACCTGATCACCGATGAAATTCCGCCCCACCAGACACAGGGTCACCCGTCCGCGATGCATCGACAGGTCGATGTCCTGCATCCGGTTGCGGTATTCGGGCCGGAACACGATTTTCTCATACCCGCTGCGCCGCCGCAGACGTGGCCAGCGTCCGCCGCTCTGTATCGCCGTGGTCCAGTTGATCGGCACGAACCAATGCGCCGCCGGGTCCAGATCGGGGGCGGCCGCCTGCACCGCTTCCTTGAAGCTGGCCAGATGGCTGTTGCCCGCAAACAGGATCGGATCCTGGGGCGTTGCCCCGATGTTCAGCCGTGGCGCGCCCAACACCGGCTGCGTCTGCGGTTTGACTTTGGGTGCAAAGGCATCCAGCAGCGCCTCTTCACAGCCGTCATCGACCAGCGCCTTGTCAGCGGCGGTGGTTTCCAGAAAACCGCTGCCCCCTGCCCCATGGTGATGGAAAAACACGCCCATCACGGCCCGCACGCCGTCTTCGGTGACGGTGCGCAGGTTGGCGTCATAGAACCGTGACCGGGCGGCGGGGTTGGTGATGATCTCGTAGGACGGGAAATAATCGACAAATTCGTGCCGCGCGGCGCAGTCGCCTGCCACGGCCCGCAGGACGGACTTGGAATAGATCGTCGCGGGCAACACATGCCCGTCGGTTGCCGTGGCGGTCAGCGGCACGGGCGACACCGTCAGCAACACCCGAAACGCGCGCCCGCCGCGAATATCGCGGATCATTTCAAGGCTGTCTTCCAGCGCGGCCATCGTGTCGGCATAGCCAAAGTTGCGAAAGGCATATGTATCGGGGTCGAACGTGCCACCCACCGCGCCGGGTGCAATGGGATAAACGGTGCCGTGCTGGCGATGCTCCCACGCCTCGGTCAGCCCTAGGGTGAACACGAACAGGTCCAGTCCCTCGATCATCTCGCGCACCGCTGTCAGATGCTGCGCGCGCGCCTCAAGCGCTTGGGCTGCCGTGTCAAAACCCTGCGCCGGAATGCGCGGGCGCAGGGCGTCAATCACACGGTCGTCGCGTTTCCAGATGATGCCCTTGGGCGGCTTGCCCCGCTGCACCTCTTGCAACAGTTGCGCCAATTGCGGGGCGGTATAGATGTTGCCGTACCGCGCCGAAAACTGGCCATAGCCGCCCTGTTCCGCCTGCTGCGGCGTTAGCCCCTCGGGCGCGGGTTCGGCATCAATCACGTCAAAGCCGTTTTGCGTCAGAAACCGCGCCAGATGCCGTGCAAAGCAACTGCCCGCCGTGGCCACGCGCATGTCGGGCTGAACCTGCCATTTGGGCGTGTGAATATCGCTCATCGCAACCGGATCACGGGTCTCGACGCCGGTTTTCCAAAAGCCACGCGGCGCAGTCTTGTCATAGGGATTGGTCATCCGGGCTCCACCTGTGGCTGTCATCGGCTTTTTCGCACAGGCCCTGTCACCTGTCGAGCGGGGTCACCCCGCATCGGCCCGTTGACGCCGGTCCTGCCCGCAGGCCATTGTGCGCACAATCAAGGAGCAGTGCATGTCCGATCTGTGGCGCGGCAACTGGGCAACCCGTGCCCGCATCATCAGTGGTCTTGCGCTGATGCTCTATGCGTTGCTGCATTTCCTGAACATCGGGCTGGGCCTGTTTTCGCCCGTCTGGCTGGACAAGGGACAGGACCTGCGCCAGCTTGTGACCCGCAATGCGGTGGGCGAAGTGCTGCTTTACACCGCGCTGATCCTGCACGCGGGCCTTGCGCTGTGGCGCCTGATTGAACGGCGCAGCCTGCGCATGGCGCGCGCCGAGGCGGTGCAATATGCGTTCGGGTTTGCCATTCCGCTGCTGCTGCTGACCCACATCACCTATACCCGCGTCGCCCACGAGGTGTACGGCGTCCACGACGAAATGGGCTATCTGATGTATCTGATCTGGGGCACGCGATCGGCGCTGACCCAAACCGTGCTGCTGTTGATCGTCTGGACCCACGGCTGCATCGGCCTGCACCTGTGGCTGCGCGGGCGCGGCTGGTGGCGGCGCAATACGCATCTGCTGACCGGACTGGCGGTGTTGGTGCCCGCCTTTGCGCTGGCCGGTTTCGTGACGGAAAGCCGCCGGTTGCAACTGGTCGCCCGGGACGAGGACACGCGGCTGGACATGCTGGATGATTATAACTTTCCCGGCCCCACGCAGTTTGACGGGCTGATCCAGATCGACGCGACGCTGTATTGGGGGTTTGTCGTGGTGCTGGCCACGGCGCTGGCGATCCATTTCGCGCTGCGGCTGAACGCGCGGCGTTCCAGCGTGCGCATCACCTATACCGGCGGGCCGACAATCACCGCAGCGCGCGGTCAGACCCTGCTGGAAATGTCGCGCACTGCCGGCGTGCCGCATACCGCGCTGTGTGGGGGCAAGGGGCGGTGCACCACCTGCCGCGTGATGATCGAAGACGGCGCCGACGACCTGCCACCCCCATCAGAGGCCGAGGCGCGCAGCCTGCGGGCCGTGGGGGCAGCCCCCGGCACGCGGCTGGCCTGTCAGATCCGGCCCAGTCAACCGATGACGGTTCACCGTGTCTTTGCCAGCGGCACGCAGACGGCGCGCGGATCGGCCACCCAAGGGCAGGAACGCCCCCTTGCCATCCTGTTTCTGGATATGCGCGGCTTTACCGCCCGCACGGCGGGGCAACTGCCCTACGATGTGGTGTTCCTGCTGAACCGCTTCTTCGACGCGGTGGTGCCTGCGGTCACCGCATCGGGCGGCAAGATCGACAAATATCTAGGCGACGGCTTTCTGGCGCTGTTTGAAACCCCCGACACCGCGTCGTCAGCACAGGCGGGGCTGGCGGCGGCGGCCGGGATCGGGCGCGCGCTGAATGCGTTTAATGCGGGACTGGAAGCCGAAGGCGCACCACCCGTGGGCATCGGAATCGGGCTGCATCTGGGCAACGTGGTGCTGGGCGAAATCGGTGCCGCCGGCCACGCGCCCCGCACGCTGATCGGTGACGCCGTCAACGCCGCCAGCCGCCTGGAAGCGCAGACCAAACCGATGAAAGTCGAACTGCTGATCAGCGCCGCGGTTCTGGACGCCGCCGGACTGGACCGCCCCGACGGCCTGGTGCCGCTGGAACTGCGCGGCGTCGACGGTGTCATTGACGCCCTGCCCGTCCCAAAGGCCGCCGATGCGCCCCAAAAGCCACAGTCGTGACCCCTGCGCCATGACATCAGCACAATCCCGTCATGCACCATTCTGCGAAACGGGTCGAAATCGGGCAAAATGGCCCAAAAATGCCGTTTCAGGGGGGAATTTATGCCGAAATTTGCGCATATGAGATATCGCAGACGCTCTACATCTGGACGCCCCGCGCCCAGCCCGCTATTGCGCCTCAAGTGTTGCCCGCAGGGCTGCTTCCACCCGTTGAACGAAAGAAATCTTCATGCCGATGCAGAATAATCTCGCCCCGATTCCAGAACTCTATGTTTCCTACGATTCCGCTCAAAAACTTAAACTCGAAGCAGCCGAACTGGTCAGCCACGATCTGACCCCGCGCCAGATCTGCGATCTGGAATTGCTGATGAACGGCGGGTTCAACCCGCTCAAGGGCTTTTTGTCCGAAGAAGATTATAACGGCGTCGTGGACAACATGCGCCTAGCCGACGGCAGCCTGTGGCCCATGCCGATCACGCTGGACGTGGGCGAGAAATTTGCCGAAGCGCTGGAAATCGGGCAGGACATCGCCCTGCGCGACCAAGAAGGCGTGATTCTGGCAACCATGACCGTCACCGACCGTTGGGAGCCGAACAAGGCGAAAGAGGCCGAGAAGGTCTTTGGCGCCGACGACGACAAACACCCCGCCGTGAACTACCTGCACAACCAAGCGGGCAAGATCTATCTGGGTGGTCCGGTCACCGGCATCCAGCAACCCGTGCACTATGATTTCCGCGCCCGCCGCGACACGCCCAACGAATTGCGCAGCTATTTCCGCAAAATGGGCTGGCGCAAGGTTGTTGCGTTCCAAACCCGCAACCCGCTGCACCGCGCCCACCAGGAACTGACGTTCCGCGCCGCACGCGAGGCACAGGCCAACCTGCTGATCCACCCTGTTGTCGGCCTGACCAAACCGGGCGACGTCGACCACTTTACCCGCGTGCGCTGCTACGAGGCGGTTCTGGACAAATATCCGGCGGCCACCACGTCGATGTCGCTGCTGAACCTTGCCATGCGTATGGCAGGCCCGCGCGAGGCTGTGTGGCACGGTCTGATCCGCAAGAACCACGGCTGCACGCACTTTATCGTCGGTCGCGATCACGCAGGCCCCGGCTCGAACTCCAAAGGCGAAGATTTCTACGGCCCCTATGATGCGCAGGACCTGTTCCGCGAGCATCAGGAAGAAATGGGCATCGAAATGGTCGATTTCAAACACATGGTCTGGGTGCAGGAACGCGCCCAATACGAAGCCATGGATGAAATCGAAGACAAGGATGATGTGACCATCCTGAACATCTCGGGCACCGAACTGCGCCGCCGCCTGCAAGAAGGTCTGGAAATCCCCGAATGGTTCTCTTTCCCCGAAGTGGTCAAGGAACTGCGCCGCACCAAGCCGCCGCGTTCGAAACAGGGCTTTACCGTCTTTTTCACCGGCTTCTCGGGTTCGGGTAAATCCACCATCGCCAACGCGCTGATGGTCAAGCTGATGGAAATGGGCGGCCGCCCGGTGACGCTGCTGGACGGCGACCTGGTGCGCAAGAACCTCAGCTCGGAACTGGGGTTCTCGAAAGAGCACCGCGACCTGAACATCCGTCGCATCGGCTATGTCGCATCGGAAATCACCAAGAACGGCGGCATCGCCATCTGCGCGCCCATCGCGCCCTATGCCACAACACGTCGCGCCGTGCGTGAAGACATCGAAGCCTTTGGCGCCTTTGTCGAAGTGCACGTCGCGACCACCATCGAGGAATGCGAGCGCCGGGACCGCAAGGGCCTGTACAAACTGGCACGCGAAGGAAAGATCAAGGAATTCACCGGCATTTCCGACCCTTACGACGTGCCCGAGAACCCCGAAATCCGCCTGCAAACAGAGAACGTCGAGGTGGACAACTGCGCCCATCAGGTTCTGTTGAAACTGGAAAGCATGGGCCTGATCGCCGCCGAATAAGGCGCGATTGCTCTGACAGATCACAAGGCCCCGCTGTTCCCCGCGGGGCCTTTTTTGTGCGTCGTTCCAACCGTGCATATCCGCAAACGCGACAGCCGGAAAACCACACGCCTGGCATGTGTCTTTGTCACCTTGGCCGCCGGCAAGCCTTGAAAGAAACAGCTTTTGCGTTTGTCGGGAACTTTCTGCTTAACCGGGGGTTGTAGATGTAGATAAATCCGTTGGTGTTTTATTCGTAACAAGTAATTTTTTTAGCCGTGTCTTCATCAGGCGACTTTCGTTCACACCGCGCCAACCTGCGCGCCTCCGATGCTCCACCGGATTAGCTAAGGAGCTTTATATGAGAAATCTTTTTCTGACCGCCGTTTTCGCGCTCGGGATTCCTGTGGCGGCCATTGCCCAAGACATCTTTTCGGTGATTGGGCCAGATGGCACGGTTGTCAAAACCTATTCCTTGGAACAGCTCGACGCGCTGGACCAGACAACCTATGTGACGAAGAATCCCTTCATTGATGGCACATCCGAATTTTCCGGCCCCTTGGCGCGTGTTGTCTTGGCCGATGCCGGTCAGGACATGCCATCGGACGCGCAAATCAGGGTAATGGCGATCAACGACTACAAGATCGACATGCCGCTTGGCGACATTCTGGACTTTGACGTGATGTTGGCGACCCGTCGTGACGGTGAAACCATGTCGCTGCGAGAAAAAGGACCGATCTGGATCATGTATCCGATCTCGGACCACGCGGAACTGGAAGACGAGGCCATCAACAGCCGACTGGTCTGGCAAACTAAAAGCATGCAGATTGTAGAGTGATCTGAATATGCTGCGTAAACTTAGGCTTCTTGTCCTTGGGTCCCTGTTTGTGCTGCTCGCCTTGATTGTGCTCAGCCTGACCTCGGTGCGCGAACGCGTTTCGGGGCTGGAGGGCGGGAATCCAACTGGGCCGATCTGGTTTGTGACCGGGATCGAATACGATCTGCTGCAACTTGAACTGGCGCTGAACGATTACACGCTTGGGCGCAGCGGTCCCGAAGATGTAAACCGTCGCTTCGACATCCTGTGGAGCAGGTTGGTCGTGATCCAGAAAGGCGAAACCGCAGACAAACTGGACCAATATCAGGTCGACAGGGCTGTCCTTGGGCGGCTGTTTACAGTGCTTCAAGCCAACGACAGTCTTATCGTCAACCTGCCGCAACAGATTGTGCCGAACTCGGATGTGCGCAGGTTTCTTGACGAAATCACCAGCTACAATTCCGACCTGCGCAACCTGTCGCTTGATGTGCTACAGGCCTCGTCGCGGTTGTCGAAAACCCGGCGCGAAGACCTTTCCGCGATAAGCACGCAGAATTCAATCCTAACGGGATTGGTTGTGGCGGCATTCGTGGTGCTGGGCGCCTTGCAAATTCTTGAGACCGCACAAACCAAAAGAGCGCTGAAAGAAAAAGAGCGGCTGTTGCAGGATGCAACGGCTGCAAATGTCGCCAAATCACAGTTCATTTCCGTGATGAACCACGAACTGCGCACGCCGTTGACCTCGATTCGCGGGGCGGTGACCCTGCTGAACGCCGGCGCGGCGGGTACATTTCCCGAAAAGGCCAAAAAGCTTTTGGATATGGTGCAAAAGAATTCAGAACAGCTTTCGCTGCTGATCGAAGATATCCTCGAGATCGAAAACCTGACGGCCGGGCGCATTGATCTGCGCACCGAAGTCGTGGACTTGGCAGCCTTGATCGCGGGCGAAATGTCCAATTTCCAAGCCTACGCCAAAGCTTCGGACATTACGGTGACGCTGACCAGCCAAGACGGCATAGCGCCGGTCAAGGTCGACACCAAACGTATGCGCCAGGTGCTATCGAACCTCGTTCATAACGCGGTCAAGTTCTCCAAACCGGGCAGCACGGTGGGCGTCGACCTGACGCAGACCGACGGCGGCGTGGTCATCGCCGTGTCTGACACGGGCATCGGAATTCCAGATGATACTTTGCCAAAAATCTTCGACTCGTTCTATCAGGTCGACTCGTCGGATTCGCGCAACAAGGGCGGCACGGGTCTGGGTCTGAGCATTGTCAAAAACCTTATCCAGGCAATGAACGGAACGGTGTCTGTCACATCACACCTTGGGCGCGGCACCACATTTTATGTGGTGCTGCCTGCGGCCTCTGGCGTGGCTCTGACATCCGACGTCCAGGCGGCCGAATAGCGCTATTCGGCGTCGCGCAGCATCTGCGCAGCGGCCACTTCGTAATCTGCCCACCGCGTCGCCTGCGATTTGGCCCGCAGCAACGCAGGTCGCATGGCGTCGTACAGATCCGCGTCCGCCTTCGCGATGGCGGCCAGTATCTCGTCCTGCGTGGTGCACACAATCATGCCATCGGGATCGAAATAGTCCGCGACATCCGGCGCGCCCCAATAGATCGGCACTGTTTCGCACAGCAACGCATCGACCAGCTTTTCGCTGAAATATCCTTGCGCGCGGATATTCTCGATCACCACCGAAAAGCGGAACGGTGCCAGACCTTCGTGCTTGTGTTCAAACGGCGCATAGCCGCGGCCCATCAGCGTCACACCGTCGGTCGCCTCGGCCACCGCATGACGCAGCTTGTGCCCCTCCAGATCGCGCCGGTTCGACGCGATCAACGACACGTCCTCGGTCTTGGACAGGTCCAGCGTGTCCCAGTCCGGCACCCACGTACGCGCCGCCGCCAGAAACCGCGCGTTGGGTGCCGCGTGCAACAGGGTGGCGTCATGTGTGAAAATCCGGTGATAGCGCCGGTGCGTCCAGCGCAACAGCCGCAGGTGGCGGGCATGAATGGCGCGCGGTTCAACCACCATGACGCTGACTTGGGCAGACACGCCAAAGGGACGCAGGTGCATCGACGTCTTGGGATAGACCAGCAGATGGTCATCCGGCCCAAGATCAGCCACCGTGCCACTGCTGAACGCGGCAGGGCGTCCCACCGGCCAGTGCAGCATGTTCAACGGCAGATCGGCCACCCGTTTGCCAATGCCGTTGCCATAGGGCAAAACTGCGATTGCGGCTTCAGCCATGCGGCAGGTTCGCTGTGCCCGACATCAGGACAAAGCCGTCGCCCGCCACCTCGACCCCGGTGATCGCATCACGCGGCCCCAGCACGCGCACTTGCGCCTGTCCGGGGCGGCCCAGCCCGTGCCCTTGTTCGGCGGTGAACTCTGGCGCATCAATCAGGCCCTGCGCCCATAGATAGGATGCCATCGCCCCGGTAGCCGAGCCTGTGAACGGGTCCTCGGGCGGGCTGGGCGGGGCCAGCAGCAATCGCGCGGCGGTGTCACCTGCGTCAGTAAACCCTTCCAGCGCACACCAGAACGGTTCCATCATATCCGTACCGCTGCCCATCTCGACCGACAGATCGGCCAGCGCCTTGGGGTTGAAAGACAGCCGCTCTAGCGTGGCGCGGTCCTTCAGAACCGTGATGACAAAGGGCAGGCCCGTGCTGACCAGTTGCGGCGGGCTGATAATGTCATCTGCCGTCACACCGCCCACCGCCGCCACCAGCGCCGTATCAACCTGCGCGCCGAACTGCGGCGCGATCTGTGTCATCGTGACCCGGCTGCCCTGCACCGTCACCGGCACCAACCCCGCGCCGGTTTCCAGCACAAGCGGCCCGTCCCCGATCAGCCCGCGCGCGCGCATCGCGGCCACCGTGGCAATTGTCGGATGACCCGCAAAGGGTATCTCGCGGCTGGCCAGAAAATAGCGCACCCGCACATCTGCCACATCCGAGGGGCCGGTGAATGTGCATTCGACCAAAGATGTCTCGCGCACATAAGCCATGCAAATATCATCGCTCAGCTCTGCGCCCTGATGCACCACGGCACAGCCGTTGCCTCCGAACGCGCGGTCGCAGAACGCATCCACCCAGTCAAAATCAAACGTCATGGCACCCCCACATAGGCCTTGGCCGCCCCGAAATCACGGCGCACCGCCTCGAACTCGGCTTCGAATCCGACCATAGTTGTCCCGAACGCCGCAAGAAAGGCCGCATCCTGATCCTTTGTCTCGCCAAGTTGGGCAAAATAGTCCAGCAGCGCCTGCGGCCCGTATCGCCCCGCCAACAGGAACGCCGCAAACCGCGCGACGCCGTAGGCCTGCCCGTCGCCCAGCGCGCCGGTGGCCCGCATCTGGTCCAGCGTCAGACGCGACCGCCGGGCCGAGGATTGCAGGTTGAACAGGGCCACCCCGTCCACCGCAACCCCGCCGGTGCGAAAGTGGTCTTCGAACACCTCTGCCGTGCCTTCAACCAGCCACGCAGGCCCCATCAGCCAGTCGTCGCCCAGACGTCGCGCGGGACGGTCCCGCGCCAGATCATATTGCAATTGATGGACATATTCATGCGCCAGAACCGCCCCGGCTGACACGCGCAAGACCTGACTGGCATCCTCCCCCGCGACGGGCGCAGGCCAGCACAACGCGATAAACGTGCGGTTGGCGGCACCGCCCACGCGGGTTTCAGGGCAAATCCGCCCGCCGTCCAGCGCCCTGCGACGCACGCGCCATCCGCCTGCCCTTTGCGCGGCCTGAACCTGCGCCAACAAGGTCGCAGCGTCGCCCGCCCCCACCAGCGCAAACCGCGAGGTCACCTCAACACCAAATGTTGTCAGAAAATACCGACGCACCTGCGTCTCTATCTGGCGCAACACCGCGCGCTCTTGCGCCGTGGTTGCGTGAACCGGCACATCGGCCCACAGGCTGCCGGCCCACAGGGCCAGCAGCAACGTTACGTATTCAGTGCACCGCTTGGGGTGCCAGATCATTCTGCCGCGCCAGCACAAAGGCCATCTTGCGATCAGCGACAAGCGCAATCTGCGTGCCCTGTGCATCGTGCACGGCGTAAAGATGCTCAAGCCCTTCGGCCTGCTCCTGCACCTCTTCTGGCAGGTCGCTTACATCAATCGTTTTGACGTAGACGATGTTGCTTTTGGGGTCTGTTTCAAATGGCGTTTCCATGTGGTTACCCTTTCCGAATGCGGATGGTCTGGACGACTGTTTCGGGTTTCGCCCGCGTCAGATCGACATGCAGCAGACCGTTTTCGATGATCGCCTCTCCTACCTCAACGCTGTCAGCCAGCACAAAGGTCCGTTGGAATTGTCGCGCGGCGATGCCACGGTGCAAAAACACCCGGCCCTCGTCGTCGTCGGATTGTCGCCCGCGGATCACCAACGTGCGATCCTCGACCGTGATTTGCAGGTCTTCCTCGGCAAAACCGGCCACCGCCAGCGTGATGCGATAGGAAAAATCGGAAGTTTGTTCGATATTGAAAGGCGGGTAGCCTTCGTTGCCGGATTTCGCCGTGCGTTCCAGCAGGCGCTCCAGTTGCTCAAACCCCAGCATATGCGGATGCGAGCCTAGCGTCATTTTCGTCATTGCGACACGTCCTTATCAGATCAAGCGACAGTCAGATGCGGCCCCGTTTGGCAACCGCCTGTTCAGAATATGGGAAGATTCCCGCCCCCAGACAAGAGGCCGGACAACTCCAAGGCCCCCGCATTGTCAAAAAAGCGACAATTCAAGCCACCCAATCGCGGCATTTGCAACGCCAAGACACTATGCGCAGCGGGCGTCATCGCCTATGTATACAACTCCTCAAGATCCGGGAATCACAGTCCATGAATGCGCCCTCTGACCTTTCGATGAAGAACGACGACGTGCTGCGCGTCGAACTGGAAGTGTTCCGGCGCGAACATCGTGATCTGGACGAGGCGATTTCCGCCATGACGCAGCGCGCCACATCCGACCCGCTGACCCTGCAACGGCTGAAAAAGCGCAAATTGCGCCTGAAAGACCTGATTTCCACAATCGAAGACCGTCTGACCCCCGACATCATCGCCTGAGCCTTGCTCCGCCGCGTCATGTCCGTATAACTCCCCGACAAAACAGCAATACACGAGGGCGCAGGATGACAGACCAATCCCCCAAAGTCGGCATTATCATGGGCAGCCAGTCCGACTGGCCCACCATGCGCGAAGCCGCGCAAATGCTGGAGGATCTGGGCGTGGCGTTTGAAACCCGCATCGTGTCCGCCCATCGCACCCCCGACCGGCTGTGGGACTATGGCAAGACGGCTGTGGATCGCGGTTTGCAGGTGATCATCGCGGGCGCAGGGGGTGCTGCGCATTTGCCCGGTATGATGGCCTCGAAAACCCGCGTGCCGGTGATCGGCGTGCCGGTGCTGACCAAGGCACTGTCGGGTGTCGATTCGCTTTATTCCATCCTGCAAATGCCGCGCGGCTTTCCCGTGGCCACCATGGCCATCGGTGCCGCAGGGGCTGCCAACGCGGGCCTGATGGCGGCGGGTATCCTTGCCTTGAACGACCCTGCCCTGGCACAGCGTCTGGACCAATGGCGCGCCGACCTGTCTGCCTCGATCCCGGAAGAGCCCAGCGATGATTAACCCACTTCCTACCGGCGCCACCATCGGCATTCTCGGCGGTGGCCAGTTGGGCCGTATGTTGTCGGTTGCCGCCGCCCGTCTGGGCTTTAAAACCCACATTTATGAACCCGGCGCCAACCCGCCCGCCGCCGATGTGGCCCACGCCTGCACCACGGCGGCCTATGACGACACCGCCGCCCTGACCGCCTTTGCGCAGTCGGTCGATGTTATCACCTATGAATTCGAAAACATCCCGACCGAAGCACTCGACATCCTCGAGGCGATCAAACCGATCCATCCCAACCGCGAGGCATTGCGGATCAGTCAGGACCGCCTGACCGAAAAGGATTTCCTGAAAGGTCTGGGCCTGAACACAGCGCCCTACGCCGACATCCCCGACGCCGCGGCACTGGACGCCGCCCTTGGCACCATCGGCACGCCGTCGATCCTGAAAACCCGGCGTTTCGGCTATGACGGCAAGGGACAGGCCCGCCTGAAATCCGACGCCGACGCGGCCCAGGCCATCGCCGACATGGCCGGTGCCCCCGCCCTGCTGGAAGGGTTCGTTGACTTCACCATCGAGGTGTCCGTCATCGCCGCCCGCAGCGCTTCGGGCGATGTCGCCTGCTACGACCCCGGCGAAAACGTGCATCGCGACGGCATCCTGCACACCACCACCGTCCCGGCGGCGCTGCCCGCCAGCGCGCGCACCGATGCTGTGCTGCTGGCTGCACGTATCCTGAACGCGCTGGATTACGTGGGCGTTATGGGGGTCGAGCTGTTCGTCACGCCCACCGGCCTGATCGTCAACGAAATCGCCCCGCGCGTGCACAATTCAGGCCACTGGACCCAGAACGGCTGTGCCGTGGACCAGTTCGAACAGCACATCCGCGCCGTCGCCGGCTGGCCCCTGGGCGACGGCCAGCGCCACAGCGACGTGGTGATGGAAAACCTGATCGGCCACGACATGGACCGCGTCCCCGAACTGGCCGCCGCCGCCGACACCGCACTGCATCTTTATGGCAAGGCCGACACCAAACCGGGCCGCAAAATGGGCCACGTCAACCGCATCACGCGCTGACTGCTTTCTTTTGGCTTAAAAAATCCCCCCCGGAGGGCCGCTGTCATCCCGGCGCCCCCGTTCGGGATCACGCCACCAACCGCGCCGCAAGATCACCCGACAGACAGCTGACGCGCCCGCCGCTGACCGTCATCGCCACGCGGTCAGCGCCGTCCAGCACCACCAGATCGGCCCGCTTGCCTGCCTGCAACACACCCCGATCGTCCAGCCCCAGCGCCCGCGCCGGCCCCGCCGACACCAGCGACCAGGCCGTAGCAAAATCCATCACCCCCGACCGCGCCAGCATCAAAGCCGCGCGGCGCGGGCTGGGATAGTGGTAATCCGACGCCACCGCATCAGCCATGCCCATCGACACCACGTCCAGCGCCGACACATTGCCCTTGTGCGATCCGCCCCGCACCAGATTGGGCGCGCCCAGAATAACCACATCCCCCGCCGCATGCGCCGCCTCGGCGGCCTCCAGCGTTTCGGGGAATTCCGACACCTTCACCCCGCGTGCCCGCCATGCGGCGCGGGCCGCGGCGGTCTGGTCGTCGTGGCTGCCCATTTGCACGCCCATGTCCGACAGTTCAGCGCACAGCGCATCCAAAGCGGCAGGCACCTCGGCGCGCCGCGCGTGCAGGTCCAGCAGCATCTGGAAATGAACCTCGGGATTGCGCTGCGCCTTCAGCGCCTGCCCCACCAGACGCGGCGGCTTGCGCCCCTCGGCCAGACGCGCGTGCGGCAGGTGATCGTTGAACACCACATAGGACACGCCCCAATTGGCAATCCGTGCAGGCAGGCCTGCGTAGTCGTCCAGCAGATGCGTCTCGAACCGCAGCTGCGGGCGCAGGTCGGTGACCAGCCCGCCCGCCGTGTCGCGGATCGCCGTGAACACCTGATCGGCGAATTCCATCCCGCGCAGGCCGCCTTCCCAGCTTACGAATTGCGCCAGAACGCCGGTGGTGATGCCATTGGCGGCCAGCTCTGCCTCGGCGGCGATCAGCCCTTCGGCCATCTGCTTCATCGCGCCGCGACGCGGCGCCAGATGCCGCTCGAACCCGTCGCCGTGCACATCGACGATACCGGGCAGCACGCGAAACCCGCTCAGGTCGACAGACCGGCCAACGGGCGCATCCGCAATCAGCCCCTCGGCCAAGCTTAGCCCGTCGCGGTGAAAGCCTTGCGGGCCCAAAACCTCGGCCCCCGTAATATCAATTGTCAGCATTGCGCTTTGATCCCCAGAACCCGCCGCGCGCCACGCAATCGCCGCTGGGGCAATCCAACTGTTCCAGCACCGCATCCAGCCACGAGATACTGTCCTCGAACGTGCCGGTGCGCAGGAAATGCACGGTCTGCGAGATCACGCGCGGGTTGTTCATGATAAATGTGTGGGTGACCGGCAACACGACATGCGCCGTCATGCCCTGAACGCGGGTCGATGCCACGCTGACCTTGCCATCATCCGGCCCCGGCAACAGGGTCGAGAAATAGGCGTTCAGCGACTGGTCCCCCGCGATCACCCCCAGCGGAAAGTCCACAGGCGGCAGGCTGCGCGGCAGGCTGTCGGGGCCGGTGCCCATCTGCGCCCCCGCCGGTCCGTTCATCCACTCGAACGCCGCCAGGTCGCCCAGCTTGTCCACGACTTCGCTGCCCTGGTTGGGTGGGGCCAGCATGACCACCCGGCCCAGGTTCGGCAGATCGTGATCACGCAGCCATTCGCGCACCAGTATCCCGCCCATCGAATGGGTGACAAAGTCGACGGTCTGGTCGCCACATTCCTCCAGCGCGGCAGGCATCACACCTTCGGACAACGACCCGACGCGCGCCTGCGTCGACGGATAGCCCGGGCGCACAACCTGAAACCCGTCCGCCTCCAGCGCCGCTTCCATCAGGGCAAACGACGTCTCGGTGCGTGCCAGCCCGTGCAACAAGATCACGCAATCCGCCCGCGCGGGCGCGGACAGCAGCAACAGCAACAGCAAGGGCAGGATCGACATGCAAACTCTCATGCAGTGTGAGATAGTGCCAATGCGCGCGTTATGGAATGGCCCATAGCCGTTTGTTCACGGAAACCTGCTTATGTCCAATCCGCGCCCACCCCGCATCGCCGCCCGCGCGGTGATCGTCCATGACGGGCGGTTGTTGCTGGTCAACGCCTTTGCCGGCAACCGCAGCCCGCTGATGTGCGCCCCCGGCGGCGGGGTCGAGGCGCATAGCAGCCTGCCCGCCAATCTGGCCCGCGAGGTGCACGAGGAAACCGGCCTGCGCGTGACCGTGGGCGCGCCTTGTCTGGTCAACGAATTCCACGACCGCAACCGCGACTTTCATCAGGTCGAGGTGTTCTTTCGCTGCACGCTGGACGGCAGCGCCGACACCCCCGACAGTTGGAAAGACCCCGAAGCGGTGGTGACCAAACGCCGCTGGGTGACGCAGGCGGAACTGGCGCAGGTGCCGCACAAACCCTCAAGCCTCGGGACCGTGGCCTTTGGGCGGGACGGGATCAGCTATGATCCGCTGGAACCCTTGGTGTGGTGACCGCCCAGCCGATACCGCCCAGCACCATCACGGCGGCAATCCCCAGCACCACGCTGACGGGTTCGCCCAGAAACAAGACGCCCGCGACAATCGCAATCACAGGCACGCTCAGCTGCACCACCGCCGCCGTGGCCTGCGCCAGCCGCGGCAGCACCGCATACCACAGCGCATAGCCCAGCCCCGAGGTCACAGCCCCCGACACCACCGCCAGACCGATACCAAAGGCGCCCGCGTGCATCTCCGGTCCGATCAGGAACAGCGCCAGCACCGGCAGGCACAGCAAGAAATTCGCCGCCGTCGCAGGCAGCGGATCAGGTTCGGTGCGGCCGGAAATCGTGTAGGCCGCCCAGCCCAGCCCGGCCATCACCATCATCACCGCCCCCACCGGATCGGTGTGATTGCCCGGCCCGGACCCCGGCCACAGCACCAGCAACAATCCGGCAAAGGCCACGCCCGCACCCGCCATCTGCCGCAGCGACGGGGCCGCGCCACGCAACGCGGCCCAGCCAAACATCGTGATCTGCACCACACCAAACAGGATCAGCGCGCCCACGCCTGCATCCAGCACCACGTAAGACAGCGAAAACCCCGCCATATAAGCGGCCAGCGAAACCGCCCCCACCACCCGCGCGCGCCGGAACAACGGCAGCGGCGTGCCCCGCACACTCAGCACCATGCACAGGGTCACAATTCCGGCCACCACCCGGATCAACGCAAAGCTGGCAGGATCAATGCTGCCGCTGCCAACGGCGGCACGGTTCAACACGGAATTGGCGGCAAAGGCCACCATCGTCAGCGCGGTCAAAAGGAAAAGCTTCATAAACTCAGCCCGACGTTGCAAAGGCTTTGGGATACTGCAACGCAGACACCGGCACATCCGTCCCCGGCCCCGCGATCATCGTATGCGCCAGCGGATAGGGCGATGTCAGTCCCTGCGCCCGCGCCTGCGAGAATCCGGCACGTTCATAAAATGCCACCTGCCCCAGCACCACAACATAGGTCTGGCTCAGCCGCGCCCATTCGCTCAACATGCCCATCATCCGCCGCCCGAGCCCGCGGCCTTGACGGTCGGGCGACACGGCAACCGGCGCCAGACACAGCCAGCCCTTGGGCGCGACCATATGGGACAGCGCGTAATAGCCCGCGATCCGCCCGTCCCAGGTGGCCACGCTTTCCCCTGCCATCGCGCCGGTCTTGCGCAGCGCGCGCACCAATTCAGCCTCGGCCGCCCCATCAAAGGCGCTGCGCAACAGCGCCTCCACCTCATCCTCTTCGCCCCGCCGCAATTCGCGGGAAAAATCCGGTCCGATCAGCATAGCATGCCCTCCGTCTGGCACATGAAAAAAGGGGCCGCCCGCAGGCAGCCCCTTCTTATAGATGAAAGCGTTCGGTGAGGAACGGCAGATTACATCATGCCGCCCATGCCGCCCATGCCACCCATATCGGGCATGCCGCCGCCGCCGTTGTCTTTCGACGGCTTGTCGGCAACCATGGCTTCGGTGGTGATCAGCAGTGCTGCAACCGATGCCGCGTCTTGCAGTGCAGTGCGCACCACTTTGGCAGGGTCGATCACGCCGAACTTGAACATGTCGCCATATTCTTCGGTCTGCGCGTTGAAACCGAATGTCAGGTCGCTGCTTTCACGGATCTTGCCCGCAACAACTGCGCCATCAACGCCCGCGTTCTCAGCGATCTGACGCAGCGGTGCTTCGACAGCCTTGCGCACGATGCTGATACCAACGTCCTGGTCGTTGTTGTCGCCTTTGAACCCTTCCAGCACTTTGCCGGCTTGGACCAAAGCAACACCACCACCCACAACGATACCTTCCTGAACAGCGGCGCGTGTCGCGTTCAGAGCATCGTCAACGCGGTCTTTGCGTTCTTTGACTTCGATTTCCGACATGCCGCCCACGCGGATCACGGCAACACCGCCTGCCAGTTTGGCAACGCGTTCTTGCAGCTTTTCACGGTCGTAGTCGGATGTGGTTTCTTCGATCTGGTTACGGATCTGGGCAACGCGTGCTTCGATCTCGGCCTTTTCGCCAGCGCCATCAACGATTGTTGTTTCGTCTTTGGTGATGGTTACTTTCTTGGCGGAACCCAGCATGTCCATTGTAACGGACTCAAGCTTCATGCCCAGATCTTCGGAGATCACTTGACCGCCTGTCAGAACTGCAAGGTCTTGCAGCATCGCTTTGCGGCGATCGCCGAAACCGGGTGCTTTGACCGCAGCAATTTTCAGGCCGCCGCGCAGTTTGTTGACAACCAGTGTCGCCAGCGCTTCGCCTTCAACGTCTTCCGAGATGATCAGCAGCGGTTTTTGCGACTGGATCACTTGCTCCAGCAGCGGAACCATCGGCTGAAGGCTCGACAGTTTTTTCTCGTGCAGCAGGATGATCACGTCTTCCAGCTCGACAGTCATCTTGTCGGCGTTGGTGACGAAATAGGGGCTCAGGTAGCCACGGTCGAACTGCATACCTTCGACAACAACGGTTTCTGTTTCCAGACCCTTGTTTTCTTCGACGGTGATCACACCCTCGTTGCCGACTTTTTGCATCGCGTCAGCAATCTGACGACCGATTTCTTTTTCGCCGTTGGCCGAGATGGTGCCGACCTGGGCAACTTCGTCGCTGTCGGTCACGTCACGTGCCGCGGCGCGGATCGCTTCAACGACTTTGGCGGTTGCCATGTCGATGCCGCGCTTCAGGTCCATCGGGTTCATGCCGGCGGCAACCGATTTCATGCCTTCTTTAACGATGGCTTGGGCCAAAACAGTCGCGGTTGTTGTACCGTCGCCTGCTTCGTCGTTGGTCCGGGAAGCAACTTCCTTGACCATTTGTGCGCCCATGTTTTCGAACTTGTCTTCCAGTTCGATTTCCTTGGCAACCGATACACCGTCCTTGGTGATGCGCGGTGCGCCAAAGGATTTGTCCAGAACAACGTTACGGCCTTTGGGGCCCAGTGTAACCTTGACGGCGTCAGCAAGGATGTTGACACCTTTCAGGATCTTGTTGCGCGCTTCGCTGTCAAATTTGACGTCCTTAGCAGCCATGTATTTTCTCCTTTGAGAATGTGTGGGTCAATGAAGGTCAGAGCAAGCGGGGCGCTTACTCGATGATCCCCATGATGTCCGATTCTTTCATCATCAGCAGTTCTTCGCCTGCGACGGTGACTTCGGTGCCCGACCATTTGCCGAACAGAATTTTGTCGCCTGGCTTGACGGCCATTTCGATCAGCTCGCCGTTGTCTTTGCGGGCGCCCGCGCCAACCGAAACAACTTCGCCTTCCGAGGGCTTTTCTTTCGCGCTATCGGGAATAATCAACCCGCCAGCAGTTTTCTCTTCGCTTTCCGTGCGGCGAACCAGCACGCGGTCATGAAGCGGTTTCAATGCCATCTTTGCAGCTCCTTAAGGCTCAAAGTTACTCCCTTGCAGGGCACCTTGGTACCCCGTGTTAGCACTCAGCTCCTCCGAGTGATAACGACGCATAGCTAGGCATGTGCGGCTGGGCTGTCAACCTTGGAGTTTGCAATTTTTGCGCAGCTTTTCCGGGGTCGCCCCTTTGCCTTTGCCGCACGGGCGCATAGCGTGGCCTGACACTGACCGAAAGGCCCCTGACCGATGCTGCGCACCCTTGTTTTCATGCTCGCCCTGCTGCTGCCACAGATGGCATCTGCCACCTGCAACGGCACCGATCTGCGCGCCCGTCTGACGGCGGATCAGACCACCGAGCTGGACGCGCTGATGCGCGACATGCCCTACCCAGATGGGAACCATTGGGTCGCACACAAGGGGGACCAGACGATTCATCTGATCGGCACGATCCATGTGGCCGATCCCCGCCTGCCAGCGGTGGCCGACGCGCTGGCAGGCGTGATCGCATCCGCCGACACGCTGCTGGTCGAAGCAACCGAAGCTGAAGAGGCCCAACTGAAGAACGCCATGGCCACCCGCCCCGAGCTGATCTCGCTCACATCAGGCCCCACGCTGATCGACATGATGCCACCCGAGGATTGGGACAAGCTGGCCCAAGCAGCGTCCGAACGGGGCATTCCCCCGTTCATGGCTGCAAAATTTCAACCGTGGTATCTGTCGCTGGTGCTGGGAATGCCGCCCTGCGTGCTGACGTCCATGCAAGACGGCGGCGAAGGCCTGGACAAGGCGCTGTTGCACATCGCACAGGATAACGACGTGCCCGCCACGGCGCTGGAACCCTTCGACACACTTTTTGTCCTGATGGGACAGGACTCGCTGGAAAAGCAGGTCGCATTGTTGCGCCTTGGCGTGATGTCCGTACAGCAGTCCGAGGACATGACCGCCACGCTGATCGAGCAGTACTTTGACGAAGATCACGGCGCGATCCTGCCGCTGAACCGCGTGGTGGCCCGCAGTTGGGTGAACCTGCCCGATGCCGAATTCGACGCGCTTTTTGACGATATGCTGGACAAGCTGATCACCCAGCGCAACGCCAACTGGCTGCCCCGGATCACCGCCGCTTCTGGCGTCACCGTCGTCGCCGTCGGCGCGGGCCATCTGGGTGGCACGCACGGCCTGCTGAACCTGCTTGCGAACAATGGTTACACCCTGCGTCGCCAGCCGTTCTAGCGGCCAAGCGCAGCGCCCGCCGCCATCACGGCCTCGGCCCCCTTGGGCGTCAGGCCATAGATGCCCTTGTCCACCTTCTCGAACCAGCCATAATGATCGTCGCGCATCATCGTGGTGGCGCGTGCCACCCCCGTCTCGCGCGCCACATCCGCGCCCTTGCAGGCGCCTGCCTCGTATAAATACAACGCCAGCTTCACCGCATCCTGCCGATAGGCCGTGACCAACCCCACCCGCGTCTGCCCGCCATCGTTCGGATCGCCCTGCCGTCGCGCAAACTCGCGCAGCAACTGGCCCTGACGCTTCTTCGACTTGCGCGGCGCATAAGGCCCCGGATCGCAATGCACCTCGACCAGCCCGTCGCTGATCCGCACCGTCAGCAACCCCAGCCCCAGCCGCCGCGCCAGCGTGACCATCTCTTTCAACGCACGCTGAAACCGCTTCCCCTGTCCGCGCGCGACGGCCATGTAAACGTCATCCGACACCGCCATCCGCGCCACGCACTGATGCACCAGCGTCAGCGAAAACCCCAGCTTCAACTCGACCACCACCGGCGGCTCGCCGCCGCGCACCGCAACCACATCCGCCGCCCCCACCTCGGCCTTTACCACATAGCCCTGCGCCTCAAGAAACGCTTTGACAGGCAAATACAGATCGGTTTCGCGGGCGGTGCTCATGGCGGTCAATTAACACCATTTCCCACCGCGCCCCAAGCCGCTATCGTCCGCACATGACCCGTGATCAGTTCAACGCCCACTGCGCCGCCAAACCCGCCACCACCCACGTGGTGCAATGGGGCAATGCCGACGTCTGGAAGGTCGGCGGCAAGCTTTTTGCCCTCTGCGGCTGGGCCGACGACGCACCCGCCTTCACCTTCAAGGTGACCAACCTTGCCTTTGAAATCCTCAGCGACATGCCCGGCCTGCGCCCCGCCCCCTACCTGGCCTCGCGCGGCATGAAATGGATACAGCACCATGCCGCACCCGGCCTGAACGACGCCGAACTGGCGCAACACATTGACGCCTCTTACGATATGATCGTGGCCAAACTGCCCCGCAAGGCCCGCGCCGAACTGGGCCTGTAACCCCCGCCCCTTCTCTGGTTCAGAAAATCCTGGGGAGCGTGAGGGGCAAAGCCCCTCATCAAAACAAACAGCGTCCGCGCCAGCGGCCCTTATTCCCATATCCCAAACAGCCAAAATACCGCAGGTGACAAGCCGCATCCGCCCGCCTATAAGGCCCGCAAAACCGCACACAAACTCAGGATGTCCCATGACAACGCTCGTATTTGGCCACAAATCCCCCGACACCGACAGCACCGGCAGCCCGATCATCTGGGCGTGGTATCTGAAAACCGTTCACGGCGTGGACGCCAAACCGGTCCTGCTGGGCGAACCCAACACCGAAGCGGCGTTCATGCTGAAACGCTGGAACCTCGACAAGCCCGAGATCGTCAGCACAGTCGCCGACGGCACACCCGTGGTCATCGTCGACACCAACAACCCCGCCGAGCTGCCCGACAACATCAACAATTGCGACATCAAGGCGATCATCGACCACCACAAGCTGGTGGGCGGTCTGGAAACAGCCGGCCCGATCCACATCGTGATGGAGCCGCTGGCCTGCACCGCGACCATCATGTTCAAATCCATCGGCAAGCACATGGCGCAAATGCCCGACGACATCAAAGGCGCGATGCTGTCGTGCATCCTGTCCGACACGCTGGAATTCCGCAGCCCCACCACCACGCAAGAGGACAAGGCGATTGCCTACGATCTGGCCGAACAGCTTGGCATCGACATTCCGTCCTACGCGTCGGAAATGTTCGAAGCCAAATCCGACGTGTCGTCCTTTTCCGACGCGGAACTGCTGCGCATGGACAGCAAGGAATACACCGTCGATGGCAAGGATTTCCGCGTCAGCGTTCTGGAAACCACAGCGCCCAAGATCGTGCTGGACCGCAAGGACAGCCTGATGGCGTCGATGACAGACGTGGCCGCCGAAGACGGCGCCGATCAGGTGCTGCTGTTCGTGGTCGACATCCTGAACGAAGAGGCGACGCTGCTGGTGCCCAACGATCTGGTAAAAACCGTGGCCGAGAAAAGCTTTGGCGTGACCGTGACCGGCGACACCGTGGTCCTGCCCGGCGTGATGAGCCGCAAAAAGCAGATCATCCCCAACCTCAAGGTCTAAGCCACATCCGCGACTTTTGTATCGCGCGACATATATAAGGGGCAGCGCCCCGGATCAGGCGGGCGCTTTGCCCGCCTTTTTCTTTGCCCGTCTTTTTCTTTGCCCGTCTTTCCTAAGACAGACCGGCCCACACCATCCCTGCCCTTGCACCCCGCCTGCGTTTCATACTCTAAGCATGACAACACACCGACCAAAGGACCGCACCATGACCCAGATCATCACCGCCCTTTCCGACGTCTCGGACCGCTACGACGCGCTGTTCGTCGACCTGTGGGGCTGCGTCCACAACGGCGTCACTGCCTTCCCCGACGCGGTGGCCGCCCTGCAAGCCTATCGCAAAACCGGTGGCACCGTGGTTCTGGTCACCAATGCTCCGCGTCCGCGCGCCAGCGTGACAACCCAAATCGCCAAGATGGGCGTGCCAGACGACGCATGGGACACCATTGCCACATCCGGCGATAGCGCCCGCACGGCAATGTACCGCGGCGCTGTTGGGCAAAAGGTGTTCTTCATCGGTGAAAGCCGCGACACCAATTTTTTCGATCCCATCGGCGTGGTTGATGAGCCGGTCGACATCCAGATCGTACCGCTGGAAGAGGCCGAAGGCATCGTCTGCACCGGCCCCTTCGATCCGATGGCAGACATCGACGACCTGCGCCCGCAGCTGCTGTACGCCAAGCAAAAGGGCATGAAACTGCTGTGCGCCAACCCCGACATCGTCGTGGATCGGGGCGATGTGCGCGAATGGTGCGCGGGTGCCGTGGCCAAGCTCTATACAGAAATGGGCGGCGAAAGCCTCTATACCGGCAAGCCGCATCCGCCAATTTACGATCTGGCCCGCCTGCGTCTGGGCGAAATCAACCGCAAGACCGACAGCGGCTCGATTCTGGCGATCGGTGACGGCGTGCTGACCGACATTCAGGGCGCACAGGGCGAGGATATTGATTCCCTGTTCATCTCGGGCGGTCTGGCGGCAGAAGAAACAAAAACCGAAACCCAACCCGATGCCGACGCGCTGCAAACCTATCTGGACCGCGAAATGGTCAACCCCACTTACACAATCGGCTTTTTGCGCTGACAAATTTCCCCTTGGCTTTTCTGCGCGTGCAAAGTAATAAAGTTGCGAACAGCGACGTCATTGCGTCAGAAAATAACCGGAGACGGGAATGTTGGACAACCTGCCACGCGGCACGATCTGCATCGAAGACATCGAAATGGGCATGACCCGTCACCTGCGCAAAGTGGTGACGGACGAGGACATCGAAATGTTCGCCCAGGTCAGCACCGACCGCAATCCGGTCCATCTGGACGACGACTATGCCCGTGACACCATCTTCGAGGGGCGCATCGCCCACGGAATGCTGACCGCCGGCCTGATCTCGGCCGTGATCGGCGAACAACTGCCCGGCCACGGCACCGTCTACATGGGCCAAAGCCTGAAATTCCTGGCCCCCGTACGCCCCGGCGACATGGTCTATGCCGAGGTCAAGGTGATCGACATCGACATCGCCAAACGCCGCGTGAAACTGGATTGCCATTGCAGCGTCGACGGTAAAAAAGTGCTGATCGGCGAGGCATCGGTCCTGGCCCCGTCGCGCAAATTCGACTGACAGCCCGCCGCCCTGCGCCATTTGCGACGCGAAAGGGCGGGACGTGTCTTGCCTCTGCCCATGGGCGCGGCTAGGCATTGGCCATGCGGATCATACGAGATTACCAATTTGTCGAGGCAGCGGATCGCGGAGCCTCTGTTGCCATCGGAAACTTTGACGGTGTGCATCTGGGCCACCGTTCCGTCATCGACCTGGCGCGCACCGCCGTCCCCGATGCCCCCTTGGGCGTGCTGACGTTCGAGCCGCACCCGCGCGAATTCTTCGCCCCCGACGCCCCGCCTTTTCGCCTGATGGGCGCCGAGGCACGGGCGTCCCAGCTTGCCAAGCTGGGGGTAGAGCGTTTGTACCAGATGAACTTCAACGCGCAGCTTGCCGGGCTGACGCCCGAGGCCTTTGCCCGGTCGGTCATTGCCGAGGGTCTGGGCCTGCGCCATGTGGTGGTTGGGGCCGACTTCTGCTTTGGCAAAGGACGCGCAGGCACGGCGAAAGACCTGCAAGCCTTTGGGGCCGAAATGGGCTTTGGCGTGACCATCGCGCCGCTGCTGGAAACCACCGACGCCACCGTATCTTCCACCGCCATCCGCGAGGCACTGACCGACGCCCGCCCCCGCGACGCCGCCGCAATGCTGGGCCACTGGCACCGGATCGAAGGGCCCGTGATCGGCGGCGAACAGCGTGGCCGCGAATTGGGCTATCCCACGGCGAACATGTCCATCGACGGCCTGCACCCGCCCGCCTTCGGCGTCTACGCCGTGCTGGTCGACGTGCTGGAAGGGCCACACAAGGGCCGCTACCAAGGGGCCGCATCGCTGGGCGTGCGACCCATGTTCGGCGAAAACCGCGCCAACCTTGAAACCTTCATCTTCGACTTTTCCGGCGATCTTTACGGCACCCACATTTCGGTCGCGCTGGTGGACCATCTGCGCGGCGAAGAAAAATTCGACAGCCTCGATGCGCTGATCACCCAGATGGACGCCGACTGCACCCGCGCCCGCACCATATTGGACGCCCTATGAGCGGCGCGAAAATGGGGCATAAGTTCTGGGAACGCAAATCGCTGGACCAGATGACCGCCCCCGAATGGGAAGCCCTGTGCGACGGCTGCGGCAAATGCTGCCTGAACAAGCTGGAAGACGAAGACACCGGCGACGTGGCCCTGACCCGCATCGCCTGCCGTCTGCTGGACGACGCCACCTGCCGCTGCGCGCATTACGAAAACCGCCACCAGTTCGTGCCCGACTGTATCGTGCTGAAACCCTCGAACCTTGACACCCACGCCTACTGGATGCCGCAAACCTGCGCCTATCGCCTGTTGTGGGAAGGCAAACCGCTGCCCGAGTGGCATCCATTACTGACAGGAACGTCACAATCTGTACATGATGCGGGCGTGAGCGTACAAAACAGGACGCTCAGCGAATTTGATATTCCCGAAGAAGACTGGGAAGACCACATCATCGAGGAACCCACATAGATGTTTTTTGCCTCTGACAACGCCGGCCCCGTTCATCCGCAGGTCATGAACCGCATGATGCAGGACAACACGGGCCACGCCATGCCCTATGGCAACGATCCGGTGATGGACGAGGTGCGACAAGCCATCCGCCGCACGTTCGAGGCGCCCGAGGCCGAAGTGTTCCTTGTTGCCACAGGCACCGCCGCCAACTCGCTGGCGCTGGCGTGCTACACCGCCCCTTATGCCACCATCTTTTGCAGCAACGTCGCCCACATCCACGAAGACGAATGCAACGCCCCCGAATTCTATGCAGGCGGCGCCAAGCTGACGCTGGTACCTGGCGGCGACAAGATGACCCCCAAGGCGCTGCACGCGACCATCGCAAGCGAAGAGACGCGCGGTGTGCACGGGCCACAGCGCGGCCCCGTCAGCATCACTCAAGTGACCGAACGTGGCGAGGTCTATACGCTGGACGAGTTGCGCGCCCTGACCGCCGTGGCCCGCGAATTCGACCTGCCCGTCCATCTGGACGGCGCGCGTTTTGCCAATGCCATCAACACGCTGGACTGCACCCCTGCCGAAATGACGTGGAAATCGGGCGTCGACATCCTCAGCTTTGGCGGCACCAAGAACGGCTGCATGGGCGTCGAGGCGGTGGTGCTGTTCGACCCCGACAAGGCCTGGGAATTCGAGCTGCGCCGCAAACGCGGGGCGCATCTGTTTTCCAAGCACCGTTACCTGTCGTCACAGATGGCCGCCTATCTGGACGGCGACCTGTGGATGGAAACCGCCGCAGCCGCCAATGCCAACGCCCAGCGTCTGGCCGCAGGGCTGCGCGACAAGGGCGCCGAGTTTCTGCACCAGCCCGACGCCAACATGATCTTTGCCGCCTTCCCCCGCGCCGCCCACAAGCGGCTGCACGCGGCGGGCGCGAAATATTACATCTGGGAGGGCACGCTGGACGGCGAAGACCCCGACGAGATGGTCGCGGCCCGGCTGGTCTGCGACTGGTCGATCTCAGATTCGCAGATCGACCAGTTCCTAAGCCACCTTTAGACCGCGTCCAGAAACCGGCGCACTTCGGCGGCCACCATATCGGGGTGGGTGATCGGGGCCATGTGTCCCGCGCCCTTCAGCACAACGCGCTGCGCATGTGGAATACGGCGCAAGATGGCGCTGTTGGCCGCAGCAATGGTGCCATCGGACTGGTCCCCTTCCATCAGCATCACCGGGCATTTGATCACGTCCAGCGCGCCGGGCTTCAACAACCCGATGCTGTCACGCTGCACGGCGGGCGCTGATCCGGCGACAAAGTCGATGCGGTCGGCCATATACTGCCGCGTCTGCTCGGGAATTTCATCCCACGGCACCCCGTTGCCCCAGCCCCGGTTGAACGACCGCGCCGCCTGCATATTGTCGCCCGCCTGCATCGCTGCATCGAAATCCAGATTGCGCAGGCGGTATTCCTCGACCTTGGCCGGATCATCCGCCGCGACAAAGGCAAAGGCCACCGGCTCGATCAATGTCAGGCTGCGCACCCGTTCGGGGGCCTCGGCGGCCAGCCGCAGGGCCACAATCGCGCCAAAGCTGTGGCCGATCACGTCCATAGGCTCGGACAGCATGTCATGGCCCCACGCGGTCACCAGATCATGCAGATCGCCGGTGCCATCCCAATCAGGCGACTTGCCGTGGCTGGGCATGTCATAGGCGTGGATCGTCAGCCCGTCGCCCATCGCGTCGGCCATCCCACGCCACGCGCCGGAATGCGCCAGCGTGCAGTGGATCGCAAGGACCTGTCGAGGCCCCTTGCCATAGCGTCTTGAATGATACTGCATCCTTAAAGCTTGCCGGCCAGATGCATATCCAGATCGTCCAGACGGTCCTGCCCCCAGAACCGGTTGTCACCTTCGCAAATGTAGAACGGTGCGCCGAACACGCCGCGATTGGCGGCCTCTTCCAGATTGGCGGCATAGGTTTCGGCCCCCTGCAACAGACCGCTGTCTGCCAGCGAAGGCGAAAAACCGGCCTCTTCCAGACAGGCACGCACAACGTCATCCTGCGCGATGTCCTTTTCATCCGCCCAGACGGATCGCAGGAATGCAAACACCAGCTTGCCCACATCACCGCCACCCGCGTGGATCGCCGCAATAATCGCATAGGACGCAGGTGCGCCGTTTGTGGGCCAATACGCCGGTTTCAGGTTGAACGGCATATCCAGCTTCTTGGCCCACCGCACCAGTTCCTGCGCGCGGTATTCCTGGCGGCTGGGGTGGCGGTCCTTGGGTGGCGTGCCCCCGGTGCGGCCGAACAGGGCCACCACATCTGTGGGCTTATAGTTGATCGTTGCGCCGTGTTTGGCCGCAATCTGTTCCAGCCGCGTGCCCGCCAGGTAGGTATATGGCGACAGCACGGAAAAAAAATAGTCGATCTGGTGCATGTTCTTCTCCGATAGGGGGGTGTCCCGCTTTGCCGGACCGTAAGGCCATGCTAAGCGGTGTCAACGTCACGATTCTGTCACAAGCGCCTTGGGGGGCCACAAGACATGCCACACGTTCAGGAACCCAAGCTGATCGCCGGAAACGCCAACCAGCCGCTTGCACAGGCCATCGCACGCAGGATGTCGATGCACCGGGGCAAGAAAATGGGGTTGGTCGATGCCCGCGTCGAACGGTTCAACGATGGCGAGATTTTCGTCGAAGTCTACGAAAACGTCCGCGGCGAGGATATGTATATCATCCAGCCCACATCGAACCCTGCCAACGACAACCTGATGGAACTGCTGATCATGTGCGACGCGCTGCGCCGGTCCTCGGCCGCCCGCATCACCGCTGTGATCCCCTATTTCGGCTACGCGCGGCAGGATCGCCGCACCAAGGCCCGCACGCCGATCAGCGCCAAGCTGGTGGCCAACATGCTGGTCAGCGCCGGTGTCGAACGGGTTCTGACCATGGACCTGCACGCGGCCCAGATTCAGGGCTTTTTCGACATCCCCGTCGACAACCTGTATGCCTCGCCCATCTTTGCCTTGGACATCGCCAACCAGTTCCGCGACCGCATGGGCGACCTGATGATCGTCTCGCCCGATGTGGGCGGCGTGGCCCGCGCACGCGAGCTGGCCAAACGCCTGAACGCCCCGCTGTCCATCGTCGACAAGCGCCGCGAGAAACCCGGCGAGATAGCCGAGATGACCGTGATCGGTGACGTGAAAGACAAGGTTGCATTGATCGTCGACGACATGTGCGACACCGCCGGCACCCTGTGCAAAGCCGCCGAAGTGCTGATGGAAAACGGTGCCAAGGAAGTGCACAGCTATATCAGCCACGGCGTGATGAGCGGCCCCGCGGTCGAGCGTGTGACAAATTCGGTGATGAAATCGCTGGTGATCACCGACACGATCGCGCCGACCAAGGCGATCCTTGATGCGCCGAACATCCGTGTCGTGCCCACCGCCCCGATCTTTGCCCAGGCCATTCTGAACATCTGGAACGGCACCTCGGTCAGTTCGCTGTTTGAACAGGACACGCTGGGCCCGATCTATGACGGCATGTACGCAGCCGAGTAATCACAGGCTTCATCTTGCCAGAAAACTCCGGGGACGCGCCGTAGGCGCGGGGGCAGAGCCCCTCCCCCTGTCTCAGTACAGATCCCAGTCCTCGGGGTCTGCCACCTCTCCGATGGCCGTCCAGCTGACCCGCA
This sequence comes from uncultured Pseudosulfitobacter sp., assembly GCF_963976325.1. NCBI lineage: Bacteria > Pseudomonadati > Pseudomonadota > Alphaproteobacteria > Rhodobacterales > Roseobacteraceae > Pseudosulfitobacter > uncultured Pseudosulfitobacter sp. The sequence goes on from NZ_CAXBJW010000003.1 coordinate 201,310, forward strand.
CCCGTGCCACGCGGGTGTCGCCCCATGTGCGAAACACCAGGTCAAAGCCGTCTTCGGTGATCGTTTCGGTCGAGATGTCGGCGCGGATGACGGTCGTGGCGTCCATATCCCACAAACTGATCGCCGCCTGAATGGCAGGCGGCGTACGGTACCGTTCGCTGAAAGAAATACGCCGCCGCCGCTCGCGCTGGCCGCGACCGGTCCACATCTCGCCGCCGTCCTCGAAATCCGAGAACAGCACAGGGTCGCCCTGTTCGATACCGATCATGTAATTGCGTAGTTTTTTCAATGGTTTTGGCCTTGTTCGCACGATACGCGCCCGTATTGCGCCTGCATCACCTCAGAGATGCAGAATGCACAACAATATGGCCAGAATGCAAGAAGGCCCCGAAATTTTCGGGGCCTTTTCAGTGATTTGGCGTTAACGATTACAGGCTGGGCTGTTTGGTGCTCAGACCGATTTCGCTGCCCATGGCGACCATGTCGCCCAGCAGCTTGGCCGCGTCGTCGACGGGGCCCGGTTCGTTTTGCCAGTTTTCTTTGGCCGTTTTGTACATATTCTCGGCTTCTGTGTACATCTCGTCGAGATGTTCCTGAGTCATGTCGCCACGCGCCAGTGCGCGTTCGGCCAGAACGGTCACGCCTTCGGCGTTGATCTCGGCAAAGCCGCCGGTGACAACGTATTCGGCTGTCTTGCCGTCGGCTTCGACCCGCAACAGGCCAGGACGCAGCGTGGTGATGGTCGGCGCGTGGCCTGCCATCACGGTCAGATCCCCATCGGCGCCGGGGATCGAAACCGAGGTCGCGGCGTGCGAGGCAAGGCTGCGCGCGGGCGAAACCAGATCGAATTGCATATCTGCCACTTGTGTTCCCCTTGGATCAGGCACGTCACCCGGACGGCAAAGCGCCATCCGGGATCGGTGATTGGGATTTAGGCCGCGTCAGCCGCCATTTTTTCGGCTTTGGCGATCACTTCGTTGATGCCGCCAACCATGTAGAAGGCACCTTCGGGCAGGTGATCGTATTCACCGGCCACAACCGCCTTGAACGACGAGATGGTGTCTTCCAACGGAACCTGCACACCGTCCGAGCCGGTGAACACTTTCGCCACGTCGAAAGGCTGCGACAGGAAGCGTTCGATCTTACGCGCACGGGCAACGGCCAGTTTGTCTTCTTCCGACAGTTCGTCCATGCCCAGAATCGCGATGATGTCTTGCAGCGACTTGTAGCGTTGCAGAACCTGCTGCACGTCGGTCGCGACTTTGTAGTGTTCGTCACCGATGATCAGCGGATCCAGCAGACGCGAGGTCGAGCCCAGCGGGTCCACGGCGGGATAGATGCCTTTTTCCGAAATCGAGCGGTCCAGAACGGTTGTCGCGTCGAGGTGGGCAAAGGATGTCGCAGGCGCGGGGTCGGTCAAGTCGTCCGCGGGAACGTACACGGCCTGAACCGATGTGATCGAACCGTTTTTGGTCGACGAGATGCGTTCCTGCATGGCGCCCATGTCGGTTGCCAGTGTCGGCTGATAGCCCACAGCCGAAGGAATACGGCCCAGCAAAGCCGACACTTCCGAACCCGCCTGGGTAAAGCGGAAGATGTTGTCGACAAAGAACAGAACGTCAGACCCTGTGTCGTCACGGAACTGTTCCGCCAGCGACAGGCCGGTCAGAGCGATCCGCATACGCGCACCGGGAGGTTCGTTCATCTGGCCGTAGACCAGCGCAATTTTCGAGTCGGGCAGGTTGTCGGGAACGATAACGCCGGATTCGATCATTTCGTAGTAAAGGTCGTTGCCTTCACGGGTCCGCTCGCCAACACCGGCGAACACGGACACGCCCGAGTGCACTTTTGCGATGTTGTTGATCAGTTCCATGATCAGAACGGTTTTGCCAACGCCGGCACCGCCGAACAGACCAATTTTACCACCCTTGGTGTAGGGGGCCAGCAGGTCGATAACCTTGATGCCTGTGGTCAGGATCTCGGTCGCTGTCGACTGTTGGTCGAACGCGGGCGCTTCGCCGTGGATCGAACGTGTTTCTGTCGCGTCAACGGGGCCTTTTTCGTCAACGGGGTCGCCGGTGACGTTCAGGATGCGGCCCAATGTGCCGGGACCGACGGGCACCTGAATGGGCGCACCGGTGTCGGTCACGGGCGCGCCGCGCACCAGACCTTCGGTGGCGTCCATCGCAATGGTACGCACGGTGTTTTCGCCAAGGTGCTGGGCCACTTCCAGAACCAGCGGGCGGCCGTTGTTTTCTGTTGTCAGAGCGTTCAGGATCTCTGGCAGGTTGTCGTCAAAGTGGACGTCGACGACGGCCCCGATGACCTGGGTGATTTTTCCGACTGCATTTGCCATGTCGTATTACTCCGGTTTGTCTTAGAGCGCCTCGGCGCCCGAAATGATTTCAATCAGCTCGTTGGTGATCACGGCCTGACGCGAACGGTTGTACTGAATGGTCAGCTTTTCGATCATGTCGCCTGCGTTGCGGGTGGCGTTGTCCATGGCGGACATCCGTGCGCCCTGTTCGGACGCCCCGTTTTCCAGCAGAGCCGAGAAGATCGCAGTTGCAATCGCACGCGGCAGCAAGTCGGCCAGAACGGCCTCTTCGCTGGGCTCGTAATCATAGACGGTCGAACCATCGACATCGGCAGCCGCATCAGCGGGCACCTCGAACGGAATGATCTGTTGGGCTGTGGGCGTCTGGCTCACAACGTTCACGAACTTCGAATAGAAGATCGTGGCAACATCAAATTCACCTTCGTCAAAACGGCCAAGGATGTCCTTGGCGATGCCTTGGGCGTCGGGGTAGCTGACACGCTTGACCTCGGTCAGGTCCACGTGACCGACAAAGCGCGATCCAAGATCGCGTTTCATGGAGTCACGGCCTTTTTTGCCAACGGTCAGGATTTTGACGGTCTTGCCCGCCGCTTCCAGTTCCGCCGCCTTGGCCTTGGCCTTTTTCGAGATGTTCGCGTTGAAACCACCGCACAGGCCACGTTCTGCGGTCATGACGACCAACAGGTGTGTCTGGTCGTTGCCTGTACCGCTGAGCAGTTGGGGCGCAGAATCAGACCCACCCACAGACGAAGCCAGCCCTGCCATCACGGAATTGAACCGCTCTGTGTAGGGCCGCGACTGTTCGGCAGCTTCTTGGGCGCGGCGAAGTTTCGCCGCGGCCACCATTTGCATGGCTTTTGTGATCTTCCGAGTGTTCTTCACACTCTGGATCCGGTTTTTAAGGTCCTTGAGATTTGGCATTGCCTTATCTCTCCTTAAGCGAAGTCAGTTGCGAAGGTGTCCAGAGCTGCACGCAGCTTGTCTGCGGCATCGCCCTTGATCTTGGGATCTTCGTTTGTGATCCAATCCAGAACATCCTGATGCTTGGAACGCATGTGCGCCAGCATGCCCGCTTCCCAGCGGCCCACGTCCTTGATCGCGACCTTGTCCAGGTAGCCGTTGGTGCCTGCAAAGATGACGCAGACGATTTCGGCGTTGGTCAGGGGCGAATACTGCGGCTGTTTCATCAGCTCGGTCAGACGCGCACCACGGTTCAGCAACGCCTGGGTCGAGGCATCAAGGTCGGAACCGAACTGGGCGAAAGCCGCCATTTCACGGTATTGCGCCAGCGACAGTTTCACCGGGCCTGCAACGCTGGACATCGCGCTGGTTTGCGCCGACGAGCCAACCCGCGACACCGACAGACCGGTGTTCACAGCAGGACGGATACCTTGGTAGAACAGTTCGGTTTCCAGGAAGATCTGGCCGTCGGTGATCGAAATCACGTTGGTCGGAATAAACGCGGAAACGTCGCCACCTTGGGTTTCGATGATCGGCAGAGCTGTCAGCGAGCCCGAGCCGTTGTCTTCGTTCAGCTTGGCCGAACGTTCCAGCAGGCGCGAGTGCAGATAGAAAACGTCGCCGGGGTACGCTTCGCGGCCGGGCGGGCGGCGCAGCAGCAGCGACATCTGGCGGTAGGAGACCGCTTGTTTGGAAAGGTCATCATAGATGATCAGCGCGTGGCGGCCGTTGTCGCGGTAGAATTCCGCCATGGCTGTCGCGGTGTAGGGTGCCAGGTACTGCATCGGCGCGGGGTCCGACGCGGTGGCGGCAACCACTGTGGTGTATTCGATGGCGCCGCTCTCTTCGAGCTTTTTCACCAGCTGGGCAACGGTCGAACGCTTTTGACCGATGGCAACATAGATGCAGTACAGCTTCTTGCTTTCATCGTCGCCGGCGGCGTCGTTGTAGGATTTCTGGTTCAGGATCGCGTCCAGAGCCACGGCGGTTTTGCCGGTCTGACGGTCACCAATGATCAGCTCGCGCTGGCCACGGCCGATCGGGATCATCGCGTCGACCGATTTCAGGCCGGTTGCCATCGGTTCGTGAACCGATTTACGCGGGATGATGCCCGGTGCCTTGACGTCCGCCACGCGACGCTCGGTGGCGTTCAGCGGGCCCTTGCCGTCCAGCGGGTTGCCCAGACCGTCCAGAACGCGGCCCAGCAGTTCGTCACCAACGGGAACGTCCACGATCGAGTTGGTGCGTTTGACAACGTCACCTTCCTTGATGTCGCGGTCGGAGCCGAAGATCACGACGCCGACGTTGTCGCTTTCCAGGTTCAAGGCCATGCCTTGAATGCCGCCGGGGAATTCGACCATCTCGCCGGCCTGAACATTGTCCAGACCATAGACACGGGCGATACCGTCACCGACGCTCAGAACGCGGCCGACTTCGGCGACTTCTGCTTCTTGACCAAAATTCTTGATCTGGTCTTTCAGGATCGCAGAAATTTCTGCTGCTTGGATACCCATTTATCCGACCTCTTTCATTACGTTCTGGAGGGAATTGAGCTTGGAGCGGATCGACGTGTCGATCATCTTCGAGCCCACTTTGACGACAAGACCGCCGATGAGGCTTTCATCAACGGTCGCATGAATAGTCACGGTTTTGCCCATCGACGCGGTCAGCGTCTTGGCCAGTTTGTCAGACTGCGTCTTGGTCAGCGCCTTGGCCGAAGTGACGTCGGCTGTTACTTCGCCTTTGTCTTCGGCGATCAGGTCACGCAGGGTTTGAACCAGTTGCGGCAGCACGAACAGGCGACGCTTTTGCGCCATCAGTGCCAGCGTGTTGGACATCACGCCCGACAGTTTCATCTTTTTCGCCAGTGCCGTCACAGCCGCGCCTTGCTGGTCGCGGGTGTAGATCGGTGAATGGATCATGGCGTTAAAGTCGCCCGACTCTGCCATTGCGTCTTGCAAGGCGGCAATATCGGTCTCAATGGCTTTTACGTCATTGGCCTCTTTGGCCAAGTCGTAGACGGCACTCGCATATCGTTTGGCGATGCCTGTGGAGATCGAAGCTGGTTCGGACACGTCCACCCTTCCAATGTCTGGCCCCGATCTTCGACACTTGGGTGCCGATAGAACGAGGGTGTTGGCGCGGGCTGATGGGCATCAATCCGCTGAAATCAGGGGGGATGTATCAGACCCCCGCGCACCCCGCAACTGTCGTCAGCACCCTGCGGAAAAGGGTGTTATTATTTAATTTCAGCACCTTACCTCAAGTGCGACGCTTTGGACCGTCGAATTTGTTAAAAAACTCTTCCGATCAGCGCCCGTGAATGAGCGATTCCTGCGCAATCACCACAATTTTACCATGCCACGCGGCAGAGTGCAGCCCGCGCTTCATCTTGCCCGAAAACTCCGGGGGACGGCCGCAGGCCGGGGGGCTGGCCCCCGCGCCGGTCCGGGCCGCAAAGGCTAGTGGTCAAAGCCCGGATTGGTCCGCTTCAGCTTGCGCATCAGCCCGGGCCAGATCAGGTTATCGCCATAGCCCGGCGTAAACGCACCCTTGGCTTGCGCCTGCACGGTGTCGGCCATGGCCTGATCTTCCTCGTGCAGGTTGTCGGTGCCCGCCGCCTGCGCAAAGATCTGCGTCTTGCAGGCGTTTTCCAGGAAATACATCCGCAGGAAAGCAATCGCACAGTTCGGCCCCACGGTCAGCGTGCCGTGATTGCGCAGCATCAACAGCGACTTGTCGCCCAGATCGTTGACGATACGTTCCCGCTCGTCCAGCTCCAGCGCGATGCCCTCATAGTCGTGATAGGCCAGATCGTTGTTCACGATCATCGAGAACTGCGTATAGCGCCGCAGCCCGCCGTTCTGCACCGACACGGCCACACCGTAGGGCGTGTGCACATGGATCACACAGCCCGCATCATGGCGCGCCGCGTGAATGGCCGAATGGATGGTGAAACCCGCCGGATTGATGTTGTAAGGCGTATCCTGACAGATGTTGCCCTCAAGGTCGATCTTGACCAGCGACGACGCCGTCATTTCATCGAACATCACGCCGTATGGGTTGATCAGGAACCGCTCGGCCCCGTCCTCGTCCGGCAGGCGCGCCGAGATGTGGGTGAACACCAGGTCGGTCCAGCCGTGCATCGCGCACAGACGATACGTGGCGGCCAGTTGGCAGCGCAGCGCCCATTCTTCTTCCGAGACTTTGCCCTTCAGCGAAGGCATCTCCATCGGATCGGGCATGTCCTTGATGTCCATGGCGGTCGGCATGGCGGTGGCGGCGTCTTTCATCTGTCTCTCCTCCCAGAGTCGTGCGTGCTGGCGCGCAGTCTAAACACTTCGTCGGCCGTTGGGAAATGACGCCGCGTTCATTTTTGATCTGTCAGCGTAAACCAGCGTCGCTTGCCCCTAGGACGGCTCGCGCGTGCGCCCCACGACAGGCTCGGTCAGCCCTTCCAGAACGCTGACCCGTTTGCGCACGCGGCTTGTGGTTCCCTTGGGCGGATAGACCAGCTTGGACGCCTCGACCATGAACGCGCCGCCTGCGATCATGCCGGGCATCGCACGGCCCACGCCCTCGAACATGCCTGCGGATTTCATCCACAGCCGTCGGCCCGATGGGAACTGGTACAGCGCGCCCACATGGCGTTCAGGCAGAAACTGGTGTTTGCGCAACTGCGTTTCCAACTGCGAGGCCGAATAGGGCCGACCGTAACCAAACGGCGTGCGGTCGCGCCGCGACCACAGGCCCGCGCGGTTGGGCACGATAAACAGCGCCTTGCCCCCCGGCCCCAGCACCCGCCAGCATTCTTCCAGCAAATCCTGTGGCCGGTCCGAGGTTTCCAGCCCGTGCATCACCACCAGCTTGTCCACGTGGCCGGTTTCAATCGGCCACATGGTTTCCTCGATCAGTGCCGACACGTTTTGCTGCCCCGCAGGCCAGGGCATGACCCCCTGCGGTCCGGGCATCAGTGCCATCACCCGCCGCGCGTCTTGCAGATAGGGACGCAACAGCGGCACGGCAAAGCCATAGCCCGCAACGGTCTGGCCCTTGGCCTCGGGCCACAGTTGCAGCATTCGACCGCGCAGCGATTTCTGCGCCGCACGCCCCAGCGCACTGCGATAATAGAAATTGCGCAAGTCCTGTACGTCGAGGTGCATTGCAGCCCTTCATCGGATCGGCCAAGCTGGCCCTTACGCCGATCCTATCAACCGTGAAGGAAATGACCATGCCTCTTGAACTCGTCACAGTGCCCTGCCTTGAAGACAACTATGCCTTTTTGGTCCATGACGCGGACAGCGGCGAAACCGCGGTGATCGACGTGCCCGAAGCGCAACCGATCAAGGACGCACTGGCCGCGCGCGGCTGGACGCTAAGCCATGTGTTGCTGACCCATCACCATTGGGACCATGTGGACGGGTTGCCCGACCTGCTGGCGGATCATCCGGCCAAGGTGATTGGCGCATCCGCCGATGCCCACCGCCTGCCGCCGCTGGATCTGGCGGTCGCCGAAGGCGACAGTTTCACCGTGGGCGGCGATTCTATCGAGGTTCTGGATGTCAGCGGCCACACCGTCGGGCATATCGCGTTTCACGCGCCCGGATCGAAACTGGTGTTCACCGCCGACAGTCTGATGGCGTTGGGCTGTGGCCGTCTGTTTGAAGGCACGCCCGCCCAGATGCTGGACAGCATGACCAAGCTGGCCGCCCTGCCCGGCGACACCACGGTCTGTTCCGGTCACGAATACACCACAACCAATGCAAAATTCGCCGCCACTGTTGATCCTGAAAACGCCGCACTTATATCCCGTACACAGGACATCGCGGACAAACGCGCCGCCGGGATGCCCACTGTCCCCTCCAAGCTACAGCTTGAACTGGACACGAACCCTTTTCTGCGCGCCTCTGACCCTGCCATCGCCCGCACCCTGGACATGACAGGCGCAACGCCACTGGACGTCTTTACCGAAATCCGCGCCCGTCGCGACCGGTTCTGACGTCCCCCACACGCAACAATCGACAGCATTTCTTTCAGGTTTGCCACTTTTGTGACTGGATTATGAAAGAAAACCCTTGAAGCCAGCCGTCGATCAACCAAACTCTAACAGTATGAGGCCATGGTTGGCAGCGGGCACCCAAACGCCCTCACCGACCCAGATCAGAAGGAGCACGAGCGTGCCTTCATTCTCGACGACATTGGAAAAAGCAATCCATTCCGCGCTGGCGCTGGCAAACGAGCGTCGCCACGAATTCGCAACGCTGGAGCATTTGCTGCTGGCGCTGGTGGATGAACCCGACGCCAAACGCGTCATGCAGGCGTGCAGCGTCGATGTGGACGAACTGCGCACCACGCTGAACGAATTTGTCGACGAGGATCTGTCGAACCTTGTGACAGACATCGACGGCAGCGAAGCGGTGCCCACAGCGGCGTTCCAGCGCGTTATTCAGCGCGCTGCGATCCATGTGCAATCATCGGGCCGCACCGAAGTGACCGGTGCCAACGTGCTGGTCGCCATCTTTGCCGAACGCGAAAGCAATGCGGCTTATTTCCTGCAAGAACAGGACATGACCCGCTATGACGCGGTCAACTTTATCGCCCACGGCGTCGCCAAGGACCCCGCGTTTGGCGATCCGCGCCCTGTCTCGGGCGCGCCCGAGCACGAGGAAGAGCCACAAGGCGTGACCGAAGGCGAGAAAAAGGATTCGGCGCTTGAGAAATATTGCGTCGATCTGAACGCCAAATCGCGCGAGGGCGACATTGACCCGCTGATCGGCCGCGACAGCGAAGTGGAACGGTGCATTCAGGTTCTGTGCCGCCGGCGCAAGAACAACCCGCTGCTGGTGGGTGACCCCGGCGTCGGCAAAACCGCCATCGCCGAAGGTCTGGCACGCAAGATCGTATCGGGCGAAACCCCCGAGGTTCTGGCCAACACCACGATTTATTCGCTCGACATGGGCGCATTGCTGGCGGGCACCCGCTATCGCGGTGATTTCGAGGAACGGCTGAAAGCGGTCGTGACCGAGCTGGAAGCGCACAAGGACGCGGTTCTGTTCATCGACGAGATTCACACCGTGATCGGCGCCGGTGCCACATCGGGCGGCGCGATGGACGCGTCAAACCTGCTGAAGCCCGCGCTTCAGGGGGGCAAACTGCGCACCATGGGGTCGACCACCTACAAGGAATTCCGCCAGCATTTCGAAAAGGACCGCGCCCTGTCGCGCCGGTTCCAGAAAATCGACGTCAGTGAACCGTCGGTCGAAGATGCGGTGAAGATCCTGCGGGGATTGAAGCCCTATTTCGAGGATCACCATTCGGTGAAATACACCTCGGATGCGATCAAGACCTCGGTGGAACTGGCCAGCCGGTACATCAACGACCGCAAACTGCCCGACAGCGCCATCGACGTCATCGACGAAGCCGGTGCCGCGCAGCATCTGGTTGTCGCCAACAAGCGGCGCAAAACCATCGGCACCAAGGAGATCGAGGCCGTCGTGGCCAAGATCGCCCGCATCCCGCCGAAAAACGTGTCGAAAGACGACGCTGCCGTGCTGAAAGACCTGGAAGGGTCGCTGAAACGGGTGGTTTTCGGTCAGGACAACGCCATCGAAGCCCTCGCCTCGGCGATCAAACTGTCGCGGGCGGGTCTGCGCGAGCCGGAGAAACCCATCGGCAACTACCTGTTCGCGGGGCCAACCGGCGTGGGCAAAACCGAAGTGGCAAAACAACTGGCCGATACGCTGGGTGTGGAACTGCTGCGCTTCGACATGTCGGAATACATGGAGAAACACGCGGTCAGCCGTCTGATCGGCGCGCCTCCGGGCTATGTCGGGTTTGATCAGGGTGGTCTGCTGACCGACGGGATCGACCAGCACCCGCATTGCGTTCTGCTGCTGGACGAGATGGAAAAGGCGCACCCGGATGTCTACAACATCCTGTTGCAGGTCATGGACCATGGCCGCCTGACCGACCACAACGGTCGCACGGTGGACTTCCGCAACGTGGTGCTGATCATGACATCGAACGCCGGTGCGGCGGAGCAGGCGAAAGAGGCGATCGGCTTTGGCCGCGACCGTCGCGAGGGCGAGGACACAGCCGCCATCGAACGCACGTTCACGCCGGAATTCCGCAACCGTCTGGACGCGGTGATCAGCTTTGCACCGCTGCCCAAGGCCGTGATCCTGCAAGTGGTCGAAAAGTTCGTGCTGCAACTTGAAGCACAACTGATGGACCGTGGCGTGACCATCGAACTGACCCGCCCCGCCGCCGAATGGCTGGCCGACAAAGGGTACGACAGCAAGATGGGCGCGCGCCCGCTGGGCCGTGTGATCCAGGAGCACATCAAAAAGCCGCTGGCCGAGGAATTGCTGTTCGGCAAGCTGGCCAAGGGTGGTGTGGTCAAGGTCGGCATGAAAAACGGCGTGCTGGACCTGAAGGTTGAAGGGCCGGACAAGCCGCGCATTTCGGGCAACAAGCCGCCCCTGCTGACGGCGGAATGATCCGGGCGGTTTGCACCGCCTTTACACTGACGCTCGCCGCAGGGATGCCTGCGGCGGGCGATCCTGTTTTGACGCCCCCGATTGACTGCGATCTGGGACGCGACTGTTTCATCCAGCAATACGTCGATCACGACCCCGGCAAAGGCGCATCCGACTACCTGTGCGCCCCGCTCAGCTATGACGCGCACAAGGGCACCGATTTCGGCCTGCGCACCCTGCAACAGATGCAGGCGGGCGTAAACGTGCTGGCCAGCGCCGACGGCACCGTCAAGGGCGTGCGCGACGGCGTGGTCGATCGCGCCTACTCTGCCGCCAATGCCGAACAGGTCGCGGGCCGCGAATGCGGCAACGGCGTGGTGATCGACCACGGCGACGGCTGGGAAACCCAATATTGCCACATGAAAAAGGACAGCGTCGCCGTGCGTTCAGGTGACAAGGTCCAGCGTGGCGCTGTGCTGGGTCAGGTCGGCATCAGCGGCCGCGCCCAGTTTCCCCATGTTCACCTGAGCGTGCGCCACAACGGCGAAACCATCGACCCCTTCGACCCCGATGGCCAAATCACCTGCGGCACGCCCGATACCAGAACCCTGTGGCAATCCCCGCCCCCGTACAGGGCAGGCGGCATTCTTGACGTGGGCTTTTCCGACAGCGTCCCCGCCTATGATGATGTCAAATCAGGCCGCGCCGCCAAGGCAGCCCTGCCCGCCGACGCGCCTGCACTTGTGGTCTACGGCTATGCCTTTGGCGGGCAGACGGGCGACAAGATACACATTGATCTGACCGGACCGGATGGCAAGGTTCTGGATCAAACCGTCACCCTGGACAAAGCGCAGGCGCAATTCTTCCGCGCCATCGGCAAACGCCTGAAAGGGGCCGCGTGGACTGCGGGCACCTATTCCGGCAGCGTCACACTGATCCGCAAAGGCCGCCAGATCGACACCCGCCAAGCCGAGATTACGCTGCGCTGACGCATCCTTCATCTTGCCAGAAAAACTCCGGGGAAGGCGCGAAAGCGACTGGGGCAGAGCCCCTATTTCTCGGTAAATTTCAACTCGATCCGGCGGTTCTGGGCGCGCGCCTCGTCGGTGTTGGCGGTGTTCACCGGCTGATACTGCCCGAACCCGTTGGCCGACAGCCGGTCCGGCGGGATGCCCAGGAAGTTCACCATATATTTGACCACCGAAAGCGCGCGCGCCTGGCTTAGCTCCCAGTTGTCGGCAAACGCGCCCAGACCGGACAGCGGCACGTTGTCGGTATGCCCGTCCACCCGGATCACCCAATTGATTTCGGGGGGAATGTCGCTGACCACACTGCGCAGGATCGCCGCGATCTTGGAAATCTCGCGCTGCCCGTCCGCTGACAGATCGGCAGCACCGGGGGGGAACAGCACCTCGGACGAGAACACGAACCGGTCGCCTTCGATCCGCACGCCTTCCTGATTGCCCAACACGTCGCGCAACCGGCCAAAGAATTCCGAGCGGTATTTTTCCAGATCCTGCGCCGCCGCCTCCAGCCGTTTGCGTTCCTGTTCTTCCAGCACACGACGGCGGCGTTCTTCGGCGGCAACCCGCGCCAGCGCCGTGTTCAGATCCTGCCCCAGCGACAACAGCTCGACCTGTGCGGCCTCGTCGCGCGTCTTGGCGTCGTCCAGCAATGCTTGCAACTGCCCCAACTGCGACCGCAAGGCCGCAACCTGCTGGTTCAGCACTTCGGTCTGTCGCTGGGCGGCGGCGGATTTTTCCTGTTCCTCGGCCAGCTTGTCGCGCGCGGTCTGCAACAGCGCGGCGCGGCGTTCTTTATCGGTCATTGTCTCGTCAATGGCGTTTTCGGCTTCCAGCTTTGCCGCCAGCGCCGCCGCCAGCTTCGCCCGCACCTCTGCCGCGTCGGCGTTCAGCGTCTTGGCATCGGCTTCTGCCGCCAGCTTTGCCGCAAGTGCGGCCTCTAGCTGGGTGCGCAAGTCGGCGTTGGTCGCTTGCGCATCTTCGGCCCGTGCAGTCTGCGCGGTCACATCCGCCAGCGCCGCCGCCAACCGCGCGCGCAAATCCTGTGTTTCGGCGCTGCCTGCCTCGATGGTGGCCTGCGCCACGTCCAATTGCCCCTGAAGCGCGGAAATCTGCCCTTCCAACGCGTCCTTTTGCGCCGTCAGCGCCTTTTGCTGGCTGGCCAGTTCCTGCACGGTGCTGTCGGTGCCCTCGGCCTGCCCTTTCAGGGTTTCGACCTGCAACAAGGCCGCCACCAGTTGCGTGTCCAGATCCGCCTCGGCGGCGCGGGCTGCGGCCAACATGGTCAGCGTTTCTTCCGCTTTCTTGCGCTGCGCCTCCAGCGCCAGCGTCATCGAGGTCAGCTCGGCATCCGCCTCTTTCAGCCGCTCGCGCAACAACTTGGCCGCTTCCGCCTCGGCCAGCTTGGCCGCCTCTTCCTCGCTCAGCGCCGACTGCGCCTGATCCAGTTCGGAGTTCAACCCCGCCAACTGCGCATCGGCCTCGGCGTTTCTGGCACGCAAATCCGCCACCAGCGCATCCAGTGCCTCGCGCCGCGACGCAGCCAGCCGCGCGGCTTCGGCACCTGCATCAATCTCGTCGCGCGCCTGTGCCAGCGCCAGGTTAAGCGCCTCTTGCTCGGACAACAGGCGCGTCTGTTCGGCCTGCAAATCCGCCACCGCCGCCTGCGCCTGATCGCGGTCCGCCAACAGCGCCGAAACCTGCGCTTCAAAGCTGGTGATTTTTGTCTGCGCGGCGGCCAGTTCGCTGGCCTGCGCATCGCGCTGTTCGGTCAGTGACGCAATCAACGCCGCCTGTTGCGACACCTGGTCTTGTGCATCATCCAGCGTGGCCGACATGGCCGACAGCCGCGCATCCAGCCGGTTGCCGCGTTGCTCTTCAAGCCCCAGGGCCTGCGCCAGTGCCGCAACCTCGCCCGCCAGCGCGTCCAGTTCGCTTTCCTGTCCCGAAATGGTTTCGCGCAACACATATTGCACCACCATAAAAATGGTCAGCACGAACATCAGCACCAGCAGCAGGCCGGTCATCGCATCGACAAAGCCGGGCCAGATCGACGCCTGAAACCGTGATCCGGTGCGCCGCGACAGGGCCATCAGCCGTCACCCTTGACGTTTCCTGCCCCACCTTGGGACCCGCGTCCGCGATTGCCCCGATTGCCCCCGCGCGGCTGGGCCAGCGCCTGCGTCAGGCCGGCCAGATCGCTGCGCAGTTCGGCCATGCTTTCCTGTCGCCCTGCGGAAATCTCTTCGAGAATACGCAGCATTTGCACGTCAATCGACCGCAACCGCATCCGGCTTTCGGCGTCAATCCCGTCGCCGCCGCCCTGCGCCTCGAAATGTGCGATCAGCCGTTCCTGCCCCGCCGCCACTCGTTCCAGCGCCGAATTCTCGGGATCGCCATGCTGCATCTGCCGCGTCATGTCGTGGATCGCATCAACCAGCGTCCCCAACTTTTCATCGACCATGGTGCGCGAAATGTCCGACTGTGTGAACATCTGTTGCAGGGTTTCCATCTGCTCGGCCAGATGATCAATCACCCCCGCCATCACCGGCGCATCGCCCGTCCCCTCGTCACCCGACGCGAAGCTGACCCGCGTGATCGAGCTGAGCCATTCCTCAAGCTCGCGGTAAAACCGGTTCTGCCCATGGCCCGCAAACAGTTCGAGCAGTCCCACAATCAGCGACCCGGCCAGCCCCAGCAAGGACGAGCCAAAGGCCACCCCCATACCGCTAAGCTGCGAATCCAGCCCGTCCATCAGACGACCGAACACATCCACGCCCGCGTCGCCTTCTTGCGGGGCAAGGCTGCGAATGGTGTCGACCAGCGCAGGAACGGTGGTCGCCAGACCGTAGAAAGTGCCCAGAAGGCCAAGGAAAATCAGAAGGTTGACGATATACCGCGTGATCTCGCGGGCTTCGTCCACCCGCGTGGCCACTGAATCCAGAATAGACCGCGTGGACGAGGACGACACCTGCATCCGCGCCCCGCGCGTGCGCAACAACGACGCCAATGGGGCCAGCAACTGCGGGGGCGTTTCATCGCCCTGTTGGGTATCGGCGGCAAACCCTTCGATCCAGCGGACCGAACCGACCAGTTGAACGACCTGCCAAAAACAGGCCACGACACCGATCAGAAAGACGAAAAAGATGAACCCGTTCAGATAGGGGTTGGCCTGAAACACCGGCAGCACACTGGGCGCCGCGACAAAAACCATCGCCGCACTGAGGGCAATCACCATCAGCATCAGCGCGATCTGCCGCACCGGTTGGGAAAACTGTGGCCGCGCTTCGCGGTCCATTTGCGACATGCGCCCGGGTCCTTGCCCTAGTTTACTGCTCTGCAGCAACGATAACGAAGAAATCCGCTCATGGCCAAGGGATTATGCACAGATTGAACGCACACGCGCCGCCAACCAGTCCAGATCAGCATCTTGCAGCCCGATCTGGTTCAAATGATCGGCAGTGTTGAACAAATATTCGGTGTTGGGGCCACGCCCGCCCACCGCTTTGGCGATGATTTGCGCCTGTTCTTCCAACGGCAGACCGCCACAATACTGGTCGTGCGCGGCGTCGATGATATAGGCCACGGCATCGACCACGCGCCCGTCCACCAATTGCAGCGGCACGGTCGCCTCGTAATAGGCCGACGAAATCAACTCGCGTGCGCGCAGATATTCCAGCGTCGCCTGCTCGGCCCCCGCCTCGACCTGCATCGCGATCCCCTCGCAGGACGCGGGCGGCACCGCGTCCAGCGCCAGCACCAACCCCGGTTCTTCTTCCGTGCCGCGATGATGGATCGAGCGCATGCAAAACGACCGCTGATACCCTTTCAGCCGCGCCACCACCCGGTCCGCCACCGGAAATCCGGGGTTCCAAAGCAAGCTGCCATAGCCAAAAACCCACATCGTCATGCCGTGCCATCCCTTCGCTAAATACCGCAGGCGGGTAAATCCGATTCTGCCTGCCAATGAAAGCCGTGCCTGAAAACCGCCGCTTCTTTTGGCCACAAATATCCTGGGGACGCCGCGCCAGCGGCGGGGGCAAAGCCCCGAAACCCGTCAGCGGCAATACGATCCGCTGCGATAGCGCGCCGTGTCCAAATGCAAATGGTCGCGATGGTAGCCGTCCGATCCCGGACCCAGAACGGTGCCAAAGGTGCCACAGGCCCCCGCGTGCATCTTGCGCAAGGCCTTGCTGTGGCGCGAAGAATTCCAACCCTCCAGCACGCTCACGATTTCGCCGCTTTGCAACTGAAATCCTGAAATATCAATCGCGCGCCCCTTGCCATGTTCGGACACTTTCGCGCCGGGCTGGTTGTTGCGGGTACGGCAGGTGTAATGTGCCGCGACGCGGTAACCGGTCAGACCGCCTAAGTGCGCCAAAGCCGGTTTCGCGCTGCGGTCTGTCCATTTTTTCAAGGCCTTGGCGGTGGCGCAATCCATCACCGCCTCTTGGCTCAGCGCTACGCCGGACACAGACCGCAGCTTGATCGCCTCGTCGATGCCACAGGCCCCGATGCGTCCGGGCACGGGCCCCAGATAGGTGCCTTGCAGGTCGACATCCCCGCAAACCGCCCCTTTGGCGCGTTTGGCCTTCTTGGCCATCGCCTTTTGCTCAAGCGACTTGGGGCGCACCGAAGGGCGCAGTGTCATCACAGGACCCGATAATATTGCGGCCGACGCCAGATGCACCACGGTTTGATCCGGTTGCAACAAGACCACGCCAGACGCGGTCGGCGCAGGTTTTTCAGCCAATACAGCCGCAACACGTGCCATCGGGCGCAGCGATTTTTTCGGCGCTTGCGCGGCCGCAGTCGTGATCAGGCACAGCGCCAGACAGTGGGCCAACACAACGGTCAGCCCCGCCTTCATGTCTTTTCGGTCCGCGCCGTACGGCCAAAGTCGGGTGCATCGGTGTCCTGGCCCGCCTCGATAATGCCGCGCCGGATCGCGCGGGTGCGGGTGAAATAATCGAACAAATGGTCGCCGTCGCCGGTGCGGATAGCGCGTTGCAGCGCGAACAGCTCTTCGGTGAAGCGGCCCAGAATTTCCAGCGTTGCGTCCTTGTTGGTCAGGAACACGTCGCGCCACATGGTTGGATCAGAAGCCGCAATACGGGTGAAATCACGGAAACCGGCGGCAGAGTATTTGATGACCTCACCATCGGTCACGCGGCCCAGATCGTCGGCCACGCCCACCATCGTGTAGGCGATCAGGTGTGGCGTGTGCGATGTGACGGCCAGCACCAGATCGTGGTGGTCGGCGTCCATTTCCTCGACGTTCGACCCGATGCCTTCCCACAGCGTGCGCAGGCGCGCGGTGGCGTCTGGGTCTGTGCCATCGACCGGAACCAGCAGGCACCAACGGTTGTCGAACAACGTCGCAAAGCCCGATTCCGGTCCCGAATGTTCGGTCCCGGCCAGCGGGTGCGCGGGGATGAAATGCACGCCTTCGGGCAAATGGGGACCGACGCTTTCGATCACGTTGCGTTTGACCGAGCCTACGTCGGTCACGGTGGCGCCCGGCGCCAGATGCGGTGCGATCTCGGCGGCAACGGCGGCCATCGCCCCCACAGGCACCGCCAGCACCACCAGATCGGCGCCCTTGACCGCTTCGGCGGCAGTGTCGCACACGCGGTCGGTCAGCCCGATGCGGCGCGCGGTGTCGCGGGTGGCCTGACTGCGCGCATAGCCGGTCACCTCGCCCGCCAACCCGCCGCGCTGGATCGCCCAATACATCGACGAGGCGATCAGCCCCAGGCCGATCAGCGCAATGCGGTTGTAAACTGGGGCAGAAGCAACATCTGTCATGCGCTTTTGCCTTCCTTGAACTGGCGCACGGCGTGCACCACGCGGCGGCACGCACTTTCGTCACCCACGGTGATGCGCAGGGCGGCGGGCAGTTTGTAACCGGCCACGCGGCGCACGATCAGCCCTTGGCTTTGCAACCATGCATCGCAGGCATTGGCCTCGTCCGCGCTGCCGAAACGGGCCAGCACGAAATTGGCGTGGCTGACGTCCGACGGCACGCCCAAGGCGGCCAGCCCTTCGGCCAGGATGGTGCGGCAGCGGGCGTTTTCGCTGCGGCAGTGATCGGCATAGGCCACGTCGCGCACGGCTGCTTCGGCTGTGTCCAGCGCCGCCTGGCTGACGTTGAACGGGCCGCGAATGCGGTTCAGCACGTCGATCACGTGGGCAGGGCCATAGCCCCAGCCGATGCGCAGACCGCCCAGACCGTAAAGCTTGGAGAATGTGCGCGTCATCACCACGTTTTCACGGCTGTCCACCAGCGACGCGCCGCCATCATACCCTTCGACATAATCGGCATAGGCCCCATCCAGAACCAGCAAGGCCTGTTTTGGCAGACCATCTGCCAGCCGCGCAATTTCGGCGTCTGCGATCATCGTGCCCGTCGGGTTGTTGGGGTTGGCGATGAACACCAGCCGCGTCTTTTTGGTGCAGGCCGCCAGCAGGGCGTCCACATCCGTGACCCGGTCCGCTTCCAGCACTTCGACCGGCGTGGCCCCTGCCGCCTTGGCGCTGATGGCATACATGCCAAAGCCGTGGACCGTGTGCACAACCTCGGTGCCCGGCCCCGCGTAGGCGTTGCACAGAAAGGCAATGATCTCGTCCGACCCGGCACCGCAAATGATCCGCTCGGCGTCGACACCGTGCACCTGCGCCAACGCCGTGCGCAGCGCCGCGTGGTCGGTCGACGGATAGCGGTGCAGTTGATGCGACGCGCGGCGGAACGCCTCCATGGCCTTGTCGGACGGCCCCAGCGGGTTTTCGTTCGACGACAGTTTCACTGCGTTTTCGATGCCTGCCACATGGCTGGTGCCGCCGACGTATGGGTCGATCGACATGATGCCGGGCTGCGGCGCAATGGCTTGGGTCATGGGTTGGCTCCTTCGCAGGTTGTTTTAGCGGGGCAAACGCGGCTGCGCCATGCCCTTTTGTCGCTGCGGAATTTTGCCAACGCCAGTGTGTCTTATCCTCCTTCCTATTGCACCGCCCACGATGAGAACATAAAGTGAACGAATGGTTAAATCATTGTCAGAAAAACTCGCGATTCTCTCGGATGCGGCCCGTTATGATGCCTCTTGTGCCTCGTCAGGCGGCACAAAGCGCAGCAGCCGCGACGGCAAGGGGCTTGGCTCGAACGAAGGATCGGGGATTTGTCATGCCTACACGCCCGACGGGCGCTGTATCAGTCTGCTCAAGATCCTGATGACCAATTTCTGTATTTACGACTGTGCCTATTGCGTCAATCGCGTGTCCTCGAACACCCCGCGCGCCCGGTTTACCCCCGAAGAGGTCGTGTCGCTGACCATCGAATTTTATCGGCGCAATTACATCGAGGGGCTGTTTCTGTCCTCGGGCATCATCCAGTCGCCGGACAAGACGATGGAGGACATGGTCCAGATCGCCCGGCTGCTGCGCACGCGCGAGAATTTTCGCGGATATATCCACCTGAAAACCATTCCCGATGCATCGCCCGAGCTGATCGCGGCCGCAGGCCTTTATGCCGACCGCCTGTCGATCAACGTCGAACTGCCGACCGAGGCTGCGGTGGCCGCCTATGCGCCCGAAAAGAACCCCGCGACCATCCGCGCCGCCATGCAGGACGTCAAAGCCGGGCGCGCCGCGTCCAAAGACCGCTCGCACACCGGGAAACGCCCGCCAAAGTTTGCGCCCGCAGGCCAATCCACGCAAGTTATCGTTGGCGCGGACGGGTCGAACGACGCCACCATTCTGGGGCAAGCCAACAGCCTGTACGGCAATTACGGGCTGAAACGGGTGTATTATTCCGCCTTTTCGCCGATCCCCGACAGCAGTGCAAAACTGCCGCTGGTGCAGCCGCCGCTGGTGCGTGAACACCGTCTGTATCAGGCCGACTGGCTGCTGCGGTTCTACGGATTTTCGGTGGACGAGATCACCGGCGTGACGCAGGCCGGCAATCTGGATCTGGACATGGACCCAAAGCTGGCCTGGGCCATCGCGCATCGCGGGCTGTTTCCGCTGGACGTGCAGCGGGCATCGCGCGAATTGCTGTTGCGGGTGCCGGGGTTCGGGGTGCGCACGGTCAACCGCATTCTGGGCACGCGACGGCACCGCGATCTGCGTTATGCCGATCTGCAACGCATGGGTGCACTGCTGAAAAAGGCGCGGCCGTTCATCACCCTGCGCGACTGGTCGCCGGGGCAGTTGACCGACAGCACCGACCTGCGCGCGCGGTTTGCGCCGCCGCCTGAACAGCTTAGCCTGTTCTGATGCGCACCGTCGCCCTGCCCCGCATCGGCACCGCGCAGGCGTGGCGCGACGCGGCGCGCGGGCTGCTGGCCGAAGGGGTGCGGCCCGAGGATGTCTTGTGGTCCTTCGACGACCCCGCGCAGGTGGACCTGTTCGCCGCCCAGCCGCGCCGTATGACCACGCCCGCGCGGGTGACGGTGTCGAAATCCTTTATTGATATGGCCAATCGCGTGGTCTGGCACAGCGACACCGACCGGTTTGCGCGCCTGTATGCGTTCTTGTGGCGGCTGCGGGATGCACCGTCACTGATGCACGACCGTGGCGACGCGCAACTGGCCCATTTGCGCGGGCTGGAAAAGAACGTGAACCGCTGCGCGCACAAGATGAAAGCGTTCGTGCGCTTCCGCGATCTGGTGGCCGACGGGCCGCGTCGTCGTTTCGCCGCGTGGTTCGAACCCACGCATCACACGGTCGAACCCACCGCCCCCTTCTTTGCCAACCGTTTCGGCGACATGGACTGGATGATCGTCACCCCCGACGTCACCGCGCGGTTCGAGGCGGGCCGCCTTAGCTTTGCGCCCGGCCAGGCGCGTCCTGATCTGCCCGAAGACGCGACCGAAGAGCTGTGGGGCACCTATTTCTGCAATATCTTCAACCCCGCACGGGTCAAGGTGCAGGCGATGACCTCGGAAATGCCGCGCAAATACTGGAAGAACATGCCCGAGACGCGCCACATCCCGCACCTGTTAGCCCATGCCGAGGCCCGCGCCAAACAGATGCAGGCCGCCGCCCCCACCCTGCCCCCGCTGCGCGCCGAACGGATCAGCGCGGGGCTGGCCGATATGCGCGCCGTGGCGACCCGCGACAGTCTGGACACGGTGAACGCACAAATCCGCGCCTGCACCCGCTGTGCGCTGTGCGGCCCTGCCACGCAGGCCGTCACAGGCGAAGGCCTGCGCGATGCGGCGCTGATGGTCGTGGGCGAACAACCCGGCGATGTCGAGGACCAGACCGGCCGCCCCTTTGTCGGGCCTGCGGGGCAGATGTTCGACCAGATCGCGGCGCAGGCAGGGCTGGACCGGCAGGCGGCCTATGTCACCAACGCGGTCAAACATTTCAAATTTCAGCAACGCGGCAAACGGCGGATGCACCAGACACCCAACCAAGGCGAGGTGCAGCATTGCAAATGGTGGCTGGAGGCCGAGGTGGCCCTGGTGAAACCCAAGCTGATATTGGCGATGGGCGGCACCGCCCTGCTGGCGCTGACGGGGCGCAAAGACGGCATTCTGAAGCGGCGCGGACAGATCGAGGACACCGCATATGGGCCGGTTCTGGTGACATTGCACCCGTCCTATCTGCTGCGGGTGCCGGATGCATCGCTGCGCGCAGCGCAAACCGCGCATTTCCGCGCCGATCTGGAACGGGCCGCGCAAATGGTTCGAGAAACAGCCTAACCCAAAATGCAAAAAGGCCGCGCACGATGCGCGGCCTTTTGTAAATCGTAGAACAGATCGAAGCGATCAGTTCTTGGCGTAGAATTCGACCACGAGGTTCGGTTCCATCATCACCGGGTACGGCACATCGCCGAACGCAGGTGTGCGCACGAATGTCGCTGTCAGTTTCGAGTGGTCAACGTCCATATAGTCGGGCACGTCACGCTCGGACAGTTGGGTCGCTTCCAGAATGGCGGCCATCTGCTTGGAACGGTCACGCACTTCGATCACGTCGCCTTCTTTGACGCGGTAGGACGGAATGTTCACTTTTTTGCCGTTCACACGGACGTGGCCGTGGTTCACGAACTGACGGGCCGCGAACACTGTCGCCACGAATTTCGCGCGGTAGACAACGGCGTCCAGGCGACGCTCGAGCAGGCCGATCAGGTTTTCACCGGTGTCGCCTTTGACACGCTCCGCTTCGGCATAGATGCGGCGGAATTGTTTTTCGGTCAGATCGCCGTAGTAGCCTTTCAGCTTCTGCTTGGCGCGCAGTTGCAGACCGAAGTCCGACAGTTTGCCCTTGCGGCGCTGGCCGTGCTGGCCGGGGCCATATTCACGACGGTTGACCGGCGATTTGGCGCGGCCCCAGATGTTTTCGCCCATGCGGCGGTCAATTTTGTACTTGGCAGACGTGCGTTTGGTCACGGCTGGTCTCCTTTATATAGGTTCATAAAGGGCGTTGTCCTCTGGTCTATGACCCGACAGGCTTCCCCTTGCGAGGTCCACCAACACCAATGAAGGGGCGCTTATACGCCCGCGCGGGTCAGTGTCAACGGCCTTTCCACCCGTCTGCACGGGCCATTTGTGCCACATCGTCGTGCCGGTGGCAGGTGGTCAGGTGATCGTTGACCAGACCGCAGGCCTCCATCCACGCATAGACGATGGTGGGGCCGCAGAACTTGAACCCGTCCTTCTTCATCTGCTTGGAGATTCGCGCGCTTAGGTCGGTGCTGGGCGGCACCTGATCCTGCGTGGTGTATTTCGGCTGCAACGGCGCGAAATCAACGGTGCGCCACATATAAGTGTCAAAGCCGATCCGATCCTCGATGGCGCACCACGCGCGGGCATTGCTGATGGTCGCGTTGATCTTGCCCCGATGCCGGATGATACCCGCATCCTGCACCAGCCTGTCCACCTCGTCCTCGCCCCAGGTGGCAATCTCGCGGGGATTGAACCCGCGAAAGGCAGCGCGGAAATTGTCGCGCTTTTTCAGAATGGTAAGCCACGACAAACCGGCCTGAAACCCGTCCAGGATCAGCTTTTCCCACAGCGCGCGACTGTCGTATTCGGGCACGCCCCATTCGGTGTCGTGATAGGTGCGATAGATCGGTTCGGACCCGGCCCAATTGCACCGTGAAACCCCGTCATCACCAGCCGTTTCACCACACATCCGACGTCTCCCGAAAATAAGACTAAAATAGGAACATTAACCCATTTTTAGGGAAAATGGCGACAAAGTGGAAGCTGATCCTGAACCGTTTAGAGGTGCCACGTGAACCTGAACAGACAGCGCATTGCCGACGTACCGCCCGGTGCTGAAAATCCGCTGAACTTCGCGGTGATGCAACGGGATGGGTCAATTCTGGATATGGTGGCCGAGGCGATCCGCCACAAGCAGACGTTGCTGGCCTTTCAGCCGGTGGTGCTGTCGCGCGATCGTTCCCGTGTGGGTTTTTACGAGGGGCTGATCCGCATCACCGACGAAACCGGCCGCGTGATTCCCGCCCGTGACTTTGTGCATGTGATCGAAACCACTGAACTGGGCCGCGAGATTGACGTGCTGGCGCTGCAAATGGGGCTGCGCGCGCTGCACGACACGCCACACCTGCGGCTGTCGATCAATATGTCTGCCCGCTCGATCGGCTTTGCAAAGTGGACGCGTACCTTGCAACACTGGCTGAAAAGCGACCCCACCATTGCCGAGCGGTTGATACTGGAAATTACCGAAGGGTCGGCCATGACCGTGCCCGAACTGGTCATCGACTTTATGGACCGCTGGCAGGTGCGCGGCATCTGTTTCGCTCTGGACGACTTTGGCTCCGGGCAGACGGCGCTGCGCTATTTCAAGGATTTCTTCTTTGATATTCTCAAGATAGACGGCCAGTTCGTGTCCGGCATCGCCCGCGACCCTGACAATCAGGCGCTGGTGCGGTCCATGGTGTCGATTGCACAGCATTTCGACATGATGACAGTCGCGGAATTCGTCGAAACCAAAGCGGACGCGGATGTGTTGGCCAGCCTTGGCGTGGATTGTTTGCAAGGCTACCTGCACGGGGCGCCCACCACCCGACCCGCTTGGAAATCGCCATCTGATGTGCGTGCCGCAGGTTGATGCGCATCTGACGACGGATCGCATGGCGTATACGTTGTGACAACGGAACGAATGGTTTATCCAAACACATAAGTCGAAGGGCGGGCGGCCGGCATGTTGCCTGAACCGCCAGTGTGTCCTTCGTCAAACAACAAGAGGATGCATTCCATGACCAACGTCGTCATCGCCTCTGCCGCACGTACCGCTGTCGGCAGCTTTACCGGCTCTTTCGCTGGCACCCCCGCGCACGAATTGGGCGCCACTGTCCTTGAGGCGATTGTCGCACGCGCAGGCATCGACAAATCCGAAGTCAGCGAGACCATTCTGGGTCAGGTCCTGACCGCAGCCCAGGGGCAGAACCCCGCCCGTCAGGCGCACATCAACGCCGGTCTGCCGATTGAAAGCGCCGCGTGGAGCATCAACCAGGTGTGCGGCTCGGGTCTGCGCGCCATCGCTTTGGCCGCCCAGCACATCCAGCTTGGCGATGCCGACATCGTGGCAGCCGGCGGTCAGGAAAACATGTCGATGAGCCCCCACGCCGCGAACCTGCGCATGGGTCACAAGATGGGTGACATGCAATACATCGACACCATGATCCGCGACGGTCTGTGGGATGCATTCAACGGCTATCACATGGGCCAGACCGCTGAAAACGTTGCCGAAAAATGGCAGATCAGCCGTGACCAGCAGGACGAATTTGCCGTTGCTTCGCAAAACAAGGCGGAAGCCGCGCAGAAGGCTGGCAAATTCCAGGACGAAATCACGCCCTTCACCGTCAAGGGTCGCAAGGCCGACATCGTGGTGGACAGCGATGAATACATCCGCCACGGCGCGACCATCGACGCGATGCAAAAACTGCGCCCCGCCTTTACCAAGGATGGATCGGTCACCGCCGCCAACGCCTCGGGCCTGAACGACGGGGCTGCCGGCGCCCTGCTGATGTCCGCCGACAACGCCGAAAAGCGCGGGATCGAACCGTTGGCGCGAATCGTTTCTTACGCGACCGTCGGTCTGGACCCGTCGATCATGGGCGCGGGTCCGATCTTTGCCTCGCGCAAGGCGCTGGAGAAGGCCGGCTGGAAAGCCGAAGACCTGGACCTGGTCGAAGCCAATGAAGCTTTTGCCGCACAGGCCTGCGCCGTGAACAAGGACATGGGTTGGGACCCGTCGATCGTGAACGTCAACGGCGGCGCCATCGCCATCGGCCACCCCATCGGCGCCTCGGGCGCGCGCATCCTGAACACGCTGGTCTTTGAAATGAAGCGTCGCGGCGCCAAGAAAGGCCTTGCCACGCTGTGCATCGGCGGCGGCATGGGCGTTGCCATGTGTATTGAACGCCCTTAATTTCACCTAAGCCACGTAATATAGTTGCGGGCGCGGTACGAAATTAGTAACAAGATTTCGCGGCACATCAGTGTCGCGGAATCCAAAGGCCGCACACATGTCGATCAATCCATATCAAAACGATCAGATCGACATCACGTCTGCGCGCAGCGTGGCAGGGATGCAGGCCTTTGGCGCCGCATCTGCGCAAATCACAAAACTTGCCTTATCCCACCAAATTTTATGCAATAATCGCAGTGACAAACCCTTGTCATATATAATGCGATAAATGCATGGACGCCGTTGGCGGATACACGCAAAGATAGAATAAAGCCCATCAGGAGGAGAGACCCATGGCCAGAGTTGCACTTGTTACCGGAGGATCGCGCGGAATTGGCGCGGCCATTTCGCAGGCGTTGAAAGATGCAGGTTATAGCGTGGCCGCGACCTATGCGGGCAACGACGAAGCCGCGGCAAAATTCACCGATGAAACCGGCATCAAGACCTACAAATGGAACGTTGCCGACTATGACCAAAGCAAAGCGGGCATCGCGCAGGTCGAAGCCGACCTTGGCCCCGTTGATGTCGTGGTGGCCAACGCAGGCATCACCCGCGACGCGCCGTTCCACAAAATGACCCCCGAGCAATGGAACGAGGTGGTCGGCACCAACCTGACCGGCGTTTTCAACACCGTGCACCCCGTCTGGCCCGGTATGCGGGAACGCAAGTTTGGCCGCGTGATCGTCATCAGCTCGATCAATGGTCAAAAGGGGCAATTCGCCCAAGTGAACTATGCCGCGACCAAAGCCGGCGATCTGGGCATCGTCAAATCGCTGGCGCAAGAGGGCGCGCGCGCGGGCATCACGGCCAACGCCATCTGCCCCGGATACATCGGAACCGATATGGTCATGGCGGTCCCGGAAAAGGTACGCGAATCGATCATCGCGCAGATCCCAACCGGCCGTCTGGGCGAACCCGAAGAAATCGCGCGTTGCGTTGTGTTTCTGGCTTCGGAAGATTCGGGCTTTATCAACGGCTCGACCATCTCGGCCAACGGCGGTCAATTTTTCGTCTGATCCTGTCTTCGCAATTGTGACATCCGGCGCGCCCCCCAACGGCGCGCCGTTTTTCGTTTTGAACCCTTAAAAAAAATCCTGCAGCATCACTAGACGACCGGTCTATTACTTCCTATCTGTCCCCTATGACAGAGCCAACCAAATCAGAAAAAACCCGCAAGCACATCCTGACCAAGGGGCGCGAACTGGTCTTGCACGGCGGTTTCAGCGGCGTGGGACTGTCGCAGATCCTGGCTGCCAGCGGCGTACCAAAGGGGTCGTTCTACTATTACTTCACCTCGAAAGAGCACTTTGGCTGCGCCCTGCTGCAAGACTATGTCGACGACTATCTGGCGCGCATCGACACACTGATCAGCACCCCCGGAACCGCAGGCGCCAAGCTGGACGCGTTCTGGTCTGCTTGGCTGGACTGTGACAACACCTGCGGCATCGCGTCGGGCTGTCTGGTGGTCAAGCTGGCCGCCGAAATCGCGGACCTGTCCGACGACATGCGGATCATTCTGGACCGTGGCGTGGATCAATTGACAACGCGCCTTGCCGCATTGCTGCGTGCCGGGACGACCGACGGTTCGGTCCGTCCGCAACCTGATCCCGATGCGACAGCCCGCGTGTTGTATGCGCAATGGCTGGGCGCCGCGATCCTGTCGAAGCTGTCACAAACCGACACCGCCCTGCGCGACGCCTTGCGCGACACCACACGCAGGCTTTCCCCAGAACACACTGAAACCTAAGGAATACATCATGCAAGCTGCCATCCACGACACCTTTGGCGAACCCGCCGACGTGCTTGAAACCAAAACGACCGACACCCCCGAACCCGCCGCAGGCGAAGTGCGGATCAAAACGTTGCTGTCCCCGATCCACAACCACGATCTGTGGACCATTCGCGGCAATTACGGTTACAAACCGGACCTGCCCGGCGCGATCGGCGGGTCCGAGGCCATCGGCACCATCGACGCGGTTGGTGACGGCGTAGACTCGCAAATGATCGGCCAGCGCGTGACCGTCGCGGGCGTTCACGGCACTTGGGCTGAATATTTCATCGCCTCCGCCGCCAGTGTGCTGCCCCTGCCGGATACAATCCCCGACACGCTGGGCGCACAACTGATCGCCATGCCGTTCAGCGCCATTTCCCTGCTGGAAATGTTGCAGGCGCAAAAAGGCGACTGGATCATTCAGACCGCAGCTAACGGGGCTGTGGGCAAGATCATGACCGTTCTGGCCAAGGCGCGCGGAATTAATCTGGTGAATCTGGTGCGCCGCGACGCCGCCGTGGCCGAGTTGACGGACATGGGCATCGACAATGTGCTGTCCACCTCGGACGACAACTGGAAAGCCAAGGCGCGGGCGCTGGTTGGCAAAGCCGGTGCGGTGTCTGCGATTGATTCTGTCGGTGGCGACCTGGCCGCCGATCTGACCGATCTGCTGGGCGCGAATGGCGAACTGGTCGTCTTTGGCACGGCCACGGGCACACCGCTTGCGCTGTCTTCGGGCACGTTGATCATGAAACAGATCACGGTCAAAGGGTTCTGGGGCGCAAAAGTCAGCGACGATATGGACCCTGCCCTGCGCACCCGCCTGATCACCGAACTGGTCACGCTGGCCGCCCAAGGCACGCTGACGCTGGAGGACGGCGGCGTTTACGGGTTGGACCAAGTGACCGACGCGATGAATGCCGCGTTGACCCCCGGTCGCGCGGGCAAGGTAATGCTGCGTCCCTAAAACGGCGCGACAACTGGCAGGCGGCCCGTTCAGGGCCGCCACCCTCAAGCCGCGCCCCCAACTGTTTGCTTGCCACATTTCGCAAAACCGCTCATTGACGGGTCTCATCCCTGTCTGACGGAGCCACCCGAATGACCACATTGCGCGCCACCGCGATCGGCTTTGTCGCTGTCCTGCTTTGGGCGCTGCTGGCGTTGCTGACAGTCGGGTCAGCCCCCATTCCCCCGCTGCAATTGAACGCCATCTGTTTCGGCATTGGCGGCATTCTGGGTCTGGTCTGGAGCGCATCGACCGGCGGTTTGCACCGGCTGCGCGCGGTGCCGCTGCGGGTCTACCTGTTCGGCACATTCGGGCTGTTCGGCTATCACGCGCTGTATTTCTCGGCGCTGCGTCTGGCCCCCGCAGCCGAGGCCGGGCTGATTGCCTATTTGTGGCCCCTGCTGATCGTGGTGTTTTCAGGATTGTTGCCCGGTGAGCGGTTGCGCGCAGGGCATATCATTGGCGCGGTCACCGGATTTCTGGGCGCGGCGTTGATCATTTCCGGCGGCAGCACAGGGTTTCAGGCCGCCTATCTGCCGGGATACGGGCTGGCGCTGGTCTGTGCGCTGTTCTGGTCGGGGTATTCGATCGGCTCGCGCAGTTTTGGCACCATCCCGACCGACAGCGTGGCCATATTCTGTCTGGCCAGCACCATGCTGTCAGTGCCGCTGCATCTGGCGTTCGAGGTCACCCAATGGCCCGCCGACGCGACTGGCTGGATCAGCACGGTTGCACTGGGCCTGGGCCCTGTGGGGCTGGCATTTTACGTGTGGGACATTGGTGTGAAACGGGGCGACATTCAGATGCTGGGCACCGCGTCTTATGCGGCACCTTTGCTGTCAACGCTGGTTTTGGTGATCGCGGGCGTAACCCAAGCCAGTTGGTCACTGGCAGCGGCGGCCGTTCTGGTCACCGGCGGCGCTGTCATCGCAGCGCGCGCCAGCTTTCGCTAGGGCTATGTCAGACTGACAAGCGCGTGATTTGCTCTTTCAGGCGAAGTTTCTGCTTTTTCAGCTCGGCCACTTTCAACGTGTCCGCCCCCGGTGCGCGCAGTTCCTTTTCCACTGCTTCACTCAGGTTTTCGTGCTTTTTCTTCAACTCAGTCAGGTGTGCGCTCAGGCTCATGCAATCCTCCATTCGTTCAAGTACAACCACAGCAGAACATGATTTTACATTTCTGTCACGCTGCATCCGCATCATAGACTTGTGATGGGTAAACCACTGGTTAAAATTCCAGCGCCGCCCCATCGCGCAGAACCGCTTTTATTTCAGGGGTGTAGCTTTCCGCATCTCGCAAATGGCTTTCGCCGCGGTGCAGAAGTCGTGGAAAATGCAAGCGAAATTCTGCCCGTCCGCCCCTGCGTGCGCGGATTATGCACAATTCGGGGGCGCGTCCGGGGCGTGCTGAAAACGGCAGCACTTCGACGCTGCCCATCACAGGGCGAATCCCGGCCAGAATGTCGGGCAGCCGTGCCATGCGGTGAATGAAATGTGCAAAACCACGATACCGCAGCCGTTTGGCAGCCACCTGCACCCAATCTTCCAGCGCCGTATCCTCGCCCAATGCGCCTTCGCGCCCTGCATAGGGCGACGGGCGGCTGGCGGTGCGGTCAAAAAAGGGCGGATTGGCAATCACATGATCAAAGCTGCGCTCTTTCAGCGGCATCGGCAGGTTTGTCAGATCGGCACAGGTCACGTCCAGCCCGTTGCGCACCGCCAGTTCCGCGTAATAGGGCTGGCGTTCGACCCCGTGCAGGTCAAGCCCGGGCACCCGCGCGCCCAGACACAGCGCCGCAGCCCCCGCGCCACAGCCCAGATCCAGAACCGTTTGCCCGGAACGGGCCGGAACGCTGGCTGCCAGCAACACCGGGTCCAGCCCTGCGCGATAGCCGGTGCGCGGCTGCCACAGCATCACCTGCCCGCCCAAAAAGGCGTCATGGGTCAGCGCAGCCCCTTCGGTCACCGGCCCAGCGGAATGTCGTTGTCGCGCATCACCCGGGTGGCCGCGTCGTGATCATCGGCCCGCACCATCAGACGGCGTGGGAAAATCCCGATGCCGCCTTCAAGCACGCTCATGTTTACGTCCAATTCAAAGCAGTCTATATCCTCGCCCGACAGTAGGGCCGAGGCAAAGGCGATGATCGTCGGGTCGTTGCTGCGCAAAAGTTCTTTCATGATCACGGATGTAAGAGAAGGCGGCCCTTAATGTACAGGGGCCATCGGGGGCAAGATGGACAGCATCGAAAAGACGTTAAAGCCGCATGACCGACTGGCCGCACGGCTGGCCGATGACATGGACGCGGTGAACACGCTGATCCGCACCAAGATGGCGTCGGAACATGCACCGCGCATTCCCGAGGTCACGGCGCACCTGGTGGGGGCTGGTGGCAAGCGTTTGCGCCCCATGCTGACACTCGCGGCGGC
Source organism: uncultured Pseudosulfitobacter sp. (assembly GCF_963976325.1). Lineage (NCBI taxonomy): Bacteria > Pseudomonadati > Pseudomonadota > Alphaproteobacteria > Rhodobacterales > Roseobacteraceae > Pseudosulfitobacter > uncultured Pseudosulfitobacter sp. The sequence goes on from NZ_CAXBJW010000003.1 coordinate 231,749, forward strand.
GCATTTGTGCGGCTACACGGGGCCGTATCATGTGCACCTTGCCGCCACTGTCGAATTCATCCACACCGCCACGCTGCTGCATGACGACGTGGTCGACGAAAGCGAACAGCGCCGGGGCCGTCCCACGGCCAACTTGTTGTGGGACAACACCTCCAGCGTGCTGGTCGGCGATTACCTGTTCGCGCGGTCCTTCCAGTTGATGACCGAATGCGGCTCGATGGAGGTGATGCGCATCCTGTCCAACGCCGCCGCCACCATCGCCGAAGGCGAAGTGCTGCAACTGACCGCCGCACAGGACCTTGCGACGGACGAGGCAGTCTATCTGCAAGTCGTGCGCGGCAAGACCGCCGCGCTGTTTTCGGCGGCGATGGAAGTGGGCGGCGTGATTGCCGATGCCGACGCCGCAACCGTCAAGGCGCTGTATGACTACGGCGACGCGCTTGGCGTGGCGTTTCAGATCGTTGACGACCTGCTGGACTATCAGGGCCAATCCGAGGCAACCGGCAAGAACATCGGCGACGATTTCCGCGAACGCAAGCTGACCCTGCCGGTGATCAAGGCCGTGGCCAAAGCAACCGCCGACGAACGCGCATTCTGGGAGCGGACCATCGAAAAGGGCAAGCAGGATGACGGTGACCTGGACCACGCGCTGGCGCTGTTGAACAAACACGGCACATTGACCGAAACGCGCGCGGATGCGCTGCACTGGGCCAACCGCGCCAAGGCATCACTGGCCGCCCTGCCCGATCACGACATCAAGGACATGCTGGTTGATCTGGCAGACTTCGTGGTCGACCGGATCAGCTAAGGGGATACGGTGCGGCCTTGGCCTGCATCGTTCCCAACCGTCCCGCCCGCACCCACCACTGGGGCCGCGCCGCCGAGAGCTTTTGCGCGGCATCAACAGCTGCCTGCGCCGTGGCGAACACCCCGAAACAAGTCGCCCCCGAACCCGACATGCGCGCCAGCAGGCAATCAGGCAATGCGGACAGGGCTGCACAGACCTGCGTGATCTGCGGGGCAAGTGCCTCGGCCGCCGATTGCAGATCATTGCGCTGCGTCGCCAGCCAGTCACATAGGGCAGCGGCATCGGCAAAGGCGGGCAAGCGGTCCGGCATCGGCGCATTGTCCTTGCGCGTCAAAGCGCTGAATATCTGCGGCGTGGACACGGCGACGCGCGGATTGGCCAACACAACATGCAATTCGGGCACCCCGTCCAGCGGTAACACCACCTCGCCAATGCCCTGCATCCGCGCGGCCTGCGACGGCACACAGACCGGAATATCAGCCCCCAGTGCAAGCAGTCGCGCCGCGTCCGCGTCCCGCTTGGCCATGTGGCACAAACCACGCCAGACCGCCGCTGCATCCGCCGAGCCGCCACCGATGCCAGAAGCGACAGGCAGTTCTTTGGTCAGGGTCATTGCCGCAGCCATATCAGGGAACAGCCGCGCCACGCGCAGCACAAGATTGTCGTCGCCCGCAGGCACATGATGCCCCTCGGGGCCATCCACCCGCAACGACCACGCCGACGCAGGGCGCATGTGCACCACGTCGCCCACATCGGCAAACATCACCAGAGAGTCCAGCAGATGATAGCCATCGGCCCGCTGGCCGGTCACGTGCAGAGTGAGGTTGATCTTGGCGGGTGCAAATATCCGCAAGCCAGTCATAGAAGCAATCTCAGCGGTCAACGGCCACCTTGAGAGGCGGCGCACCTTCTTCGGCCAGAACCTTGTCCAGCCCGACCTCAAGCTTGCGGCGCATACGGTCGGGGTCGGCCTCGCTGTTCACTTCCTTCGGGTCGACAAAGGACAGCGCGCGGCGCCACTGGAACCGCGCCTCGCGTTTGCGGCCCACGGCCCACAGCGTGTCGCCCAGATGGTCGTTCACCACCGCATCGACCGGCACCAGTTGGGCCGCGCGTTCCATGTGAACGACCGCCTCTTCGTAACGGCCAAGGCGGTACAGAACCCATCCCAGACTGTCGATGATATAGCCGCTGTCAGGGCTGGCGGCGACCGCCTGTTCGATCATCGACAGCGCCTCGTCCAGATTGACCTGCTGTTCCACCATCGAATAACCCAGATAGTTCAGCACCTGCGGCTGACCGGGGTTCAGCGCCAGCGCATGACGAAAATCGGCCTCGGCCTCTGTCCACTGGCCCAGCCGTTCATGTGAAATGGCGCGGGCGTACAACAAAAACCACTCGGCCCGCGCACCTTCGGGCGTCAGCTCAAGCGCGCGGTCATAGGCGGCGATAGACTCAGCAAACTGGTCCTGCTGGCGCAGCACGTCGCCCAAGGTGGAAAAGACCACCGGCAGGTCGGGATAGCTGCGCGCCAGTTGCTCAAGCACCTCGATGGCCGCATCCGGCTTGTCCGCGCGACGCAAGGCTGCGGCGCGGCCCAGTTCAGCGGCGTGAAAGGCCGGATCGCTGGCCGGCACTTCCTTGTAAACCGCGATGGCCAGATCGTATTGGTCCAGCTCTTCCAACAGTTCGGCATTCAGCAGCAACGCATCGACGTGGTTGGGCCGCAGGTAGCGGGCCAGACGGCCATAAAGCAGCGTATAGTCCGCCGATGCCTCGCTGCGCAGGGCGCCCGCCAGCGAATAGAACACCTCGGCCAGACCATCGCGGGCCGATGTGACATGGGTAAACGGCAGGGTCTCACCGGCTTCCAATGCGGTGATGACCTGTTCCAGCTCGGGGTCCAGACTGCCGCCGAATGCCTCTTGCAGGCTGGTCACGGCATCGGCGTTGCGATCCAGCTGGCTTAGCACCTCGGCGCGCGCCATGGCACCGCGCCGGGTGCGCACCATCGTGCCGCTGTCGGTGCCCGCAAAAATCGCCTCGGCCGCCTGATAATCGCCGCTCATCGCCAGCGCCATGGCCTTGTGATACAGCGCAAAGCCTTTCAGCCCCTGTTCGCGCGATACCTTGTCAAAGCTGGCAAGCGCCGCCTTCATGTCGCCTGCGCCCACATGGGCCCATCCCACCAGCAGCCCGTCAACCAGCGGGCCGATCCCCTGGGTGTCCATGTCGCGGTCCAGCAGCGCATCGTAATCCTCGCGCTGCGCCATATCCGCAATCACCGCCATATGCGCGGCCTGACTGCGCAGACCGGCCTGCTCCATGTTCAGGGCGATCGGCAGCGCCTGCAACACATCGCCCAGCATCAGATGCGCCAGCGTCGCGTCTTCCATCAGGGTTGCGTTTTCCGCGTCGTGCAGCAGCGCCATGTCGTAATAGCGCGCCGCCGTACCAAAATCGTTCAGATACGAAGCCTGCCGCGCCGCCAGATAGGGCCCCGCCACATCCTGCGCCGCCAGCGGCCCCGTCAGTGTCCAGATCAGGGCCGTGGCTACGGTGCTTTTCAGAAGGGTACGGATCACGCGACTGCCTCGTCTTATTTCGTTTGCAATAAGGCTAGCAGGTCTGCACGCGGGCGCAATGGGCCTGCCTGTGCGCTGGTAAACAAACCTGTGAGGTCTGGCAGCAATCTGCGCAAGATGGGCGCAACGCAGCAAACACGCTTGTCAAATCGCACGACATCTGAACACTTAGCAAAATGGCTAAGTATGAACCCCATCTCGATCATATTTTCTCGGCGCTGGCCGACCCCACGCGACGTGCCATTCTGGACCGTCTGTCGCGCGGACCTGCCACCACCAGCGAACTGGCAGCACCCCATGACATGGCGATGCCGTCATTTCTGGGGCATCTGGCCAAGCTTGAAACCGCAGGGCTGGTCAACTCGACCAAGTCCGGGCGGGTGCGCACCTATGCCCGCGCGGACACTGCATTTGTACCCGTGCAAAACTGGCTGGGCCGCCAATCCGACCTGTGGACCCGCCGCTTGGACGAACTTGACAGCTATGCAACCCAACTCGCAAAGGACCGCAACAATGGAACTTGATCCCGCCACCGACCTGACCTTTACCCGCAAGATCGACGTGCCCCCCGCCGTGCTGTGGGACTGCTGGACGACGCCCGAACATGTCAAAGCCTTCTTTGTCCCCAGACCGCACACCGTCACCGATTGCGAGATCGACCTGCGCGTGGGCGGGCGGTTCAACACCACCTTTGACGTGGACGGGAACACCATGACCAACACCGGCGTTTACCTTGAGCTGGTACCGCACCGCAAACTGGTGTTCACCGATACCTACAGCGAAGGCTGGAAGCCCAGCGCCGATCCGTTCATGACTGCCATCATTGAATTCGAAGACGACGGCGCGGATGGCACGATCTACACCGCCACCGTGCGCCACAGATCGTCAGAGGCACGCCAGTCGCATGAAAACATGGGGTTCTTTGTCGGCTGGGGCATGGCCGCCGACCAGCTTGCCGCCCATGCCAAAACCCTGTGAACGCAAAAAGGCGGGCCTGCGCCCGCCTTTCCACCTGCCACGAACGGCATCTTACATATTCGGATAGTTCGGCCCGTCCCCGCCCTGCGGCGTGGTCCAGTTGATGTTCTGGCTGGGGTCTTTGATGTCGCAGGTCTTGCAGTGCACGCAGTTCTGGAAGTTGATGACAAAGCGAGGGTCCTTGCCGTCTTCTGTCACGAACTCGTACACACCCGCGGGGCAATACCGCGCCGATGGGCCTGCATAAACCGGCAGGTTGCGGTCCACCGGAATGCTGGGATCTTTCAGCTTCAGGTGCGCAGGCTGGCTTTCCTCGTGGTTGGTAAAGCTGAACGCCACGTTGGTCAGCCGGTCGAACGACAGCTTGCCGTCTGGCTTGGGGTAGCTGATCTCTTTGTGCTTCTCCGCAGGCTCGGTCGCATCCGCATCGGATTTGTCGTGCCCCAGCGTGCCCAGCAACGAAAAGCCCAGCGTGTTGCACCACATATCGAACCCGCCCAGCGCCAGCGACGCGGTCAGGCCGTATTTCGACCACAACGGCTTGACGTTGCGCACTTTTTTCAGGTCCTTGCCAATTGCCCCGCCGCGCACGTCGTCCTCGTAGGCGGTCAGCTCGTCACCGGACCGGTCCGCCTTGATCGCGTCAAACGCAGCCTCGGCCGCCGCCTTGCCTGACAGCATGGCGTTGTGGTTGCCCTTGATGCGCGGCACGTTGACCATGCCCACCGAACAGCCCAGCAGCGCCACACCGGGTGCCACCATCTTGGGCATCGACTGATAGCCGCCTTCGGTGATCGCCCGCGCGCCGTAAGCCACGCGTTTGCCGCCTTTCAGCAGCTCGGCCACCATCGGGTGATGTTTGAACTGCTGGAATTCCATGTAGGGGAACACATAGGGGTTCTTGTAACCCAGGTGGACCACGAACCCGACATAGACCTGATTGTTATCAAGGTGATAGATGAACGAACCGCCACCCGCCTTGCTGCCCAATGGCCAGCCCATCGTATGCGTGACGGTGCCCTCTTTGTGCTTGGCGGGGTCGATTTCCCAGATCTCTTTCATGCCAAGACCGAATTTCTGCGGCTCTTTGCCCGCCGACAGGTCGTATTTCGCAATGACCTCTTTCGACAGCGATCCGCGCACGCCTTCGCCTAAGAACACGTATTTGCCCAGCAGTTCCATGCCCGGCTCGTATCCGTCGCCCTTGGTGCCATCGGCAGAAATGCCGAATTCACCGGCAACCACGCCTTTGACTTCGCCATTCTCGCCGTACACCAGCTCGGAACAGGCCATGCCGGGGAACACTTCCACGCCCAGTTCTTCGGCTTGCTCGGCCATCCAGCGGCAGACGTTGCCCATCGACACGATATAGTTGCCGTGGTTGTTCATCAGCGGCGGCATGGGAAAGTTCGGGATGCGCACCTGGCCCGCTTCGCCCAGCATGTAAAAGTTGTCTTCCTTGACCGGAATGGTGACCGGCGCGCCCTTTTCCTTCCAGTCGGGGATCAGCGCATCCAGCCCGCAGGGGTCCAGAACCGCACCCGACAGGATATGCGCGCCCACTTCCGAACCTTTTTCCAACACGACGACAGTCAGGTCGGCGTCCAGTTGTTTCAGACGGATCGCCGCCGAAAGGCCAGCAGGCCCGGCCCCGACGATGACCACATCATATTCCATCGCTTCGCGTTCTGTATCGGCCATGCTCGGCGGCTCCTTGTATAAAAGCGCGTGCAAACACCGCAACGCGCAACAATCTTTCGCGCTTGGCTAAACCACGGCGGCAGTCAATGCAATGGAAACACCGCGTCAGCAGGGCTGTGAAGCGTCGGTTTTTCGCCCCGCACAGTGCTGCGGCAACACCCCTTAGCCTTCGGGCCGGTCGCCCATCAAATACCGCGGACCGGTGCCGTTTTCGCGCGCACGGTCACCGGGGTTATAAAGCGCACAACTGTCCAGGCTCAGGCATCCGCAGCCGATGCAACTGTCCAGCGTATCACGCATGCGCACCAGCGTGTCGATGCGCGCATCCAGCGCCGCGCGAAACCCGGTGCTGATGCGCGCCCAATCCGCCTTGGTCGGCACGCGGCCCTTGGGCAGCAGGTCCAGCTCGGCCCGAATCTGCGGCAGGGTAAACCCGAACTGCTGGGCGATCATCACGAACGACAACCGCCGGATATCGGCCCGCTCGAACCGGCGCTGCCCGCCCGCATTGCGCCAGGGATCAATCAACCCCTGCGCCTCGTAATAGCGGATCGCAGACACCGCCAGCCCCGTCCGTTCCGCCAGATCACCAATGCTCAAGCCATCTTTTGCCATGTCAAAAATCCCTTGACCTAAAGTTAGGTTTAGCAATTACAGTACAGAAACAGACATCAAATCAAAAGGAAAATCCACACATGCCCGCACACCTCGAACACGCCAATTTCACCGTCTCCGACCCCGCCGCCACCGCTGCATGGATGTGCGACCTGTTTGGCTGGCACATCCGCTGGCAAGGTGACGCCATTTCAGGCGGCCGCAGCATCCATGTCGGCACGGATGCCCACTATCTTGCGCTTTATACCGCCGACGCCGTCGAAAAGCCGCGGCAATCCAACTACACCACCATCGGTGGCCTGAACCACATTGCCGTCACCACCGACGACCTTGATGCGCTGGAAACCCGGATCAAGGCGCACGGTTTTGCCACCAAGAACCACGCCGACTATGAACCGGGCCGCCGCTTTTACTTCCACGACGCCGACGGCATCGAATACGAAGTGGTGCAATACGACTGACCCCTTCATCTTGCCCGATAAACTCCGGGGGAGCGCCGCAAGGCGCGGGGGCAGCGCCCCCAACCACCCCGTTCCAAAGACACAGCATCGGCGACATTCGCCGCCCGCTAAGCCACCCGCCCCTTGCAATCCCCCGCCGCAATAGGTCAGGTAGCATCCAACATTGACCGGCGGCCACTTTGGCCGCCCTAATCTGCTGGACGTGACCTATGGAAAAGATTCCGATGACCCGCAAGGGTCACCAAGCCCTTGAGACCGAACTCAAGCACCTGAAATCCGTCGAGCGTCCCGCCATCATCAAGGCCATCGCCGAAGCACGCGAGCATGGCGACCTGTCGGAAAACGCCGAATACCATTCCGCCAAGGAAAAGCAGTCCTTCATCGAAGGCCGCATCAAAGAGCTGGAAGGCGCGATTTCGCTTGCCGATGTCATCGACCCCACCAAGATGAAAGGCGGCATCAAGTTCGGCGCCACCGTAACCCTGGTCGACGAAGACACCGACGAAGAGAAAACCTATCAGATCGTCGGCGAATACGAGGCCAACATCGAAGCGGGCCTGCTGAACATCAAATCCCCCATCGCCCGCGCCCTGATCGGCAAGGAAGAAGGCGACAGCGTCGAGGTGCACACCCCCGGCGGCGGCAAATCCTATGAAGTGCTGAAAATCGCGTTCATCTGATCGGAATCCCAGACATGTCCGACACGTCGTCCAGCGCAACAAACGCCAATCAGACCAAGGCCGGCCTTGGGTCGTCGTCGCAAGCGCGCCCGACGCCTCTGGGCATCTATGACCGCCCCCGCGCCGAAGGCATCACGGGGATCGAGATCATCGCCATTGCCCTTTCGGTGCTGTGGTTGCTGGGCGCGAGCGTGTTTTTCATGACCACTTCGTCGGGGTCCGAAGGGCAGGACGGTGGCAATCGCGGCCTGATGTTCCTGATGACCATGCTGGCGATCTTCATGCCCGTGGGCATGATCTGGGTCGCCGCCACCGCCGCCAAGGCCAGCCGCGTCATGCGCGAAGAAAGCCAGCGGTTGCAGGCGGCCATCGACGCCATCCGCCAGGCGTATATCGCGCAGCAACAGGGCCGCGACAATTCGATCGAACCGTCGGTCGCACGCAAGCTGGATGAAATCGCCGCCGCCGCCAAGAAGACCGAAACCACGCTGGCCACATTCCACACCCGCCGCGACGCAGTGCAGCCGGCCCGCCACGCGCCGCCACCCATGGCCCCGCAGGCCGCCGACGACCAGCCCAAGCTGGCCCTTGGCACCACGTCAGAGGAAACCGCGCCGCCCCTCGCCCGCGAGGATTTCATCCGCGCCCTGAACTTCCCCGAAACCGCCGAGGACTCTGCCGGATTTTCTGCCCTGCGCCGCGCGCTCAAGGACCGGCCAACCGCCCAGATGATCCAGGCCGCCCAGGACATCCTGACCCTGCTCAGCCAGGACGGAATCTACATGGACGACCTGCGCCCCGACCGCGCCCGTCCCGAAATCTGGCGCAGCTTTGCCCAAGGCGCCCGTGGCCGCAGTGTCGCGGCACTGGGTGGCGTACGGGACCGCTCGTCGCTGGCGTTGACCGCTGGCCGGATGAAACAAGACCCGATTTTCCGCGACACCGCGCACCATTTCCTGCGCCGCTTTGACCGCAGCTTTGCCGCCTTCGAGGCCGAAGCCGACGACGCGGATATTTCGGCACTGGCCGACACCCGAACCGCGCGGGCGTTCATGCTGCTGGGCCGCGTGGCGGGGACGTTTGACTAGGGGTTGCCACCTAATCCCCCCGCAACTGCGCGCCATGCGCCTCGATCACGCTTACCAGATGATCCGCCACCACCCGCACCCGCTGAGACGCCATCAGATCGCTGTGCATCACCAGCCATATGTCCTGATCCACGCCCAGCTCCACCGGCACCCGCTGTAATCCGGCATCTTGTGCCAGAAAATGCGGCAGCACCGCCAACCCCAACCCCGCCTGCGCCGCGCTCAGTTGCGAGGCCAGTGTCGCGGTGACCACCACCGGTGCGGTGTCGCGAAAACTGCGGGCCAGCCATTGCGCAGCGGGCAGATCGCCGAACCGGTCCGCCCAGCCGATATAACTGTCCCCCTCGAACCCCACACCGTCGCCACGCTGCGTCATGTAATCGGCAGACCCGTACAGACCAAACCCCAGCGTCCCGATCCGCCGCACCGTCAGATGCCCCCGCGTGGGCCGCACCATGCGCACCGCAAGGTCCGCATCGCGTTTGTGCAGGTTGACCGAGGCCACATCCGTCGACACCTCGACCGTCAGCCCTGGATGCGCCGCCAGCAGCGGGCCCAGCGACGGGATCAGCAGCGGGTTCGCCAGGTTTTCAGCCGTGGCCACCCGCACATGCCCGCGCACCCCGCGCCCTGCATCAGCGGCGCTGCGAAAACCGTCCATCGCGGCCTCCAACGCTTCGGCGCGGGGCAACAGGGCGGCGCCTTCGTCGGTCAGCTGGTATCCGGTCTGCGCCCGCGCAAACAACGGCACGCCCAGCGCATCCTCCAACCGCTCGATCCGCCGCGAGACTGTCGCCACCCCCGCGCCCAACACCCCCGCAGCACCGGTCAACGTGCCGGTCCGCGCCACCGCCAGAAAGGCGGGCGTGTCGTTCCAGTTCAGCGCATCTTCCATTTTTCGAAAACAGCCTTCTGATCTTCTCTATATTCTTCCAATACCAGAATACGCATCTTGTCCTCATCCCTCAATCAAAAGGACAGATCATGCACCGCCGCCACCTGACCCCCGATTTCTCTGTCTCCGCCCTTGGCCTTGGCTGCATGGGGATGAGCGAATTTTACGGCCCCCGCGACGACACCCAGTCGCTGGCCGTACTGGACCGCGCCGCGGATCTGGGTGTGACGTTTTTCGACACTGCCGACACATATGGCCCCCATCACAACGAGGAACTGCTGGGCCAGTTCCTGCGTACCCGCAAACCGCAGGCCGAGATTGCCACCAAATTCGGCATCGTCCGCAACCCCGGCGAATACCGCCGCGAGATCGACAACAGCCCCGCCTATGTCCGCCGCGCCTGCGAGGCGTCGTTGAAACGGCTGGGAGTTGAGCGGATCGACCTGTATTACGTCCACCGCATCAACCCCGCCCAGCCCATCGAGGACGTGATGCACGCCCTGTCCGATCTGGTGACCGAGGGCAAGATCGCCTATATCGGCCTGTGCGAAGTCAGCGCGCCCACCCTGCGCCGCGCCCATGCGGTGCACCCTGTCACAGCCGTGCAAACCGAATATTCACTGTGGACCCGCGAGGTCGAGGCAGACGTGCTGCCCACCTGCGCCGAACTGGGCATCGGTTTTGTGCCCTATTCACCGCTGGGGCGCGGGTTCCTGACCGGGGCCTTTGACAAACAGACCACATTCGGCGACGGCGACTTTCGCGCCAACTTGCCACGGTTTTCCGCCGACAACATGGCCAGCAACACCAGCATCGTTGACTGTGTCCGCCAGATGGCCGCTGCCAAAGGGTGCACACCTGCGCAAATCGCGCTGGCATGGTTGCTGTCCAAAGGCGACCACATCGTCCCGATCCCCGGCACCAAGCGGCTGAAATACCTGGAAGAAAACGTGGCCGCTGCCGACATCACCCTGACATCGGACGAACAAGACACCCTGAACCGCGCCATCGCCGCACTGGACGTCGCAGGCGACCGCTATACCGCCGAAGGCATGAAAGGACTGAACGCATGACAAACCCGCGCACCGACCGCACCATCGCATTGCTTGAAACGTTGGAAACAGGCGCCGCCGCCAAGGTGCAGGCCAACCTGAACAGCATGGCACCTGACCTCTTCGACACGCTGCTGGGCTTCGGTCTGGCCGACGTGCTGGACCGTCCCGGTATCGACCTGCGCACCCGCGAAATGCTGACCGTTGCCGCGCTGACCGCCATCGGCACGGCCCCCGAACAGCTTGAATTCCACATCCGCGCCGCCCTGAACACCGGTGTCACGCGGGATGAAATCGTGGAAATCCTGTTGCAAATGGCGGTCTATGCCGGTGTGCCCGCCTGCATCAACGGTGTGGCCGCCGCGCGCAAGGCATTCGCGGCGCACGGCATCTGATCACAGCCCGAAGCCACCCCAAGGGATAAACCGCACCGGATCGCCGCGCTTGACCACCAGCGGGCCGTCGGGCAACTCCACCAGCCCCTCGGCCCAGCTTAGCCCGCTGATCCGGCCCGATCCTTCGGACCGGAACACTTCGACCACGCCGTCGCGTATCCGCGCCCGCAGATATTCGCGGCGGCCGGGTTTTTTGGATTTCTCGAACCCTGCGGGCACCGTGAACCCTTGGGGTTTGTGCCAGCCTGCGCCTGCCAGCAGCCCCAGCGCCGGGGCCGCAAAGACCAGCGTGCAGACCATTGCCGCAACCGGATTGCCCGGCAGACCAAACACCGGCGTGCCCTTCCACATGCCCAACGCCAGGGGTCGCCCCGGCTTGACCGCGATCCGCCACAGCGCCATTGCGCCTGCGTCACGCAACAGGGCCGAAACGTGGTCCTCGTCCCCTGCCGATGCGCCACCGCTGGTCAGGATCGCATCCACCTGTGCACCATCCAGCGCCGCCGCCAAGGCCGCACGGTCATCGCCCACACGGCCAAGGTCCACCGCCCGATGCCCCAGCCGCTTTAGCAGCCCCAGCAGCATGGGGCGGTTGGCGTCGTAAATCTGCGTCTCGCCTGCGTCACTGCCCGCCTCGGCCAGCTCGTCACCCGTGGAAAGCACACCGACCCGCAAGGAAGCGAACACGTCGACCGCGCGCACGCCCACCGCTGCCAGCAGCGCCAGATCGGCGGGGGTCAAACGGCGGCCTTGGGGCAGGATCTCATCGCCTGCCGCCACGTCCTCGCCCGCGCGTCGGCTGTTCGCGCCTTGCTTCACCGGCCCGTTGAACGCGATGCGCCCGCCGTCAACGGTCACGTCCTCTTGCAACACCACCGTATCGACGCCCGCAGGCAAGGCCGCGCCCGTCAGCACCCGCACCGCATGGCCCGCAGGCACCGCGCCGTCAAAATCGCCCCCCGCCGCCGCGCGCCCTGCCACCAGCGGCAGCACATGCTCGCCCGTGTCGCGCGCCCCTGCAAAGCCATAGCCGTCGACAGCGGTGTTCGGACGCGGCGGGTTGGACCGCTTTGCCATTACAGGTTCGGCCAGCACGCGCCCTAATACCTGCTGAACCGGCACCGTTTCGACCCGCGCCACCGGCGTCAGACGCTCTTGCAGCAAGGCCAATGCGTCATCCACCGGCGTCCACGCCACGCCCGGAGGAAGTGCAAAACAGTCGTTGGACAACGGCGGCGGCACGGGGCCATTCGTCAGCGCACCCCGCAAGGCATCCTCGTGTCCCAGCCCGAAAATCCAGCCTTCTTCGCTGTCGCCATCGGCCAGCATCGTGGCCAACTGATCCGCAGAAAGCGCCGACAAAGCCTGCGCCAGAACCCGCACCTGCGCGGCATCCTTGATCTCGTCCGGCTGCACCCGCGCCGCGATCTCGGGCGCAATCAGCGATGGCCAGACCTCGACGAGCGCAATCCCTGCGTCCAGCGGCTGAAACGGCCAGACCGCCAGATGGTCACCAAACCGCCGCCGCAACCGCGCCAGCACCGGCAGGCCCATCAGCGCCTGCGACCCAACCGACCCTGCCCCGCTAAGCTGCCAGACAGAGAATGCGCCCTTTGCGCGCTCTTCGGCCTGCCGCCGCTGGGCAAAGGGGTTTTCGTACCCCGCCTTGGTGCGCGGCAAACCGTCAATCTCGCGTTTCAACCCATTGCCCCAGAACGGCCCATTGCCGCCCAGCACCACATTGATCGCCCCCGCCACGTCAAAACGGTTGTTGGCCTTGGGGGCATCTTCGATCCGCTCGGCCAACCAATCCCACAAGGCCAGCGGATCATCCGTGCCCGCCACGGCCCGCGCAAAGCCGCGCGGATAGCCAAAAGGAAAATCGAACCCGACCATCACCCGCCGACCGGCCGCGCGTTCGATTTGCAAAGTGTCGGCAATCCACGCCTCGGCCACCTGACGGTTGCGCAAGTAAACAGGTGTTTCGGTCACCCCCCCCCGCACCACGCAGGCCCATATCGCATCGGCCTTGGGCGTCGCGCCACGGTCGTTGCCCCCAGACCAGTCCACCACGATCACCGTGTCGAACATCACAAGCCCACCTGCGCCAGAATGAAATCGGCAATCGCGCCTGTGTCATCCAGATCGAACACCGGCACGGCCACGTCCACCGCACTGTCACTGGCCACCGCCCGCACCGTGGGATCGTCGGGCGCGATCAGCGGATTGCCCGTCTCGGCCCTGTGCGCCTCGACCTTGGGGTGCGCGTCGCGTTTGTATCCCTCGACCAGCACCAGATCGACCGGCGACAGCTTTTCCAGCAGTGCCGACAGCGGCAATTCATCCGCGCCGCGCATTTCGTGCATCAGGGCGAACCGGTTGCGGGACGCCAACAGCACCTCGGAGGCGCCGGCCACACGGTGCCGGTGGCTGTCCTTGCCCGGATGATCCACATCAAAGGAATGGTGCGCATGTTTCACCGTGCTGACGGTGAACCCGCGCCCGGTGATTTCAGTCACCAGCCGTTCCATCAGCCCGGTCTTGCCCGCATTCTTCCAGCCGACAACGCCAAAAATCCTCATAACATCGCCTCGGCCTGTGCCAGATCATCCGGCGTGTTGACGTTGAAAAACGGATCACCCGCGTCCGGAAACTCCGCCAGCCGCCCGTCGTGGCGGTCTGTCCAGATCACAACCTTGCGCAGCCCGTCCTGCAAAGCGGCGCGCAGGTCATCGCGCAGGGCTACGGGCCACAGCCCGAACGTCGGATGCCGGATCAGCCCGGCGGTCATCGAGCGCGTGTCCGCATCGCCGCGCGGCGTCGCGGCCAGCGCCAGCGGGGCGGCCATGCCTTCGGAGGCCATCAGCAAACGCGGCACCAGATCGCAGGGAAAGAACGGCGTGTCGGCGGCCACGGTCACGATCGCATCGGCCCCCAGTTCCGCCGCCCAGTCCAGCCCGGCGAGTACGCCCGCCAACGGCCCCGCGAACCCTTCCACACTGTCCGCCACCACCGGCAGGCCAAAGCCCGCAAACCGCGACGCATCGCCATTGGCATTCAGCGCCAGCCCCGCCACCTGCGGCTCCAGGCGCGCAATCACCCGCGCCAGCAGGCTCTGCCCGCCCAACGGCAACAGCGCCTTGTCGCCGCCGCCCATCCGCGTGGCCAGACCACCGGCAAGGATGACGCCCAGGGGTTGCTTCATGCCCCGCCCCCCTTGCGGCCCGACTTGCGCGGCTCGTCCTGCACAGCAGCCGGATCAGCATCACGGATCAGACGATCCTCGCCCGCAAGACAGACAAACCGCTGCCCCCGCATCCGACCGATCAGGGTCAGCCCGACCTGCTGCGCGATCTCGACGCCCCAGGCGGTAAAGCCCGAGCGGGACGCCAGCACCGGAATGCCCATCATCGCGGTCTTAATCACCATTTCGGACGTTAAACGCCCCGTTGTGTACAAGATTTTGTCGTCGGGGCTGACGCCCTCGTCCAGCATCCAGCCTGCGATCTTGTCCACCGCGTTGTGCCGCCCCACGTCTTCCATATAGACCAGCGGACGGTCCTGATGGCACAGCACCGTGCCGTGAATCGCACCTGCTTCCAGATACAGCGACGGCGTGCGGTTGATCGCAGCACTCAGCGCATACAGCCAAGAAGTGCGCACCGGCGTTGCAGGCAGCACAACATCGTCCAACCCTTCCATCATGTCGCCAAAGACGGTGCCCACGGCGCAACCGCTGGTGCGGGTTTTCTTTTTCAGCTTGTCCTCGTGGTTGGTCTGGCGCGCCGTGCGCACCACCACCACTTGCAATTCGTCGTCGTAATCGACGCCGGTGATCACATCATCGTCGCCCAGCATCCGCTGGTTGCGCAAAAACCCCAGCGCCAGATATTCGGGATAGTCGCCAATGGTCATGGCAGTGACGATTTCCTGCGCGTTCAGATAGATGGTCAGGGGCCGCTCCTCGACCACCGACAAATCGACCTGCGCGCCGGTCTGGTCCCGCCCCGTCACGCTGCGCGTCAGACCGGCACGTGCGGGCATGGGCGCTATCAGATAGCTGCCTGAATTGTCTTGCGTCGCCAATTGCATCCCCTGTCTTTGCCCGATAACCCTAGACCAACACTAAGGTTTCACAATGTCCACCACCACACCCAAAACGGCCTTTTGGCGCGGCGTCCGCGACAGTGCGCCCTTTACACTTGTTGCGGCTCCCTTTGCGTTGCTCTTTGGCGTGATCGCCACCGAGGCGGGGCTGAACCTGTTCGAGGTCATGACCTTTTCGCTGGCGGTGATTGCGGGGGCGGCGCAGTTCACCGCGCTGCAACTGATGCAGGAAAATGCACCGACGGTTGTCGTCATCATCTCGGCGCTGGCGGTGAACCTGCGGGTGGCGATGTATTCCGCCGCCCTGACCCCCTATCTGGGCCGCGCGCCGATGTGGCAACGGGCGTTTGCCGCCTACCTTCTGGTCGACCAAAGCTATGCGCTGAGCCATCAGAAGTTCGAGGCCGAGCCGGCCATGACCGTGCCCGAACGCATGGGCTATTACATGGGCACCTGCCTGTTGGTGATGTCGGTCTGGTATGGTGCCAGTCTTGCGGGTGCCATCATCGGCAGCGCGCTGCCGCCGCAGATCCCGATTGATTTCGCCCTGCCCATTGCCTTTCTGGCCATGGTGGCCCCCGCCCTGCGCACCCTGCCCCATGTCATCGCGGCGTTTACTGCCGTCGTGGTCAGCCTTTTTGCCGCCGCTGTGCCGTGGTCGCTGGGGCTGATCATCGCGGGGGCGGCCGGCATGATCGCCGGCGCGCAGGCCGAACTGTGGATGGAGCGGCGCAGATGAGCACCCTGACCCTGTGGATCGTCATCATATCGCTGGGCGTGGGCAGCTTCTTGTTGCGCTTTTCGTTTCTGGGGTTGGTCGGTGACCGGCCCCTGCCGCCCTGGCTGCTGCGCCATCTGCGCTATACCGCGGTGGCCATCCTGCCCGCGATGGTGACACCGCTGGTGGCCTTTTCCAACGACGCAGGCACCGGACCCGAGCCGGGGCGGCTGTTGGCGGCGCTGGTGGCTGTGGTGATCGGGGCAAAAACCAAGAACGTGCTGGCGGCCATCGGGTCGGGGGCCGCCGTGCTGACGCTGTATATTCTGATTATGGGCTAAAAGGCGGGCGGCTTTGTCACCGCCCCGCTGCGCGATGCACGGACGTCAGCTTTCAGGTCGGCACGCTGAGCTGACCCGAATCTTGCGCAATAACCATTCAAGTTCCGAAGAGCGCAGGAAACGGGTCGCTCGAAGATACAAGAAAGCCTTAGTCGATCATATTCCAATGATTGAAAGGCAAACCATGGAACTCAATAACAAAACCTTCATCGTCACCGGAGCCAGCAGCGGAATTGGGGCGGCAGCCGCTCTTTTACTCGCCGCCAAAGGGGCCAACGTCGTTCTTGGGGCTCGACGACAAGCTGAACTTGATCAGCTTGCTGGGCAGATCAAGCAAAGCAGCGGAAAGGCTGTTTGTCTTTCCGGCGACGTCAGCGACGAGATGTATGCTCAGGCTCTTGTGAACTGCGCAAAGGACGAATTCGGTGGACTTGACGGAGCGTTCAACAATGCGGGGACGACGGGAGAACTGGGTCCGGTGCCTGATATGCAATCCGACAATTGGCACAAGGTCATCGGTGTAAACCTGAGCAGCGGCTTTTACGCCGCCAAATACCAAATCCCCTTGTTGCGTGAAAACGGTGGTGGTTCCATCGTTTTCACGTCCTCCTTTGTAGGACACACTGTTGGATTGCCTGGCATGGCTGCCTATGCAGCCGCCAAGGCGGGGCTGATTGGTATGACCCAAGTGCTTGCTGTAGAACACGGCGCAGAGAACATTCGGGTCAATGCGCTTCTGCCAGGCGGCACAATGACCGCCATGGCAGGAGATGATCCCGGCTTTCACGAGGTCGTGCGCGGCCTTCATGCGTTAAAACGGATGGCCGAGCCGTCAGAAATTGCGCAAGTCGCAGTATTCTTGCTTTCCGAGAGCGCATCCTTTGTGACCGGTAGCGCCATAGTCGCTGACGGTGGAAACTCGATTAACAAATTTTAGGCATAGCAGAGCGGACGTTGACCGTCTAAGTGTCAAAGGTCCACTTCGCCCCCCTTAGCAGACCTTTGACCCAAACCGCATCGAAGGTCCGGTTTGGGCCAATATTGCGTGACGCGGCCCGTTGATAGGATTCAGAAAACCCGGTGCATCGCGTCAAAGGTACGCGGCGCTCGACACCTGCCAATCAGATCAAAGCTGGATTTTGGCCACGCCGTCGACAATGTCGCCTTCGTCGTTTTCGTAGTATTTGTCAGTCACAACACCGGGCAGCGTGCCGAACTGATCCATCAGGTTGGCGGGAAACCATGTCGACTTGATGCCCTGAAATCCGGGCACCTGCGTCAGAATATCGGTGGTCGCCTGTGCACAGCGCGCGTCACCGACGTTGCCATAGCCCCGCACCAGTTGCAGCACCCGCTCGGCCTGTTCGGCGGTCACGGGGACCGTCTGGCTGACCACGTGATAGGTGCTGCGCGCGTGGGCGCCCTTGTAGCTTTGCAGAACCGCAGGCGTGATGCCGTACAACACATCGCCGTTTTCAGGCACACGCGGGTGTTTGTACGATCCTGCCGGGTCAAAGATCACACGCTGTGACCCGTTGACGACCAGCGCCGAATGCGCGCCACTGCCCGACCGGTTGCTGACCACCGTCAACAGCGTCAGCGAAGGCGCGGAAGGGTCACGGTAGGCCGCAGCGGTGATCACCTCGGCAGGCGAATCGTTGGCTGGTTTCACCGCACAGCCCGCCAGCCCTGCAATCAGCGACAAGGCAATCAGGATCGAACGCATACAGTCAGTCTCCGGTGATCTTCGTCACGAAAGTCAAAGGCTTAGGAAATGAAAATCGCCATCAGAACCAGCACCGCGAGAATCACGATAACGCTCCATTTGGTCCATGCCATGAAGCCGTTAAACGTGGCTTCTTGCACTTTTGTGTCCATCTCACCGTGTTTATGGTCTGCCATCGGTCAGGCTCCTGTTTGTCTGGGTTGATCCACTTTGGCCGCTGGTTACTGCATTTGCGCAGCCCTGTCACGGTGTCAATGACGCGCAGGGCGCATTCACCTCAGCCTTGCTCGGGGCCTTCGTCCAACGCCTGGGCCAGCCGGAAACCGATGCGGTTGGGGGCCTCTTGCTCGACCGCCTTGGGCAAGGCCCGCAGCAGGACGTTCAGTTGGGTCACATGCTGGATCAACTGCGTGCGCGCGCCCGTCGGGTCCGATCCGTAAAAGGTGATGACGTCCGGGTCAAAATACCCCATCCCCTCGATCCGCAGCACACCTGCGTCGCCCCCGGCAAAGCCCATGGCAACCTCGTGTTCGTTGTCCAGTTGTGCCTCGAAATTCTTGATATACAGCGCCAGCCGCTCGTACGCCCATTGCGCCGGGCTTTTCTGGCTGGCCGGTTTTCCGGTCATGCCCTTGGGCACCGGCTGGTCCTTGGCATTGGACGCCTTGGGGTCGCTGTGCACCTCGTACAGACGTGGCATCACGTCGGCCTCGATCGCCTCGGCGGTCGTTCTGATCTGGTCGTCCATTGTCACCCCTTACGCCTTTTGAAAGACCCAAGCCCCGTCGTCGCGCAAGCTGCGCGTGGCCAGTCCCGTCTGGTAAAGGTGCGACAAATGCGCAAAAGCTTCAACCATCGCCAACCCGTATTCGCCCTCACCGATCTTGCGCTTGAACAACGGCGCATAGCATTCGGTGGCCGATTTGGGTGTGTCGATATACTCCAGCAGCCGTTTCAACGCACCGTGGTGGTTGTCGATCAACTGGCGCATCCGTGTGGGCAGGCCGGTAAAAGGCAGCTTGTGCCCGCCCAGAACCAGCTGATCCGCCCGCGCCAGTGGCTCCAGCCGCTCGCAGGCTTCCAGCCATTCGCCAATCGGGTCGGCCATCGGTTCGGTCGCATGAACGCCAACGTTGGGGCTGATCGACGACAGGATCTGATCGCCAGACAGCACCAGATTGTCGTCACGGCTCCAGAATGTCGCGTGTTCCGGCGCGTGGCCGTTGCCCATGTGAATGTCCCATGTGCGCCCGCCGATGCGGATCGTCTGGTCCTGCTGGATGCGGGTATAGCCCAGCGGCATCGGGGCCACGATATCGGCAAAATTGAACGGACGCTCGGCGGCGCGTTTCTCGTACAGCTCCGGGTCCATCCCGGCGCTGCGATAAAACGCCAGCGTTTCGGGCAAGGGCGTTGCCTGTTCGTCCAGAACCAGCATCCGCGCCATCAGCCATGCGGTGCGCGTGGTGACCAGTTCGGCCCCGAATTCCGCCTGAAACCAACCCGCCAGCCCGATATGGTCGGGGTGGTGGTGCGTGACAATCACGCGGCCCACCGGCTTGCCGCCCATCGGCCCTGCCATCATCTCTTGCCACAACCTGCGAGTCTTGCCGGTGTCAAAGCCGGTGTCGATCACCGTCCAGCTATCGCCATCATCCAGCGCATAAATGTTGACGTGGTCCAGCTTCATCGGCAGCGGCAGACGAAACCACAACACGCCCTCGGCCACTTCGACGGCGGTGCCGTGTTCGGGTGGTTCGGGCCAGGGGTATCTCAGCCCTTGGGGTGCACCATCGGCCATCAGGCGGCCAACTCGTCAGCGCTCAACGCCATCAGCGCCTTGGCACCGGCCTGCGCATGTACCAGCAGCCCTTCATGCTCGGGCAGCAGACGCTGGATGTAGAAACGCGCCAGCTTTTCGCGCGGCCCGCCCACGGCGTCCGCCAAAGCGGCTTTCAGATGCAAATGCCCGCCCAGCACCCGCGCAAAGGCGCGCAGGTAAGGGACCGCACCGGCAAATCGGTCTTCCATGTCCTTTTGCTGCACCAGCCATTCGGTCGCCTCGCGCAGGTTCTCAGACGCCTGCCAGACGGCCTCGCCCATGCGCGGGAACCGCTCGCGGGCAGCCTCGGCCTGTTCCTCGATGGCGTCGATCAGGGCGTGCGCCGCTTCGCCGCCGTCCATCATCTTGCGTGCCACAAGGTCCATCGCCTGAATGCCGTTGGTGCCCTCGTAGATCGAGGTCACCCGCACATCGCGGTAAAACTGCGCTGCGCCGGTTTCTTCGATAAAGCCCATGCCGCCGTGCACCTGCACGCCCTGCTGGGCCACGTCGATCCCCACGTCGGTGCCGAATGCCTTGGCGATGGGCGTCAGGAACGCCGCGCGCGCTTTCCATTCAGGTTCGCCCGTGGCGGTGTGCATGTCGATGGCCACGGCGCACGACAGCGCAATGGCCCGCGCGGCGAACACGTCCGCTTTCATCGACGCCAGCATCCGGCGCACATCGGCGTGGTCGACAATGCTGCCCGTCGGGCCTTGGGTCTTGCCCTGCTTGCGGTCCAGCGCATAGGCCAGCGCGTGCTGGAATGCGCCCTCGGCGATGCCGACCCCTTGGGTGCCGACGCCCAGTCGCGCGTTGTTCATCATGGTGAACATCGCCGCCATGCCACCCTGTTCGGGGCCAACCAGCCAACCCCGCGCGCCGTCATATTGCATCACGCAGGTGGGCGAGCCGTGCAGGCCCAGCTTGTGTTCCAGGCTGACCACCTTCAGGCTGTTGGCCTTGCCGGGGTTGCCGTCGGCATCGGGGATGTATTTCGGCACCAGAAACAGGCTGATCCCCTTGGTTCCCGCCGGTGCGCCCGGCAGACGTGCCAGCACCAGATGGCAGACGTTGGCGGCAAAGTCGTTGTCGCCCCAGGTGATGTAGATCTTTTGCCCGGTCACGCTGAACGACCCGTCACCATTGTCCTCGGCCTTGGTCGACAGCGCACCCACGTCCGATCCCGCCTGCGGTTCGGTCAGGTTCATGGTGCCGGTCCATTCGCCGCTGATCAGCTTGGGCAGATAGGTTTCCTTCAGCGCGTCACTGGCATGATGTTCCAGCGCCTCGATCTGGCCCTGCCCCATCAGCGGCGCCAGTTGCAGCGCCAGACAGGACGCGCTCATCATGTCGTTCACGGCTGTGTTCAGCGCCATCGGCAGCCCCATGCCGCCATGCTCGGGGTCTGCGGTGATCCCGATCCAGCCGCCATCGGCAATTGCCTTGAACCCTTCGGCAAACCCGGGCGAGGTCCGCACAACACCGTTTTCCAGATGCGCAGGGGTCAGATCGCCGTTGCGTTGCAGCGGGGCCATGACCTCTTCGCACATCTTGCCCGCCTCGGTCAGGATCGCGGCGGTCACATCACTGCTAGCCTCTTCGAACCGATCGGTGGCACGCACCTGGTCCAGTCCAACCACGTGATCGAACAGAAAAGTGAAATCATCAACAGGGGCGCGGTAGGGCATGGGTAACCTCCTCAGAATAGCGCCACACCCTTGGCAAGGCCCTGAGCAGTCTTTATGCGGGCGACGGGGGCAGCTTTGCGCGGTAACATGGGCTTTCCCGCCCCTCTAAGGCAACACCAACGCGGCGTCACGCACGGATCACATGAACCAGACCGAAACCCTTCATTTGCACCCTGATGCAACAGGTCTAGCCCGGGCTGCCGCCTTGCTGGCCGATGGGGCCCAGGTCGCCTTTCCCACCGAAACGGTCTATGGGCTGGGCGCCGACGCGCGCAACGGGCAGGCGGTGGCAGGGATCTATGCCGCCAAGGGCCGCCCCAGCTTCAACCCGCTGATCGTGCATGTACCGGATGTGGCAACCGCCAAAACCTTTGTGCAGTGGACCGACACCGCCGACCGTCTGGCGGCCGCCTTCTGGCCCGGCGCCCTGACGCTGGTGCTGCCGCTGGCTGCGGGGCACGGCCTGTCGTTGCTGGTCACCGCGGGTCTGGACACCGTGGCGATCCGCGTGCCGCATCATCCAACGGCACAGGCGTTGCTGCGCGCCGCGCAGATGCCTGTCGCCGCGCCATCCGCCAATGTCTCGGGCCGCATCAGCCCCACCATCGCACAACACGTTCTGGACGGCCTGTCGGGCCGCATCGCTGCCGTGCTGGACGACGGCCCCTGCCCCGTCGGCGTGGAAAGCACCATCCTGTCGCTGGCAGGCACCCCCACGCTGTTGCGCCCCGGCGGCCTGCCGGTCGAGGCCATCGAGGCGGCCTTGGGCCACCCCGTCAGCCGCGACGCAGGCGACGCCATCACCGCCCCCGGGCAACTCGCCTCGCACTATGCACCCGGGGCCACGGTCCGCCTGAACGCCACCAGCGCCCACACGGGTGAGGTCCTGCTGGGCTTTGGCAAGATCGCGGGTGATCTGACCCTCAGCGCCGCGGGCGACCTTGCCGAAGCCGCCGCCAGCCTGTTCGATGCGCTGCACCAGCTTGACCGCACCGGCAAACCCATCGCCGTGGCACCGATCCCGCAGACCGGTCTGGGTGCCGCCATCAACGACCGGCTGAAACGCGCCGCCGCCCCGCGCTGACGCACTTCATCTTGCCCGATAAACTCCGGGGGCGCGCCGCAAGGCGCGGGGGCAGAGCCCCTAAAGCACCGCTGCAAACTGGGTGCACACCTGCGTCTCGAACGCCGACGGCGCGTCTTTGTCCCCCGCCAGATAGCGCTGCAAATGGAACCGGAACGCCGCGTCCAGCATCAGATAGCACGCCTGCGCCCTCACCTGATCCGCAGGCTGGTCCAACCGGTCCAGCAAACGCATTACCAGCGCAATCATCGCCGCTTCGATTTCGAAGACCACCTCTTCGAATGCCGGATCGAACATCGCCTGCGACCGCACGTCATACCACAGCCGGTGCGTTTCGGCGTCGCGGCGGATCGACAGGGCCAACCCCTTGATAAACCGCTCGACCAGCTTGTCGGGCGCATCGCCGGTCTGCACGATCGCATCCATCTGCGCCACGAACCCTACTTTGTAGCGGCGCACGCAAAAGCCGATCAGATCGACCTTGTCCTCGAAATAGTAGTGCAGCGTGCCCACCGCGACCCCCGACATCGCCGCGATGTCGCGCAGGCTGGTGCGCGCATAGCCAAGCTGTTTCAGCGCGGTGATCGCGTTGTCGGCCAGCTCTTGCTTCTTGCGCGCCCGCTTGGCGGATTTTGCATCCGCCTGTTGGCTCAGTCGTTCGATTTTATCAAGCTTGGTCAATACCCTGGCCTACCATCCGGTCAGCCCCGCAAGGCGTTTATGAAGATTGCGGGCAGCTTAAACCAGCTTGGCCGGTGTTGAAAGCGGGTCAGCAGCTTGCCCACCACATGTTGACGGCGGTTCGTCACGAACCACGGCGGGCGTGGCAGCAGTGTCATGCCACCCGACAACAGGTTGCGCGGAAAGGGCCGCCATGGCGCACGGATCACCACCCGCTCGGGCTTGTCGAACATGAAGGTATTGTGCACAAATCCGATCCCGCTCGACACGTCCTGCAAGCTATGCCCCGGAAACGCGCCCCACGGGCACGCTGTCGAAAGAAAGGCCAACCCTGTCCACGCGTTGATCGCGATGGTGCCATAGTGCAGCTCGGCGATGATGCTCTCGAACCGCTTGCGCCCGATCTGCCGGATCGTGGCCGGGTGGATCAGGATGTTGGCCCCCAGCGTGCCTGTCAGCGTTTCATTGGCGTAACGCACCGCTTCGATCAGATAGGCCGCCGGATCGCGGCCCGCAATCTCGTGTGTGGACAAGGCAGGGGCAAAAACCTCGTTGCGGGCAAACCAGCCATCCCCATCCGCAGGTGCCACGATGCACGCAGGTGCGCTGCCACGGTCGAACTGCTCGGCCCCGGGCGCATGATCCCCGAACGATTGCATCCGGTCCTCTGCGCCCGGATAATACGCCTGACGCGCGTCCAGTCCCGCCATCACATCGCGCAGATTGCCCAGCAGCTTGCCCTTTTGCGGCCAGTCGGCGGGCAGGATCAGCATCTGGCACGCAACGCAGTTAAAACCCGAGTTGTGCAGTTTCTGCGTCGCCAAATGCTCTGCCTGAAACTGCAAATCCGCATCGCTCCAGTGCCCCGGCACCACAATCGTCGGACACACCGCGCCCAGCTCTGACGTAATCGGTTTGTCGATCTTTGGCGTTCCGGCGCGCTTGTTGTCCGCACCTTCCTGCCCCGCGCCCCAGACGATCATGTCATGCGACGCAGCGGCACCGGTAATGTGAATTTCGTCCACCTGCGGATGCGTGCACAGATAGCCCCCCACCTCGGCCCCGCCGCGCACAATGCGCAGCGCGTCACGGTCGATCAGCGGTTTCAGCGCGGCCTCAAGGTATTCCGTCAGATAGTCGTTCACCGGATTCATCTTCAGGATAACCACCTGATGTTCGACAAACAGCTTTTGAAAGGCATCCAGCGGCGCGATGGAGGCGATGTTGCCCGCACCCAGCACCAGCGCCACCTTGCCCTCCCGCTGCCCAGGCGGGGTGTCATAGGCCTGTGCCGTGTGCTGCGCCAGGTTGGCCGCAGTCACGTCGGGCTGCATCCAGACATCTGCCGTCACACCCGACAACAGCAATCTGTCCCAGATCGAATGCGGCATCACACGCACCGCCAGTTGCCCGTTCGCCGTCTGCCGTGTCGGAAGCGCCGCCAGAAACGCCTTGCCCTCCATCTGCGACAAGGTCTGGATCAACCCGTTGCAGGCCGACATCACCGCATAAGGCCCCGAGGTCCATTCCTCGCCCACCAAGGCCGAACCTGACGGGATCAGTTTGTGCCGCGCCGCCGTTTCGGCCCAGCCTTCGGACACCTCAAGCAGCCGGTCCTTGATCTCGGACAGGATCGCGATGCGCTCGGCGTTGGGGGTGCGCGCCCATGCGTTCCTGGACGTGGACAAAACCCCCAGCGCCGCATCAAGGCCGCTGAAATCGGGGGCAATCTTTTGCGTGATCTGGTTCATGCGCCTGCGCCCTCCAGCAGTCCGGCGTCAAAGCACTTCAGCGACTGGCGCGTCATCGGTCTAAGCATCCTCATCCTTTTCATTGCGCAGCCACCGCGGCGGTCATGTCGCCCTTGATCATCTCGGCCGCGCGTTCCGCGATCATGATGGTGGGGGCATTGGTGTTGCCGCCGATCAGGTCCGGCATCACCGACGCATCAACAACCCGCAACCCGTCAATGCCGTGCACACGCAGTTGCGGATCGACCACCGCCATGTCGTCGATGCCCATCTTGCAGGTGCCGACGGGGTGATAAATCGTATCGGCACGGGCGCGAATGTGGGTTTCCCATTCGGCATCGGTCATGTTGTCGGTCACGCCGAACAGCTCTTTGTGGCAGTAGTTCTTCATCGCCGGCGCTTGCAGGATTTCACGCGCCATCTTGGCGCCCTTGATCAGCAGCTCCAGGTCGCGCCGGTCGGACAGAAACTTGGGGTCGATCCCCGGCGCCGCCATCGGATCGGCGCTTTGCAAAAACACCTCGCCCCGGCCATGCGGGCGCAGCACACAGACGTGCAGGCTGTAGCCATAGCCCAGATGCAGCTTGCGCGCGTGGTCGTCGACGATGGAAATGACAAAATGCAACTGGATGTCGGGCCGGTCCAGCGCCGGATCGGTTTTCAGAAACCCCGCCCCTTCGGCAAAGGGCGTGGCGATCATGCCGGTGCCATCCTTGCGCCATTTCAGGATATGCTTGGTCAGCCCGATGGTGCCCGCCAGACCGATGCCAAAGTTGTCGGTGTCCTTGGATTTGCAAGCAAGGATGAAATCCAGGTGGTCTTGCAGGTTCTTGCCCACGCCGGGCAGGTCGTGCAGCACCGTAATTCCGTGACGGCGGATTTCCTGTTCCGGCCCGATCCCCGACAGCATCAACAACTGCGGCGAGTTGAAGACGCCCCCCGCCAGCAGCACCTCGCGGGTCGCGCGCACCTCGTGATCCTGACCCTTTTGCCGGTACGCAACCCCGACCGCGCGCTTGCCTTCCATCACGATCTTGGTCGCATGGGCGCCGGTGATCACCGTCAGATTGCTGCGGCTTTTCTGGACAGGGTGCAAATATGCCGCCGCCGCTGAACACCGCTCGCCATTGCGGGCCTTGTCGTGGAACTGGGTGACTTGGTACAAGCCCACACCCTCGTTGTCGCCGGTGTTGAAATCGGCCACCTCGCGGTGCTGGCGTTCGGTCGCCGCCTGAACAAAGGCACGGGTGATCGGGCGGGGCGATTTCTGGTTCGACACCTGCAAGGGCCCGGATGCGCCGTGATGGTCATCGGCCCCGTCTTCGTTGTTTTCCGATTTCTGGAAATACGGCAGGCAATCGTCCCAGCCCCAGCCCTCACACCCTTGCGCGGCCCAACCGTCGTAGTCCGACTTGTGCCCGCGAATGTACAGCATCGCGTTGATCGCGCTGGAACCGCCCAGCGCCTTGCCGCGCGGCTGATACCCGCGCCGTCCGTTCAGGCCCGGCTGCGGTGTCGTCTTAAAGGCCCAGTTGGAAATCTTGCCATGCCCCGGCAGCATCCCGACAACCGCCGCAGGGGCGCGGATCAGCATGTGATCGCCCTGCCCGCCTGCCTCAAGCAGACACACGGTAACGTGGCTGTCCTCACTCAATCGCGCGGCAAGTGTCGATCCCGCCGACCCTCCGCCCACAATGACATAGTCGAACGACTTTTGCGTCGGCATGATAATCTCCTCCCTGAAACGGCGCCTCCCAGTGCCGGTCAGAAAATTGGACGATTAATCTGGACATATGTCCAGTAAAATTTTGAGGGTTATTTAAGCCATTGATAATAAACTATATATTTTGAATGAATGGAGCCGACTCTGTTCTCTCTCACAGATCAAGACAGGTGTTTGGCCCGGCAACAGTAAAACCGCGCTTTACCGCCGCCACCACATCCACACCCCCAAAAGCATCAAAACAGCCCCAAGGATGAAGGTCGGCAGAAAAATCTGCAACGCTTCGAAATCGCTCCAGTTCAAGGAAAATCCGCCGCAGCCGGTCGGGTTCATTCCGCAGCCGAACCCGTTCAGGTAAACCCAACCGGCAAAGGTCACGCCAAAGACGACCAAACCTGTGATAAAGACGATCAAAGCTTTCATGGGCACATCAGTGCATCACGGTCAGACCCGTTGCAACGGTTTTGCGCCGCACCCCCCGGATCAGGCCCGTCCCGCCGTCCCCGACAGGCCCAACGGATCAACGCCCAGCGATTTCAGCGCGCTTTGCCATTTCTCGGAACTGTTGCCAAAGACAAGGTCACTACGGGCGTCGCAGGTCAGCCAGCCGTTCGCCAGAATCTCCTGCTCTAGCTGCCCCGGCCCCCAACCGGCATAGCCCAGCATCATCAGCGACTGCGCCGGACCCGCGCCGCGCCCGATGTCTTCCAGAATGTCCTGCGTGGCGGTCATGCCAAAACTGTCGCCGATCTTCAGCGTCTGCAACTGCGAGGTGTAATCCCCCGAATGCAGCACGAACCCGCGCGAGCTTTCGACAGGTCCGCCGAAGTGCACCGGCATCTGGCGCACGTCCGGTGTGACCTCGATGTCAAACTGTTCCAGAACCTCGCCCAGCGCCAGATCCTGCGCAGGCTTGTTCACGATCAGCCCCATTGCGCCCTTGGCGGAATGTTCGCACAGGAAAACCACCGAATGATCGAACCGCATGTCCCCCATACCCGGCATCGCCAGCAGCAGCTTGCCCGTCAGTTCCATGCCTTGATCCGTCATTGCCATCCCGCTGTTGTGCCAAAGTTCAACTCCAGAATGGGCATAGCGCCGCCTGCGTGCAAGGGGCAGCGCCGGCATCGGGCGAAACAAAGGCTGATGAAAACGTGACTTGGCAATGTTGCGCGCACAGGTCAAATAACGGGCATGTTCCACATCCGCGCATTCCTCGCAGCCCTCGTGCTGGCCCCGCTGGTCGCCCTTTTGGGCGTGGCACCTGTTACGGCTGAAGAATCCCCCATCTCGGGTCAGGTTATCCAGGGCTGGACCTTGCCCGACGGACGCATGGTGGCGGGGCTGGACCTGACGCTGAAACCCGGTTGGAAAACCTATTGGCGCGCACCCGGCGACGCGGGCATCCCACCGCAGTTCGACTGGTCGCGCGCGCGCAACGTCGGCAGCGTGTCGATCACATGGCCCACGCCGCATGTGTTCCACCAGAACGGAATGCGCTCGATCGGGTACAAGGATCACGTGGTGATCCCCCTGCACATCCAGCCCAAGGCACCGGGCCGCCCCGTGCGCCTGCGCGGCGAAATGGACCTGGGCGTGTGTTCGGACATCTGCATTCCGCACCGGCTCGACTTTGACACCACTCTGGATGCGGCCCCCGTCAAACCCGTGCCAACCCTTGCCGCCGCATTGGCCCAAGCCCCCTTTTCGCGCCGTGAAGCAGGCGTGATCGCCGCAACGTGCACCCTGCGGCCCCTGGACGACGGCATGGAAGTCACCGTGCGCGTGCAGGTCCCCTCGTCCGGCGGCACCGAGGTCGCAGTGATCGAGCCGAACATCCCCGACGTCTGGACCTCCGAGGCGCAGACCACGAGGAACGGCAACGTCCTAAGCGCCACGGCGCAGATGATGCACAACACGGGCCGCCCCTTTGCCGTCAACCGCAGTGCCATGCGCATCACCATTCTGGGCAGCAAACACGCGGTCGATATTCAAGGGTGCACTGCGGGGTAGCGGCAACGCCCGCACCTCACGCCAACTGTTCACGGTTAGCCGCGGCTTTCGAAACCAATACGCTCGGCGTCCATCGCCCTGCGCCATTCCGTCCTTAGAATATCCATGCGGCGCGGAATTTTCTCTTCCAAAACCTCGGCATCAGTCATCCGCTCGGTTCTGAAGTACCGAAACCCCGCGCGCAGTTCGCACCACGCGGCCACGATCCGACCCTCATCCCGATACCCCAGCAGGATCGGCCAGATGATGCGACGGGTGATGGCCCCATTGGCATCCCTGTACCCAATCCGAACCTTCGACCGGCTTTGGATGGCCCGACGCATTTCACCTGCCCCGAACACTTCTGGTGAACTGGATACGGGCGCGACACTGGTCGGTGGCGCAACGAAAGACATCTGCGCGTGCTCGGGTGACACCGCTGCGATCTTGGCAATCAGCTTTTCAGCCGCGCGGGCAAGCTCGGGTTCCGCACGGGTCTGCACCCATTGCGCTCCAAGAACGGCGGCGGCAATCTCGTTTGGCGTCAACATCAAGGGCGGCATGTGGAAACCCGGCTCCAGAACATAGCCAACACCCGCTTCCCCGTGAATGGGCACCCCTTGTGCAATCAGTGTCGTAACATCCCGATAGACCGTACGCTTCACCACACCCAGTTCGGTGGCAATTCGGGCCGCCGAGATCGGGTTTTGCGAGGATCTGATGATCTCGATGATTTCAAACAGCCGGTCGCCGCGCCTCATGTGTCCCTCCTTCCAGATATCTCCAGCCTACACAGACTATGCTGACAACACGTTGTCAGCATAGGTCCGGTATAGCGATGAAAATCATGTTCAAGACAGGAGATTGATATGAAGATCAAAGGAAGCTGCGTGTGCGGGGCAGTGCAATTTGCAATCGATGGCAGGCCCAGCGCGATGGGCACCTGCCATTGTTCGCGCTGTCGCAAGCTGGGCACATCCACGATCGTTTTCGTTCAACGCGAACAGTTCCACCTGCTGCGCGGCGAAAGCCAGATCAGAACGCTGAAACCGACTGAACAGTTTTCTTATGTTCGGTCATTTTGTGGCCAATGCGGCACGTCGCTGGGCGAACCCATGTCACCCCAAGACAGCTTTCCAATCAACGCCCAATGCCTTGATGACGATCCTGGCGTTCGCAACGAGATGCATGAATTTGTGAGCGACAAACCGTGCTGGGCAGCGAGTCTTCATTCCGAAGACACAGCGTAAGCTAAAAAATGCAACTGTCTCGGCGTCGCCACTGCGTTGCGCCCAGACATCCCCAAACCTCAGCCAACCCGCCGCGCGCGTGCCATCTGATAGCCCACCGCCGCCAGCACATAGACCGCCGCCACGGCCCCCAGCAGCCCCACGACAAACAGCACCAGTGCCGCCGCGCCGGGCGACGCCGCCGCCAGCGACGGCGATAGACCAGCCACCACAGGCCACATCGCGCCCGTCACCAGAACCGGCCCCACGGTCACCGCACCCCAGACCAGCACCGCCAGCCACAGCGGCACCAGCACCAACCGCAGCCCCCGCGCCCGCACCCCACGCCGCATCGCGCGCACTTGCCGTGCCACGTCATGCTGTGCCGCCATCAGCGCAGGCACCACCAGCAGCACCAGAAACATGCCGAAACCCAAACCATAGACCAACGTGATCACCGTGGGCTTCAGAAACTGCGCCTGTTGCGATGTCTCGTACAACAGCGGCGCCATGCCCAGCACCGTGGTCAGGGTGGTCAGCATCACCGGTCGCAACCGGTCTGCGGTGCCGTCGATGATCGACGGGATCAGCCCGCGTTCGGCGGCATATTCGTCGATGGTGGTCACCAGAACGATGGAATCGTTGATGATGATCCCCGTCATCCCCAACAGGCCGACCACGGTGAAAATGCTCATCGGCACGCCCCAGACGTTGTGACCATAGATCACCCCGACCAACCCGAAGGGGATCACCGCCATCACCACGACGGGCCGCGTCCAGCTTGCGAAAATCCAAGCCAGCACCAGATAAATCCCCGTCAGGCACAGGATCAGCCCGGTCAGCGCCTCGCTCAGGAATGTGTCTTCCTGTTCGCTCAGCCCCGCCAGCCGGAAATCGACCTGCCGTTCCGATGCGATGCGCGGCAGGATCTCGGTTTCCAGCGCCCGCCCGATTTCGGCAGCGCGGGCTGGGTCGTCTTCGGAAATGTCGCCGGTGACCGAAATCAGCCGGATGCCGTTTTCGCGGCGCACGGTGGAAAAGCCGGTGCGCCGCTCCACGCTGACAATATCAGCCAACGGCACATAGGTGCCCGCTGTGGTGCGCAATTGCGTCCGCTCCAGAAAATCCGCCGTCAGCTCGTCCTCGGGCAACTCGACCCGGATCGCGGCACTGCGCGGCCCGTCGGGATAGGTCGCCGCCTCGATCCCGTTCAGCCGGTTGCGCAGCACCCGCCCCAACGTGTCGATGGTAAAGCCCAAGACCTGCCCCTGCGCCGTCAGGTCCAGGATCAGCTCTTCCTTGTCATAGGCCAGGTTGTCCTCGACCGCGCTCACCTCGGGGTATTGCAGCATAGCACGTTTCAGATCCTCGGACGCCGCCTTGAGCACATCGGTGCTGGCGCCATAAAACTGCACGTCCAGCGCATCGCCCCCCGGCCCCGACCGCCAACCGCGAAAGCTGACGGTTTCGGCCAGCGGATGCGGCACCACCATATCTTGCAGCTCTGACACAAAGGCAGAGGACGAATAGGGCCGCAGATCGGCGTCGATCAGTTCGATCGAGATACCGCCCAACTGGTCGGCATCCTTGGTGTCAGCCCCCGCCAGCGCCCGCCCTGCGTTGCCGCCGATCTCGGCGATCACATAGGCGATGGGGTTGCGGCCATACCGTTCCTCGTAAGACGCGCCCAAGGCTTCGGTCGCCCGTTGCATTTCGCGCATCATCTCCAGGCTGTCGGCACGGGTGGCCCCTTCGGCCATGGCAAAGTTGCCGGTCACCGACCCTTGCTCGGGCGCGTTGAAGAACCGCCACTGCACTTTGCCGTCGATGAACAAGGCAACCTGGCTGGCCAGCACCACCAGCACCCCCGCCAGCACAACATAGCGGGCAAAGACCACGGCGGCCATGAACGGGCGAAACAACCGGTCGCGCAACCATTCAAAGCCACGGTTGACGATCTTGGACGGCAGGTCGATGCCCGCGCTGCCGATGCGTTGCACAACCGCCGCTTTGGCCCGGCGCGGCAACAGCACGAACACCACCGCACATCCCGCCAGCGTATAGGCCGCGACGCGCAAACCGTCCCAGACGATCGACGCCCACAGCCCGTCTTCGGGCCGCGTGATCCACGCCCACAGCAGGATCGCACCGCCACCGATGAACACCGCGCCGGTCAGCAGACCAACCGCCAGCTTGGCCAGACTGAACCGCGACTGTCCGTCAGGCCGGATGGCATGGGACATATGGTGCGGCAGGATCAGGAAACATTCGATCAGCGACGCCAGCAGCACCACGATCACCGTATAGGGAATGTCGCGGATCAGATCGCCAAAGCGTCCGCCCACGGCCACCAGCCCGAAAAACGCAATCACCGTGGTCAGCGTGGCCGCCACCACCGGCATCGCCATGCGCCGCGCCGCGGTTTCCGCCGCGACCACCGGGGATTCGCCGTAATGGCGGGCCCTGTGGTCCGCATGTTCGCCCACCACAATCGCGTCATCTACCACGATCCCCAACGTGATGATCAACCCGAACAACGAGATCATGTTGACCGTCAGCCCGCCCACATACATCAGCGCAATCGCCGCCATCATCGCCACAGGTATCCCCGCCGCGACCCATATCGCGGTGCGCGCGTTCAGGAACAGGAACAGCAGCGCCACCACCATGCCCAGCCCCATCAGCCCGTTGTCGATCAGAATATCCAGCCGCGCGGAAATCTCCTCGGCGCGGGTGCGGATCAATGTGACGCTGACCGCAGGCGGCAACGTCGCCTCCAGCGCTTCGGCCACGGTCTCGACACTGTGCTGCACTGCGATGGCGTCGCCCGTTTCAGTACGGTCCACGCGGATCGACACGGCCGGATTTGGCCCCACGAAATAACCGCGCGACCGGTCCACGCCGCTTTGCTCGACCCGCGCCACATCGCCCACGGTCAGCTTCGAACCATCAGGATTCGACCGCAGCACAATGCCGCTGATCTGCTGGGCGCTGCGCTTTTCGGTGCCTGTGCGCACCCGCGCATTGGCCCCCGTCACATCGCCCGCCGGATTGGCGTCGACCTCGGCGGCAATGGCCGCAGCGATGTCGGCCATGCTGACATCATAGGCAATCAGCCGTTCCGAGGGCACTTCGACCAGAACCTGCGGTGCGGCCACGCCGCGAATGGTGGTGCGTGTGACCCCTTCGGCAAACAACCGCGCCACCAGCTCGTCCGCAAACAGGCCCAACTGTTGCGGTGACACGGGGCCAGTGATGACCACATCGGTCACCCGATCCCGCCACGCGCCGCGCCGCACAACCGGATCGTCGGCCTCGTCCGGCAAGGTGGTCACGGCGTCCACCGCTGTTTGCACGTCATCCGTCGCGCGGCCCATGTCCCAACCCGGTTCGAACTCCAGCGAGATCGTCCCGCGCCCTTCCGACGACGTGGCGGTTGACCCCGCCACGCCCTCGACCGCCAGCAACACCGGCTCAAGCGGTTGCACGATGCCTGCATCCACATCTTCGGCACCGGCACCGGACCACGTGACGATCACCGTGACATTATCGACAATCACATCGGGCAGCGATTGCGCACGCATGTTCGGCATCGCCACGATCCCCGCCGTCAGCATCAGCACCAGCAGAAGGTTCGCCAGCGTCCGGTGACGGGTGAAATAGCTTAGAATGCCGCCAGCGGCGCGGGGGATCTCGCGGGCCATGCTCAGCCGCCCATCCGGCTTTCGATGCGTTCAACCATCTGCGCGGGCACCTGTGGCTCGGCCAGTTGCGCCAGAACGCGGGCCTTGGCGTCTTGCGGCATCCGGTCGTTGGCCTCGACAAAGGCCACCAGACGCGCGCGGCGCTCTTCGCTCAGCTCCAGCATCTCGGGCACGGCAGGGGCGGCCTGTTCGCGGCCGATACGCAGCGGGGTCACGGCAATGCCCGCGCCCAGCAGGGGTGAACGCGCCTCGACCACCTCGCGGCCTTCCAGCCCGTTGCCACGCACCAGCACCGTATCGCCCTGACGACGCAACAGCGTGACGCTGACGGTGTCCAGCCTGTTGCCCTCGCCCAGCACCAGCACCGTATTGTCCGCGCCCAGCGCCGAAGACGGCAGGCGGATCACGTTTTGCAACTCCGGCTCTTCCACCGCGACCGTCACAAAATCACCTGGCTTGAACCCACGCGCATTGTCCAATCGGGCAAAGACCAGCCGCCCGGTTTGTGCCTCGCCCGCCTCGACGCTGGCGCGGCTGATCACGCCGGTGGCTTGCAAATCAATCCCCGCCACGTCCAGCGTTGCCCGAACCGGCGCATGCAGCAATTCGCCCGCATCGTCCAGCAAACGCACATATTGCGCGGTGGACACGCGAAACGACACTTCCAGCGCGTCGGGATCAATCAGGTCGGCAAGCTTTTCGTTGGCTGACACCAGCCGCCCCAGCGCCACATTGGTCAGGCTCAGCGTGCCATCAAAGGGTGCGCGCAGCGTGGTATCGGCCAGCCGCCGCTGCGCCTCGGCCAGCGCAATCTCGGTGCGCGCCAGCGTGGTGTTGGCCTGATCAATCCGCGCCTCGGCGGATGTGACCGCCTGCCTGCGGGTCAACACGGCCTGACGCGCAGCCGACGCGGCCAGCTCGGCGGTTTCCACCGCCGCCGCCGTGCCCACGCCGCGGGTTTCCAGATCAACCTGCCGTTGGAATGCTTTTTCGCGCAGATCGGCCTGTTCCTGCGCCGCGGCCTGATCGTCGCGGCCCAGTTCCAGCGCCCGCTGCGCATCGCGCAGGTCCGCCTTGGCGTCGGCAATATCAGCCTGCACCCGGTCCAGCGTCGATTGCGCATCCGCCGGATCAAGCTGCACCAGCACATCGCCCGCCGCCACTGATCCGCCGTCCTCAAAGCTGTCGGCCATCTCGGTCACACGCCCCGCCACCGCCGCGCGCAGTTCAAGCGTGCGGCGCGATTGAACCTGGCCGAACGTATCCAGCTCGGGCACCACATCGCCCGCTTCGGCCTTCACCAACGTCACAGCAAAGGTACGCTCGCGCGCCGGCGGTGCCTTGGTTTCACGCGACAGACGGTCCTGCACCGCGCCGCGGACCAGATTCGCGGCATACACCAGCAAAACCAGCGTCAGCGCCGTCAGAACCAGACCAATCAGGCTTTGTCTTAGAAACCGCATGTAATCATACCTATACGCCCCGCATTTACCGTCAGAGACCGGTTATCATAGCACGAATACGCGCCACGGAACCGGTCCCCACGACACTGTTACGCAGGCGCGGATCACTTCCGTCGCAGATGTTCGTCCAGACGCGGCATTATTTCGACAAAGTTGCAGGGGCGGTGGCGGAAATCCAGTTGCTTGACCAGAATTTCATCCCACGCATCCTTGCACGCACCGGGGCTGCCCGGCAGCGCAAACAGATAGGTGCCGCCCGCCACGCCGCCGGTGGCGCGGCTTTGCACGGCGCTGGTGCCGATCTTGTTCATGCTGACGATGGTAAAGACCGTGCCAAAGGCGTCGATTTCCTTTTCATAGACATCGCGGTGCGCCTCGACCGTCACATCGCGGCCCGTCAGGCCGGTGCCGCCGGTGCTGATCACCACGTCAATCTGCGGATCGGCGCACCATGCGCGCAACTGGTCCGCGATCTCGGCGCGTTCGTCCGCAATGATCCTGCGATCGGCCAGCACATGCCCCGCCGCCGCAATCCGGTCCACCAGCACATCGCCCGAGCGGTCATCAGCCAGCGCGCGCGTGTCGCTGACGGTCAGCACAGCGATGCGCACGGGAATAAACGCTTTGCTCTCGTCAATCCGGCTCATGCGCTGCGCTCCAACAGGGCCAGCCGCACCGCGAGGGCCGCGAAAATACCGCTGGTGATATAATCCAGCACCCGGCTGCCCCGCGCCAGCCGCGTCCCCAGCCCCGAGGCAAAGATGCCCACGGCCCCGTTGATCACGAAGCCGCCCAGCGCCATCACCAGCCCCAGTATCAGGAACTGCACCAGCACGGGCAGCCCGTCAGGGCGGATGAACTGCGGCAGGAAGGCCAGCACGAACAGGATCACCTTGGGGTTGGTCAGGTTTACGATCAATCCGGTGCGGAACGCCTGAATGGCACGCAATCCACCCGCCTTGCTGCGCTTGGCATCGCCACCGCGCAGCAGTTGCAGCGCCAGATACAACAGATAGGCCACGCCGGCCCAGCGGATCACCTCGAACGCGCCCGGCACCGTGGCCACCACAGCGCCCAGACCCAGCCCCGCAAGACCGGTGTGTATGAACGCGCCCAGCGAAATGCCGGCACTTGCCGCCACCGCCGCCCGTGGCCCGGACCGCAGCCCCTGGCCCAGACAAAACATCATATCCGCCCCCGGCGTCAGGTTCAGCGCCAGCGCGGCAGGCAGAAACGCCAGCAAGGTGATCCATTCGGTCATTGTCGGTTCCAATCCGATGTCACGGGGTCAGGCCCCAAGGTCAAACCAGTTCACAGTCGGCCCAAGGTTGACCACACGCGTGCCGCCAATCTGCCCCTCCTGCCCCCAGCAATCGTGAATGTGCCCGCAAAACATCAGCTTGGGCTGGATACGCTCGACCGCCGCGCGGATCGCGGTCGATCCCACGGACTCTCCGCCGCTGGTCACGTCCACCATGCCCTTGGGCGGGGAATGGCAGATCAGCAGGTCCGCGCGATCACAGCCCGCCAGCATCGCGGCGGCGGCGTCCTCGTCCAGATCGCAGGACCAGTCCCCAAAGGGCGTCGGCGGCACGCCATAGCCCATGCCGAACAGCCGAAGCCCGCCGACGTCATGCGCATCGCCATGCAGCACCGTGGCGTGCGGGGCGGCGGCGCGCAATTCGTCCACGCTTTCGGCATTTCCCGGCACCAGCACCAGCGGCGCGCGGATCCCGTCCAGCAAGGCCATCGCGCCTTCCAGATCATGACGCATGTTGCAATAATCACCCGCCCCGATCACCAGATCGGCATCGCCACTGGCCGCCACCAGATCGGCGGCCCGCGCGCGGGCGTGGTGCAGGTCGGAAAAGGCCAGTATTTTCATGCGTTCAACCGCGCCTGTATCGCCAAAAGATCCGCCCAGGCCTCGCGCTTGGCCAGCGGATTGCGCAACAGATGCGCAGGCGCAAACATCGGCATTGCAGGCTTGCCGCACACCTCTTTCCACGTGCCGCGCATCCGCGTGATGCCGGGCTTGCCGATCAGCGCCTGTGCCGCCACATTGCCCATGATCACAACCACATCCGGGTCGGCCAGCACGATGTGACGTTCCAGAAACGGGGCCAGCATGGCAATCTCGTCGCCACGCGGCGCGCGATCCTGTGGCGTGCGCCACGGCAGCGCCAGCGTGGCATAGACCGGCACATCGGTGCCCCGCCCCATGCCGATGGCCGCAAACATCGCATCCAGCATCGCGCCCTCGGCCCCGACAAAGGGCTTGCCTGCGCGGTCTTCTTCACGGGTCGGCACATCGCCCACGATCATCACCCGCGCTGCCGGATCGCCATCGGCTAACACCAGATTGCGCGCGCCCTTTTGCAACTCGCAGTGACCAAAGCCGTCCAGCGCCGCCCGCAAGGCATCAATATCGCCCGCCTGCCCCGCAGTCACCCGCGCCAGCGCAGGCACGTCCACCTGCGTTTCAACGAACCGAACCGGCCCGCGCTGCGGCTCTTTCGCCGCCGCCTTAGGCTTGGGGGCTGCGGCAGGGGTTTCATAGCGGTTGACGGGCGCATCCATGATGCATTCGTCCACCCCCAGTTCGACCTGCCAGGCCAACATCGCGGCGGCGTCATGATAGCTGAGTGATTCCATGCCCCCACTCTACGCCGCCCCGCGCCCAGACAAAACGCCTGTTGCACGCACACCGCCACCTGTGCTTGCCGCCCCCCGACGGCCCCCCTATAAAGCCCGCAACTTTGGGAGACGCGCGCATGACCTTCAAACACCGCCATCTGCTGGGTATCGAACCGCTCGCCCCCACAGACATCACGACATTGCTGGATCTGGCCGACGATTACGTCGCCCTGAACCGCAACGCCAAACATTCCGACACGCTGGCGGGCCTGACCCAGATCAACATGTTCTTCGAAAACTCGACCCGCACGCAGGCGTCGTTCGAGATTGCCGGCAAACGGCTGGGCGCAGATGTGATGAACATGGCAATGCAGGCGTCGTCGATCAAAAAGGGCGAAACCCTGATCGACACCGCCATGACCCTGAACGCCATGCATCCCGACCTGCTGGTGGTGCGCCACCCGCAATCGGGCGCGGTCGACCTGTTGGCCCAGAAAGTCAACTGCGCCGTGCTGAACGCCGGAGACGGCCGCCACGAACACCCCACGCAGGCGCTGCTGGACGCGCTGACCATCCGCCGCGCCAAGGGCCGCCTGCACCGCCTGTCCATCGCCATCTGCGGCGACATCGCCCACAGCCGCGTGGCGCGCAGCAACATCATGCTGCTGGGCAAGATGGAAAACCGCATCCGCCTGATTGCCCCGCCAACGCTGATGCCCTCGGGGATCGAAGAGTTTGGCGTCGAAGTCTTTGACGACATGGCCAAAGGGCTGAAAGACGTGGACGTGGTGATGATGTTGCGCTTGCAAAAAGAACGCATGGATGGCGGCTTTATCCCCAGCGAACGCGAATATTACCACCGTTTTGGATTGGATTCCGAAAAGCTTGCACATGCCAAGCCGGACGCCATCGTGATGCACCCCGGCCCGATGAACCGCGGCGTGGAAATCGACGGCACATTGGCCGACGACATCAACCGCAGCGTCATTCAGGAACAGGTGGAAATGGGCGTGGCCGTGCGCATGGCCGCGATGGACCTGCTGGCGCAAAACCTGCGCGCCGAACGCGCTGCCGCCTGACACTGGTCCCGCCGACCGCGCGACATATGTTGAACTGCACCCAGTATAACCCGCAAAGGGCAATCAGATGAGCCTTGCCGAGATACCCCCGATGGAACGTGGCCGCCTGCGCCTGTTCGCCATCAACAAGACCGAAACCGAAGTCCGCGCCATCCTGGACGAAGGCACCCACGGCATTCAGAAACTGCTGGGCGCGAACGACCTGAACCCCGACTATATCGAACTGTTCCGTGTGGCGGATCTGGGTGACCTGGGGCTGGATGACTACCTGCACACCGGCTACGACATCCCCCGCGCCCAGCTTGATCCGCAAGCGGGCCGCCTGCGCGCGCTCGAAGGTTATGTTCTGGTCGTGCTGTCGCTGGCCTTCCGCGATCTGAACGTGACCCTGCCCGACACGCCCAACCTGACGCTGATCGGCACCTTCGGCGCGCCGCCCGTGGAATGGACCACCACCGAAACCGTCACCAGCGCCTCGGCCGATCCGTTCAGCGGCCCGCCCAAGGCCAGCAAACCGGTGTCCGACGCAGCCATGTCGGGCCGCGTGGCAACCGTGGCCCTGTTGGTGATCTTCCTGATCACCGGCCTTGTGATATGGATCGCCTGACCTTTACCCATACCGTCCATCGCCGCGATCTGGCGCTGACAGCGGCACGGGCGCTGGTGCTGTTCTGGATGGCTGTCGCAATGGTCGCGATCATCTGGGCGCTGTCCCTGCCGGTCTGGGTATGGGCGGTGCTGGCGGTGGCATGGGTGGCACAGGCCACGCGACCCTATTGGGAAAACGGGGATACCGTGGTCGCGGTGCTGCGCGTGACCGACGAATTCCTGATCATTCAGGACCGCCGCACCACAGCAGACCAAGCCCGCACGGTTGCCCTGGGCGATATCGTCGAGGTCAACCACATCGGCAGCTTCGTCGCCGTGCGGTGTCAGGACGATCACCGCGACGGAACCTCGGTGGGGTTCAAAGCGGCGGCACCTCTGGTCCGCCGCATCCGCGAAGCCGTGGCAGCGGCAAGGCAGGCCTGATGTCGAATGTCAGGTATACTTGACCCGAACCGGACCTTAGATGTGATATGGGTCAAGGTCGGGTGAGCGAGACATAGCTGCCGCTGCCGACAGACGGCTCTATCATTGTATCGGTGTCTTTAGGCTATAATAATCAAAGATCTCCTTTGCCCGATCTAGGGCTTCAGCACGCTCTGAGTGAAAGAAAACGTTTCCTTCCCAGAATTCAACATAGTCGGAAAATCCTTTCACAAGCAATTTTGCATCCCAGTTCCCGACACTGAGCAACAGACAGAGGGTAATCAAACGCTCGCCTTCAAGATGTTCTAGAGGCGTACCAGAGAGCTGATCCTGCAAATCATCCGACAGCGGTCCTAGGAGAACACCTGGATTCTGAACAAGATAATCGTCTGGCAGATCGGGGCCTAAAACATTGAGGAAATGGCGCGTTTGGGATGGGAAACCATAGGCAAAGTGGTCGATGCAAAGCAGTCTATGTGAGCTTTTTGGTAGCCAGTCTGCTATTGCAAGAAATAACCCCGAAAACTGTATTGGGTCTGGATCAAGAAAACGCCCAATCCGGTCTAACTTAGTCGGCCCGTCGCCTACCATGTATAAGTACCGCCTGTACCATTCCTGCTCTAGGGATACCGCGTACTTATCCTCGCCCAGATACTTGACAGCGTCTGGAATATTAAGCGATTTCATTTCTAGCCGCTCGATCATTTCTGGTTTTTGGGTAGCGATAGGTTAGGTCGGGTTCAGGTGGTAGTCAATTTGGCCTCTTTCCTGCCATTCGCTGCACTCTGCGCGAAGATCCGGTTCGCTGTTTTGGGTCAGTTGATGCCGTGAAGGACAAACGCGCCTGACGTTCAACACTCACGCGCCGGCCCTCTCCCCTTTCACAACCGCCCAATCCCCGCTAAAGCCTGTGTAAACACCGGAATGAGGATGCCCCCTTGACCCTGACCCTCTTTACCAACGCCCGCCTGATCGACCCCGAAGCCGGCACCATCCACGACGGCGGCCTTTTGATCGAGGATGGAAAGGTTAAAGAAGCCTTAACGCAACCCATTGAAAATACAGAAATGTTTCGCGCGCGAAACATTGTGGACTGCGCCGGAAAGTACCTGGCCCCCGGCATCATCGACATCGGCGTCAAGGTCTGCGAACCCGGCGAGCGTCACAAGGAAAGCTTCCGCTCCGCCGGTGCCGCCGCCGCCGCTGGCGGTGTGACCACCATCGTCACCCGCCCCGACACCGATCCGGCCATCGACAATCCCGAAACGCTGGAATTCGTCATCCGCCGCGCCCGCGAAGCCGCCCCTGTGCATGTCCTGCCGATGGCCGCCCTGACCAAGGGCCGCGCGGGGCGTGAAATGACCGAGATCGGGTTTCTGCTGGATGCAGGCGCCGTGGCCTTTACCGATTGCGACCACGTGGTGACCGACACCAAGGTGTTCTCGCGCGCGCTGACCTATGCGCGGTCGCTGGGTGCGCTTGTCATTGCCCACGTGCAGGACCCGGGCCTGAGCAAGGGTGCCTGCGTGACCTCGGGCAAGTTCGCCTCGTTGCGCGGCCTGCCGGGGGTAACGCCGATGGCCGAGCGCATGGCGCTGGACCGCGACATTGCGCTAATCGAGATGACCGGCGCGCGCTATCACGTCGACCAGATCACCACCGCCCGCGCCCTGCCCGCGCTGGCCCGGGCCAAGGCCAACGGGCTGGACATCACCGCAGGCACATCCGTGCACCACCTGACGCTGAACGCACTGGACGTGGCCGACTATCGCACCTTCTTCAAACTGAAACCGCCCCTGCGCGACGAAGACGACCGTGTGGCAGTGGCCGAAGCCGTCGCCTCGGGGCTGATCGACATCATCTCGTCCATGCACACCCCGCAGGACGAAGAAAGCAAACGCCTGCCCTTCGAGGAAGCCGCCAGCGGCGCCGTGGCGCTGGAAACCTTCCTGCCTGCCGCACTGCGACTGGTGCACGCAGGGCTGATCGAACTGCCGCAACTTTGGCGGGCAATGTCACTGAACCCCGCCAACCGGCTGGGCCTGCCCTCGGGCCGGCTGACCGCCGGGGCGCCTGCCGATCTGGTGCTGTTCGACGCCGACGCCCCCTTTGTGATGGACCGTACGTCGCTGCGGTCAAAATCCCGCAACACGCCGTTTGACGGCCAGCGGATGCAGGGTAAGGTGCTGGCAACATATGTGGACGGTGCATGTGTGTTTGAAAGGGGGGCCTGAATGCCGCTGATTGAAAGCGCGACCTTTACGCTGATTCTGTGGGCCCTTATCGGCTATGGACTGGGGTCCATCCCCTTTGGCCTGCTGCTGACGCAACTGCTGGGCCTGGGCAACCTGCGCGAAATCGGCTCGGGCAACATCGGCGCCACCAACGTGCTGCGCACCGGTAACAAGACCGCCGCCGCCCTGACCCTGCTGCTGGACGCGGGCAAAGGCGTGGTCGCCGTGCTGCTGGCCCGCATCTACGCAGGCGAAGACGCGGCACAACTGGCCGCGCTGATGGCGATGCTGGGCCATTGCTATCCTGTCTGGCTGGGCTTCAAGGGCGGCAAGGGCGTGGCCACATTCCTGGGGCTGATGTGGGCGCTGGCCTGGCCTGTGGGCCTGGGCTGTAGCATCGCCTGGGCGCTGGCCGCATTCCTCACGCGCATCTCTTCCATGGGCGGTCTGATGGCGGCGGCGGTATCCACCTTTCTGCTGGTCCTGTCGGGCAATGGGTCCATGCTGCTGCTGGGCATTGCGCTGACCCTGCTGGTGTTCTGGCGCCACCGTGCGAACATCACCCGCATCCGTCAGGGCACCGAACCCAAGATCGGCCAGAAATCCTGACCCGACCCGGCCGCGCCAACCGGCAAACCGGCCCTTCGGGGAGGATTTTTCAAACCAGAGAAACAGGACGGTCCGGCCCCCAACGCGACGCGGGTCGGGGGCCTTCTCCGGTTACAGCCGGTCGCATCCCTGCGCCTGCAGCCCTTTGATCGTGCACCGCACTGGTTAATTCGAAGTAAACGGCGCAGCCCTTCTCTGGTTCAGAAAATCCTCCCCGAAGGGTCGGTCACCAATAGGATCGGCTGGCCTGTTGACGACAGGCCAGCCAACCGTCACCCTGCCCCCGTTAGGAGACCCAACATGCGACTGATCTGTCTGGCTCTTGCCACCGCCGTGATGATCCCCGCCGATGCAGGCGCCCAAGGCGGGCTGGCCCCGCCGCCGCCGCTGGTCGGGCAGGCCGAACAGTTGTTTCTGACCCACTGCGTGCCCCATGCCGATGATCCGGCCCGCGCGCTGGACGGGCTGATGCACAGCGGTGCGTTCGCAAGCCATGAAACCAACGCAGACGGCAGCACGACCCTGCACAGCGCCAACGGGCTGCTTGTTGCGCGGGTTGTTCAGGGCGGTGCCAGCCATGACAGTTGCGCCATCCGCGCGGGCAACATCCCCAATGCCAAGCTGAAAGTCGGCCAGTCCGCCGCACGTCTGGCCACCGGCCTGGACGTGGCGCTGGGCCGCGAACGGCCCAGCCTGACCTATCCTACAGGCGCGCAGATCATGCATATGGATGCATACAACATCCGCGTCGCCCAGCCCGCAGACACGGTGGACGTGGTGGAAATCAGCCTGTCAAAGTCCTGATCCTAGTACGAATATTCGGCAAAGATCCGGTTCAGATCGCCGTTCCA
Organism: uncultured Pseudosulfitobacter sp.; assembly: GCF_963976325.1. Taxonomy (NCBI): domain Bacteria; kingdom Pseudomonadati; phylum Pseudomonadota; class Alphaproteobacteria; order Rhodobacterales; family Roseobacteraceae; genus Pseudosulfitobacter; species uncultured Pseudosulfitobacter sp. The sequence goes on from NZ_CAXBJW010000003.1 coordinate 275,481, forward strand.
GTCACCGTTATAGTGCGCCAGCAGTTCGTCCGCAGGTGTCTGGCCGGTTTCGACGCTTTCGTGCAGCGCATTCAGGAAATGGGTTTCGTCAGAGATCAAACCGCCTGCTCCGGGACGCGCGCGCGCTTGCAGGCCAGCCTTGGAAATCTCCAGCGACGCGCGTGCGATGTCCATCATCGACACGTCACCGACGCGCGCCTGCAACCCGTCAACCGAGGCCGCAACCCGCAGCCCTTCGCGCGTTTCGGCGTCCCAGTCCTTGACCAGATCCCAAGCCGCATCCAGCGCGCCCTGATCGTACATCAGACCGGTCCAGAAGGCAGGCAGCGCGCACAGACGCCGCCACGGGCCGCCATCGGCCCCGCGCATCTCGATGAATTTCTTGATCCGCGCTTCGGGGAAAGCCGTGGTCAGGTGGTCGGCCCAATCGGACAGGGTCGGCATTTCGCCGGGCAGCGCGGGCAGTTGCCCTTTCAGGAAATCGCGGAACGACATGCCCAGCGCGTCGATGTATTTGCCGTCGCGGTAGACAAAATACATCGGCACATCCAGCGCATATTGCACCCATGCCTCGAACCCGAAGCCGTCCTCGAACACGAACGGCAACATGCCCGTGCGCGCCGGGTCCAGATCACGCCAGACGCGGCTGCGCCATGATTTGTGACCGTTGGGCTTGCCCTCGAAAAACGGCGAATTGGCGAACAGGGCCACCGCCACGGGCTGCAAGGCCAGCGCCACGCGCAGCTTTTGCACCATGTCCGCCTCGGACCCGAAATCAAGGTTCACCTGAACAGTGCAGGTGCGACGCATCATCGTGCGCCCCATGGTGCCGACCTTGCCCATATAGGCATCCATCAGCTTGTAACGCCCCTTGGGCATCAGCGGCATCTCGTCATGCATCCACGTCGGTGCCGCGCCCAGCCCGATGAAGCCGACACCGATCTCGTCCGAGATGTCCTTGACCTGGCGCAGGTGGTCGTTGACCTCGTCACAGGTGCCGTGGATCGTTTCCAGCGGGGCACCCGACAGTTCCAGCGCGCCGCCCGGCTCCAGCGAGACATTTGCGCCGTCCAGTTCCAGGCCGGTCAGATGCCCGCCTTCGCGCACTTCGGACCAACCATAGCGGTCGCGCAGTCCCTCTAGTACAGCCACGATCGACTGTTTGCCCTCGAACGGCAGCGGTTCCAGCGTGTCCTTGATATAGCCGAACTTTTCGTGCTCGGTGCCGATGCGCCAGTCTTCCTTGGGCTTGCAGCCGTCAGCCAGATACTGTGCCAGTTGGTCGTGATGTTCGATCGGCCCGCCGCCGGACTGTGGGATAGACATGCGCAAAGGCCTTTCGTGTACTTTGTTAGACTTGGTGTAGGGCACGGGCAGAAGTGTCAAGGCGCAACGCCGTGAACACGCGTCCTAATGCAATCGCACGGCTTGCGGGCGCAGCGGTGTGCGTTCCCAGATCACCACGGCCGCCCGTCCGTCTTCGCTCAATTCACTCAACATCCGTTCGGTGCGCAGCCCCGGCAAGGTCGCAAAAGCATCAAACAGCGCGTCCGCCCCCGCCGCGTTGACCGGTATCAACAACGCAGGCGACCCGCGCTGGTCCAGCCGCCAGTGCGGCGGGTACATCGCGCGGTCCAGCGTCAGCCGCTCCATCTCGCGCAGGGCCACGGCACCGCCGGTCAGGGGGCCAAAATAGGTGATCTGGCCCTCGTCCACCTGCACAGCGCCCGCGCCGCCGCCGGGGCCGCGAAACCGTCCGCGCTGAATGCCGATCAGGATCAGCCCGCCCGCGATCAACACCAGACCGGCACCGACCAGGGCCAACAAATCCCCCGGCCCCAAAATCCACCACAGCCCCAGCACGGCCAGACCCACACCAACCAGCACCTCGCGCCAGCGCATCACGGCTGCCACAGCCTCGGGGCGGAAAAATCCTACTGCCATGGCGCACCTGTCCAAATTCTTTTGGCCATAAATATCCCGGGGACGGCCGCAGGCCGGGGGCAGCGCCCCGATTGCGCGGTCATTTCCAATCCCCCAACGCCCGCTGCCACAGCGTCATCGCCGCAACCGCGGCCGTATCAGCCCGCAATATCCGTGGCCCCAACGCGACGGGATGCGCAAAGTCCAGCCCGCGCAGGCGTTTGCGTTCACTGTCCGAGAACCCGCCCTCGGGGCCGATCAGGATCGCCCAGGGGCCGGCCCCTGTGGGCAAATCGGGTGCATCCCCCGCCAGCGCCTCGTCGCAAAACAGGATGCGGCGCGCGGGGTCCCAGCCGTCCAGCATCCGGCCCAGTTTTTGCGCCTCGGTCACTTCGGGCACATAGGTGCCGCCGCATTGCTCGGCGGCCTCGACCGCGTGGGCTTGCAGGCGGTCGCGCTGGATGCGGCCTGCGTTGGTAAACTCGGTCATCACCGGCACAATGCGCGCGGCCCCCATCTCGGCGGCCTTTTCGACGATGAAATCGGTGCGTGCCTTTTTGATCGGGGCGAACATCAGCCACAGATCGGGCGGCATCTGCAACGGCAGGGTTTGCGCCACGCAGGTCAGTTCGCCACCGCGCTTGCCCGCCTGCGAAATCTCGGCCCGCCATTCGCCATCACGCCCGTTGAACAGCAGCACGGCACCGCCCACGGCCTGCCGCATCACCCCGAACAGGTAATGCGCCTGATCGCGGTTCAGAGGAACCGTTTGCCCCTGACCCAAGGGTGCGTCTACATAAAGGCGGATTTTCGCGTCACTCATAGGCAGATACATATGCAAGACAATCGCCCCGCACCAGAGGCAGAGGCCGCAGAAAACGCAAGCGCCCGAGGATCGGTCGCCGACGCGGTCAGCGGCAACTGGGTCGACCACTGGGCGCCCGCATGGTCGCGCCCCTATCTGCGGCTGTCGCGCGCCGACCGGCCCATTGGCACGTGGCTGTTGCTGCTGCCCTGCTGGTGGGGTCTGGCGCTGGCTATATTGTATGACCAAAGCCCGCGCTGGTTCGACCTTTGGCTGATCGTGGCCTGTGGCTTGGGGGCGTTCCTGATGCGCGGCGCGGGGTGTACGTGGAACGACATCACCGACCGTCACATTGACGGCTCGGTCGAGCGGACCCGCTCGCGGCCCATTCCGTCGGGTCAGGTCAGTGTGCGCGGCGCGCTGGTGTGGATGTGCATTCAGGCCTTGGTGGCCTTCCTGATCCTGCTGACCTTTAACGCCGCCGCCATACGCATGGGGGTGCTGGCGCTGGTGCCGGTGGCGATTTACCCCTTTGCCAAGCGGTTCACGTGGTGGCCGCAGGTGTTTCTGGGGCTTGCGTTCAACTGGGGCGCGCTGATGATCTGGGTGGCGCACACCGGATCGTTGGCGGCACCCGCCGTGGTGTTGTACCTGGCAGGCATTGCCTGGACGCTGTTCTATGACACGATCTATGCCCATCAGGACACCGAAGACGACGCGCTGATCGGGGTGAAATCCACCGCCCGCCTGTTTGCCGAAAAGTCGCCGCAGTGGCTGCGCCGGTTCCTGATGGCCACCGTGGGGCTGATGGGCATCGCGGTGATCTTTGCCGCATTGCCCAATGCGTCGGGTCTGGCGCTGGGGATTGCGTTGCTCGGACCGTGGGCGATGGGCTGGCACATGACGTGGCTCTTGCGCGGCTTTGATGCCGACGATGCGGGGAAATGTTTGCAACTGTTCCGCCTGAACCGCGACACCGGCATGATTCCGCTGGTGTTTTTTGCCGCCAGCCTGCTGGCGTGATTGAAACAAGGGCATGGGCCGCGTAACAAGTTCCCAGACAGTCACTGCCCTTGGAAAACTCATGCGTCTCAGCTCGGCTCTGATCATCGCCTCTACCTTTGTCGCGGCCGCACTGGTCGCCATCGTGGCGGCAAATTTCTCGGTCAAACTGATCGAGGAGACATCAGAGATCGGGGTACGGGACGCGCTGGACGATGCGGGGACCACCTGGGCCGAAGTGCAGGCCGACGGGCTGACCGTTACGCTGACCGGCATCGCCCCCACCGAGGCCGAACGCTTTGCCGCGCTGACCACCGCAGGCACCATCGTCGACGCCGCCCGCGTGATCGACGGCATGGAAGCCAAGGCCGTCGCCGCCATCCGCCCGCCCCGCTTTTCCGCCGAGATCCTGCGCAACGATGCGGGCATTTCGGTGATTGGCCTGATCCCCAGCAGCACCGACCGCGACACCATCAACGACCGCTTTTCCGCCATGGCCGGAGAGAACACGCCGGTGGCCGACCTGATCGAAACCGCCGACTATCCCGCCCCCGAAGGCTGGGAGGACGCGCTGGCCTTTGCGCTGGTGGCGATGGAACAACTGCCGCGCGCCAAAGTGTCAGTCAGCGCCGGGCGCGTGGCGATCACCGCGATCACCGACAGCGCCAAGGACAAGCTGGCGCTGGAAAAATCGCTCAAGGCCGCCGCACCTCCGGGATTGCGCCTGTCGCTGGACATTGCCGCCCCGCGCCCCGTGATCACGCCCTTTACCCTGCGGTTTCTGATCGACGAGGACGGCGCACGCTTTGACGCGTGCAGCGCCGACACTGAAAAGGCCCGCACCCGCATTCTGAACGCCGCTGTCGCTGCGGGCATGACCGCGTCCGGTCGCTGCACTGTGGGCATGGGCGTGCCGACCCCGAACTGGGCGCAGGCGGTCGAACAATCCATCGCGGCACTGGCCAAGATCGGCGCAGGCTCGGTCACCTTTTCGGACGCTGACGTCACGCTGCTGGCCGCCGAGGGCACCGATCAGGGCACATTCGACACCGTGGTGGGCGAGCTGGAAAACGCGCTGCCCGAGGTTTTCGCGCTTTATGCCAAGCTGCCCGAAACCCAAGCGCCCGATCAGGGCCCGCCTGAATTCGTGGCCACCCTGTCGCCCGAAGGTCAGGTTCAATTGCGCGGCCGTCTCAGCAATGAAAACCTGCGCAACGTTGCGGACAGCTACGCCAAGTCGCGCTTTGGCTCGGACCGGGTCTATACCGCGGCGCGCATCGTCGAAGGGTTGCCAGCCGACTGGTCCACGCGCGTGCTGGCGGGGCTGGAATCGCTGTCGAACCTGTCGAACGGCGCGGTCACCGTCACCCCTGACAAGCTGACCATCTCGGGCAACACCGGCGATGCCGACGCCAGCACCAAGATCGCGTCGTTGCTGGCGGCCAAACTGGGCGAGGCCGAGGATTTCGAGATCAACGTGACCTATCAGGAAAAGCTGGACCCGCAGGCCGCGATCCCCACGCCTGATGAATGCCTGGCGCAGATCAAGGCGATCACCGATGTCAGCAAGATCAACTTTGAACCCAGCAGCGCCACGATTGACGCCAGCACCCTGTCGACGATGGACGAGATTGCCGAGGTGCTGAAAATCTGCGGCGAGTTGCGGTTGGAAATCCAGGGCCACACCGACAGCCAGGGCCGCGAAGAGATGAACCTGTCGCTGTCCCAGGCCCGCGCGCAATCGGTTCTGAACGAATTGCGCGCCCGCCGTGTGCGCACCGCGACCTACGAAGCCAAGGGCTATGGCGAAGAACGCCCGATTCAGGACAACGGCACCGAAGAGGGCCGCGAAGCCAACCGGCGCATCGAATTTTGGCTGATTAAGCCCGAAGCAAGTGCGCCCGCGCCGCAAACAACTCTGGAAAGCCTCGCCGAAAGCGGTGATAACAGCGCCGAAGACACCACCGAAGACGCAGCAGACAGCGACGCGTCAGACGACTCGTCAGGGGACGCGACGGAATGAGCAGAACAGAATTCGTTATCGCGACAGCCATCATCCTATTCGTGGCTTTCTGCCTTGGCTGGTTTGCAAACTGGCTGGTGCACCGGTTCAGCCGCGTGGCACAGGGCGATGTGGCCGAACTGGACCGGATGAGCCAGGAACTGCACGAGGCCGAAGAGACGCGCGATCAGGCGATCACCTATCTGCAACAGCGCGAGGCCGAGCTGACCAACCAGCTGAGCCAGACCGAGGCCGAACTGCGCGCCGCCATGGACGGCCTGCGCGACGCCCGTCACGAGGCGGAAGAAATGCGCGCTTATATCGAGAAGAATCAGGCCGGTTGACTTTCGCGCCTACCAGCGGCTCAGCGCATCCTCGTCGGCATCCTTTGCCTCGACCCACTCGGATGCGCCATTGGCGGTAATCTCGCGTTTCCAGAACGGGGCGCGGGATTTCAGGAAATCCATCAGATATTCCGCCGCCTCGAACGCATCACGACGGTGCGGGGCGGCAGTGGCCACCATCATGATCGCCTCGCCCGGTGCCATCCGGCCAAAGCGGTGGATCACCAGCACATCGCCAAGGCGCCACCGGTCCTGCGCACGCGTGGCAATATCGGTCAGCGCCGCTTCGGTCATGCCGGGGTAATGTTCGATCTCCATCGCCACCAACGGGTCATCGGGCAGATCGCGCACAACGCCGGTAAAGGTCACGATCGCGCCCATATTCTTGTGCCCCGCAGCAAAGGCATTCGCTTCGGCCCCCAGGTCAAAAGGCGCCTCTTGCACGGTGATCCGCATTGTCTAGCCGCCCGTCATCGGTGGAAAAAACGCAACCTCGCGCACGCCGGACAGCGGTGCGTCGAAATCAGACAGTTGCTGGTCCAGCGCAACGCGCAGGGCGCTGAGGTCAGAGAACGCCAGATCATAGCGGTCTTCACGCGCGCGCAGCTCGGTCACCAGATCGTTGACTGTCGCGGCCTGTGTGTCGACGGTTTCGCGCGGCAGGCCGATACGTTCGCGCACCCATGCGAAATACAGCACATCCATCACACGGTCTCCTTCAAATGCGGCAGCGCCTTGCGGAAATAGTCCCAGCCGGTGATCAGCGTCAGCGCGGCCGCAACCCACAGCAGCCACAGGCCGATAAAGCCCGACCATTCCGCCAGCAACAGCTTCCACCCCAGCCCCCCGGCCGACACGCTGTAATGTTCAAACACCCCCTGCGAAAACAGCACCGCAATCGCGATCATCTGCAAGGTGGTCTTCCACTTGGCCAGCTTGGTCACCGCCAAAGTGCCCGCAACATCGCCCAGATATTCACGCAACCCGCTGACAAACACCTCGCGGAACAGGATCATCGTCGCGGGCAGAACCAGCGACGCTTTCCAACTGGAAAAGCCGATGATGACCATCAACGCGATCACCACCATCGCCTTGTCCGCAATCGGGTCCAGCATCGCGCCCAGCTTGGTCTGTTGTTTCCACGCACGCGCCAGATAGCCGTCAAACCAGTCGGTGACCGCCGCACTGACAAACAGCACCAGCGCGAACCAGTCGGCATAGAAACGTGGGAAAAACAGGAACATGACCGCAACCATAGGGGCCGCAAGCAAACGCAGGGTGGTCAGGATGTTGGGCAGGTTCCAGATCATTTCAACGTGGTATCCTTTTGGACGGCTCAGGAAAAGGGTCAGATGGGGATGGCGGCGCGGATACGGGCCACAGCCCCCATCACATGATCCATCCATCCCTGATCGGTGGGCGTGTCTTCGGACGAGAACCACGCGATGGACAATTCGCGCACCGGATCGACAAACAGGTACTGCCCGTGAATGCCCAGCCCGTGGATCAGCGGCGTGTCACCGGGGTGCACATACCACTTGGCGCGATAATGCATATCCTGATTGTCAAACTTGTCCAGAAAATCACCACGCTTCCAGGCGGCGTTGTCACCTTGGGTGATGATGTCGTCGATCCAGGCTTTGGGGATAATCTGCACCCCGTCCCGCGCGCCGCCTTCGATCATCAACTGTCCGATCAGCGCCAGATCGCGGGCCGTCAGACACATGCCCCCGGCCCCGCGCGCGGCCCCGATGCGGTCAACCGTGATATAGCCCGGCGTCTCGGCCCCCAGCGGTGCCAGCAGACGTTCCGAGATAAGGTCGGCAAAGCGAATGCCGGTGGCGCGCTCCATCAGCCATGCCAGCATATCGGTCACGGGCGATGCGTAATAGAACGTTTCGCCATGCGGGCCGGTGCTGTCCGTCAGACGTTCCTGAAAGCTGCGCAAATCGCCCGCCGCGTCGCCCGGTGCCAACGGGTTCCAGTTGGCGGCCTTGCGGTAATCGACGATCACGCCTGACGTCGCGGTATAATCCTCTTCGAACAGCAGCCCCACCTGCATATCCAGCGCGTGGCGGATGGTGGCCCCTGCATAGGCGGTGCCGGACAGTTCGGGCAGGTATCGGGTCAGCAGGTCATCCACCGCCACCTCGCCGCGGTCGACCAGCGTGCCCATGACCAGCCCCAGCACGGATTTGGACACCGACATCAGGATATGCGGATCGCGCCGCGTCATGCCGTTGCGATAGCTTTCGTGCACGACGCGCCCCTTGTGCAGGATCACCAGCGCGTCGTTGGCCATGCCGCCGACCGCCTGTTCCAGATCGGCCGCCGAAAGGTCGGTGTCGCCCTGCGGCAGCACCCGCACATTGCCCGGATCATTGCGAATCTCGGCCGAGGGGACAATTTCGCGCACATGGTGAAACGCCCAAGCATTGAACGGCCGCGTGCGCCAGTTGGCCAGCGTGGCGCGGTCTTCGAGGGCGGGAGGGAAACCTTGCATCAGGGGCATGTCGGAACCTTTGTTTGTGTGAACGCAAGGTCGGAGGAATGCGCGGCAGAGGCAAGATGGAATTGGATGTGAATCGCAAGGTTATTACGGCTGACCCCGATTATTCCGTCTGGAAGTAATCGTAAATCTTCTGCGCCAGCGCCGCCGACACGCCATCCACGGCCTTGAGGTCTGCCAGATTGGCCCGCCCCACCGCCTTGGCCGAGCCGAAATGCGCCAGCAACGCACGTTTTCGCGCGGCCCCCACGCCCGGCACATCGTCCAGCGGCGTGGCCCCTACGGCCTTGGACCGTTTGGCACGGTGGGTGCCGATGGCAAAGCGGTGCGCCTCGTCGCGCATGCGCTGGATGAAATACAGCACCGGATCGTTGTGACGCAGCGCCTTGACCGTCTTGCCGGTGCGGTGGAATTCTTCCTTGCCCGCGTCGCGGTCCAGCCCCTTGGCCACGCCGACCATCGGGATGTCACCGACGCCGTGCTCTTCCATGATCTCGCGAACCGCGCTGACCTGCCCCGCCCCGCCGTCGATCAGCAGCAGGTCGGGCCACATGCCGCGCGCGCGGTCGGGGTCTTCCTTCAGCAGACGCTTGAAACGGCGGTTCAGCACCTCTTTCATCATGCCAAAGTCGTCGCCCGGCGTCAGTTCATCACCACGAATGTTGAACTTGCGGTACTGGTTTTTCAGAAAACCGTCAGCGCCCGCCACAATCATCGCACCCACAGCGTGCGCGCCCTGAATGTGGCTGTTGTCGTAAACCTCGATCCGCGCAGGTGGCTTGGGCAGCTCGAACGCCTCGGCCACGCCCTGCAACAGCCGCGCTTGCGTGGCGGTTTCGGCCATCTTGCGGGCAAGGCTTTCGCGGGCGTTGCGCAGGGCGCTGTCGATCAGTTCCGCCTTTTCGCCACGCTGGGGGACCAGAAGCTCGACCTTGCGGCCCAGCTTCTGGCTGAGCGCGTCGGCCATCAGATCGGGGTTTTCGACCGCATTCGACAGGATCAACTGACGCGGCGGCTCGCGGGTGTCGTAGAACTGGCCCACGAAGGCCTCAAGCACTTCGGCGGCATCCACGTCCGCCCCCACACGCGGGTAATAATCGTGGTTGCCCCAGTTCTGCCCCGCCCGGATAAAGAACACCTGAACGCAGGCCTGTCCGTTCTCCAGATGCAGCGCGATCACATCCGCCTCGTCCACGTTACGGGGGTTGATGCCTTGGGCCGTCTGCACCTGCGTCAGTGCCTTGATCCGGTCGCGCAGGGCGGCGGCGCGCTCGAACTCCATATCCTCGGACGCCTGCGCCATCTCGCGGCCCAGACGCGCCTGAATGTCGGTGGATTTGCCGGACAGAAACTTTTCGGCGTCCTGCACGGTCTGCTGATAGTCCTGCGGGCTGATCTTGCCCACACAGGGCGCACTGCACCGTTTGATCTGGTATTGCAGACAGGGGCGCGTGCGGCTTTCGAACATCGAATTGGAACAGTCACGCAGCAGGAACACCCGCTGCAACTGGTTCAGCGTGCGGTTCACGGCACCCGCACTGGCAAAGGGGCCATAATACGCACCCTTCTCTTTCTTTGCCCCGCGATGCTTCTTGATCTGCGGGTAATCGCTGTCAGCGGTCACCAGAATGTTGGGAAAGCTTTTGTCGTCGCGCAGCAGCACGTTGAACTTGGGTTTAAGCTGCTTGATCAGGTTCTGTTCCAGCAGCAACGCTTCGGTTTCGGTGCGGGTGGTCAGGAACATCATCGACGCGGTGTTGTCGATCATCCGGGCGATCCGGCCGCTGTGACCGGTGGGCCGCGCATAGGACGACACCCGCGCACGCAGGTTGCGCGCCTTGCCCACATACAGCACCCGGCTTTCGCTATCGAGCATCCGGTAGACGCCCGGCGACGAGTCGATGGTTTTCAGATAGGCCTGAATAACCTTGTGGCCCTGCGGCACCGGTTCCTGTGTTTTGCCGTCGTCCTGCGCCATGATCAGACCGAATCTCCCACAGGTTGCCCTGCAACAAATACCGATGACGGTTCAAGCACTTTGATGTCCACCATTCCTGTGGATAAGTCTTTGGACAACTTTGCGGTGTCGGGAATTTTCCGTTGGTTTTGGCAGGCTTCGCTGAACTGCCCGTTTTTTAGGCACACACGAAGGTCATTGACTTTAAAGGGAATTTTCCTGCCCTCAAGGCAAACCACTGAAAACAAAGGTCTTTTCGCAACAGTTTTGTAACGAAGATTAACGCAGTGCAAAACTTTCAGGACCTCGCTGTCAGTTTGGGCGCTACCAGCCCTCGAATCCAATGTGATTCGTGTCATTCCACACCTTGAACGTCCGGCGTCTGCCACGCCAGATGCTGCCCGCCGTCCACGCACAGCAACTGACCTGTGATGGCAGGAGCATCCAGAAAATAGCCCAGCGCCGCCGTAATATCCGCCGCGTTCGCGCCCCGCCCCAGGATGGTGGCGGCCCGCTGCGCCGCGAAATGCCCGTCGCTTTGCCGCGCGCCTTGCAAGGTCGGGCCGGGGCCGATGGCGTTGACCCGGATCGCAGGCGCCAGTGCGCGCGCGGTGGTCTGGGTCAGCGCCCACAGCCCCATCTTGGCCAGCGTATAGGTCATGAACTCGGGCGTCAGCTTGCGCACACGCTGGTCGACCATGTTGACGATCAGACCCGTTGCCACAGGTTCGCCATTGTCATCGGTGTCGGCCTGCAACCCTTGGGCCGCCATGCGCTGCGTCAGCAGAAAGGGCGCGCGCAGGTTGCTGCCCATGTGTTTGTCCCAATGGTCGCGGGTGGCCGAATGGATGGTGTCGTATTCAAAGATCGACGCGTTGTTGACCAGACAGGTGATCGGCCCGCCCAGCCCCTCGACCGCCTGCCCGAACAGCGCCTGCGTGGCGTCCTCGTCCAGCAGATCGGCCTGAATGGCCACCGCATTGCGGCCCATGTCCTTGATCTGTGCCACAACCTCGTCCGCACCCTCGGACGAGGTGGCATAATGCACCGCAACGTCATGCCCGCGCTGCGCCAGATACAGTGCCATGGCGCGGCCCAGACGGTGACCTGCTCCGGTGACAAGGCCTCTTGGATGGGCGCTGCGGGTCATGGGCGGTCCTTTCGCGTGTCAGGTGAAGAACAATACAGCGACAACATAGGCCGCATAAAGAGCCGTCAAGATCACACCCCACAGCCGGGTAATATCACGCCCGAAATAGACAAAGGGCAGCAACAGCAGCGCCGACGCCAGCATGACCCAAAAATCGAACTGCAAAAACTGCGGGTCCACAGGGATGGGACCGACCAAGGTCGCCACACCGATGATGCCCAGCAGGTTGAACAAATTCGACCCGATCACGTTGCCCAGCGCCACATCGGCCTGACGGCGCAGGGCTGCCATCACAGTGGTCGCCAGCTCGGGCAGCGATGTGCCCACAGCCACCAGCGTCAGGCCGATCACCGTGTCGCTGACACCATAGGTCTGCGCGATGATCGTGGCGTTGGTGACCAGCAGTTGCGCGCCCAATGGCAGCCCCACCAGACCCGCCACCAGATAGGCCAGGATCATCCACATCTTCATGTCGGGATCGGCGCCTTCGACGTCTTCATCGTCGTCGCAACAGTCAGCGGCAGCAGCCTGCGCGGCCTTGCCCGCGCGGCGGTGTTTGCGGGTCTGACGGAAAGCATCGTACAGCACACCCGCCATCAGCGTCAGCAGGACGATCCCCGCAATCCAGTCATAAACCCCGCGCAGCCCCAGCGCGATGAACACCAGCGTCGCGATGATCATAAACCGGAATGTCTTGCGCGTATTGCATTCCGATGTGTGCATCGTCGCCAGCAGCGCGGGCAGGCCCAGCACCAACAGCACGTTGGCGGTGTTCGACCCCACAACGTTGCCCAACGCAAGGCTGGGCACGCCGTCCAGAATGGCCTGAATGGAAATCAACAGCTCGGGCGCGGACGTACCAAACGCCACGATCGTCAGGCTGACGATCAACGCAGGCACGCCGAACCGCAGGCTCAGGTTCACGGCCCCTTTGACCAGCGCATCGCCCGCCAACAGCAAAATTACCAGCCCAAGGGCGGACAGTATCCAAGGCAAAATCATTACTCAGCCTTTTTTAAGACAGGGACAGGGGGAACGGCCAATGCGGTAACGGCCACAGCTTGGGCATTTCGACTGGCTCAGTCTTTTGCCGCCCAACCAGTGCATTTTGCCGAAAAACCCCAGCACCGCGATAAACACGAAAAACAGAACGATGATCTTGAACAGCATGGGTTACAGCCCGAAACGGGCATAGGCGGCCCGTTCTTCGATCATGTGCCCCGCGTCGTCGATCACCTGCGCGCCAAAGCGCGACCAGAACGGGCGTTTTACCCCGTAGCGGCGGAATTTGACCTTGTCGCCAAAGCGTTCTTTAAGCACCGGCTTCAGGTGGCCGATACCGTCGATCAACCCCAGCTCGGTGGCGCGTTTGGCCAGCCAGACCTCGCCGGTGAACAGCTCTTCGGTGCTGTCCAGCTTGGCGCCGCGCCGCGCGGTCACGTGGTCGATGAAATTGGTGTGGATGTCGGTCAGCAGCCGGTCCAGCCGCGCCACGTCTTCGGGCTTTTCGGGGCGGAACGGGTCGTTCATCGACTTGGACTTGCCTGCGGTGTGCACGCGCCGTTCAATGCCGTAACGGTCGATCAGCTCGTGCATCCCGAAACCGGCGGAAATGACCCCGATAGAGCCCACAACCGACGACGGGTCGGCGTAAATCTCGTCCGCCGCCGCGGCCAGCCAGTACCCGCCCGAGGCGGCGACATCCTCGACGAAGGCGATGACGGGAATGTTCTTTTCCTCGGCCAGCCGCCGGATGCGCGCGCCGATCAGCGACGACTGCACAGGGCTGCCGCCCGGCGAGCTGACTTCCAGCGCCACCGCAACAGGTTTGCCCCGCGCAAAGGCTTTTTCAAGGATCGGCCCAAGGCTGGCGTCGTTCAACGTACCGCGCGTGCCGCCCGCGATCACACCTTGCAGGCGGACCACGGCGACGGTCGGGTCGGATTTCATAAAGGGGATAAAGCGTTTCATCCCGCTGATGTAGACAGCGCGGGCATGGCAAACAAGGCCAAGCGCCCTTTATTCCCGAATGCGCCAGCCTGTGCGGAAAATCCAGCCGATCACCAGCAGGCACAGACCGGTAAATCCAGCGATTGCCAACAGACTGGTCCCAATCGGCACATCCGCAATGCCAAAGAACGCCCAGCGAAAACCCGAGATCAGGTAGACCACCGGATTGAACATCGAAATCGCCTGCCAGACGGGCGGCAACATCGAGATCGAATAGAATGATCCGCCCAGAAACACCAAGGGGGTGACGATCAGCAGGGGCACCAGTTGCAACTGTTCAAAATTCTTCGCCCAGATGCCGATGATGAAACCGAACAGCGAAAAGCTGACGCAGGTCAGGATCAGAAACAGCACCATCGCACCGGGGTGCATGATGCGGATGTCGACAAAGAAAAACGCGGTGATCAGGATGATGATGCCGATAAACATCGCCTTGGTCGCCGCAGCCCCCACATAGCCCACCACGATTTCCAGAAAATTCACGGGCGCGGACAGCAGCTCATAGATCGTGCCGATGAACTTGGGGAAATAGATGCCGAACGACCCGTTCGAGATCCCTTGGGTCATCACCGACAGCATGATCAGCCCCGGCACGATGAACGCGGCATAGCTGACGCCCTCGACCTCGTTGATGCGGCTGCCAATGGCCGCACCGAACACCACGAAATACAACGAGGTCGACAGCACCGGCGAGATCAGCGATTGCAGGAAGGTGCGGAAAAACCGCGTCATCTCGAAGATGTAGATGGATTTGATCGCCGTCCAGTTCATGCCGCGTCCTCCTTGACCAGTGTCACAAAAATATCCTCAAGCGAGGATTGCCGCGTGACCACGTCGCGCAGGACCAGCCCTTCGGCGGCCACATCGCTTAGCAGTTTGGTGATGCCCGTACGTTCGGCGCGGGTGTCGTAGGTATAGATCAGGCTGTCGCCGTCCGCGCCCAGCCGCACATGTTCCGATTGCAGGCTGGCGGGCAGCGCATCCAGCGGCGCGCTCAGTTGCACCTCTAGCTCTTTCTTGCCCATACGCTGCATCAGCGCATCCTTGTCCTCGACCAACAGGATCTCGCCTTTGGCGATCACGCCAATACGGTCGGCGATGGCTTCGGCCTCTTCGATGTAATGGGTGGTCAGGATGATGGTGACGCCGTCGGCTTTCAGATCGGCCACGATCTCCCACATATCCTTGCGCAATTCCACGTCCACACCGGCGGTCGGCTCGTCCAGGAACAACACGCGCGGCTCGTGCGCCAATGCCTTGGCGATCAGCACGCGGCGTTTCATGCCGCCCGACAGTTCCTTGATCTGGTTGTTGCGCTTGTCCCACAGCGACAGACGTTTCAGGATGCTTTCAATCAGCGCATCATCGCCGCGTTTGCCAAACAGACCGCGCGAAAACCGCACCGTGTTGATGACCTTTTCAAACGGCTCCAGCGCCACCTCTTGCGGGACCAGCCCGATCAGCGCGCGCGCGGCGCGAAAGTCGGTGCCGATGTCGTGGCCCGCCACGGTGACGCTGCCCGAGGTGGGCATGACGATGCCGCAAATCGCCGAGATCAGCGTGGTCTTGCCCGCGCCGTTCGGTCCCAGCAGGGCGATAATCTCGCCTTCCTTGATGGACAGGTTCACGCCCTTCAGCGCCTCGAACCCGCCGTCATAGGATTTCTTCAGATCACGGATTTCTAGGATTGTGGACATGGGGACCTCCCGCAGCTTCGGAGATGCTACTTAATGCGGGAAATGCCGCATGACCAGCGCAGGAACGCACAGACACCTGTGCGTTCCGCCGTGTTACGTGCGTGACGTGTGGTCAGTCCTTGCCGGTCAGCCGACCAAGCCAGCCTTTTTTGGGCGCGTCGCCTTCGGCCTCAGCCTGTTCGGCGGGGGCCTCTTCGGGTGCGGGGCCTTCGACGGCGGCCTTGAAGTTGTCAAAGAACTGATCGGCCATTTTCTTGGCAAAACCGTCGATAATGCGGCTGCCCAATTGCGCCAGCTTGCCGCCGACCTTGGCCTCGACGTCATAGCTCAGCTCGGTGCCGCCGTCCTTTTCGGTCACGCGCACATCGGCGCCGCCCTTGGCAAAGCCTGCGGCGCCGCCCTTGCCTTCGCCGGTGATCGTCAGCGACTGGTTCTCGACCATCTCGGACAGGGTCACCTGTCCCTTGAACGTGGCCTTCACCGGGCCGACCTTTTGCACCACGGTCGCCTCGAACCCTTCTTCGGGCGATCCGGTGACATCCTGTGCGCCGGGCACGCAGGCTTGCAGCACCGCCGGGTCCAGCAAAGCGGCGTAAACGGCGGCGGGCGGGGCGTCGATCTGGCGCGTGTCGGTCATTTTCATCTGGCTGGCTCCCTCTGGGCTGTGATTTTGTCATATCCCATTGCGTCTGATGCGCCAAGAGGGGGTGACAGATGCCGCGATCCTGATAGTGCTATACCGATGACAGCCCTGCCCCAAAACCGTGCCAACATTGGCATTACCTTTATCCTGATCGGCATTTTGTGCATTTCGATCAACGACATGCTGATCAAACAACTGTCGGGCGGCTACCCCCTGCACGAGATCGTCTTTGTCCGCTCGGCCATCGGCGTGATCATTACGCTGTTTATCGTGCAAATCGAAGGCGGCTGGTCGATCCTGCGCACCACAACACCCGGCCTGCACGCGCTGCGTGGCCTGCTGATCGTGGTGTCCAACATGTCCTATTTCGTGGCGCTGGCGGCCCTGCCGCTGGCCGACGCCACGGCGCTGTTTTTCGCAGCCCCGCTGTTCATCACCCTGTTGTCGATCCCGATACTGGGCGAAAAGGTAGGACCGCTGCGCATCGGCGCGGTGCTGGTCGGGTTTATCGGGGTTGTCATCATGCAACGCCCCTGGGCCGATGCGGGTGAACTTGCAGTATCGCGTCTGGTGTTGCTGCTGCCGGTGCTGTCGGCGCTGACCTATGCGCTGAACCAGCTTATGACCCGCAAGCTGGGCGTCACCAGCAAGGCCAGCGCGCTGTCGGTCTATATTCAGGGCATGTTCATTCTGGTGTCCCTGTCGTTCTTTGTCATCGCCGGAGACGGGCGCTTTGCCGAAGGGTCTGACAACGCCTCGGTGCTGTTCCTGCTGCGCGCGTGGATCTGGCCCGCACCCGGCGACATCTGGGCCTTTGTCGGGCTGGGCCTGAATTCGGCGGCGGTGGGCTATTGCCTGTCACAGGCCTATCGCATGGCCGACGCGGCCACGGTCGCACCCTTTGAATATGTCGGCCTGCCGCTGGCGGTGTTCTGGGGCTGGGCGATCTTTTCAGAGCTGCCGGTGCTCGAGGTCTGGATCGGGATCATCCTGATCCTGTCGTCGGGCCTGTTCGTGTTCCTGCGCGAACAGAAAAAGGCGCGCATGGTTGCGCGCGCCAAGGTCAAGCTGCGCTGATTTCGATCACGACCTTGCCCGTCGCTTGCCGTGTGCGCAACAGGTCCAGCCCCGCGTTCGCCTGCTCCAGCGGCAACACATTGCTGACATGGGGGCGCAACTGGCCCGCATCGTACCACGCGATCAATTGGGCAAAGCTGCGGGTCAGCACGTCGGGCGCAAAGCGTTTGTAACCGCCGACGTAAAATCCGATCACCGTCAGGTTCTTGACCAACAGGATGTTCGCCGGAATTTGCGGCACCGTGCCGCTGGCAAAGCCGATGGGCAATATCCGCGCCTCGGGGTTGCAGGCGCGCATGGCGGCGGTGAACAGATCGCCGCCGATGGGATCATAAACCACATCCGCACCGCCCAGCCCCAGCACGATGTCGCGCAGATCATCCGTATCGCTGTCGATCAGGTGATCGGCCCCGGCCTTGCGGGCGATCTCAAGCTTGTCGGCACCACGGGCACAGGCGATCACCTCGGCGCCCATCAGCTTGCCCAACTCGACCGCCGTCAGGCCAACACCGCCCGACGCGCCCAGCACCAGCAACCGCTCGCCCGCCTGCAAATGCGCGCGGTGGTCCAGCGCCATGTGGCTGCTGGCATAGGCCACCAGAAACGCAGCCGCATCCGCGTCAGACATGGTGTCGCTGATCGGAACACAGGCGCTGGCCGGCATCACGGCATAGTCGGCCAGCCCGCCATGCCCCGGATTGGCCGCAACCCGCTGCCCCACGCGCAAGCTGTCCACGCCATCGCCCAGCGCATCGACCACGCCGCACAGCTCCATCCCCGGTGTCACCGGCAGATCAAATTTTTCCTGGTATTTGCCAACCTGCACCAGCGTATCGGCAAAGTTCAGACCACAGGCCAGAACCCTCAGCCGCACCTCGCCTGCACCGGGCTTGGGCATGGCCACGTCATGCAGTTCCAGCGGCGCACCCAGCGCCCTGACCTGCATCGCCCGCATCAGAATGCCTCGGGCCGCGCCTCGCGCGCCATGTGGTCCAGAACCGCGTTCACAAAACTGGGTTCCTTGCCGTCCGGGAAGAACGCGCGCGCCACATCGACGTATTCGACGATGACAACCTTGGGCGGCGTGCCGGTGTCGCGGAACTCGGCCCCCGCCGCGCGGAACAGCGCCCGCAGCGTCGGGTCGATCCGCGCAATCGGCCATTTCGCCACCAGCGCCCGATCGGTCATCTGGTCAATCGACGCCTGATAGTTCACCGCAACTTCCAGCACGCGGCCGAAATGGTCGGGATCGCCCTCTTGCATCTCGTCGCCTTCGTAGATCGCACCGAACCGGTGGTCCAGAAACTCGCGCTGCACCGCCTCGACGGTCATGCTGGAATGTTCCATCTGGAACAGCGCCTGCACGGCATACAGCCGCGACGCCGAGCGCATTTTGCGTTTTTGATTGCCCGAAAGGGTCATGCTGTGGTGGGTCCGTCGTTGTCGCCTGCAAGCAGGATGTTCTCAGAGGCGGGTTTGAACCCGATGCCTTTGCTTTGGCCCCGCCACTTACGGGCGAGCGCGACAAGATGCAAGGCCGCAGCAGCCGCGCCGCCACCCTTGTTCTGCCCCTTGGCATCGGCGCGCACTTCGGCCTGCGTGCGGTTTTCGACCGTCAGGATGCCGTTGCCGATGCACAGGCCCTGCAACCCCAGCAATTGCAACGCACGGCTGCTGTCGTTGCAGACGGTTTCATAGTGCGTGGTTTCACCGCGAATGACACAGCCCAGCGCGACATAACCGTCAAAGTTCGACGCCCGGTCCGAAATGCCGATGGCGGTGGGAATTTCCAGCGCGCCGGGCATTTCAACCAGTTCCCAGGTGCCGCCAGCGGCCTCGATCTCGGCCTTGGCACCGGCGACCAGATTGTCCGCGATGTCCTTGTAATAGGGCGAGACGACAATCAGGATTTTCACCGGCCGGTCAAAGCTGGGGCGCTCCAATACATAGTGTTGTTCGGTTCCGGCCATCAGGCGTCTCCCATGATCGGGCGGGTGCCCGTGATTTCAAGGTTATACGAATCCAGCCCCACATAGCGCGTTTGCGGGTGGTCGGTCAGCAGGATCAGTTGGGTCAGCCCCAGGTTTGACAGGATCTGCGCCCCCAACCCGGTGTTCTTGACCGTGCGCGGGCCTTCTTCTTCGGCCTCGGTCAGGGTCTTGCGCGGCTGGCGGAACAGGCACACAACACCGCGCCCTTCCTTCGCAATGATCTCCATCGCGCGCGGCAACTCGCTGGCAGGGGTCGGCCCAAGGCCCAGAACATCCGTCGACACATCCAGCGCATGGGTGCGCACCAGCACAGGCTCGGACGTGGTGATGTCGCCCTTGATCAGTGCCACGTGCTCAATCCCGAAGGTCTGGTCGGTGAAAATCCGCATGTCCCATTCGCCGCCGAATTCCGATGTGACCATGCGCGCGTCGGTCTGGTCCACAAGGTTGTCGTGGCGGCGGCGATAGGCGATCAGGTCGCTGATGGTGCCGATCTTCAGCCCGTGCTCGGCGGCATAGTCCACCAGATCGGGCAGCCGCGCCATTTCGCCGTCGGGCTTCATGATCTCGCAAATGACCGAGGCCGGGTAATGCCCCGCCAGCCGCGCCACGTCACAGCCGGCTTCGGTATGACCGGCGCGGACCAGCACGCCGCCGGGGCGGGCGCGCAGCGGAAACACGTGCCCCGGCGTGGCAATGTCCGCCTGTCCCGCCTGCGGGTTGATCGCGGTGGCGACGGTCAGTGCGCGGTCGGCGGCGGAAATGCCGGTGCTCACGCCCTCGCGCGCCTCGATGCTGACGGTAAACGCTGTCTCGTGGCGCGACGAATTGTGCATCGCCATCATCGGCAGGCCCAGCTCCTCGATCCGCTCGGTTGGCAGCGTCAGACAGATCAGCCCGCGCCCGTGCGTCGCCATAAAGTTGATCGCGGCCGCATCGGCAAACCCTGCGGGAATCACCAGGTCGCCTTCGTTCTCGCGGTCTTCGTGGTCGACCAGGATAAACATCTGCCCTGCCCGCGCCGCCTCGATAATCTCTTCGATGGGGCTGATTGCGCCCGCAAGGCCGCCTTCGACGGGGCCGGGGGTTTCGTAGGTGCTGCTGTCGGACATCGGGACCTCGTTTGATATGCTGCAAGCCAGATAAGCGCTGCGCAGCCGAAACGCCAGTGCGGGCAACGTCACATCGGCCTGTGCGGCAGCGCGCATGAAAACATGCCGCAAGGTAATTTGCCACAGGTGCGCCTGTCCGCCTACCCTGCGGTTGCAGCCCCAACCGGCTGCAACAATTGGGAGGAACCAACATGAATATGCTGAAAACCGGCTTTGCAGCCGGCGCACTTGCCCTTGCGGGCGTCACAGCGGGCTGGGCCGAGAACCTGCCGCGCGGCGACGCGGCGGCCTTGGGACTGGACCCTGCGCGGGTCGCACGGATGGATGCCACATTTGGCGCGATGGTGGACAAGGGGATGACCCCCGGTGCCGTCATCATGCTGATCCGCGATGGCCAGATCGCGCACCTGTCAACCATGGGCAAGATCACCCCCGATGGTGAACCGATGACCGAGGACGCGATTTTCCGCATCTATTCCATGACGAAACCGATCACCTCCGTCGCCGCGATGATGCTGGTGGAAGAGGGCCGCCTGCTGCTCGAGGCACCGGTGGCGACCTATCTGCCCGCCTTCAAGGACATGACCGTTGTCACCGGCGAAACCGACGCCGAAGGCAAACCCGTTACCCGTCCGGCCAAGGGCGTGATGACCGTCCGCGACCTGATGCGCCACACCTCGGGGCTGACATACGGGTTCTTTGGGGCGGGACCGGCACGCGAGGCCTATAATGCCGCCGATGTCTGGTCGGCCGAGAACACCGGCATCGAACAGGCCAACCTGCTGGCCAGCCTGCCGCTTGAGCATGATCCGGGCACAACATGGGAATATTCGCGTTCGACCGACGTGCTGGGGGCCGTGGTCGAAACCGTCTCGGGCCAAACCCTCGAAGAGTTCATGACCGCGCGCATCTTCGATCCGCTGGGCATGACCGACACCGCGTTCTACGTGGACGACGCAGCGGATTACCCCCGCATCGCCGAAGCCTTCCCCGATCAGGCCCAACTGGGCAGCAGCGACATCTTTGATCCGCGTGTGCGCAAACCCAACCAGTCGGGCGGCGGCGGGCTGATGTCCACCGTGCACGACTATGCCAAGTTCGCGCAGATGATGCTGAACGGCGGCGAGCTGAACGGCACCCGCCTGCTGTCACCGAAAACCGTGCAATTGATGACCTCGAACCAACTCGACGGCATCACGCCCGGCAAATACTACCTGCCCGGCCCCGGTTATGGCTTTGGTCTGGGCTATGGCGTGCGTCTGGAAGACGGCAACGCGCCCTCCTTCGGCACCAAGGGCGATTACAACTGGGGCGGTGCGGCTGGCACAGGCTATTACGCCGATCCCGCCGAGGATATGATCGCGCTGCTGATGATCCAGTCGCCGGCCAACCGCGGCCCGCTGCGCACGATCTTCAAGAATCTGGCCTATGCGACCATCGCGGACAGCCACGCCGACTAAACGACAAAGGCCCCGCACAATCGCGCGGGGCCTTTCTTCATCTTGCCGGATTTACTCCGGGGGACGCGCCGTCAGGCGCGGGGGGCAGCGCCCCCTGAACCCCGTATCAGTTTACTTCAGCCCTTCGGCCTTGGCCCAGTCCAGCGTCCGGTCCAGCGCCTTGCCCAGTTTTTCCAGCAACTCGTCAATCTGCTCTGCCGTGATGATCAGCGGCGGGCAAATGCCGATTGTCTCGTAGATGTTGCGGATGATCAGACCTTCCTCTGCGGCGAACTTGGCCGCCATGGCGCAGATCTTGCCGCCCGGCTCGAACGACGCCTTGGTCTCTTTGTCGCGGACCAGCTCGACGCCCGCAATCAGGCCAACGCCGCGCACTTCGCCCACCAGCGGGTGATCCGAAAACGCCCGCAGACCCGATTGCAGCCGGTCTGCCAGACGGGCGGCGTTGCCCATCAGGTCGTCTTCCTGAATGATGTTCAGGTTCTCGATGCCCACGGCACAGGCCACGGGGTTGCCACCTGCGGTAAAGCCGTGGCCCAGCGTGCCCAGTTCGGCGGTGTAATCCGCAATGACCTGATAGACCGCATCGGTCATCAGGATCGCCGCCAGCGGCATATAGGACGAGGTCAGCTGTTTCGATGTCACCAGAATGTCGGGGGTGAAGCCGTAGGTCTGGCAGCCGAACGGCTGGCCGGTGCGGCCAAAGCCGTTGATGACCTCGTCGGACACCAGCAGGATGTCATATTTGCGGCACAGCGCCTCGATGCCCGGCCAGTAGCCTTCGGGCGGGGTCATGACGCCACCGGCACCCATCACCGGCTCGCCGATGAAGGCCGCGATTGTATCGGGATCTTCGGCCAGAATGGTGTCTTCGGCCTCTTTCAGCAGGCGCGCGGTGAACTCGGTCTCGCTCTCGCCTTCGTTGGCCCAGCGGTAGTGGTGCGGACAGGTCAGGTGCACGACCGGAATCGCCGGCAGGTCAAAGCCGCGCTGGTTGCCCGGCAGGCCGGTCAGCGACCCCGAGGCGATGGTGATGCCGTGGTAGCCCTTGTTGCGGGCCAGGAATTTCTTTTTCTTCGGACGGCCCAGCATGTTGTTCATGAACCAGACGAACTTGACCACCGTGTCGTTCGCCTCGGAGCCTGAGTTGGTGTAAAACACCTTGGTCAGATGCTCGGGCGTCATGTCCACCAGCTTTTCGGCCAGCAGAATGCCGGGCGCGTGCGCCTTGTGGGCAAAGTTCTGGATATAGGGCAGTTCGGACATCTGCTTGGCCGCCGCTTCAACCAGACGCGGCTGCGAAAAGCCGACCGCAACCGACCACAGGCCCGCCAGACCTTCGAGGTATTTCTTGCCCTCGCTGTCATAGACATAGCAGCCCTCGCCCTTGGTGATGATCATGGGCCCCTGCTCTTCGTGCACCCGCGCGTTGGTGTAGGGGTGCAACTGATAGGCGATGTCGGTTTCTTGCAGCGAGTTCGAACGAATGTTCATGTCTATTTCCCGTCGGTCAGAGCGGCGCAAGGGTGCGCCAGTTTCAAAATTGCATGTCCCGTCCGGTGTATCCGGCCAGAAATGCGACAAGCGAGGTGGTCAGGTCGGGTGAAAGATACCCGCCCTCTTGCACCAGAACCGTTGGCAGTCCGGCGGCGGCAATCATGCCCCCCGCACGGGCAAAGCCGTCAAAGGTCACCTGCAACCCCTTGAGGGGGTCGTTTTCATGTGCATCCAGCCCAAGGCTTACAACGAGCGCATCAGGCTTAAAAGAGGCCACGCGGTCAAGCCCTGTCGCCACCGCATCGCACCACCCATCGTCGCCGGTGCTTTGTGCCAGCGGGATGTTCAGGTTGTACCCCTTGCCCGCACCGCGCCCGGTTTCGTGGTCATAGCCCACAAAGAACGGGTAATAGGTTTCGGGCGTGGCATGGACCGAAACGAACAGAATGTCGTCGCGTTCGTAGAAAATATCCTGCGTGCCGTTGCCATGGTGCACGTCGATGTCCAGCACCGCAACGCGGCCATGAGTTTCGCGCAGCGTCTCGGCGGCGACAGCGGCGCAGTTAATCATGCAGTGCCCCGCAACGATGTCCGCCGAACTGTGGTGCCCCGGCGGGCGGCACAGCGCATAGGCCACGTCGTCCCCATCCAGAACCGCCCGCGCCGCAT
Source organism: uncultured Pseudosulfitobacter sp. (assembly GCF_963976325.1). Classification (NCBI taxonomy): domain Bacteria; kingdom Pseudomonadati; phylum Pseudomonadota; class Alphaproteobacteria; order Rhodobacterales; family Roseobacteraceae; genus Pseudosulfitobacter; species uncultured Pseudosulfitobacter sp. The sequence continues at coordinate 299,329 of NZ_CAXBJW010000003.1, forward strand.
CATGGGCCGCTGCCGCAGCACCCAGCGTGGCCTGCCACGAATTCTTGCCCAGCGGCGCGGATGTGTCCCCCATATGCCAGCCGGCCTTGCCGATGATATGTTTGGGATAGGTGCGTTCAGAATTCAGCGCATGGACGTTCGGCACCACCTCGGGGCCCGAGCCCTCCAGCGCCGTCCACTCGTCCCAGCCGGTTTCCAGAAAGGTCAACAACTCGGGCGTGTGGACCTTTTCCAGCAACGCGCGCGGCACCGCGCCCGGTTCGGTCACCGGCATCTCCAGCCGGTCCAGCCCGGCCAGCAACAGCCGCGCCCGCTCGGCCTGTTCGGCGTTGCGGGCGATCTTGCCCAGAGACAGACGAAACGCAGGGTCGTGCGCTTCGGTCTTTTTGGCGTAGAAACATTTCATTCCGGTGTGCCCTCTTGCTGGTCATGGAAATGTTGCGTGACCAGATCTTTGGCAACGCGAATGTGATAGTCGATGGCGCCAGCCGCACGGTTCGCGTCGTGCAGGCCAATCGCCTCGACGATCGGATCGTGGGTTTCGGCCATATGGCGCGGATCGTCGTACAGCCGTCCGATCACCAGCAGCCCCAGCTTTGTCTCGTTGGCGATCTGGTCGAACAGTTGCAAAAACCGCTGGTTCCCCGAATGCAGGCAGATCAGCCGGTGAAACTGCATATCCGCAGACACATGGGCCATCAGATCGTCGCCCTCGCCCGCCAGCCTGTGCATTTCCGCCACCTGGGCGCGCAGCTCGGGCAAGGCAGTCTCGGCATTTGTTTCGGTCAGCCGCCGGATCGCCGCTGTCTCAAGAAGGATGCGCAGATCGTACAGGTCTGACATCGACGTTACAGACACCACTTTGACAAAGAAACCGCGGTTGGTGCGGTATTCCACCAGCCCCGAGGATTCCAGCAACCGCAGCGCCTCGCGCACCGGCGCACGGCTCAGGTCCATCTGTTTGGCAATGGTTGATTCGGCCAACCGTTCGCCCGGCGCAATACCACCTGCCAAAATCGCATCAACCAAGGTTTTGGCCACCCGGTCCACCAGACCGTCACGATTGAGGGGAACAAATCCGCGATGCTCAGCCAACACCTTTTTCTCCGTATAACAGCACTGCCCAAATCCACAGCTTTGCCTAATTTTGGTAACTGACGATTTGTCGTTTGTCGACAATCTTCTTGACTCAGAGGCATCAAGCCAATCTTCTGTGCCCATAGATGCAACTTCCTGTGGAAAGGCCGACCATGGCGACAACCGCGCAATCCAAGCCCGACGAATCCATTTCCATCGGAGGTGGCGCCCGGACCGGCATCCGCCGTGACCCGAACGACGAGGCGCAGATTCGCGTTGATCTGGCGGCGGCCTATCAGTTGATCGCGCTTAACGGCATGGACGACAGCATCTTTACCCACATCTCGGCCCGTCTGCCCGATGGCGCGGACGGCACCAAGCGGTTCTTGCTGAACCCCTACGGGCTGATGTTCGACGAAGTCACCGCATCGAACCTTGTGACCATCGACGAAACGGGCGCGATCATCGACGATCCTTATGGGGCAGGTGTGAACGCCGCAGGCTTTACCATCCATTCGGCCGTTCACATGGCCCGCCACGATGCCGCCTGTGTGCTGCACACGCACACCGTCGCCGGCGTGGCGATCAGCTCGCTGCAAGAGGGGCTGTTGCCACTGAACCAATGGTCGGCCCAGTTCCACGGGAAAATCGCCTTTCATGATTACGAAGGCATCGCGCTGGATCTGGACGAACGTGAACGGCTGGTCGCCGATCTGGGCGATCTCAACGTGATGCTGCTGCGCAACCACGGCACGCTGATCTGCGGCCGCTCGGTCGCCGAAGCGGTCAAGCTGGCGTTCAATCTGGAACGGTCCTGCAAGGCACAGATTGCGGCGCTGTCCACCGGGCTTACTCCGATCCCGCTGGCCGACGATCTGGCCGCACACACGGCGGCGCAATACGCCCGCGCCTATGACAAGACAGAAGCCGCAGGCATCGACCCCGAATGGGACGCGATGCTGCGCCAACTGGACCGGCAGGCACCTGCCTATGCCGACTGAAACAACACCCCAGACCCGTGCCAAAGCGGGCTAAACCGTCACCCCAAACCAACAGGGACGATCACTATGAAACACCTTAAGATGACAACCTTCCTTGTGGCCGCGATGCTGGCCACGGGCGCTGCCGCACAACAGGATGGCGGCCGCCTTGACCTGATCGTACAGCCCGAACCGCCCGGCCTGATGCTGGGCCTTGTGCAGAACGGTCCGACACAGATGGTCGCGGGCCAGATCTACGAGGGTCTGCTGCGCTACAATACCGATCTGGAACCGCAGCCGTCGCTGGCCAAAAGCTGGGAGATTGCCGAAGACGGCATGACCTACACCTTCAATCTGAACGAAGGTGTCACATGGCATGACGGCGAACCGTTCTCGTCCGCCGACGTGGTGTTCACCACCAAGTTCCTGCAAGACAACCACGCCCGTTTCCGCGCGGCCTTCAGCCACGTCGAAAGCGTCGAGGCCCCGGATGCCAACACCGTCGTTATCAAGATGAAAGAGCCCTATGGCCCCTTCATCAACGCCTTTGAAGCGGGCTCAATGCCCATCGTGCCCGCGCACATCTACGAAGGCACCGATTACGCCACCAACGAAATGAACGCCACGCCCATCGGCACCGGCCCCTACAAGTTCGTCGAGTGGAGCAAGGGCAGCTATATCCACCTGACCAAGAACGACGACTATTACATGGATGGTCTGCCCCACATCGAAGACCTGTATTACCGCGTGGTCCCCGATGCGGCATCGCGCGCCGTGGCCTTCGAGACCGGCGAAGTGTCGGTCCTGCCTGGTGGTGCTGTCGAAAACTGGGACGTGAAACGTCTGACCGAAATGGACGGCGTCTGCTCGACCTCGGACGGCTGGGAATTCTTCGCGCCGCACGCATGGATGTGGCTGAACAACCGCGAAGGGCCAACCTCGGACAAACGCTTCCGTCAGGCGGTCATGTACGCGCTGGACCGAGAGTTCGTCAAAGACGTGGTCTGGAACGGTTTCGGCACCGTGCCCACCGGCCCCGTGTCGTCCAAAACCAACTTCTACACTGACGACGTACCGCAGTACCCGCATGACCCCGACAAGGCCAAGGAACTGCTGGCCGAGATGGGCTATGACGGCACCCCCGTGCGCGTGCTGCCCCTGCCCTACGGCGAGACATGGCAGCGTTGGGCCGAAGCGGTAAAGCAGAACCTCGAAGAAGTCGGCATCACGGTCGACATCGACTCGGCTGACGTCGCGGGCTGGAACGAAAAGACGGCCAACTGGGATTACGACATGGCCTTTACCTATCTCTACCAGTACGGCGACCCGGCCTTGGGTGTGGCGCGGAACTACACCGCCGACCAGATCAAGAAAGGCAGCCCGTGGAACAACGTCGAAGGGTATGAAAACCCCGAACTGGACAAGAAATGGGCCGCCGCCGCGATCGAACCTGACAACGCGAAACGGCAGGAACTGTACACCGAGATTCAGCAACAGATCGTCGAGGATGTCCCCGTCGCCTGGCTGCTGGAGATCGAGTTCCCGACGATCTACCGCTGCAACGTCAAGAACCTGATCACCACGGGGATCGGCCTGAACGACGGTCTGCGCGACGCTTGGATCGAACAATAAGCCTATCTCTGGCGGGGCCTTCGGGCCCCGTCTTCCCCTCTCCCCTCGGGGCGAAAAAACACTGACAGGTGACTGATGGCCATTGCCGGAACGATTCTCGGGCGCTTGCTCAAGGCGGCGCTGACGCTTTTTGCCATTGCGGTGCTGAACTTTTTCCTGATCCACGCGGCCCCGGGCGATCCGGCGGCGGTGCTGGCGGGCGAAGCGGGTGCCGCAGACGAACAGATGATCGCAGATCTGCGCGCGCAGTTCGGTCTGGATCAGCCGCTCTATGTGCAGCTTTACCGCTATGTCGGCAATATCCTGACCCTCGACCTTGGCTATTCCTTCCGACAGGGCGCCCCGGTGCTGGACCTGATCCTGGAACGTCTGCCCGCGACCCTGATCCTGACGCTGACCGCCTTCTGGATCTCGCTGCTGGCCGGTGTGGCGCTGGGCGTTGCCGCATCCGCACGGGTGGGCAAGTTCACCGACAGCCTGATCACCGGAACCGCGCTGCTGTTCTATGCCACGCCGCTGTATTGGGCGGCGCTGATGGCGGTGCTGGTGTTTTCGGTGCAGCTGGGCTGGCTGCCCGGCTTTGGCTATGAAACCGTCGGCAGCGGCTATGGCGGGTTCGACCGCGCCATCGACATCCTCAAACACCTGATCCTGCCGGCGCTGACGCTGGGGCTGTTCTTCATGGCGGTCTACATGCGCATGACCCGCGCCTCGATGCTGGAAGTGGCGCAACAGGATTTCGTGAAAACCGCCCGCGCCAAGGGGCTGGCCCCGTCCGTCATCCGCCGCCGCCACATCCTGCGCAACGCGCTGCTGCCGGTGGTGACACTGGCGGGGCTTCAGGCGGGGCAACTGGTCGGCGGTGCCGTGCTGACCGAAACCGTCTTTGCCTGGCCGGGCATCGGCCGGCTGATGTTCGAAAGCCTGGCCGCCCGCGACTATAACACCATCCTCGGCGTCTTCCTCGTCTCGGCGCTGATGGTCATCATTTTCAACATCATCACCGACATCGTCTACCGGTTGATCGACCCGCGCATCGGGCAAAAGGCATAGGAGAACCCCCATGAGTCTTTGGAGCCGTTTCGCCACCAACCGCGCCGCCGTCGCAGGTCTGATCGTGTTGATCGCGGTCATCGTCATCGCCCTGCTGGCCCCCGTCATGTTCCCCAAAGGACCGTGGGCCATGGTGCAACGCCCGTTCCTGGCCCCCTTCGGCACCGACGGGCTGCCGCTGGGCACCGACACGCTGGGCCGCAATGTGCTGGCCGGTCTGATCTACGGCGCGCGGGTGTCGCTGCTGGTCGGTCTGGTCTCAACCGTGATGGCCCTGCTGATCGGCGTGCCGCTGGGGGCGGTCGCCGGGTTCTACGGCGGCTGGGTCGACGAATGCGCCATGCGCTTTACCGAATTTTTCCAGACCATCCCCAACTTTGCCCTCGCCATCGTGCTGGTGGCGATCCTGGAACCCTCGCTGACCTCGATCACCATATCCATCGCCATCGTCTCATGGCCCCCCGTCGCCCGTCTGGTGCGCGCCGAGGTCATGTCGGTCACCCGCCGCGAATACGTCGATGCGGCGCGGCTGGCAGGGCTGTCGAACCTGCACATCCTGACCCGTCAGGTGCTGCCCAACACCGTCTCGCCCATCATCGTCATGGCCTCGCTGATGGTGGCCACCGCGATCCTGCTGGAAAGCTCGCTGTCGTTCCTTGGTCTGGGTGATCCCAACATCATGTCCTGGGGCTATCAGATCGGGGCGGCGCGCACCGTCATCCGCTCGGCCTGGTGGCTGTCGTTCTTTCCCGGCGTCGCCATCATTCTGACCGTGCTGGCGCTGAACCTGATCGGCGAGGGGCTGAACGACGCCCTGAACCCGCATCTGACACGAAAGGGCAAGTCATGAGCGTTCTGTCCATCACCGACATGTCCATCGCCCTGCCGTCGGGGGCGGACCGTCCCTTTGCGGTCAAGGATTGCAGCTATGAAATCGCCATGGGCGAGATCCTGTGCGTGGTGGGCGAAAGCGGCTCGGGCAAGTCGATGACCGCCAACGCGCTGATGGGTCTGCTGCCCGAAGGCGTGACCGTGGCCAATGGCACCGCCGCGTTCGGCGGCAAGGACATCCTGAAAGTCCCCGAGATAGAACAGCGCGCCCTGCGCGGCGACCGCATCGCGATGATCTTTCAGGAACCGATGACCGCGCTGAACCCGCTGATGCGCATCGGCGACCAGATTGCCGAAGTGTTCGAGGCCCACAAGCGCCACACCCCGTCCGAGCGCAAGGCCCGCGCGCTGGATCTGGTGCGCGAGGTCGGCCTGCCCGACCCCGAAAAGATCATCCGCGCCTATCCCTTTCAGCTGTCGGGCGGCCAGCGCCAGCGGGCGATGATCGCCATGTCGCTTGCGCTGGAACCCGAACTGCTGATTGCGGACGAACCCACCACGGCGCTGGACGTGACGACACAGGCGCAGATCCTCAAGCTGATCCTTGATCTGCGCGAACGACGCGGCATGGCGGTGATGTTCATCACCCACGACTTTGGCGTGGTGGCCGAAATTGCCGACCGCGTGATCGTCATGCGCCACGGCGAAATCGTCGAACGCGGCACCGCGACCGAGGTGCTGGAGAACCCGCAGCACGACTATACCAAACGCCTGCTCGAAGCGATCCCGACGGGCATGGTGCCGCAATCGGTGGCTGTCGAAAAGGCACCGGCACTGGAAGTGCGCCACCTGAAGAAAACCTACTACACCGGCGGCGGCCTGTTCCGCGCGCGCCGCGACGTGCGCGCCATCGACGATGTGTCGCTGACCATCGCCAAGGGCGAGGTGCTGGGGCTGGTGGGGGAATCCGGGTCGGGCAAATCCACGCTGGGCCGCGCGGTTGTACGACTGGTGACACCGGACGCTGGCGAAATTCTGGTCGGCGGCACTGACATGGCCGCCCTGTCGGAAAACGATCTGCGCGCCGCGCGGCACAAGGTGCAGATGGTGTTCCAGGACCCCTATGCCTCGCTGAACCCCCGACAGCGGGTGATGCGCGCGCTGACCGACGGACCGATGGCCAAGGGCGTGCCCAAGGACAAGGCCCGCGCACGCGCACGCGAGCTGATGGAAACCGTAGGACTGGGCGCCGAAGCCGTCGACCGGTTCCCGCACGAGTTTTCCGGCGGCCAGCGTCAGCGCATCGGCATCGCCCGTGCGCTCGCGATGGACCCCGAACTGATCATCGCGGACGAGGCGGTTTCGGCGCTGGACGTGTCCATTCAGGCGCAGGTGCTGGACCTGCTGCGCGACCTGCGCCGGCAGTTCGACCTGTCGATCCTGTTCATCACCCACGACTTGCGCGTGGCCGCGCAATTGTGCGACAGGATCGCTGTCATGCAACGGGGCAAGCTCGTTGAAATCGGGCCCGTCTCTGACGTGTTCCTGAACCCGCAACACGAATACACCCAGAAACTGCTGGCCGCCGTGCCAGGCGGAGGCTGGGGAAAGGCCGCAGAATGACCCGATGGACCGGCGTTGCCACATGCGAGGCAATCGACCTGATGCGCTTTTTCGGACCTGTCTTTGCCAAGGTCGCGCCCGAAATCACCCTGCTGCGCCCCGAAGAGGTCGAAGACCCCGCCGCGATTGATTTCGTGTTTTCCTTTGTGCCCGCCGATGATGCGTTCACGCCCTACCCCAACCTGCGCGCCGTGTTTTCCGCAGGTGCCGGACTGGATGCCATCGCCGCCTGCCCGTCGCTGCCCGATGTGCCCGTATATCGCGTCGAAGACCCCGATCAGGCACAGCAGATGGCCGGCTTTGCCGCCTTCCACGTGGTCTGGCACCAGCGCCGCATGGGCGACTTTATCGCCGCCCAGCGCGCGCACAAATGGGCGCGCCGCGTGGGCGACCAAAGCCCGACGCTCAAGCGGATCGGCGTGATGGGCTACGGCCCGATGGGACGGGCCATTGCCAAGGGTCTGTCGGCACTTGGCTACACCGTCACCACCCTGTCGCGCAGCCAGCCCGATCCCGCCACCCCCGGCATCAACCACATGACCAACGACAACATCGACGCCTTTCTGGGGCAGACCGATATTCTGATCAACGTGCTGCCGCTGACGTCCGAAACCGCGGGCCTGCTGTCGGCCCCGCTGTTCGCAAAACTGCCCGAAGGGGCCGCGCTGATCCATCTGGGCCGCGGCGCGCACCTGAACGAGGCGGACCTGATCGCGGCGCTGGACAGCAAGCAGTTGGCAGGGGCCACTCTGGACGTGTTCGACACCGAACCGCTGCCCAAGGACAGCCCCCTGTGGGATCACCCCGGCATCTTCATCACGCCCCACGTTGCCAGCACCCCGCAATTCAGCGCGGTGGTCGAGAACGTCCAGAAAGGCATGGCAGCGCTAGAGGAATAACCCCTCAGCCCGCTTCGGCCAGCCGCGCGACGTAGCGCGCCAGCGTGTCAATCTCAAGGTTGACCGCATCGCCCACGGCCACGTCGCCCCATGTCGTCATTTCCTTGGTGTGGGGGATAAAGTTGATGCCAAACACATCGCCCTGAACCTCGTTCACCGTCAACGACGTGCCGTTCAGCGCCACCGACCCCTTGGGCGCGATGAACCGCGACAACGCCGCCGGCGCGCGCAACAGCACCCGCGTGCTGTCGCCCTCATCGGTGACGGAAATCACCTCGGCCACGCCGTCCACATGGCCCGACACGATGTGCCCGCCCAATTCGTCACCCACCTTCAGCGCCCGTTCCAGATTGACCCGCTTGCCTTCGGTCCATGCACCAAGGTTGGTCTTGGACAGCGTCTCGGCGCTGATGTCCACGTCGTACCAGTCGTCCCCCAGCGCCACGACGGTCAGACAGACGCCATCCGACGCGATGGACGCGCCCATGTCGATGCCATCCGTGTCATAGCCCGTCTTAATCCGCGCGCGCAGGTCGCCCGCCTGTGTCAGCGCGACGACTTTGCCAATATCGGTGATGATCCCTGTAAACATGGTCGATGCCCCCTGAAACTGTTCCTTCCAGCTAAACGTGCCTGTCCAGACACGCAAGACCCGCAACCATTGCGCAATTGCCCGACGACAGTCATATTTCAGCCGGATTTGAGTGGTCAGTAAATGATAACCCGAACCAAGTATCAGAGGACAGATGACCAGCGCCACCGATCCACATCGCGTTTTCCTGTTTTTGCAGGGCCCGCACGGACCATTTTTCAACCGTCTTGGAAAAATGCTGCGCCGCGCGGATGTGACCGTGTGCCGTGTCGGCTTTAACGCGGGCGACCGTGCGTTCTGGTTCCATCCGTCCAGCTATATCCCCTATCGCGGCAGCGCCGAGGATTGGCCGCAAACCTTTGCCGACCTGTGCACCGCGCGCAAGGTCACCGACATCGTGCTGTACGGCGACACCCGCCCGATCCACGCCGCCGCCGTGGCCGAGGCCAAGCGGCGCGGGATCACGGTGCATGTGTTTGAAGAAGGCTACATGCGCCCCTATTGGGTCACCTACGAACGCGGCGGCACCAACGGCAATTCGCGGCTGATGTCCATGACCATCCCGCAGATGCAAAAGGCGTTGGCCATGTCCGACATGGAGGCCCCGCTGCCCCCCGCCCACTGGGGCGACATGCGCCAGCACGTGTTTTACGGCGCGCTGTACCATTGGTTCGTGATGTTCCGAAACGGCGACTATCGCAATTTCCGCCCGCACCGCAGCATCAGCGTAACCAAGGAATTCCAACTGTACGTGCGCCGCCTGCTGCTGATGCCCGCCCATGCCATCGACCGGCGGATCAGCACGCTGCGGGTGCGCCACGGCGGCTTTCCCTATCATCTAGCGCTGCTGCAACTGGAACACGATTCCAGCTTTCAGCAACATTCGCCCTTTGACACGATGACCGACTTTCTCAAGGTGGTGATCGAAGGGTTTGCCAAGGGCGCGCCGGGCCACCATCACCTTGTATTCAAGGATCACCCGCTGGAAGACGGCCGCGTGCCGGTGCGCCGCGCCGTGCGCAAGCTGGCGCGCGACCACAACGTCGCTGACCGCGTGCATTACGTGCGCGGCGGCAAGCTGGCCGGGCTGATGAACGAAGCGCGCAGCGCCGTCACCGTCAATTCGACCGCAGGCCAACAGGTGCTGTGGCGCGGCATCCCGCTGAAAGTGTTTGGCGATGCGGTCTACAACCAGCCTGAATTTGTGTCGGATCAGGCGCTGCCCGACTTTTTCAAAGGGGCCACGCGCCCCGACAACAAGGCCTACAAGGATTACCGGCGCTACCTGCTGGAAACCTCGCAACTGCCGGGCGGCTTCTATTCGGCGCGCGGGCGGCGGCAACTGCTGCGCCATGTTGTCGACATGATGCTGTCCCCCGAAGACCCCTATGACGCGCTGAAATCGGGAAGCGCGGCACCGAGGCAACAGTTGCGGTTGGTCAACTGAACAACACTACCCCTAGCGGTAGATTTTATGTTTGGTTTCGGCTACCTTGATCCCAAATACCCCGAAACAATCGGGGATTTCGAGGCAGAATAAAATAGGTCGAGGAGACCGCGCAGTGATATTCCATCGTTCCAAGTGGGCGCGCCCTGTCGCGCTGCTGACGGTTTTGGCTGTTGTCAGCTCGTGTGGCTTGCCCCAGGTTGGCCCCAACAAACGGCAGATTTTCGCAGGTTCGGTCCAACGGCAGGGCGACTCGTTCATCGTCGCCGTGAATGACCGTGTGACCCGTGCCACATCCGTGGTGCCCGCGCTGGGCTTTTCCGACAGCTTGAAAAACGCGGCACAACTGGGCTCGGACACGATCCAGCCGGGCGACGTGCTGGGCCTGACCATCTATGAAAACGTCGATGACCCGCTTTTGGGCGTCGAGGGATCACCGGCGACCCAACTGGAAGAAGTGCAGGTCGACGGCTCGGGCTTTATCTTTATTCCTTACGCGGGCCGCATCAAGGCATCGGGCAACACCCCCGAAGCGATCCGCCGCATCATCACCGCCAAGCTGGCCGATCAAACCCCCGATCCCCAGGTCGAAGTGCGCCGCGTCGCCGGTGACGGATCGACCGTGTCGCTGATCGGCGCGGTCGGCGGTCAGGGCGTCTATGCCATCGAACGCCCCACCCGCACGCTGGGGGCCATGCTGGCCCGTGCCGGCGGCGTGACCATCGCCCCCGAGATTGCGCAGATCACCGTGATCCGTGGCACCGCGCGTGGCAAAATCTGGTTGCAGGACCTCTATGACCACCCCGAGCTGGACATCGCCCTGCGCGCCGGTGACCGCATCCTGATCGAGGAAGACACCCGCGCCTTTACCGCCCTGGGTGCCACCGGCGGTCAGGCCCGCGTTCCGTTCGAAAGCCAGAACATGAGCGCGCTGGAAGCCATCGCACGTGTGGGGGGCCTGAACCCCGCCACGGCAGACCCCACCGGCATTTTCGTCATGCGCAACGAAGAGGCGCCGATTGCCAATTCGGTTCTGGGCCGCAACGACCTGCAAGGGGCGCAGCGGCTGGTCTATGTTCTGGACCTGACCCAACCCAACGGCATGTTCGAAGCGCGCGATTTCCTGATCCGCGACGGCGATACCCTGTACGTGACCGAAGCCCCATACACCCAGTTCACCAAGATCCTCTCGGCGCTGACCGGACCTGCGGGCTCCGTCAATTCGCTGGCGAGCCTTGCCGGGAACTGACACTTGATCCCTGCACCGCAGGACATGCACGCCGCCGGACCTGAAAAGGCCCGGCGGCTTTGTGTTTACAACGGTGGTTTTCTGACTCAGCCGCGGCTGCGCCGTATTCTGACGCTGGCGGGGTATCGCATCGCCTTGGGCATCCCGCGCGACGGCGATCTGGTCGGTGTCTGGGGCAACAGCCCCACCGCCCACCGCGGCGCGGCGATGGCGGCCAAACACGGTGCTCCGCTGGTGCGGATCGAGGACGCATGGCTGCGTTCGCTGCATCCGGGGCGGGCGTCGGGCCGGGCGGATGATCCCCCCCTTGGCTTGCTGATCGACCATTCGGGTGCCCATTTCGACCCCGCGCAACCGTCCGATCTGGAACAGATCCTGCGAGATAATCCGCTGGACGACACCGCCCTGCTGAACCGCGCACGCGGCTGTATTGCACGGATGCAAGAGACGCATCTGACCAAGTACACCGCATTCGACACCACCCGCGCAGCCCTGCCGCCGGGCTATGTGGTGGTGATCGACCAAACCTTCGGCGACGCCTCGGTCCGCGCCAGCGGCGCCGACCGCAACCGGTTTCTGGAAATGCTGTTCGTCGCACAAGAGGAACACCCCGGTGCGCCGATCCTGATCAAGACGCATCCCGAAACCGCCCAAGGGTTCCGGCAGGGCTATTTCACCGCTGCCGATTGCAGTGACCGCATCACGATGGTCGACGACGCCATCAGCCCCTGGACCCTGTTCGAGGGGGCCATCGGCGTCTACACCGTGTCGTCGCAACTGGGGTTCGAGGCGATCTACGCAGGCCACAAACCGCGCGTCTTTGGCCAACCGTTCTATGCAGGCTGGGGCCTGACCACGGACGAATTCCCTGTCCAGCGCCGCCAGCGCAGCCTGACCCGTGCGCAACTGTTTGCAGGCGCGATGCTGCTCTATCCGACATGGTACGATCCTTACCGCGACTGCCTGTGCAGTGCGGAAACCGCGATTGAAACGCTGGCCGCACAGACCCGCGCATGGCGGGCCGACCATCAGGGTTGGGTCGCCAGCGGAATGCGCCTGTGGAAACGCAAACCCTTGCAGCAGGTCTTTGGCCGTCACAAACGGATGGTGTTCGTCGATGATCCCGCCCGCGCCCGCGACACCCGCCGCCCGTGGATGGTCTGGGCGGGCAAGGCCACCGCCGCTCACCACGATGCCGTGCGCGTCGAGGACGGCTTTTTGCGGTCACGCGGATTGGGGGCGGAACTGGTGCCGCCCTTGTCGCTGGTGACGGATGATCTGGGCATTTACTACGATCCGACGCAACCCAGCCGTCTGGAACACCTGATCGCAAAGCGCGCCAGCCTGCGCCCCGACCAGCGCACCCGCGCCGAGGCGCTGATGCGCAGGCTGACCGATGCGGGCCTGGGCAAATACAACCTTGGCGGTGCGCTGCCCGACCTGCCGGATGGCCCCCGTGTACTGGTGGTGGGACAGGTCGAAGACGACGCGTCAATTCGTACAGGAGCGGGCGAAATATGTACAAATCTCGCCTTGCTGCAAGCCGCCCGCGCCGCACACCCCGACGCCACGCTGATCTATAAACCCCACCCCGACGTCGAGGCCGGCCTGCGCTCCGGTGCCTTTGACGCCAGCGGCCTAGCCGACGTGATTGCCACCCGCACCGACATCGCGGCCCTTCTGGGACAGGTTGACCGCTTGTGGACCATGACATCGCTGACCGGCTTCGAGGCGTTGATCCGCGGCGTGCCCGTCACCACCACCGGCGCGCCGTTCTATGCGGGCTGGGGCCTGACCGATGATCGCGGCGACGTGCCGCCACGCCGCCGTGCGCTGCCCGATCTGGCCGGACTGGTGCACGCCACGCTGATTGATTACCCGCGCTACTTCGACCCGAAAACCGGCCTGCCCTGTCCTGCCGAGGTTGTCACCGAACGGCTGGCCACAGGCGACGTGCCCCACCCCGGAGCGTTGAACCGGTTGGTGGCGAAAGTGCAGGGTGTGTTTGCCTCATACGCGCATTTGTGGCGTTAAGGCAGTCAGTTAGCCTTCGGCGCGTTCCCAGATGTGCATCACATCCGGCCCCACGGCCCGCGTCTCGACCAGGTCAAAGCGCGGCGCCTCGGACAGCGCGCCCAGGCCCAGCGCACCGACGCCCGGCAGCCCTTCGGCGCCAATGGTCAGGCCCGCGGTAAAGCCCACCAGCCGGTCCACCAGATCATGCGCCAACAGCGATGCGGCCAGCGCGCTGCCGCCTTCGCAATAGACACGGTTCAACCCGTGCGCGCCCAGTTGCGTCAGCACATCATGGGTGTCCAACTGCCCGCTCGCAACCTGACAAGGCAACAACACGGCGCCCAATTCGGTCCATGCCTTTTGCAGGTCGCGGTCGGCGTCCTTGCCGTGGCACAGGATCAGCGGAACCTCCCGCGCCGTGCGCGCCAGATTGCCCAGCTTTGGCAGATCCAACCGGCGCGACACCACCACCCGCGCCGGTTGGCGGGTCACCCCCATATCACGCACCGTCAGCGACGGATCGTCATGGCGCGCAGTGCCGCCACCGACCATCACAGCATCATGCCGCAAGCGCATCGAATGGCCCACCCGCCGCGCCTGCGCGCCTGTGATCCACTGGCTTTCGCCGGTGCCGGTGGCAATACGCCCGTCAAAGCTGTTGGCCAGTTTCAGGGTCACCTCGGGCCGACCTGTGACGATACGGCGAAAAAATCCGGCCATGTCGGCAAAGGCCTTGTTGGCAAGCAGCCCCTCTTCCACAGCGATCCCCGCATCGCGCAGCATCGCAAGGCCACGCCCGTCCACACGCCCGTCGGCATCGGCCACGGCCACCACCACACGGGCCACACCCGCGTCGATCAGCGCCTGCGCGCAGGGCGGGGTCTGGCCGTGATGGGCGCAAGGTTCCAGTGTCACATAAACCGTGGCCCCGCGTGCCGCATCGCCAGCCTGGGCCAGTGCCACAACTTCGGCATGGGGTCGCCCGCCCGGTTGGGTCCAGCCGCGCCCGACAATGCGGTCGCCCGACACGATCACACAGCCCACCGCCGGATTGGGGGCGGTGTTGCCCTGCCCCCGTCGCCCAAGCGACAGGGCCAGCGCCATGTAGCGGCTGTCAGATGCGGCGCTCACTCATCCATGGGCTGGTCGGGACGCAGTTCTTGCACGAACTTGTCAAAGTCATCAGCCGCCTGGAAATTCTTGTAAACGCTGGCAAATCGCACATAGGCCACGGTGTCGATGCGCGCCAGAGCCTCCATCACGATTTCGCCGATGCTTTTCGACGGGATGTCGGTTTCGCCCAGCGATTCCAGCCGCCGCACGATGCCCGAGATCATCTGGTCGATGCGTTCGGGTTCAATGGGGCGTTTCTGCATCGAAATACGAATGGACCGCTCCAGCTTGTCCCGGTCAAAATCCTCGCGTTTGCCGCTGGATTTGATGACCACAAGGTCACGCAATTGCACCCGCTCGTAGGTGGTGAACCGGCCGCCGCATGCCGGACAGAAACGACGGCGCCGGATCGAAACATGATCCTCTGCCGGTCGGCTGTCTTTCACCTGAGTGTCGATATTTCCGCAAAATGGGCAGCGCATTGCCTGTCCCCTTATTCTGTCCCGCCTGTATTGTGGGGTTTGACCCGCACTTATCCACAGTTATAGGGGGTTCCCTAGGTTTTGGGTAGGGGGGAAATGCCACCGCTAGATAAGCCGCCGGTTTTCGCGCCCAACCGCCTAATCCGCCCGAAAATGTGCCGCCACTTTGCGCTGATGGGGGCGGTTGCGGTGTTCAAACAAATAGATGCCCTGCCACGTGCCCAGAACCATGCGCCCCGCCGTCACTGGAACAGACAGCGACACCGGCAGCATTGCCGCCTTGATATGGGCGGGCATATCGTCGGGGCCTTCGTAAGTGTGGGTCAGATAGGCCATCGACGGATCGGTGGTGGGCGGCACCAACCGTGCGAAATAGTTGTGCAGGTCGGTCTGCACTTCGGGGTCGGCGTTTTCCTGTATCAACAGCGATGCCGAGGTGTGTTGCACCAAAAGCGTCAACAGCCCATCGCCCTGTCCGCGCAGCCAGCGCGCGACGGTGTCGGTAAATTCTGTCAGGCCGGGGCCCTGCGTGTCGATGTGGAACTGTGTCTGCATGGGGTCAGGGTGCCGCAGTCCGACAGGGGCTGCAAGCGGTTCCCTGACCGTCTACCTGCCGCCCGGCGAGCGCGCATAAGAGCACAACGTGCGCGCATGGCCCACAGACAGAAAGGACCCCGGCGTATACGTGGACATCAACAAAATGACAGCTGGACGGGGCGCAGTATCTTCTGGGTTCAGCGCATAGGTAACGGCCTTGCGACCCGCGGCAGCCTGACTTTCAGCGCGTGCCGAAACCACGTAAAGCTGTGCATTATCCGGGGCCTGCAACGCCGAATGCGCATATGCGCCCGCGGCGCACCACAGACCCGTGGCACCGATGCCACTGGCCTCGATCACCTCGAACCGGTCGCCGGACATGGCGGCAACGCTCAGGTCGTTCGGCGCAGTAAACCCTTGCGCCGACAGCGGGGCGGCCAGAGCAAGAGCGATCGGCAGGGCAATCATACGCATCATGGCAGCGTGTCTCCGGGTTCGATCAGATAATCGTTGCAGAACTGTTCCGCATGAATGATCAGCAAGTTGGCCCCTGCCACATCCGTGGTCACCGAATAGCCGGTGCTAACCGCAATCCCTGGGTCTTGGGTGGAAAAGGCGACGCCCTTGGCCCCCGCCGCCGTCTGCGCCGGACCACGTGGTGTCACCACATAAATACGCCCACGGTCATCCCCCAAGGTGTTGATCGCGTAATCCGCCGCCGCACACCAGATCTGGCGCGGGCCTGCGCCGTATTTCTCGATCACTTCGAATGTGGTGTTCGACAGGCGGTTAACCGGCAACCGAGGTTCGGAAAAAGCGGACACCACTTGGGCGGCCACGGGCAATGCTGTCACGGCCAGCGCGGCGCCGGCCAGAATGGGAAAGCGAACCATATCAAAACTCCTGTCCTGTCACCCTAACATAGCGCACGTGACGTAAGGCCCAAATCACATGCACGTCACTGAACATATGGCCGGCTGAGGCGTTGGACGCATGAAGCTTATTAAAGGAGACAGATATGACCAGCAAAACACTTTTCATCACCGGCGCGTCCTCGGGTATCGGGGCTGCAACGGCACGTGCGGCAGCGGCGGCAGGCTGGAACGTCGGACTGTTCGCACGGTCTGAGGACAAGCTGAACGCCTTGGCTGATGACATCGGGGATCAGGCGCTGGCCCTGCCCGGCGACGCCACCGATCTGGATCAACAACAGGCCGCCATCGACAAGCTGGCGGACAAGTTTGGCGGGGTGCACGCGGCCTATGCCAACGCGGGCATGGGGCTGAACACGCCCGGCACCGAAAACGGCGACCCGCAGGAATGGCATGACCTGATCCACCTGAACATCATGGCGCTGCTTTACACGGCCAAGGTGGCCCTGCCGCATCTGAAACCGGTCAAAGGGCACATGGTATTGACCGGATCAGCCGCAGGGCGCACCCACATCAAAGGGTCGATTTACGGCGCATCCAAGTGGTTCGTTCACGGCTATGGCGGCAATCTGGCCGACGAGATGAAAGAATGGGGCGGACGTTGCACTGTGATCGCGCCCGGCATGGTGAACACCGCGTTCTTTGACGAAGCCAAGCCCGACAAGCTGCAACCCGAGGACGTGGCCGACGCCGTGGTCCACGCGCTGAACGCCAACCCACGCAACGCGGTGCGCGAAGTGTTCCTGATGCCGGCGAATTAAGCCAAGAGTCAGGGCGCGGTGTCGATGAATCGCGCCCTGACCTCCGGCGCAGGCACCATGCAGGTGTCGTAGCGCCCGAACAGGCGATATCGGTTGCGGGCGATCAGCCGGTACAACGGGTGCTTGATGGGGGCGGGAATAAACCGCGCCACCGCCAGCGCGCGCCACGGCCAGCCCAGCACCGACATCGCCGCCGCAAAAGCATCCAGTTCTTCGTAGATGCGTCCGTTTACGATCACCAGATTGGTCTGAAACGCGGTCGGGTTCAGACCCAGCGCCCGATACAGCGCCTGCCCCAGCGGCGACTGCGCGGTGGCAAAGCTGAACCGTTCCGCGTGATCATGGCGCAGCACAAAGCGGAAGAACCCCGAACACAGCACACATTCGCCGTCAAAAACAATCAGGTCGCGGCCCGCAAGGACCGCGACCTGTGTCTGTGGCAGGACGTCAACCGGACGGGACATCTGCCCTGACGCTTACTGATCCAGGAACGACCGCAGCTTGCGCGACCGGCTGGGGTGTTTCAGCTTGCGCAGCGCCTTGGCTTCGATCTGGCGGATACGTTCGCGGGTCACGCTGAACTGTTGGCCGACTTCTTCCAGCGTGTGGTCGGTGTTCATGCCGATGCCAAAACGCATCCGCAAAACACGTTCCTCGCGCGGGGTCAGCGATGCCAGCACCCGTGTGGTCGTTTCCTTGAGGTTTTCCTGAATGGCGCTGTCCAAGGGCAGCACGGCATTCTTGTCCTCGATGAAATCGCCCAGTTGGCTGTCTTCCTCGTCGCCGATGGGCGTTTCCAGCGAAATCGGCTCTTTGGCGATCTTCATGACCTTGCGGACTTTTTCCAAAGGCATTTGCAGCTTTTCTGCCAATTCCTCGGGCGTCGGTTCGCGGCCGATCTCGTGCAGCATCTGGCGGCCGGTGCGGACCAGCTTGTTGATCGTTTCGATCATGTGCACCGGAATACGGATGGTGCGCGCCTGATCGGCGATCGAGCGCGTGATCGCCTGACGGATCCACCATGTCGCATAGGTCGAGAATTTGTAACCGCGACGGTATTCGAATTTATCAACGGCCTTCATCAGGCCGATGTTGCCTTCCTGGATCAGGTCCAGGAATTGCAGGCCGCGGTTGGTGTATTTCTTGGCGATCGAGATCACCAGACGCAGGTTCGCCTCGACCATTTCCTTCTTGGCTTGGCGGGCTTCTTTTTCGCCCTTCTGAACCTGCTGCACGATGCGGCGGAATTCGGAAATATCCAGACCGACGTATTGGCCGACCTGCGCCATATCGGTGCGCAATTCGTCAACCTTGTCCGCCGAGCGTTCGATGAACATCTGCCAGCCGCGACCGGACTTTTCGCCCATCCGGTCCATCCAGTTGGGGTCAAGCTCGTGACCGCGATAGGCGTCGACGAATTCCTTGCGGTTGATCCGCGCCTGATCCGCCAGTTTCACAATGGCGCTGTCGATCTGCATGATGCGGCGGTTGATGCCGTACAACTGGTCGATCAACGCTTCGATCCGGTTGTTGTGCAGGTGCAGTTCGTTCACCAGCAGCACGATCTCGGACCGCAGCTTTTGATAGGTCGTCTCGTCAACTTCGCTAAAGCTGGAATCTTCGTTCAGCGTGGCCGAGATGCGGCTGTCCTGCATTTGCGACAGTTTGACGTAATCGTCGGCAATGATGTCCAGCGCCTCGAGAACCTGCGGCTTCAGCGCAGCTTCCATCGCGGCCAGGGACATGTTGGCCTGTTCGTCTTCGTCATCATCGTCATCGCTGGCAATCGGGTTGCCGTCGGCATCCAGCTCGGTCTTGGCCCCTTCGCCCGATTTCTGCGTGTCGGAACTGCCGCCGGACACAACCGGTTCGTTCCCGACCTCATCCCCCAACTGGTCGCCGAATGTCGCCTCAAGGTCGATCACATCGCGCAGCAGAATGTCCTCGGACAGAAGTTCGTCGCGCCAGATGGTGATCGCCTGAAAGGTCAGCGGGCTTTCGCACAGGCCCGCGATCATGGTGTTGCGGCCGGCCTCGATGCGTTTGGCGATGGCGATCTCGCCCTCGCGGCTCAGCAATTCCACGCTGCCCATCTCGCGCAGGTACATGCGCACCGGATCGTCGGTGCGGTCCAGTTTTTCAGACGTGCCCGAACCCAGCGTGATTTCGCGGGTGCCTTCGGTCGTCGCCAGCTCGGTCGAGCCTTTGCCCTCTTCGTCCTCGGCTTCTTCGTCCTCGATGATGTTGATGCCCATCTCGGACAGCATCGACATCACGTCTTCGATTTGCTCGGAACTGACCTGATCGGGGGGCAGAACGTGGTTCAGCTGGTCATAGGTGATGTAGCCCTTTTCGCGGGCTTCGGCGATCATCTTCTTGACGGCCGCCTGGCTCATGTCGAGCGAATGACCGGTATCGGAATCGTCGGTCTTGGCGTCGTCGTTTGTATCTTTCGCGGCCATCGGTTGCTCCTGTTCAAGCACTCCTGTCGCGAATCACCCTTAAGTGATTCGGCTAACAGGGAATCATTCACGATTCGGGTGATTCGGCCACCCGTGTAACGGCATTTCCTCAAGGAATCCCAACGAAAACCTTGTTAGTGTTGTTTTCTGCCCCGCTTTGAGAAGTCGATAGCATCGAACATAGCGCGACTGCGGGTCACTTCATCTTTTTCCATCTTCACGCCGTTGTCGGCAGTTACAAAGTCTCCACTGCCCTCCTTCTGGGTGCTGCGGTTGGCGCTGTCTGCGGCCTCGGCGGCCTGGCTCAGCCGCCATGTCACGCCTTCGTCGGCCACGCCGGTCAGGTCTTCGGCGGCGTCGGCGATCTCGGCGTCCAGTCCGCGTGCCGCGGAGAGTTTTGCAAGCTCTTCGGCCACGGTGATGCGGGCCATGTCGGCGTTGCCGGGGGTACGGATGCACGGAACAATTGCCACATGGCTTGCATTCAGAAGGTTTTCAAGGGCTTCGGGGCCGCGTGCGCTGGAAATCTTTTCGCGCAACACCTCGGCGCCCTCGTGCGCGTGGCGCAGAATCAGGTCGCGCAGGGCGGCGTTGTCAGGGTTGATACAACGCAGCCTTTCCAGTGGTGTTTCAAAGCTTTCGACGACTTGCGGGCAGGTGATCAGCGCCGCCAGAATGACCGATTCGCGCAGCATGTGGGTGACGGCATCGCCGGTGCCGGTGGCCAGTGCCGACGATTTGGTCGATTGCAGCGGCACCGGCGCCGGTTGCCATTTGCCAAAGCCGCCACCGGTGCGCTGTCCGCCTGTTCGGCGCTGTCCCGACGCCGCGCGCTGCGGGCGGAACAACTGGAAACGCAGCTCCTTGATCTCCTGACCATAGTGGTTGCGGATCGACGGGTCGGCGATGGTCTTGATCTTGTCGCGCAACGCCTTGTCCAGCGCCGCCTTGCGCTCGGGGCTGTCGAACACGCGGCCCTCGGTCTCGCGTTGCCACAGCAGGCGCACCATCGGCATCGCCTCGTCCAGCAGCTTTTGCAGCGCAGGCGCGCCCGAGGATTTCAGCAAATCGTCGGGGTCCTTGCCCTCGGGCATCATCGCAAACCGCAAGGATTGCCCCGCCTCGACCAGTGGCAGCGACAGGTCAATCAACCGCATCGCTGCGCGCAAACCGGCGGTGTCGCCGTCCAGCGCGATGATCGGTTCGGGTGCGATGCGCCACAGCATTTGCAGCTGGCTTTCGGTGATCGCGGTGCCCAAGGGGGCAACGGCGGCCTCGAACCCGGCCTCGGACAGGGCGATCACGTCCATGTACCCCTCGGCCACGATCAGCGGCTGGCCCTTGCCGGCCGCGGTACGCGCGGGGCCGTGGTTGTACAGGCTGCGGCCCTTGTCGAACAGTTCGGTTTCGGGCGAATTCAGATATTTGGCATTGTCGTTCGGGTCCATCGCGCGGCCCCCGAACGCCGTGCAGCGCCCGCGCGCATCGCGGATCGGGAACATGATACGGCCCCGGAACGTGTCATAGGGCTTGCCACCCTTCTGGCTGGGCTTGGCCAGACCCGCGCCGATGATCAACTCGTCGCTGATGTTCTTCGACTTCAGATGGTCCCACAGCCCCTGCCACGCATCGGGGGCAAAGCCGATCTCCCATCGGTCCAGCGCCTGCTGGCTCAGGCCGCGCCGCTCAAGATAGGCCCGCGCATCCGACGCCACGCCGGTTTTCAGTTGCAGCCGGTAGTATTGCACCGCCTGTTCCATGACCTCGGCCAGTTGCGTGCGGGTGTCGGCCTTTTGCTGGGCCTGCGGATCGCGCTGGGGCATCGGCATCCCGGCCTCGCCTGCCAGAATGCGCACGGCTTCCATGAAATCGACGTTCTCTGTCTCGCGCACGAACGAAATCGCGTCGCCTTTGGCATGGCAGCCAAAGCAATAATAGAACCCCTTGCGGTCATCCACGTGAAAGCTGGCGGATTTTTCCTGATGGAACGGGCATGGCGCCCACAGGTCGCCCTTGGCCTGATTGGATTTGCGGCTGTCCCACATGACTTTCCGGCCCACAACCTGTCCAAGGCTGAGGCGGGTGCGCAGTTCGTCAAGGAATCCGGGGGGCAGGCTCATGCCCTATTATATCGTATCGCTATGCGTCAGAGTCCAGATGCGGCGCGATGTGACCTCAATTCAGGCGTGGTGCCCGGCCGGGACTGCGGGAGCCTCCGGCGGGGATATTTTGGGCCAAAAGAAATGGCGCGTTTATTGCTGAAGGCAAAGCTCGGACCAGGCGGCGGCAAAGTCCTTGGTTTTCAGGTCTTTGCGCTTTTGCTCGTACACCCAAGGGGTGATGATCGGGATCGCGGCGTCGTAGCCTTCGGGCCAACTGTGGTCGGCGGCCAGGATGGTCTCGGAAACCTTCTGTTCCTTGACCCCGTCCGCGCGCGCGGCCTGAACAGCCGACACGATGTCGGCTTGATAGGCACAGCTTTGTTCCTTGGTGTCAGCCGCCAGCGAAGCGGTGGACAGGCTGGTGGCGGCCAGTGTGGCAATCATTAACATACGTTTCATAGCGGGCCTCTTTAGGACTGCGAGTGTTGTTTGGTGCAACTTAGTGCCGTGCGGCCAGGCTTTCCATCGCCGTGACAAGATCGTGAACCAGTGTTGCAGCCATGCTTCGGAAGACAAGGATCAGGAAGGTGTCCGCGCCGGTGCGGGTGATGGATGCATTCATGTGCCCCAGTTGGGTGCGCGCGGTGTGGCCCTGTTTGAAGGTGGCAGGCGACAGGTTGACCGGCACCAGCCGCGACAGCACGGCGCCTGCGTCTTCGCCCGACAGGGTTACGCAGGTCCATGCGTCGGACTGATCGGTCAGCGCGGCCATTTCCGTCAGCGCCGGATCGGGCGCGGGGCCTGCCAGCAGGGCCATGTCGCGGCCAAACCAGATGGCACGCGCGCCCGCCTTGCCCGTGGCGCGGTTCGGCGCGGGGAACGTCATGCCGTGGGCGGCCTTGAGCGCATCAGAGAGGGCCGCGCCCTTGAACGGCGCCACCGAGGTCAGCGTGCCAAGGTCGGTTTCCGTCAGCGTGCAGGTGCCCAGCGTCTTGGGCAGCAGCCCGTAGCAGGGCGTTGTGGCGGTCAGGGTCAGTGTATCAGCCATATCATCACCCGCGCACGCGGCCTCCTTCGGGGTCAATGAACACAGGGGCGCACACCTCGACCACCGTGTCGATGCCGCGCATGGCATCCACCAGACGCAACCGGTCGCCATGCCGCGCCGCACCGCCGCGCACAAAGCCCAGCGCGATGTAGTGGCCAAAGTCGGGCGAGAACGCCGCCGAGGTCACATAGCCCTGATCGGTGTCAGGCACCGCATCGGCCCCTTCGGGATACAGGTGTGCGCCTGCGGTCAGTTTCTTGATCGCGCCCACGGGTTTGAGCCCCACCAATTGCTCGCGGTCGTCGTCCAGCAGCCCGTCGCGGGCGGCCATCGTCTTGCCGATGCAGTCCTTTTTGGCCGAGATCATCCGTTCCATGCCGATGTCAAACGCCGTGGTGCGCCCGTGAATTTCGGAATGGGTGATATGCCCCTTTTCCACCCGCAGCACGTTCAGCGCCTCCATGCCATAGGCCCCGCCGTCCAGCGCCTCGGCCCGTTTGACCAATACGCGGAACAGCGCATCGCCATAGCGGGCGGGCACCGCCAGTTCATAGGCATGTTCCCCCGAGAACGAGATGCGGAACAGCCGCGCGTCGATCCCTGCCACCCGAACCGGACCGCAGGCCATGAACGGCCAGTTGTCATTGTCGATGGGGCTTTCGATCAGCCCGTTCACCAGATCGCGCGATTTGGGGCCGGCGATGGCAAACTGCGCCCATTGTTCGGTCACCGACATGATCCGCACGTCCCATTCGGGGTGGTGCACTTGGGTGATAAACTCAAGATGGCGCATCACCGGCCCCGCCGCAGCCGTCGTCGTGGTCATGACAAAATGCGTCTCGTCCAGCCGCGCGGTGGTGCCGTCGTCCATCACGAACCCGTCTTCGCGCAGCATCAGCCCATAACGCACACGCCCGACCTTGAGCGTGGAAAACATGTTGGTATAGGCAAAATCCAGCAGCTTGGCGGCATCCGGCCCCTGAATGTCGATCTTGCCCAGCGTGGACACGTCGCAAACGCCCACCGTATTGCGGACAAAGCCGACCTCGCGGTCGCAGGACTGTCGCCAGTTGCTCTCTCCCTTGCGGGGGAAGTAGCTGGGGCGATACCACAGCCCTGCCTCGATCATCGGCGCGCCCATGGCGACGCTGGCGGCGTGGGATGTGGTGTGCCGTTCGGGCGCAAACCCCTTGCCGCGTGCCCCTGCGCCCAAGGCGGCCAGTGTGACCGGCGTATAGGGCGGGCGGAAGGTGGTGGTGCCGGTTTCGGGAATGCCGCGCCCCGTCGCATCGGCCAGCACGGCCAACGCGGTGACGTTCGAGTTCTTGCCCTGATCCGTCGCCATCCCTTGCGTGGTATAGCGTTTCATATGCTCGACCGAGCGAAAGTTTTCGGTGGCCGCCTGTTTGACATCCTTGACCGTCACGTCGTTCTGGAAATCCAGCCACGCGCGCCCCTTGCCTGCAACCGCCCACAGCGGGGCAATCGCATAGGCGGCGTCGTCGGCCACCGGCACCTCGACATCTGCCACCGACCGGCCAAGCTCTTTCAGAACCGTCCGCGCCGCATCGGCACCGGATGCCAGGCAGCCCTGAACCGAGAACACGCCCAGCGCCGCGCCTGCGACCGTCATGCCGGGGATCGACCCTGCGGTCGGCACAAAGCTGGCGATGGTTTCGTCCCACGTGGGCCGCCCGTTCATGTGACAGGTCATGTGCACCGTCGGGTTCCAGCCGCCGGACATGGCCAGACAGTCGGTCGCCAGCTTCTCTTGCCCCGAGGTGGTCCGGTAGGTGATCGCATCCAGCCCGGTGCGGCCGGTGCTGTTGCACACCTGCGCGCCACGGATCAGGCGATAGTCACCCTGCGCCTGCGCGTCGGTGCGGCTGTCCAGAACCGCCGTCACGTGTACGCCCGCGTCAATCAGGTCCAACGCGGTGCGGTGGGCCGCGTCGTTGTTGGCGAATACCGTGACGGCCTTGCCCGGTGCCACCCCCCAACGGTTCAGATAGGCGCGCACCGCCCCCGCCGTCATGATCCCGGGGCGGTCGTTGTTCTGGAACGCGATGGGCCGTTCCAACGCCCCCGCCGCCAGAATGCTGCGCTGCGCAACGATGCGCCAGAACGTCTCGCGAGGCAGCCGCCCGTCGGGGCGGGCAATGTGATGCGAGACACGTTCCAGCGCGCCGAAAGTGCCCTGATCATAAGCGCCCGTGACCGTGGTGCGGGTCATCAGGCGCACATTGTCCATACCCGCCAGTTCGGCCAGCACATCGGCGGCCCAGTCGGCCCCCGCCAGCCCGTCCACGGTGTCCGTCTCGGCCAGCAGCCGCCCGCCCATCTGGGCGTCTTCGTCCGCCAGGATCACATCGGCCCCCGACCGCGCCGCGACCAGTGCCGCCATCAGCCCCGCAGGCCCCGCGCCAATCACCAAAAGATCGCAAAAGGCATAGGCCTTTTCGTACCGATCCTGATCCGCCGCACCGCTGAGCGCCCCCAGACCGGCGGCGCGTCGGATCACAGGTTCGTACAGCTTTTCCCAAAAGGCACGCGGCCACATGAATGTCTTGTAGTAGAAGCCCGCCGACAGGAACGGCGCCGCCAGATCGTTGACCGCCATCATGTCGAACGCGAGCGACGGAAACGCGTTCTGCGACCGCACCTCCAGCCCCTCGTACAACTCTTGCACAGTGGCGCGCACGTTGGGTTCGCGCCCCGCACCCACGCCCACGGTCATCAGCGCGTTGGGCTCTTCGCTGCCTGCGGTCAGCACGCCGCGCGGGCGGTGATATTTGAACGACCGTCCCATCAGCCGCACATCGTTTGCCAGCAACGCCGAGGCGACGGTGTCACCGTCGAACCCCTGATATTCGACCCCGTCGAAACGGAAATGCACCGTGGTGTTGCGGTCGATGCGCCCCTTGCCCGAAACCCTCATTGCGCGGCCTCCGACGCCAGCTTCGCGCCCAGGACCGCGTGGGTCACCGTATTGCGTGTCACCACCAGCCAGGCGCCACAGCCTGCGTCATGGCTCCACAACTCGTCCAGATCGCCGGGCTGGTTCTCGCGCAGGTATACATAATCCTGCCACGCATCGGCATCCGCATCGGGTGCGGGCCGGTTCAGCGCCACGGCTGCGCCCTGATAGTAAAATTCGCGTCGGTCCCGTTCTCCGCAGATCGGACAAGGCAAGCGCATGTTCAGTTCCCCTTGATGCGCCACGTGCGCATCTTCTCTGGTTCAAAAATCCGTGGCCCAGGCTCCCGTCAGAAGCCCCGGACGCTAGTGCAGATTGTGCTGAGACCCGGTGGCCTCTTCGTCCAAAATCCCGCGCCCCGTGCGGAACCGGTCCAGCCGCAGCTTGGCCGCAACCGGATGCGGTGTGTCGGTGGCCAGCAAATGCGCGAATGTGTGGCCCGACGCCGGTGTCGCCTTGAACCCGCCATAGCACCAGCCACAGTTCACGTAGAGCCCGTCGATATGCGTCCGGTCGATCACCGGCGAGCCGTCGGGCGTCATGTCCATGATCCCGCCCCAACTGCGCAGCATCTTGGCCTTGCCGATCACCGGCATCAGGGTCATCGCCGCCTCGGCCACGTGTTCGGCGGTGGGCAGGTTGCCGCGGCTGGCATAGCTGGAATACAGGTCCAGATCGCCGCCAAAGACCAGCCCGCCCTTGTCGGACTGACTGATGTAGAAGTGGCCCATGCCATAGGTGATCACATGGTCGATGCAGGGTTTCAGCCCTTCGGTGACAAAGGCCTGCAAGACGTGGCTTTCGATGGGCAGACGCATTCCGGCCATCGCTGCCACCTGGCTGGACCGGCCCGCGACCACCATGCCGACCTTTTTCGCACGGATCGCCCCGCGCGTGGTCTGCACGCCGCGCACTGCGCCGTTTTCGATGTCGATGCCGGTGACCTCGCATTGCTGGATCAGGTCCACGCCACGGCTGTCCGCCCCGCGGGCAAAGCCCCAGGCGACCGCATCGTGCCGCGCGGTGCCGCCGCGTTTGTGATAGAGCCCGCCATAGATCGGGAACCGCGTCTGGTCGAAATCCAGATAGGGCAGCACACGCTGCACGCCCGCGCGGTCCAGCAGGATCGCGTCGTCGCCCTGTGCGATCATCTGGTTGCCGCGCCGCGCAAAGCCGTCGCGCTGGCCGTCGGAATGGAACAGGTTGATGATGCCGCGTTGGGAATGCATGACGTTGTAGTTCAGATCGTCTTCCAGCCCTTCCCACAGCTTCAGCGAATGGCTGTAAAACTCGGAATTTCCGGGCAGCATGTAGTTGGCGCGCACGATGGTGGTGTTGCGGCCCACATTGCCGCCGCCAAGGTATCCCTTTTCCAGAACCGCCACGTTGGTGATGCCGTGTTGCGACGCCAGATAATGCGCCGTGGCCAGCCCGTGACCGCCGCCGCCGATAATGATGATGTCATATTCGGGCTTCGGATCAGGATCGCGCCAGTGCGGCGTCCAGCCTTTGTTGCCTGTAAGGCCTTCTTTCAGAACCCGCAGGCCGGAAAACCCTTTTGTCAGCCGATCAAAGCCCATGGCCTGTTGTCTCCCCGAAGTGCACAGCGGCAGGCTGTCGCATCAAGGCAGAAGTATCAATGGGGCAACGCGACCTTGAACAGATTTCCGACACGGACCGGCCAGCCAGCGACAGGAAATGCGGCAGCAAACCGCCATCTTGAACGCTATGCCCCCGCCAGGGGATGCAGGCAGCGGCGCGATGCCCCTGCCCGCGTCCTGTCACAGACCCTTGGCGCGGTAGCTGGATGCCACGCGGCCGATCGACACCAGATAGGCCGCCGTGCGCAAATCCTTGACGTCATCGCGTGACCGCCAGACTTCGGCCATCGACTGATAGGCCGTGCGCATCGTGTCTTCGAGGCCGGAGCGCACCAGCTCAAGCTCGCCCGCACCTTTCAGGTACTTGTCCTTGAAGTCGGGCGACAGGCTCCAGCCCAGTTCCTTGTCCTTGGACAACCGCTCCAGCTCTTCCACGATCAACAGGTGCCGTGCCTCTTCCTGACGGCGGCCCATGCGGCCGAACCGGATGTGGCTCAGGTTCTTGACCCACTCAAAGTACGACACCGTCACACCACCAGCGTTGGCGTACATATCGGGGATGATAACACAGCCCTTGTCGCGCAGGATTTCGTCCGCGCCCGCCGTTACGGGGCCGTTCGCGGCCTCGATGATCAGCGGGGCCTTGACGCGGTTGGCATTGCCCAGATTGATAACACCCTCGAGCGCGGCGGGGATCATGACGTCACATTCCGCCTCAAGCACGGATGCGCCGTCCTCGATATAGGTGGCATCAGGATAGCCGGTCACGCCGCCATGATCACGAATCCAGTGCGACACAGCCTCGACATTCAGCCCCTTGGGGGAAACCAGCGCGCCGTCCCGCTCGATGATACCGACAATCAGCGCGCCGTCTTCTTCCGACAGGAACTTGGCCGCGTGATAGCCCACGTTGCCCAGACCCTGCACGATCACGCGCTTATCCTTCAGCGTCCCGGTCAGGTTCGCCTTGGCCACGTCCTGCGGATGGCGGAAAAACTCTTGCAGCGCATATTGCACGCCGCGCCCGGTCGCCTCGACACGGCCCTGAATACCGCCCGCGTTGATCGGCTTGCCCGTCACACAGGCTTTCGAGTTAATGTCCGTGGTGTTCATCCGCGCGTATTGGTCCGCGATCCATGCCATCTCGCGTTCGCCGGTCCCCATGTCGGGGGCCGGTACGTTCTGGCTGGGGTGGATCAGGTCACGTTTGGCCAGCTCATAGGCAAAGCGGCGGGTGATCAGCTCAAGCTCGTGTTCCTCGTATTCACGCGGGTCAATGCACAAGCCCCCCTTGGATCCGCCAAAGGGCGCTTCGACCAGTGCGCATTTATACGTCATCAGCGCCGCCAGCGCCTCGACCTCGTTCTGGTTGACGCCAAGGCTGTAGCGGATACCGCCCTTGACCGGCTCCATATGTTCCGAGTGGACCGACCGGTAGCCGGTAAAGGTCTGGATCTTGCCGCGCAGGCGCACGCCAAAGCGGACGGTGTAGGTGGCGTTGCAAACCCTGATTTTCTCCTCAAGGCCGGGCGGAAGGTCCATCAGCGCCACCGCCCTGTTGAACATCAGGTCCACACTTTCGCGGAAACTCGGTTCTTGCACGTTGCTCATGGTACTTCCTTTGATCGCGACTCGATTTCTTCGAGACAACTGACGCAAGCCTATGACGAAGCGGTAAAGACTTGCGACTTTTTTAGGCAGAATTCACAGAATTTTATAGGGAGCAAGTGCACTTTCGCAGGCGGAAACAATCTTTTGCGCTCACGTCAAACTGTCGCCGCTGACGCCCTAACGGTGCCTTAATTGACGCAAAAACAACATAAAACCACAGTGATAGCCCCGTTCCGCCCGAATCTCACCACAATCAACAGTCATTGAAGGCTCTGGTGAACAGGCTCTCGTTGGTCCGTTTGCACATAACAATATTGGACCTGCATCATGACACGCATTTTACGTGACACGACATTCAGATCGGAACCTGCACCATTCAACGGTGCGCGCGCCAGACTGCGCCGTTTCGTCAGCGACGATGACGGGTCGATGACAATTTTCGCCTGTTTCCTTTTGATGATGATGCTGCTGGTTGGTGGCATCGGCGTTGACCTTATGCGCAGCGAGATGGAGCGCACGCGGTTGCAAAACACCGTCGACCGCGCGGTTCTGGCTGCCGCCGACCTGGATCAGGAGAAGCCGCCGAAAGAGGTGGTGACCGACTATTTCAAAAAATCCGGCCTGGGCAGCTATCTGCAAAGCGTCACCGTCGACGAGGGTCTGAACTATCGCACGGTCACCGCGCACGCCGCAACCAAGTCACCGACGCGTTTCATGCGCCTGATGGGCGTGCCCGAAATCAACGTCCCCGCGGTGGGCACCGCAAGCGAACGCATCGCCAATGTGGAAATCTCGCTGGTGCTGGACATCTCGGGTTCGATGCAATCCAACAGCAAGATCGAAAACCTGCGCAACGCCGCCAAAGTCTTTGTCGAAACGGTGATCCGTCCTGAAACCGAAGATCTGGTTTCGCTGTCGCTGGTCCCCTACTCTGAACATGTGAACGTGGGCGAGCCGATCTTTGACGAGCTGAACACCAATCACCGTCACGAATTTTCCTATTGCCTGGAAATCCCGGATTCAGAGTTCAACAACGCCAACTTTAACCGCAGTCTCGTCTACGACCAGATGCAGCATTTTCAATGGAACTATGACGGGCGCAACAACTACCGCGACGACACGGTCTGCCCCCGGTATGACTATGAAACAATTGCACCGCTCAGCCAGAATGCCAGTGCGTTGAAGACCCAGATCGGCAAGCTTCAGCCGCGCGCCGGTACGTCGATCTTCCTGGGGATGAAATGGGCCACGGCCCTGCTTGACCCGTCCTTCCGCCCTATCGTCACCAGCCTGATCGGCAAAAACGATATCGACAATGAATTTTCGGGCCGCCCGGTGGATTATGACGATATCGAAACGCTGAAAACCATCATCCTGATGACCGACGGCAAGAACGACCGTTCGAACCGGATCGCAAGCTGGGCCTACGATTCAGCCAGCGATTACGTCCACTGGAACAACTATAACTTCAACTGGTATCTCAGCCGTTACGTCAGCAGCCGTGACCGCAAGTACTACTACGAAGCCGATTACTACACCGCCACCAAGGGCGACTACTTGCTGGATCAGATCTGCGACGCCGCCAAGGAAAAAGGCATTGTGATCTGGGCCATCGGGTTCGAAGTTGACGATCACGGCGCCGACGAAATGCGCAAATGCGCGTCGACCCCCAGCCACTTTTTCCGGGTCGAGGGCGTCGAGATTACCGAGGCCTTCAAGGCGATTGCACGCACCATCAACCAACTGAGGCTGACACAATGATCCGCTTTGTGATGAAAGGGCTGCGCAAGTTCCGCAAGGATGAAGGCGGGTTCATGGTTGTCGAATTCGCGCTCGCGATCCCGCTGATCTTTACCATGTTCATGACCTCGGTCGAACTGGGCATTTACACCACCCGCCAGATGTTTCTGGACCGCGGCATGGACATGACCATTCGCCAGGTACGCCTGAACACCGCAAAGAAATATACCCACGCACAGCTCAAGGATAAAATCTGCACGTTCTCCGGCTTCCTGCCCGATTGCGCTTCGCAATTGCGGCTGGAGATGAAGGAAGTGGACGTACGTGGCTTTACCGGCTTTGGCGGCCCTGCTGATTGCGTCGACACATCGCAACCGGTCACCCCGCTGCGCACCTTCACCAACGGCGGCGACCATTCGGTCATGCTGATGCGGGCGTGCTATATGTTCGACCCGGTGTTCCGCCTGAACGGCTTGGGCGAAGGGTTTACCAAGGATGGCGCAGGCCATGCCAAAATGGTCAGTGTCGCCGCCTTTGTTCAGGAGCCACGCTAATGTCTATCGCATCCTCCCTGCACTGGTTGCGCCGCTTTGCGCGCGACGAGGACGGCAACGTCGCCATCGAGACGATCATCATCATCCCGATCCTGTTCTGGGCTTACCTTAGCATGTTTTCGATATTCGATGCCTATCGCCAGTATGCGCTGAACGAAAAGGCGGCCTATACCATCGGCGATATGGTCTCGCGGCAGACGACACCGCTGGATGATGCCTATCTGGATGGCGCGCGCGCAGTGTTGAAATACCTGACGCGCAGCCGGAACGATCAA
Source organism: uncultured Pseudosulfitobacter sp. (assembly GCF_963976325.1). Classification (NCBI taxonomy): domain Bacteria; kingdom Pseudomonadati; phylum Pseudomonadota; class Alphaproteobacteria; order Rhodobacterales; family Roseobacteraceae; genus Pseudosulfitobacter; species uncultured Pseudosulfitobacter sp. Next base: position 330,923 of record NZ_CAXBJW010000003.1, read on the forward strand.
GACCCGTCCATTCGGGTGACGTCGATCAAATATGATGCCAACAACGACATCTACAAACGCGACTGGTCACACACCCGCGGCGCAGGCATCTTGGCGCTGACCAACAACGACGTAAAGAACTGGCACGACCGCCTGCCCATCATGCTGCACAACGAACGTATCGTCGTGGTCGAAACCTTTGTGGACTATGATCCGCCCTTCAACACAGGGCTGAACAACACCACGATCACCAAGTTTGTCTTCACCCGCCCGCGGTATACGCCACAAGTGCTTTGGCAAGGCAGCTAGTCCTCAAGACCCATATCGCGCTGTGCAACCTTGATCGCAATGATTTCGGACACCGACTTTGACTGTGATCCCGGCGTCATGCCGCCCACCCCGATCCGGCGCCCGATGCGCCACCACAGCCCCGGCTGCCATGTGCGCGGTCCGGGGCTTTTGGTCGTCAGCAGAAATCCGTTCGACGGTTTGAATGCGAAAAATCCACGGTCGATGCTTTCGATCTCGTCGATCCTTGCCAGAACCGTGCCCGCCGTGTCGCGCAGTTCGGTTTCGGTCAGCACGACAGTGTGGCGCGTGGCCTGCCACATGCGCATCGACAGCCACAGCGACGCGGCACCGATCAGCAGCAAGAACAACTGCCAGCCCAGCGCAGGCGGTTGGAAAACAGCCAGATAGATCAGCAACAGCCCCAGCATCGCCACCGATGCCACACCAACGATACGCCGCCCAACCGAGGCAGACACGGCCGCCAGAACGTCGTCTGGATTGATCTTTTGCATGTGGGGTCCCCCAAGGTTTCGACCCTTTTGCATGGGCGGGCGTTGCGGGGCAAGCGATCAGTGGCGGCGCACCACCTCGTATCCGCGTTCTTCGGGTTCGTCATCGACCAGTTCCTGCGGAAAGCCGTCAGCCAGGATGGACAGCCCCGTCGCCTCTTCCAGCCGCTCGATCATGCGGTCCGACTGCGCCCGCACCCCATAGCGCGCCTGCCCGTCGGTCATCATCTGGATCATCAGCGGCGAGATTTCCAACGGCACCCCCGCATCGTCCGCCAGCTTTTGAAACAGGCCGATGTCCTTCTGGACCAGGTCCATGGTGAAATTCACATCGCGCGCGCCGGACAGGATCAACTGGCTTTCCGTCTCGTGCACAAAGCTGTTTCCCGACGACATGGCGATCGCCTCGTAGGTCAGCCCCAGATCCACGCCCGAGGCTTTCATCACCGTCAGCGCCTCGCACAGCGTCAGCAGGTTGGCGGTGGCCAGATAGTTCGTCATCACCTTCAGCGTCGAGGCCGTTCCGACCTCGCCGACGTGCAGGATACGTCGCCCCATATAGGTCAGCACCGGCAGCACCCGATCAAACGTGGCACGGTCGCACCCTGCATAGATCGAGATGTTGCCGGTGTCCGCCCGGTGACAGCCCCCCGATACCGGACAGTCCACCGCCTGCCCGCCAGCCTGCGCCACAAGCCCGGCCAGCCGCCTGATCTCGGCGGCATCGGTCGTGGACATCTCGATCCAGATCTTGCCCGCGCCGATTTCCGGCAACATCTGCGCGACCACCGCAGCCGAGGCCGCAGGCGACGGCAGACAGGTGATTACCACATCACAGTCCCGCATCATCTGCGCAGGCCCCTGCCCTGCGACCGCCCCGTCCGCAACCTTTTGCGCCACCAGGGCCGGGTCCAGATCGTGCACCACCACGCTTTGCCCGTTGCGAACAAGGCTGCCCGACAGTTTGCCGCCGACATTGCCCAGCCCGATAAAACCGATTTTCATGTTATGACTCCCCGTTAGGGTTCAAATGTCGTAGGCAAAAAGCGCCAAGTCCGTTCTAAATGCGACAGATGAGCGACACCGCGACGAAACGGCAACGGCCGAATCGCACCGAAGCTGGGTTTTTTCAGCCCAATCGCGCAATCTACCGCGCAGACAATTTTCTGGCGTCTCAACTTCACTGGGCTGAAGGGTAAAGCAAATAAACCAAACGGACATCATAGCCCCCGGCCTTCGGTCAAGGATCGCCAGCCTAACCAGACGCTATACAGCGTCGATGTTCTGGCCCGTATTGGTGTGCGCAGTTGCTGCAAGCATCCTTGGACTGTTGATTTCCGTAAACATGGCGTCGCACGATCACGCAAAGCAAATCGACGTTCTGGCCCGCGTCGGCGGCGCGCAGATCTCGACCCAGATGCAAAACCCGGCAAGGGTGCAGGCCACGCTTGAGGGGCTTGTCGCCTCGGATGATCTGGTCGGTGCGCGGGTCACACGCCCGGGCGGTGCCGATATTGTCACAGGTCAGGTCGATGGTGAAAATCTGGCCGTCGTCGCGTCACTGCCCTTGGGGCGCAGCGTCAACGACAGCGTTGAAACCTTGGGCACGCTGACGCTGTATGGCGTGTTGAACACGGATCGCATCCATACCCTGTTTGTGCCACTTCTGATTGTCTGGGGCACAATCACCTGTCTTCTCCTTATCATGTTGGCGTTGTATTTCTTTCTGAACCGCAGCGTCCTGCGTCCACTGGCCGAAATAGGTCAGGGTCTGAGCAGCGCGGCGGCACAGCCGGATTTTGTGGTCCGCTTTAGCAAAAGCTCGCAAACCCACATGATCGAACCACTGCGCGATGTCGCCAGCGCGCTGGACGCACTGCGCAACAGGCTCAGCACGCTTGAAGGGGGCGCGCAGCAACAGCAAAACCGCGCAGCCCGCACAATCGAGATCGCGCAACTGGGCTATGCAAAGCTGGATCTTGACCAAAGACGATTCACCGAATGCGACCCGACCTATGCGGCGATGTTGGACCGAGAGGTGCACGAGGTTCTGCATTCGGACACGCTTCCGACGCTGGTAAGCAAGCAACTGGTGGACTTCGATGAAGCCGAAAACCAGATCCGCCGCGAGGCGATCCGTCAGGGCAAAACACTTGACGAAACCCATCGCATCATCCGCCGCAATGGCGACATACGCTACATTCGCGTCATTCTGCGCCCGGTGCCTGTGAAGGGCACCTACGGGTCCGTCGTGGAGCTGGTCGGGCAGGACATCACCGATCTGCGGCTGAACGAAATACGCGCAGCACAGACCGACCGCATATCGACCATCGGCAATCTGACCGGTGGCATTGCCCATGACTTTAACAATTTGCTGGCCATCGTCTCAGGCAACATCGAACTGGCCGCACTTGCGACGTCTAAAAACGAACAGGCGGAATATATAGACAACGCGCTGGCGGCTGTCGCGCGCGGGGCATCGCTGACCCAGCAACTGCTGGCCTTTGCGCGCAATCAACCCCTGTCGCCCAAAATCATCGGCGCGCAAAAGCTTGTGACTGATATGCTGCCGCGTATGCGTTCGGCGCTGGGTGCCCGCGTCAGCATCGCCATACAGGACGCCCCGGACCTCTGGCCGATCCATGCGGACGCCGCCAAACTGGATGCTTGCCTGATGAACCTCGTGAGCAACGCCGCCGATGCGATGCCTGACGGTGGAACGCTGACCATTTCACTTGCCAACCGCGAGATTGATGCCTTTCAGGCGCGTCAGATGGCAGGGGCCGAGCCGGGCGAATACGTCTGCATCGAACTGGCCGACACCGGCATCGGCATGAGCCGCGCCGTCGCGGCGAAGGCGTTCGATCCTTTCTTTACCACCAAGAACATCGGCAAGGGCACCGGCATGGGGCTGTCGATGGTTCAGGGTTTTGCACAACAATCGGGCGGCTTCACCGCGCTGCACACGATACACGGGCAAGGTACGGCGGTGCGTGTTTTCATGCCGCGCGCCGATTCAGGGACCGCCTCAAAAGCTTCGGGCCTTGACCAGACGGCTGCAAACAGCGCGCGTCTGAAAGGTTGCCACGTTCTGCTGATCGAGGACGAAGACCAACTGCGCATGCTCTACACCACCAAACTTGAAGCATTTGGTTGCAAGGTCACGCAGGCGGCAACAGGCGAAAAGGCATTGGAACTGGCCCGCAGCATGACAGCCCCGCAGATCATTCTTAGCGATATTATCATGCCCGGCGGCATGAATGGCGTGGAAACAGTCGATGCGCTGGCCAAGTATTTCCCCGATGCAACAGTCGTTTTCATCTCGGGTTTCTCTCAGAATGCCGCCATGCATAACGGACTGTTATCCATTGGTCGGGTATTGCTGCAAAAACCGTTTACACGCGCCAAGCTGGAAGCCACATTAATTGACGCTATCTCGAGCAAGACCACTCACGGTAAAATGCCCGAAGGTCCGAATGACTGATTTTTTTGCACGACCAGTCCGCGCAACTGTTTCTGCTGCGCTGCGCCACGAATTGAACATCCCAGGTCGTCGGTCATGACTGGCACGCATCAGGACAAGGCTTCGGTGGCCGCCGCTGTGTTGCTTGAACGCCTGATTCGCGACACCTATACCGCGCGTCACTCGTCGGAAATCCAACCCTTGCAGTGGTCAATCCTGCGCTATTTGGCCCGCACGCCCGAAGATCAACGCCAATTGCGGCGCAGCGCCCCGTTCCTCAATCTGACGCCCTCACCGGTGGCCCGCGCCATTATCACGCTGGCCCAGCGCGGTCTGGTGACCCAAAGTATAAGCAAGGTCGACAGCCGGATTAAGACAATAACATTGACCCGATTGGGACTTGAAGCTTTAGAGCAAGACCCTATCGTTGCTGTAGCATCTAGAATTGAAGCACTACCCGAACGCGAGCGGCAGGATTTTATTCGGTCCGTTCGAACGCTTGCATTAGATACTGCACATCACCCTAAGCCCGTGGATGAAGACGGTGGCAACACAGATACTTCTCGTTGAAGACGACCCTGCGGTCCGACATTTGATCGTGCAATTCCTGACACGGGATGGCGCGACAGTCCACGAGGCGGAAACGCTTGAGCAAGCACGTGGTATCTTGCGTGACCGATCCGACATCAGCCTTGCGATATTAGATTTCTTTTTGGGCTGTGATAACGCGGTCGGGCTGATGGACGATCTGCGTGCTGATCTTGCCGGGTTGCCGATCCTGATCATCTCGGGCGGAAGCGCGGCCACTGACCTGGAAACCACCCAGGCCATTGCCGATATCAGCGGCGCGGTCGCGTTCCTGCAAAAGCCCTTTCGCAAGAACGACCTGCTGGCTGCCGTGGCAAGCGCCCTAGCCTGATTGTTAGCATTTTTTTAAAACTTTGTATTCGGATTTAAGATGGACTTTGATCGCACAACATTGTATTGTTGCTATTAGCAATAATTTGTTGGGTAAGCCGCACAGAGGTTTGGTATGAGTGGTCTTGCAGAAGACGCCGTTTACGAAGCACGCAAAGTCCTTGAGGATCTTGCAGGGTATCTGCGGGCCGTTGGCTTTGACCTGACAGATGAGTCAGCCGAACAACTTGATGTCATGGCGCAGCGACTGGAACAGATCGCACGCGAAAGCGAACCTGAACAACCAGTCGCCCGGCCAAGGCTGTATTGCGTCAAAGGGTGAGCTAGGCTCCCTCGAATTTTGACAGTTTAACATCGCCGCGGGCGCTGCGATGACACTTTCCTTCATCCCCGAAACCGCATTTTGCCGGCCTTGCTTTGTGTAAGGCTGCGAACATTGCTGTGCAAAATTGCACAAATCCGCCCCTTCTTTTGTACGCATCCGTATAATACATGTCCGTACAAAGGAGAGCCGACCGTGCGCGACATCATGATGCTTCTGCACGAAACCGCCGGCCTGATGCGCCGACGCTTCGAGCAAGCCGCCCGTCCCGAAGGGCTGACATTGATGCAATGGCGCGCGCTGGGCCTGCTCGAGCGTAACGGTCCCATGCGTCAGGTCGAGATCAAAGAGGCGCTCGAAGCCTCGCCCATGACCATCAGCGATCTGGCCGAACGAATGCAGGCGGCGGGCCTTGTGACCCGCCAGACCGACCCCAATGACAGCCGCGCCAAGACGCTGACCCTGACCGCTTCAGGCCATGCCAAATTCGCAATCATGCGCCAGATCAGCGATGCGGTTTTCGACGAAGTTGCACTCGGCATCGACGACGAAACCAAAATGGCCCTGCGCAATGGATTGAACGCGATCAAAGACAATCTTGGGGGCGCGATCAGCCTCCCCGACAAGGACGCAAGACGATGAACGCACGCCCCGACAACATCGAAACCGCCACTGACACGCCCGTGCCCGCACCGGCACCGCAGGCGACCGACGCTGAAACCACCGCCCGCCCGCCACGCGGACGCAGGCGCGCGCTGATGATTTCCGTGCCGCTGCTTCTGGCGCTGGCAGGGGCCGGCGCGTGGCTGTTCGGCGGGCGCTACATCAGCACCGACAACGCCTATATCCACCAGCCGATGACGACGATTTCCGCCGACGTCAGCGGCCGCGTCAGCGATGTTCTGGTGACCGAAAACCAGCAGATCACCGCAGGTACACCGCTGTTCCGTCTGGACCCGACCGATTACGAAATCGCGTTGGCCACCGCCGATGCGCAACTGGCGTCGGCCCGGCTGGCTGTGGAACAACAGCGCGCCACCTATCAGACCGCACAGGCGCAATTGCAGGCATCGCAAAACATCGAAGACGTCAAAAGCCGCGAGCTGAAGCGCCAGCAGGAACTGACCGACCGGGGCATTGGCACGCAGGCGTCGTTGGACGAGGCCATGATCGCCTTCCGCTCGGCCTCGAACGCGGTGACGCTGGCCCAGCGCCAGGTCGACGCCGCCGCCACAGCACTCGGCGGCGACCCGCAAGCCAAAGCCGACACATTGCCATCGGTGCGCGCAGCCCTGGCCGCCCGCCAGTCTGCCGAACGGCATCTTGAACAGACCAATATTACCGCCGCGACAGGCGGCACTGTCAGCCAGATCGAAAGCCTGAATGTCGGCGCGTTCCTGGCCGCAGGCACCGGCATCGCCAAGCTGGTCGACAATTCACAAACCTGGGTCGAGGCGAATTTCAAGGAAACCCAGATCGCGGACCTGACCCCGGGCCAGCCGGTCACCATCGAGGTTGACGCCTATCCCGGCATGGAACTGCACGGCACCGTGGACAGCTTTGCCTCGGCCACCGGATCGCAGTTTTCGCTGATCCCCGCGCAGAACGCGACCGGCAACTGGGTGAAGGTGGTACAGCGGGTGCCCGTGCGCATCCAGATCACCGACACGCCCGACCGCCCCTTGCGTGACGGGATGAGCGTTTCTGTCTCGGTCGACACCGGCCACAACCGTCTGGAAGGTCTGAAGTGACCAGCGCCGCCGCATCCTCGGGCGCGGCCCCCGCCGCACCTGCGTTGACACCGCCCAACGTCAAGGTCGCGTCGCCCGCATTGCTGACCGCGTCGATCATGGTGGCCACGGTGATGCAGGTGCTGGACACCACCATCGCCAACGTCGCCCTGCCGCACATGGCCTCAAGCCTGAACGCCACGCAGGAAGAAATCACATGGGTGCTGACGTCGTATATCGTGGCCTCGGCCATCGCCACACCGATGACCGGCTGGGTCTCCGACCGGGTCGGCCGGCGCATGGTGTTCATCGTGGCCATCGCCGGTTTTGTGCTGTCGTCGATGCTGTGCGGATTTTCCACCAGCCTGCCTGAAATGGTGATCTTTCGCATTGTTCAGGGCGTGTGCGGTGCGTCGTTGATCCCGCTGGCGCAGTCGGTGCTGCTGGACATCAACCCGCGTGAAAAGATCGGTCAGGCCATGGCCATATATGGCGCGGGCATCATGGTCGGGCCAATCATCGGGCCAACACTGGGCGGCTACCTGACCGAAGTGTTCAACTGGCGCTATGTCTTCTTCATCAACCTGCCCGTGGGCATCGTCGCCCTGCTGGGCATCGCCGCCTTCATGCCGCGCGAAGACACCAGACAGCGGCGCTTTGACCTGATGGGCTTTGGCCTGCTGGCGCTGGCGGTCGGTGCGCTGCAACTGATGCTGGACCGGGGCCAGTCCCAGGATTGGTTTTCCTCCATCGAGATCATTCTGTACGCCGGACTGGCCGTATCCGGCCTGTGGGCTTTTGTGATCCATTGCTGGGGGGCCAAAGACCCCTTTGTCGATCTGGGCATGTTCCGCGACCGCAACTTTGCGATGGGTCTGATCTTTATCTTTGTGATCGGCATGACGCTGTTTTCAGGGCTGGCCCTGCTGCCGCCGCTGCTGCAAAAACTGCTGGGCTATCCGGTGATCGAAACCGGTCTGGTGATGGCCCCGCGCGGCGTTGGCACCATGATCTCGATGATCGTAGTGGGCCGTCTGGTCAGCCGCTTTGACCCGCGCGGGCTTGTGCTGTTCGGGCTGGGGCTGACCGCGTGGTCGCTGCACCTGATGACCGGGTTCGAAACCGGAATGGATGCACATCTGATTATCGTCACCGGCGTGATGCAGGGGTTTGGCCTTGGGTTCGTCTTTGTGCCGCTTTCGACACTGACATTCGCCACCATCGCCCAGCGCTATCGTGGCGATGCAACGTCGATGTTCAGCCTTGTGCGCAACGTCGGGTCGGGCGTGGGCATTTCACTGGTGACGGTGGTGCTGTCGCGCATGACCACGGTCAACCACGCCGAGATTGCCAGCACCCTGACCGCGCAAGCGCCGCAAGTGCGCGATGCCATGCCACAATTGCTGGACGGCTCTGCGCTGTATGCGTCGATTGCCGACCAGTTGGTCACGCAACAGGCCGCGATGATCGGCTATATCGACAACTTCTTTCTGATGATGATCCTGACCCTGTGCGTCGTGCCCATCGTGTTCCTGCTTAGAAAACCCGGCTAGGCGGGGACGCTAGGGGCCGTCCTCGGGCGGCTCGTATGCGCCAAGCCATTGCCGAAGAAGCCCGTCCAAAGCCGCGCGTTCCTCTGCACCAAGGGCAGACAGGATCTCGTGCTGGTTGGCCACATGTTCGGTGACCACCCTGTCGATCAGCTCAAACCCCTGCGGGGTCAGCGCCACGACCGACCCGCGCCCGTCCTCGGGGTTCGGCTTGCGTTCAACCAACCCCGCCGCCGCCAGCCGGTCCAGACGGTTGGTCATCGTCCCCGATGTCACCATCGTCCATGCAATCAGTTCGGAAGGGCTCAGCGCATAGGGCGCGCCGGACCGCCGCAAGGTGGCCAGCACGTCAAAGCTGGCCGCTGTCAGCCCGTTGGCTTGATAGACGGCCTCGTGCCGCGCAGCCACCTGATCGTACAGCCGTTTCAACCGGCCCAGCACCCCCATCGGTGCCACCTCAAGATCGGGGCGCTCGGAACGCCATTGCTGCAAAACGCGGTCTACGTGGTCCATGCAGGCAGGGTTAAAGGTTTATATCTTGACGTCAAGGTATATCCATATATCTTGATGTCAAGATAAAGGAATCTCCCATGACCAAATACACCGACCTTGCGCTTGCCGCGCTGGCCCCCGCGATCTGGGGCAGCAGCTATATCGTGACGACGCAAATGCTGCCCGATGGCTATCCGCTGACCGTTGCAATGCTGCGTGCCCTGCCAACAGGGATCTTGCTGATGGTGATCACCCACCGCCTGCCGCCTGTCGCATGGCTGGGCAAACTGGCGGTGCTGGGCGCGCTGAACTTCTCGATCTTCTGGGCGGCCCTGTTTCTGGCCGCCTACCGCCTGCCGGGTGGCGTTGCCGCGACCCTTGGGGCGGTTCAGCCGCTGATCGTACTACTGCTGGCCCACGCGGTGCTGGGCAGTGCGCTGCACAGGCGCGGCCTGATCGCGGCTGTCGCCGGCATTTTCGGCGTGGCCCTGCTGGTGCTGGACCCTGCCGCCACCCCCGACAGTGTCGGCATTCTTGCAGCCTTGGGCGGGGCGGTGTCGATGGCCTGTGGCGTGGTGCTGACGCGCAAATGGCAGCCACCCGTTCCGGCACTGACCTTTACAGCATGGCAATTGACCGCTGGCGGTCTGTTGTTGCTGCCTTTCGCGCTGGCATTTGAGCCGGCGCTGCCACCGTTGACCGCCACCAACATCGCGGGCTTTGCGTGGCTGGGGCTGATCGGTGCCGCCCTGACCTATTTCTTCTGGTTCCGCGGCATCGAACGGCTGGGCCCTGCCGCCATCACGCGCTTTGGCTTTCTCAGCCCGTTGACGGCGGTGATACTGGGCTGGGCCTTGCTGGGCGAAAGCCTTAGCCCGGCGCAACTGTCAGGTGCGGTGATCGTGATCCTTTGTGTCGCTCTGGGCGGCGCGCCAATACAGCGCAGCGCCCACCCCAAGAGACGCCCCGCTTAGAACTGGTTGCGCGCGTGATAGGTCTCCAGAAACGCCTTGATCCGCGTGTCGCTGGGCGTCTTGAAAATTTCTGCGGGCGGCGCGCAACTGACCAGCTCGCCCGCCTCAAGAAACGCCACCTGATCCGCCACATGCGCGGCAAAGCCCATCTCGTGCGTGACGATCACCATGGTCATGCCTTCGCTGGCCAGATCCTTGATCACGGTCAACACCTCGCCCACCAGTTCGGGGTCCAGCGCCGAGGTCGGCTCGTCGAACAGCATCAGCTTTGGCTCCATCGCCACCGCACGGGCAATCGCCACGCGCTGTTGCTGACCGCCGGACAGACGGTTGGGGAACGACGCTGTCTTGTCCCCCAGCCCCACCTTCTCCAGCGCCGCAACCGCCTTGCGCGCGGCATCCGATTTGGACAGCCCTTGCACCTGCACCAACGCCTCGGCCACGTTCTGCTGCGCGGTCATATGCGGCCACAGGTTGAACTGCTGGAACACCATACCGATCGACCGGCGCATCTCGCGCAGGCGGCGCGCTGACATCTTGCGCCCGCCCACCGCTTCCAGCCCGATCACCTGGCCGTCAATTTCGACCGCCCCTTCCTGATATTCCTCAAGAAAGTTGATACAGCGCAGCAGCGTCGACTTGCCCGACCCCGATGGACCAATCAGGCAGGTCACCTTGCCTGCGGGGATCGACAGGTTGATGTTCTTCAGCGCATGGAAATCGTTATAGTGTTTCCCCAAAGCGGTGATTTCGACAGATGAGGCATTTTCAGAGGTCACGCGCGAAGCTCCTTCGACAAAAAGGCGTTGGTCTTCAGTTCCAGCTTGCGGCCCACCCACGAGATGATCTCGACAAAGCCCCAGTAGAACAGCGCCAGCGCGAACATCGCTTCCATGTAAGCGAATGTTTCGGCTGACATGGTTTGCACCTGATACAGCAGTTCGGGCACCGTCACGATGGACAGGATCGCCGTTTCCTTGGTCAGGATGATCGAAAAGTTGGTCAGCGGCGGCACCGAGGACACCATCAGAATAGGCAGCGTAATACGGCGCAGGATTGTCCCTTCGGACATGGCCATGGCACGCCCCGCCTCGGTCATGCCGCGCGGCACGGCTTGCAGCCCAGCGCGGAAAATCTCGGCGTAATAGGGACTGCCATAGATGATCAACCCCAGGATACCCGCAGGCACCGGATCAAGCCGCAGGCCGACATACGGCCCGCCATAATACAGAATGAACAACTGGATCAGGAACGGCGTGCCCCGGATCACCTCGATGTAGGCGCGCAGCACATAGCGCAGCGGGCGCGGACCGTAATACATCGTCACCGCAATGACAAAACCCAGCGCAATGCCCCCCGCGGCCCCCACAACCCAACACAGGACCGTGTTCAAAAGCCCGCGCAGCAGCATCGGGCCGTATTGGACGAACAGATCAATATCCATCAGTAATCCATCCTTCTCTCCAGCGCCTGCCCCAGCCCCGCCAGCGCCAGGTTGATCACCAGATAAATCGCCGCCGCCGCGATGTAGATTTCAAGCGGCCGGAATGTGGCCGCGGCAATCGACTGGCTCATCCGCGTCAGTTCGACAATGCCCACGGCGGACACCAGCGACGACACTTTGACCAGCATGATCAGCTCGTTCACCAGCGACGGCATCGAGATTTTCAGGGCCTGCGGGATCAGAATGCGCTGCCAGATGACAAAGGGATGCATGCCCAGCGCCGCCGCCGATTCCGTCTGGCCCTGCGGCACCGCAATCAGCGCCCCCCGCAGGATTTCCGCGATATAGGCCGCCGCGCACAGCCCGATGCTGCACACAGCCGCCCACAGCGGCGGGATGTCGATGCCGATGGACGGCAGGAAATAGTAAGCCAGCAAAAGCTGCACCAGCAACGGCACGCCGCGAAAGAAACTGACGTACAGGGCGGCGATGCGGCTGATCCACACAATGGGCGACAGCCGCGCCACGCACAGCAACATGCCCATCACCAGCCCCAAGGCCATGCCCAGACCGGACACCAGCAGCGTGAACCGCGTGGCCTGCAACAGATAAGGCAGATTTTCGACAATGGTGGACCAAGAGAACATCGCACGCTCCTTTGACAACAGGAAAACGGGCCCGACCCAATGGCCGGACCCGTCGCGGCGTTACTTGACCGCGGGCATTTCGCGCGGCAGTTCCACCGCCGTGCCCAGCCATTTTTCATGCAGCTTCGCCATGCGGCCGTCGTCCTGCATGTTCAGCAGGATCTCGTTCACGGCGGCGATCATGCTTTCGGTTTCTTCCGACTTCACGGCAACCCATGCGAAATACTTCTTCTCGCCGAATACCGGTGTGACGGTCTCGAAAATCTCGGGACGCTTCGACGCGGCATAGCCCAGCAGCGGGAAAGACCCTGCAACCGCATCCAGACGACCGGCGGCCAGATCGGCATAGGCTTCGTCAACGGACGCGTATTCACGCACGTCGATACCGCCCACGCCCTCGCCAAAGACTTTCAACTGCTCAAGCTGCGCCGACCCTTTTTGCGAGCCAACCACCAGACCGGCAATATCTTCGGGCTTGGTGATACGGTCGTCGCCTGTGCGCTTGATCAAGCCAACCGACGCATCTGCAATCGGCAGCGTAAAGGCATAGCGTTCCATCCGCTCGGCGGTGATCGTAACCGGCGCGTTGACCATCTGGAACTTGCCCGCTTCCAAACCGGGCAGCACCGATGTCCAGGGCAGGTCGTTGTATTTCGGCGTCACGCCCAGATCCTTGGTCACCTCGTCCATCAGATCCTTGCACAGACCTTCATACTGGCCGTTCACCAGCAGATCGAAGGGCGCATAGTGCATTTCGGTGCCAAAGGTCATTTCGCCCGACGCCTTGATGTCCGCCAGCATGTCAGCGGCAGCCGAACCGGCTGCGAACACGGCCAGGCCCAAACCCAGAACCGCGCCTTTGAAGGAATTCATTTTCATGGTTTTTACTCTCTGTTTTCAAGTTACATTGAAGGACGCACACCCGTGCGGCCCACGTCAGGCAGCCGATTGAACTCCGAGCTTTGTCAGCGCCTCGATGAACGCCTTGTTGTCTTGCGGTGTGCCCACGGACACCCGTAAAAATCTGTCATATCCGTCCTCGTGCCAGGCCTTGACCAGAACACCTTCGCCGCGCAATCTTTCAGCAACATCAACGGCATACTCCGAGGTCGCAAAGAACACCGCATTGCTTTTGGACGGGGTCAAGCGAAATCCCATATCACGCAGGTTTTGCGCCAGCGCGTCGCGCGCGTCGATGGTTTTTTGCACAGTTTCCGCCAAAAACGACCGGTCCTCGAACGCCGCCTGCCCCATGGCCTGGGCCACGGCGTTGGCGTTGAAGGGCGGCGTCAGCTTGCGCACCGCATCGCGCAAGCTGGCACTGCTGCACAGCCCATAGCCCACGCGCATCCCCGCCAGCCCGTAAGCCTTTGAGAACGTGCGCAAGCTGATCCAGTTCAGGCCGCTGGCCTTCAGGGCCGACAGGCTGTCGATCGGGTTGTATTCAAAATAAGCCTCGTCCAGCAGAACCAGCGTGTCTTTGTGGATGCTGGCCAGAATCTCGCACAATTCGGGCAGGCTCAGTGCCACGCCCAGCGGGTTTGACGGGCTTGAGATTGCAAACACCTTGGGCTTGCGCGCCAGCGCCGCCTTCAACTTATCCATCGGCAACGTCCAGTCGGTGCCGTACCGCACGGTTTCCACCGGCATCTTCAGCCCCTGTGCCGCCAACACGTGCAAACCAAAGCCCGGCGTGACCGTCAACACATGATCGCCCGGCGCCAGAACCGCGCCGTAAATGGCATAGATCAACTCTTCGGACCCGTTGCCCAACACGATGCAACCGGCATCCACATCTGTGGCCGATTGCAACGCATCACGCAGCCCGGTCCCATTGCCATCAGGATACAGATGCGCCTGCGCCACCGCCGCCCGCCCGGCCTCAAGCGCCTTGGGCGACACGCCAAACGGGGTTTCATTGCTGTCCAGCTTGGCGCGGGGGGCGTGACCGTAAAGGCTGCGAAACTGCGCGATGGGCAGACCGGCGTTGTAGGCGGGCAGTTCAAGAATGTGCGGGTTGATCATTATGTCGGCCCTTTCGATCTGCGCGGGTTTGCCATGAAGCCTGCGCGGATCGCAGCAGCGTCATTGAAAGAACGGCAGATGTCGCGCAAATTACCGTTATGTGCAGACATAAAGAAAATAAAGCGGATGACAGTCAAGAGGGTAAAATGCAAAAATCCGCATTGACCGCACAATCCCGCCCGATGGCAGATGAAAAAGCTGGCACAGTGACCCAGCCGCGCCACCGCGCTGCGACAGAACGGAAAGCAGGCCCATGACCACACCGGCAATCAACTCTTGGCAAAGCGTTCAGGACGAAGTGCTGCGCCGCATCCACAACCGCATCTGGAAGCCGGGCGCACAAATCCCGAACGAAACCGATCTGGCCAAAGAGTTCAATTGCGGCCGCACCACGGTCAACCGCGCCCTGCGCGAACTGGCCGAAAGCGGGATACTCGAACGCAAACGCAAATCCGGCACCCGCGTGGCGCTGCACCCGGTGTCACGCGCGGTGATCGCCGTTCAGATCGTGCGCCGCGAGATCGAGGACCGCGGGGCCAATTACGGATATGCGCTGATCGACAAGACCGTGGACACCCCGCCCCATGCGGTGACCTTTGCCATGGAACTGGCCCAGGCTGAGGACATGCTGCACGTCCGGGCCGTTCATCTGGCCGACGGTGTGCCCTACGCGCTGGAATACCGCTGGATCAGCCTGCGCACGGTCCCGCAAGCCCGCGACTTTGACTTTGTGCGGCAGTCGGCCAACGAATGGCTGCTGGAAAACGTCCCCTACAACCGCGCAACCCTGTCCATATTGGCAACGCCCGCCTCGCCCTTCGAACAGGAATATCTGGCAGTGCCGGAACAAACATCCATCCTGCACGTCGAACGCGCCACATGGCAGGAGACGGGGCCTGTGACCTTTGTCACCATCTCGTACCAGCCCGGTCACCGGATCATCAGCTCGACCACCAGTTGACCATCACGCGCAGCGCCAAGCCACAGAACACACCAAGACTGCGGCTTGCGGTAACGAGACCACTGCCGGTGGTCGCCCGCCAAAACGGTGGATTGCGATCAAAGCGGCCCGGAAAATCAGCACCTCATCGCGGGAATTCCCTTTGAACTGGCATCCACCGCGTGTTTACCCAGCCTACTCCTGGATCGCTTCGAGGTAATCGAGCAGGTTTGCAAAGTCCGTCTCCAGCACCTCACCATCTGCGCCTCCCTCTGGGTAAACATGGCGCAGCCCTACGGTCGAAAAATCGGGCATGGGAGAAGCAGGGTCGTCTTTTTCAAGGCGGCCCATGATGAACCGCCTGACAAACTCCCGCGGAAAGTATCCGTCATTGCGTTGTTTAAGCCCCGTTAGGTCCGGCGGTATGGTCCCCAAGGCCAATGATGCGGACCCCGCGCCTTCGCCGCCCGTGCCATGGCAGGCGGCGCATTCTTTTGCATAGATCCGCTGCCCCGCGCGAACAGCATCAGAATCCCCGACTGGTCCTTCGGTACAAGCTGACAATAGAACGCAGGATAAACCGGCAATGGCAGTCAGACGGTGTCGCATTGCATAAAGCCCCTTTATTGACTGTTCATTGTTATGCCTTGCTGGAAAGCCGGTCACCTGCGGTACAGCACCTGCCCAAAATCGGATTCGGTTAATGACAAAGCAGCACAGGCCGGTCGCGTTGTTCGATCAGGGTTTGGGTGGTGCCCCCGAAGACTGTTTCGCGCAGACGTGAATGGCCGTAGGCCCCCATGACAATCAGGTCTGCGGCAACTTCCCTGGCGCGCTTCAAGATCGCGGTTCCGATTTCATGACCGCTGCTTGGATACTGCTGCACCGCGACGGTGCAACCTTGATGGTTCAGCCATGCAGCCACGTCAGATCCGGGGTTTTCGCCATCTTGCGAAGCCGTCGATACCGGATCGAAAAGGGCAACTGTGACATCCTGCGCGGTGCGCAGCGCAGGAAGCGCCGCGCGGATCGCACGCGCTGCGGGAACACCGGCCTTCCACGCCACAAAGGCTGACTTGGGTTGCAGCGCCTCAGCCGTGCCCAATGTGTTCAGCATCACCCCGGCGGAGGACTCGAAAAGAGCTGTGTGAACGACTTCCTTGAACAGTTGCTCATCCGAGCGCAGATCGTCCCCGATGATAATGGTATCGCAGGTCAGGCCGGCATGGGCCACTGCGCTCCGCAAGCCCGAGACATCGCCGAAGACAGCCCGCACTTCGGCGCTTGCCCCCTGGTCGGCCAGATATTGAGAGATTTCGGCACGTTGCGCTTCCAAAGCGGTGTTTGCTTTATCCACGTCAGCCTGCCAGCCTTCGGGCAGCGAATAGGCGTTGAACTCACCCAGCCCCATGTAAAACACGGGGACAGGGGGCAACTTGCGCAACAACAATACGATCAAATGTATATTGTTTTCCAGCGATTGCTGGCTCAGGGCTTCCAGATCAGCGGGCTGGGCGTCAACTCCAAGAACAACTGATATCGTCGTATTCTTCATGGCCGCGTTCCTTTGTGCGTTTCGCTTAGTATGACGTGGCACAAAAGAAGCGCGTTGATCTGGATCAATAGCGGATGTCACTGCCTGATCGCGGTGCGGCACCTGACGCAGGCAATATGCAGGCCACGCTGAACACGCAGCCTGGCAAACCGGTTTTGGATGTCCCGGTTGGACCCATCATGTCGATCAACACCATGGGTGAAACCCGTCTATTTTCCGGCCTACCTGATTTGGGCGAGCCGACAGGCTGCACCCGTGTTGGCTGAGGATTAACTGCCCGGTCAGGCTCAGTCAAAGCGGTTCACGGGCAGCTTCAGATAATGGTTTCCGTCGTCCTCGGACGCCGGAAGCCGTCCGCCACGCAAGTTGATCTGCAACGCAGCAAGGATGCGGTCCGGCAAAGACAAGGTCGCATCGCGGCTCTGGCGACGCTCGATATAGTCCTCGCGCTTGGTGCCGTCCTTGACGTGGATGTTATTGGCCTTGTGGTCGTCGACGGTGGCTTCCCACATCGGCGCGTCACGCTCTTTCGTGCCATAGTCAGGCTTGCGGGGTCTCGCAATCCACCATGTCGCAGCAGCTCAAAAAGCTGAAAGAAGCCGGGCTGGTCGAGGGCCGACGCGTGCGGCAAACGATTTACTATAGCATTCAGGGGCATGAGGTTGCCGCTGTGCTGGAAACCCTGCACGCCCTTTACTGCGCGCGCGAAGGCTAAGATGCGCACCTGTGACCAGCCAGACGGCAATCTTGGACACCAAGACAGTTCAGCGGACCGCGGACTGCGGACTGCGAGGCCGTGAGTATCGAGGCGCTGTCAGATGTCATCTTCGATGGCCGCGGAAACGGGCATCCCCTTAAATCACCTTTGCCGACCGCAAGGCATCCAGCTTGTCTTGAGAATATCCCGCCGCGCGCAGCACTGCATCGGTGTCGGCCCCAAGCCGTTGGGGCATCAGCTCCGAGGTGCTGTTTTCGCCGTTGGCCTTAAAGCTCATGGTCGGGATGTGAATGCCCCCCTCATGACCGTCGACGTGGATTTCCCGGGTCAGCCCCCGCGCAGCGACCTGCGGCTCTGCCAGCATTTCATCCAGTCCGCGAATACGCCCCGCGGGAACAGCCGCAACGGCAAGGACATCTTCCCAATAGACGGCGGGCTTTGACAGGAACGTCTTTTCCAGCGTTTCGCGCAGGCTTTTCCAGTTCGCATGGCGCTCTGCGACAGTCGCCCATCGGGGATCTTGCAGAATGTCCTCTCGGCCGATGGCCATACACATGTTGCGGAACTGGGCGTCGTGGTTCGCGGCCAGCATCAGAATGCCATCCGCAGTCTCGAATGCACCCGACGAAGGACTGGCGCTCCACGCTTCGTTGCCGTTCTGGACCGGCGTCCAGCCGGTTGTCAGATGTGTGGTCATCAACGACGCCATAAGCGTCATCGCCGTATCCAGCATAGCCACATCCACCTGCACGGCAGTCTTCGTGCGATCAACTTCGCGCAGGGCTGCCATGATCGCCATGGCGGCGTTCATTCCCGTGGCATAGTCGATATAGGGCGCGCCCACCTTGACCGGACCGTCGCCGGGCTTTCCGGTGGTCAGCATGATGCCACACATGCCCTGTATCACGTGGTCATAGGCCGGCCGGTTGCTGAAGGGACCATCCTGACCGAACGCCGAAATTGAACAATAGACCAGCTTTGGGTTGATCGCGCGCAGCGCCTCGAACCCCAGCCCAAGCCGTTCCGCAACACCCGGCTTGAAGTTCTCCACAAAAACATCTGCATCCGCCATCAACTGACGCGCGACCGCCAGGCCCTCGGGTGTTTTCAGGTCCAGCGTGACAGACCTTTTGCCCGCGTTGTGCCCCAGAAACCCCAACGCCATGCGCCGCTCGGCCAATCCGGGCAAAGGGCCGCCCGTGCGTGTCCAGTCGCCTTCGCCGGGCTTTTCGATCTTGATGACCTCTGCGCCCATCAAGGCGAGTTGATAGGTGGCGTAAGGTCCCGCCAGAACCTGGCTGAGATCAATCACGCGAATGCCTTTTAATGGCTGGAACATGGTCTGCTTTACCTTGGTAACAATGTGAAAGAAGGGGCAGCTCGGGTCTTTCAAGCGACCCGAGCCGCGGTCGCGGCTGTACGTCGCTTATTGCGGTTCAATGCCGGCGTTCTGAAAGATCGCCTGGTTCTGCACGTAGCTTTCGCGAACCTCGGCGGCTGCGGCGTCCAGATCTTTATAGAGGATCGGGATATTTGCCGCCGACACGACCTTGGCAAAATCCGCGTCGGTTTCAGCGGCCATCAGGGCGGTGCTCAAACGTTCCAACGCCTCACGCGGGGTGCCTTTGGGCAGGATCAGTGTTGTACGCGAATCCATGCCCAGTGGATAACCTGCCTCGTTGATGGTTTCGACCTGGGGTGCCGACGGGTGACGGAACGTGGTCAGCGCGACGATGGATTTCAACTCGTCTGGATATTTGTAGTGAATGCCGCCGGACATAACCAAGGCCACCTGCTTGCCCAGAAGCGCGTTCATCATATCGCCACCGCCCTTAAGCGGCACGATGTTCACATCCAGCCCTTCCTTTTTGGCGATGACTTCCATGATCATGCGCGCCGTCGGGCTAAGTGATCCATAGCTGAAACCGGGGTTCTCTTTGGCCCAAGCGACGAATTCCGCAAGCGTATCGTAAGGCGCGTCTTTTTGCGTTGCCAACGACACCTGATAGGCGGTGATCATGCCCGCGTATTCGAAATCGTCCGGCGTGAACGTCACCCGCTTCATCATGAAAGGCTCTGTGTTGATCACGCTATTGGAATGAAACAGGATGGTATAGCCGTCCGGTTTTGCCTTCTTAAGCTCGTGCGCTGCCAGAATGCCGCCGCCGCCGGGTTTGTTGACGACATTGACCGGAACGCCAAGCTTGCCGGACAAAACTCTGGCCACGCCGCGGGCCACCAGATCAGTCTGCCCACCCGCTTTGTATCCCACCAGCATGGTCAGCGGGCGATCCGGGTACTCTTGCGCATGGGCCGCGTTTAGCCCGGTCAGCGCCATCAAGGCCACGGCTGCGACCCTTAAGAGTGTTCTTCGTTTGGTTGCGTACATCTGTTTTCCTCCCAGTTTTCAGATTTGCGATTGTTTGGTGGTGCCCCCGTCCAACGCGATCTTTTGCGCGGCAAGACGGCTGTTGGTCCGGTTGATCCAGAACACCGTGACGACGGTCAGCACGGCAAAGCCGATGGCAATCGGATGCGCCGGCAGACGCATGACGTCGTGATCCAGGATTTGCAGGGACTGGCGAAAGGTCAGTTCGAGATTGGGACCAATCACGAAACCGATCAGAAAGGTGACAAAGGAAAAGTCCAGCTTGCGCGCGAAATAGCCCAGCAGCGCAAAACCCAGCATGAGATAGATAGAAAACAGTGTGTTCGTGTCCATGTAGGCCCCGACACAACACAGGAACAGCACAACCGGGATGATCAGCCGGATTGGCACGCGGATAATCTGCGCGAAAATGCGTTGGCCAGTGTAGCCGACAATCAGCAAGATCAGGCTGGCGCAAAGCATCGCGGCATAGAGATCGGCGACCATCTGCGGCTGTTCTATGAACATCATCGGCCCCGGCGTAAGCCCGTGCAGGACCAGCGCAGAAATCAAAATGGCCGCGATCACGCTGCCCGGAATGCCCAGTGCAAACAGCGGCACAAAGCTTGCCGGGACCACCGCGTTGTCCGCGCTTTCGGCTGCGGCGACACCTTCGATCATGCCTGTGCCGAATTTTTCAGGCGTCTTCGAAGCCCGCTGTGTCGCCCCGTAAGACAGGAAGGACCCGACGCTGGCGCCCAAGCCCGGCAGAATGCCGACCACCGACCCGATCAGCGTGCCGCGCCCGATCACCGGCAGGCACCGGCGCCATTCGGCCAGCGTAACCCGCCGGTCATCCGGCGCGGAACTGTCGTTGATCTTTTCGGCCTCGCTGTCGATCCTGCGGGCATTTCCGGCCTGAATGACCATTTCGGAAATCGCCAGCATCCCGATCGCCATCGGCACCAGTGAAATGCCGTCATCCAGCTCCAGCAGGCCAAAGGTCATGCGCGGGATAAACGTTTCTGTTTCGATCCCGATGGTCGCGAAAAAGACGCCAAAGGCGGCAGCGATCAGCCCCTTGAGCATGGAACGCCCGGCAAGCCCTCCGATGAACGTCAACGAAAACAGCAAGATGGCGCACAACTCGACCGGACCGATCAAAAGCGCATAACGCGCCAGGGGTGCAGCCAGGGCGATTAGCACCAGCGTGGAAAGGAAATCACCAATGACCGAGGCGAACAGCCCCATTTTGAGCGCCTTTTGCGCCTTGCCCTGCCGCGCCAACGGATAACCATCAAGGGCCGTGGGCGCCGAGGACGGCTCTCCGGGTGTGTTCAGCAGGATGGCCGATACGGCACTGCCCGCCGCGCTGCCCTTGGCAATCCCGATCAGCAAAGCAATGGCTGCGACCGGCTGTAGGTAGAACGTCATGGGGATCGCCACGGCGACGCCGGTGGCCTTGCCCAACCCCGGCAGAGCGCCAAGGACATAGCCAAGGGTAACGCCGACGGTCACCCAGAACAAAGTGACCGGTGTCAGAACGTTTTGAAAGCCGACAAGAAGATGTTCCATGCCCCGGTCACACGATCGCGGTGCCGAGCACTTTGTAGAAAAGCACCCAGGTCGCCAGCAACAAGCCTGCGGGCATCAGAACCAGGATCAAAGGCCGGTGTTCCCCCAGCAAGACAAGGGTCCCTGCAATCAAAGCGATCCCCGCGCCAAGCGGCGTGCCAAGCCAGAACAAAACCAATGCGACGGCAAAGACCGCTGAAACCTTCAGCAACGCAATCATTTCGCTGCGCGAGAATACAACTTCGGGCAGCACTGTCGGCGCATCCGCCTGGCGCAGGCTTTTCACGATCAGCAGCACCGACAATCCGACGATGACGATCATCGCCAGATTGGGAACCAGCCGAGGCGAAACATATCCTGCCGGAGCCTGCTCGATCTGCATCGGGATCACAAATGCCAGCATCAACAGCCCGAAGACCGCCAGCACCATCCCTGAAATAAGGTCCGCTTTTTTCATCAAAGTCCTCCCGTGTGACAGCCTGCGCGCACAATCGACCGATCTGTCGCGCATCACTGTCATTGTTGCCAGCGCCACCTCCATGGCCCGGGCTCTCCCCTGCTTCTGGGGTAACGAAGCTCAGTTAAAAGGAGTAGCCGGAAGTTTCTTCAATGTGATAGAAATTTCTTATGACCAGCTCAGCCCCCCATCTCGACCGGCTTCGTTTGCGCCAGCTTCGTCTGCTTGAGCTGATCGACACCCATCGCTCCCTACGGGCGGTGGGCGAAGTGATGAACCTGACCCAACCGGCTGTTTCGCAGATGCTGAAGGATCTCGAATTTGCATTTGGTGTCACGCTGGTCGACCGTTCAGTCCGCGGCGCGATGCTCAGCCCGTTGGGACAGATCGCCTTGCAGCGGGCTCGTACGGGGCTGGCCATCTTTGACAACCTTGCGGCGGACCTGCACGCTGATCTGCCAACAGTTGTGCGTGTCGGAACCAATCCCGCCGTCATGCTGGATCTTGTGCCATCTGCCTTGCGCCACATGGAAGCACATCGCGCCAACATCCGCTTCCGCATCGAGGCCGGAACGGTCGGCAACATGATGTCCGGTCTGCTCAATGGTGATCTGGATTGCTATGTCGGGCGCGTAGACTGGACCGCAACGCCTGAGCAGATGGCCGAAACATTGCGGTACGCCCCCCTGACCGAGACCAGCCTTGTCGTGGCCTGCTCGGTTGATCATCCACTTGCGGGCCGCTCCAGTGTCTCTGCGGCAGAGTTGGCGCAATGGCCCTGGGCCTTGCCGTCCGGTGAAACGAACAACCGCCGCAGCATCGAAACAGCCTTTCGAAATTGTGGCATGCAAGCGCCGGTTCCAGTGGTCGAGGTTTCGGCCGATCCCACGTCACTTTTGCGCCTGACCCAAAGGATCGAGCTTCTGACCTGTCTGCCAAAGATCGTTTTGGATACCTATGCTGCCGAGGGTCGGATCGTACCGTTGGTCACCCCCGACCTTGATTTCCCACGCATCCAGACCTGTTTTGTCACCCTGCGGGAAAACGACACCCTGCAATCATTGCAGATGCTGCGCGAGGCATTGGTGCACGTCTGCATGAAAAGCCGAATCTAACGGCACAGCCGAAAGAAACTCAAGCCAAAGCACCACGACCACGAATGCCATGCAAACAAAAGAAAAAGGCCGCCCAAGGCGACCCATTCAAACTGTAGAAAATGTGGTAGTGGCGGACCAAGGAGGATTCGAACCCCCGACCCCTTGATTCGTAGTCAAGTACTCTATCCAGCTGAGCTATTGGTCCACTGGCGCGGGGTTTAGTCGGACTGGCGCGTGGGCGCAAGCCCATATCCGCGATTTATGTCAGGAAAATTACAACCGCCCCGAAACGCCTAAAGCGCACCGTCGCCTTTGGGCAGGCAGATCGAAAACGTCGACCCGTCCGGTCCGCTGTGCAGCAAGCTCAGCGTGCCGCCATGGCCGCGGATCAGTTCGTGGCTGATGGCCAGCCCCAACCCCGAGCCGCCCTTGCGCGTGCCCCCCTGGAAGGCCATGAACAAATGTTCGCGCGCCTTGGGCGGCAGGCCGGGGCCGGTGTCGGCCACTTCGATCCACCAGGCGTCGGCGTCCTCGCGGGCCGACACGGCGATTTCGCCGGGTTTGCCCGAAGCGACAATCGCCTGCCGCGCGTTGCGCACAAGGTTGGACAGCACGCGGTACAGCTGTTCGGGATCGGCGCGCAGGGTCAGCATGGCGGGGATGTCTTCGGCAAAGCTCAGATCATAGCTGTCCACCGCCAGCCGCTCGGCCTCGATCACGTCCGACACGGTCTCGGCCAGTTGCACCCGCGCCAGCGTCGGCCCCGGTTCCTCGGCCTTGCCAAAGGCCAGCGTGCTTTCGCACAGGTGTACGGCGCGGGTGATTGACCCCACCAGCTTGGGCGCCATCCGTTTGACCAGCGGATCGTCCGAGCCTTCGATCCGGTCCACGAACAATTGCGCCGACGTCAGGATATTGCGCAAATCATGGCTGATCTTGCTGACCGCCCCGCCCAGTTGCGCCAATCGCTCTTTCTGGCGCAGCGCCTGGGTCAGCTCGGTTTCCAGCGATTGCAGGGCGGTTTCGGCTTCGCGCAGCTCGCGGATGCCGGCCCCCGGCGTGATGATGCGCCGCGAATCTTCTGGGGCGGCGGCATAGTTCAACATGTGCCCCACCACCCGTTTGATCGGTTTGACCAGAAACACCCGCACCGCCAAAAACAACATCAGCGCCGTGATGACCGAGATCACCGCCGACAAAACCAGAATCCGTGCGCCATAGTCGATCATCGCCG
Source organism: uncultured Pseudosulfitobacter sp. (assembly GCF_963976325.1). Classification (NCBI taxonomy): domain Bacteria; kingdom Pseudomonadati; phylum Pseudomonadota; class Alphaproteobacteria; order Rhodobacterales; family Roseobacteraceae; genus Pseudosulfitobacter; species uncultured Pseudosulfitobacter sp. Next base: position 355,211 of record NZ_CAXBJW010000003.1, read on the forward strand.
TGCGCAGCGGCACCGCGTCCATCGTCACCTCGATCAGCAGGCCCGCATCGCGCACCGGCGCGCCGATCACCCGGATCACTTCCTGGTCCGCATCCACCAGCCGGACCAGCGCGTCCCGGATCAGCGTCATCGCCGTGGCATCGCGCAGGTCGAACGTGGCCGAGATCGGGTGCGGCATGGGCGACGACAGCATCAACTGGCGCACCTCGTCGCGGCGCAACACCACGTTGAACACGCCCGCGTTCTCCAGCAGTTCCTTTTCCAGATCGGGGTTCAGCATGTCGTCGGCCAGCAGCGCCAGCGACGCAATCTGCGCCCGTTCCAGGTGCGACAGCAGGTAGTCCTCGCGGAACCGCGCAATCGAGGGCACAAAAATCAATACCTCGGCCAGCATCACGAAGATGGTGGTCAGGATCAGAAATCGGCCGGACAGTGAATTCAACATTGTGCAATTACGGTGTCAGGGAATGAAGCGCTGGACAAGTCCGACGACGGTTTTGACCAGTGTACTGTCAAACAAACGTGGACTGAAATAGGCCCCTGCCGCGCGTTTGTTCACCTCGCCAATCGTCGGATAGGGCGACACCATGGCGGCGATCTGGCTCATCTTCATATTGTTGGCCAGCACCAGCGCCCACAGGTTGATATGCTCGCCCGCCTGATGGCCGACGATCGACGCGCCCACGGGCCGTCCCTTGACCACCATCACCTTGATGAACCCGCGCGCCTTGCGTTCGGCAATGGCGCGGTCGTTGTGGTGATAGTCGAACCGCACCACCTCCAGCTTGTCGCCATGGGTGTCGCGGGCCTGCGCTTCGGTCAGGCCGACCTGTGCCAGTTCGGGGTCGGTATATGTGGCCCATGGAATATGCGCGGTCTTGGCCTTGGACGGCAGCGCAAACAGCAGCGACCGGATGATGACGCCCGCATGATAGCCCGCCACATGGGTGAACTGCATCCCCCCCGCCACATCGCCGATGGCATAGACGCGGCGGTTGCTGGTGCGCAGGCTGTCGTCCACCTTGACCCCGCGCTTGGTGGTCTCGACCCCCGCGGCATCAAGGTTCAGCCGGTCGGTGTTGGTCTTGCGCCCCACCGCCATCAACAGATGCGAGCCGTGAAAGCTGCGCCCGTCTTCGGTTTCGATGGTAATATCACCGGCGCTGCCGCTGATGCGCGCCGCCTTGGCGTTTTCGGCAATCTCGACGCCTTCGTCCTTCAGCGTTTGCAGCACCACTTGCGCCAGCTCGGGGTCATCCTTGCCCAGCGCGGTGTCGCCTTCGATCACGGTGACCTTGCAGCCCAGTCGCACATGCGCCTGCGCCATCTCCATCCCGATGGGACCGCCGCCAACAATCAGCAGATGGTCGGGCCGGTCGCGCAGATCAAACAGGGTTTCATTGGTCATGAACGGCACCCCGTCCAGCCCGTCAATCGGCGGCACCAGCGGCGACGACCCCGTGGCGATCACGATCCGGCGCGCGGTGATTTCCACGTCGCCCGCCTGCACCGTGCGCGGGCCGGTAAAGCTGCCCCATTCACGGATCACCCGCACGCCCAGGCCCTCGAACCGCTCGACACTGTCCACCGGCGCGATCTGGGCAATCACATCGGCCACGTGGTCCATCACGGCGGCATAATCCACCGTGCCGGGCGCATCCGCCACCCCGAATTGCGCGCTGTGCCGCTGGCCATGGGCTGCCTTGGCCGCCGCAATCAGCGCCTTGGACGGCACGCAGCCGTAGTTCAGGCAATCCCCGCCCATCTTGTGCCCTTCCAACAGGGTCACATCCGCCCCCATCTGCACAGCCCCAGCCGCCACCGACAGCCCGCCAGAGCCTGCGCCGATAATCAATATGTCGGTTTTGATCTTCTTCATTTCAGGATGTCTTTCTTGCCGGTGACGGCTTTGTACAGAATGGGCAACAGCGCCAGCGCGACCAGCCCCAGCAGCGGAAACAGGATATGCGGTGCAAAGATAATGCCCAAATCCGGCGTTTCACCCCGCGCGAACACTTTGCCCAGACCCGCACCGACAGAGGTATAGACAACCGCACCCGGCATGATGCCGAAAAACGTCGACACAACAAAGCGGTACAGCGGCACCTGCATGAACGCAGGCACCAGGTTGGCCACGAAAAACGGCACCGCCGGCACCAGCCGGATCAGGAACAGCATCGACCACTGGTTCGCGTCGATCCCGTCCTTGATCCGTTTGACCACGCCCTTGCTGTTCTCCAGCTTGGCCCCCAATTGTGCGCCAAGACCGTGACGCGCCGCCAGAAAGATCAACGTGGCCCCGATGGTGGCCGCCGTGATATTGAACGCAGCCCCCAGAACGGTGCCAAACAGAAACCCGCCCGTCAGCGTCGCAATCGTCGCCCCCGGCAGCGAAAACGCCACGACCACCACATAAGCCGCGACAAACCCCAGCGCCGTCAGCACATAATGGTCATCCCGAAACGCCAGCAGCGCCGCGCGGTTGTCGCGCAGGGTGTCAAAGCTGAGGTAATCGCGCAGGGTAAACGCCCCCACCGCCGCCACCAGCAGAATCGCGATCAGCGGCAGGCGGCGCAGCAGCGCGGATGTTTGCGGTTCGGTCTGGTCTTGGGACATGGATCAAGCGGCCTTTGTCATTCGGTTGCGAAAGGTGTACCCTATAGGTACGGATCCGCCGACGGCTGTAACAGCCCGGTCACGCGCGGGTGATCGACGGTGACCACAAGACGTGGTTTTCCGGCACCTTGGCAGGGTTTTGAAACATTAAATCCGCCCCGACCGTGCGAATGTTGCATCTTGGGGCATGTTTTGTCCGTTTGAGGGTTTGACTTGGCCACGCACGGCGGTTAGAGCACGGGCCTTGAACATATTCCGGGCACAGCGATTCCGCGCAGCCCATCCGAAAAGACGGAGACGGAGCGATGAAACGCACCTTTCAACCAAGCAACCTCGTGCGCAAACGGCGCCACGGTTTCCGCTCGCGCATGGCGACAAAAGCAGGTCGCAAGATCCTGAATGCCCGTCGCGCACGCGGCCGGAAGTCGCTGAGCGCGTAAGCGCCCCGCGTCACGGTATCTAAATGACCCCGCCGGAGGCCCCCGCAGACAGCGTTCGCGCTGGATCGGACCAGCCTCGGGCGGGTTTGTCACGTTTGGCGTCCCTCAAAAGCGACCAGATCCTGAAGAACCGCGCCGATTTCCTGCGTGCGTCGCGTGGCCCCCGTGTGGTTACGCCGGGCTTTGTGCTGCAAATCCGCAATCGCGGCGATGATGCGCCCCTGCGCGTCGGCTTCACCTGTTCCAAAAAGGTCGGCAATGCCGTCGCCCGCAACCGGGCCAAGCGTCGCCTGCGCGAGATTGCGCGGCTGGAGCTGCCCGAACATGGGGCCAGCGGCACCGATTACGTGCTGATCGGCCGCCATCAGGTCACTGCCACCCGCGATTTCGAACAGATGCGCGCCGACCTGCGCGCCGCACTGGCCCCGAAATGACCCCGCTGGCCCATCTGGTCGCCCTGCCCGTGCGCGCCTATCGGTTGGTGTTCTCGCCCTGGGTCGGGTTCAACTGCCGCTATCAACCTACATGCAGCGCCTACGCCATGGAAGCGCTGGAAAAACACGGCGCCCTGCGCGGCAGCCTGCTGGCGGCGCGGCGCATCGGGCGGTGCCATCCGTGGGGTGGCGACGGCTATGACCCGGTCCCCGACCACAACCACACCCACGACTGATCCCACTGGCTTTGCCAACGGCATAAGAGTATCCAGAGCCCATGCGAGACGAGATTTCAGAAATTCACGCCCTGTTCGAAGGCGCCCCCGAAACCACCGAGTTTCGCAAGCTGCGCAAGCGCATCGTGCGCTATACCCGCGAGGCGATCGAACAATACGGCATGATCGAGCCGGGCGCGCACGACCCCGGCGCCAAGCGGCAGAAATGGCTGGTGTGCCTGTCGGGCGGCAAGGACAGCTATACCCTGCTGGCGGTCCTGCACGAACTGCAATGGCGCGGGTTGCTGCCCGTGGACCTGCTGGCGTGCAATCTGGATCAGGGGCAGCCGAACTTTCCCGCCACCGTGCTGCCCGAGTTCCTAGAACGCATGGGCGTGCCGCATCGCATCGAATATCAGGACACCTATAGCATTGTCGTTGACAAGGTGCCCGCAGGCCGCACGTTCTGTGCGCTGTGTTCGCGTCTGCGGCGCGGCAACCTGTACCGGATCGCCCGCGAGGAAGGGTGCAGCGCCGTGGTGCTGGGCCACCACCGCGACGATATTCTAGAGACATTTTTCATGAACCTGTTCCACGGCGGGCGTCTGGCGACGATGCCGCCCAAGCTGGTGAACGAAGAGGGCGATCTGTTCCTGTACCGCCCGCTGGCCCATGTGGCCGAGGCGGACTGCGAGAAGTTCGCCCGCGCGATGAACTATCCGATCATCCCCTGCGATCTGTGCGGCAGCCAGGATGGCCTGCAACGTCAACAGGTTAAACAGATTCTCGACGGCTGGGAGGCCAACAGCCCCGGGCGCCGTCAGGTGATGTTCCGCGCGCTGATGAACGCGCGGCCCTCGCATCTGCTGGACCCGAAACTGTTTGATTTCGCGGGCCTGATGCTGAATTCGGAAAAATTTGACGAAAATTCAGACGGCATTCCCGACCTGCGTTAACATCGCAGTCACGATCCCACCGCATTGTGCACATGCGCGGCACCCACTGCGTGTGTTTAGCGAGGGATTGTTATGGCCAACCGCACTTCACGATTTTTGACCCGACTGCGTGAAGACCTGCGTGTGGTGTTCTATGGCCCTCAAGCGCTGGCGTTTCTGTCGGCGGTGATGCTGGCCGCCTATTGGTGGGGCGGCGAAGCCATGTTTATCGGCATCGGGATTCTGGTGCCGATGCTGTTGCTGGCGCTGCATTCTGCGGGCGACAGCGGCGCGTCGGCCATGCGCGACGCCACCACCGGCGTCCTGCAACGCGCCCATTTCGACACGATGGTCGCGCGCATCTGGCAAACCGCCCATGAACAGCAGGTGTCGTCGGCCATGCTGATGCTGGAACTGGACGACTTTGAAAGCCTGATCAACCAACACGGGCAAACCGCGGCCGACACTGTTGCCGCGCGGGTCACGCAACGCATTGTCACCGCCCTGCGCGACGATGATGTGGTGACCCGAACGGGCGACGCCCGCTTTGCCATCTGCTGCGCCCCGTCATCGCGGTTCGACCTTGAAACGTGCATTCAACTGGCCAGCCGCATTCAGGTCGCCATTGAAGAACCGATCGCGGTGGATGGCACCACCGTGTATATGTCCTGTGCCGTGGGCTTTTGCCTGAACGCGCGCGCGCCCGGACCCGACAGCACCGCCTGGATGACCGCTGCGCGCACCGCCCTGGTCGAAGCCCGGCGGCGTGGCCCGTCAACGATCCGCGCCTTTTCTCACGAAATGCAAATGGCCACGACAGCCCGCACCGCCCTGCGCGAGGAAGCCGCCCTTGCCCTGGAAAGCGGCCATATCCAGCCATGGTATCAACCGCAGATTTCCACGAACACCGGCAAGGTTTCCGGCTTTGAGGCGCTGGCGCGCTGGGTGCATCCCGAACGCGGGGTCATTCCGCCGGCTGAATTCCTGCCCGCACTGGAAGCGGGCGGGCTGCTGGAACGGCTGTCCGAGGTGATGATGTATCACACCTTTACCGCGCTCAAGGCATGGGACGCCGCGGGCGAGCACGTACCGCAGGTGGGGGTGAACTTTTCGGGCAGCGAATTGCGCAATCCCCGTCTGGTGGAAAAAATCACGTGGGAGCTGGACCGCTTTGATCTGGCCCCCGACCGTCTCGCGGTCGAGGTGCTGGAAACGGTGGTGACCGCCGCCCCCGATGATGTGGTCTGTCGCAATCTGGGCGGATTGGGCAAATTGGGCTGCCGCATTGATCTGGACGATTTCGGCACCGGCAATGCCTCGATCGCCGCGATCCGGCGGTTTTCGGTGAGCCGGATCAAGATCGACCGCAGCTTTGTGATGAAATCCGACCGCGACCCCGAGCAACAGCGCATGATCAGCGCCATCCTGACCATGGCCGAACGGTTGCAGGTCGAAACGCTGGCTGAAGGGGTTGAAACGGTTGGGGAACACGCGTTGCTGGCGCAGTTGGGTTGCGACCACGTGCAGGGCTTTGGCATCTGCCGGCCCATCCCCTTTGAACAGACCCTGGCGTGGATACGCACCCACAATGCCAAGCTTGCGGATACGCCCGCGATCAGCGGCAGACGGGGCAACGCCTCGTAAGACACGTGCCCGCCTGCGCGGATAAGGCGCGGCAGGCAGGCGCCCGAAACCCCGAATCCGCTTGACCTTTGTGGCCCATCTCTGTTGAACCCTGCGTGATATACAAATTGCGCAGGTGCCTGTCCCTATGGACGATCAGAACAAGAACCTTATTCTTGCAACAGCTCTCAGCTTCGTCGTGATCCTTGTCTGGTTCGTGATGTTCCCGCCGCCGGAACCCGATCCGGCGTTGGACACTCCGACCGAACAGGTGCAGACCACCGACGGCACGGCAACCGTGCCCGCAGGGGCCGCGAACCAGCCCGACGCGGCCGCACCTGTAACCCAGGCGCCCGTCGAAGCCGTGGAAGCACCGCGCATCCAGATCGACACCGCCCGCCTGGACGGCTCGATCTCGCTGGCCGGGGGCCGTATCGACCAACTGCGCCTGAAAGACTATCACGTGACGATCGAGCCTGACTCTGACATCGTCACCATGCTGGCCCCCGTCGGATCGCCCGACGCCTATTACGCGCTACAAGGCTGGGCCCCCGCAGGCGACCTGCCCGCCGATGCGGTCCCCGGCCCGTCAACCGAGTGGACCCAAGTGGGCGCAGGCGCGCTGACCGTCGACACACCGATCACGCTGGAATGGGACAACGGCAACGGCCTGACCTTCCGCCGCGAGATTTCGGTGGATGGCGAATATATGTTCAACATCGTCCAGACCCTGAGCAACAACAGCGACACCGCCGTGCGCGCCGCGCCCTACGGCATGGTCGTGCGCCATGGCGAGCCATCGGGTCTGAAGAAATTCTTCATCCTGCACGAGGGCGCTGTGGCCATGGCCAACGGCGAGCTGTCGGAAACCAAATGGGACGAAATTCCCGATGCCGATGTCGACCCCGCATGGGGCCGCCCCGCCATCGTCACCAAGGACGTCACCGAAGGCTGGATCGGCTTTTCGGATCACTACTGGCAGACCATCCTTGTCCCCGAAGCCGGCACAACCTTTGACCAGGCGCTGACCTACGACCAGGCCGCCAACGTCTACCGCGCGGTCACCCGTTTGCCCACGCGCACGGTCGAGCCGGGCCAGACCATCACCAGTGACACCCAGATGTTCGCAGGCCCCAAGGAATGGGAAGTTCTGCAAGCCTATCAAAAGGCGGGCATCAACGGCTTTGTCGACAGCATCGACTGGGGCTGGTTCTTTTTCCTGACCAAGCCGATCTTCTGGCTGCTGCACGAGTTGCACAAGCTGATCGGCAACATGGGTCTGTCGATCATCACCCTGACCCTGATCATCAAGGCCGTGCTGTTCCCGCTGGCCTACAAATCCTACGTCTCGATGGCGCGCATGAAAGAATTGCAGCCCGAGATGGAGAAGATGAAAGCCGATGCCGGCGACGACCGCCAGAAGGTCCAGCAGGGCATGATGGAGCTGTACAAGAAGAACAAGGTGAACCCCGCCGCGGGCTGTCTGCCGATCCTGATGCAGATCCCGATCTTTTTCTCGCTCTACAAGGTGATTTTCGTCACGATCGAATTGCGCCACGCGCCGTTCTTTGGCCCCTTCCAGGATCTCAGCGCGCCTGACCCCACCTCGATCTATAACCTGTTCGGACTGCTGCCCTGGGCCGCACCCGATGCGGGCACGACGCTGGCGCTGATCTTCATCGGTATCCTGCCGCTGCTGCTGGGCATCTCGATGTTCCTGCAACAGAAACTGAACCCGGCCCCCACAGACGCCACGCAGCAGATGATCTTTGCGTGGATGCCTTGGGTGTTCATGTTCATGCTGGGCGGGTTTGCCAGCGGGCTGGTGGTCTACTGGATCGCGAACAACACGATCACGTTCACGCAACAGTACCTGATCATGCGCTCGCAGGGGTACACGCCCGACATCCTTGGCAACATCAAGGGCGGGTTCAAACGCACGCCCAAGGACGCCAAGAAATGATCACCGTCGCGGCCCTGTGGCGCCATCCCATCAAAAGCCACGGGCGCGAGGCGATCAAGACCGTCACGCTGGCCCCGGGGCAGACGATGCCTTGGGATCGCACCTGGGCCGTGACCCATGACAAGACCAAATTTGATGCGCAGGCCCCCGAATGGGTGGCCTGCCGCAACTTTATGCTGGGCACCCTGACGCCCAAACTGGCGGGCCTGTGGGCCAAGCTGGACGAGGACACGCGCACCGTCACGCTGACCCATGTCGATCTGGGCAGCCTGACGTTCCGCCCCGATGACCCGGACGACGTGCAACGGTTTATCGCCTGGGTCACGCCGCTGTGCCCCGCCGACCGCCCGATGCCCGACGGTATTGCAACCGTGCAGGGCCGTGGCCTGACCGACAGCGCCTTTCCGTCGATTTCCATCATGAACGCCGCGTCCCACGCCGCCGTGCAGGATGTGCTGGGCCAGCCGCTGGAAAAAGAACGCTGGCGCGGCAACATCTGGCTGGACGGGCTGGACACATGGGCCGAATTTGACTGGGTTGACCGCGACATCGCCATTGGCGACACCGTGCTGCACGCGCGCGAGCGGATCAAACGGTGTATGCACACCGCGGCAAACCCGCACAACGGTGTGCGCGATGCCGATACGTTGGGTGCGCTGCGCGGGCAGTTCGGCCATCAGGATTTCGGCATCTACGCCGAGGTGACCAAGGGCGGCGATATTTCTGTGGGCGACAAGGTCGAGGTGCTGTGATGCAAGTCAATTTCAAACTGGCGGAAGAGCCGGACGCACAGACCGCCGAAAAGGGCCGCCTGCTGTTCGCGGGCGAAACCGTATTCGTCAAAGGCGTGGTGGCCATGTCCGGCCTGCCCGATCCCGACCGTATGGAAGTGTGCTTTGCCGGCCGGTCGAACGTGGGCAAATCCAGCCTGATCAACGCGCTGACCGGCACCAAGGCGCTGGCGCGGGCATCGAACACGCCCGGCCGCACGCAAGAGATCAACTTTTTCACCGCCGGGGATGAGCTGTATCTGGTCGACCTTCCCGGCTATGGCTATGCCAACGCGCCCTTGCAGGTGGTCGAAAAATGGCAGCGGCTGCTGAAACAGTACCTTGGCGGGCGGCAGACCCTGCGCCGTGCCTTTGTGCTGGTGGATGCGCGCCACGGCATCAAGAAGGTCGATGACGAGATCATGTCCCTGCTGGACAGTTCCGCCGTGACTTTTCAGGTGATCCTGACCAAGGCCGACAAGGTCAAAGAGGCCGAGCGCGCAGCGATCATCGAACAGGTGCGCGGTGCGCTGGCCAAACACCCGGCCGCCTATCCCGAGATTGTCGTCACCAGCAGCGAAAAGGGCTGGGGCATCCCCACCTTGCGTGCGCTGATTTCCACGCTGGAATAACTTGAAGGTGCCGCAGCCTTTGTCGATAAAAGGGCCCGAGGGACGCATATGAGAAAGCAAGATATGAACCGCGACTGGATCGCCACAGCCCGTACACTCAGCCAGGCCTTGCCCTATATGCAGCGGTATTCCGGCGCGCGCGTGGTGATCAAGCTGGGCGGTCACGCCATGGGCAGCGACGAGGCGATGGCGACATTTGCCGCCGACGTGGTGCTGATGCGGCAGGTGGGCGTGAACCCGGTGATCGTCCACGGTGGCGGGCCGATGATTAACGCCATGCTGGAAAAGCTGGACATCAAGTCCGAATTTGTGAACGGCAAGCGGGTCACCGACAAGGCGACGATGGACGTGGTCGAAATGGTCCTGTCCGGTCTGGTCAACAAACGTATCGTGCAGGCGATCAATGCCCAGGGCGGCCGTGCCGTGGGCCTGTCGGGCAAGGATGCGAACCTGATCGAATGTGTGCCCACCGACCCCGCCCTGGGTCTCGTCGGCACGCCCAGCAAGATGGACCCGCGCATTCTGGAAACCCTGTTCGCACAGGAAATCATTCCGGTCATCGCGCCGCTGGGGTCCGGTGCCAATGGCGAGACGTTCAACATCAACGGCGACACGGCGGCGGGCGCCATTGCCGGCGCGCTCAAGGCCGACCGGCTGCTGTTGCTGACGGACGTGTCGGGCGTGAAGAACGCCGAGGGCGAGGTCGTGACCGAAATGACCGCAGCACAGATCCGCGAGATGACCGCCGACGGCACCATCGCGGGCGGCATGATCCCCAAGACCGAAACCGCGCTGGACGCCATCGCGTCGGGCGTGCGGGCGGTTGTCATTCTGGACGGGCGTGCGCCCAATGCCTGCCTGCTGGAGCTGTTCACTGACCACGGCGCGGGCAGCATCATTCGCCGCTGACCGCCTGCCCTGACGCTGATGTGACGCGCCGCCGCTTGGCAGGCGCGTCTCGGGCGGCTACCTACGTTGCATGGAACATGAAACCACCCTTCGCCTTGGCGTCTTTCTGGGCCTGTTCGCCCTGTTGGCGCTGGCCGAGGTGCTGATCCCCCGCCGTGCGCGCACGCAGGGCCGCGCGCGGCGTTGGGCGACCAACTGGGGTATCATCCTGGCCAGCACCGCCGCCCTGCGCCTGCTGGCGCTGGCCCTGCCCTTGCTGGCCGTGGGCGCGGCGGTGGATGCGACGGCCAATGGCTGGGGGCTGTTCAACATGCTGCACTGGCCCGCGTGGGTCGAGATTACGCTGGCGGTGCTGATCTTTGACCTGGCGATCTGGGCGCAGCATCTGGTGACGCACAAGGTGCCCCTGCTGTGGCGGTTGCACCGTGTGCACCACGCCGATGTCGACATGGACGTGACCACTGCCATCCGCTTTCACCCGCTGGAGATTGCGCTGTCGATGCTGCTGAAAATCGCGCTGGTCTATCTGATCGGCCCCGCAGCCCTGGCCGTGGTGCTGTTCGAGGTGATCCTGAACGGCACCGCCATGTTCAACCATTCCAACATCGCCCTGCCCGCGTGGGCCGACGCTGTGCTGCGCCGCGTGCTGGTGACCCCAGACATGCACCGCGTGCACCATTCGGTGGACCGTGCCGAACATGACAGCAACTACGGCTTTTCGCTGTCGCTCTGGGACCGGCTGTTCGGCACCTATATCGCCCAGCCGCAGGGCGGCCACGACGACATGCAGACCGGCCTGCAATGGCAGGACGACCGCCCGTCCCGCTTTGGCTGGTCGCTGACGCTGCCGTTCCTGCGCAAATGACCCTGCGCGCCATCTCTGACGCCTGTGCGCCGCACGGGATGATGGTCATGGGCGCCAGCGGGGGGCGCGTGCTGGTGGGCTGCGATGCGGGGTTCTGGGCGGTGTTCAGCGCCAGCCCCGAATACAGCGATGGCGCACCGCATCCCGTGGACCGCTGGTCGAAACGCATCATCGGCGCGATGGCAGAAACCTTTGGCGCCGCCACCGCCTTTCCGTCTGACGGGCCACCCTATGCGCCGTTTATCGCTTGGGCCATGGACACGGGTCGCTTTTTCCAAAGCCCTGTGGGCATGATGGTGCACGACACCGCAGGTTTGATGATCTCGATCCGGGGGGCGCTGATCTTTGACGGCATTCCCGACGTGCCACCGCCAGACGCAACCAGCCCCTGCGACACCTGCGCCGGCAAACCCTGCATCACGGCCTGCCCTGTCGGCGCGCTGTCAGACACGCCGCCCTATGACGTTCCGGCCTGCAAGGCGTTTCTGAACACCGATGCAGGCAACGACTGCATGATCAACGGCTGCAAGGTGCGCAATGCCTGCCCTGTCAGCCAACGCTTTGACCGCCCCGCTGCCCAATCACACTTTCATATGAAGGCCTTTCACCCGACATGACCTGCACCCTGATCCTGATGCGCCATGCCAAATCCGACTGGAACCTTGCCACCCTGAACGACCACGACCGCCCGCTGAACGCACGCGGGCGCGACGGGGCGCGGGCCATGGGCCACTGGCTGCGGACAGGGGGGCATGTGCCTGACGCGGCGCTGGTGTCCTCGGCCACGCGCACGGTCGAAACCTATGACAGGCTGGGGTTTGACACACCCGCGACGGTCACGCGCGAACTGTACCTGCAAGACCCCGATGCGATGCTGGGCATCTTGCGCAAGGCAACCGCGCCAACGGTCCTGATGTTGGGCCACAACCCCGGCATCGGAGAAATGGCGTGGCACCTGTGCGCCACGCGGCCCGACCATGTGCGGTTTGCCGACTATCCCACCTGTGCCACGCTGGTGGTGCGGTTTGATGTGGATGGCTGGAACGACATCGGCTGGCACAAAGGCCAGCCGATGGATTTCGCAATTCCCAGCGATGTGATGTAGGCCGCGCCCACAGGCGCGACGCTGTTAGTGACCCAGAATCTGGCTAAGGAACAACTGCGTCCGCGGCGACTGCGGGTTGTTAAAGAACTCTTCGGGTTCGTTCTGTTCGACGATCTGGCCCTGATCCATAAAGATCACGCGGTTCGCCACCTGACGGGCAAAGCCCATCTCGTGGGTGACGCACAGCATGGTCATGCCTTCTTCGGCCAGCTCGATCATGGTGTCCAGAACCTCTTTGATCATCTCGGGGTCCAGCGCCGATGTGGGTTCGTCGAACAGCATGATGCGCGGACGCATGCACAAGCTGCGCGCGATGGCCACACGCTGTTGCTGACCGCCCGACAACTGGCCGGGGTATTTGTCGGCCTGATCGGGGATCTTCACCTTTTCCAGGAAATGCATCGCCGTTTCTTCGGCCTCGCGCTTGGGCGTCTTGCGCACCCAGATCGGGGCCAGCGTGCAGTTTTCCAGAATGGTCAGATGCGGGAACAGGTTAAAGTGCTGAAAGCACATGCCAACCTCGGACCGGATCTTGTCGATGTTTTTCAGATCCGAAGACAACAGCGTGCCGTCGACTTCGATCGTGCCCTTCTGGTGCTCTTCCAGCGCGTTGATGCAGCGAATCAGCGTCGATTTCCCCGAACCTGACGGCCCGCAGATCACGATGCGTTCGCCCCGGTTCACCGTCAGGTCGATGTCGCGCAGCACGTGGAACGTGCCATACCATTTGTTCATCTTGTGGATGGAAATGGCCACCTCGTCCGAGACAGTCATTTGGGTGGGCGATTTTACGGCTTCAGTCATGTCTGAACCTCTCTCTTAACGGTGGTCTGTCGCAAGACGGCGTTCCAGCCACTGCGAATATTGCGAAATGCCGTAGCAGACGACAAAGAACAGCAAGGCGGCAAAGCCCAACAGCTCCCAGTAGACGCCGTTCCAGTCGGTTGAAGCCAGGATCGGCCCGCGGATCATGCCGACCAGGTCGAACAAGGAAATCACCGAAACCAGCGTGGTGTCCTTGAACAGGCCCACCGCGATGTTGACGATGCCGGGGATCGAGATTTTCAAAGCCTGCGGCAGGATGATCAGGCGCATGGCCTGCGCGTAATCCAGCCCCAGACTGTCGGCTGCCTCGTATTGCCCCTTGGGCAGGGCTGCAAGACCACCACGGATCACCTCGGCGATATAGGCCGACGAGAACATGGTCATCATGATGACCACCCGCAGGAACAGATCAACAGTCGATTCAGGCGGGAAGAAATAGGCCAGCATCACGCTTGCCACGAACAGCAGGGTGATCAGCGGCACACCGCGAATGAATTCGATGAACACCACGCTGACCCATTTGATCAGCGGCATCGACGATTGCCGCCCCAGTGCCAGCGCGATGCCGATGGGCACCGACAGCGACACACAGGTCACCCCCAGCATAAAGTTCAGCATGAAGCCGCCCAGATCACGGCTTGCCACCGCGCTCAGCATCGACGTGGGGCCGCTGGTGGCATCCACGATATAGCCGCCCACAAACCACACGACCGCTGCCGCCGCGATACCGCCAAAGAAACCGCCGGCAAAGCTTTGGGTGACCAGACGGGCATAGACAAGATAGCCAACGGCAACGCCCAATAGCGCCACCACGGGAACAAGGATCGGACCGCCCCAGATCAGCCAGTAGGCCAGAAACGGAAAGATCGCGGTAAAGCCCAACAGCTTGCGCGGCAGATCAAAGAACAGCACAGGCGCGATTGCGACAAAGAACAGCACAAAGGCCAGCGTCGGACGCCAGTATTGGTCGGAGGGGTATTTGAAACCGAACAGCAACTGGTTCCAGCGGTCGACAAGAACGGCGAAACAGCCGCCTGTCTGACCGCCCAGAATTTCGCGGCACTCAGAAAGGCTGCCCGCATTCCACACACCATTCAGCAGCCACGGCAGGACCCCCGACAGCACCAGGTAGATCACGTAAAGCGACACCAGCGTCAGGATGGCGTTGGCAGGCGTGGCAAACAGGTTCTCGCGGCCCCATTTGTAGATGCCCCGTTCGGCCACAGGCGGCTCCGCCTGCGGCAAGGTAGTTTCACGCACGAAGCGGATGGATTCTGCATGTGTATCCGACATGGCTCAGCGCTCCTTCAGCTTCATGTTGTTGTTGTAGACGTTCATGAACGCCGAGATCAGCAACGAGATAACCAGATAGAACAGCATCAGCAGCAGCACGCATTCAATCGCGCGGCCCGTCTGGTTCAGGGTGATCCCGCCCAGCGTCGCGGTGATGTCGGCATAGCCCACGGCAATCGCCAGTGACGAGTTCTTGGTGATGTTCAGATATTGCGAAATCAGCGGCGGGATGATCACCCGCAGCGCCTGCGGCAGCACCACAAGGCCCATGACACGGCGCGGACGCAGGCCCAGGGCTGCGGCGGCTTCGGTCTGGCCCTTGGACACGGCCTGAATGCCCGCACGGACGTTTTCCGCGATAAAGGCACCGGTGTAGATCGACAGGGCGAACCACAGCGCGATCAGCGGCGCGCCGACCTTCAGGCCACCACCAAAGTTGAACCCTTTAAGCTCGGGAATGTCCCAGGTCAGGCCCAGTGCGAACAGAACCACGATGATCGGCACAAACCAGATGCCCAGATTCAGCCAAAGCGTTTTGGGACGCACGCCGGTTGCGGCCTGTTTGGCATTGGCCGAGGCCGTCACCATGCGGGTCGCAATCAGCGATCCCACCAACACCGCGATCACCAGCAGCCAGTTCAGCGCACCGTTGCCTTCGGCACCGAAACCGCGTGTGAAATAGGGACCGGGAATATAGACGCCGCGGTTGGTAAAGGCGGCCAGGTTGAACAGCATCGAACTGTCGGGGTCTTCACCACGGAACGCGCTGGGTGCAGGCAGCACCGCCGTCATGATGGTGAAGATGATGATGATCCAGATCAGCACCGGAATGTTGCGGAAAATTTCGACGTAGAACGCCATCAGCTTGCGCACCAGCCAGTTGGGGGACAGGCGCAGCACACCCGCCAGCACACCAAAGACCGTGGCCGTGATACAGGCCAGAAAGGCCACAAGCAGCGTGTTCAGAATGCCAACAATCGCGGCACGCCAGTTGGTCGACTGGCTGGAATAGTCGATCAGCGACTGGTTGATGTCATAGCCGGCGGTGTTTCCCAGGAAGTCATAGGAAATATTCAGACCCGCAGCGCGCAGGTTGGCGGCGACATTTGAATATAGGTACAAAAAGCACAGCGCCAGAACGATGGCCGCAATTGCCTGCAACGTCAGCGAGCGATAGCGCGAATCGTACAGCAGCATAGATGGCCGGAACGCACCCTTGGGGGGGTCGGTGAGTGTTGTCATGAAACTGTTCCCTGTGTCCCGTGCCTGCGCATCTTTTGATGCTTCTTCCGGCCGGTTCATTTTGTCGTCTTTGTCTGGCAATTATGCCGGTCGCGCGAAGGGCGCGGGTGTGTCCCGCGCCCTTCGGCATGTTCAGCTTAACGGAACGGGGGCGAATACAGCAGGCCGCCGTTCGTCCACTGTGCGTTCAGGCCACGGGCCAGACCGATGGGCGTTTCTTCACCGATGTTCTTGGCAAAGATTTCACCGTAGTTGCCGCCAACTGCGATGGCTTTTGCCGCCCAGTCCGCGTTCAGGCCCAACATTTCGCCCAACGTACCTTCGGTGCCCAACAGGCGCTTGACCTCGGGGTTGTTGGTGCTGGTGCCGATTTCGCCAACGTTGGCCGAGGTCACACCCAGCTCTTCCGCAGCGATCAGGGCGTTCAAAGTCCAGCGAACCGCATCAGCCCATTCGTCATCGCCGTGACGGACCAGCGGGCCCAGCGGCTCTTTCGAGATGATTTCGGGCAGCAGGATGTGATCGCCGGGGTTTTCGAACGTCGCGCGTGACGAAGCCAGACCCGATGCGTCGGTTGTGTACACGTCACATGCACCCGCCAGGTACTGCTGTTGCGCTTCGGCGTTGGTTTCGATCGGAACCGGCTCGTAGCTGATGTTGTTGGTGCGGAAGAAATCCGCCAGGTTCAGCTCGGTCGTGGTGCCGGTCTGGATGCAGACGGTCGCGCCGTCCAGATCCTTGGCCGAAGAAACGCCCAACGCTTTGGGCGCCATGAAGCCCTGACCGTCGTAATAGTTGACGCCGACAAAGTTGAACTTCAGGTCAACATCGCGCGAGAAGGTCCATGTGGTGTTGCGGGCCAGCATGTCGATTTCGCCCGAGGCCAACGCGGTAAAGCGTGTTTTGGCAGTCGTCGGAATGAATTCGACAGCGTCGCCGTCACCCAGAACAGCAGCGGCAACAGCACGGCAGACTGCAACGTCAAAACCTTCCCAGCGGCCATCTGCGTTCGGCGCGCCAAAACCGGCAAGACCGGTCACAACGCCGCAGTTCAGCTTGCCGCGTGCCTTGACATCGTCAAGAGTGCCAGCCGCTGCCACACCGGCCGCAAGGCCAGCAACTGTCAACGCACCAAAGAATATTGATTTTTTCATTTTTACCTCTTCCTGATTTTCCACCCCGTTCGGGCGGCACCTCCGTCTTTTGTAGCCGGAAGTCATGCAAACAGGGATTTGCCCTGTCGATAAGGGTCAGTGTGGTCGGATTCATCTTGCTACGTCAAGAGTAGGATCACCGAAAACGATGGATCGGCGGGACCGGACGCCCATGTTTTTGGCGCGCGTTAAATTCAGCCCGCGCGATGCGCATCCACAAAGGATTTTGCGTGTAAAAACGAGGCCTTCTTGATCGCCGCATGGGCGTCTGCTTCGTCGTCATTGCCCCAGAATTCGGCCTGCCATTCCTCGTCCAGACGCGAAAGGTGCCACAAATCAGAGGTTGCCTTAGCGTCATGCAAGGCCGCGAAGCCGATGATCAGCGACCCCGACAGGCTGACAAGATCGTGAAATCCGGTCAGCTCGTACGGGTCCAGCGCATGGGTCTCGCGCACCAAAACCTCTAGCGCTAACGGGTCCTGGGGCACGTGCATCACGCCCCGAAGCGTCACCAGCCGGACCCCCAGCGTGTCCTGCGCCCAGTCCAGCAGCGGGTCCCACCGCTCGGCCTGCCGCGCCACCAGCCCTTCGGGGTTTGCCGCGCGGTAGCACAACAGGTCAGCGTCGCCATAGGCCGCGACCAGATCGGCCACCTCGGCGTGCTGGATACGCACCTTGTCGATGGCCGCATTGGCGCTGCGGGTGAACGGCATGGTCATCGGGTCCACGGTGCCCTCTTGCGCTGCCCATTCGTCGGCAATCGCCTGCGCCATGGCGCGCGACGGCACCACCAGCGGCGCCTTGGCGGGCGTTTTCACGCCCCGCCCGTCCAGTGCAACGCCAAAGCCGCCCTCGGCTTCGGTCACCTCTGACTTGGTCCAGAACTTCTTTTGCTTCCACTCGCTCATACGGGCAGGCTCCATTGTGTCGTGATGATGGTGTGCAGCGCGTCGAACCCCTGCACGATGTGGGTGGCCGCCGCCAGCGCGGCGGGGGCGTGATAGCCCCAGGTGACGCCGATGCCGGTCACCCCGGCGGCCTGCGCCATGTCCATGTCATAGCTGGTGTCGCCGACCATCACCGCATGTGCCGCGTCAACGCCCGCCTCGGCCAGGGCGGTGTGGATCATCGACGGATGCGGCTTAGAGGGATGGAAATCGGCGCATTGGCGGGTGACGAACATGCGTTCCAGCCCGTGCGCCTCGATCAGCGCATCAAGGCCGCGTTTGGATTTGCCGGTGGCGATGCCCAGCAGGATGTCGTCGTGCCGGTGCAGCTTTTGCAAGGTTTCCAACGCGCCGGGATACAGCGGCGACGCCTCGGCGGCGCCATGGGCCAGACGCAGCGTGCGGTAGCTGTCCTTGTAGCCCTGCACCAATGCGGCGTGCTGCGTCGGGGTCAGCGCAGGCGCCAGCACCGGCATGGCCACCTCCAGCGACAGCCCCACAATCCCAAGGATCGCAGCGCGGTCGGGCACGGCCACGCCCAATGCGTTGAACGCCATGGTCATCGAGGCGACGATATGCCCCTGACTGTCGACCAGCGTGCCGTCCACGTCGAATATCACCAGCCGCAGCGGTGATGTCATTGCAACGACTCGAACGGGTCTTCTGCGGCCAGATCTTCGGTCCAGCCGAAGGTGTCCCAACTGTGCGCCATGTGATCGGGCAGTTCCGCCGTCACCGTGATCACCTTGCGGGTGTGCGGATGTTCGAACCGCATCATCCGCGCGTGCAGGTGCAGTTTTTTGGAAATGATCCCACCCAGTTGCGCGCCCCAGCCGTCGCCCATGTTTTCCTGACCCGAGCCGCCGTATTTGCCGTCACCGACAATCGGGTGGCCCACTTCGGCCATGTGCGCGCGCAACTGGTGTGTGCGGCCGGTGATCGGCTCCAGCGCCACCCACGACGCACGCGACCCCACGCGAAACAGCGTGGCATACAACGTGTGCGCGCGTTTCGCGCCCGGCGTGCTGTCCACGTCGCGCGGGTGCACGGCGATCATCTTTTCGCCCTCGCCGCCCTTGCCGTGACCGCCGGCCTTGACCAGCCCGTAACGCACCTCGCCCAGATAGGGCGTGGGCACACCGGCGACGATGGCCCAGTAAATCTTGCGGGTCTCGCGGTGGCGCATCGACGCGGTCAGCGCCTTGGCCGCCAGCCGCGTGCGCGCCAGCAGCAGAACGCCCGACGTGTCACGGTCCAACCGGTGCACAAGGCGCGGTTTTTCCTCGGCATCGAAGATCAGCGCATCCGACAGCGCGTCAACATGGCGATCTGCCTGACCCGAGCCACCTTGCACGGCCAGACCGGGGGGCTTGTTCAGCGCGATGACGTGATCGTCGCGGTAGATCACACAGTTGCGGATCATCTTGGCGTCGGCATCGGAAATGCGCGTGCGCTGGATCACCGGCGCGGCCTCGTCTGGCAGCGGCGGAATGCGCACGGTTTGCCCCGCCTCAAGACGGGTCGCGGATTTCACCCGCCCGCCTTCGACACGGATTTCGCCCTTGCGGCAGAATTTTTCGATCATGCCCTGGCTGACCTGCGGAAACCGCTTTTTCATCCAGCGATCCAGTCGCTGGTCGGCCTCGTCCGGGGCCACGGTGACGGTTTGAACACGGCTCATACAAAAGCTCCTCGGGCAAGTGTCATGCCCAGCATCAGGCCCAGCACCGAACACCCCACGGACAGGGTGACATAGGCCACGGCAAAGCCATACTGGCCCCGCTCGATCAGGCCGACGGTTTCCAGCGAAAAGGCGGAAAATGTGGTGAACCCGCCCAGCAGCCCCGTCATCACCAGGGGCGACAAATGCGTCAGCCCCCGCTGTGCCGCAGCCACCACGAACACGCCCATCAGGATCGACCCGATGACGTTGACCCCGATGATCGCAAGGGGGAACGGGGTGGCACCGAACATGCGCATAACGGCCACGCCAAACAAATAGCGCAGGCTGGCACCGATAGCACCGCCGAGGGCAACAAGGGGTAGGGTCGAGATCATGGCGCGTCCATCGCGCGGCCACGCGGAAGAGTCAAGTTTTCCTCGGCTTTCGCATTGGGTGCGCAGGGGAACCTTTGGCTCTCAGCGCGCCGTGTCAGGCCGATCCGACCCGACACAGACATTTACCCGCCCTGCGTCAAAAGTCCGGCGAACATAGTTGCCGTTCGCAAAGCCGCGCATCGTCGGGCCGTGGTGCGGCGATCCAACCTTAGTGCCTGGCACTTAATGGCGGCCAAACACGTCCTTCCTATCTGTTACCCACCACAGCAGCCAAATCGCCGTGCCGGCGGACGGCCCGGCGATGCGCGGCGGCCTGCGGCCTTGTCCCGCGCGCGGGAAATGCGGATGTGGTCGGTCCTCGCGTTCGCCGAAATCTGCACTGGTGCCGGTCGATGGGACTCGATGACCTTGGATCAGATGCGCGTATCGAACGGTTCGGCTTCTCGCTCAAATGCCAATCCGAAGCAGAATTGTAGCGACGACTGCGCAACCAACACTAAGGAACATCTAAGTTTCAAAGCGCTTGCCAAAAACAAACTCGGATTTACCGCCCGAAAACAACATGAAAAGCCATACGCCAGAACAAATCAAAGAAGCCAGCAAAGCAATCAATCCGAGCATTTTTGGCTCCCTTGATCCATCCGGTTGTGGGTTGAAGACGTCGTCTTCGGCATTTTGAGGACTTTTAGCGTCAGGGCCCTAGAGCCTGCCATGTGACACAACAGTCGGTTTGGCCAGACCCTCACCCTTCCCGCTTGGCCCGCAGCTTCACAAAGTAATCCAGCCGTTTCTTCAAATCCCGCTCAAAGCCACGCTCAACCGGATTGTACAGAACAGGCCGCTTCATCCCGTCGGGGAAATAGTTCTGCCCCGAAAACCCGTCCTCGGCATCGTGGTCATAGGCATAGCCCGACCCGTAGCCCTGATCCTTCATCATGCCGGTGGGCGCGTTCAGGATGTGTTTGGGCGGCATCATCGAGCCGGTCTTTTTCGCCGCCTGCCGCGCCGCCTTGTAGGCGACGTAAGCCGCGTTCGATTTCGGGGCCAGCGCAAGATAGGTCAGCGCCTGCGCCAGTGCCAGCTCGCCCTCGGGGCTGCCAAGACGCTCGTAGGTTTCCCAGCTTTGCAGACAGACCGCCTGCGCATTGGGATCGGCCAGGCCGATGTCCTCGACCGCCATGCGGGTGATGCGGCGCGCCAGATAGCGGGGGTCTTCGCCGCCCTCCAGCATCCGCGCGAACCAGTACAGCGCCGCGTCGGGGTCGGACCCGCGCACCGATTTGTGCAGCGCGCTGATCAGGTTGTAATGATGTTCGCCGCTTTTGTCGTATTGCGCCGCGCGGCGCATCAGGCGGGTGGCCAGCGCGTCGGGGCCAAGCGGCGCGTCGACCTTCCAGCCGCTGACCTGTTCGATCAGGTTCAGCAGCGCCCGCCCGTCGCCATCGGCCATTTCCAGCAACGCCTCGCGGGCGGGGCCGTCCAGCGGCAGGGCGCGGTCCAGTTCCTGTTCGGCGCGTTGGGCCAGCCGCTCAAGGTCCTTCAACTCAAGCCGTTGCAGCACCAGCACCTGCGAGCGGGACATAAGCGCGGCGTTCAGCTCGAAACTGGGGTTCTCGGTGGTCGCCCCCACCAACAGGATGGTGCCGTCTTCCATGTGGGGCAGGAACCCGTCCTGCTGCGCCTTGTTGAAACGGTGAATCTCGTCAACGAACAGCAGCGTCCCCTGCCCGTTCTGGCGGCGGATGCGGGCGGATTCGAACACCTTCTTCAGGTCCTGCACGCCGGTAAAGATCGCGCTGATCTGCACGAAATGCAGGTCGGTTTCGCCCGCCAGCAGCCGCGCGATGGTGGTCTTGCCCACGCCGGGCGGTCCCCAGAAAATCAGGGAGCTCAGGGTGTCCCCTGCCAACATCACGCCCAGCGGCGCGTCAGGGCCAAGGATATGATCCTGCCCGATCACCTCGTCCAGCTTGGCAGGGCGCAAGCGGTCGGCCAGCGGACGGCCCTTGGCGGGCGGCTCCGCGCCGCCGGGGGTGTCAAACAGATCAGCCACCGCGCAACCGCAGCCCTGCACGGCGTCCGTCGCGGATCAGACCGAAGGCATACCAGCGGCCCGAAGCCTGCAATGCTTGGGCAAAGCTGTCGGGATCGGTGATTTGCACATCGTTCAGGGTTTCGATGATGTCCCCGGGGCGCAGGCCGGACCGTGCGGCGGGGCCTTCGAGTTGCGTGACGACAACGCCCTCGGCCTCGATCGGCAGGTTCATTTCGGCAATCACCGCGGGATTGATGCGCGCCACGGTCAGCCCGGGAAAGCGCGACCGCGGGCCAAAGGTCTGCGGATCGCGGGGCGGATCATCGGGGGCGGCCAGCAGCTCCACCGCCACGTCCTGCGATTGCCCGTCGCGCACCCGCGTGATCTGTGAAGTCTTGCCCAGACCCGCAACGGTCATGCGGTAGACCATTTCGGACGGTGTGTTGACGGGCAAGCCATCAACGGCAGCAATCACGTCGCCCACTTTGAACCCTGCGGACAGGAACGGGCTGCTGGGGTGCAGGCCCGACACCACAATGCCGCTGACCGACGGCAGGTTCAGCGACTGCGCCATGTCATAGTCAACCGGTTGCCCCGTCATCCCCGCCCACGGACGGCCAAAGGACGTGGCCCCCGCCTGTGCCTGTTCGACAAAGCTGTGGACCAGCCCCGCAGGGATCGCAAAGCCGATGCCGTTCGACCCGCCCGATTTGCTGACGATGCGGGTGTTGATACCAATTACACGGCCGCCCATGTCCACCAGCGCCCCGCCCGAGTTGCCGGGGTTGATCGGCGCGTCGGTCTGGATGAAATAACCGTGGCCGGCGCCACCTGCCCCGCCGGACCGCGCCAGACCCGACACGATGCCGCTGGACACGGTTTGTCCCACGCCGAACGGGTTGCCGATGGCCAGCACCAGCTCGCCCACCTCGACCGTGGCACTGTCGCGCAGGGTGACAAAGGGCAGGTCATGCGCGTCGACCAGTTGCAGGATCGCCAGATCGCTGTCCTGATCGGCCAGCAGCACGTCGGCGGCGTATTCGGTGCGGTCGGTCAGCACCACGCGGATTTCGGTGGCCATGCCGACCACATGATAGTTGGTGACCATCAGCCCGTCACTGCTGAGGATCACGCCCGAGCCAAGCGAGCTTTGAACGCGGGGTTCGGGACGGCCCATGCCTTCGAAGAACCGCTCGAAGAAGGGGTCGTTCATGAACGGGGTCTGACGCGCCTCGGTCACCCATTTGGCATAGATGTTGACCACGGCGGGCGCGGCCTGACGCACAACAGGGGCGAAGCTGAGCGAGATTTCGCCCTGGCTTTGCGGGACTTTGTCCATGGTCTGTGCCAACGCAAACCGAGATGCGCCCAGAGCTGTGAAAACCAATGTTGCGGCAAGGATGAAACGTCTCATGGCACCTCCGGTTTGCCCTTGGGATATGCCCAGACGGGACGGCAATTGCAAGCGCGGCGCGGAACCACCGGCGTGTCTCAACCGTTTGTCCTTAGATGAACAAAGAGGAGACATCTCATGGCAGAACGTCACCGATCCAACGACGGCAAACAGGAAACCAAAGAGTTTCTCGACGATGCCGACACCCCATCCGATCAAGGCCGTGCAGGCGGCAATCTGGAACGCAAGGTCGGCACGCGCGATACGCTGAAACGCACCGACAAGGGCAATGATGCGGGTGCGACACGTGTCCACAAGTCGGACGAAAAAGGCCAAGGCAATCTTGGCGGACATCATGGAACCGGAGGAGATAGCTGATATGGGCAAGATGGAAAAAGGCACCTGGATCGTTGTCACAGACAGCGAAAAAGCCCTGTTCATGCGCAATTTGACGGACCTTCAGGACCCGAACTTCGAGGTGACTGACACCGAAGAGCAGGACAATCCGTCGGACCGCGAACAATCGGCCAACCGTCCGGGACGGATGCAGGACAATGGCGTTCAGCAACGGTCTGCGATGGACGATACGGATTGGCACGAACTGGCGAAAGAGCGCTTTGCCAAGGACCTTTCAGACCTGTTGTACAAGGAAGCGCACAAGGGTCACTTTGACAAGCTGATCATCGTCGCAAGCCCGCAGGTGCTGGGCGTTCTGCGTGACGAAATGCATTCGGAAGTCACCAGCAAGATCATCGCGGAAATTCCAAAAACGCTGACCAACCATCCGGTCAACGAGATCGAGAAGATCGTCAAGCACGAGCTGGAAACGGCCTAAGCCCCCGATACACGCAAAACGACAAACGCAAAACGCCGCCCCCGTTCAGGGGCGGCGTTTTCGTGATCAGGCCCAAAGGCCCGACCAAAAATCAATCTTCGGCTTCGACTTCGACCAGACGCGCTTTGTCTGCGGCGCCTTTGGCGTCGCGGTCGCGGTCTACGAATTCGATGATCGCCATGGGCGCCATGTCACCGTAACGGAAACCGGCTTTCAACACGCGGACGTAACCACCTTGGCGGTCTTTGTAGCGCGGGCCCAGAACTGTGAACAGTTTCTCGACGAAAGCGTCTTGTTTCAGTTTGCTTGCAGCCTGACGGCGGGCGTGCAGGTCACCGCGTTTCGCCAGCGTGATCATTTTCTCGATGATCGGCTTCAGCTCTTTCGCTTTGGGCAGGGTTGTCTTGATTTGCTCATGTTCGATGAGCGAGCCGGCCATGTTTGCCCACAGCGCCTTGCGGTGCTCATGTGTGCGGTTCAGGCGGCGGTATCCACGTGCGTGACGCATGTTCGTTCTCCTAGATGTGCCCTCTACGGGCTGTTTTGCTTTGTCTGGCCCGCGATGCGTGTCTTGGGCTCTCCTTGGGGCATTTCGCCCAGTCGTGGTCCGGGGCGGGGTCTCCCCCGCCTCGGGGTCGTCTTAGAAGGAATCTTCGAATTTCTTCGCCAGATCCTCGATGTTGTCTGGTGGCCAGTCCTCGACGTCCATGCCAAGGTGCAGACCCATGCCCGACAGCACTTCTTTGATTTCGTTCAAAGATTTGCGGCCAAAGTTCGGGGTGCGCAGCATTTCTGCTTCGGTTTTCTGGATCAGGTCGCCGATGTAAACGATGTTGTCGTTCTTCAGGCAGTTGGCCGAACGCACGGACAGTTCCAGTTCGTCCACTTTCTTCAGCAGAAGCGGGTTGAACTCCAGACCGTCGTCGTCGTCCTGACGCGATGCCGATTCCGGCTCGTCGAAGTTGACGAAAATGCCAAGCTGGTCTTGCAGGATACGCGCGGCAAAGGCCACGGCGTCGTCCGGCGTGATCGACCCGTCTGTTTCGATCTTCATGGTCAGCTTGTCATAGTCCAGAACCTGACCTTCGCGGGTCGGCTGCACGTCATAGCTGACGCGTTTGACAGGCGAATAGATCGCGTCGATCGGGATCAGACCGATGGGCGCATCTTCGGGTTTGTTCTTGTCGGCTGCGACATAGCCCTTGCCGGTGTTGACCGTCAGTTCCATGTACAGATCGGCACCGTCATCCAAGTGGCAGATCACGTGCTCGCGGTTCAGAACGGCAATGCCATTGCTTTCCGAGATGTCGCCGGCAGTCACAACGCCCGGACCTTTTGCCGAAATCGACAGGCGCTTGGGCCCTTCGACTTCCATGCTCAGGCTGACGCCCTTGAGGTTCAGGATGATGTCGGTCACGTCTTCACGCACACCGGCCACGGACGAAAACTCGTGCAGCACGTTGTCGATTTGCACCGATGTGATGGCCGCACCTTGCAGCGAGCTCATCAGCACGCGGCGCAGGGCGTTGCCCATGGTCAGACCAAAGCCGCGTTCCAGCGGTTCGGCGATGACTGTGGCCTGACGGGCCGGGTCATTGCCCGGTTTCACGTCAAGCTGCTGTGGCTTGATCAATTCAGCCCAATTTTTGTGGATCATACGTCCCTCCATTCCTGTCTGTCCCTATGTCCCGAAGGAGCAGACTCCCGAGGTTTCAAAAAAGCGGATTGGGGCCGCGTGAAAACACGCAGCCCCGATAGTAAAAGTCAGCTTAGACGCGGCGGCGTTTCGGCGGACGGCAGCCGTTGTGGGCCATCGGTGTCACGTCACGGATCGACGTGATGTTGAAGCCGACAGCCGCCAGAGCGCGCAATGCGCTCTCACGACCCGAGCCGGGGCCTTGCACTTCGACTTCCAGCGTTTTCACGCCGTGGTCTTGTGCTTTTTTGCCTGCATCTTCGGCGGCCATCTGGGCGGCGTAAGGTGTCGATTTACGCGACCCTTTGAAGCCCATGGTGCCTGCGGACGACCATGCAATCGCGTTGCCTTGAACGTCCGAGATCAGGATTTTGGTGTTGTTGAAGGAAGAGTTCACATGCGCCACACCAGCGGCGATGTTCTTGCGCTCTTTTTTCTTTGTACGTGTCTTATCGCGTGCCATTGATCAGAGCCTCCCTTATTTCTTCTTACCGGCAATGGCCTTTGCGGGGCCTTTGCGAGTACGTGCGTTGGTGTGGGTACGCTGACCACGGACGGGCAGGTTGCGACGGTGACGCAGGCCACGGTAGCAGCCCAGGTCCATCAGACGTTTGATGTTCATCTGCGTGTCACGACGCAGGTCGCCTTCGACGGTGTAGTTTTCGTCGATGTGCTCGCGGATTTTCAGAACTTCGGCGTCGGACAGTTCGTTCACACGACGCGCAGCGTCGATGCCAACTGCTTCGCAGATGGCTTTGGCCGAAGTGTTACCGATACCGGTGATGTAGGTGAGGGCGATTGGGACCCGCTTTGCAGTGGGGATGTTAACGCCGGCGATACGTGCCACGTGTCATATTCCTTTTCGTTGCGAGCCCGTAGTTCCGGGCCCTTTTTTCACAACATAAGCCCGAAGCATTGCTGCAACGGGCCGCCGCTGATCAGGTGATCTGTTCTTGTCGGGTGCGACCCTGGCAGAACTTGCGATTCTCTTTCGAGATAGCGCTAATTATGTGCCTTGTCGCGCAGGGTCAACCCCCCTGTGGATAACAGGGCGCAACCGGACAGTCCTAGCCCTTGAAGCCCCAGCGGCTGCACGGGAAATAGTAGTCCGGCAATCCGGTGCTGCCGTTCATCCCCGCGATGGTCACGCGCCCCTGCCCGTTCACCGCAATCTCAAGCCGCACGGCGTCTGGGCCGTCCTGTCCGTCACATTGCGCGTTGACCTCGGCGACCAGTCCGGGCGCGTAGTCCAACGGTGTTTTCCATGAACAGGCGCGCCAATGCGCCTCGACAGAGGAGCTATACAGATAGGCCACGCCCGCCAGTTCCTGTTCGCCGTCATCGGCAGCGCACAGTCCGGGATTGCTGAGGATGTTTTGGGCCGATGCAGGGAGGGCAGCCAAACCGAAAAGCGTCACCGCGAAAATCTGTTTGAAGCTCATGTGCCCTACCCCTTTGTCTGGCTTAGGAAAGCGCCTTGTCGATGGCGGCTTTAACCTCGTTAATCTCGCCCAGACCGTCGATCTTGGTCAACATGCCCTTGGCGTAATAGTAGCCAATCAGCGGCGAGGTTTTCTTGTAGTATTCCATCAGACGGGTTCTGAGGCTTTCCTCGTTGTCGTCTGCGCGGCGGCGGAAATCGGATGCGCCGCAGTTGCTGCACTTGCCGTCGGCGGGCTGCGGTTTGGTGTTGTCGTTGTACACCTCGCCACAATCACCACAGGTCGACCGCGCGGTGATCCGGGCCACCAGCGCGTCGTCGTCCACTTCCATCTCGACCACCGCATCCAGGCTTTCACCCTCGGCGGCCAGAAGATTGGTCAGCGCGTCGGCCTGCGCCAGCGTGCGCGGGAAGCCATCAAAGATAAACCCGTTTGCGTTGACCGAATTCAACTGCTCGCGGATCAGTCCGATCACGATGTCATCCGTCACCAGCGCACCGCGGGCCATCACATCGGCCACGATCTCGCCCATTTCGGTGCCGCTTTCCTTGGCGGCGCGCAGCATGTCACCGGTGCTAAGCTGCACCATGCCATGCTCTTCGACCAGAATACGCGCTTGCGTTCCTTTGCCCGCTCCTGGCGGTCCAAGCAGAATAATGTTCATCGACGCACGGGGCTCCGTTTCTTGCGGGGTTTGCCCCCTTTACCTTTGCCACGCAGGTTCGATTTTTCAATCAGCCCTTCGTATTGGTGGGCCAGCAGGTGGGATTGGATTTGTTGGATGGTGTCCATGGTCACCGACACAACGATCAGCACCGATGTACCGCCGAAGTAGAACGGAATGGTGAACTGGCTGCGCAGGATTTCCGGCAGCAGACAGACCAGCGCCAGATAGGCAGCCCCCAGCACCAGGATACGGTTGACCACATATTCCAGATATTCGGCGGTTTTCTTGCCGGGACGGATACCGGGCACAAAGCCGTTCTGGTTCTTCAGGTTGTCCGCAACCTCGTCAGGTTTGAAGCTGACGTTGAAGGTGTAGAAATAGGCAAAGAACACGATCATCGCCACGAAGAACAGCAGGTACAGCGGCTGACCGGGGCCAAAGTTGGCCAGCAGCCAGCTCATCACCGGGTTGGTCGAGTTGCCCGAGAAGGTGCTGATGGTCACCGGCAGCAACAGCAGCGACGACGCGAAGATCGCGGGAATAACGCCTGCGGGGTTGACCTTGACCGGCAGGTGCGACGAGCCGCCGTCATAAACCTTCATGCCGACCTGACGGCGCGGGTATTGAATGTGGATCTTGCGCAACGCGCGTTCCATGAACACCACGAACATGATGGTCACGATCACCATGACAATCACGCCGACGATCACGCCGGGGCTGATCGCGCCGCTGCGTCCGCTGGCAAAGAACTGGGCCAGTGCGGCGGGCACTTCGGCGATGATGCCGACAAAGATGATCAGCGAGATGCCGTTGCCGATGCCGCGTGCGGTGATCTGTTCACCCAGCCACATCAGGAACATGGTGCCGCCGACCAGTGTGATCAGACAGGCCACGCGGAAATAGATGCCCGGATCGGTGACCAGATCGCCAGCCTCAAGGCTGACCGCAAGGCCGTACGCCTGCAAGGTCGCCAGCGCCACGGTGCCGTAACGGGTGTACTGGTTGATCTTCTTGCGCCCCTGTTCGCCTTCTTTCTTGAGCTGCTCAAGCGAAGGGACCATCGAGGTCAGAAGCTGGATGATGATCGAGGCCGAGATATAGGGCATGATCCCAAGGGCAAAGATGCCCATCCGCCCCAGCGCGCCGCCGGTGAACATCGACACCATGCCGCCAATGCCCTGCCCTGCGCCTTGCATAAAGTCGCGCAATGCAGCGCCGTCGATTCCCGGAACGGGAATAAACGTGCCCAAGCGGTAGACAATCAGCAGGCCCAAGGTGAACAGGATGCGGTTGCGCAGGTCAGTGGCCTTGCCCAACGCAGCCCAGCTGGTGTTGGCGGCCATGTTTTCGACGGCGGATACCATATATCGGCTCTTTCTGTTGCGAAAACGCCGCCCAGGCCGTTTTCCGGCGGGCGGCGTTAAGGAAAACTCAAGGCTATGTAAGCCAGCCAGCGCTGGCCCACAAGGTTCGAGTACAGTTTACTCGGCCGCTGCCGCTGTTGTGACTGTCAGCGAACCGCCAGCTTTTTCGACCGCTTCAACCGCCGACTTCGACGCGCCGGTGACTTGCAGGTCCAGCTTGGACGTCACTTCGCCCTTGGCCAGAACGCGGATACCGTCCAGTTTGCGACGCACCAGACCCGAGGAGATCAGCACATCTTCGGTGATCGCGGCGGAACCGTCGATTTTCTTGGCGTCGATGAATTTCTGGATCAGGCCCAGGTTCACAACAGCATAGGATTTGCGGTTCGGCTTGGTAAAGCCACGCTTGGGCAGACGTTGGTACAGGGGCATCTGGCCGCCTTCGTAGCCATTGATCGCCACACCCGAACGGGATTTCTGACCTTTGATACCACGGCCACCCATCTTACCGGTGCCCGAACCGGGACCACGGCCAACGCGCTTGCGTTTCTTGGTGGCACCTTCGTTATCGCGCAGTTCATTCAGTTTCATGTCGCTTCTCCTTTTGCCGGATGTGACCCCCAGCGACGGGAGCGGTCAAACGCGGCGTTTCATGATTCTCGTGTGCCAGAGGTCTGGCCACTGGGGGCGTATAAGGGATGGGACGGTGCGGGGCAAGAGGCAGATGGCCCACGCCCACAGGTGGCGACCGGACACGCCAAATGGCTGCCGCGACGGGGTGTCGGGGCAGTTTGGACCAATGTGCATCTGGTAGGGTATTTGGGCCGGTAAAAAGGGCGGCGCCGCCAGATCGGATAATCAGACAGGCTTGGGAGGGCCTGCACCCTGAACCGTTCAGTGTGGCCCTTGTCAGGGGCCTGGTATCCTATGGTGCCTTGGGGGTGTTCGCCCCCTCGGCTGGCTGTTGCAACGGGCAAAGGTTTACGCGGCGGTGGTTAAGGTGTGGTGAGGGGTGCGCACGGTGGTGCGCCAACCTTGGCGCTGTGTGGCTTGACGCAGGTCGTCCGAGCGGCTGGGAATGGGCTGCGCGGCCCATGCGGCTTTGAAGGCTGCGACCAGCTCCCCTGCCCCGCAGCACAGTCGTGACGGCAATACCCTCCTGCGTAAAATGCATGGTTGTGTGTGAGGCCATCAACCACCAAAGCCCGGAGTCAAGGCTCGCAGAGCCGCCGGGCAGCGCCCGACCGCCCCATGGGCGGGCGCTTCTTCACTGTATTTCGATTCATAGGCCACACGCCAAAGCCGACAAATAAAATGCCAGTTACATGGGTTCCGATGCCCACCCGCGGTCGGGCGCTGCCCTTGTGTTGTGTCTGAACAGCAAAACGCCCCGCGGTTTCCCACGGGGCGTCTGGCGTTCCATCTGTCGGGCATCACACCCTGTCAGATGTTCAGCCTTTTTCTTCGATGATCTCGACCATGTGCGGGATCGAGTTGATCATGCCGCGCACGGAAGGTGTGTCTTCCAGTTCGCGCACACGGTGCATCTTGTTCAGGCCCAGGCCGATCAGTGTTGCGCGCTGTTTTGCAGGGCGGCGGATCGGGGAACCGATTTGTTTGATGACGATAGTCTTGGCCATGCTTATGCCTCCTCAGCCACTTGAGCGGACGACTCGACGTTGTCTTCACGCTTGGGCAGAATGTCAGCCACTTTTTTACCACGACGCTGGGCAACCGAACGAGGCGATGCCTCTTTCTTCAGGCCGTCCATGGTGGCGCGGATCATGTTGTACGGGTTTTGCGAACCGATCGACTTGGACACAACGTCCTTGATGCCGAGCATTTCGAAAACGGCACGCATCGGACCACCGGCGATGATACCGGTACCTTCTGGTGCTGTGCGCATCACGACCTTGCCGGCGCCGTGGCGACCTTCCATGTCGTGGTGCAGGGTGCGGCCTTCGCGCAGTTGCACGCGGATCATCTGGCGCTTGGCTTGCTCGGTGGCTTTGCGAATGGCCTCGGGGACCTCTTTCGCCTTGCCTTTGCCGAAGCCGACGCGGCCTTTTTGATCGCCAACAACCACAAGTGCGGCGAAGCCAAAGCGCTTACCACCCTTGACGGTTTTGCTGACGCGGTTGATCGCGACCAGACGGTCTGCGAATTCCGGTGTTTCTTCCCGGTCGCGGCGCGGGCCGCGGCGGTTTTCACGTTCTGCCATGAGAACATCCTTTTCATTGGTGGCTTGCGCCGAATGTATCAATCCTGGTGGGACAAGCGCCCCCGGATCATCGAAGCCGCCCCCTGCACGGGCAAGGGGCGGCTTGCGTTGGTCTTAGATTTTCAAACCACCTTCACGCGCAGCGTCGGCCAGAGCCTTCACCTTGCCATGAAAGAGGAAGCCGCCGCGGTCGAAGTATGCTTCTTCCACGCCTGCCTTCTTCGCGCGCTCTGCGATCAAGGAACCAACCTTGGTAGCCGCGTCGATGTTGTTTTTGCCAACAACGCCGAGATCTTTCTCGAGGCTGGAGGCCGATGCCACTGTGACACCATTCACATCGTCGATCAGCTGAACGCTGATGTTCTTGTTCGAGCGGTGCACCGAAAGGCGCATGCGCCCTGCGTTCACGCGACGCAGTTTGTTCCGGACGCGCAGGCGGCGCTTGAGGAACAGGGTCCGTTTGCTGTTTGCCATCTGTCTGGTCCTTACTTCTTCTTGCCTTCCTTGCGGAAGATATACTCGTCTTTGTATTTGATGCCTTTGCCTTTGTAGGGCTCGGGCTTCCGCCAGGCGCGAATGTTCGCAGCAACCTGACCGACGAGTTGTTCATCAATGCCTTCGACAATGATCTCGGTCTGCTTCGGCGCCGTAACTGTCACCCCTTCGGGCGGCAGATAGTCGACGTCGTGGGACAGGCCGAGGTTCAGGCGCAGGGTGTTGCCCTGCATCTGGGCGCGGTAACCCACACCATTGATCTCAAGCTCTTTTTTAAAGCCTTCGGACACGCCGGTGACCAGGTTTGCGACCATTGTGCGGCTCATGCCCCACTGCTGGCGCGCGCGCTTGGATGTGCCACGGGGCGTGATTTTCACGACGTTGTCTTCGACCGTCAGGGTCACATCATCCGTTGCCTTGAACGAACGTGTGCCTTTGGGGCCTTTGACTTCGATCGACTGGCCGCTGACCGTTGCGGAAACACCGCTGGGCAGGTTGACCGGTTTCTTACCAATACGAGACATGAAACCCTCCTTAGAATACGGTGCAAAGCACTTCGCCGCCAACATTGGCCGCCCGTGCACTTGCATCCGACATCACACCCTTGGGTGTAGAGACAATCGACACGCCCAGGCCCTGACGGACAACGGGGATGTCATTGACGCCCATGTAGACGCGACGACCGGGCTTGGAGACCCGCTTCAGTTCGCGAATAACAGGTTCGCCCTCGTAATACTTGAGGCTGATCTCGATGGCGGGATGGCCATCAACACCAGTTTTTGCTTCGTAGCCACGAATGTAGCCTTCGTCCGCAAGCACGTCCAGAACCCATGCACGCAGCTTGGAAGCAGGTGTCATGACGGTGGATTTGCCGCGCATCGAAGAGTTACGGATGCGTGTCAGCATATCTGCGATAGGATCGTTCATGTGATGCGCTCCTTACCAGCTCGACTTGACCATGCCGGGGATTTGGCCGCTAGAGCCAAGATCCCGCAACGCGATCCGCGAAATTTTCAGTTTACGATAATAAGCGTGTGGACGGCCTGTCAGCTGGCAGCGGTTGTGCAGACGCACAGCGCTGGAGTTGCGAGGCAGTTTTGCCAGCTTCAAGGAAGCGCGGAAACGCTCTTCCATCGGCTTGGATTCGTCGCTTACGATCTCTTTCAAGGCAGCACGCTTAACAGCGTACTTCTTGACCAGTGCTTCGCGCTTCTTTTCGCGCTCGATCATGGATTTCTTAGCCATATCTAAATCCTTCCCGCGCTTATGAGTTGAAGGGCATGTTGAATGCTTTCAACAGTGCCTTCGCTTCAGCGTCGGTTTTCGCCGTGGTGGCGATCACGATGTCCATTCCCCAGTTTTCATCAACTTTATCAAAGTCGATTTCTGGGAACACGATGTGCTCTTTCAGGCCCATGGCATAGTTACCACGCCCATCAAAGCTCTTGCCGCTAATGCCGCGGAAGTCGCGGATACGAGGCATTGCAATCGTGATCAAACGATCCAGGAATTCATACATCCGGTCACCGCGTAGGGTTACTTTCGCACCCAACGGCATTTCTTCCCGGACGCGGAAACCAGCGATGGATTTCTTGGCAATGGTTGTCATGGCCTTTTGACCAGCAATCGTTGTCAGATCTTCCTGAGCGGATTTGGCTTTCTTGCTGTCACGGACAGCTTCGGCACCACAGCCAATGTTCAAAACGATTTTATCCAGACGAGGAATCATCATTTCGTTCTTGTAGCTGAACTCTTCCTTAAGGGCGGCACGGATAGTGTCGTTGTAAACGCCCTTGAGGCGGGGTGTGTATGTTGCGTTATCAAGCATCGATCACGTCCCCCGTGGTTTTTGCGAAGCGGACTTTCTTGTCGCCCTCAACCTTAAAGCCGACGCGCGTTGCTTTGCCATTGGCATCAACTAGCGACAGGTTGCTTAGGTCGATTGGCATCGCCTTGGGAATACGGCCGCCCTGCGACGTCTGAGACTGACGCGTGGCGCGAATTGCCATGTTGATACCGTCTACGATTGCTTTGTTGGATTTTGGATCAACCGACGAGATCGAACCCGTCTTGCCCTTATCCTTGCCGGCAAGCACGATGACTTTGTCACCTTTGCGAAGTTTAGCAGCCATTACAGCACCTCCGGCGCAAGCGAGATAATCTTCATGAAGTTCTTTGCACGCAGTTCGCGAACAACTGGGCCAAAGATACGAGTACCTACGGGCTCGTTGTTGTTGTTCAGGATAACGGCGGCGTTACGATCGAAACGGATGGCTGTACCATCGTCGCGACGAACTTCTTTGGCAGTGCGAACGACGACGGCTTTACGCACGTCACCCTTTTTCACACGACCGCGAGGGATGGCTTCCTTGACCGACACGACAATGATGTCGCCGACGGATGCGTATTTACGCTTGGAAC
Organism: uncultured Pseudosulfitobacter sp.; assembly: GCF_963976325.1. NCBI lineage: Bacteria > Pseudomonadati > Pseudomonadota > Alphaproteobacteria > Rhodobacterales > Roseobacteraceae > Pseudosulfitobacter > uncultured Pseudosulfitobacter sp. The sequence continues at coordinate 389,806 of NZ_CAXBJW010000003.1, forward strand.
CACCCAGTACCTTGATGCACTGAACACGGCGAGCGCCGCTGTTGTCAGCAACATCCAGGTTGGTTTGCATCTGGATCATTTGGTTTCTCCCGACCTTTGGGGGGCGATGCGTGCCTGATCCCCAGGGTTTCGATTAATGTTGAGAGCGTAACTTAGGCGTCAGCGCCTGCGTACACTTCCCAGCGTTTTGTCTTCGAGCGCGGCGCACATTCGATAATGCGGACTGTGTCACCGACCTTGAAGGCATTCTGTTCATCGTGCGCCCGGTATTTCTTGGACTTACGAATGGTCTTTTTCAAAACCGGGTGCGTAAAGCGACGCTCTACATTCACGGTGATGGTTTGTTCGTTTGCGTCGGAGGTCACGACGCCTTGCAGGATACGCTTGGGCATGTCGGCCGTCCTTATTCAGCTGTGGCTGCGGTGGCAGCTTTTTGGTTCAGGATCGTTTTCACACGCGCGGCGTTGCGGCGTGCGGTGCGGATCTGAGCAGGGTTTTCCAGTTGGCCTGTGGCCTGCTGAAAACGCAGGTTGAAGCTTTCTTTTTTCAGCTCGGCCAGCTTGTCGCGCAGCTGGTCCGGCGTCATGTCGCGCAGTTCTTGGGCGTTCATCCCATTTTCCTTTCAACATCACCAGTAGGCCCCTGAGGGGTGACCATGATTCTGGTGGAGTTCATGATGAAAGGTGCCAATACGCGGGATGCACCCACATGGCAACCCCTATGGGGGATATGACGGGTGGAATGTCGTGTCGCGACCTGTGCGCGATTGATTTCGAAAGCGGCAAGCTGCTATCGCACTGTAAATAGATCCAACCAGCGAGACTGTCATGACCCAGAAAACCGCCCTTGTCACGGGTGCCGCGCGCGGCATCGGCCTTGCCACCACACGTTTGTTCATCGAGCAGGGCTGGCGCGTGGCCATGGTGGACCGCGATGGCGACGAACTGAACGATGTTGCCAAGGGCATCAACGAAGCGTCAGCCTTTGTCTGCGACGTGTCGCAGTCTGATCAGGTGGACCAGATGGTAACAGACGTGCGCGGCACCTTTGGCCGTATCGACGCGGTGGTGAACAACGCCGGTGTGGCCGATTTCGGCCCCATCGAAGGCACCGACTTTGCCCGCTGGCGCCGGGTGATGGAAACAAACCTGGACGGTGTGTTCCTGGTCTCGCAGGCCTGCATCCCGTCGCTGAAAGAAACCCGTGGCGCGCTGCTGAACATCGCGTCGATCTCGGGCCTGCGCGCGTCCACCTTGCGGGTGGCTTACGGCACATCAAAGGCGGCGGTGATCCATCTGACCAAACAACAAGCCGCCGAACTGGGCGAATACAGCATCCGCGCCAATTGCGTCTGCCCCGGCCCCGTGCGCACCAAGCTGGCGATGGCCGTGCATTCCCAAGAGATCATCGACGCCTATCACGACGCGATCCCGCTGAACCGCTATGGATCAGAGAACGAGATTGCCGAGGTGATCACCTTCCTGTGCTCGGACAAGGCCAGCTATGTCACAGGTCAGGTCGTCGCGTCGGACGGTGGATTTGAAAGCACGGGCGTTGGCCTGCCTGCCCTGCGCACCTGATCTTGCCGTAGACGACAAAGGGGCCGGTCGGCAGGCCAGAATTGCAGCCTGCCGACCAACCCCGCCAATCACATGCCAACCGCCATAGCGGGTTCCGGCGCCGTCAGGATGGTGATGTCATCCAGGGTCACGTCCAGGCTGTCGAGCCGAACCGAAAGCTCGACCTGCGGCTGCGTGTCTGTCGCCGCGAAGGTCAGGACCAGGTTGGAATATTCATATGTCTGCCCCCCGGAAGAGTAGGACACCTTATCAATCTCGTATGTCTCAAGCGTCCGGTCCTCTTCGCTGAGATCAACAATCAGGCTGTCTTCTTCGGGATCGAAGTCTTTGAACGAATTGATCGTGTCCTTGACGACATCAGGCGCATCCTCGGCGCCGTAGTCGACAACATCCAGCTTCATCTCGTACACATCGGCCCCTGCGCCGCCGTTCAGAAAAAAGCCGCCCCGCTCGCTGTCATAGATCGTCGGGGCTGCGCCGGTTTCGACATGCCCCACCAGATGATCGTCGCCCTCGCCGCCGTCCAGCACCGCTGGCGTGTCAATCAGCTCCGTATCCCCGCGATAGATCAGTTCGTCGTCACCCTCGCCACCAAACGCGTGGTCAGCCGATGAGGCATAGATGGTATCGTTGCCCGCGTCGCCGTTGATCGTGACACCCAACCCCAGGCTTTCGATCAGATCGTTCCCGTCGCCCGCGTTGATGACCAGATGCGTGTCGTTCAGGATGGTGACGCTGTCATCGCCCCCCAACAGGTCGATCTGCTGGGTCTCGTCAATCATCGCCTGCTCTTCCCGATTTTCGGCAACGGCAACCAGCGTGTCGGCCCCTTCTGTGCCGGTGACAACTTCATCACCGTCCAGCGTCAGCGTGACCCCCTCGACGGGCGTTTCGGGGTCTACCGGCGTTTCAGGGTCGGTGGGCGTTTCAGGATCGACAGGATCTGTCGGCGTCTCTGGTGTTTCCGGTGTTTCAGGCTCGTTGTCGTCCGTGGCGTCGTCAGACCCGTCAATCGCCACCGCGAAAAGCCCGAAACCCATTAGCGCCATCAATGCAAGTGCACCCATCGTGAAGTCCCTTTAACCAAATGTGGCATTTCCAAGCCGGATGCCGTCCAAAAATATGTGATTGATCACGAACGAGAAACAATCATAAGTAGAAAAACGCTAGCTACCCAGTCAGATAGAGTCAACGCAGTTTGCGGGGGCGGGCAATCTGTGATGTGGATGGCCGCGGGTGGCCTGCGGCCCCCGTTCGCCACTGCCAACGTCCTGCGCTAAGGAAAAACCATGTCAAACATCAAATCCCTCTTCGTCACCCGCCTGTATCATGCGCTGCTGTCCGAACACGGACCCGCCGTCGATGCGGACGAAATGAGCGCATCGTGCTATGCCATCGCCGAAGATGACGAAGCCGGACAGGACTGGTGCGAAGAGAACGGATTTCCGGGCTACACCTCTTATGCGTCGCTGACCGACCTGCCGTGGCGGTTCCCGATCTTTGCCGATCTGGTCAAGTCGCTGGACAAGCATGTGATGGCCTTTGCCAAGGACGCGGGCTTTGACCTGGACGGGCGCAAGCTGGTGCTGGAGGATCTGTGGATCAACATCCTGCCCGAGGGCGGCACCCATTCGGGGCACATCCACCCGCATTCGGTGGTGTCTGGCACCACCTATGTCGCCATGCCCGAGGGCGCCAGCGCCATCAAGTTCGAAGACCCGCGCCACGCCATGATGATGGCCGCCCCGCCCCGCGTCAAAGACGTGCGCGAAGAGATGAAACCGTTCATCTACATCGCGCCGGCCGTGGGTGACGTGCTGCTATGGGAAAGCTGGCTGCGCCACGAGGTGCCCATGAACATGAGCGAGGACGAGCGGGTGTCGGTGTCGTTCAACTACCGCTGGGAGTGAGACGCGGCGCGGAATACGTAAAGCTTAGGCCTTCTTCGCCGCCTTGCGCGCCTCTTCCTGCTCTTTCACCAGCGCCTTCTCTTCCTTGGTCATCTTGTTGCCCCACTGGTTGTTGCTAAGCCCCAGGTCGGCGGGCATGGGCTTTGTCTTGCCTTTCTTGACCGCGCCGCCCTTGTTCAGGAACTCGCGGATCAGGTCTTCGTCGGTGGTGGGCTTGGGGACTTGTTTCATCGCAGTGGCCTTTATGTCGAAAGCGGAACGTCGTCTGGGGGCACGGTAAAACGGTTTGACTGGGATGGCCATAGCCGTAGCCACAAAGGGTTGTGGTGGTTGAAGTTGGAAATAGCAAAAGCCCCCGCCGATCACGCGGCGGGGGCTTTTTATCTCTATCGGCTGACTGCGCCCGCGGGCGCAATCTTTACCAGTCCTCGCGGACAACCACGCGGGTTTTGATCGGCAGTTTCATCGCGGCCAGGCGCAGGGCCTCGCGTGCGATGTCTTCGCCGACGCCGTCGATTTCAAACATCACACGGCCGGGTTTCACTTTGGCCGCCCAACGGTCGACCGAACCCTTACCTTTACCCATACGAACTTCGATGGGCTTGGCTGTGACGGGAACGTCCGGGAAAATCCGGATCCAGACACGGCCCTGGCGTTTCATGTGACGTGTCATCGCGCGGCGTGCCGCTTCGATTTGACGTGCTGTAACCCGCTCGGGCTCAATGGCTTTCAGACCATAGGTGCCGAAGTTCAGGTCAGACCCGCCCTTCGCCAGACCCTTGATGGAGCCTTTGAACTGTTTGCGGAACTTCGTGCGTTTTGGTTGAAGCATCTCTCTTCCCCTTTAGCGACGGCCACCAGCGCCACGGGGCGCAGGACCATCCTGGAGTTCTTGTGCTTTACGGTCACGCGCCTGCGGATCGTGCTCCATGATTTCACCTTTGAAGATCCAAGTCTTGATCCCGATGATACCATAGGCAGTTGTCGCTTCGACGTGGGCGTAATCAATGTCGGCCCGCAGGGTGTGCAAAGGCACGCGGCCTTCACGATACCATTCGGTCCGCGCGATTTCGGCGCCGCCCAGACGGCCGGCCACGTTCACGCGGATGCCCAGGGCACCCATACGCATGGCGTTCTGAACCGCACGTTTCATGGCACGACGGAAAGACACCCGGCGTTCCAACTGTTGTGCGATGCTTTCGCCAACCAGTGCCGCGTCCAGTTCCGGCTTGCGCACTTCAACGATGTTCAGGTGCAGTTCGCTGTCGGTCAGGTTCGCCAGCTTCTTGCGCAGAACTTCGATGTCGGCGCCTTTTTTGCCGATGATCACGCCGGGACGTGCTGTGTGGATCGTCACGCGGCACTTTTTGTGCGGACGTTCGATGATCACGCGGGCGATACCGGCCTGCTTGCACTCATCCTTGATGAAATCACGGATTTTCAGGTCTTCCAGCAGAAGGTTCCCGTAATCCTTGGTGTCGGCATACCAGCGGCTGTCCCAGGTGCGGTTCACCTGAAGACGCATACCGATCGGATTGACTTTGTTACCCATCAGGCTTGCTCCTCGACTTGACGCACTTTGATCGTGATTTCGGCAAACGGCTTCATGATCTTGCCAAACCGGCCACGGGCGCGCGGACGACCGCGTTTCAGTGTCAGGTTCTTGCCAACCCACGCTTCAGCGACGATCAGTTCGTCAACATCCAGGTTGTGGTTGTTTTCAGCGTTCGCAATCGCGGACTGAAGGCATTTCTTCACGTCCTGCGCGATCCGTTTCTTCGAGAACGTCAGGTCGGTCAACGCTTTGTCGACTTTCTTGCCGCGGATCATCTGTGCAACCAGGTTCAGCTTCTGAGGGCTGGTGCGCAGCATGCGGGTTTTCGCCATGGCTTCGTTGTCGGCCACGCGGCGCGGATTCTTATCCTTGCTCATTTGCGTTTCGCCTTCTTGTCAGCGGCGTGACCGTAATAGGTACGCGTCGGGGAGAATTCACCGAACTTCTGGCCAATCATGTCTTCGGTGACGTTCACCGGGATATGCTTGTGGCCGTTGTACACGCCAAATGTGAGGCCCACGAACTGGGGCAGAATGGTGGAGCGACGCGACCAGATCTTGATCACTTCGTTGCGGCCGCCTTCACGCGACGCTTCGGCCTTTTTCAGGACGTAGCTGTCGACGAACGGGCCTTTCCATACGGAACGAGACATCTATTAGCGTCCCTTCTTCTTGGCGTGACGCGAGCGGATGATCAGCTTTTGCGACGCTTTGTTTTTGTTGCGAGTGCGAGCACCCTTTGTGGGTTTACCCCAAGGCGATACGGGGTGGCGACCACCCGATGTACGGCCTTCACCACCACCGTGGGGGTGGTCGATCGGGTTCATAACCACACCACGCACAGACGGGCGGATGCCCTTGTGACGCATACGGCCAGCTTTACCAAAGTTCTGGTTGCTGTTGTCGGGGTTCGACACGGCACCGACGGTGGCCATGCATTCCTGACGCACCAGACGCAGTTCGCCGGACGACAGGCGGATCTGCGCGTAGCCACCATCGCGGCCCACGAACTGGGCGTAGGTGCCTGCGGCACGTGCGATCTGACCACCCTTGCCGGGCTTCATTTCGATGTTGTGGACGATTGTACCGATCGGCATGCCGCTGAAGGGCATCGCGTTACCGGGCTTGATGTCAGCCTTTTGGCTCGACACGATCTTGTCCGCCACTGCCAGACGCTGGGGCGCGAGAACATAGGCTTGTTCGCCGTCCTCGTACTGCACCAGTGCGATGAACGCGGTCCGGTTGGGGTCATATTCGATGCGAACGACTGTGGCCGTCACGTCAAATTTGTTACGCTTGAAATCGACGATCCGGTAGAGGCGTTTCGCCCCACCGCCTTTGCGGCGCATCGTGATCCGTCCGGTGTTGTTCCGTCCGCCATTCTTGGTCAGACCCTCTGTGAGGGCTTTGACCGGGCGGCCTTTCCAAAGCTCCGAACGGTCGATCAGTACCAGCCCGCGCTGGCCCGGCGTCGTCGGCTTATACGACTTAAGTGCCATGTTTGCTGTCTTCCGTTTTGCTTGTCAGCGACCGGGGTCGCCGTGGTTGTAGGGCCCCGAAGGTCCCCGTTTGGAGTGCTCAAAGGTCAAGAATAATGTCTGGACCAGGAACAAAGGCAAAGCCCCGGACGAATCCGGGGCTGGTGCCGATGGGGTCGTTTAGGCGAGCACGCGGTTGGGGTCAAGCGGTAAGGCTTGGGAATATGGGGTTTGGGCGTTTCTGTGCGCCTAACGCCGTCCGGGACAAGGCGAAGCCGCCGGACGATCGTCGGCCCACCCCACGGGCCAACGACCGTCCGGCTTGAGTGTTACGGCAGCCCCAGCCCTCAAGCAGACCACTCAAGATAGGCCAGCCAGCACCTGGCGTGGAAAGTGGCCATATTCTAATATCAATTGAAGCTTAAGGTTTCCACTGACACGCGGTCGATAGCGGCCCTATTCTCTCAGACAAACCCGATATGTCAAAAACGAATTCAACCGGCCCCGAATAGGTGTCGTATGCCACCACCATCTTATCCTTTCCCAACAATCTTTTGATAAAGGGGATTGCTCGAGAGCCAGACCAAACACCGATCCCGTCACCGCCCCTCATTGTTTCCATCCACTGCTTTCGTATGGATCCATCATCCAGTTTATATTTTACATTTTGATCATCGGTTGTGTACCTATCAAACCCAATGAACAAGTTCGTGGAATTCTCCATGCATCTCACCCAAAGAGTCGCATGAATTGGCGAACCAATAGAATTACCTTCCGTATTTTGACTAATGACAGAGAGCCAGACATCCTTTCGTTCTTCGAGTGCGCTCTTTTCGTCCGAGTACCGCCATTGCTTTCCAGAAGGGCTTACAACAGGCAATTCTGCCGTCGGCACAGTTTCGACTGTCTTAGATGCCCCTTCCGCGGTGTCGTCAGGCTCCAAAGCAGTGTAACCTGTTACAAGGTCATAGCAGATGAGCCTATTGTCTGAGCCCTTCATGGCATGACAACGATTAATGTCTTTGGTTTGCGCAAATAGCGGCGAAACAGTGCAAAGAATGAAAAATACGGCAAACTTCATGATAGATCCTAGCAATGGAGTTTGCGAATAAACCCAAATTACACCGAAATTTTCAAGCACTTTATACCATTTAGAGACCACTAGGCTCCAACCTGGTATAAGAACAGATACTTATTGATGATCTCAAAACAGAAAAACCCCCGGCCACTTGCGCAGCCGGGGGTTTTCCCAATCAATACCGAACGACTTACAGTCCCGAGGACACGTCGATGGTGTTGCCTTCTTCGAGGGTCACGTAGGCTTTTTTGACGTCCTTGCGACGGCCGGGCTGGCCGCGGAACCGCTTGGTTTTGCCTTTGGTGATGGACGTGTTCACGGCCTTCACCTTGACGCCAAAGACGGCCTCGACGGCCTCTTTGATCATCGGCTTGTTGCTGTCCATCGCCACTTCGAACACAACCGCGTTGGCTTCGGATGCCATGGTTGCTTTCTCGGTGATGATCGGCTTGCGGATCACGTCGTAGTGGTTTGCTTTGGCGCTCATTTCAAACGGGCCTCCAGTGCTTCGACCCCTGCTTTGGTGATCACGAGCGTGTCACTTTTCAGGATGTCATAGACGTTAGCGCCCATCGACGGCAGGATATCCAGACCTTCGATGTTGCGCGATGCGACCAGGAACTCTTCGTTGACCGAAGCCCCATCAACCACCAGTGCGCGTTTCCAGCCCAGGTCCTTGACCTGCTTGGCCAGAGCGGCGGTTTTACCGGCTGCTGTCGCTTGGTCGATGATAACCAGTTCGCCCGCTTTCATCTTGGCGCTGAGTGCGTGACGCAGGCCCAGTTTGCGGAACTTCTTGGTCAGCTCGTGGCCGTGCGAACGCGGGGTCGGACCTTTGTAGATACCACCTTTGCGGAAGATCGGCGCGTTGCGGTCACCGTGGCGTGCGCCGCCGGTGCCTTTTTGGCGATAGATCTTCTTGGTCGAATAGGAGGTTTCCGAGCGGGTCTTGACCTTGTGCGTGCCTTGCTGGGCGTTGTTACGCTGCCAGCGCACGACGCGGTGCAGGATGTCGGCGCGGGGCTCAAGACCGAACAGGGCCTCGTCCAGCTCTACCGATCCGGCTTTGCCGCCGTCCATTTGGATGACATCGAATTTCATGCGTCACCTTCTTTCTTGTCTTCGGCGTCCGAGTTGTCGGCGTCCGAACCTTCGGCTGCGATATCAGCTTCTGCGGCTTTCAACGCTTCGGCTTCGGCTGCGGCTTGCTCTTCGGCCAGACGCTTTGCTTCTGCTTCGGCTTCGGCGGCGGCTGCTGCGGCGGCTTCTTCTGCGGCTTTGGCAGCTTCGTCAGCGGCCGAACGCAGGGCGGCGGGCAGGATAGCCGTGTCGGGGAACGGTTTCTTAACCGCGTCCTTGACTGTCACCCAACCACCTTTGGAACCGGGAACGGCGCCTTTGACCATGATCAGGCCACGGTCGCTGTCGGTGCGGATCACTTGCAGGTTTTGTGTGGTAACACGGGCAGCGCCCATGTGACCGGCCATTTTCTTGCCTTTGAAAACCTTGCCGGGATCCTGACACTGACCTGTCGAACCATGCGAACGGTGCGAGATCGAAACACCGTGCGACGCGCGCAGACCACCGAAGTTGTGACGCTTCATCGCACCGGCAAAACCTTTACCGATGGATGTGCCTGCCACGTCCACGTACTGACCTTCAAAGTAATGGTCGGCGATGATTTCCTCGCCCACGGCCAGCATGGCCTCGGGGTCAACACGGAATTCAGCAACCTTACGCTTGGGCTCAACCGAAGCGGCGGCAAAGTGGCCGCGCATCGCCTGGCTTGTGCGTTTGACTTTGGCTGTGCCCGCGCCGAGCTGAACAGCTGTATAGCCGTCTTTCTCGGGTGTGCGTTGGGCAACAACCTGCAATTTGTCGAGTTGGAGAACGGTTACAGGAATCTGTTTGCCGTCTTCCATGAACAGCCGGGTCATGCCGACTTTTTTCGCGATAACGCCTGAGCGCAACATATGATTACCCTCCTACGCTTACGATTGCAGCTTGATCTCGACGTCCACACCAGCGGCCAGGTCGAGCTTCATCAGCGCGTCCACGGTCTGGGGGGTCGGATCAACGATGTCCAGCAGACGCTTGTGCGTGCGGATCTCGAACTGGTCACGGGATTTCTTGTCAACGTGGGGGCCACGCAGAACGGTGAATTTTTCAATTTTGTTCGGCAGCGGAATGGGGCCGCGAACCGAAGCGCCTGTGCGCTTCGCGGTGTTGACGATTTCCTGTGTGGAAGCATCAAGCACCCGGTAGTCAAACGCCTTAAGGCGAATGCGGATGTTTTGGCTTTGTGCCATGTGCATATCCCTTGACTTGGGATTTCAACGGATTGGAGGAAGGACGCTCATCGCCCGCCCTCATCGCGTGTTGTGTAGAACCAAGAAGGGCACGCATAGGCGCACCCTTCTGATAATCTGGGCCGTTTACGAGGAGTCGTGTGCAAATGCAATGGGCATCTGGCAAAAACTTGCGTGTGTCTTAAACCATTTGTAAGGGTCAAGTTTGCATATTGCTGCCGCTACTCTATATTAAACAAAAAAATCAAGAAGATGTTTGAGCAGGTTCACATGATTGATGCCCTGAGAAAATTTTGGGGGGCCACGTTGGCCCCTATGTTGCAACGCCCGAAGCGTTTGCAAGTCGCTGCCCTGTGCCACCGCGTCAAAGGTGACGACACCGAGGTTTTGCTTGTGACCAGCCGTGACACAGGCCGCTGGATCATCCCCAAGGGCTGGCCGATCCGTGGCCTGAAGTCGTCCGAGGCGGCGTTGCAGGAAGCATGGGAAGAAGCCGGCGTGCGCAACAGCAAGGCAATCGAGGCCCCGATTGGCACCTATACCTATGACAAACGCCAGAACACCGGCTGGGACATGCCGGTGGAAACGCTGGTCTACTCGGTCGCGGTGAACGAGCTGAGCGAGGATTTCCCCGAAGCCCACGAGCGCACACGCCGGTGGGTGTCGCCCAGCGACGCGGCCGACATGGTTGCAGAGCCTGAATTGCAAATGATTTTGCGCCAGTTCTAAGGGCGCGATGGTCTCCCGCGCTTGATCGCGGGCGGTACATGAGGCAAGTACGGTCAACTGCAAAGGGACCGGACAGATGAGCAACACCGAAGGCGATCCGCGCCACCTTGAAACACTCGACCGCGATCTTGCGCGCTTTTCCAATGTTGAACTGGCCGCGCTTTATGTGTCGCGCCCGATGGTCAGCACCGGCATTGCGCTGATTTTCGTGGTGATGGCAGGGCTGGCCGCCGCCCTGTTCTTTGGCCAGGCCAACAATTCGATCATCGTCATCGTCGCCGCCTGTCTGGGCGCCTATATGGCGCTGAACATCGGCGCCAACGACGTGGCCAACAACATGGGGCCGGCGGTCGGGGCCAATGCGCTGACCATGGGCGGCGCGATTGCCATTGCCGTGGTGTTTGAAAGCGCGGGCGCCCTGCTGGCGGGCGGCGATGTGGTGTCGACCATCGCCAAAGGCATCATTGCGCCCGAAAGCATGGGCACCGCCGACACCTTTATCTGGGCGATGATGGCGGCACTGCTGTCTGCGGCGCTTTGGATCAATCTGGCCACCTGGGTCGGCGCGCCGGTGTCCACCACGCATTCGGTCGTGGGCGGGGTCATGGGGGCAGGCATCGCCGCCGTGGGGTTTGGCGCCGTGAACTGGCCCACCATGGGCCAGATCGCCGCAAGCTGGGTGATCTCGCCGGTATTGGGCGGGGCCGTGGCCGCGCTGTTTCTGGCGTTGATCAAATCCCGCATCATCTACCGCGACGACAAGATCGCCGCCGCCCGGACGTGGGTGCCGGTTCTGGTGGGGATTATGGCGGGGACTTTTTCCAGCTACCTGGCGCTGAAAGGGTTGAGCAAGGTCTTTAAGGTCGAGCTGCACACCGCCCTGTTGATCGGGCTGGCCATTGGTGTCCTCACATGGGCCGTGATGATTCCGCTGATCCGCAAACAGTCCGAAGGGCTGGAAAACCGCAACAAATCACTGAAGGTGCTGTTCGGCATCCCCTTGATCGTCTCGGCCGCCCTGCTCAGCTTTGCGCACGGGGCCAATGATGTGGCGAATGCCGTGGGGCCGCTGGCCGCCATCGTGCAGGCCTCGGGCACCGGCAGCTTTACCGCAGCGGTCAGCATCCCGACGTGGGTGATGGTCATGGGGGCCTTTGGCATCTCGTTCGGTCTGTTCCTGTTCGGTCCCAAGCTGATCCGCATGGTCGGTGGCCAAATTACCAAGCTGAACCCGATGCGCGCCTATTGCGTGGCGCTGTCGGCGGCGATCACAGTGATCGTGGCAAGCTGGCTGGGCCTGCCGGTCAGCTCGACCCACATCGCGGTGGGTGGTGTATTCGGCGTCGGATTCTTCCGCGAATGGGACGCAGAACGGCGCATCCGCAAGGCGAAACTGGCAATGCCCGACCGTCCCCGCTATGCGCCCGAGGAACGCCGCCGCCGCAAGCTGGTGCGCCGGTCACATTTCATGACCATCATTGCCGCTTGGGTCATCACCGTGCCTGCCGCCGCGATACTGTCTGCGGTGATCTTCTTTGGCATCCGGACCGTGGCCGGATAGGCCCGCACTGGGCGCGACATGGCAAAGGTGATTCGCCGCCCGTGCCGCGCCCAAAATGTAAAACGTGGACAATTCTGCCGGTTTGCAATGATTGATCCAATGCCAGAAACCGGCCCGCAAATTTAATCTCTGAATTGGCCGATTTCCGGCACTTAAACCGCACGACGCCTCGCTTGGTTATCGCAATACGTGTAAAGTTGTGCAACCGGACCACCGTGGGTAACGCCCTACAGGGGGCACAGCCCACCAACTGCGGTGTCCGGCCCCGGCAGGGCTGCCGATACCGGTTCCCCTTGCCGCAATGACGTGAACACGCATCGCCCGCGGGCAAAATCGCCACGGGCCAGCCTCGCACCAGTGGAGCCATGACGATGAGCCATCCGAGCACCCCGAACCAGACCCAAACCAACACCCGATCGAACGGGCTGGGCACAGACATCAAAATGACCGCCGTTCCCGATCTGGAACGCCGCATGGTCAGCTTTACCCCCGGCACGCAAATCTCGACCCGCAAGGGGTTGGTCGCCATCGAAACCCTTGAAGTGGGCGACGATGTGATCACCCGCGAACGTGGCTATCAGCCGATCCGCTGGATCGGGTCCAGCCGCCTGACCGCTGCCGAACTGGAACAGAACCCGCAACTGCAACCCGTGCTGATCCGCGCCGATGCGCTGGGGAAACAGCAACCGCTGCGCGACACCTTGCTGACCCCCAACCAGCGCATCCTGATCGCCAAACCCGAAGACGACGACACCGACACACCCGAAGCGCTGGTCAAGATCGCCACCCTGCTGGGACAGCCCGGCATCGAGCGGGTCATCGCGTCGGATGTGACCTATATCCATCTGGTTTTTGACCTGCATCCGGTGGTGATGGGCGACGGCATCTGGTCCGACAGCCTGCAACCGGGCAACACCAAGGCCAAGCACGCCGACACACGTGGCGCGGTTGTGGACCTGTTCCCCGAACTCAACCCGACCGCATCGGACAGCGCCACCATCTACGCCCAGGCCGCCGCCGAGAAGGAATACGCGCAGCGTCTGTCAGACCAGCCGCAGAACTAGGATCAAACCCATTCAGTCGGCCCAACCGGGCTGAAATGCAAAAAGGCCGCAGCGGGTGCTGCGGCCTTTTCTATTGCGGCGTCATGCGGGCCGACAGGCCCGCAAAACGGCTTACTCGACGATTTTCGACACCACGCCGGCGCCGACGGTG